>DUBB01000001.1 GCA_012960535.1 Gammaproteobacteria bacterium
TATACCTGGTATTGATTTTTCAGGAACAGTTATTGAAAGCGAAAACTCAAAATTTAAAGAAGCACTTGAAATATTCATAAAACTTGAAAATAATCCAGAAAAATACTGAGACTTACTACGGAAACAATTATGACAGCATTTATGAGGCTTCCAGTAAGGGCTGAAATTACTGCTTTGAGTGTAGATTCGCTGGGTGCTGGTGACGCCACGGGTAATATGCTTTCAGGTATGGGAGCTTTTTCAGGCTCAGTCTGGTTGAACAATACATCGATGGGTATTTCCAGCAAAACTGGGCCTGGCTGACCGCTGGTGGCCTCATGGATAGCATGGCTGATCAGATGCGGAATCAGTTCGGTTCGAGTTGCCTGCATTGCCCACTTTGTCACTGGTTTTGCCATGGCAACCTGGTCAATACCCCCTTGCAGTGGCCAGCGTTCTGCATCCCGTAGGGGAGAGGCGCCAATGATAAATAGTACCGGAGTGCAATCAAGGTAACACTGGGTGATTGCTGTAATAATATTGGTGTATCCGGGCCCGGCCGTGGCCATCGCTACACTGATTCGTCCTGTCTGCCTGGCATAAGCATCGGCGGCATGACCTGCAGCAACTTCATGACGGGTATCGATAAGTCGGATATCGTGGTCAAGGCACGCCTGGAAAATGGGGTCCAGGTGACCACCATGCAGGACAAAGATATCCTTCACGTTCGCCGCCTTTAGGGTTTTCACACAGAGTTCACCACCATCTATTGTATCTGCCATTCGTCATCGAGCCTCTGTATAGCAAAAATTGTCCTTAATCGTAGCAAGAGAAGTACTCATGTGTGATGACATAAGTCAATATGAGGTAGGATCACTGCCATGAAAATATCGATTACAGAGAAAGAAGAGCTGCGAAAGTTTACGGGCTCTGCCTTGTTCAACCTGGGATTCCGTCCCTTTTTCCTGGGCGCCGGTATTTATGGCGTCCTGGTTATGATTCTCTGGTGGGGACAGTATTCCAGGTATATCGGATCCGCTGTCCTGACACCTGCATGGCATGCACACGAAATGCTGTTCGGTTACACCCTGGCGGTCATAGCCGGATTCTTACTGACATCAGTTCGCAACTGGACAGGGATCGAAACAATTTCCGGTCCTGGCCTGTTTGCTCTCTTCTGTTTGTGGGCAGTAGCGAGAGCGGCCAATTCTCTGGGTTATGTGGAGGTTGCAGCATTTTCAGATATTGCCTTCATGCTCTGGTTCGGATGGTGTGCCGTGATGCCGATTGTCAAGGTGAAACAGTGGCGGCAAACCGTGATCATTGGCATCGCTATCATTATCACCCTGGCAAATTGCCTATACTACGCGGGGCAAGTATCGAAGATAGACAATGGCAGCTATCTGGGTAATTACATCGGTTTTTATGTCATCGTGGGACTGGTGTTGACGATGTCGGGGCGCCAATCGGCAAAGACAGCGCGGATGGCAGCCATGGATTTAATGCTCTTGCGCTTCAAGGGGATCGCCGTGGCTTCCAACCCATAGTCAGCGGCG
>DUBB01000002.1:0-129790 GCA_012960535.1 Gammaproteobacteria bacterium
CTGCCGTGGGCGTTTGAGATTTGAGAGGAGCTGCTCCTAGTACGAGAGGACCGGAGTGGACGAACCTCTGGTGTTCCGGTTGTGATGCCAATTGCATTGCCGGGTAGCTACGTTCGGACAGGATAACCGCTGAAAGCATCTAAGCGGGAAGCCCCCCTCAAGATTAGATCTCACCGGGACTTTAAGTCCCCTAAAGAGCCCTCGAAGACTACGAGGTTGATAGGCGAGGTGTGTAAGCGCTGCGAAGCGTTGAGCTAACTCGTACTAATTGCTCGTGAGGCTTGATCATATAACTTGAATGAATTCACCATGGTGAGTTCGCTCAATTGATTGATTGGATATAGCTTGAATTAGGTAGGCTGCGCTGGTTCACCAGCAGGCTTATCAGGATGTTAATGACTTTTCACTTGTTCACTTTTTTAAGCAACTCATCCCTGGATTCAGATGGTCATCAGATGGCCAATAGAGTTTTGGGGTAGGTTAACGAATTGCCCTGATGGGCACACAGTTTGCCTGATGACAATAGCAAGTTGGTACCACCTGATCCCATTTCGAACTCAGTAGTGAAACGACTTAGCGCCGATGGTAGTGTGGGAGTTCCCATGTGAGAGTAGGTCATTGTCAGGCATTTATTCTAAAAAGCCCTCTTTTTTGAGGGCTTTTTTTTGTCAGCAGCGGAGCGGAAATCGGGTATTGAGCTGGGTTATGCTAATGTGTGGCCATATACTAAAATATAGTTCGCAGACGTAATGCCAGTAAAATGAGCCCTGGAGGTGGAAATGGTGTTGTTTGCAACCAGGTTTGGGCTGACAACTATGTTGCTTACGCTATTGGTGGCCTGTGGTGGTGGCGGCGGAAACTCATCTGCTCCTGCTGCAACGACAGGTTCCGGATCTACTTCTAACTGGACCGCTGGCTCTTTCAAGCCTGCTTCTGATTACGATGCAATGTGTGCCGAACCTAGATCGGGTAGTTTTCCAGATGTTCAGGGGGCCGTCACAGATGAGAATTTCTGGCTCAGGTCGTACAGCAACGATACCTATCTCTGGTATGATGAAATCACAGATGTGGATCCGGGCACGATAGATGATGCCCTGGACTATTTTGATCTAATGAAGACGTTTGAAACAACGCCTTCGGGCAACCCCAAGGACAAATTTCACTTTACCTACGATACCGAGGCATGGGAGAAGCTTTCCCAGTCTGGTATTTCAGCGGGCTATGGCATTGAATTTTTCAGAGTCAGCAGTTCATCGCCACGAAGCTGGTTGGTCGCTCTGGTCCAGCCAGGCACGACTGCGGCGGCGGCAAACCTTGCCCGCGGGGCCGAACTGCTTGAGGTTGATGGCGTTGATTTTGTCAACGGCAGCGATGTCGATACCCTCAATGCTGCTTTGTTCCCGGAGACCCTGGGTGAGGCCCATGAATTTGTATTCCTTGATTTAAACGCCGCGGCGCCACGCACAGTCACCCTGGTCAGCGAAGAAGTAACCCTGACGCCGGTGCAGTCGGTGAAGACCTTCGATACTGCCAGTGGCATGGTAGGTTACATGCTGTTTAACGAGCATATTGCCACCGCCGAGGCCCTGCTGATTGACGCGTTTGAGACCTTTGCCGCTGCTCAGGTTAGCGACCTGATCGTTGATATGCGTTATAACGGTGGTGGCTACCTGGATATTGCCAATGCCCTGGCATCGATGATTGCTGGCGACTTCGCCACTGGTCACACCTTCAGCGAGTTGGAGTTTAACGACAAGTATCCTGATAGGAACCCGATCACGGGTGCCTCGCTGTCACCAACCCTGTTTACGTCGGCGGCGCCCGGGTTTTCTGTGCCCGCAGGGACACCACTGCCTAAATTGAACCTCACCCGGGTATTTATCCTCGCCGGCAGTGGTACCTGTTCGGCCAGTGAAGCGGTAATTAATGGTTTGCGCGGCATTGGCACCGAGGTCGTTCTCATCGGTGATACAACCTGTGGCAAGCCGTATGGTTTTTATGCCATAGATAACTGTGGTACGACCTATTTTACTATTCAGTTCCGCGGCGTGAATGCCCTGGGTTTTGGCGACTATACCGATGGTTTTTCACCTGCTGACATCGATCCTGATTTCGCTGGCACGCTGATTCCTGGCTGCTATGTGGAGGATGACCTGAGCCACAGCCTGGGCGATAGTGCCGAGGCAAGGCTGAGTGCGGCGCTTGACTACCGGGATGCCGGGCAGTGTGTGGTGGCCGCTGCTGGATTGCAGCAAAAGCCTTATCACCCGTTGGCGCAGATCAAGGGCCAAGTCGTTAAAGCCAGGCCGCTGCAAAGTATGATACTGAGGCATTAAGGTTCGCGTTTGTCCAGCGGATGAACCCGGCCCTGCCAAGGCTCATCTTCGTTTTATTGCCGGCGGTCACTTTAGGAACAGCCAGCAGCTCCTGGATGAGCAATTGGGTTGTGCCGTTACAGAGCCCAAGCGGCGGCTCATAGGTAAGTCATTGACTGAGCGGCTCAAGACTATGAATAAGCCAGTGGGTGAACGCAAGCAACCCTATGAATAGGCGTATAGTTGGAAGAAAACAACGCCGCGAATAAGTATTTAGGCTAAAGAAAGCAACGCTACGAACAGGTATTTAGGTGAAAGAAAACAACGCTATGAAGAAGTTAATATTTGATACAGACCCGGGCATTGATGATGCCATGGCGCTGTTGCTGTTGCATGCCATATCTGACCTTGATATCAGGGGAATTACCACGGTATTCGGAAATGCCAGTATTGAAGATTGCACCCGTAATGCGCTGTATATTTGTGAACGCTTTAAACTGCCCTATAAAGTTTACCAGGGGGCCGGAAAAGGGTTAAACGGCGACAATGAAGAGGCCTATCCGGATTTTGTACATGGTAAGAACGGACTCGGTGATATTGACCGGGGGTTCATTTCCATAGATTCAGAAAAAGAATCCGCCGTTGACTTCATCATTAGAGAAGTTGAGGCTAATGCAGGGGATATCACCCTCCTGGCGGTAGGTCGTCTTACCAATATTGCCCTGGCGTTGTTACAGGCCCCTGGTTTAGATAAAAAAATCTCGGAAATAGTCATAATGGGAGGTGCCTTAAAGGTTGCTGGCAATGTGACTGCCTGGGCGGAAGCTAATATCCACGGCGATCCGGAAGCTGCCCAGTGTGTTTTTGAATCCGGTGTACCGCTGGTCATGGTTGGCCTGGATGCCACCATGTCGAATCAGATGACAAAGGATCATCTAGAGGACGTCACCGGTCAGTTGGATGATGCCGGTCTGTTTCTCCGAACTGTCAAAAAATGCTACCTCGATTTCCATGCCAGCAAAGGTATTGTTGATGCTTTCCCTATCCATGATTCAACCGCAGTACTAAGGCTTGCGCGACCTGAGTTTTTTGACGATCTGCAAGGTAATGTACAATGCGTTCTGAACGGGGAGCAGCGCGGTAGAACAGCACTGCTGGATTCAAGGCCAGTCCACAGAGTCTGCATGAAGTCAGATAACCGCCGTTGCATTGCTTATTTCGATGAGGTGATGAAGCGCTGTTACGGTGGCTGAATGACTTTAGCCATTGCCTAGGTAAACGGCTTGAACTGGATTGATCAGGCGTTGTTTACTTAACGGTAGGACAGGCAGCATAATCAGTCGATGGATACCGACCTTGATACCGGAAAGTTAGTTGCCTTCTTAGGCGGTTTGCTGCTGATGCTGGTTATTGAAACGTTCCTGCCGGGCCGGTCCAGGCCGCCAGGTAGATTGCAGCGCTTGATCTTCCATGGTGGCATTGCTCTAGCAAACACGATTTTCATTCGATTTTTTGTTTATGTGCCGTTGTTGCTGTGGTTTGTATTAGTTGAACAGCAGGGTTGGGGCTTGTCTCGGTGGCTGGGATTGACTGGTTACACGGAGTTATTGGTTTCACTGTTGGTTCTGGATTTGTTTGATTACTTCTGGCATCGCGTCAATCACCGGGTTCGAATATTGTGGCGATTTCATAAAGCACATCACACTGATACCAGTATGGATGTTACCACTTCTCTAAGGTTTCACCCTGGAGAGCTGGTTATCTCGACGCTGATAAAGGCTCTTTGGATTGTAATATGGGGGCCCTCTGTGATCGCCTGGTTTGTTTTTGAGAGTCTAATTAGTTTTTCATCCCAGTTTCATCACAGCAATATCGACTTTCCTGACCGCATTGATAAATACCTGTCAATGGTAGTTGTGACGCCTCGCTATCATGCCTCCCATCATGCTGTAGACAGAGCATTTGGCGATGCAAACTTCTGTACAATATTAAGCCTCTGGGATCGCTGGTTTGGGAGTTATAATTGCCCGGCAAGGGGCGGGGCAACAACCAGTCAAGAAGGTTCACTAGGTCTGCCAGAAGTGAGACAAGAAGCATTTTCGGTTAAGGCATGGCTATCTGAGCCGGTAAATGACAGTAATTTGCTGCAGAGCCGCTAAGAGTTGAAACTCGAATTTTAGAAAATAGGCATTGAATCCTGCTTAACTGCTGCTACTCTATAACGGTGCCACATTCAAAGGAGAGTGGATAGTGAAATTTTTAACTAGGCTGTCAGGAACCAAGAGGCTTTTTGCAATGTGCTTGTTGCTAGTGCCGTTGCAGGTCATGTCGAGTGAGGAAGGTGCCAAGGCTGCGACTGCTAAAGAACATGGTGGTGAGCCTGCGGCTGCCAAGGAACATGGTGGCAAGCCTGCTGCTGCCAAGGAACACGGTGGCAAGGCTGCAGTTGTCAAAGAGCAATCTGACAAGGCTGCTGCTAAGGAACATGGTGGCAAGCCTGCGGCTTCCAAAGAGCATGCGGGTAATGAGGTTCCTGCAGAGAACTAGCGCTTAAGTCACGGTTGGATTTGCTGACTATAGTTGAAGGGAATGAAATATCAGTGCAGCCGGATCATCGGCATACTGCTGTGCTTTGGCGTGCCGGCTTTGGCAGAATCAGCCCCTGAACCAATTTCCTCTGATAGTGATTTGCATCAGTTCTACGCGGAGGACATAAAGGCTGCGGTATCAGTTCATATTGCAGATCAACTTGATAATGAAGGCATATTCCTCATTAAAGATGAGCAGACTGAGGAAATGCTAAGTTTGAGATTTATCAAGGTGCACGATCCCGTTCGCCAGATTGGCAGCAGTATCTATTTTGCGTGTACAGATTTTCATGTAGTGGGTAAACCAAAAAAGATATATGACATAGATTTCTGGTTATCTCCGGAGTCAGGCGAGCTCGAGGTTTACCAGACCAAGATTCATAAAGAACCAAGATGGTCTTTGATTTATGGCTGGTATAAGCAACCGCGATATACTTTTGTCAATGATGAAATAAGCTATCTCTATTGATTTCAGAGTGCCAGCCTTAGATAAGCCAGGGGAGTTTATCCCGAGTTAAGTCCTCGTCGCAGATCATCTCTGAATTGCGGTGCTGCTATGTTAATCAGCGCTTCTGCGCGGGCTTGAATTGGCAGATATTTGATATCGGCAGTGCCATATTCAGTCACCACGATGTCGACGTCCGTCCGTAAAGCAGTCACCATTTCCGCGTGGGGTACAATCCGGGATACAGTGCCACGCCGAGCAGTGGCACTCATCGCTACTATGGACCGCCCGCCGGATGATGCTTTAGCTGCCCGCATAAAATCTACAGACCCGCCGGTACCTGAGATCTGTCTGCCCCCGGCATATTCCGCATTGACCTGGCCGTACAGGTCGATTTCTACTGCTGAATTCACCGAAATAAAATTCGGCAATTGACGTATGACGGCAATTTCATGGGTGTAGTTGGCACCACGAAAGACAACCGAGGGGTTGTCAGCCAGCCAGTCGAGCAGATCGTTGCTGCCCAGGGCCATACCCGTTATGTGCAATCCCTTGTCCAGAGATTTTCGATTGCCTGTAACATTGCCATTGCGTATCAGGGCCATGCCAGCATCATCGATTAAACCACCATGAAAACCGAGATCTGACTTTGCTTCGAGTTGTTTAAGGATGGCAGTTGGAATCGCGCCAATCCCTGTTTGAATACAGTCCCCGTCATTTATGAGGTCAGCGACATAGGTCCCTATCTGATGTGCACTGGTATCGATCGCAGGCATTGCCAGTTGCCGTAGAGGACGTTCTGATTCGAATAGGAAATCGATTTGACCCAGATCTATCCGGGGGCAACCGGCGGGTGCGGTGATTCCATGATTGAGTTCTGCAAGGATTACTTTAGCGGAACTCAGTACGGCTTGAGCAAAATCAACATTCGGGCCTAGTCGCAGAACACCATACCTGTCTCTTGCAATCTGCAGTAGTGCTACGTCTAGATTACGGGACAGGTAGTCGTAGACGGCCCGCATCTGCATGGGCAGGAACTGTAATCGCCTGGGATCTGCGCCGGCCAGTGATGGTGTCATGAAAAAGGTTGTCAGAACAGCGGTGGCATTGAATTGAGTAAAGTCGATATTGTTATGGCCTGCAAGCGGGAACTGAATAAATTCCAATTGACCTGGAAGCTCAAGCTGGGCTAGATGGTTTAGCAGTGCAGTTGGCTCGTTACTGCTGCCTGCTACAAATAATCGCTGCTTCGGTTTTAATAAGTCCAGTAGTTCAGGCATGTTTCTTTTCTTAACCAATAGTCTTCACGTAGAGGGCGCTGGCTATAAGCTATCGATCCAGCCTCATCTGGATAAGATCTCTGCCGGCGTACTGCCATGGTATTACCAAGCCCGTTGCAAGTAAGTATCTGCTCGGCCAACCTTGCACAGTGAATATTAAAGCATATCTGGTTTTCTACAGGGAGACTAAAAGATTCATGGTTGTCCTTACGGGTCTTTATTTTGTACCCTTGGGGATGATTCGCTATAGCACTACTAACAATATCATTGTATCGATTGGTTCCTGCTTGAGCGCAAAACCACGCAGCCTAGTGATAGGTTAACTTTTCCGGTGGTAGACCGGGTTTGTTCGTTTGGCAAGAGCCAGGTTGCTTTACTGGAGGGCGATTAAATCAATGCGAGTATGCTGCGCTAAATATCTGTTTTTCGTGTGTTGGGTTGCCTGTGGTCACGCAGAGCTGATACCTGAAGTGTCAGGGCCTGGTCGTATTCCCGTTAAAGTCGTGGTGGTCAGTATGTACGAAACGGGACAGATAACGGGTGACAGACCAGGAGAATACCAGTTCTGGGTGGAGCGGACGCCGCTTGACCAGGAGTTTTCGTTTCCAGTGGGTGAATACCCCCTGAGATACAACGAGCGCGGCATTCTGGGGGTGTGCACGGGGGGCGGTATTTCCAACGCTACGGCGTCGATTATGGCGCTCGGGTTTGATGCTCGTTTTGATTTGTCAGAGGCTTATTGGCTGATCGCCGGAATAGCGGGCGGAGATCCTGCTGATGTTGCCCTGGGGTCCGCCGTGTGGGCACGTCATGTTATCGATGGCGACCTGTTATACGAAATCGATGCCCGTGAAATTCCACAGGAATGGCCCTATGGATTAATCCCCCTTGGAGCAAGAAGCCCTGCAAAGCCAGGCGATGATGTCACCCTGGGATGGACCGTTAATACGATCTCCTTCCAGCTCAATGCTCAACTGGTAGCTTGGGCCAACTGGCTCAGTCAGAACGTTAAATTAGTTGAATACCCGGCGTCACAACGTTTTTCCAGCCAATTCAAAAACTATCCTGGCGCAGCAGGCCCGGCTCGAATCGTTCAGGGGGAGACCTTGTCCTCCAGTACCTACTGGCATGGGAAACTGATGAACCAGTGGGCTAATGACTGGGTGCAGGTTTATTCAACACCTGATATGAATTTCATGACGACCAATATGGAGGATAGTGGCACCCTGACGGCTTTGCATCGTCTGGATAGAATAGGGCTGGTCGATGCGGAACGGGTTCTGGTGCTAAGAACAGTCAGTAACTATACGGTGCCTCCGCCGGGAGAAAGTGCTGCCTGGAGTGTCACTGCCGAATACCCGGATCGTGGTTTGCCGGCACTTGAAGCGGCCTACCAGGTTGGCAGTTACGTTGTCGAGGCCCTGGTTGATGGCTGGTCCGGTTATGCCCAGCAGCTACCATCCATTCAGGATTGAACGCTCGATAGCAAGCTGGTTGCAGCACGTTGATGGTTTGCTTTGATCTGTGATAGGTCGGTATCGACCAGTTGCTGGTTTAGAACGCGCCAGGTTCCCGCCACCATTACATGTTCAGCTGTGTGAGCGCCACACATGATCAAAGCCGTCAACGGATCTGCTGCGCCTGAGAATCGTAGATCATCAAGACTGAAAAGGGCTAGGTCTGCTTGCATCGCGGGTGCTATCTGCCCTATGTCGGTGCGTCCCAGCAAGCGAGCTCCGCCTGTGCTCAGCCATCTGAGGCTGTGATCAACAGTCATGCGGTCGGCGCCATAGTAAAGCCGAGCAAGCAGCAGTGCCTGCCTTGCTTCCTGCATTAAATTAGATCCATCGTTGGATGCTGAGCCGTCCACGCCCAGGCCAACGGGGCTACCGGCCGCCTCAAGCTCCAATGAGCGGCAGGTGCCAGAGCCCAGTATCATATTTGATGTCGGGCAATGACAGATGCCGGTTCCCGCAGATCCGAGACGGTTGATTTCCTGATCGTTGAAATGGATTCCATGGGCCAGCCAGGTATTTTGATGCAGCCAGCCTCTGCTTTCCAGGTAATCTAAAGGGCGCATATTAAATGTGTCCTCACAGAAGCGGTTTTCATCCTCTGTTTCTGCCAGATGGGTATGTAGCCTGGCCCCGTGAGTGGCCGCCAGTTCTGCAGTGTTGGACATCAGCGAGGGCGTGACTGAGAAGGGAGAACAGGGTGCCAGGGCAATCTGAACCATGGCGCCCTGTTCGGCTTGGTCATGGTATTGATTTAACAACCGTTCACTGTCCCGCAGAATCTGGTCTTCAGTCTGGATAATAGAATCCGGTGGCAGCCCGCCTGACGATTCACCCAGGCTCATGGAGCCACGACATAAAACAGCACGAATCCCAAGCTTTTTAGCCGCCTGTATCTGGATATCGATGCTGTCAGTTAACTGGTCCGAAAACACATAGTGATGATCAGATACCGTGGTGCAACCGGATAACAGAAGCTCAGCGATGGCCAGTTCTGAGCTTGCCTTAATCGCATCATGGGTCAGGTTTGCCCATATTGGATACAGGCTTTGCAGCCAGGGAAATAGTTTCAGGTTGGCGGCTATTGGAAGTGCTCGAGTCAGAGTCTGGTAAAAATGATGATGGCAGTTGATAAGGCCGGGCAGGATGACCAGGTTTGAGGCATCAAAGACCTGGTCATATGAACTAGGTGTGCCAACCACCAGTTCCTTGATAAGGCAGTCTTCAATGAGCAGGCCATCAGGCGCGGACAGCTCGTTTCCGGTCCAGATGGCCAGTGGATTTTTGACCCAGGTTTTCAAGGCTTGTTGTCTTTAACCGACAAACCACATCCCCTCAGGATCATGCCGCTGATAAAACTGGCGGTTTCTTGCAGTAGGTCTGAGTCAAATTCGGCCTTATTAAGAATGGCGAGTACCTGTGCCTGGAAGTCAGCGTAATGCTGGGTACTGGCCCAGATCATGAATATTAACTGATAAGGATCGGTTTCCCGCATTTTGCCCGCCTTTATCCAATTCTCGATGACGGCAACTCTGGCCTTAACCCAGGGCCGCATACGATGGCGAAGGTATTCCTGCAAATGGGGCGCGCCCTGGATGATCTCGCTGGCAAAGAGCCTCGATGCTGCGGGATCATTATAAGATTGCTGAACCTTGTTTCGGATAAAATTATCCAATGCTTCTGCCGGATCATCATCAGCACTCACCCATTCGAAAGGCTGGTTCCAGGTATCGATTATCTGATCGAGGACTGCAAGATAGAGTCCTTGTTTGCTCTTAAAATGATAATGGATATTGGCTTTTGGCATGCCTGCTCGGTCTGCAATGGCCTGCATTCTTGTTCCTGAAAAGCCACGCAGGGCATATTCCTGTTTTGCAGCAGTCAGAATCTGTTGTTTCTGTATTGTTCGATTATGACGATTAGCCAACGTCTGGGTACGCCTCAGTTCCTATACTTAACCATTTGGACAGAAAATAGTTAAATCATAATATGTATTAAATTACTGTAAATACTAGGAAAATTTAGATAATTTGGTAGAATATATTAGAATCTGACTAAATGGTCAAGAAATTGAAAATTGATATCAATAGCGAAACCATGGATATCGTGAGCAGCGAGCAGCTTACCCTGCTCCAGTATTTAAGGCAGAACGGGTTGACGGGTACTAAGGAAGGCTGTGCTTCCGGCGATTGTGGTGCCTGTACGGTGCTGCTCGGTGCCAAGGAAGGAGAAGCACCTTTTATCACCGTTAACAGTTGCATCACGCCCTTACTGCAATTAACCGGGAAGCAAGTGATCACTGTAGAAGGCTTAACTGCGGATCCGCGGTTACATGTTGTTCAGCAGCAGCTGATCGAAAAGCATGGATCGCAATGTGGCTTCTGTACACCGGGTTTTGTTATGTCGTTGGCAGGTTGGTTAGAAAATCGATTCTGCAAGCAGGGGGCAATGATTCAGGCGCCAGCGCGCGCTCTGCGCACGGAAGTTGTTGAAGCGATTTCTGGCAACCTGTGCCGGTGTACCGGTTATAAGCCCATTATCGAGGCAGGAATGGCGGCCGCATTAGAAATAGCTGAAACGGGCAGTCGATTCCAGTCGTTGGCCAGCTTAACAAATGATATCCCCGGCCAAATGGATACAGAACAGTCAGAGCCGGTCGCCGCAGGCGAGGATGTAAAGAAAGCCCCGATCATGATGAGGCCTGGGAGTCTGCAGGAATTGGACGCTAGTCTTATGCGCTGGCCTCAGGCCAGGTTATGTGCGGGAGGAACGGATCTGCTGCTGGAAAAGACACAACAGGGTAAGCCCCTGGATTGTTTGGTAAGCTGTCTGGAAGTAAAGGAAATGAACGCCTGTTCAATCTCAGAAAAGGCGCTGTTGATCGGGGCAGCAGCGAGTTACTCGGTTATTGAGCAATACTGTCAGTCGATTTGGCCGGATTTGGGACAGTTTCTGAAGCGATTTGGTTCGCCGCAGATTCGTAACCGTGCCACCCTGGGCGGGAACCTCGCTACGGCATCGCCTGTTGGCGATATGTCGCCACTATTGATGGTTTTGAATGCATCGGTCATCGTGCGTTCAACACAAGGTGTTGAAAGAAGTATTGCTGTTGGTGAATTTTTCAAGGGTTATCGTCAGACCGTACTGAATGATGGCGAGTATATAAGGGCAGTGAGCATTGGCCTGGAAGCATTCAATGGCTTCCGTCGATTCTTTAAGAACAGCAAGAGAACCATGGATGATATCTCGACTGTTATGGGTGCTTTTTATCTTGATGTGTCGTCCTCGCGGGTCCTTGAAGCTAGAATTGCCTATGGCGGTTTAGCTGCAATGCCTATCAGGGTCAAGGCGGTAGAGGATTTTCTTGTGGGTAAAGAGTTGAACCAGGCGTGTATCAGTCGGGCCCAGGCTTTACTCAAGGAGGTGATTAATCCGCTTTCGGATGTTCGGGCATCGGCTGATTATCGTTCACACATGGCTGCCAGTATGCTCAGCCGGGCGCTGCGCGAACAAGGCGGGGAAATCCTGCCCGCAGTCACGGTAGGATGAGTTAATGGCCAGAACGCTGACAGACCAATCGCAATCGAGCAAGGCAACGACGCAGAGTTCAGCGGGTCAGCCGCTAGCGCACGAATCTGCCGCCAAGCACGTGTCCGGTCAGGCGGTCTATATCGATGACCTGCCCCTGCCAGCCAATACAATATACGTCAGCACAGGTAAAGCCAGTATCGCTGCTGGCCGACTGAGCAAGCTCGATCTCGACGCTGTGCGCAGCTCTCCGGGTGTCGTTGACACCCTGGTATTTTCAGATATTCCTGGCAACCCTGACATATCACCTGTCTATGAAGGTGATGTGCTGTTGGTAGATCAGCACATCAGTTTTATCGGGCAACCCTTGTTTGCTGTGGCAGCTGGGAACCAGGAACAGGCAGAAGCCGCTGTACGTCGGGCGGTGATCGAGTATACGCCGTGTGAACCGATTCTTAGTATTGATCAAGCTATGGCTGAACAGGCTTTTCTTTTGCCGCCTCGACAGTTTTCTCTGAATGATGTTGAAAGAGGCATGCAGGAAAGTGACGCTCAACTCAGTGGCGCTTTGTATATCAAAGGCCAGGAACACTTTTATCTGGAGGGGCAGATCAGTGTTGCCGTACCTGTAGAGGATGGCGGCGTGGAGGTCTTCACATCCTCGCAGCACCCCAGCGATATACAAGCCACAGTTGCTGGCGTATTAGGGATAGCCAAACACTCAGTACAGGTGGCAGTGCGTCGCATGGGAGGGGCTTTTGGTGGTAAAGAGACCCAGGCAGCACCGCTCGCTTGTATTGCTGCCTTGTTTGCTGTGCGTAATGGCCGGACCGTGAAATACAGGATGCCGCGCAAAGATGACATGATTCAGACCGGTAAAAGGCATGATTTTCAGAGCCATTACCAAGTCGGTTTTAAGGCATCGGGAGAAATAACAGGCCTTAAAGTTTCTCTGGCCGCGCTGTGCGGATATTCGGTTGATTTATCTGAGGGTATTGTTGATAGAGCAATG
Source organism: Gammaproteobacteria bacterium (assembly GCA_012960535.1). Lineage (GTDB taxonomy): Bacteria > Pseudomonadota > Gammaproteobacteria > Pseudomonadales > Azotimanducaceae > UBA9926. The sequence continues at coordinate 12,683 of DUBB01000002.1, forward strand.
TTCCATGCTGATAATGCCTATTTTTTGAAAAACGCTGAGATAATCGGTTATTTGTGCAGAACCAACACCGTTTCAAATACGGCTTTCCGTGGTTTCGGGGGACCCCAGGGCATGCTCGCAGTTGAGAGCCTGCTCGATGATGTGGCGCGTGAGGTTAATATAGACCCGCTTGATGTCCGCCTGATGAATCTGTACGGAGGCAGCAAAACTGAAACACCCTATGGCCAGAAGGTAACCGAATCGCCTATAAAAGACCTGATTCAGACATTAGAAAGGCAATGTGATTATCGCAAAAGACGAATTCAGTGTGCATCGTTCAATACCGACCAGCGCTTTCAGCGAAAGGGATTAGCATTGACGCCGGTGAAATTTGGCATCTCGTTTACCACAACTCATCTCAATCAGGCTGGTGCTTTGTTGCATATCTACACGGATGGCAGTATCCAGCTCAACCATGGTGGTACTGAAATGGGCCAGGGCCTGCATACCAAGGTGGCGCAATTAGTGGCTTCCGACCTAGGTGTTGATGTTGGATTGATCAATATAAGCGCGTCCAGAACAGATAAGGTGCCCAATACGTCGCCCACTGCAGCCTCAGCAGGGACGGATTTAAACGGTCTGGCAGCACTGGATGCGGTTCGAAAGATAAAGCAGCGCCTGGCAGCGTTTGCCAAAGCGCGTTTTTTGTCTGATAGCATGGTGATTACCAATGGTATGGTGCAGCTTGACGATCAATGTTTGTCATTTGAGGCATTCATAGAGCAGGCTTATAAAAATCGAGTTTCGCTTTCTGCAACTGGCTTTTACAAGACGCCGGATATTCATTTCGATAAAGAAAAAGGTAAGGGCCAGCCCTTTTATTATTTTGCCTATGGGGCCGCCTGTTCTGAAGTTCTGGTGGATACCCTGACCGGCGAGTACAGGGTTACTCGTGTGGACATACTTCATGATGTGGGCCGGTCAATCAATCCTGCGGTGGACATTGGCCAGATTGAAGGTGGTTTTGTTCAGGGCATGGGGTGGCTCACCACTGAAGAGTTATTGTGGGATGATTCGGGCAAATTGATTTCGGACAGTCCTTCAAATTATAAGATTCCTACGGCATTTGATATCCCAGAACATTTTAACGTTAAGTTGTACGCTGCAGAGAACCCAGAACCGACTGCTTACCGATCCAAGGCTGTTGGAGAACCGCCATTGATGCTGGCTATTTCAGTCTGGTGTGCGTTGCGGGATGCTTGTGCCAGTCTGGCTGACTATGCCTATAGCCCGCCACTGGCAGTTCCGGCAACGCCTGAACAGGTTTATTGGTCGATGCAAAACGCCCTGGCGACCGTTAATAGAGGGGACGGGTAGGATGACGTTTCGCTGGCAGGAAGCCATCCATCAGTGCCATAACAAGGGCCAGGCATTTGTAGTAGCAACCATATTGACTACGGCGGGTTCGACTCCCAGAGATGGTGGCAGCAAGATGGTTGTTACCGAAAAAGATGGTTACGATAGCATCGGCGGTGGCCGCCTCGAATTGCTGGTGGTTAAGCGTGCCAGGGAATTACTGGCCATTGGTGTTCAGGCGCAGTTGGTTGAGCATTTCCCTCTGGCAGGGAAAGTCCAACAGTGTTGTGGTGGTAGTGTCAGCGTATTGCTTGAAATCTTTCCTCAAGCAAACCTGAGAATAGCGTTGTTCGGAGCCGGTCATGTCGGCCAGGCATTGGTTTCCATTCTGGCCGGCTGTGACGCCCGAATAGATTGGATCGATTCCCGTAAAGACATGTTTCCAACTTTACCACCGGCAAATGCTGCTATCCGGGTGAGCGATCAGCCTGAAGAGATAGCAGGCCAGTTAAGCCGTGATCAGATTGCCGTTATCGTCACCCACGACCATCAGCTGGATTACCGGCTTGTTCGAACGCTGTTGGACGAAACTGAAGTTGCCTATATAGGCCTAATCGGGTCTAAAACCAAGGCAGAACGATTTCGACAGCGATTAATTCAGGATCAGATGCCGGAAAGCGAAATGGGCCGGTGGCGCTGTCCGGTGGGCCTGGATACAGTCACGGGCAAGCTTCCCATGGAGGTCGCTGTTTCAATTGCTGCAGAGGTTCTTGCACTAAAGCCGAAGCAGACTTCGTCTTCGGTGAGCTGGAAGGCGATCAAAAAGGTATTGAGAGAGCCATGACGCTGCCAGTATTCAATGCAATGTCGGCTGAAACTGCCCTTGCCAGATTACTTGAGTGCTGCCATTCAAGAGCCTGGGCGACACGGCTGCTGGCGGAACGTCCATTCAAAAGCGTGCAGGCGTTGACTGAGTTAGCCTCGGAGATCTGGTTTTCTGTGAATGAAACAGCCTGGCTTGAAGCTTTTGCCGCTCATCCAAAAATCGGTGATCTTGATGTCCTGCGTGACAAGTATGCCGTGATGGCTTCACTGGAACAGGGACAGGTTCAGCAAGCAAGCGATGCAACCTTGCATGGGTTGGCAGATTTGAACCAACTATATGAGCGCAGGTTTGGATTTATTTTTATTGTATTTGCTACGGGCAAATCAGCAGAAGCTATGCTTGCATTGTTAAGAAAAAGGCTGAATAACAACCGAAACCTGGAGCTTGAAACGAATGCGCTGGAACAAAACAAAATTACTTTGTTGAGATTAAGACGACTCTTCCAGGTAGATAAGATAGGAAGTTAACGCCGGCAGAGCAGGTGGTCTGCTAAACCCGGCAGGTAGCAGTTTCAGCTGAACAAATGACCAACAGGACAAGCTTATGACGAGAGCGGCAATTACTACACATATTCTGGATCTGGTGACCGGTAATCCGGCAGCAGGGGTGGCCGTGCAATTGTTTGAATCAGAAAAGCCGCTAGCCAGTGGGCTGACCGATTCGGACGGCCGGGTCCTAAATTGGTCAGATGCATTCGAACTCCGGCCATCTACCTATAAGCTGGTTTTCTCTGTGGAAAGCTATTTCCTTAAACAGGGGTTGGCCCCTTTTTATGAGGATATTGCTATCGCGTTCAGGGCCAGTGAACTTGAAAATCACTATCATGTGCCCTTGTTGCTGAGCCATTACGGCTACTCAACCTATCGAGGCAGTTAAGCGGTGAAACAACGATTCATAAGAGCCAGAGGGCTACACTTTCCAAGCCCGGTTTTCTCAGAATTTGATTATTTTGATGATGCCATCCTGCATATCGATAATGGCTATGTTAAACGGTTTGATGCGGCCCAGCTGTTTTTTAACGATGGCCTGCACGAGGACGCCTGTGAGCACCATCCAGAGATGCTGTTACTGCCAGGCTTGATCGATGCGCATGTGCACTTTCCTCAGGTCGAGATTATTGCCTCGTTCGGTGATCAGCTTCTGGATTGGTTGCAGCACTATACCTTCCCCGCGGAAGCAAAGTTTGCCGATGAGCCGTATGCTCGAGCCGCCGCTGTAGAGTTTGTCGATCTTTTATTAGGCCATGGCACAACAACCGCCTTTACCTATGCTACAAGCCATCGTCATTCTGCCGATGTACTGTTTGAGGCTGCCTATGCCAAGTCGATGCGGTTAGTGACGGGCAAGGTGATGATGGACAGAAATGCGCCTTCTGACTTGGTCGATAGCCTGGCCACGGGTAAGGCTGATAGTGAGTATTTAATTAAGAAATGGCATGGTCGTGGCCGTCTTGGTTATGCGGTTACACCTCGATTTGCCGGCACCTCTACCGAGCAACAGTTGCACAGCGCCGCCGATTTGGCTGCTGCCTATCCAGACATCTGGGTGCAGACCCACCTTTCAGAGAACCTGGCTGAATTAGACTGGTTGCGGTCTCTGCACAGTGATTTCCTGGATTATTTCTCGCTTTATGAACGAGCGGGGTTGGCAACGCCGCGGTCTGTATTCGGTCATTGTATTCATTTGAGTGATAACGAATTAGTCCGGCTTGCTGAAACGGGTGGTATTGCTGCATTCTGTCCCAGTTCCAATCTCTTTCTGGGTAGTGGCTTGTTCCCGCTGCCGGCGGTCAGGGACAAAGGGATTCCCATTGCCATCGGCACGGATGTCGGTGCTGGTACCAGTTTATCAATGATAAGCACATTGGGAGATGCGTATCGGGTATGCCAGTTACAGCGTTTTTCATTGGACCCGCTTGAGGCTTTTTATATGGCGACTATGGGCAATGCCCGGGCATTGCATCTGGATGACAGGATTGGTAATTTCTGTGCTGGTAAAGAAGCGGATTTCGTGTTGCTGAATCCGTCGCGTAACCCCCAGGTAGCAAGGCGGGTAAATACGTGTCAACAGATCAGAGATGAGCTTTTCTGCTACATGATTCTGGGAGATGAACGCCTGATCGAACAGACCAGCGTATCGGGTGACATTCAATTCCAGCAAGAGCCAGTTTAGTGGAAGCCTATGTAATCGAATGGCTTGAGTTGGTGTTCCGATGGTTACATCTGTTAGCGGGTATCGCCTGGATTGGTGCTTCATTCCATTTTGTATTGGTCGACAATGCGCTGCAGCCGCCTCAACCAGATGAAGGCAAGGCAGGAATAAAAGGTCATTTCTGGGCTATCCATGGTGGCGGAGTCTACCGGTTTTCAAAATATCGCTTAGCACCAGAAAGATGGCCAGATAATCTGCATTGGTCTAAGTGGGAGGCCTACACTACCTGGCTTACGGGTAGCGCGTTAATGGTACTGATCTACTATTACCAGAGTCAGGTGTACCTCATAGGAAGTGATAAATGGTTGCAGGATCCTGATTCTGCAGTCGCCATCAGCCTGGCTTTCGTGATCGTTGGGGTGGGCACTTATGAGGGTTTAATCAGGAGCCCGTTGCGTCGTTATCCCCTGCTATTTTCGCTTATCATGGGAATGTTAGTGCTGCTCCTGAGCTGGCTGGCAGTACAGATATTCGCGGACCGCGCGGCATTTATTCATGTTGGGGCGGTGCTTGGCAGTATTATGGCAGGCAATGTGTTTTTCGGCATCATTCCAGCGCAGCGGCAGTTTGTTTCGGCTGTTCTGGCGGGCACCGAGCCGGATCAGTCAATAGCGGATGCGGCCAAGCAGCGGTCGTTCTTTAATAATTATTTCACGCTGCCCGTTTTATTCTGCATGATCAGCAATCACTATCCATTTATCTATGGTCATTCGCTTAGTTGGTTGGCATTGTTTTTGATTATGATAGCCGGTGCCATCGGCAGACACTATTTTAACCGACGTCATCAGGGTGAAAATCGTTATGAGTACCTGATTGTTGCAGCCCTGTTAATGTTTACAGTGGCATTCGTGCTGATCGGCAGAGACGTTAAAATAGGCGCCACAGAATCCTTGCAGGGTGCTACCACAGCATTGTCTGCTGATCGACCTGAGGATGATCATATTCGGCATCTATTACAGATTCACTGTGCCGGCTGTCATGCCCAGGTACCCTCAACTGCGGGTTTTGTTTCGGCGCCGAGTGGGCTGATTTTTGAAACTCTGGGGCAATTAGGCAAGCAGCGCCGGACGGCTTTTATTGCGATCACGACAGGTTACATGCCGTTGGGGAATCTGACCCGCTTGAGTCTAGCTGACAGGCAGTTGTTGCTTGATTGGCTGAGATTGCAGGAGCCAGGGTTATGATTACTAAAGTTGATCTTCAAGCCTTAACTCGACCAGGCCAGGAGAAGCTGCAGACTGCTGCCGGAGATGTTCATGAATCCCTCAGCAATGACGGTTTCATGCTGTTAAGAAATGCCGGCATCAGTCAGTCTCTATTGGCTGAGGTGTTTCAGCAGAGCAAGCTTTTCTTTTCCTTAAGCACTGAAAAAAAAGAGAACTTTCTTTATGGTAGTGCAGCAGAAAATTTTGGTTATCAAGGCCTGGAGAAGGAATCATTAAATCCGGTGGCAGATCGGGCAGATTATAAAGAGGCTTTCACCATGAGAAACCTGCGCGCCTATGGTGATCAAGATGGCAAATGGCCTAGTACGGAATTCAGGCAAGCAATGATCGATTTTTACAATAATTGTTTTCAGACCGTAGCATCGTTGCAGAAATTATTAGCCATCACTGCAGGTGTGGAAGCTGATTTTTTCCGAGATTGTCACTCCGGTGAAAATGTAACCTTGCGCTTGCTTCACTATCCAGTGAGCCCGACAGTGTCAGAAAAGGTCGAGCAATGGGGCGCCGGAGCGCATACAGATTATGGCATGTTAACGTTGCTGTTTCAGGATGAGATCGGTGGACTTGAGGTCCTGAATCAGGGTGGCGGCTGGCTAAAGCTATCAACCGACTCTGACGAAGTGGTAGTGAATACTGGAGATCTGATGCAGCACTGGTCTAATGGCCAGTATCCGTCGACGCTTCATCGAGTGAGATCGCCGATCACTCGAGACCGTTATTCGATCGCTTTTTTCTCTGATCCAGACAGTGCAACTGAAATTGAGGTGTTGCCTTCTTTTCTGGTAGAAGGGTCTGAGCCGAATTATCAGCCGATCACAGCGGGAGCGCACATCCAGCGTAAATTGGAAGCGACGCATCGCTGATACAGTATGAAAATGGTTTATTGTCGAGAAATAACAGCAGAAAATGCCGTTGCCGTCGGAATTCAGGTAGCCGGTAGATTAATCACTGATGGTTTTGCCTGCAGGCTCTGCTAACAGTATATCGGCTATTTCCGGTTTACCGATGCGTATTTCCTGTTCGGTTAAACCGTCCAGTTCATGAGGGAATACCAGCCACTGATCTGTCTTGTGAATAAAGTAATCAGGCTCCAGATGGGTCACATTCTTGGTTGGTTTGAACCAAGGGCAGGCAATACGGATGGTTTCAGGCAGGTTTCTTCTTGATTTAGCCTCTAACTCCTTCAAAATTGCAGCGATGCTGCGCCCTGAATCAAAAACGTCATCGACGATCAACAGTGCATCATCGCTATTTACATTTTCGATGATGTATTGGAGGCCGTGTACTCTGACGTGCTTGTCTTGTTCACCGATACCATAGTAGCTGGAGGTGCGTATTGCGATGTGGTCGGTTTTGATACCTTTGAAATCCAGATATTCCTGCACGGCAATACCTACCGGTGCGCCGCCTCGCCACACACCAACGATAAAATTGGGGCGGAAGTTGCTTGCGAGAATTTTTTCAGCTAACAGAAATGAGTCTCTCAGCAGTGCTTGCGCAGTAATGAAGTGCTTTTCCATGGCGTGCACCATAGCATTCCAAGGCAGGCATGTCATGACTGGGTACAGCGGTAAAATCCTGTTATCGTAGCCAGTGTCACAGAAATAACTGTTTGAGGCGTGTAGAAATATAACGAGAGAGAAGGTTGATGGACGCTGTCAGAAAATATTTTTCGATATCGGAGAGGCACTCAAGCCCTCGCGCTGAAGCCCTCGCCGGGGTGACCACATTTCTGGCAATGGCTTATATAACGGTGGTTAACCCGGCAATTCTGTCTGATGCAGGTATGGATTTTGGTGCCGTGTTTGTTGCCACTTGCCTGGCTGCCGCAGTCGGCTCGATGCTTATGGGGGTGCTTGGTCGCTATCCTATTGCCCTGGCTCCCGGCATGGGGCAGAACGCTTTTTTTTCCTATGTCATTGTTTTGGGAATGGGTTACCCCTGGCAGACAGCGTTGGGGGCGGTGTTCATATCAGGATTGATATTTGTAGCTATAAGCATTTTCCCCGTTCGTGAATGGCTGATTAATGCCATTCCAAAAAACCTCAAGTTTGGAATTTCTGCTGGGATCGGCCTTTTCCTGGGATTCATTGCGTTAAAAAATGCGGGTCTGGTTGTAGATAACCCGGCAACACTGGTGAGTCTAGGGGAATTAACTCAGGCCGGGCCCCTTATTGCGCTGGCGGGATTCGTGTTAATTGCAACACTGAATTCAAAAAAGGTGACAGGTGCTATTGTCATCGGAATTGCTTTTGCTGCTGTTCTCGGCTGGCTCACTGGTACAGCCGAATTTCACGGCGTGATTTCTGCGCCGCCTTCTCTTGAGCCCGTGCTTTTTGAATTGGATATTATGGCTGCTCTGCAGGTTTCGATGATACCTATCATTCTGTCTTTACTGTTGGTTGACGTTTTTGATACGGCCGGGACACTGGTCGGTGTTGCAAATAGAGCTGGGTTGACCGATGACAAGGGTCAACTACCCCGATTGGGTCCAGCACTTTTAGCTGATTCGGGGGCTACCGTTGTGGGTGCTGTTTTGGGGACTTCTTCTACCACGAGTTATATAGAGAGTGCCTCGGGCGTAGAATCGGGCGGGCGTACCGGACTCACGGCAGTGACCGTGGGATTGTTATTTTTGTTATGTATTTTTTTCGCACCACTGGCCCAAAGTATCCCGGCATTTGCTACCGCATCGGCACTTTTATTCGTAGCCTGTCTCATGATCAGCAGTCTGGCGGAGTTGGACTGGCAGGATGAAACCGAGTATATACCCGCGGTAATAGGTGCACTGACCATGCCCCTGACATTTTCGATTGCCGATGGTATTGGCTTGGCATTTATTAGCTATTGTCTTATAAAGATTCTGACGGGCAGGTTCGCCAGTAAAGATTCGGCCTCCTACTTCATTGCGTTAGTATTTTTGGGCAAGTTCCTGCTGCTCTAGCGAAAGATTGTCTGAGCCTATGGCGTTTTTTATTTTTTTTTCAGGGGCCGATTCATAATTGATAAGGCCGATTTTAATTGGCCTTGGTTGACAGCAGGTAATTTTATGACGCAACAGGCAGTGCCAGAACCGACCCGCCTCTCCTTTGAGCCGGCCTTTCTGGGATTCCAGCACATGCTGGCATCCTTCGGTGGTATTTTGACAGCGCCGTTGATTATCGCCATGGGGATGGGCCTTTCACTGCAGGAAACAAGCTACCTTGTGTCTTCTTCCCTGGTTGTCTCAGGCTTGGCTACTTTTATCCAGATAGTCAGAGTCGGCCCCATTGGGTCAGGATTGCTGAGTATCCAGGGAACCAGCTTTGCCTTTGTCGGGCCATTTATTTATGCCTATGAAACCATGGCGCAGCATCTTTTGCCTTCAGAGGCGTTAGGTACCCTGTTTGGTTCAGCGGCCACCTGTGCAGCCGTTGTATTTGTCCTGAGTTATTTCGTGAAATCACTGCGAACCATAATAACTACGAATGTTTCCGGAACGACGCTGATACTTATCGGCATTTCATTAATAGTGATTACACTGCAAAACATCCATCTGGCGTACCAGGAAATGGGATCGATGGGATGGCAGGTTTTAGTCATTGCCGGGGGCGTATTTGTGTCAGTCCTGGGCTGCTCATTTTTCGGGTTGCGCCTGCTGAAGATTGCAAGTGTTGCCATCGGTCTGGCAGTTGGCTTGATTATGGCTATGTTGTTTGGTCTGGTTGACTGGGTTTTGCTGGAAAAGGCTGACGCGATTTTTGTTCTTGACCCGCTGCGTCATCGCTGGCAATTGGACTGGACAGTCGTTATGGTGCTGTTTCCTATCTTCCTGGTATCAGCTACGGAAAGTGTGGGTGACTTCACAGCAACGAATGCGCTGTCTCATTACCGTTATGGGGATACCGCTTTTTGGACCAGGATACGAGGTGGGTTAATGGGTGATGCCCTCAATTCATTTTTGGCCAGTGTTTTTTGTTCCTTCCCTAACACAACCTTCAGCCAGAATAATGGTGTGATTCGTTTAACCGGTGCTTACCAACCCACCATCGGCTTGTATGCGGCAGGATTTCTCGTGCTATTGGGTTCGGTTCCGATCATATCGAGTTTATTCCAGGCGATTCCAGCGGTAGCGGTCTTTGGGGCTGCGTTACTGTTGTTCATCATGGTGGCTGTGGCAGGTATACAGCTTGTACTGGGCAGCGGTCTTGATGTCAGGTCCGGTGTCATTGTTGCTTTGGCAGTCACTGGCGGTTACATCGTCTCTGAATGGGTGCCTCAGGTTGAATTGATGCCCCAGGGGTTGCAGGCGGTGCTTGGCTTTCCGGTATCCACGGGCGCTTTTATCGCAGTACTACTTGAGCTTGTCTGGCCTTCGCATGGACAGGATCAGTAAGCAATCATTGCCTTAGTGTGGCTCGATCAAGGCCCAGCGGCTGGGTAATGGTACTTGTGCCAGTGCCGTGCGATATCGATTCTCCGACAGACCCAAACCCGTTGATGCTGACCCACGTAGGCAAGAAATCGGCGAAGCGATTGAATCCGGCCGGGTTTGCCAATTAGCCTGCAATGCAAGCCCACGCTCATCATCTTTGGTGTGGTTGCGCTTTCTTCATAGAGGGTATCGAAGGTGTCTTTGAGGTAGTTGAAGAATTGATCGCCGGCATTAAACCCCTGTGCTGATGCAAATCGCATGTCGTTGACATCCAGGGTGTAAGGAATAACCAGGTGCTGTTTTTCCGATGTCTGGTGCCAATAGGGGAGGTCGTCAGCATAGGAGTCACTATCGTACAGGAAGTGGCCCTGCTCGATAACCAGCTTCCGGGTATTGGGGCTGTCTCGACCTGTGTACCAGCCTAGAGGCTTGCTTCCAGTAAGCTGTTCATGGAGGGTTATGGCTTTGTCCATGTGTTCTCGCTCGAGGTCCTCGGTGATCGATTGATAGTCCAGCCAACGATAGCCGTGACTGGCTATTTCCCAGTTTGCTTCTAGCATTGCGATGACGGCAGCTGGATTGCGTTGTAATGCCAGAGCGACCCCGAACACGGTAACCGGTAAGGCGAACTCTCTGAATAGGCGATGAATTCGCCAGAAGCCTGCTCTGCTGCCATATTCATAGAGTGATTCCATGCTCATATGCCTCGCTGCATGGGCCTTGGCATTGATGATTTCGGACAGAAAAATCTCGGAATGAGGGTCTCCGTCAAGTACCGATTGCTCACCACCTTCCTCGTAGTTGACCACAAACTGCAAGGCGAGTTTTGCCTGCTCAGGCCAGCGTGGGTCGGGCGGTGTCTCGCCGTAACCTATAAAGTCTCTAGGGATAGGATCGGTCATAATCATTGGGCTGGTTTTGAATAATGTGTTCTATTGTAGCCACACTGGCTCGTGACGCATACAATTTGCTCTCCCATGTAGAAAACAAAGAATATTATGATGACTCGATTGATTTGTTTCTTTTTAGTTTTATGCTTTTTATTTCCAGTCAGTGCCCTGGCCAAACAACCCAGTGACTGGTTTGAAACCTTTAAAGCAAGCGCGACCGATCAAGAGCTGCATCAGTTGCTTTATGAAATGCCAAAAGGCGGAGACCTTCATCAGCACCTGTCTGGTGCCATGTTTTCAGAATGGTGGCTGGACCTGGCGCTTAATGCCAGGCGCGATGGCTATGAATATTATACCCGGGTGGAACTGCGTAACTGTCGTCAATATGGCTACGATGCGTTCGGACCCCAGTCAGTAAACCTGATGTTTCATAATTTAGAGCGCATTAATTATGAAGCGCTGGCGTCGTGCGAGAAATCGCAGTACCTGCCATTGGCGGAAATGTCGAAGTTACAGGCCCAGGCCTGGTTGGATAGTATACGACTGGACAAGTCTCATGAGGGAAGAGATGAGTTTTTTGAAACGCATTGGCAGAGGTTAGGAGACCTTACCGCCAACCCATGGATTCGCGCAGAGGGCATTTTTCTTAATATGCGTGCTTTTGCCGATGAAGGCTTGTTATACATGGAGTCCCAGGTTGCAACAGATGGATATCAGACTGGGTCAGGTAAATCGATACCAGCAGATGAGGTGGCGGCAATATTCAGAGCAAGGCTGGCCAAAAAGGATGCCCTAGCAACTGGCATGACGGTCAGGTTTCAACAGGCGGTGCTACGGTTTCTACCTAATGCAGAGCAACAACTGACTCAGACCTATCAATTTGTAGCCAGCAACTGGCCCTGGATTGCGGTTAATCTAGTCGGCAGAGAGGACAACGACAAGGGCCACCCACTGCGATTTCTATCGACGCTACGGGAGTTACGCAAGCAGCATCATGGCGTGAGGTTATCGATTCATGCAGGTGAAGTGGATGAACCAAATTCCCATGTGCTGGATACATTATTACTGGGAGCGGATCGAATTGGTCACGGCCTTAACTTGATCACAGATCCCCAGGCGCTGCTCATCATGCGGCACGGTCCTTACCTGGTTGAAATTAATCTGATCAGCAATCTGCTGCTGGAATATATTGATGACTATCAGTCACATCCCTTTCCGGAATATCTCCGAATCGGAATACCGGTTGCATTATCGAGCGATGACCGGGGAATGTGGGATTCCACGATGACCGATGAGTTCTTTGTAGCCGTGAAAGAATTTAACTTGTCCTGGTCAGAAATCAAACAACTCAGTCGGAATTCAATCGCCTATAGTTTCCTTGAAGAACCTGAAAAGGGGAATTTACTAGCGCTTTTTGACCAGCGCATGGAGAAATTTGAAAAGCAAGTCCATAGTGACGCAGGCGTGAAGCCTATGGACCGAAATTCAGCGCCGAAGAGAGGGTTTATTTGCAGAAATTATCATATTTGTTCTGATTAGCGGTGCATCTTGAGCTTATATCTGTAAAAATAATGGTTTAGGGGATATGACTGGTTTGGTAGTTTTCAAGCCTAATTTTAAATACAAAACGGGACTCAGTATGAACATTATTGGACGCAAGCTAATGCATTGCGCAGTTTTTTTTGCGCTAGTCGTTGCAGGTAATGCTGCAATGTCAGAAAGCGAAATGGAAGAAGTAGTCGTGAAGGGCGACCTGGGCAGTTTACCAGGAGAACGGGTTAAATCGATATTTGGGTTCGATAAGTCAGTTCTGGAAACGCCGCGATCATTGAGCACCATCAGTGAAGAGATGATGGATCGATTTAATATGCATGATATTGATGAGCTGGTTGCACTCGCGCCTGGATCTTTTACGCAGTCGTTTTTTGGTGTTGCTGGCGGTTTGGATGTTCGGGGTACGCCTGGCGAGACTTACTTCCGTGGCGTGCGAAGACTGGATAACCCGGGCAATTATCCCACGCCTATTGGCGCCTCCGATAGAATTGATATCGTCAGGGGGCCAGCCTCGCCCATTTATGGCCCATCTAAGATCGGAGGCTATCTGAACTTTAATCCGAAATCAGCCAGAGTTGAGGAGACAGGGGCCTATATCGAAGAAACCACAGGCGCCATGTCATTGACCTCAGGGAGCTGGGACAAACATGTGCTAAGCGCAGAGGTTGGCGGACCGGGTCGTTTGGGCAGTAATGATCTGGGCTATTACCTGTATGGCGAATCAGAACATTCGGGCAGCTACTATGATAATTCCGGTGTGGACCAGAATTTGGTGCAAGCTTCTTTCGACATGGATCTCAGCGACACTGTCAGGATCCAGTTTGGTGGCATGTACCATGATTATGCAGGAAATCAGAATGCAGGCTGGAACCGGTTGACGCAGGATCTGATTGATACCGGTACCTATATTACGGGTACACCCATCCCATTGGATGCCAATGGTGATGGTTCGATTTCTCATCAGGAATTTGATACTGACGGCGATGGTTTTACTAATATGAACCCGTTTCGCTTTGATTGGATGACCCCGGATATTGCCGGCGGTTCGCTGCAGCCAAATAATACTGATGACATTGATTTCTTAGAGTTACTTATCGGCGATACCAGCATGCTGAATCTGCAGAACGTAGGGACAGCACATTTAGAGGGTAATCAAACCCTGATCGCGTCGGATGATCTATTGGAAAATCAGGTCCTCACGCTCTATTTTGATTTGATTGCTACGTTGGACAATAACTGGGAAATAAAGAATCAGCTGTTCTATGAACAGTATGAGAACTTGAATGAAAACGCCTACGGCTTTTCTCAGTTTCACGATACCTCGGTGGTTGAAGACAAACTGGTTCTCTCCAAAGTCTTTGACGGGGATGCTGTTACGACTTCAATCCAGATCTCTCCTTCAATTCGGTTTACCGATTTTGCCCATGGTGATGATTACACCAATGAGTATTTTCATCGCAGAGATTTAACCGGCCCGTCAACTGCGCTCGATAGACGTTTGCTGGCAACGCGTATTGATGATGACTATACCGAGTATTATGTGGGTGATTACCTGGATTTAGGTTTTGCGGTAATGCTGGACCTGACTTGGGAAGCGGGTCTGTCAATCTTGGTTGGAGCAAGGTATGACACCATCGATATGAACAGTAGTCAGGTTGCTGACAAGTTGTTGCTGGCCAGTTCTAATAACTTCTGTACCGATGGCTCTTGTATCGACCTTAAAGCTGATGATGAGTTCAGCGGTAGTTCCTGGACAGCCAGTATTTCCTATGCAACGCCTATCGGTCTTATCCCGTATGTCACCTTGTCCGAACAGGCAACGGTAATAGCAGGCCAGGGCGCTGAAATAACAGTGGGTAATATCCTGGGAGGAGGCGCTTTTGATACTTCTGAGCTTCAGGAATTCGGAATAAAAGGAAGTTTGCTCGATGATTCCCTGTACTTTGCATTGTCTGTTTATGAGCAGGAGCGTACCGACTTCTCTGCCCAGTCTATTGTGACTAATCAGGCTACTAAGACAGAGGGCGTTGAGTTTGAAGTACGATGGGTAGTAACAGAGCAGTTTCTTATGACCCTGGGGTATTCGAAAATCGAAGTTATTAACCTGAATACCATTGATGATGGCTATCGTTTTAGCTTTATTGGCGGAGATGATATGCCGGGCATCTCTCCTGACCTTCTGTGGGGTGGACAGCTAGGCGGTTTTGTTAGCGCAGAGGCCAGTGGTGGCAGACGTGCTGGCATGCCAGAGAACATCGTTTCGGTTACAGGTACTTATGATTTTGGTAATGGTTTAGCTGTCAGTGCCAGTATCATCGATGTGGAAGAAACGCCTTCTAGTTTTTCCGGCTCTATAATGCTGCCAGCTTATACTTTAGTGAACTTGAGTCTGGCTTATGAGACAGAAAACTGGTTGATGAGCGTGAGCGGTAAAAACCTGACAGATGAACGGTATTTCAGAGCGAATTTCCCGAACTTGTTCGGTAATGCGATTGTACTTCCTGAATTACCCAGACACTATCAGGCCCGTCTCCAATATCGATTCTGATTGTTTTTAAAACTGAAAAAGGGGTGTTTAACACCCCTTTTTTTATGGGTGGAAAAGTGAAAGTGAAAGTGAACGTGAAGTTGTGGCTATGCATTGCGGTAATATTTGGCTCCTTGCAGCCACTAGCACCTGGTTTTGCTTCACCTTTGGCTGTGAAGGTGGTCATCGTCGCCATGTTTGAAGTGGGCCAGGACACAGGCGATCGAGCAGGGGAGTTCCAACTCTGGAAAGAACGCAGGAACCTGACCCAGCAACTGCCTTTCCTCGGCTATCGCGATCTTCACTATGATCCCCAAACCGGTTTGTTAGTGCTGGTTACCGGGATTGGCACAGCAAGGTCAGCCGCGGCCACCATGGCGCTGGGATTGGATTCGAGATTTGATCTCAGCCAAAGTTATTGGATTGTAGCCGGGATAGCTGGTTTTGACCCCGCTGATGCGTCGGTGGGCTCTGCAGCCTGGGCTGAGTATTTGGTGGATGGTGATTTATCCCACGAAATAGATGCCCGGGAAATTCCCGAGGATTGGCCGTTTGGATACTTTGCTCGATACACGCAAAGGCCGTTTGATAAAAACAAACCCGAACCTACCGGTGAGATGTATCAATTGAATTCCGGATTAGTGAACTGGGCATTTGAGCTCACTAAAGATATTCAGCTTCCTGATAATGAGCAGGCCAGAGAACACCGAAAGCGTTATACCCAGCACCTCATGGCAAGGAAACCACCGTTTGTATTGAAAGGTGATCATATTGCTGCATTGACATTCTGGCATGGTGAGATCATGAATGACTGGGCCAATCAGTGGGTAAAGTACTGGACAAAAGGTAAAGGCGAATTCGTCTCCTCGGCAATGGAAGATACAGGCACCTATCTTTCCCTGAGCTGGCTCGATCGCATAGGTCGAGTAGATAAGCAGCGAATGCTGGTACTCAGGACGGCTAGTAATTACACCACGCCGCCGCCGGGGGTGAGCGCTGCGGATAACCTAGGTTCGGAAATTAAAGGCTATTCCGGGTTGTCGATTGCCGTCGAGTCTGCCTATCTGGTGGCCTCTAAAGTGGCCGATACCTTGATAGCCGGATGGGATCAGTATGCTGAGCAGCTACCTGGGCAGGTGAATTCTGGGCAGGTGAATTGAGTTGTGTCTAAAGCCGGCTTTGAATTCGTTGAGCGAGCGCCAAAAGCGGAATTGCATATACATATTGAAGGCTCGCTGGAACCCGATTTATTACTTCGGCTGGCTGAGAAAAATTCTGTGGTGCTGCCGTATAAGACCCTACAAGACGTTACCAGCGCTTACCAGTTTCAAGACCTGCAGAGTTTCCTGGATCTCTATTACCTGGGTGCCAGTGTGCTCGTTGATGAGGGAGATTTTTATGAACTGATGTGGCGTTACCTGTGCCGGTGCAGAAATGAAGGTATTGTTCATACTGAAATCATGTTTGACCCGCAGACCCATACCCGGCGAGGGGTAAGCTTAGAAACGGTGCTGTCAGGCTTTTCCAGGGCGATTGTAAAGGCAGAGCAGGAATGGCAGCAATCGGTGTTGCTGATACTCTGCTTACTCAGGGACCTTCCTGAATCTGATGCGATTCAGACTCTGACGGATGCTAGGCCCCTGCTTCAGCAGATAACAGCAGTAGGATTGGACAGCGCGGAAATAGGTAACCCACCGGCAAAATTCAGGAAGTCCTTTGAGATGGCGTCAAGCTGGGGGCTAAGGAAGGTGGCTCATGCTGGTGAAGAAGCCGGTCCAGAACTCATCAGAGAAACGCTCCGGGCGTTAGCGGTGGAGAGAATCGATCATGGTGTGCAGTGTATAAAGGATCCTGATTTAGTTATCAGCTTAGCGGAGACCAAAATACCGCTGACAGTCTGTCCGCTTTCTAATATCAGGCTTAAGGTGTATGACCGTCTTGAACAACACCCGATTCTGCAACTGCTGGATGCGGGCGTACGGGTAACGGTTAATTCAGATGATCCTGCTTATTTTGGCGGCTATTTAATGGAAAACTTCCGTGCTCTGGATCGCTCCCAGGGTTTGACCGAAATACAGGCGCGGCAGCTGGTGAGAAATAGTTTTAGCGGTAGTTTCCTGCCCCATAATCGCAAGACGCAGTATCTGGATCAATTAAGATAACTGCCAAAAGCCTTGATGCCATGGATGCCGCCGTTTGGGTAATGCAGGTAGAGCAGGTGGCTCAGTCCAACATCTGCTGAGATGCTAAAGCGGTGATAAGTGTCAGGGCGAAGTTCTCCAAAAGGGATTAAGGCCAGCCAGCAGCTACTGTCAACACTCAGGTCGATGTGAAACCCAGTTGATTTTTCCTTGAGTTGGGGTCTATAAAGCTGCTTGCTCATATAGTCCTGGAAATTTTCCGGAATGATCTGGCTGTCATCATCGAAAGTAATGCGCCATTTCGGTAGCAGTGACACGGCTTTTTGAAAATCCTCAGAACTGGGAAGGCCGAACAGGTAACAACCGAGGGGCGCATTCAGGCGATGCAGGTAGGTGTCAATGATCACTTCATCCACCACCGCCGTGCTTTTGAGGGCGAACATCGCCTGCTCTCCAAAGCCGGTGCGAGCAGATTCCCAGCCAACCATATGTGACTCGAACCGTTCTCCTTTAACTGCATCTCCGGGGTGGCCATAATGCTGATTGGAGACCTGGGAAATAGTGGCCTCGGACAGCAGATTGATCCTGGTGTCTGGTTCGCCTAGATCCTCGCCCATTAGCTGAATGCTAGCAATCCCCCCTTCCTGATGGCAGCGGATAAGGCATTCATCTGCGGCTGATGGCTCGATGGGGAAGCTGTGATTTGCATCCGGGTTAAGCGATTTGCGTTCTACAATGGTTCGTCGACGACCCTGGTAAATCAATTCTATAGTGACCGCCTGAACGTGATTTCCAGTGAACCAGCGTGTGCTGATGTCAATCTGGCTGATAACGCCTGATTGTTTCAGACCGAGCAGCAGGTAATGCTCCGCGTCAGGATTGTAATGGAAACCTGATCGTGCGTTATCGATACGGGTACCTATATGACGTGCTGTTTCAAAGCCCCAGAACTGCGCACCCATATGAGAAAAATGGCCTTGTCGATCAAAGGGTTTTTCTGGACTGATGACTTCGTGAGGATTGGTAAACGATGAGTCACTGTATTCCAATAATAGCGTTTCGAGAACCTTCATAGTTGCAATTGCCTGGGTGTCGCTAAAGTAACTTCGTCACAATTCGGCTGCTCGGTGTGACAGTCAATAACCAGGAAATCAGACGTTTCCTGCAGAGCCAGGCTGTAATGATGCCAGGTTCCAGGGTGATAGTTGATGCCTTGTTCGGGGCCAGCGAGGAAAGCTTCTATGCGAGATTCATCAAGTTCTCCTGGCGGCGCAACGACTACCAGGAATGGTAGCTTGGACAAAGGGAAAAACGCCTGACTTGATACAGGGTGGTTCTCCAGAGAGCAGATAGTGATGGGTAAAGGCAGTGGCCTGCTTCGAAAGATACTTAAGCAGGGAGTCCCTTTTTCGGGGTTGATACAGAGGCTGGCCAGGTTGTCGAAACGCTGCGTATTACCCTGGTTTATACTGGCAATATGGGTTGCCTCAGCTGTTGAGATAACGTCACCATAGGGCGCAAAGGCAAGGCGGGTTAGTGGTTGGATCTTCAGGATGTCGGTCATTGCCAAGTAAGACTCTCTAAAATGCTAATAACTGAGATGACAATCCTTTACCACTGGCTAGATGCAGCCTCAGCGTTCTTTAATAGATGAGGATACCGCATTAATGCCTGCTTGCCATCTGCCTGATCGGATATTCAGGTGAGACGGTATGGTGACACCGTTTTTGTGACCCCAAAACCAGAGCAAGTGGCTGCAGGCTGGTGTTAAATAACCAGGTGTAGCGGATTTCAGTCTTTCAGATGATGTCGGGTTGAGTCATTGAACTGGATGCCGTGACAGGCCATTGCCAGGCAGTCGGTATCCGGAGGTTGTGGCCGCATTGGTTTTGTGGTTTGAATGTGTGACTATTAAGCAGTGACTAAAGAGATAACAAGGCAACCTATTCCCTCCTGGTGGTCAGTTCAAGCATCAAGCCTGCAAGGCCAGATATAGCAGCTTAACTTCTGGAAAATGAATCAAGGAACTCGATATGTCTGACATGGCGACCGGTAAACAGCCTTTTTGGAAATCTCGTTATACCGTCATTTCTATGTGTTTCGCAGGAACGTTCGTCTGTTATATAGATCGAGTCAATATCTCAGTGGCCATCATTCCTATGGCCAGAGATTTAGGCTGGGATGTGTCAACGCAGGGTGCCATTTTATCGTCCTTTTATATCGGTTACCTGTTGATGCAGATTGGTGGGGGTCGTCTGGCTGATAGGTTTGGCGGCAAACTGGTCCTTGGGATCGGGGTGTTAATCTGGTCCGTTTTTACTATATTCACGCCATTGGCGGCGTTTACCGGTCTTTATATGTTGTTTGCTGCAAGAATTGGTATGGGGTTGGGAGAAGCTGTTACCTTCCCTTCGGTTTATTCCATGGTTACCCGTTGGTTCCCGGATGATGAAAAATCGAAAGCGATCGCCCTGAATGCCAGCGGGATCCCCATCGGAACGGTTTTTGCTTTGATTTTAACGCCGATTATTGTGCTGCATCTCGGCTGGGAATGGGCCTTCTATCTGTTCGGGGCAGTGGGCGTTCTCTGGTATTTGCTGTGGCAGAGGCTGGTAACAACAGACCCTAGACTGCATCCAAGCATCAGCAAGGCGGAACTGGCTCATATTCAATTGCACGCGCCAGCATCAGGCGCAGTCGAGCAGTCTCCATCGCTGCTGACATTTCTGCGCAACAAGCCTTTATGGGCAATTATAGTCGCCCATTTTTGTAACAACTGGACCCTGTATGTGGTGCTGTCCTGGTTACCCAAATATGTGAACGAAGGTTTGGGTATCAGTTTTGCGGCTGTTGGCCTGGTATCAATGCTGCCTCATATCAGCTCTTTTGTGTGTCTCAACATTGCTGGCAATATTGCTGACCGAATGATCAAAACGGGTATGGATGTGACTTTTGTGAGGAAACTCATGCAGACCGTTGCCTTTGGCGGCCTGGCAACCTGTCTTCTACTGATTACCCTGGTGGATTCGGTATGGGCGGCAATAGGGATACTGTGTCTGGGTAAAGTATTTTCGGCTGCTGGAATTGGTGGTCATAGCGTTAATCATATGGATATTGGTCCTCAGTATGCGGGTACACTGATGGGCATAACCAATACAGCGGGTACCATACCCGGCATCGTCGGTGTCTACATATCCGGTTTAATTCTGCATTATACCGGGTCATGGGATCTGGTTTTTCAGGTCACGGCTGGGGTGACTTTATTCGGTATGTTCTTTTACCTTGCCTTCGCCAGCGGTGAAAAGCAGTTCCATTAAACGTTAGCCGATGTCTCGGTATTGAACAGGGTATTGATCAGATCCTCGGGCAGTGGTTGAGTGAGCTTTGAAACAACGACTGTCAGTGTAATGGATACGATTTCGCCCATAACGGCACAGGAGTAGGGATTTGGTCCTTCACCCCTGAGCCAGGTAACTGCGCTGAACAGCGGCGAATCAGCAAACCAGGCTGGCTCTAGAATCTGTGAATGCAACACAATAAATACGCCAAAACCACCGAGCAGACCAGCGAAAGCGCCGTTAGTGGTTACACCCCGCCAGAGGGCACCAATCACCAGCGGTCCAGCAAATGCTGCCATCATGCCGCCTACACCGATCCAGACGATCAGTGCCACGTTGACTTCCATCAGGGACCAGGCCATGACCATACAGATCAGCAGTACCCCTACGGTAGAAATCCGACTGATCTTGAGCACTCGCTGATCCAGTTGTTCTGGGGTCAGGTCGGGGCGGGTTATGGGCACAATGGTGCGACGATAAAGGTCGTTGGCGATGATCTGGGAGGAAGAGATGACCAGGCCGTCGGCCGTACTCATCACGGCAGAAAGCACACCTATTCCAATTAGTGCTGCCAACCAGGTAGGAAATAGTTCTATGAACAGCATCGGTAGAGCTTGATTCGGATTAGCGCCTGCAGCATACAAGGCATCACCAAAGTATGCCCGAGCCAGTAATCCGCCGACACCCAGCATGCCGAGTGTTAAACCGAACAGGGCCGCTAGTTTCACAAATTGCATTCGATCGCCTTTGGAATCCAGGGCCCACAATTTGTTACCCAAATGAGGCAGTAAGCCCAGCGGCATATGAGCAAAAGCAATGACAAAAATTGACCACCAGGAATGATAAAGCGGCGTGGCTGGATTGAGTGGCGTGGTCAGATTTGAGTCTTGGCCTTCCAGATTGGCCAACATACCGCTGAAGCCACCTTCAATACCGTAGCCACTGAGCGTCAGGACAATGACCAGCAGGGCTAATAGCAGCATCATTGCGCCCTGTGCACCGTCGGTCAGAATATCTGCATGGGCGCCACCCAGTAAAATATAAATCAGTAGCACCAGGGTGGTTATAATTAACGCCCAGTCTGAATTCAGTCCGAGCATGATCTCAAACATGACCACCCCGGAAACCAACTGCCCGGCTAGATAAAAGAATAGCACCAGTGAGAGAAGCGATACCAGCAGACGCATTACATCGGATTGATATCGGTCACCGAGGTATTCTGGGATGGATCGATTGCCAAAGCGGTTGCCTGAAGTGGCAATCAAGCGCATGGATATGAGAATTCCGAAATAAACCCCAATGGGATAAAGAAAATTTCCCCAGTTAGCAGCGAGTCCCCATTCGTAGGATAACGCTGGGCTGCCAAGAAAAGTGGCACCGCTTGCCGTTGAAGCAGCGAAAGCTAAAGCTAGAAAATAGGGACCGTAAGCACCTCTTGCCGTTGCAAAATCATCTGCATGCTTTATTCTACGCTGGGCATACAGGCCAATGCCCAGCATGGCGCTTATGTAAAGCGCCAAAAATATCCAAGACCAGGTTGTCAAACTCATACAGCAATCCCTTTCAGCTTCGTATTCAACCATGATTGTTTGCTGGGTAACAAGTGATAAGAATTTTGATGTCAACATAAACAGGACATATAAAGATCAGTATGAGACTATGGGCCGGGGGCTAGGATAGGTTAATGATTTGGAGTGCCAGAGGAGTATTAATGAAAAGGCTAAGATATTTAGTCAGCTTTATCCCTGTTTATGCTTTTTGGCTTTCAACCCTTGCTTATGCCCAGCAGAATCAGCCAGTTGAGCAGGTCGTGTTCAGGACACTCAATGGGGTACCTATGCACGAGATTTCCGTGCAGAAATATGCTGACCACGAATTCATCATAAAGCTGGACGGAATAGTCGACGAGCCGGTTTGGATGCAAGTACCTGCCTTCGACAATCTGATCGTCACGGTTCCTTTCACGGGGCTTCCAGGCAAGTATCCCACTGAAATAAGAATGGCGGCTACCGACAAAGGCATGTATGTCTCGGCGCTAATGTATCAGCCGAATGAGTCGCTGGTTCGTCGTTTGTCTTCCAGAGATCAGTTCGTGGATCGGGATGTTTTCGGTTTTACCATGGATACCTCTGGCCAGGGTTTGTTTGCTTACTTTTTCATGGTTGCATTAGGCGATTCGGTGGTAGATGGCAAGGTCTTA
The DNA here is from genome assembly GCA_012960535.1 of Gammaproteobacteria bacterium. Lineage (GTDB taxonomy): Bacteria > Pseudomonadota > Gammaproteobacteria > Pseudomonadales > Azotimanducaceae > UBA9926. The sequence continues at coordinate 35,405 of DUBB01000002.1, forward strand.
CCGGAGAGGCGGTACGAAAATGACTGGGATGGCCCGTGGATTGGCCGGTCCGCTGAGTTTGAGGGTGGCTGGAGTGTTGAGATGTTTCTGCCCTGGTCAATGTTCAATATACCCAAAGGTGAAGGCCCGAGAGATATCGGATTTGCAGTAAGTCGTCATGTGTCGATTCTCAATCAGCGATATCAATGGCCAGGACACTCTTATTCGACCCCACAATTCGTGTCTGCCCTCAATAATTTTGTTGTCGACGGCGTTCAACCGAAGAAGCAGTTTTCAATTATCCCCTATGTTTCGGCAATCCAGGATTCGGCCAGGGAACTGACTGATTTGCGGCTTGGTGTCGACATGAACTGGAAACCTTCTACTTTGTTTGAACTGACGGCTAGCCTCAATCCCGATTTTGGTGCTGTTGAAGCAGATGATGTGGTGCTTAATTTAACCGCTCTGGAAACATTTTTTCCAGAAAAGCGGCTGTTCTTTCTTGAAGGCAATGAGGTTTTCGCGACAACACCAAGAGCCAGTAGTGGCAGTGCCCATCGCGAAATCAGCAACGAAGATTATGCCAACACGTCAAGGAGGGCATTTGTTGCTGACTTTTTACCTTCGCCGATTTCTCTGCTTAATACTCGACGCATAGGTGGCACCGCCAATCAGGTCAACCCGGTCACCGATGTGGAATTAAATCAAGGTGAGCGAGATGTCCCCACAGACCTGTTGGGCGCGGTGAAGTTTACTGGATCTCTTGAGAATTTTCGCTACGGTATCCTGGCTGCTGCAGAAGATGATGTTAACTGGCGAGGAACAGATGGCCTGGGTAAGGCAGTAGACGTCATAGCCGATGGTCGGGAGTTCACTGTAGTCCGTTTGCTCTACGAGAAATCTAAGAAGGACAGAATTGGTATTGGATACCTGGGTACGCTGGCCAGTGGCGCTCTGTATGATGCGAAAGTTCACGGCCTTGATATGCATTATGGGACTGCCAGCGGTAACCTTTCAGCCGATATCCAATTGCTGACCAGTGATGTCGCTGGCTTGAGTGGCCAGGGTGGTATTTTAGATGTCCGCTATGCGTCTTCATCATCCATGCAGCATAAATTGGAACTTGATTATTTTGATGACTCAGTGGATGTTAATGATTTAGGTTTCCTGCGTAGAAATAATTATCGAGGTGCCCAGTACGTTTGGAGTTATGCAAGGTCTGAATCCGGAAAACTGATGAAAGGAATGCGCGGCACCGTCGTGTTGCGGCATCAGACTAATCTGACCGCTGGGCAGGTTATAGATCGTGGTATCTACTGGCGACAGAAGATTGAATTACCCGGCAGAAACACGATTCGCTCACTCATTGCCTACCTGCCCGAACATTACCAGGACCTGGATAGTAGAGGTAATGGCGCTTATCGAGCGGACAGTCGTGCCTTTTGGAGTCTGTTATGGTCAACAGATGCCTCCAGAATGTTCAGCTTTTCTTCGGGTATTGGACGCTTTCAGGAGGACCTGGGCGGTTGGAGCACGAGAGCCAGTGCCGGCGTGACCGCCCGGTTTACAGACAGTCTCTTTTTGGATTTTGATGTGAAATATACCCAGCGCAAGGGTTGGCTTGTACATCAGGGTCAGCGGAATTTTGGCGCCTACGACGGCATCGACTGGCAGCCCAGTGTTGATCTGAACTGGTTCGTTGCAGCGGGCCATCAATTAAGATTTTCCCTGCAGTGGGCAGGGGTTAGAATGTCAGAGCAGGGGTTTTACGCTATACCAGAAAATGACGGTGATCTGGTCGCGGCTACCAGAACACGGCCTGATTATGACTTCACGGTCAGCTTATTGACCACGCAGATACGCTACCGCTGGGAAATTGCGCCCTTGACGGATTTATTTATTGTGTACAATCGCGGCAACAAACTACCTTTTCGCCATCGTGATGAATTCTCTGATTTGTTTTCGGATACGTTCCGGGATCCCATTGTTGATACCTTGATTGCCAAGTTTCGTTACCGGTTTGGAAATTAGAGCCAGGCCAGAATGCGCTTGCAGGGCCTGTACCGCCGGCTGGTGGATCTAGGCTTTCATACACTCATACTGCTTTGCTGCAGATCAGGCTAGCCCCAGGTTTGCAATTTGTTAGATTCGGAATATTGGTCTATCGAAGTTTCCGTGCGCATAGCCACCGTGCTGTTATGGGTTTCGGGGTCAAGCGGTAAACCGGTGCCGTTTGCAACCTTGGTGATCCCGTTAAAGCCTGCTATAACGGCTACGGCATCGAGGCTTGCCTGCTCACCAAGTTCGCTGAAGGCATTTTCACGTGCTGTCTGTATCATTGTCTTTGAACCCGTTACAATGGCGTCTGCTAGGGTCAGCAGAGTGGCTTCATTTGCTATGCCGATATCCAGAGAACTGGTATTGGTTAATTTTCCTAAATTGAAAGAAGTCTGGGTTCTATCGCCACTTCGACGAAGCAGCATGGTATGGGAAGTCGTTCAGTAGAAGCATTGATTTAACGATGAGACTCGTGCCGCCAGCATCTCCGTTTGACCTCTGGATAAGTCAAATTCCATATCACTCAGGCTGTAGTGTTTGCGCATCACCTTGAAAAACAGATCGATTGCCGTGGGCACTAAACCTAATGCTCTTGCAATATTAGGTGTGCTGGGTAAGCCGGTATTGGATGGGACATTTTTCACATCAAGGATGGGGAGCCAGGCTCCCGCATCGATGACATTTGGATTAGTGATTCTGGAAGGTTCTCCTTGTCTGGCTTTTAAAGGGGGTGATAATTCCTGGCCGGTACCTTCGGCAAAGGTATCCATGATAACGCCGCAGGCAATGATACCTAGCAATTCAATATACACTTCAGCTGGCATTTCTGGGCGTAGCCGGTTAAACCAAGATTGGGTCAATCGGCCAGAATCGCTGCTGATCCTATGGATAACTTCGATATAGTCAGTCGGAAGATCCGAGACTGCGTCATGAAGGCCATCAATAGCGTACGGTGATAACGCATTTTTTCTGGATTGGCAGAGGGCGCAGTCCTTGCTGTGCCGGCTTTCCAGAATGACCTGGTTGCGAGTCTTACCATCCAGCCATGTGCCTGGCCCGGCAATTTCTTCAAGGGCGGTGTGGTGTGCATCACTGATGGACTTACGTATCAGCATGGCGTCGTTCCCTTTTTAATAACTATTGTTCAGAGATTGTGAAATAGTTGAATGCTCAGGTCAATTAACTGTTTCGATTAAAGTTGAGGGGTTAATTGTTGTCAACTAACCAAATTGTTGATAAGGGGTCATTTATCGCCTGGGTATGGTAACTTCAGGAGGTTGATTATTGATGGATAGATGATAAGCAAGGGAGTGTGGGAATTATGAAAATAGACGCGCGGGCAGCTGGCTTTTCTGAACAGAGACTGACCAGAATCAACCAGCACCTTACCGAGAATTATATTGATAACGGCCGGATCCATGGTTGCCAGGTACTAGTTGCGCGTCATGGCTATCCCGCCCTGTTTGAGTCCTATGGCCTTAAAGATGCTGAACGAGGTCAGGCCATGGCGGCAGATACTATCTTTCGGATCTATTCCATGACCAAGCCGATTACTTCCATCGCCTTAATGCAACTCTACGAGCGGGGTTTGTTTCAGCTCAATGACCCAGTCCACAGAGTGATTCCACAGTGGCGTGACCATCGAGTTTACCTATCCGGTGAAGGACAGTCCCTTAAAACCGAGACAGCCAGGGCACCCATGACTTTTCGGCATGTTTTGAGCCATTGTAGTGGCCTGACCTATGGAAGCTCTGTTCATCCAGTAGACCAGGAATACCAGAGAGTGGGTGTCAGGCGCTCCGATGGAGAGACCCTGGGCTCCTTTGTAGAGAAGTTGGCCCAGGTGCCGCTGCGTTATCAGCCAGGTGAACAATGGCTTTATTCCCTTGCCACCGATGTTTGCGGGTATCTGGTCGAGACCCTATCGGGATTACCGTTTGATGAGTATCTGCAGGAATATATTTTTGGCCCGCTTGGTATGACCGATACAGCGTTTCATGTTGCACCAGAAAAGCTGGACCGGTTTGCTGCTAATTACCAGCGGCGTACGGATAAAACCCTGAAATTGATTGATGATCCGTTAGATAGTAGTTATCAGCATAAACCTGACTTTTTTTCTGGTGGAGGCGGTCTGACAGGTACCACAGCAGATTATTACAGATTCTGCGAGATGCTCAGAGGTGGTGGTCAGTTAGATGGCGTCAGAGTTATCGGTTCGAGAACATTGCAGTTGATGACGCAGAATCATCTGAAAGGTGGGCGCGATTTGACTCAGATGGCGATAGGTGATTTCTCAGAAACCGCCTATGAAGGTGTTGGTTTTGGACTTGGTTTTGCCATGACACTGGGCCGAGTGGAATCAGGTCAGGTAGCATCGGGCGACTACTATTGGGGTGGCGCGGCCTCTACTATTTTCTGGGTTGACCCACATGAAGATTTAGTTGTTGTTTTCATGACCCAGCTAATGCCTTCAGCTACCTTTAATTTTCGCGGCCAGTTGAAGAACATTATTTATGGTGCTATCGAGGATTGAAGGCACATTCGGAAATCGGTGTATACTAAGTGTTTAAACAAGCAAGAATGATTTTTTATTCCCGTGGATTGCAGCATTACGAGAGGAGCAGATAGTGACGGATACTTTTAATACTATTCGATATGAAGGAGTGACAAATGGCGTCGCCAGGATTGTCCTAGCCAGGGAAGCGGCGCGAAATGCACAGGATAAGGCCATGCTGTATGAGTTGAATGCTGCTTTTGATATCGCCGCTCAGGATGATGATGTGAATGTCATAGTGCTGGCTGCGGACGGGCCACACTTCTCCTCTGGTCACGATTTACGAGACCGCTCGAAGATGTCTGACTTTAAGCCCGTGGGAACCTGGGGAGGTTTTACATTGCCCGGATCTGAAGGGTCTATGGCAGTCGAGGAAGAGATTTACCTGGGATTCTGTTGGCGGTGGCGGAACATACCTAAACCTACCATTGCGGAAGTGCAGGGCAAGGTCATAGCGGGGGGACTGATGCTGGTGTGGATCTGCGACTTGATTATCGCCAGCGAAGATGCGGCTTTTTCTGATCCTGTGGTTGCTTTTGGAGTCAATGGGGTTGAGTATTTTGCCCACCCGTGGGAAGTGGGTGTTCGCAAGGCAAAAGAGATGCTGTTCACTGGTGAAGCGATTACGGCAGAACAGGCTAAATCTCTGGGCATGGTCAATCATGTTGTGCCCAGGGCGGAACTCACTGGTTTTACCACTGATATGGCCGAGCACATTGCCCGGCGGCCCAGTATGGGATTGAAGCTTGCCAAGCAATCGGTGAATCAGATGCAGGACAGTCAGGGGCTATGGCCTGCGTTGCAGGCTGCAATGTCTTTGCAGCAATTGGGGCATGCTAATAATCACCAGATTCACGGTATGGGCGTTGACCCTAAGGGTGCTGAGATTATTCGGGCCCAGGCCAAAAAGACCTGAGCTTCAGCAGCCAGGTCTGCGCCTCAGGTGAATTGCTGATAAAGCCGTTAGGCAAGTTGCCGTCACTGGCAATGCCTGCTGTTCATTCACTTGTATAATAGCCAGTGGTTTGCTTTTCCCATTAATCTTTTTTAGTGCGGTAGTCTCCGAACTGGGCGTCTCTAGAGCTGAGTGCGTCGGTCAGGCCAGCAGCCAGTTCCTTAAAGTGGGCCTGGGTTGATTTGGTATGAAATGCCAGTGCCTGAATCTCAGTACCTGAACGAATTGCGGCTCGCATGCCCATCAGTTCCAGTTGTCGATGGACAGCCCGTTTGTTCATTTGCTGCAGGTCAGGCGGCACCTTAGCGACACGCTGAGCAATCTCAATCACTTTCTGTTCCAGATCTTCTTCCGGGAAGGCTCGGTTGGCAAACCCTTGTTCCGCTGCTTCGACGCCGGATATGGCATCACCTGTTAACATCATTTCCATGGCGTTGCGAAGACCTAGCAGGTGCGGGAAGAATTGATTATCGGGTGGGCTCATTGATCGTACGACTGGGTAGCCTATCTTTGCATCCCGGGCAACATAGACCAGGTCACAGGAGGTAGCCAGCTCGGTACCGCCAGCCAGGCAATAACCGTGTACCTGGGCTATTACCGGTTTAGCCAGATCCCAGACGCCAAAAAAGCCATCTACAACATGGCGTGGCCAATTACCATCACCGCCGGCAGTGTGAAATGGTTGATCATCGCGGTTATTTGCTTTGAGATCATAGCCTGCACAGAAAGCTTTACCTGCGCCACGGATGATGGTTACTCGAATTTCAGGGTCACGATCGTTGCCCTGCAAGGTGCCATAGAGCTCCGTGCGCAGCGTGTTATTCAGTGCGTTCCTGGATTCCGGTCGGTTCAGGGTAATCCTGGATACGTGATCAGCCGGCTGATCGACGATGATATGTTTAAAATCACTCATGGTTTAGCCCTCTTCGTATAAGTTCCTGTTCAAAGCGAATCGTATCTGCTTCAAGTGGTGCCGCTAACTTTGACGGATCAAGTGTACCCATAGCATGGTCGCGCATTTTGATACCGTCATAGGTTATCCATTTTTCTGGTTTTACCTCCAGAACAATGCGCATGGGAGAATTCAGCATTTCTTCAAAGGCCTTTGCTTCGTCAGGATCCGGCCGCAGGGCACCGGCGAATTCTGGGTAGAACCAGTCTTTGATCGCCTGGTCATTGTGAATGGTGCAGGTTCCCTTGATGGTAACAGTTTTGCTTCTGCCCATTGAGGTACCGGTAGAGGTAATCACAATTGAAGTTTTTGGATTTCGTCTGACCGCCGATATGCGGTGTCTATGGGCACCGGCTGTGAGCCAGATTCGACCATTTCGCCAGATATAAGACATGATCACGCCCATAGGCCATTCATCTCTTGTACACCAGTTGAAAACACATTCTTTCTGTTCTAGCAGGAGCTTGTCCCGGTCCTCGGGATCGAGCTGATAGATAGACACTTTTTCGTGGTCTTCGGCTTTATCCATTTAATCATTGCTCCTTTTAACAATACCGGGTGGGGTGAGCCTCTAGCTTATCGGTTTGCCCCAGGCTTATCAGGGTGTCCGATGGTCCCTTAGTCATTGTTTGTGAATAAGGCAGGGAGGTCTTTATCGGAGGTTGCTATCAAACGGTCAACCCATTGATGAAAACGCTGCCCTCCGCCCTCATTGCGACCGAACATCACATAGTCCTTACCACCAGATTCAAGGGCGACCTGCTGCTTGATGCCAGTCGCGTAGTCTTCCTCCTGCACAACGTATTTAAGAAAATCGAATTGCGCTCTGGCGGCCTCGACCTGCTCTTCTGATGGCGCCTTTTCCATTAGATAATGCTGTACCGTGTAGGAAGTGGCCGGTGTTTCACCAGGAAACAGCTGGGACAGCATGATGGCTCTGCCACCACCATCAAAACTAGCGATTGAGATGTGCGGAAAGATAGTCCAGACGCCATTTAATAGATGACCTGTAGGCCACAGGGATTCATCAAGCTCTTCATATTGGGATAGGGAAATATCAGGTCCAGTGACTCTCTGGTGAGGTCCCCAGTTATAATAATTTGCTTTGTTGGGATAGTCTGGACCGAAAGTATCCTTATGAAGTATGGGCAGGTGATACAGGTCCAGATAGCCGTCGTAGGCGATTTTCCAGTTTGGGCCCTTGATGGTCTGGTGAGCGAAGTAATGCCAGTTGGCAAAATCAAACTGTCCAAGCATTTCATCGTAGTTGCATAAGAAATCCTCAATGGAAAGCGTCGTATTACGATTCAGAGTGACCCATATGAGGCCTGCTCTTTCCAGGCAGGGTAACTCTGTCAGGCTATGGCACTGCTTATCCAGGTCACCAAAATCCTTGTTAGAATAGATGGAAGTGAGTTCACCTTCACTATTGTATGACCAGGCGTGATAGGGGCAGGTAAAGCGGTGCGAATTGCCTCTGCCTTCGGGCATGATCTGGGCACCACGGTGACTGCACATGTTAAAGAAAGCTTTCACCTCGCCACTTTCTGTTCGACTCAGCAGGATGGGTACATTTGCGGCTGTCAGCGCTTTCCAATCACCAGAGGCAGGTAGTTCCGCCGTCGTTGCCATCAGCAGGGGTACTCTTTTGAATATCTGTTTCATTTCCTGTTGCCAGCGATCATGGTCGAAGTAGTGCTCGGCAGGCACCTGGTAGATGTTTTCAGTTTGATTGATTGTACCGGCTCTGGCATGGGCCAGATTAGCCTTTGCAATTTCAATGAGCTTTGACCTGGACATTCTTCCCTCCCTTTAAAATACTATCAAACCATATTTGACGTGAAGCTTCGATGGTGAGTTAATTAAACCGTCAAGTTTGACGGTTTTCAACTTAACAAAAATAAGGTGGGGATGTATATGCTAAATGATTTATTTAACTTAACGGGGCAAACTGCAGTTGTCACGGGTGCAGGTCGAGGAATCGGCGAAGGTATTGCAAAAGTTTTGGCAGCAGCAGGTGCGAGCGTCATCTGTGCTGCCCGACGGGTAGACGAAATTCAGCGTGTCGCAGCTGAAATAAATGCTGCCGGTGGTAGTGCCAAGGCGTGTGCAACGGATGTCACAGATCTGGATTCGGTGAATCAGCTGGCGAAATTCGCCTGCGATGAAACCGGTGGATTGCATATGTGGGTTAACAATGCAGGCGGCTCTCCGGTACAGAAACCGCTGCATCTTCTGGATAAAGAAGAGTGGGATCGAACCCTGGCATTGAATTTAACGGCTGTCTGGCACTGTACCCGAGTCGCTGCTGAAACGATGGATGAGGGTCGAATATTGAATATTTCTTCCTTGGCAGCAGAAGATGTCATTCCAGGCAGTGGTCATTACTCTGCAGCCAAAGCGGGTGTGAATATGCTCACCAAGACCTTTGCCCAGGAACTTGGACCGAGAATTCGAGTTAACTGTATTATGCCGGGTGCTGTCCCCACCGAGATCATGATGCAGGCTTTAAATCTCAAGGATGAAGATCTGCCAAAATTAGAGAGTATGCTACGTTTGCCTGCGGGCCGGTTAGGCAAACCAGAAGATTTAGGTGCCGCTGCCTTGTTTCTGCTGGCCCCGGCTTCAGCCTGGATAACCGGGCAGAACATTCGCGTTTCCGGAGGTCCCTGATGAAGAATCGTAAAGTAGTTTTAGCGGCAAGACCAGATGGGCAGCTCAAAGAATCGGATATGCGTGTTGTTGAAGAGGAAGTTGCCGAATTGGGCGATGGCATGGTACTGCTCCAGATCGAGCACTTGTCCATAGATGCCTTTATCCGAACCACTTTTGATGAAGCGGCTTTTCATGGCACAGCTGAACTGGGTAACGCGATCATTGCCCTGGGCACAGCGCGGGTCCTGGATAGTCGATTTGAAGGCCTGCACCAGGGAGATGCAGTTTTCGGGCCGGTCTGCGCGCAGGAAAAGGTAGCTCTACCGGGGGTAATGTTACAGAAAATTGATGATAGCCAGTTACCAGCAAGATGCCACCTGGGTGTGCTTGGTTTAACCACTGGCATGACTGCCTACGCCGGCATGTTGAAGGTCGCGAAGGTCAAAAAGGATGATCTGGTGGTGGTGTCAGCTGCTGCTGGGGCCGTTGGTTCCTGTGCCTGCCAGATTGCAAAACTGCAGGGTGCAACCGTGATAGGAATTGCTGGGGGTGAAGAAAAAGGCAGTTTTCTGAGAGAAGAAATAGGCTGCGATTCAACTATAGATTACAAGCAGGGTAATGTCAGCGAACAGTTAATGGAATTGGCCCCCGAGGGTGTTGACGTGTTTTTTGACAATGTAGGTGGCGAAATCCTGGATGATGTACTGGCAAATATTAGGCCGGGGGCTCGAATAGTCATTTGTGGTGCCATATCCCAATATGAGCGAGTTGGCGAAGTCAATGGTCCCGTAAACTACCTGAAACTGGCGGAGCGGAATGCGTCGATGGGGGGGTTCACAGTGAATTATTTCGAACAGGATTATCCCGAAATGCAGGAAAATCTGGGCAAGTGGGTAATGGAAGGTAGCCTGCGATTACCCGAGCATATAGAAGAGGGCATCGACCAGTTCCCGAAAGCGTTAACCCTGCTGTTTTCCGGTGGGCATAAAGGCAAGCTCATGGTAGCGCCTTGACCGGTTTGCCTAATTTAGTCCTAGATTGATAAGTACTTTGCACTGACTCGTGGGCTTTCTCAGCTTTTCAAAAGCCTCGGGAACTTCTGCGAGACTAACCACATCAGTAACCATTGGTGTGGCACTCATTCTTCCCGCCAGCATCATGTCAATCGTAAACTCAAAGTCTTCCTTGTCGTAACCGACCGCCCATTTAATCGTCAGCTCTTTGCTGAAGGCAAGCAGCGGTACGATAGTATCCGGGTTGTCACATAGGCCAATACCCATAATCAGGCCGGCTTTAGGTGCGCGGGTGATACATTCCTGGATCAGTCCGGTTGCACCAACGCATTCAAATTGAATGTCGGGAGCATTACCTGTTAATTGCGTAAACTGCGCGCCGACATCCCCAGAGGGATCGGCAAACTGCCTGAATCCTAATGTATGTGCCATTTCCAGGCGAGCAGGCGACATTTCACTGAGTACCACTTTACGAGCTCCAAAAAAGCGACACCAGAGCGCACAGGTAAGGCCTATGGGTCCTGCGCCTATGATCAGAATGTCTTTGCCCGCCACAGAGCCCGCCTGCTTGACAGAATGTAAACCGACAGCGAGGGGTTCAACCAACGCGCCATCACTGTCGCTGATTTCCTCCGGGAGTTTGACAACAAGATCGTATCCGACTTTGACATACTCGCTATAGGCGCCGGTTATCTGGCCCAGGCCAATGGTTTTGTCTTCGATAAAGGGTAGTGATGTAACCCTGTCGCCAATGGTAAAATTTTTGCCTACCAGGTCTTTGCCGATAGCAACAATTTCTCCGGAGAATTCGTGCCCGAAGATCGTTTCAGGTGGGGCCATGAATGGTCCTTCACGAGATGCATGTATGTCGGTGCCACAGATTCCACAGTGACTGACTTTGACCAGCATTTCTGTTTTGCTGGGAGATGGCTCCGCTACCTGCTCTATCGTGAGTGCTTTGCCCGGACCATGAAAAACGGCGGCTTTCATCAAATTGATTCTCCAAAAATATAAGGGTTAAGATTAACCTCTACCGCCTCCTGCAGTTCGGTGGTGCTTGAGTAGATGTCTTCACCAATAATCTTGCCGTCCTCAGAGAAGGGCCAGAAGGTGACAGTTCGGCCTTTAGTTGCATAGAAGCATTGCGCTTGTGCATCAGTTCTTCCCATGGTCTGAAGCATAGCCCCAGAAAAAGGTATTTGTATTTCCCCTTCGGTTACCAGTGTATCGTCGCCAATGACAATGCGCTCAATGGCATACTGAAATCGATTTGATCCGGAACTGATCAAGCCACTGTAAAATGCCTTTAAGTCGTTAGAACCTTTTGCTCCTGAGTCTGTTGTTCCGGACCAGTTATGAAAAACGGGTTCAGCAACCATAGTTGACATAAGTTCCTCCAGGGCGCCGCCGCATTCCGCCTGCATATGCTGCCTGAGCTGGCTGAGCATCTGGATTCGCCAGGGATCTTGTTCGGTTTCCAGCAGGTGATCGATTAACTTCCAGTTTTCACGACTGTCGACGGTATCCATAAGTTACTCACATTTATCAAATTCAATATTCAGGTCGATGGGCCCATGTAACAGCAGACTGGGATGGAAAGCCAGTTCTGGTTCACCTTGCGGTAAGCGGATATTGGTTATTCGCCTGAGAATATTCTGGAAACCCAGGATCAGTTCCTGCCTTGCCAGAGGCGCACCAAGACAATGGTGTACACCCTGCCCAAAGGCAATCTGACTTTTGAGGTTTTCCCTGGTGACATCGAAATCATCTGGTTGTTGAAATTGATCGCTGTCTCTGTTTGCTGAGCCGAATTTGATCATCATGGTAGCGCCTTTCGGAATATCAACACCTGCCAGGTGGGTATCTTCCAGGCAGATTCGCCACATTTGTGTTGTGGGGGTAGATAAGCGCAACATTTCCTCAACCATATTGGGTATAAGCTCCGGCTGCTGCTGTACCAGCCTGAGCTGGTCTGGGTTTCTCGCCAACAGGTACATGCCCTCGGCAAATGTGCTGGTGGTCGTCTCGTTACCCGCTACCAGTAGCTGGGAGATCACCGACAGGCATTCAGCCATGTCCATGGGCTTTTCCCCATCGGCACTTGAATTGACAATGTCCGATAGCACATCGTCGGTTGGTTTTATTTTTCTGGCCTCGATTTTGTCTGCGAAATAGTGCTGAAATTCAATAACCAGCTCCGCATTACGGAGCGCTTCCTCGCGAGTTTGACCAACCGAAAAAGAAGCCACATTGGCATCAGACCATTGCTTGAATAGGTCCATATCGGAAATAGGTACGCCGAGGATGTAGGCAATCATGCGAACCGGCATGGGAACCGCGAATGCTTCCATCCAGTTACACTTTCCCGCGTCGATAATTTGATCTATTAAGTCATTGGCAACCTCACTGATGTAGGGCTGGAGCTTTGCTACGCTGCTCACTGAGAAAGGTTTCTGGCAAAGGGAGCGATAGCGTCTCTGTTTAGGTGGGTCAGCAGTTAACATAGTGTCAACGCGAGGCCAGCCTTTAGCTAAAATGGCGGCCATTTCAGGATCTGGTGCGGCTTGCACCCCGCTTTGAATCATGGAGAACTGGTTAGAAAAGCGTTTTTCGTCCTTAGCGACTGTTACTACAAGGTCGTAGTTGGAGACGAAATAAACACCTGTATGGGGGCACAAATAAACAGAACTGAGTTCGCGCAGGGCACGATTAAAATCGTAAGGACATGCCAGCACTTCGGGATCAAATGGATTGATGTTATCCAGGGAATTGTCCTTAGGATTGTTCATGGTGTTTTAGGCCTCGCTAATTTGGTTTTTATCCAGGTAGAAAGTTTCATGAAAGGAAGCAGGTAGGGAAGAATCTTCAATATCTTTTCAACTTCCCAGTCGACCAGTGCGGCATCAAGGCGCGAATACATAACATGGAACAGCGGTGCTGCACGGTCAGAACTTTGATCGATATCATCCATGCTCATGGAAAACATTAACAGGGTGACAACCAGGTTCAGTTTGTACTCGTTGAGCATGGATTTATAACTGTAATTGTTGATGCCATTGGCAACTAACTGTCGATGGTACAGTTGTAACAGCGTGTGCTCGGTCTTTCGTCTCTGTTCTATGGAGATGCTTTGTGTCAACCAGCGAGCTATATCTGTCATGGGTTGACCGATGCCCGTGGTCTGCCAGTCAATGACCTTAAAATGACCTCTTGAGTTTCTGGGAAAGAATATGTTGTCGCTCCTGAGATCACCATGCACCAGTGTAAAGGGAAATGGCTGTGGTGGTTCCATTCGAAAAAGAGGTATCAGCAGGGGGATAAGACGCTGCATTTCTGGATAGGCAGCAAAACGCTGGGTTTGTTCTGCTTGCCGCATGCTGTTCATAAAAAGTTCAAGGGTATCTGAGATTGGCCTGGCATTTGTTATCGACTCGGCCCATGAAGTTGTGAGTAAGGCCGGGCTGTTCCACCAGTGACTGTGAAATCTGGCAAATGCAATGATAACCTGCTCCGATTCGGCCTCTGAGTTCCCTTCAACCTGATCTGTGATTGTTGCCGGCGCGAGGTCTTCAAGGAGCAGTACAAAGTGACTGTTGGCTGCATCGTAATGAATGGCAAAGGATTTTGGAATAGGGATACCGGCTTGCGAATGGAAGTCCTGATAGAAGCCGATCTCCCTGCCATAGTAATTCATCTTTGCCGCCAGTTCTCTGGTCTCAAGCTTGGCTGATGCAAACTTTGCAATGATGGTATCTGGCAGGTCGGGTCGGTGTTCCTGAAAATCCAGTTGTATTCGAACCAGCTGGCCCATGAAGCCCTGTCCAACACCAATAGTTTCCAGAGAAAATCCTTCCAGCGTACTGTTCGGGAATGCCTGACTTAGCTGGTTCTGTAGCCAGCTAAGGGTCAGCTCATCCGCACAGGTAGGGAAATCAGACATTTTGGGATTGAGCCTGGCGCTTATTTACGGATTGCAAATGTGAGGGTAGGTGCTGGTAGTCATTCAACCTTATGATTTCAGGTTCCGGGCTGAGTTTCAGTTCGCTCAGAGCAGCATTGTGCATGAGATACTGGTAACCAAATAAAGGTTTACTGCCGACCAGTGCAGCAATCGCGTGACAGATAGCCGCGCCATGACTAACCAGTACAATGTTATCTGTAGGATGAAGGCGTCGTAAACGATCGATGGTGCGACTCAGCCTTGCTGAGATGACAGCTGGCGATTCACCATTGTGTTCAGCGAAGTGATCATCGGCAATGGATCGTTCTGCATATCGGTGTTTTCCCAGTTCCTCATAACTTATCCCTTCCCAGTCGCCAAGATCGCATTCAATAAGCCCCGGGTCAGTGTTCAGCGGTAAATTCAGCGCCTGGTTGATCAATTCGGCTGTATTTAGAGCACGAGACAGTGGGCTGCTAACGATCCTGTGGTATGGGATAGGCCAGTTAAGCAATCGCTTACCGATCGACCTGGCTTGTTCCTGACCTCTGTCATTGAGCAAAGAATCACTTTGCCCATGGGCGATGTGTTCCTGATTTGCTACAGTTTCACCGTGCCGGATGAACATGATGTGCTGCTCTATCATGACGTCTGGGCCTCCCAGTAAGGGGCTCGCAGTTTACGTTTATTGATTTTCCCCATGGTGTTTCGACCCAGATCCCTAACGAAGTCGAGACTCCTGGGGCATTTAAAGTGAGAGAGTCTGTCCCTGCAGAAGCTTATGATCTCGTTTGCGTCTGCTGTTTTTGCGTCGTTATTGGGGATAACCAATGCCTTTAATTCTTCTCCCATTTCTGGGTGAGGAATGCTGATACAGGCGACATCAAGCACATGGGGATGCTGCAACAGTACCTGTTCCGCCTCTGCCGGATAAATATTAACGCCCCCTGAAACGATCATGTCACTGAATCTGTCTGTGATATAAACGTAGCCTTGTTCGTCCATATAGGCGATTTCACCCAGGGTAAAGACCCCGGGTGCAATATGTGCCGCCGCGGATTTCTCTGGATCATTGTGATAAACAACACCTCGTCCAGTAGCATCCTTGAAATACAGTTTCCCTTCTGTATTAGCCGGCAGTTCGTTGCCATCTTCATCAACAATAATAGCGGTGAACGGGGGTATGGATTTGCCAACCGATCCTGGATGGTTCAGCCACTCCTGTGAAGTGATCATGCAGGTAGTACCGACCTCACTCGCACCATAGGCATCTAAAAATACCGGTCCCCACCAGTTAATCATGGCTTGCTTGATGTCTACAGGGCATTTCGAGCCCGTGTGACTGACCCTGATCATTGAGGAAACGTTGTATTTTTGTCTGGTAGCCTCGGGCAGCGCCAGTAATCGTATGAAATGTGTGGGCACCATGACGGTGGAAGTGGTTTGGTAAGTGGCGATGGCATCGAGGGTTTTTTCGGCATCGAACTTAGTCAGTATCACTGATGGCGTTCCCGCTGCAAGCAGGCGCGCACCACTGAGCGGGCCAGTATGGTACATGGGGCCAACCACCAGGTGGGGGCCCTTATCTGCCAGGGGATTAGCCTTAAGGTTGTTCAGATGCTCGGCTATTGTGTCTCCGCCGGCAAACATCGTAGGGGGTAAATGGGTCCCTTTTGGCCTGCCAGTGGTCCCGGAGGTATAAAGTAAATTGGGCCTCGGTTTAAGGCTGGTATCCGGTTCTTTATCTGAGCTTTGCGCAAGCCAGGTTTGCCAGTCCACGGGTTGTTCATTTTGCTGGCAGCGCCATCCAATTACAGTATGGACACCAGACAACTCAGCTGCCTGCAGGCCTCTAGCGCAGGTTTCCGGTCCCACAAAGACCAGTTTTGCCTTGGAATCATTGAGAATATAGGCGACTTCTTCCGCACTGAGGTGGAAGTTGACAGGCACCACCGACGCGCCACTGATGAGACCGGCTAAATTAGCCAGGGCTGTTTCAACAGCATTCTCTGCGAATACTGCAATTCTCTGGTCTTCTCCCAGGTCCAGATGTTGTAGCGCGTTTGCTGCACGATTCAGGATGTTATCGACCTGGTGCCAGGTTAGTGCCTGCAGTGGATCTGTTAAGGCGATTTCCTTGGGTCGACGCTCGGCTAGTTCACTGGCAAAAACGGTCATCTCAGGCTACTTCCTCAGGGACATATCTTACGTTGACTGGAATCGCACTCATGCGCGGCATTCCGGATATTTTGTCGAAAGTTCTATCGTCGTCAACCAGGCGGTTTGTGCTGGCCCCTTTGTTCCTGACATCTCCAAAATTGTCCGGAATATCGCCCCAGGCGTGTGCCATGGAAATAACACCCGATTTCACATCTTTAGCGCCTTCAACGACGCCAACCAGGGAACCCGCAGCTGCCTGAACTTCTATCAGGTCGCCCGAGTTCAGGCCCAGGGATTCAAGATCTTCAGGATTCATATAAGCAGGATTAGTTGTGCCTTTTTTCTGTAGTGGTTCGAGTTGCTGCCCGGATGAATTAAAAACGTGTTTCAATCGTCGGCTGATCAGAAGGTGAGTGTATTCCTGTCCGGCATCCATGATTTTTCCGGTTTGCCAATAGGTTTCCCTGGCTACTTCGGCCAGTTGTTCGGAAATTCCCTCGGGCATTAACTGTAACAATGCTCCGTGGTCTTCCCGGCCAGGTTCAACAATGACCTGAACTTCATCAAAAATAGCCCCTTTGCCCTTGCTGGCAATTTCTTTTAAAGGGATTCGAGACCCGGGCGTTAACATTTCAAGGACTTCGTATTTGCTGGGTCGGCGTTCTGTAGATAATTGTCCGCCGGCAAGGTCCATCGGAATCCCTGAGCGATTCGAAAGTTCCCAATAAATTTCCCACTCTTCTCGACTCTGGTCATTTTTCGGCAGGATTGCACGGGTATAGTGGGAGTAGGGCTGGTCATACCAGGTATCGGTGAGCATGGTAATATCGTCCCGTTCCAGGCTCAGAGTCGGGGCAATAATATAATCGGCAACTTTTGCAGTAGCTGATTTATAGAGATCGACACAAACCAGAAGATCTAACTTTTCCATTGCTCGTTTGGTTTTGTCCTGATCCGGGAATGCCACCATGGGGTTACCCCCGAGGCAGATCAGGGCTTTTATCTGGCCTTCCCCCTCCATAAGGATTTCATCGTTTAACGTTGCTGTTGGCATTTCTCCTATGATTTGTCCCAGGTCGCGAACACGCGCTTTCGGGCCATGGTGAAAAGCAGGTTGAGCACCCTTAACTTCTGCACGTCTTGGTCTAGGTGGTTGGAGTAAGCCCGGGTTGGGCACCCTTTCGCCCATTTTATTAACCCTGCCGCAGATATAATTCAGGCATAACACCAGATGTTCGGTAAGAATCGCTCGCGGTGCCATATTGGGACCTGTGCCTGTGACTGCAACGCCTCTTTTTGCTGTTGCAAATATTCGCGCGGCATTGATCACATCGTCCACGGCAATATCACACCTGGCTGCTGCGTATTCAGGGGTAAAGGGCGCAACTAACTGCCTGAGCTGCTCTATGTCCTGGAGGTAATGGGAACAAAATGTCTGGTCGTACAGTTCTTCTTTGAATATAAAATTAATGAATGCAGCCAGTAGTGTCGGGTCCTCGGCAGGATTAATCTGTAGATACAGTGTGGCTCGATTCGCCACCTCCGTTTTCCGCGGGTCAATGACAATGACCTTCATACCCTTTTTCATTTCTGCCCTTAATCTGGCGTAAGGGCTAAAAGGCGGCGGTCCACCAAAGGGCGTGTACTGAGAAACCACAGGATTGTTGCCGATCATCATGCACACATCGGCATCTGTGAATGCGTGTGTGCCACCGCCCCAGGTGCCGAATTGAGAAGCAGCGATACGCCTTGCAGGTTGATCGATAGTGACCGATGTATAATACGAGGTTGAGCCCACACTGGCATGCCAGGCTTTGGCCAGATGTAAGGCTGCAGAATTCTGATAGCCGTAGGAGCCTATATAGGTTGCCACAGATCTAGGTCCATACTGATCGATAAGGTGGTTAATTTTTTTAGCGATTTCGTCCATTGCATCATCAATGTCAATGACAGCGAATTCACCATCAGGCTGACGCTTGAGGGTATTTCGGACACGCTTGGGAGTCGCGTACTGAGCGGGTAGTTGCCTGCCTTTGATGCAAGTGTAACCGCCATAAATCGGGTCATCAGTATCACCCCTGACAGCCACAGGTACATCGCCCTCCACATCAACTTCGATTGCGCAGTAGGCGTGGCAGAAACGGCAGAATGTCTTATGAGTCTCGATGGTCATATTTATTTTCCATTGCCAGAGGTGATTTAATTCCAGCCAGTGGTTCTGTAGTTCGGGTCCTGCTTGACTGCCTCAGTATAAATTGCCTGCGAAAATAAGTGCAGCCTGCTGGTGAAGCATGACTTGGGTTGAAATCCAGATACATCATTTTTTATTTAAGTTTAGTTTTTAGATTTAATTCCCAAGTTAAGTTATGCATGTTTATGGCTTAAGCTTAAAAACAATCATAATTGATTGTTTAATGTATCAGGTCTTTAGCTATTTAGGGAGGTCTGGTCGAAAAACATTGCCTGCAATTTCTGGTGTCTTTGGTCTATTTTGAACTGCCCGGTATTGTTAGAAATAAACGTCGCCTTGGCAGTGGGTTCAGAAAAGTTTAACAGTGACATTGCTAAAGGACATGATACTCCCAGGGTCAGGATGATAAAGTAACTGCGAATTCAGCTCTATTGGGATGCGATTCAAGCTGACATGGACATTGCCGGATCGACGGCCTGGGTATCAAGACAGTCGCTCAGGCTCCTGGATCGTGGCTAAAGCTGTTCCGAGCAGGCGGTATACGGACGCTGGGAATTCGGTATTAACTGGACCTTACGGGAGGACCCATGGATAAAATTTTACCTTTAGATCTCAGACGCTTGCTCCAGGACGAGGATGAACTCGCGCTGATAGACGTGCGTGAACAAGGAAGGTTTTCGGAAGCGCACCTGTTGTTTGCGGTCTGTATTCCGCTAAGTCACCTCGAACTGCTGGTTGCCGACAGGGTACCGCGCAAGGACACTCGCATGGTGATTGTCGACGATTCAGCCGTGGACGATTTCGGCAGTCGGGCCATTGGTCGCCTGACCGATCTCGGATACACCAACGTCGCTTTGCTGGAGGGTGGCGTGGAGGCTTGGCAATCAGCGAATCTGGAACTCTTCTCTGGTGTCAATGTTCCGAGCAAGGCGTTCGGTGAGTTCGTTGAGCACCATTACGATACACCGCGTCTGGCTGCTGCCGAAGTGAAAGCAATGCTTGATGAAGGCATCGATATGGTAATTGTCGATTCTCGACCGTTTGAAGAGTACCACCGCATGAACATCCCTTCTGCCACCGATATGCCCGGTGCGGAACTGGCCTATCGCATTCATGATGTTGCGCCTGATCCGGAAACCTTCGTAGTGGTGAACTGTGCCGGCAGGACGCGTTCAATCATCGGTGCGCAAAGCTTGATCAATGCGGGCATTGCCAATAAGGTCGCCGCACTGAAGGACGGCACTATGGGCTGGCATCTGGCCGGCTACGAGTTGGAGCACGGTTCCACGCGGGAGGCGGCAAAGCCAAGCGGCTCGGGCATGGGCAAAGCGCTGGCTGCTGCAGACAGAGTGGCGACGCGTTTCGGTGTGCCCAAGATAACACCGGACGCAGTCGAGCGATGGCTGCAGGATGTAAAACGGACAACCTATCTGCTCGATGTTCGTTCACCGGCAGAATACCTTAGCGGTCATCTGCCAGGCTATCGTAACGCGCCAGGCGGTCAGCTGGTGCAGGCGACTGATGAGTACGTTGCCGTGAAGAACGCCTGCCTTGTGCTGGCCGATGACGTTGGTGTGCGTGCTGTCATGACAGCCTCCTGGCTCATTCAGATGGGCTGGCAGAACGTATGCGTGCTCGAAGGTGGCACGGGTTCTGGCAGGTTGGAATCCGGCAGCCGTCAACCAGAAGTGCTGGGCGATATCGGTGTGGCAAATATCACCACTGACGCGCTCGCAGCTACCCTCGAAGATGTCACCGTTATCGACCTTGGGCTGAGTAATGACTATGAGCAGCACCACATTCCGGGGGCCATATGGTGTGTGCGAGCGCGTCTGCACGAGGCTATATCCAGTCTTTCGAAACCCAGACGCATTGTGCTTACATCAACAGACGACCTGTTAGCCAGAATGGCACTGAAAGAGGCTCGGGCATTGGATGATGCCCTGGATGTACAAGCTCTTATTGGAGGAACGGAGCGCTGGCTTGCACAGGATCGTGCCACAGAGTCGGGCCTGGCCCACATCATAGGTGAGATTGACGACGTCTGGTATAAACCTTATGAGCATCGAGGTGCTCAGGAGAAATTCATGCGTGATTATCTCAGTTGGGAAGTCGCGCTTGTTGAGCAGATCGAACGTGATGCGACAACCCAGTTTCGTACTTTCTGACTGGAATCTGGATTTGCTGGATTTTCTGGCTTTGCCTGCATTTGCGATGCGCTGCCTCAAGCTGCATAATTCGTGGCTTTAATGTGGAGCGTTTAATATGGAGCTTTTAATATGAGCTATTCGTTAGATGATTTCTGTGACCAAACCCGTGCAATTCTGCTGCAAAACGATGATCATGATGGAAGAGAAAGCGTCAGACAGAAACTCGAGTTACTGTTGAACGACCCCACTTTCTGCTCGACTTATGTAGGCCCTGATTGCGACCCTGGCGTGAACCAGATTTTTGAGGATTCGAATCTCAAGTTCTGCGTGCTGACTTACAATATGGCTGAGTCGCGTACATCGCCCCCGCATGACCATGGTGGCTCGTGGGCTGTCTATGGACAGGCAGTCAAATACACAGATATGACCATCTGGTCTGTGGCTGACAATGACGATGACAAGATCGAGCCAGTTAGGCGGTTTCGTCTGGAGCCGGGACAGGCAGGGCTATTCGATGCAGGAGAGATCCATTCAATTCAGTACCCTGACAATGCAAAATTTGTTCGCGTCACGGGTGTAGATATGAGTACGGAGTCTCGGCGAGTATTCGATCCAGAAAAGGGGACTATGCGAAAGATAGAACACGTTGGCACTGGCAATGTTCGCTGACTGGTAATTCAGTCAGGTTGCAGGGTTTCTCTGCCCAATTTCTCTGCCCAGTTTCTTCGCTCAGTTTCTCTGCCCAGTTTCTTCGCTCAGTTTCTCTGCCTAGTTTCTCTGCCTAGTTTCTTTGCCTAGTTTCTTTGCCCAGTGTCTTTGCACCGTGTCTTTGCACCGTGTCTTTGCACCGTGTCTTTGCTCAGTCTCTTTGCTTAGTATCTTCGTTCCAATTATCAAGCGCTTGATTTATGCGCCGGGTCAAGCCATCTGGGCGGTGAACGTATTTAAGTCAAAATAGTCCCGCCAGTGTATGATTTTATTGTCTTTGATCTCGAAAGTACCCATGACTGGAAGGGATAACGGTTTGCCGTTAGCCAGGGTGAAATTATCGATTCTTTCAGTGAGTACCACGTTTCCGTTACTGGCGATGTTCACCATGATCCAGTCGACAGCCTGTGGTTGCATAGCGGTAATCATTGCTGTAGCAGCAGCTTTACCTTCAATTTTTTCCATGGGAATGTTGTGGTATACCACGTTCTCGTGCAGTGCCTCTGACACTGCCTGCCAGTCCATACGGTTCCAGTTGTTAATAAAGTCTGTAACGATCTGTTCTGGTGACATAGCTGATTTTCCTGTGATATATGAATAATGTGGGTGTTACGACTTGCTTTACCTATCTGTACCTATCTGCGTTTTTGCCACCAATTAGCGATGTCTATGGGATAGAGTATCTGCGCACGGTGCATTTGCTCGTCCATATCAGCAGTTAGAGGGGCATCAACGGTTGGATTAAGTGGGTTAGCATCTGAAACCGGGTCCAGATATTCGAGCCGTATGGATTTTATAACAGAGCCAAAATCATGGCCTTCATGATGATCTGAATTCTGGTGCTGGTAGAAGGCCCATTTGTCAGAAAAGGAAAGAAGGCAATAGTAAAAATTCTCCTGCTGGCCTTTATAGTATTCATAGCGTAACACGCCCAGTTCTTCCTTCAGGGTGCGTTCTACCATGTCTGCCATGATCTCCTCGAAGGTGGCTTCCTGACCCACTTTTATTTCTATATGCGCTAATAGTGTTGCCATTTTTTTGCGTTCCCTTGATGAGGTTCCTGCGCCAAGCCGTCTTTACTTGGAAGGTGGATGACTACTGAGGAAGCCGTCCCATGTGCTGCCCTCCTGATACATCAATTAGCTGACCTGTTATGAAGGGTGATTTCTCATCGTCAGCCAACCAGAGGGCAGTTTCGGCTATATCATTTGGATTACCCATTCTTGCCAGAGGAATATGTGGAATAAATCGTTTATTGGTAGCATCATCCTGGAACATGGCATCTGTCATGTCAGTATGGATGAGGCCCGCTGCAATAGAATTAAAGCGAATTTTCTGAGCACCATATTCAACCGCTGCGACACGAATCGCAAAATCAATGCCTGATCTGGCAGCGGCGTAAACAGCCAGGGCAGGGCCTGGCAGGCGCGCGGTCAGAGACGAAATGGTCATGACTGAACCGCCAGTGTCCATGTGCTCGGCTGCATAGCGCATGAACAGCAGTGCCCCGGTAAAACTAACGTCAAGAGTAGGTTGAATTAATTCTTTGGTTAACATGGAAATCGGCGCTGCCGCCAGGCCTCCGGCAGAATTAACGGCGATATCAACGCTGCCGGTTTCAGCATGGGCGGTTTCGAATAGCTTTTTTATCTGGGACTCATCACTTATATCGCAGGCAACTGCCACACCTCCCAGTTCACTTGCCAGTTCTCTTAAAGGTTCGATTCGTCGACCTGAAACCACAACAGTGCAGCCATTTTCCGCAAGCTTGCGAGCGATGGCTACACCAAAATTATTGGTTCCGGAGGCACCGATTACAACGGCCGTTTTTCCTTTGAGACTCATCGATGTTCCCTTTCTAATTTGTCCTGGTAAGCGTCCTGGTAAAGCTATTCTTCCTGGCTGACGTATTGATTAAGGAGGTGATGAAAGTGGCGAATCTTGGTTTCCTGATATCTGGAGAAGACCACTTCTTTGTTCTGAGCAGCTTCCAGGCCAATCTGAACGTTTGGCAGGTTCATGGAATCCTGATTAAACACTCTGGCTAACATGCCGAGTTCTTCAGCATCAGTCCAGTCCTGTTCTTCGGTCAGCCAGTGCGTTTTTGCCGGAGTCGGTCGTTCCCCTTTAAAAGGGGCTAGAAAGTAGACTTCCATGATGCTTTTTCTGTGATCGTCCTGATAAGGCCTGAATCGATACTGGATTCGATTAAACGGTGACCAGGGGTGGAAATTGGGGAATACAGTGTAATAGATACTATCGACCAGTTCCGCATCTGATACTTCCCTGCCGGTGAGGTCGCTGGCTGTTTGTCGAGACCCGGAAGCGGAAGTAGCACGAGCGGTCATATCAGCTGGGATCTCAACAATAGGCGGTCCATCCATTCTTCTATCAGACATGGCATCAAACATGGCCTGTTCATCAGGCGTGAAGCTAAGGTGCGGGCTGGGCGTGCCGTTGGGTGTTACTGCTCTGGATATATTACCCCAGACATCGTATTGGGAGTTTTCATCACCTATGCCTGGCAGCATTTGCGGGTGCGTCATAATGACATGATAAGCTTCCATGAAGGCCTCTTGCACTACCTTCCAGTTGGTCGCCATGATTTTGGCAACATGCGCCTGAATATAGCAGTTCTCGGGTTGCCAGATTTTGAAGTGTTCTGGTAGCACACCGAGGAAGTCGGTTAATGGCTCAGCATTCTCATCCATATTGATAAAAACCCAACCACCCCAGGTGCCCACCTGGGCTGAGGGGAGGCCAAATTCGTCATCTTTGATATCCGGGAAATCCCACCTCGATGGAATATGTTTCAAACTGCCATCTATATTCCAAGTGAAGCCGTGGAATGGGCACGTGAACTGCAAAACCCGACCATCTCTATCTCTTAAACGCCTGCCTCGGTGTAAACAGGCGTTATGGTGTGCCTTGATGCCTTCTTCTGTCCTGATGACGATAATCGAATATTTACCGATTTCATAAATGACATGGTCTCCTACCCGAGGAATTTCTTCCTCTCTACAAGCCATCTGCCAGACCTTTGGCCATAGCCTGGTCATTTCAAGGTCGTGAAATTCTCTTGTGGTAAATTGGGACACAGGTACTCTGGTGGTTGGCAGGTCTATGGGGTTCACCATTTTCAGTACATCTGGTGCTGGAACTTTGTCGCTGGCTATCAGGTCCTGGTAGCTGATGCCGGATGAGTGCGCGGTAATCTCAAGACTGTCGTCAGTTCCCATTTTCAGATCCTCCTATTTCTTATTCTTGATCAGTGCCTGGGCATGACGATTGGCCATGGGATCGGTTTGTTTACCGCCTAGCCAGCCAAGTAGATGCAGATCGGCGTGGGTTAATTCTCCTGATTCATAGCTGCCATCCGCCTGAAAAAGTCCCACCTTGCCATTTTCAGTGACTTTGATCAGGCCATCAGGCTGTAGTTCATAAATACCGCCGGTTAACGCATGTTTGAGACTGGGCATGGTATTCTCCTGATAAAACAGTCAATACTGACGGTAATTATTAGTCGCTTGAGAATTTTTGTCAATTTCCTCTAATGGCCTGACAATCGGGTAACAATGCCTGCAAAAGATTCCATGGCATCTTCACCAACGGTAATGTAGGAAATTCCGAACAGTTCCCGTCGGCGGTTTAATTCTTCACATATGGCGTCCTCGCTACCGAAAAGCGCATGCGGATGCTGTTGCATCTCTGTTTCAGAAAGATTAAACATTTGTGAAAAATTGCTCAATATGGGTTCAGGATGGTCCGTTACAAAGGTGAAGTAGGCGCCGATTTCCAGTTCGATCTGGTCAAAGCGGTCTCCAGCGCCGGTTTTTACCCAGTTTAGTTTTCGATGAGTCTCAGCCGCTGTTGACGTAGCAACGCCATCCGGGCCAATCACGCCACCTCTGTTATTAAAGTTAAAACTAACGATGTCGGCTTCGCGGCCGGCTAGCTTGAGGATTTTTGGTGAACCACCACCGATCATAATGGGCGGATACGGTTTGCTGACAGGTTTTGGCAGACCATCAAACTCATGCCAGGACACGGTCGCATTATCGATATCCAGCGGTTCATCGTCGGCATAGGCTTTGACGCCGGCGATGACGTCCTCTAAACGATTGATGCGGGTCCCGGGAGAATCCATTTGCAGGCCCACAGCCGCATATTCATCTGCAAGCCAGCCGGCGCCAAGGCCCAGTTCCAGGCGCCCGGCGGACAACAGATCGATGGTCATAGCCTCTTTGATCAAAGTTACGGGTAGCCGATAATCGACGCAGAATACCCGGCAACCGATCTTAATGGTACTGGTGACCGCAGCTGCATAGGCCATTGCCGGAACAGCGGCGAGGCCCTGTATTGGATGATTAGTGCGAGTGAGTGCAGGGCCCGGGCCGATGATGTGATCAGCCAGGTGAAAAGCACTATAACCGAGTTGTTCCGCGAGTTTAACCTTGTCAGCCCAGTCAGCACCCGACTCTGCGTTAAAACTCTGAACAGCGAAGCGAAACGGCCTGCTCACCGGGACAGCCCCGCGCAATAGGCCAGGCCGCGCCTGAGCAGCTCATAATACTGCGGCTTATCCCACGAGCCTTTTTCTATGGTCGGATAAAAAGCTAGCATCGGCTGCATGTCGTAGTGGCCTCTGCAGTGCCCAAGGTTTAGATAGAGAACCTCTCCCGTACCCACGGTATTAATGTAGTAGACAGGTCTTGGTTCATCATCGGGCCAGTCCTCCGCGACAAAGCCGTCTGCCTTCCCGGTGAAGTGCGTATGTAGCAGCTGTTTTATATCTCCGTGAAACTTACACAGGTAAAGTTCATCATCGGTTTCAAATTCGCCAACACCCTGTACCAGCGGATGGCTATTATCGGACACCTTAACCGTGAACATTTGGATTGGAGGATGTGCCACAAATTGGCTACCCAGTGTTTGCATCAACACCGGCGCACTATCTGGGCTGTCCACTTTACCATTGGGCAGGAATTCAAGGATGGAGTTGGTGCCATGCAGTGCAAACCATTTCTTCCCTGAAGTCACATAATCGCGAAGCGCAATCTGCTGTTGCTCAGTTGGTACCAGGTTACAGGTATAGGAGATTAGAAAGTCAGAATTGTTAATCGCTTCCAAGTCGCTATAGTCACTGGCTACTGTTGTTCGAATAAGCGCATTCTCAGACAGTAGTTTCAGTAATTCCAATCTCGCATAATCAATATCGTGGTAATCTCCGGCGGCGACCAGATAGGCTCTTATTGCATTCTCAGGCATGCGTTTCTCCGCGCTAGTATTGGATTCGTTTGGTCATACCACCATCGATGACGACGTTGGTTCCTGTGGTGAAGCCGCCTAGTGGGCTGATCAGCAATGCCGCCTGAGCCGCTATTTCCTCGGCACTTCCCAATCTACCCAGCGGGATCTGGGCCAGGGTGGAATCATAGAATGCAGTCATATTTGTCTTGATCATGTCCCAGGAGCCACCTTCAATAAATATCGGTCCCGGACTGATGGCGTTGACTCGTACGCCATTTGCGCCCAGTTCCTGGGATAAGGCACCTGAGTAGTTAAGCAGGCCGGCTTTCATGGCGTTGTAAGGTCCGGCATTCATAAAATGCTCTAAGGCTGCGGTGGTGGAGATCATGACAATGCTGGGGTTGCTGGAATTTGCAAAAAAAGGCTTGCAGGCCTCAACGCCATGGACAGCCGACAGGATGTTGTAATTAAACTGGGATATCCAGCCATCGTCTCCTTTGCCATTAGAACCGCTCACATTAGAAACAAAAGCATCGATTCCACCGAGGGTTTCACCTGCCTGCGCAATCCAGGCAGTAAAGGCGTCGGCGTCAGCGACATCCAGGGCCTCGGCGACAACTTTTACGCCTTTGGCTGAGATGCTTGCCTGAGCCGCTGCGACATCATCTGCGTTGCGCGCGCATAGGGCAATGTTGCAGCCTTCATCGGATAGCGTCTCGGCGATTGCCCGGCCGATACCTTTAGTGCCGCCGGTAATCAGTACATTGTGTCCTTTTAATTGTAAATCCATCAGATACTCCTTTTGTTGTTACTTAAGATCATGCTTGTCTTATTACGCCGCCGTCAACCACTAGTCCATGACCAGTAATAAAGGAAGCGTCGTCGGATAGTAAAAAATTAATCGCATTGGCGATATCCTCGGGCCGGCCAAGCCGTTTCAGTGGCGACTTGTTGATCCAGAATTCGCTGAAATTCGGGTCCGAATCAATAACAGGTTGAGTAATTCCAGTAATAATTGCACCAGGCTGTATGTAGTTTGCGGTCATACCATACTCGCCCAGCTCTAATGCCAGCGTTTTAGTTAAGCCTGCGATGGCATGTTTGCTACTGGTATAGGCGCCCATCGCTGAGCCTGCCAGGGTAGACATAACCGAGCCGATGTTAATTATTCGACCGCGCTGACTTGCTTTCATAACGGGAATGGCGGCCTTGCAGAGTTTGAAAACCGCATGCAGGTTGACTGTCATAACGCGGTCCCAGACCAGTATATCCATTGTTTCTATGGAAGAACCACCGACCATGCCGGCATTATTGATGAGGAAGTCGATAGCGCCGAAATGTTCTATTGCCGAAGTTGTAACGATTTCTGCAGCATTGTTGTCGGCAACATCGACAACAATGCTGACAGCATGCTCATGGCTCAGGTCCTCATTTGCGTGCTGATCCACGCACAATACGAAAGCGCCTTCTTCTAGCAGGCGTTGGGCGGTCGCCCTGCCAATGCCGCTGGCAGCGCCAGTAACAATGGCTGTTAGGCCCTGATGTAATCCCATATAACGTCCGGTTTGTTTTTTTTTGATGGTTGGTTAAGACTAGGGAAGGGAAAAGAGTCAGTCAAGACTGTTTTTCAGGAAAGGCAATCAAATCGACGAATTACAGGGGTAAAAACATGAATAGGCAATTCTTGTTAGCAGCGAGGCCCAGAGGCTGGGTTAAAGAAAGTGATTTTTCGTACCAGGAAACAGCAATTCCTGTTTGCGATTCGGGGCAGATCCTGGTGCGAACGAAATACATATCTCTCGATCCTTCCATGCGCGGGCAAATGGAAAATAGAGCCGATTACGCGGCACCCTTAAACTTAGGTGATGTAATGAGGGCCAGTGGTATTGCTCAGGTAGTCGAGTCTGAACATCCGGATTTTGCAATGGGCGATCTGGTTCTGGGCTCTTTCGGTATGCAGGACTATAAGCGCCTGGATCCCCAGGCTCTGGGCGTTAGGAAATTTGCGCCAGGCGAAGACCCGCTTGCGGCCATTTCAGTTTATGGTGGTACCGGCATGACAGCCTATTTTGGTCTGCTCGAGCTTGGTCAGCCCCGGCAGGGCCAGACGGTTGTGGTGAGTGGTGCCGCTGGTGCAACCGGCATTATTGCGGCACAGATTGCCAAACTTAAAGGTTGCACAGTGATTGGCCTGGCAGGCAGTGACTTAAAGTGTGCATTTTTGCAGGAGCTCGGTCTGGACGGGACAATTAATTATAAGACTGAAAATGTAGGAGAAAAACTGACCGAATTATGTCCGTCAGGAATTGACGTTTATTTCGATAACGTCGGTGGTGAGATTCTTGATCTGTGTTTAGCGCGATTGGCGATGAATGCCCGGGTGGTGATCTGTGGTGGTATCTCTCGATATAACCTGGAGGGCCCCATTCCCGGCCCGAAGAATTATTTTAACCTGGTCTATCGAAGGGCGCGCATGGAAGGCTTTATTGTGGTGGATTATGTTGATCGGTTTGAAGAAGCTACCGATCAACTCAGGCAGTGGGTGGATGATGGCAGCATTCAGTATCAGACATACGTTGTTGATGGTTTTGAAAACCTACCCAGTGCGTTGATTGGCATGTTCAAGGGTGAAAACCTGGGCAAGACCCTGGTGGCTTGCGATCCCTGAAGCTCAGCCCAGTGTCGCTTTTGTTGTACCTGAAGTCGTTCTTCCCAGGATTGCTGTGAACAATGTCTAGGCTCAGTGTCTATGCTCAGTGTCTCTGCTTAGTATCTGTGCCTAGGATCTGTGCCTAGTATCTGTGCCTAGTATCTGTGCCTAGTATCTGTGCCTAGGATCTGTGCCTAGTATCTGTGCCTAGTACCTGTGCTTAGTATCTGTGCCTAGTGTCTATGCCTAGTATCTGTGCCTAGTGTCTGTGCCTAGTGTCTATGCTTAGTATCTGTGCGCTAGGATTTCTGTGCCCAGGTTATAGCAGCGTTGCTGGCCGTCCAGTGGACCGCGTTTTTCAGCAGCGTAATAAAATTCGGGTTCTGCCAGGTAACCGGGTCATCACCCGGCTGCAGATAGGTGATTGGGCTGTTCGAGTAACGTTTAACCCATCCGATCAGGTTACTTCCTGGCGGATGTGACCAGTCCTGGTTAGAATTCATTTTGCCTTCTTTGACCGCTTTTGCCGCAGAATAAAAATTGTCTGAGGTAAATTCGTAATTACTGCTTAGTAATGGCACAACATCCTGTTCAAATACTTCAAACAAATAGAGCTCATCCTGTAATGAAAAGCTTGCTGGTAGGTCTTGCAGGATGGGATGCTCGGGATCAAGGACTTGTACGTCATGGGTCACGTGATGTCTATAACCGCTGTCCAGAACTTTTTCCCCCCTCAAAGAATCGGGCAAATAAAGAAATCTTCCGCCGATTATATTTGCGTATTCGGGCCAGCCTGGCCAGCCAGCGATAGCATGGTGCAGAAATAACATGCCTTTGCCTGAAGCCAGCAGATCCAGGAACTGGGATTTGAACAGGGTGTCTGGCTGGGAGAAATCCGGGCCACCTGGTAAAAATTCAATGCCGGGCATGTCATAAAAAACGGCACAGTCAAAATCGGCCATGACATCTTTTCTCAGCAGGTGCCAGGCGACTGGTTGTTCTACATGGGTGTAATCGACCTCTAGTTGATCAAACAGTTCAAAAAAAGGTTCTCGAGAAAATGGATGTCCTTTGGTAATTAGAAGAACTCTGGGTATAGTCATAGTAGAAGTGACTGACTTTGTTAACTGCGTTAGTATCTCAGGTTTTAATACAGGTAGCACTGTTGGGTGTCAAGTTCAATGAGTAGAGATATGCAAACAACCGATGGGAAAAAGTCTTGGCAGAAGACTAAAAGTGAAAATACTAAAACGCTGATTTTAGAGGCGACGCTAGATTGTTTTCTGACGCTTGGATATAACAATACCACGACAGAGAAAGTCGCTTCTAAAGCCGGTGTTTCCAGAGGTGCCATGCTTCACCACTTTCCTCAGAGATCAGATTTGATTCACGCTGCAGTTCTATTCCTTCACAAAAAACGCCTGGAGCTGTTTCACGAGCAACTGACCCGGATCAATTTTGATGCCAAGTACAGTCAACTGGGGGAAGGTATCGATTCTTTCTGGGGACAGCTCAAATCGCCATTATTTACTATCTTCTGTGAGCTGCAATTAGCTGCTCGAACGGATGCTGAATTGAAGTCTGTACTTGGGCCTGCAACCCTGGAATATCAAAGATCCTGGCACAGTATGGCAGTTGGTATTTTCCCCGATTTTGCATTATCTGAAAAATTTAGGATGGCGAACCGGATAACTGTTTTTTTGTTGGAAGGCATGGCTATGGATCGTGCAATCGTGGGTGAAGCCAAGAGAGAAGAAATCGCAGAGCAAGTGATAACCTGGTTGAAATCCGCTTTAAAAGAGATGTTCAGGGATGTAGAAGGTATTGATAGAGAGTCCGCAATAAAAGAAACGCACCAACTTAGTGGTGTCGAAAAAGGGAAAACGTAACGATGAAAATAATTATATCCGGTACCGTGGATATCGATCCAGAACAGATGGAAGCGGCGATGGCAGCGGCGAAACCACTCATTGAAGGCGCTTTAAGTCAGGAGGGAATCCTGGATTATGACTGGTGCCCTGATCCTTTGGTTGCAGGTAGGATTCGTGTTTTTGAGAGGTGGGTTGATACAGCATCCCTGCAGAATCATTTTAACAACCACTGGTATCAGGATATGCGCGTCGCGCTGGCCCAGTTTGGCATCAAAGGGGCAGATGTCTTGAAATACCGAATTGAACTGGCGGAGCCGGTTTATGATGAAACCGGGACAGCGCGAGCGGATTTTTTTACGGAGGTGACTGATGGGTAATACTGTGGAGGATGAATTAGCGATTCGAGAACTGGTTAGCTTGTACGCTGATGCGGTAAATCGGGTAGATGAGGAGCAGTGGGCTGATACCTGGACTGAAAATGCCGAGTGGTCCTTACCCATGGCAACGGTAGAAGGTAAGTCCCAGATAGTTGGATTGTGGGTTCAGGCAATGTCGAGTTTTGAATTTGTGGCCCAACTGGTTTATCAGGGTGTTGTTAAAATTGATGGGAATAAGGCAACGGGGCGCTGGTATCTTTGCGAACATCTCCGCTCAAAAGGAGACCCTACGGGTCGATTTAATATTGGCACCTATAACGATGCATATCTAAAAAAAGATGGTCGGTGGCGCTTTTCCAGTCGCCAGTATCACGTGCTTTACAATGACGAAGGCAAGGGAGATATGTCGGGTACAGTGATTCCTTTGCCCGCTGATCATTAAGCTGATCATAGAGTCAGTTGGTCACTCGCCGTTAAACAGTCAATGTTGACTGTTTTTAACGTTTGGCGCATGATCCGATTGATTAGGATCCAAAGGTTTGCGGTGTTGTCATTGGTCATCCCGGCAGCTGAACACGCCAGCAGAGAGTCGGGATGCAGACCGGCGAGGGGAAGGTTTTTTGCGGTTAGATGGGATTGTCAGTGGGCATTTTCAGAGAATCAGCAATGCATGACAAATTATTGATTCAGTAAGAGAAACGGGAAAAAATTGTGGCAAAAAAAATATCTAATAAGATTCTCAAGGAACTTCATTTACGCATGGTTCGTATCCGTCGGTTTGAGGAAGAAGCCGGCAAGATGATGGAAAATGGCAAGATACCGGGTGCGTTGCATCTTTATGTGGGTCAGGAAGCGGTTGCCTCAGGTGTAATGCAACACCTTTCAGTAAAGGATCAGATCACCAGCACGCATAGAGGGCATGGTCATTTAATTGCTAAAGGTGGTGAGTTTTCGAAAATGTTTGCTGAACTCTATGGAAAGGCAACGGGATATTGTCGGGGTAAGGGCGGCAGTATGCATATTTCAAATATGGAGCTGGGTATGCTCGGCGCCAATGGGATTGTCGGTGGTGGCCCACCCATCGCCATGGGGGCCGCATTTTCAAATAAATTCAGGAAGACGAAACAGGTCGCGGTGGCTTTTTTTGGTGATGGTGCTTCTAATGAGGGTAGTTTTCATGAGGCAGCGAATATGGCTGCCGTGTTTAAATTGCCGTGTTTGTTTGTTTGTGAAAATAACGGTTATGGAGAATATACCCCGCAGGCAAATCATCAGGCCGTGGTCGATGTGGCTGATAGAGCAGCTGGTTATGGCATGCCTGGTATTGTGGTCGATGGAATGGATGTTATTGCTGTTTATGAAGCGGTTGAAGCAGCGCTAAAAAGAGCCCGTGCAGGCGAGGGCCCGACCCTAATTGAATGTAAGACCTATCGGTTTTACGACCATGTAGGGGTTCGTGGTATGGGTTTGACCTACCGGACTGATGAAGAATTGGAGACCTGGAAAAAACGGGATGCGATTATTGCATTTGAAGCTCGCCTGCTTGAGCTCGGTGTTGTTACACAGAAAAGTATCGATGCTATCTATGCAGGCGTCAATGCGGAAATTGAAGAAGCCATTCAGTTCGCCGAAGATTCCCCCTTTCCCGAGGCGCATGAATTGTTAGAGGATGTATACAGTGTGAGGACAGAAGCATGAGCCAGGCGAAGGAGCATCAACCAAGGAAACTTCCCTATGTGGCGGCGATCACTGAAGGCGTAAGACAGGTATTGATAGAACAGGACAATGCCTTCGTTGCAGGTGAAGACGTAGGTCGTGCAGGCAGTGTGTTCGGCTATTACCAGGGGCTGTTTGATGAGTTTGGCCCTGACCGAATCGTAGATACGCCGATTAGTGAGAAAGGCATTATTGGCCTGGGTGTAGGGGCGTCAGCAACCGGGTGCAGGCCCATTCTGGATTTGATGTTCATGGACTTTATTGGCGAGTGTATGGATGAAATCGCCAATCAGATGGCCAAGATGCGCTTCATGTTCGGAGGGGGTGCCACTTTACCCGTAACGGTACTTACCATGGCGGGTGCTGGGGTTAATCTTGCGGCGCAGCACTCACAGAGTCTTGAGGCCTGGTTGGCTCATTTGCCGGGGGTTAAAGTGGTTATGCCATCAAATGCCTACGATGCGAAAGGCTTGATCATTGCCGCTGCAAGGGATGATAACCCGGTGTTTGTTGTCCTTAATAAGCTGAGTCTTGCGCTCCAGGCGGAAGTACCCGAAGAAATGTATGAAGTGCCTATAGGCAAGGCTAACATCATTAGAGAAGGTAAAGACCTGACCATCCTTGCGATAGGCAGGATGGTACACGAGGCAGTGGCAGCGGTTGCGCCGTTAAAGGAACTGGGTATTGATGCTGAGGTCATCGATGTGCGCAGCATACAACCGTTTGATAGTGATACTGCTATTGCGTCTTTGCGCAAAACCCACCGAGGCCTGGTTGTACATGAGGCCGTCCGGTTTGGTGGTTTTGGGGGAGAAATTGTAGCCCAGCTGCAAGAACAGGCCTTTGATTATCTTGATGCGCCCATCGCCAGAGTCGGTGCGCCATTTTCCCCAGTCCCGTTTAGTCCGGCGCTGGAGAAAATCTATATTCCCAATGCAGACTCTATTGTTGCGGAAGTTCGAAAAACGCTTGGAATGTAAAGCGTGCTGACCATTGGCATTGTGGCCAATCCATCTTCTGGAAAGGATATACGCCGATTAATCGGCAAGGCGTCGGTATTTGATAATCGTGAGAAGCAGGCAATTGTCCGGCGCGCTGTCGTTGGTGCCGTTAATGCCGGTGCTCAGAGTATTGCTTTTATGGATGATTCTCACTCGATAGCCAGCAGTGCCTTGTCCGAATTGAGCTTTGGTAAAGGGGTTCGATTACACAATATAGCCTGTCCCAGATCGGCGACTGCCTTTGATACTGTTAAGGCCGCCCAGCAAATGAGCGAACTCCCTTGTGCTGCAGTTCTGGTCCTGGGCGGTGATGGAACAAGCCGCGCATTTGTCAAAGGGTGGAGAGATGCAACGCTGCTATCGCTTTCTACCGGAACCAATAATGTATTCCCTGTAATATGTGAGGCGACGGTCGCTGGCAGTGTTCTGGGATTGCTGGCGAGCGAGGCATTGCCGCTGGATGAAGTTACCGCGCAAACGAAAATTATTGATGTACGAATAGAAAATGAAGCCGATGACGTTGCGTTGATTGATGCGGTTTTTACTTCTGATTCTTTTATCGGATCAAGGGCATTACTGGATGCCGATGTTCTGGTTCAGGCAGTATTGAGTCGAGCAGATCCGATGGCCGTTGGCATGACCAGTCTGGGCGGGCTTGTTGAGTCGATTGACGAGCAGGATGAGGCTGGGCTGCATATGGTATTTGGCCCAGGTGGTAGGGTAGTCAGTGCCCCTATTGCTCCAGGGCTGTTTGCTGATGTTGAGGTGAAATCAATTCAGCGAATTGATTATGCCAGCCCTGTCGAGTTCACAGGACCTGCCATACTGGCCCTGGACGGCGAACGCGAAAGAGTCATAGGAGCAGGGCAGAAAGTGGAGCTGGTGCTGAGCAGAACAGGACCAAAAGTAGTCGATATTAAGAAGGCCATGCATTTGGCAGCTAAACGTGGTTTGTTCATTCAATAAAAGGGGACCGATGTGCCTAAGGAAATTTATTTGGTAAAAGTAGGCATGACCATGACCGAAGGGATGGTTTCAGAGTGGTTTATTGCAGATGGCGCCGAAGTAATAAAGGGGGAGCTTCTTTATGCCCTTGAGACTGAAAAGATAAACCTTGATGTGGATGCCGATGCCTCCGGTACTGTCCGTCACAGCGTCGAAACCGGTATTAACCTTGCACCAGGTGATGTGGTTGGCTATATCTATGAAGCTGGAGAGGCTATCCCTGAGACATCATTGACTATTGCAGTGACCGAGCCTGCAGTGAGTATTGAAGCGGCACCGGACGCTCAAGTGAAGCCCTCAGCGCCTTCGGTTGCTGCAGTTTCTGGACGGCTGAAATCATCGCCCGCGGCCAGGCGTCTGGCCGGAGAGTTGAAGGTTGATATCACTGCGTTAACTGGTACAGGGCCGGCAGGTCGAATCGTTGAGGCAGATGTTCTCCTGGCCTCATCCGGACCTGGGCCGGTTAAAGCTTCCCCGCTAGCGCGCAGGCTTGCCGAGCAAAGAGGTATTGATCTGAGCACGGTCAGGGGTTCGGGTCCCGGTGGGCGCATCGTGCAGGCAGACCTTGACGGTTTGGAGAGTCGACCTGCCAGCAAGGCGGCAGGAACTGCAGGCTCTACTGCGCAAGTGATTCCCATGAAAGGCATGCGTAAAACCATCGCTGAGCGTATGCAGCAGAGTCTGCAGAACAGTGCCCAGCTGTCAATGGATATGCTTGCAGGCATGGATGACGCGGTGTCCATGCGAACGCAGCTGTTAAAAGAATGGGAAGGTGAGGCCAGGCCTACCTATACCGATTTTGTCGTTAAAGCCACAGCGAAAGCTTTACGGCTTCATCCGCAGATGAATAGTGTATTTGCTCCCACCGGAATTACTTTACTTGATGAAATCCATATCGGGATTGCCGTTGCCGTTGCCGAGGGGCTGCTGGTGCCGGTTATTCGTAACGCAGATCAGTTAAGCCTGAAAGAAATTGCCGTGGAAAGCGCCCGGCTGGCAAGCAGTGCCAGAGAGGGGTCATTAGGCCTGGACGACTATGCTGGTGGTACCTTTACGCTGTCTGCTCTGGGCATGTATGGCGTGGATTCATTTACACCGATCATCAATCAGCCCCAGTCAGGTATTCTGGGTATTAACAGAATATTTGACGGTCTGACCTGGGACCAGGACAGACCTATTAAAACCAAGCAGATGAACCTGTCATTGACCTGGGACCACCGGGTTATCGACGGTGCTCCTGCAGCAGAGTTTCTGGCTACGGTGGTTGAACTCATCTCTCAACCCTACAGGCTTCTGGTATGAACGAATTTGACCTGATGGTGATTGGCGGGGGCCCCGGGGGTTATGCGGCCGCTATTCGGGCATCCCAGTTAGGATTGAGCGTAGCCTTAGCAGAAAAAGAGGCATTGGGTGGTACCTGTCTGAACTGGGGTTGCATTCCAACTAAATCTTTACTCCATTCTGCTGAATTGTTACGGAATCTAGGCCATGCTGCGCAACTGGGAATCAATCTTGGTGAGGTCCATTTTGACCTGAGTGTGATGGTCAGTGAATCCAGGCGTGCGGCGGAAAAGCTAAGCCAGGGTATTCAGCATTTAATGAAAAAAAATAACGTAAGGATATTCGCTGGAGACGCGGTGATAAGCTCACCCGGTCTGGTTCGAGTCGGTGAGGCGGAAATTCTTGCAGATAATATAATTGTTGCTACTGGGGCAAGCCCGCGGCGCCTTGGTGCGATTGAACCTGATGGAAAACTGATTTGGGGAGCCAGAGAAGCGATGACGCCAGGTTTTCTACCTGAAAGGCTGCTCATTGTCGGTGCCGGCGCGATTGGCGTTGAATTTGCCAGCTTTTACGCTGCCTTAAATTCAAAAGTGACCCTGCTGGAAGTGGCCGCTCAAATACTGCCAGTAGAAGATTCAGAAATAGCCGAATTGGCAGCAACAGCTTTTAGAGCACAGGGTATTGAGATCCTGACTGGTTGCTCACTGGAGAACCTCGAGTCCAGTGAGACGGTGACAGCACTAATTGACGGTGAAGCCAGAGAGTTTGATGCGGTCATACTATCAGTGGGTGTTCAGGCCAATCTTTCCGGCGCAGGCGTAGATAAACTGGGCCTAGAACTGATAGATGGCTTTATCGCCGTGAATGAGGTTCAGCAGACCAATTTACCGGGTATTTATGCCATAGGGGATGTGACCGGAGCCCCGTGCCTGGCCCATAAGGCGACGCATGAAGCTATGATTGCGGCTGAGAAAATAGCAGGTCTCCAGCCCCAGCCTATTCAGAAAAAGCGTATACCTGGATGTACCTATAGCTACCCTCAGATAGCCAGTATTGGCCTGAAAGAAGCTGACCTTAGGGGTAGACCTTTTAAGGTTGGCCGTTTTCCGCTGTATGCCAATGGCAAGGCCGTAGTCTCTCATCAGACTGATGGCCTGGTTAAAACTTTATTTGATGCTGAATCCGGCGAACTCCTGGGGGCGCACCTAATCGGCGAGGGTGTTACCGAACTGATTCATGGTTTTGCCATAGCGATCGGTCTCGAAGCCACTGAAGAATCGTTAATACAGACTATATTTCCTCATCCCACTGTATCTGAGGCAATGCATGAGTCTGTGTTAAATGCTTTTGGGAGAACACTGCACCTCTGAGGAGTCTCGGTTATGGATCTATTTAGTATTGAAAATCTGTTGAACCCCTATCCCGTTTATAAACAGATGCGTGATGGCGAGGATCCAGTCTATTTTGATGAGACAATGAATCTGCATATCGTTACTCGATATGATCTACTTCGGGAAGTCCTCAAGCGAAGCAATGATTTTTCAAGTAAATTTGATGCCTTTATGGCGAACACCCGGCAGGTGGCCCTGGCAAGGCTGAGCAGTTCGGTGCGGGTTGAGTTAGCCAGAATCTCCGAGGGCCTGATCGATACCCCGCCGACCATGCTGACCCTGGATGAACCCGAACACAGCCAGTACAGGAACCTGGTGGCCAAGTTGTTTACGGGCTCGCAGATCAGGAAGTCCGAAGCAGGTGTGCGCAAGGTGATTGATGCCAGGTTAGCTGATTTGTGTGCGGTGACGCAGGGTGATTTTATGTCGATCTTCGCCTATCCGGTGCCGCTGGAAATCATCGCAGAAAGGTTGGGTATCCCGGTACAGGACCGACAATTCTTCTATGAGGCTGCAACAGCCGCCGCTGCGGCACTCAAGATGAGTGCTGTCGACGATGATGAAATGTTGCATAGAGCTGAGCTGGCGGTAGGTCTGCAGAAGCTCCTGATTCGAATTATCGAACGCAGACGCCAACAACCTGAAGAGGACATGATTACCCTGCTGGCAATCAGCCGACTGGAGGTTGAAGACAGGCTGCTCAGTCACGGTGAAGCCCTGAGTGTGCTGGGGCAGTTCCTGGTAGCCGGTCATGAGACGACCACATCGAGTTTTGGCTGGGCAATGCTGCAACTTTGTCGCCGACCTGAGTTGCAAGCGCATATTCGGGATGATGAAAAGGCCATAAAAGTATTTGTTGAGGAAGCCCTGCGCCTGGAAGCACCTGTTCAGGGGTTGCCCAGGCTAGTGACCAGGGACACCCAATTAGACGGCTATGTCCTTAAACAGGGCGACATGATCATGCTTCGGTTTGGTTCTGCTAATCGAGATGAAAGGCAGTTTGAAAACCCGGATGAAATAGATCTAAACAGAGAAAAAGCAGGCCTACAGATGTCTTTCGGCAGTGGTCCGCATCATTGTATTGGGGCACCATTGGCTCGACAGGAATTGAACATAGGGTTTATGGAAATCATGAAGCGTATAGAGGCTATTGTGCTCGACCCTGGTCAGCCAGAACCAATCGCAGAGCCGAGTTTCATTCTACGAGGGCTATCCAGGCTACCCATCGCATTTCGTCATCGGTCCTGAAACGGGTGCAATAGCATTCCTGTTATCCCAGGATTTGGGCATCACCAGGCGTTTCCTGCTATCGCAGGAAACGCCGTTGAGCCTGATCTTTAGCCTATATTCATGCTTTGTGATATGACTGAAAAACCAGCTGTTGCTGCCAGCCGTTTGCCCACCACTGCCTGGTATTCACTGGAGTTATACCAGGTTTTAGCCGCATCAGTAGATTCGAAGCGGATGACGACTGTCTGGGGTCCTGGTGGGGTGCCTTCCATTGTCTCTGCTGCCGAATCAAAGGCGACTAGTTCACCGCCATACTGTTGTAGGGTTGGGCCTGCGCCTGCACTGTATTCACGATAAAGGTCTGCATCGTTGACTTGGTATTGGGCTATAAAAAAAGCAGCCATGGGTTTCTCCTTATTTAGGGTTAAGTTAGGGGTTAAATTCTGGTGTTAAGTTTGCCGATTGTTATAAATGGGTGAAAGATTTCCGTGTTCGTCTTTTATACCAAATTCCTGGCTGAGATCCTCCACCCATTGAATTGATCCTGAGCGCTGCATCAGGTCTTCGCTTAGGGCAAGTGCAGGAATGGTTCTACCTACGCCCAGGGGGGTTTGTGATTTTGATAGATCAATGCCGTTGGCGGTTGCGTGAGCCAGGATAAATTCGGTCGCGACCGAACCGGGATAGAGCGAAATTGCGGCAATTTCTTTTTCTTTGAGCTCGATTGCCATATCCGCTGTAAGACGGTCCAACCCTGCTTTACCAGCGCCGTAGGAGGAAGAAAAGTGGTAAGAAAGTCCGCCGGGTGAAGACACGTTGACTATCAGGCCGCCGGGTCCTGCTGCAAACAGGAGTGGTGCGGCGTGCCAACTGGCGACATAATGCGCCCTGAGCCCGATGCCAACCTGGTCATCCCATATTTGTATGGGGTGATCCCAGAAACCGCCACCCCATGCTGGTGGGCTGGGAATCTTGTAGACGTTATTGACCAGAATATCAATTTTACCTTGCTCAGATTTAACCTGTTCGAAGAAATCTGCTATCTGCTGATCCTGACTATGATCTACTCTGACACCATGACCAACGCCGCCAGCGGCATTAATTGCCTGGATACTGGTTTCTATGGTGAGCTCGCCTTGACCTGTAGTGCGCCCGGTAACGTAGACGGTTGCACCTTGTTCAGCCAGGGCAATAGCACAGCCCTTGCCGATACCTCGCGTG
The DNA here is from genome assembly GCA_012960535.1 of Gammaproteobacteria bacterium. Classification (GTDB taxonomy): domain Bacteria; phylum Pseudomonadota; class Gammaproteobacteria; order Pseudomonadales; family Azotimanducaceae; genus UBA9926. Next base: position 75,716 of record DUBB01000002.1, read on the forward strand.
GCACCGGTTACCACACAGATTTTACCTTTTAGACTGTAGCTCAAAAAGATTCTCCCTTCTGGTTTGTAGGAACTAGATTAATTCTGCCAGTTTTTTGCGTTGCCATGTACCATCACCAAAAAGAAACTGGCTGTGAATCTGTCTTTTATGGTAGATCTGAATATCTGCTTCCCAGGTAAATCCGATCCCTCCATGCAGTTGCGTGGATCGTTGCGATGAGAGGCTGGCTGTATCGGATGCGTTGGATTTCGCTAAGTGAGCGCATCGCAGGGCATCCTCTTTATCGTAATCGAACGCGCACGCGGCGTTATAAACCAGCGATCTTGTTTCGTCAGTCTGGATCATCATATCAACTATAGGGTGCTTGACTGCCTGAAAGAAACCAATGGGGCGATCAAACTGTTGTCTCACTTTAGCGTACTCTGCTGTGGTCTGTAGCTGCCATTCAGCGGCGCCAGCAATATCAGCCGCCGCCAGGGTAAGTAAAGCGGGAAGCGCCGCCTGCAGACAATGCTCACCCTTGCCGGGCTCACATAATGTTTCTGCGCGGGCTTGATGGAATACCAGATGCGCCTGATCACGGGTTAGATCTACAATTCGATCCGGGTGCAGGCTAACGCCCGGTTGATTGCTGGCGACCCTGAAAAGGCCTACGCCATTGTCCGAGGCAGCAGCGACAATGAAATGATCTAGTTTCTGGGCATCGGTCACGTACCAGGCGGTGCCAGTGAGGGTGCCATCTGCAAAAGTAACATCGGTTGAGTCAGTTTCCAGAGATCCTTGTTCGCCATGGATAGCCAAGCCGGCACTCTCACCTGCGGCAATGTCGGTTAGCAATTGATCAGCGGCGGAGGACTTTATTTCTCTCAGCAGGAAACACGCTTGTAAAGTCGCTGACAAAGGTGTTGATAGTGCAAACTGACCAATTTCTTCAGCCAGGGCAACGGCAGCGACTAAGCCCATGCCTATACCGCCATTGTCTTCAGGAACGGCAACAGCGTGCCATCCTAATTCAACCATTTGCTGCCAGGTTTCTTCGTCGTAAAAGCCCGTTCTGATGGAGCCATGATAGGGGTCTTCGGTTCCTTCCAGACTTGGCCTGAGCATATTGATGGGTTTTTTGTCTGTTAGAAATCTTGCAAAAGTCTCCTTCAGCATGCTGATATCTTCGCTGAATCCAAAATCCTTTGGCTGGCTCATGTTACCCGTCCTGATAAATTATTTTGTTTTTGGCATGCCGAGAATTCTTTCGCCTAGAATGTTACGTTGAATTTCACTACTTCCCCCGGATATTGTGCCGGTGTAAGTATTCATGTAACCCAGAGCCCACTTGCCATCGTCAGCGGCGTTTTCATCACGGGTGTAAAGGCTTGACTTCAATCCTAGTACGCCCAAGGCCAGGTGATGTAGTTCTTGAGAGATTTCACTGCCGGTCACTTTGCCCTGTAACGGGATGCGCATAGCGCCTCCGTTGAGGGCTTTAACCTTTGATCTACGTGCATTTTGAATGGCTGCCTCTGTTCGTTCATACATTTTGATCAAGCGGTCCCGCCAGATAGGATCATCCCAAACCGATTGACCATTGCGGATAGTTCCCTTAGCCAGATCAATGACCTGCTGCATAACGAGCTTGGGTGACTCACCAGCGACAGCGCCAACACCAACACCGGCCCCGCGTTCGTTGGTCAAGGTTGACATGGCAACTTTCCAGCCAGCACCTATTTCATCGACTCGGAGGTGGTCGCCTATTTCGACCTGGTCCAGGAAAACCTCGTTAAAGCCGGATTCACCCGTCATTTTGTGGATTGGGTTTACGGTGATGCCGGGATGGTCCATGGGTGCGAGGAAGTAGGTAATGCCGCCATATTTATTTTGCTTGTCATTCCTGGCAAGTAATAACATCCATTGGGCAAAATGACCCAGGCTTGTCCAGACTTTACTGCCATTGATAACCCAGAGATCGCCTTGTTTCTCAGCGCTGGTCTGTAAAGACGCCAGATCTGACCCAGCACCGGGTTCACTGAAACCCTGGCACCAGATGTGTTCTGCTGTAAAAATGGGTGGCAGGAATGTTTTCTTCTGTTCTTCTGAACCGTGCGCCAACAGTGTTGGTACTGTCATACCCAGGCCAATCCAATTGATGAAGTAAGGTACTTTTGCTCTACGAACTTCTGCGCTGGCTATTTGCTGTAATCCGGTATGACCGTGGCCGCCGTATTCTTTAGGCAGATCCGTTGCGATCAGTTCCGCTTCGTAGCACTTCGCCTGCCAGTCACACAGGTAAATTCTGTGATCTTCATCAACGACTTCATATGCAGCCTGAGGCAGCGGGGTTTTAGTCGGTTCTGGTCGGTTTTCTATCAGCCAGCGCCGGCAAAATTCCTGAAATTCTTGTTGTTCGTTATTCAATCTGGATTCCGACATGACGGTTCCTGTTTTAGTGATTGCCTAGCAAATGTTTAGGGTATGCCTGTGCTTAACCAGAACGCCAGTCACCGGGTTGTAAATAGCTGTTGAATGCTGGAAAAGTCTTTACCACCGGCACCTTTGCTGCCATGCAGGCGGTATAGGTTGCGTGCCAGGGCACCCAGAGGTATAGAGGAGTCTGTTGCTAACGCAGATTCCATTGCCAGGCCTAAATCCTTGATCATGAGGTCAACCAGGAACCCCCCTTGGTAGTCATTGCCTGCTGGCACGTTGTCCATAACCCCTGGGTAAGGGTTATACACTTCAAGCGCCCAGTTGCCGCCTGAGCTTTTTCGCATAATCTCAGATAAAACCTTAGCATCCAGGCCGTTATTAACGCCTAGCTGCAGAGCCTCAGCTGTACCCGTCATAAGCACAGAGAGTAACATATTGTTGCAGATCTTAGCGACCTGTCCGGCACCAGCAGCGCCGGCGTGGAAAATGTTATTGCCCATTATTTCCAGTATTGGCCTGACCTTTTCAAGGTCGGCTTCGGTCCCGCCGACGATAAAGGTGAGTGAGCCGGCAACAGCACCGCCGACGCCGCCGGACACCGGGGCATCGAGCATGGCAATTCCCAGGGCTTGCGCTGCAGTTGAGACCTTGTTCGAGCTTGCCGGCGAGATGGTGCTACAGTCAATTACTATGCTCGAGGTATCGATCAAGGGCATGATGCCTTCATCACCTAAATAAAGAGATTCCACATGCTGTGAGGCGGGTAACATGGAAATAACCAGGTCCGCTCCGCAGAGAACTTCAGCAGCACTTTTACAGGCGATGCCACCCTGCTCTGAAATACTTTCTACCAATGATGGCACGATGTCATAGACTGCGACCTCGTGCTGGGCTTTGAGGAGGTTGCTTGCCATGGGCCCACCCATATTGCCAAGCCCGATAAAACCGATTTTTTTCATAGTGGTCAGTCTCTTGAATTACTCAGTCAGATTGTCCAGGGGATGTGCTACCCAGGGCGAATAAAAATGGTGTTCGATGTGAGCACGCGGTACTTGCCCATATGGATAAGACCATTTCGGTTTCAGGTCTTTTTCAATGAGCAGGGCTCTTACGCCTTCCTGAAAATCACTGTGACGGCTACAGTTTACGGCGATGGTTAATTCCATCTTGAACATCTCTTTCATGGTCATGCTGGCTGCTCTCTGAAACTGTTCGATGATAATGGCAGCCGTAGTGGGTGAGCCATTTAGAAAGCTGGTTTTAGCACGGGTCAACCATTTATCTTCAGGCCAGTCTGCCATGGCGTCGATCAATGCCAGATTCGGGTCCGTCGTACTGAGTACCCTGTTCATGGTGTTGCGGATAAGCTGGCGGTGTTTGTCTAGCTGCGATTCGGGGAATGGTTCTCTGATTTCACTGAATTTCTTTAGGATAACCTCGATTTGCCCGCTAATGTCGCTCTGCCATTGAACTTGTGCCAGCTGCTTTAAAAATTCGGATTTTAAATTGTGGTTAATTAAATGGGTAATCATACCAACCAGTATCCCATCATTACCGTTTAGATTGGCGCCTGTTAAGGCAATAAAGTGGCTCCAGGCCGGATCCATGTTATTGAAAGTCCAGGTCGCACCCGCATCGGGGAAAAGGCCAATAGTGATTTCAGGCATGGCGATACGAGTGGTTTGGGTGGCAAGACGATACTGGCAGGCAGACAGTATGCCAAGCCCACCCCCCATAACAATGCCATGGCCCCAGGCAATGGTTGGCTTGGGAAAGTTGTGCAGGGCGTAGTCCAGCCGGTATTCGCGCTCGAAGAAGGTATCACAGTAAGGCGATGGTCCGCCCGCATGCGCTTTCATATCATGGTACATGGTTTGGATATCGCCGCCTGCAGAGAATGCTTTGTCTGAGGCCGAATCGAATAGGATAAACAGGATTTTATGCTGCTTTCGCCAGATTTCTAACTGGTCACTGAGTAAATCAATCATTTCCAGATTTAGGCTGTTCAGCGTGGCTTCTGAATTCAGGGTGGCAACACCGGCATAATAACCGTCTGAAAGAGCAAGTTCTGAGAATAAGACAGGCGTTGTCATTTAAGCATTTTTCCAGACTGGTTTGCGTTTTTCGAGGAAGGCAGTGACCCCTTCCTTCTGATCGGCTGTTGAGAAAAGGCCGACAAATTCATCTCGTTCTAAGGGTAGAGCAGATTCTAGATTACCCGTTCTGGCTGCCATAATAAGGCGTTTACAGGCAGATATACTGGTAGGACTCTGATGCCTGGTCTTTTCTGCCAGCTGCAGGGCTTTGTTCAAGCTTTGGCCTTTATCTACCACCTCTTCAACGAGGCCGATATTGAGTGCCATATCAGCACTGACTCGCTCGCCGCAGAGAATGATTCTCTTGGCCCAGCCCTCGCCTACCAGCCAGGGGAGGTGCTGCGTGCCCAGTCCACATGGCAGTAGACCCACTGTGGCCTCGGGTAATGCCATTACAGCATGCTGCTCGGCAATGCGTATGTCACAGGCCAGGGCGCACTCCAGGCCTCCACCCATGGCATAGCCATTTATTGCTGCAATGGATACACCACGAAAATGCGTCAGTGCCTGGAAGGCGCCGTGAAATTTGTCAGCCATGAGCCTGGCATGATCAGCATCGCCATCAGCAAATAAATTCAGATCAGCGCCTGCTGAGAAAAATCTGTCCCCCTTTCCAGTAATCACCAGGCTGTAGCAGTTGGGGTCTTTGTTCAAATGGCCAATGAGTTCCTCAAGGGCTGCCAGATTATCCTCATCCCAGGTATTGGCCGAAGGATTGTCTATGGTGAGCAGGGCGGTTGCCCCCTTCATTTCAAACCGCAGTTTATCGGTCATACGATCTCCGTCCGTGAATTCCTTCAACACCGGCTGCAACCAAAAATGCCCAGAAAGGGCGAGTTTCAGTATTTTTAGCAGGTGCTAGCAAGAATGTTCCAGACACAGGTATCTGGAATATAAGGTTCTGGCAGATGTTCCTGCCGCACCCTGGACCTGCAGTTGACTGATTCTTTCTGATAGCGAGTTGCAGGTCGCTGGCGCCATTAACCATATTACTTCAGATCGATAGTCATATTAGCCGAAGCAACAGAATCACTTGAGAACCAGCGAGCGGTAATGGTTTTAGTCTCAGTATAGAATCGGATGGCCTGCTTCCCATAAACATGATGATCACCATAAAATGAGTTTTTCCATCCTGTAAACGAGAAGAATGGCAGCGGCACTGGTATGGGAATGTTTATGCCGACCTGTCCGACTTCAATTTCACTCTGGAATTTTCGAGCAGCGCCACCAGAGGAGGTGAATAGTGAAGTGCCGTTGCCATAGGGATTGGCATTAATGAGGGAGATAGCTTCTTCCAGAGTGTCTGCATTTACAGCAACCAAAACAGGTCCAAAAATCTCATCTGTGTAAATAGTCATTTTGGGTGTGACATCGCTAAATAAAGTGGGTCCGACCCAGTTACCCTGAGGCAGGCCGTCTACTGAACAATCGCTGCCATCGAGCAGGCAATTGGCCCCTTCCTGTTTGCCTTTTTCAATATAATCAAGAATCCTGGCTTTTGCCTGTGGGCTGATCTGTGGGCCATAACCGGCGCCATTGTCATCCCAGGCGCCTGGTCTGACCTCGGACATGGCTTTAGCAACGTCGGGTATCCATTGTTGAGCGCTGCCTACAAACAGGGCAACCGAAATCGCCATGCATCTCTGCCCGGCAGCACCCACAGACGATCCCACCAGTGAATTGATGGCCTGGTCTTTATCAGCATCTGGCATGATCACCATATGGTTTTTTGCACCGGTCAGGCACTGTACCCGCTTGAGGCTGTCTGTACCCGTGCGATAGACGTGTTGTCCTACTGCCACAGAACCCACAAAAGAGATTGCTTTGGTATCTGGGTGCGTGATGAGAGCGTTAACCTGATCTTTACCACCATGGATAAGCTGCAATAGATTTTCAGGAAAACCACATTCGTAGAATAATTCTACCAGGCGGTTGGGCGTCATTGGATCCTGTTCTGACGGCTTCAAAATGAAGGTGTTACCGCAGGCAATGGCCATTGGGAACATCCACAGGGGAATCATGGCTGGAAAATTGAAAGGGGTTATACCCACACAGACGCCAAGGGGTTGGATCAAACTATAGGTATCGATACCCCGGGCAACGTTTTCGGAGGTTTCTCCCATCATCATTGCAGGGACATTACAGGCCTGTTCCGCAACTTCTATGCCTCTCCATACATCGCCCTGGGCATCAGCAAATGTTTTACCCGTCTCCTGGGAAAGAATTTCTGCGATTTCATCCTGCTTCTCTTTGAGCAGCATCTGATACTTCATCATCAGCCTGGCTCGTTCTGGTGCGGGTACGCTGCGCCACTGGACAAAGGCTGTCTTGGCCGCTGCGACGGCCTCGTTTATTTCATCAGTTGTGGCGAAGGGTGCTTCAACTAGGATGTCCTGGGTAGCAGGATTGAGTACCGGGAAAGTGTCAGGTCCGTGTCCAGATCGGAACTCGCCATTAATATAGAGATCTAAAACCTTAGCCATAATGTTATTCCTTGACTGTTGATGACACTGTTCATAGAGCAGATTGATCCTGCATTTTAATAAAGGTCAGGTGGCAGTGATAGTGCTAATGACTTCATGTGATAACAAATTGTTAGTGGAAGTTATTACACCTCAAAGGGTGATTAAACGCCAGACAGTTGCATCTATTGTATAGAGCGACGCAGGAGGTGTGGCTTCATTGGTTAGCGAGCCTGATATAACACACGCTAAATTGTCCCGATTGCTTTGTTGTTAACCTGCGTCTACTGGTTATCGTTATTTGCCAGTCTCTGTTTATGCGAAAATCAGGGAACGGTAAATAGCTTTGATTTTTGGGACCAACAGGGTTCGCTCGAAGCGTGTTTGAAGCAGCTAAATGCAAGGCCGCCTTCAGGATGCTGCCGGGCCCACTGACCTAAGCAGATGTGCGGCACCATGAGGCGTGTTGATGGCAGCATTAGACCCAAACAGACGTTCTTTCATCTTCCCATAAACTTTACGATTCTCGCCCAGCCTGGCCAGGGACTGGGCTTTGCTGACAGCGTTCTCGAGCAGATCTTCCTGGCTGCAGGTGCTGCTGATGATGCCAGCTTGAGCAGCTTCAGGCCCAGTCCAGCGTCGCGCTAGCTGGACTGTCTCAAAGAACACGTTAGCCGGTAATTTGTGTTGGAACAGGGCCAGCTCCGGATCTGGTATGACCATGCCGATTTCAACTTCGTTGGCACAGATAAAGCCTCGGTCCTGTCTCATAAGGCGAACATCATGACACAGTGCCATCATGAATCCGGCACCAAAGGCATGGCCGTTGATGGCACAGATAGAAGGCAGCGGCAGGGTGATGATTCTACCCATTAATGCCATGAATTCAGAGCCAAAGGCAGCCTTATCTCCCCCAGGGTGATCGCCTGAACTGGCCCGCCATTCGAGGTCCAGGCCGTTAGAAAAGAATTTAGGGTCTGATGATGTCGTGACCAGGGCTGCTGGGCCAACCGATGCCTCTACTTCGTCCAGGGCGGTCGAGATTTCTCGAACGAAAGTGGTATTCCAGCGATTTTCACCGTCATCCATAGTCAGAATGAAGATAGAATCTCGTTTTTCCAGTTGTATCATACGGTTCTCATATTAGCTTGGTTGGCTGTGATAGTATCAGTTACACTGCTGACGTTTTCGGATTGGTGTCCAGCTTGAGTGATATTTCCTGGGCGTGCAACTGGATCTGATATTTGCTTGATAAAGCCAGGGGTAATTGAGGTAAAATCTGCGGATGGAAGAAATATCAGCGCATGCTCTGAAAGGTTGTTTTGATTCTAGCGAAGATGAAATCTGGATTCCTGAGTTGCGTCACATAATATGGCCGAATAGAGATTTTCTTGGCTGGATACATCCTTCCGGGCATCTGGGTTATGTTGTTCTGGTTTCTCCTCAGGATGGCGGCCTCACCGGGGTGGTGATGCGTCGCTTGCTGCGTTCATCAGCCAGAGTCAGGCTCGATATGTGTTGTTTGTGTCATCACGTCCATCGGCTTGATGGTACTGCCATGTTCACAGTGACTGAAAAAGGCAGCCAAGGACGCAGAACGATAGCCAATGTGGTCTGCAAGAACCTGGATTGTAGTTTACGTTTGCGTAATCTGGTGGCGCCGGGTAGTTTGATGGCGGAAACGCTCTATCCTGAAGCAAAGATCTGGCGATTGCAGAAGACGCTTCATCGATGGCTGGCAAGGGCTAACTATCTATAAATCGCGGTTTAGTTTAATAGACGGTTGATAGCCGTTTTCCTCTACCAGGAGTGGGCTTCGTGGCTAATTTTTTAGCTTCCTTTGGAAAGGCACTGCGCCCCCAGGGCACGGTTTTCTTTGGTTGGTACATCGTAGCCTCAGCGGCGGGACTGCAATTGCTTTCTGGTTTGCTGTGGATGCAGTCCTATGGTGCATACGTGGTGCTGCTGCAGGAAGACTTTGGCTGGAGTAAAACGATGGTAGCCGGAGCATTTGCTTTGGCTAGAGTGGAAAGTGGGGTGTTAGGGCCCCTTCAGGGTTGGCTGGTTGATCGCTTTGGGCCTAAAATAATCCTTACCATCGGTATATTGTTGTTTGGTATCGGGTTCGTCAGCTTTTCTTCCATTAACAGCCTGCTGGGTTTTTATTTGTCGTTTGCACTTATCGCCGTTGGATCCAGTCTTGGTGGCTTCGCAACGGTGATGGTGTCGATTGTTAATTGGTTCCATCAGCATCGCTCTAAAGCAATTGCAGTGTCCCAGATTGGTTATTCCCTGGGCGGGGTCGCGGTACCCCTGTTGGTGATTTGCCTGGAAGCTATTGGCTGGCGGATGACGGCTTTTTATTCCGGGCTGGTCGTTTTGTTGGTTGGTCTGCCACTGGCTCAGCTGGTACGCCATCGTCCTGCAGATTACGGTCAGGTTGCTGATGGTCAGTACGTTGTATCAACAACGGTAACGAGTCAGCTCCAGGGGGTCGATTTCAGCGCACGACAAGCGATGGCGACTTCTGCCTTTTGGCTCGTCTCGGTGGGCCATGCATCAGCATTGCTGTGCGTATCGGTTGTCATGGTTCATCTTGTTCCGCATCTATCACAGGGCTTGGGATTTACCTTAACCGAAGCAGCCCTGGTTGTTGCCTTGCTGACCGGATTTCAGATGTTCGGGCAGATCGTCGGTGGATATCTGGGTGACCGTTTTAACAAGAGATGGCTCTGTATAGCCTGTATGGTGGTTCATGCGCTGGCATTGCTTGAACTAGCCTATGCCACAGAGGTTAGTGAGGTCATCTTGTTTGCGATAATGCATGGTTTAGCCTGGGGCGTGCGGGGCCCTCTCATGGTGGCCATCAGGGCAGATTATTTTGGGCCGAGCGCGTTTGGAACTATTATGGGGTTTTCTTCGTTAATATTGATGTTTGGAATGTCCGGCGGCCCCATTATTGCAGGTTATATGGCGGATCTATATGGTGACTATAAAATCGGTTTAGTAAGCATTGCCTGCGCAGCATTTTTGGGAAGCTTTTGTTTTGTTGCTGCACGAAAACCCGAACTGAGAGATAGAGAGTTGACCCGTCAAGAAGGATAAAGCAGAACAAAGAATGACGAAGAAGAAAGAATAGAGAATAGAGAATAGAGAATAAAGAAGGATAAAGCATGGAAGACGATGAACAGGTTGTGCTTTACAAGGAAAGCGACGGTATTGCGATTATTTCCATTAATCGACCCGGTAAAAAAAATACGCTGACAGAAGCTGTAATACAGGGCATTGCCGAGAGTATTGATCGGGCAACCAGAAGCCGTGATGTGGCGGCCATTGTTCTCCGTGGTGTGGGCGATACTTTTACTGCGGGTTATGATTTAACCCAGAATGAGCAACGCTTTGATCCGGCCTTTGGATCTCCGCCAATTGATGCTCGGGAGGGTGCCTGGGATCCAGTCAGGGATTATCGGATGATGGGCAACAATGTGCGCAGGTTCATGAGTATATGGGAATGCCCAAAACCCGTCATCGGTGAGATAAGAGGATGGGCGATCGGTGGCGCCACTGATCTGGTGTTGTGTTGCGATTTGCTCTATATGGCGGAAAACGCTTTTATTGGTTATGCTCCCAGTCGGATTTACGGGACGCCCACTACCATGATGTGGGTCTATCGACTGGGACTGGAGCATGCTAAACAGTTCTTATTGACCGGAAAAGCCATCAGTGCTGAAACGGCCTATCGGATTGGCCTGGTCTCAGAAGTTGTGTCGGAGGCTGCGCTTTCAGATCAAGTGGAAGCTGCAGCCAAGCAGTTTATTAATATTCCGGCGAATCAGCTGGCGTTGAATAAGTTGCTCATTAATCAGGCCTTTGAAAATATGGGTCTGAGAACGACGCAGATGCTGGGAACTTTCTTTGATGGTATGACTCGACATACCGAAGAAGCTTATCGCTGGGTTGAATCGTTTGAAGAAAAAGGTTTTCGTCAGATAATCAGTGAGCGCGATAAGCCATGGCAAGACTACGGTGAAAGAAACCCCGATGAAAAAGAGTAAATACAGGTTCTGCTTGAAGATCGCCCCGGTGGCGCTGTGAACACAGGTTTGTCTCCGTATCTGAAAGCCATGGGGATCGATCGCTGGACGGAGCGCAGTTCTGATCCTCTGGCCGCAGCAGTTATCCCGGCGGCCAAGGTAACCGAGCGGCCGGATAATACTGAAACCGACAGGTTGGGGGCTTCAGGTCAAACATTTCATATACTGAATTTTCAATCTTTAGCCATGGTTGTGGGTGTTGACCAGAACGAGCTAGAGGCCCTGCCAGGCGGTCTGCAGAGATTATGCTATGACATCGCCCGTGCCTACAATCTGGCGCCTTCCAGGCCGGTTATTTCTGTGCTGGGCGTTGCCAGAAATAGTGTGCAAGTTGATTTTACAGATACCCTCAGGCAGCGAATTTCTGAACTGCCCAGACTGGTAATACTGGTTATGGATGGGCGTTCAGGTATTGCTGAACATGCAGATAAGGCTCTGGACCTGGTGCATAGTCAGAATGGATACAGTCTGCATATTGATAATGTGGTTGAATTCCAGAACAGTGCAGCAGTAAAAAGAAAATTCTGGGAGGACCTGACGGTTTTCAGATTAAACCCCAATGGTCGCTAATACCGAGTTTAGGGCCATGAAATTAAAAGATCTATCCACTGTTATGGCTAACGAAAAGGCGGGGTATTCGCAGCCCTGGAGTGAAGGTATTTTCCGCGATTGCCTGAAACAGCATGCAGAATGCTGGTTATTGATTTTACAGGAAAAAATTGTGGGTCACGGTATCCTGTCGACTGGCGCAGGTGAAGGTCACCTGCTGAATGTTTGTGTGAGCGAGCCGCAACAGGGTAAAGGTCTGGGTCGAAAACTGACTCTGCACCTGCTTAGCAGGGCAAAGCGACGCGGGCTTAACAGTATTTTTCTGGAAGTCAGGCCATCGAATCGGGTGGCTCGTGCCTTGTACGATAGCCTCGGTTTCAACGAAATTGGTCGCCGCAAAGGTTACTATCCTGGAGGAACGGCAAGAGAAGACGCGCTGGTTATGGCGAAAGAGCTGATCTAGACCGACATAATCTTGCTGAGGCCGGTATAATGCAGGCTCCAGAAAGAGACCCCAGATATGATTGCAAGTGAAGTTGATAGGCGCAGGACTTTTGCTATCATATCTCACCCCGATGCCGGTAAGACCACCATCACCGAAAAGCTACTGTTATTAGGTAAGGCCATTCAGTTGGCTGGCACGGTTAAATCCAGGAAATCTGATCGTTATGCAACGTCCGATTGGATGGAACTGGAAAAGCAAAGGGGTATTTCTGTGACCACCTCGGTGATGCAGTTTCCCTATGCCGATCATGTCGTGAATCTTCTCGATACACCCGGTCACGAAGATTTTTCAGAAGATACCTATAGGACTCTGACAGCAGTCGATTCAGTATTGATGGTAATCGATGGTGCCAAGGGAGTGGAGGAGAGAACATTAAAGTTAATGGAAGTGTGTCGCTTACGAGACACACCCATACTGACCTTTATTAATAAGCTGGACCGGGAGATACGCGACCCCATAGATCTACTGGACGAGGTGGAATCGATTATGAAAATCGATTGTGCTCCAATGACCTGGCCGATAGGGGCTGGAAGCCGGTTTAAGGGTGTTTACCATCTGTATGAGGACGTTATCTATCCTTATAGGCGGGGGACAGAAGGTCCGGCAGCTGAACATGATCTGATAAGCGGTATTCACAGTGCGGAAGCAGAATCGTTCTTAGGCGATCAATTGGCAGAACTTCTAGAGGCGATAGAACTGGTACGTGGCGCATCCCATGAATTTGACCAGGAGCGCTACCTGAAGGGCGAATTGACGCCAGTGTATTTTGGCTCTGCATTGCGTAATTTTGGTGTAATGGAAATGCTGGATGGTTTTGTCGAGATTGCTCCCCCGCCCATCCAGCGAATGACAACTGCTGAGCCCATTGATCCCAAGGATACAGAGTTCAGCGGCTTTATATTCAAGATTCAGGCGAATATGGACCCGAAGCATAGGGACCGTATGGCGTTCATGCGAATTTGTTCGGGAGGTTACCAGCAGGGTATGAAGATGCATCATGTCCGTATAGGCAAAAGTGTTAAAGTCACAGATGCGGTTACCTTCCTTGCCGGGGGGCGGTCGACAGTTGGAATGGCATATTCCGGTGACATCATAGGATTGCATAATCACGGGACTATTCAGATAGGCGATACTTTTACTTCCGGCAAGAAAATAAATTTTATCGGAATTCCTCATTTCGCCCCTGAGCTATTTCGCCGGGTAAAATTGAAAGACCCTCTAAAGAGTAAACAACTCAGGCAGGGTTTAACCCAATTATCAGAAGAAGGTGCAACCCAGGTGTTTATGCCCAAAGAATCGAATGACCTGATTCTCGGCGCAGTTGGAATTCTGCAATTTGATGTGGTCGCGTTTCGTTTAAAGGAAGAGTACAAGGTTGACTGTGGTTATGAACCCGTGAGTGTCAGTACGGCGCGCTGGATTTCCAGTTCTGATACAAAGCGGCTGGCTGAGTTTGAAAGAAAAGCAGCGGTTAATCTGGCGGTGGATGGCGGCGGCCATCTGACTTACCTGGCGCCCACCCGGGTAAACCTGACTTTAACCGAGGAGCGCTGGCCGGAGATTGATTTCCGTAGTACCCGGGAAATCAGCTAAGTCCTATCTGGAAAGCGGTTGACAGTGTTCAGGACAATAGCACCCGGGAAATCGGCTAAGTCCTATCTGGGAAGCGGTTGATAGTGTTCAGGACAATAGCATCCGGGAAATCAGCTAAGTCATATCTGGGAAGCGGTTGATAGCGGTCAGGTCAATTTTTTTCTCCTGGCCGGGAATGGATATATGATCCGCTTCGATGGTTAGGTCAGCGCCTTCAACAACACCCAGGCCAAACTGGTAGATGAGTTCAGTATTGCCTGCAATGGCTTGTTGGTCATAGGCAAGGGTGGCTGCGTGAACGTTCTGGTGCCTGTGCTGATAATCAGCGAACCGCTTATTACCGTATCTCTTTTGTAACATTGATTTAGTGACGGTAGGAGAGAGAATGGCAGCAGTGGCATTATTGCCGCCGAAACCTTTTGAGTTGATCAGTGTCGCCGCCATTGTTGTGGGGTCAATCTCGGTATGTTCCAGGAGAAAATTCAGGTGACTGCTATGCACATCTTCGGCCAGAGAAGGTGTCGTGTTTATGCCTGGAATGATGCCATCTTGCCAAACCCCCAGAGAAGATGCTATTTGATCACCAGAAGCACAGGCAAGGGAATGTCCGATATAGGCCTTGATGGCCGTAATCGGCCATTTGGACAGGCCATAGACCTTGGCTAATTCATTGAATATGTGAGACTCGGTCACCCTGTTCTGTGGTGTGCCGGTACCATGCGCCTGCATGTAAGTGTTCTGCTGTAAGGCTTGAGCGCCCAGCATGGATTTAATGGTGCCCATGGCTTTGCCAACGGTAATGTAGTTGCCAATACCCGGTCCTGGAATAGATTTTTTAAAACCATCGGCATTAATGAATACGTCAGCTACAGAGCCGTAAATGTTAGCGCCCATTTCCATAGCCAGTTCATCATCAAATAAAATCAGGAATTGTGAAGCTTCAGCCAGCGTAAAGCCGCAATTGTCTCCAAACGGGCGACAAGCCAGTTGATGGTTCAGGGGACCCATCTTGGCCAGGGCATCATCTTCAGCCAGTGCTCCCATGGTTCGATAACCTTCAATTACTTCTGGCGTTAAGGGTGCTTCACTGGAGCCTATGATGACTGCTCTGAATTTTCCCGACCTAATGTCCTGGATACCTTGCCTCAGGTTATAGAGAAAAGTTGCGCAGGCACCAACGTTAGCCCCGGTCGAACCAACACTGCCTATAACATAGGCATTGACAAAATCGGCTGTCATCTGGGCCAGCCCTAACGCACAATTTTTCGAGCTTACCCGCTTGCCCAGCATGGTTGCCTGCAGCATTGCGCCAGAACCATTGTTATCGAGTTGCCCCATGGCACTACTGGCGTAGACAGAAATCTGATCTGCAGGAATTCTGTTTTTCACTTCCTGCCACGGAATACCCAGGGACTGAATCGCATCGGAGGCGCCATAGACTGTGAGCTGTAGTCCGCGGGGATGATTTCGACTCTGATAAAGGGATTCGGGATCAAATCCTGTGGGGAGTTGCCCGGCAGAATTTACTTTGGATTGTCTTGCGTCCGGTAACAGAACATCCAGGGGTTGTTGAGTACTGATCAGGACCCGGCCATTGCCGGCATCTGAGATTTTCCATTCCGGTGAAATTCTGGCAGGCAACTGGCTGCGTTTTATAGTGAATTCAATCGGCTTGTTTTCAGCGGGGCCCATCTGGGCTGATTTGTTAAGGCGGATGTCTGCTGGATCAAAAAGATTCTTCTCCAGTCTGCGAATAAGCGTGTGCTGAAGAATGTGGGCCTCATCAAGCGGGCAGTTCATCAGAGATGCCAGCGCTTTCAGCGTATTCTGGGATTTGCTTTGCGGTAATTTATCGAAAACCATACGTCGATAAGCGTGGTGACCTGAGCTCCGTCCAGCGGGATTAATACCTCCAAATCCTACAATAACCGGCAGACTTGTCACGATGTAATTCCTAGTTGCTTCAAAAGCAATAAATTGTAGACGGTTCCTTTACCTGAAATCTACACTAACCTGCCGTTTTTCAGAAAACACAGGGCGTTTAGTTGCATTGTCGGGGATCTAAACCATCTCAATGGCGATTGCTGTGGCTTCACCGCCGCCGATGCACAGTGCAGCGATTCCACGAGTTTTGTTCAGGCGCTTCAAAGCATACATCAGCGAGACGATGATTCGTGATCCTGTGGATCCTATGGGGTGCCCTTGGGCGCAGGCGCCACCGTGAATATTCACTTTTGCCGGGTCAATGCTCAGTTCCTGCTGAGCCAGCATAGTGACCATGGCGAATGCCTCGTTGATTTCAAACAGGTCCACGTCCTGCTTTTGCCATTCAGCCGCAATAAGAACTTTCTTGATGGCGTCAATGGGTGCCAGCGTAAATTCTGAAGGATGGCGCGAGTGCGTACTGTGGGCGATGATTTTAGCCATGGGTTTGAGGCCACGTTGCTGCAATGTTTCCTGGTCAACCAGGACAAGAGCCGAGGCGCCATCTGATATTGAGCTGGAGTTTGCCGCTGTCACTGTACCATCCGTCTTAAAGGCAGGTCGGAGTTTGGGAATTTTATCTAAATTTGCTTTTCCGGGCTGTTCGTCACAGCTAATGATGCGTTCACCGCGACGATCTTTAATAGAGACTTCTGCAATTTCAGCATCCAGGGCACCGGTTTCAATGGCGGTGACTGCTTTTTGCAGTGAGGAGATGGCGAAGTCATCCATGTCTTTTCTGGTGAGTTGATGATCATCAGCCACTTCCTGCGCGAACGCGCCCATCAGTTTGCCGGTCTTGGCATCTTCCAGGCCGTCAGTGAACATGACATCCTGAATCTCGCCATGGCCCATGCGCATACCATTACGCACTTTTGGTAGAAGGTAGGGAGCATTGCTCATGCTCTCCATGCCGCCGGCCACCATAATGTTATTAGTGCCTGCCTTTATCAGGTCATGAGCCAGCATAGTGGCTTTCATTCCTGAGCCGCAGAGTTTGTTGACAGTGGTGGCGCCCACGTTAACGGGAATGCCCGCGTCAATGCCTGCCTGGCGGGCAGGCCCTTGTCTCAAGCCGCTGGGCAGAACACATCCCATGATGATTTCGTCAATATCCTCTCCGTTGAGACCGGCTCGTTTTACAGCATCTTTTATAGCCACTGAACCGAGTTGGACAGCGGTGAGCGAGGCAAGGTCTCCTTGCAGGCCGCCCATGGGAGTTCGAGCACCGGCAGCGATGTAGACCTGTTTTGTCATACTGAATTCCTCATTCCGGGTTATTCATGAAAAGGCAGAACCTGCCTGCGATTCATGTGGTCGCAGACATCCGTCGAGTAGGATAAACCATGCAGCCGGCGCACGCTACTGATCGGTCTTCTGAGCAAGCAGATTGTGGTAAACTGGAAACATTCAACTCAGCAATTTTCCAGGAGGCCGCACGATGTCCGACTATGCCCAACAAGCCCTTGCAATATTTAAAACTATAGAGGGGCAGCAAGAAGGGGTCGGTGACTGGTTTGAAGTAGACCAGGCACGCATTGATTTGTTTGCAGATGCCACCTTAGATCATCAGTTTATTCATATTGATCCAGAGAAATCGGCTCAGTTGTCACCCTACAAGACCACCATAGCACACGGTTTTCTTACTTTATCGTTAATTGTTCATCTGGGAAGCAGTGTGCCAGTGTTGAAACCCGAAGCCCTCGAAGGTGTTTTTATGGGTGTTAACTATGGGCTTGAAAGAGTTCGTTTTCCGGGTCCGGTGCCTGTTAACTCACGGATAAGGGCAAGCCACCGGTTTTTGCTGGCCGAGTTGAAGGCAGAAAATACCATCCAAATAAAAAAAGAAGTGACCATTGAGAGAGAGGGGACCGATAAACCGGTTTGTGTAGCAGAGGCATTAACTCGGTTGATGTACTCTTGAGTCCGGTTTCTTAGGGGAGATTAACTTGGCCAACCCGTCCGTGACAGTCATTGCAAAGCTTGATCTCGTTCAGAGTATTCAGGATGCTTTGCAGTACATCTCTTATTACCACCCGCCAGATTTTATCCGTGCGCTGGGCAATGCTTATCAGGCAGAGCAGTCAGCTGCGGCAAAAGATGCTATGGCTCAGATCTTAGTCAATTCTCGTATGTGTGCAGAGGGAAAGCGACCCATCTGCCAGGACACCGGTATAGTCAATGTGTTTATTTCTGTTGGCATGAATGTCCGATTTGAAACTGATATTTCCTTGGAGGATATGATCAATGCCGGTGTAAGAGCTGCTTACCAGTTACCAGACAATGTGCTTCGCGCCTCTATCTTGGCTGATCCGGCTGGTCGCAGGATAAACACCCAGGATAATACGCCAGCGGTGATTCATACTGAATTGGTACCTGGAAACAAGGTTGAAGTCAGAGTTGCCGCCAAAGGTGGTGGGTCTGAAGCCAAGTCTCGGCTGGCAATGCTGAACCCGGCGGATAGTATTGTTGACTGGGTTGTCGATACGGTTCCATCAATGGGAGCTGGCTGGTGCCCGCCGGGCATGCTTGGCATTGGCATAGGTGGAACCGCGGAAAAGGCCATGTTAATGGCTAAACGATCACTGATGGATAGCATTGACATACAGGACCTGATCGATAGAGGCCCACAGAACCGTCTGGAAGAGTTGAGGTTGGAGATTTTTGAAAAGGTTAACAGTCTGGGTATTGGAGCACAGGGCCTGGGCGGGTTGACCACTGTTCTTGATGTGAAAATCCTCGATTACCCGACGCATGCTGCTAACCTGCCAGTAGCCATGATTCCTAATTGCGCGGCTACTCGGCATGTTCATTTTACTCTTGATGGTAGTGGCGTTGCAGATCTGCCTGTGCCTGACCTGAACGACTGGCCTGATATTACCTGGGTAGCAGGACCGAATTCCCGACGGGTTGATCTTAATACAGTAACGCGAGCTGAAATTGCTACCTTCAAGCCAGGTGAAACCCTGCTATTGAGAGGCAAGATGCTGACCGGTCGAGATGCGGCTCATAAGAAGATACGAGATTTGTATGAAGCTGGCCAGTGTCTGCCATCGGGTGTAGACCTCAAGGGTCGCTTTATTTATTACGTTGGCCCGGTAGATGCAGTGCCAGGGGAAATTGTTGGCCCGGCAGGACCAACAACTGCTACCAGAATGGACAGTTTTACAGAATTGATGCTGGCGGAAACAGGGTTGCTAGGCATGATTGGCAAGGCTGAACGTGGCCCTGTCGCCATTGACGCGATAAGGCGACATGGCGCTGTCTATCTTATGGCCGTTGGCGGTGCTGCTTTTCTGGTATCCAAGGCTATTAAGTCATCACGGGTGGTCGCCTTTCCAGAGTTGGGTATGGAGGCCATCCACGAATTTGAAGTCGAGGATATGCCAGTTACTGTGGCGGTCGATTATCTGGGGAATTCGGTTCACTCGACAGGCCCAAAGCAATGGCAGACCAGGATTGGGAAAATACCCTTGAAAGAAATCTGACCAGGCTTGCCATTTTATGAAATTGCGTCAGCTCCGGCTCAGGTATTGCAACGTTTGTGGGGAACTGACCGCGCGGTCTATGACAACCATTCATTGCATCCGATCAGGTCATACAGTACGCTTGTCTGCTCGATCGAAGCACTACAAACACCGGCTATTGGCGGGTCATTGATTTTAGGCCCGGCAGTGGAACTAATTGCTGGAAATGGCTGTCGAATCACCCAGTCTAGTCATGCTTTCAAGCTGAAATAACAGGATTTCACAAAGATATGGCACAGAAGCAAGGATCAATTGATCAACTTTATTTGAATGCAGAAACCCTTTCGGAGGATTTTTCGCTGTTTCCAAGAAAAGAGCCTGCTTCGCTTATTAAAGGCTTGTTATCTGAACAGGATATCAATATTCAGTTGCAGAAACTCCAGACCATGGAGGTGGATGAATATATAGCAGCCACGGTATTACCTAGCGAGGAGCCAACGCGACCGGGCGCACGGCAGATCATCGAAGCTTTGGATTTGCCGATTAGTAATGAAGAAAGTATGGGGCCTTATTTTGCCTGTGAGATAGTGTTTTCATTTGATGGAAGAACACGAATCATTGGTATAATTGCTCAGGATCGGGCCTATTCCAGCGGCGTCTGGGGGCCGGAGCACCACCAGGCGGCAGCAGATAGAGCGATTGGTTTTGCTATCAGGTCTTTGCCCATTGTGACTTTAATGGATACGCCAGGTGCGGATCCCTACGAACAGGCTAATGCTGCTAATCAGGCGCATTCAATTTCTCGTTTGATTGCAGAATTGTGTAATGTTGACGTTCCTACCGTAGGGATAATTCTTGGTCAGGGGTATTCAGGTGGCGCGATTCCCCTTGCCGCCAGCAATTTACTGCTTAGTTTGCGCACGGGGGTGTTCAATACTATTCATCCGCGCAGCCTGGCAAATCTGGTCAGGCGCTATAATCTGTCCTGGCAGGAATGTGCCAAATTTGTTGGTGTTTCGTCATTTGAATTATACCGCCAGGGAAATATAGATGGCATTGTTGATTATGATCCCGGTGAAACCGAAAACATTCATAATCTTAGAGAAGTCATTGTTGCAGCTATTTCTTCCATCGAAGAGGGTGCCCGACAGTTCGTCGGAGAACATCCTGAAATACTGGATCACTATCACAGAAATATTAATCGCTATCTTAACGTTTCTGAGTATCTTGCCGCCGTCAACGCCAGTTCCAGTTTGAAACTGCGGACGTCACCTACCGAATATCCAAATGTTTTTGGGGTGGCCTATCGGTATCTGCGCTATCTGGGATTGCGCAGTCGGATTAAAGCAACGACGACGACCCAGTATGGTCGCCTGGCTAGCGTAGAAATCCCGGCTGGAGAGTTGGCCCAGAGAGTGCACAGAGAAAGGCGAGGCGCCTTTTTAAACTGGCTCCAGGATCCGGATAAGGTGCTATATGACGATAATCTAAATAAGGTATGGAAGAGCTTCGTTGAAAAGAGAGCACGCCTGGGTGACGACCAGGGTACTTTGAGAAAACTGATTTTTGGAGAACCGGAAAAAAACTTTGAAAAGGCGCGCCAAGAGCTTTGCATGGTCGCTGGTTTGCATCTGTTTAACCGTTGGAAGGGTAATGCTAAAGACAACCTGCTAGCGCTGATAGAGCATCTGAACGAATATGAGTCCAGTATTTATCTGTTGACGACGCAGGAAATTAAAGACGTAAAACTATTACTTGTGTCGATGTCAGAGTGTGATGAGCCTTTTGTGCGCCACTTGAAATCCCTGTTTAGTTTTGATGGTCGAAAATTGTTTGATCCGGCTTTCATCGAACAGAAAAAGCCTGATTTTCTCAGCGTTCGACTCGCGTCTGAGCTTAATTTGATTCTCGAAGAAGCGATTCTATATGATGAACATCGCCTCGCTGGAATCAGCTTTTCACCGCAGACTCAGGCTTTGCTCAAGAACCAGGATTCCGCCAAGTCGATGATCCCTTTAAATCGTCGGTTGCTGGAAGATTCACTCTGGACACATATCCATAGAACCTCGGGCGAAGGCCGTGAAAATTCGGATCAGGATTTAACGATCCTTGACGTTCTGTTGGATAAGGATGTCAATGTTCATTTTCTTCAGGAATGCCGTAATCTGGTGGTTTTTTCAGCAACCTATGATGTCCTGCTGAGCGAGTTGGTTGCCATAGCGCAGGAGGCTCATGATTCACGTCATCTATCCGGAGAGTTGATAGAAAAACTACTGACGCAGGCGGTTTCGCAGGTTGTCCAGATGCCGCTGTTTGGTGATATTGAGGCAGAACGAGTCAACAATGAATTTGCGATCTGGATTGAACAGCTTGGCCATTACTATGGCGGCAGCACATTTCTCAAAGCAGTGGAAGAATGGATGAGGGTTGTTCATAAGGACAAATCCGATACGCTTTTCGTGGTTATAAGCCATGTTTTTGAGAAGGTCCTGCCTGATTTCCACAATGCCCGGCGCCATAGTAGGCCCTTTAACGGTAAGCTTGAACCGGCTCGAATTGGCAGGCGAAAAGACTTCTGGAATCGCCTGACCATTGCCTATCGGGATCTACTGTTTAATGAGCTGCTGACGCGGGAGAAGCGCTCCAAGAGAACCCGTTTTGAGACACTGCTTGAGCGCTATGTTTCTAATTTTGAGGAAACCAGCGCCCATCTGATGTCTGCCAACCCTGTGTCATTTCCAACGTTCAGACCGTCAATCGAAGCTGCCCTGAAGAATGGTATTCGGCCTCATGGTCTGATCACAGGTATTGGCGATTTTAATACCACGGAATCGAGCTATAAGGTTGGACTGGTAATGTCTAATATCGATTTTCAGGCAGGCAGTATCGATAATTCGGATTGTGTTCGATTTTGTAAGCTGCTGGTTGAATGTGCATCGCATCGCCTGCCGGTAGTCTGCTTCATTTCATCCGGAGGCATGCAGACCAAAGAAGGCGCGGCAGCTTTGTTTACCATGGCTGTGATTAATGATCGGATTACCCGATTCGTCAGAGACAATGATCTGCCGATCATTATATTCGGTTATGGTGATTGTACTGGAGGTGCTCAGGCTAGTTTTGTGACCCATCCTTTAGCCCAGACTTATTATTTTTCTGGTTGCAGTATGCCCTTTGCCGGGCAGGCGGTAGTAGAGAGAAATCTTCCGTTTACCTGCCTGATGAGTAATTACCTGTCTATGACAGCCGGTGCCATGCAAGGCCTGGTTAAACACCCTTTCGCGACCGAGCTGGAACAGGAATTACGCAAGGTGGATCCGGCAATACCGGTTCCTGCTGAAACTATCGAAGAAGTTGTGGATCGAATTATGTCTGGCGTGCTAACTGCTGCTGAACCTTCGGTAGATTCTGATGAGCTTTCTGACCTGGAACTGATAAGACCGGTCGAGAAGGTGCTGATTCATGCAAGGGGTTGCACAGCAGTTAAACTGGTAAGTAAAGCGCTCGAACTGGGCTACCACACTGTATTGGTTCAATCGGACCCCGATATGGATTCAGTGGTGGCAGACATGGTAACTGCTGAGGGTGTTGAAGGAACGCTGGTCTGTATTGGCGGTAATACTTCCGATGAAAGCTATCTTAATGCGCTTAGCATATTAAAAATTGCTGAAAATGAAGGCGTCGATGCTTTGCACCCCGGGATCGGGTTTCTGTCTGAATCGCCTAATTTTGCAGGCCTGGTCAGGCAGAAAGGGATCAATTTCATCGGCCCGAGAGTGTCCAGCATGGAGACCATGGGTAACAAGTCCAATGCAATCAATACAACGCTGAGTATTAACGTGCCGGTGGTGCCGGGAAGCCATGGCATCGTTGAATCGTCTGAACTTGCTGCAGAAATTGCAGAACAGGTAGGTTATCCAATTCTACTGAAAGCGGTTCATGGTGGGGGTGGCAAAGGTATCGTAAAGGTCGAACGCCCGGAGAATCTGCACCAGCTCTTTCACCAGGTAACAACGGAAGCCAAAAATGCTTTTGGTAATGGCGATATTTATATTGAAAAATGCGTGACCTCGCTCCGCCATATTGAGGCACAGATCCTGCGGGATACCCATGGTAATACCTGTGTTATTGGTATCAGAGACTGTAGTGTGCAACGAAATAACCAAAAGCTAATGGAAGAATCGGGCTCAACATTGTTATCTGAAACCCTTCGTAGCGAGGTGCTGGAAAGCGCCGCCAGGATTGCAGATGCAGTGGACTATATAGGAGCCGGTACAGTCGAGTTTATCTATGATGTGCCCAGTGATGCTATTTACTTTATGGAGATGAACACTCGATTACAGGTAGAACATCCGGTAACAGAAGCGGTTACCGGGGTTGATATTGTCAAGCAGCAGTTTGCCATTGCTTCAGGCGCATCGCTGGAGGCTATCGAATATGAAGAGTCGGGTTACGCGCTGGAGGTGAGGATTAATGCGGAAAAAGCCGCTGTAGGAGCAGATGGCTCGGTGACTTTCATTCCCACTCCCGGCTTGATGACCGTGTGTGAGCTCCCTGAGCAGGAAGATATTGAACTTATCTCTATGGCCGGAGAGGGTAAAACCGTATCCCCCTTTTATGACAGTTTAATTGTACAGATTATCGCCCATGGGGCTGATCGCGACGATACCGTGGCGAAAATGCTAGCTTATCTCGACAGGATTAAGATCAATGGCATTAGCACCAATATCAGTCTTATAAAGCGAGTACTTAAAGACGAGGTATTTCTATCCGGGGACTATGACACGACATTCTTGGCTAACTTTCTGGAGCGAACCGATGTGCCTTCGCTCATCGAGGATATTGAAAGAGTCTCGGGGTCCTCCGCAGATGTCATCGATCTTGATATGTTACGAATTGAAAACAGCCAGGAACTCAAGGTCCTTTCACCCTCCACCGGTGTTTTCTTCAGAACGCCATCTCCCTCAGAGCCTGAGTATGTCAGTGTAGGCGACCAGGTTACCGTGGAGGATACTTTGTGTGTTCTGGAAGCCATGAAAATGTTTACTTCCTGTAGCTTGAATAGTTTCTCAAGTAGTCAGGGTGAGCTTTACCCAAGTTTGACTCAATACAGGGTGAATAGAATTAATGTCAGCAATGGCCAGCAGGTAAATGAAGGAGATCTGCTGTTCGTGATCCAGCCAGTTGAAGCTGAGTCAGTCGCCAGTTTGTAGCCGCAGAAATGGGTAAGCCCTGGGTTGCTTAAACTGAGCGTTTGCTAAACCGAATCAGACCCTGCTGCTGGTTGCACATCGCTGGGGCGCGATAGTCGTTGCGATAGGCACTCAAAGAGGCCGAGCTTGTGGTTGAAAACCTTGAAACTTTGCTGGCGTTGTCACGTGCTGGCACGATGATAGAAGCCAGTACAGAGCTGCGTATATCCCAGTCGGCGGTCAGTAAACGGATAGCGGCTTTGGAAAAATACTATGATCGCAAACTGATTCAAAAAAAAGGCAGGCGGGTGGAATTGACCCGGCACGGCCAGAAGCTGGTGGACAAGATATCGCCCGTGCTCTCTGAGTTGAGAGATCTTTTTTTAGAGGATATCTCAGCTTCACGGGGCGAGCTTTTGATTGGTGTCTCTGATGCCATTTTATCGTCCTGGGGGGCGAGGGCCTTTTACGACGTCAAATTGTCAATGCCTGATGTCCAGTTCATTTTTCATGCGCATAGAACATCGGTCGTGCTTGACAGAATTCGTTCCGGGGAGTTCATGTTAGGGATATGTACGGGGCTGGATTCTCATGACACTGATCTGCAATCTGAGATACTGACTTATGAAGCAATGGTGATTATCCCATCTGCTCTGGAAAGTATTCCCTGGCCATCGAAGAAGGCATTGCCAGTAATAAGTATAGAGGATCATTCGGGCGCTTGGCGGTCTTTTGGTGACGATGTCGCGCGCCTGAATATCAGGCGGGAGGTTGCCCTGGAATCTTTCTTTTCAGTCGCCCAGATGGCCATCGCTGGTTTTGGCCATGCCCTGGTGCCAATTGGGGTTGCCCAGACCCTGGGTGTTGCAGATGCGTGCCTGATCAATCTGGGAGACCAGGGCCTGAACCGACCTGTCAGGTTTGTTGCCAGAAAATCCACCTATTCATTACCTGTGGTGGCAAATTTTTATAAAGCTTTAAGTGATTATCTTAAGGCTCAGTGACCTTGATGCTCATTGGTTTTCGTCAATATCAACCAGAGATAAGTCATCCAGCCCAGGTGTGGTAGTCTCTGCGATAGAAGGTGCTGGTTCGGCAGTGACTTCCTGCGAAGCGGGCTGGGTGTCTTCCGCATTGTCGCTGGTTTTTTCAGCTTTCTCTTCAGGTTTCGCCTGGGGATTTTCATCGAGGGTGATTTTTAATCGAAGATTATTTCTGGAATCGGCATTCTTCAGGGCTTCTTCCAGGTTGATCTTGCCCGCTTTGTAGAGTTTGTAGAGCGCCATGTCAAAAGTTTGCATACCTTGTTCTTCTGATTTTTCCATCAGTTCCTTGAGTTCGCTGACTTTGCCTTTGGCTATGAGGTCTGCGGCTCTGGGTGTGCCGATAAGAATTTCAATCGCTGCGGCTCGCTTTCCATCCACGGTGGG
This sequence comes from Gammaproteobacteria bacterium, assembly GCA_012960535.1. Lineage (GTDB taxonomy): Bacteria > Pseudomonadota > Gammaproteobacteria > Pseudomonadales > Azotimanducaceae > UBA9926. Next base: position 101,505 of record DUBB01000002.1, read on the forward strand.
TATCAATCGTTGTGAAATGATTGCCCGCATGTTCAGAGAAAGATCCAGAAGCAGTTGCGCGTGTCGTTCTTTCGGAAAGAAGTTAATGATTCTGTCCATGGCCTGATTGGCACTATTGGCATGCAATGTCGAAACGCACAGGTGGCCCGTCTCAGCAAAGGCCAATGCATGTTCCATGGTTTCCCTATGCCGTACCTCGCCTATAAGAATGACATCTGGAGCCTGCCTTAGAGTGTTGGCCAGGGCATCTTCAAAGGAGTCGGTATCCGAGCCCACTTCTCGCTGATTTACGATACAACCCTTGTGATTGTGGGTAAATTCTACAGGGTCTTCAATGGTGATAATGTGACCCTGGGTATTTTCATTCCGGTAGTCGATAAGGGCGGCCAGAGAAGTTGATTTACCTGAACCGGTGCCACCCACGAATAAAACCAAGCCTCGCTTTTGCATAATCAGTTGTGCCAGCACAGGCGGTAAGCCAAGGTCCTTGTAGTTCGGCAGGTCCGTTCCCAGGCGACGGATCACCATGGACACCTGATTACGTTGTTTGAATATGTTGATGCGGTATCGGCCCAGCCCAGACCGGGATATGGCAAGGTTCATCTCCGGCGTGTGGCTGAATTGCTCTATTTGATCTGCATTCATAATGGTATTGGCCAGATCTTCAATTTCTCCCGGCAGCATCGGTATTTCTGAAAGTTTTTTCATCGTGCCAAAAAATTTTGCACTGGGCGGGGCTCCGGTTGAATAATAGAGGTCGGAGCCTTCTTCTTCGACGAGCATCTTAAGGCAATCTTCAAAGCTGATCTGCGACATAATTTTATCCTCTTGACGGCAGGCGTACCCGGTCGCCTGGCTAGGCCTACCGGATGTATTTAGGGATATTGAATAGTCTTGCCCAGATGGTCAACTAAACTTAGATGGTTTTCCCTGGCAGCTTCGGTATGACCAATTTGCTGAGCGTTGATACCAAAGGCAGTTGCCACATCTATTACTTCCTGAACCCTTCGGTGCGGTACATACAGTTCCATGCGATGGCCCATGTTGAATACTTTATACATCTCTTTCATGGTAGTACCAGAGGCTGTCTGGATAGCATTGAAAACCGCTGGTACGGACATGAGATTATTCTTAACAAAGTGGATGCCCTTGCCAAAGCGTAGACATTTAGTCTGAGCGCCGCCCGAACAGTGCACAATGGCGTTAATTTCACGCTTCATCAGATTGAGCAGCTCCAGAATTACTGGCGCGTAGCTGCGGGTGGGGCTCAGCAGCGCCTGCCCTACAGTCTGTTCGGAACCGGATAAAGCATGATCGAGCTTATACGGGCCACAGTAAGTGAGGTTTTTTGGCAGGCTTGAGTCGTATGATTCGGGGTAGGTCTCAGCGTAGTAATGACTCAACATGTCGTGTCTGGCGCTGGTTAAACCATTACTGCCAATGCCACTGTTTTCAGATTGCTCATAGGATGAGCGTCCCGAGGATGCCAGGCCGACAATCGCTAGATCCGGTATAATTCGGTTCTCGATGATATCTGATTTACGGACAATACTGACAGCACAGGAATCCACCACCACGGTACCTGTCAGATCGCCTACATCGGCAGTTTCGCCACCGCCTGGATAAATCTGGACGCCCTGATCACGAAGTTGCTGCATGAACTTTTCGCCGCCCTCTATAAGCGCCTTGATAACTTCGCCTGGGCAATTTGATGCATGCCGATTGATCGTGTTGGACAGGAGAATTCGCCCAGTCGCACCAATACAGAGAAGGTCATCAAGGTTCATGACAATGCTATCCTGTGCAATTCCTTCAAAGACGCTGGCATCGCCGCTTTCCTTATATTCAAGATAGGCGATGACTGATTTGGTGCCGCTGCCGTCAGCATGGATAATATTGCATTTAGCTGGATCACCACTGAGATAATCCTCAGTAATTTTGCAGAATGCGCCAGGGAAAAGACCAGGATCAAGCTTGTCGACCACCGAGTGCACCTCAGTTTTTTCTGCACTCACGCCTCTGGCCTGGTAGCGGTTGGATGCGGGTGAACTTTCCTGGGTTTCTAAATGATTTGGGGTCATGGTTTTGCTTACCTTGTATCCGGATCTATCTTTGGCTTCGATCAGTCCGCTGGATTCCAGTGATTTCAGGGCTTTTACGATAGTGTTACTGGCTAAGCCAGCACTGGCAGCCAGTTTCCTGATGCTGGGCAGGGCTTCTCCGGGTTTAAGTGCGCCGGTGTTGATAGCAAAATGGATCTGGTCAGCCACCTGCTGGTAGATTGGACTACTCGATTCATTGTCAATTGTTATCATAATAACGCTCTATTTGTATCATAGGTATGATACAGATTTATAAAGATGAATCAAACTGCCGATTGAGCTAAAACATCCTTTATAATGCACGCCTTTAAGAGAAATGATGCCTTGAAAACGTCCTCAGCCACAATAGTTGATTATGATGCAGGTAATATCCGTAGTGTACAGCGTGCCTGTGCTGCGGTTGGTATCGACGCCAGAGTATCATCAAGCCCAGAGGCGCTATTAACCGCCGACAGATTAATATTCCCCGGTGTGGGCACTGCCGAATCTGCAATGCAGATATTAAGGCAACGTGGGCTTGATGAGGCGCTGCTGCAGTTCTTTGATACAGGTAAACCCTTGCTTGGTATCTGTCTTGGTCTGCAAGTGGTGCTGGACCGGACAGAAGAAGGACAGGAGACTTGTCTTGGCATTGTTCAGGGTGACTGTCTCAAGTTTCAGTTTGCCGATCCCCAGTTTAAAGTGCCGCAGATTGGCTGGAATCAGGTTGAGTTGAAGAACGCCCATCCGATGCTGCGCAATATCAGTACTGGAGACGAGTTCTATTTTGTGCATTCGTACTATGCTCGACCCACCAATCAAGAAAATGTTCTTGCTGAGACGACTTTTGGCGATATTGCCTTTGCCAGTATTATCGGTAAGCAGAACCTGTTTGCTACCCAGTTCCACCTGGAGAAGAGTGGTCGCCTGGGTTTGGCACTTCTGTCTTCTTTCGCCAGTTGGGATGGTGCAGCATGTTGACTAAACGAGTGGTGGCTTGTCTTGATGTCCGTGACGGGAATCTAGCGAAGAGTATCCGCTTTGTCGATACACAGAATATTGGTGATCCGGTGAGTAAAGCCAAAGAATATTATGATGATGGGCTTGACGAGTTGGTTTTTTACGACATTACCGCGTCGAGTGATCATCGAAGTATCATGCTGGATGTTGTTGAGGCGGTTGCAGGTCAGATATTTATTCCTTTTTCAGTCGGTGGCGGCGTACGCAATGTTGACGATGCAAGCCGTCTGCTCTGGGCAGGCGCGGAGAAGGTGAATGTAAATTCGGCTGCAGTGGTTAGACCGGAGCTGATTTCAGAATGTGCAAAGGCAATTGGAGTCCAAAATACGGTTCTGTCAATGGATGTTAAACGGGTCACCGTGAACAGCACCTGCCCGAGTGGTTTTGAGGTGGTAATAAACGGCGGACGCACAGCCATGGGGCTGGACGCAATCCAATGGGCCAAGCAGGGCGCTATGTTGGGCGCGGGCGAATTGGTCGTTAATTCCATTGATGCCGATGGTACCAGGCAAGGCTACGATATAGATTTAACCCGGCAGATTGCTGAGGCTGTGCCGGTGCCTATTGTTGCCTCGGGTGGGGCAGGCCAGCCTGAGCATCTTGTTGAGGTATTGACAGAGGGTAAGGCTGATGCGGCGCTGGTGGCTTCGATGGTCCATTATGGAGATTACACGGTGAGTGGTTTAAAAGCCTATTTACACCAGCAGGGAGTGAAAGTCCGGCTGCGATATTAATTAGGAGGAAAGCAACTTGAATAGCAAAACCGAGGATCTGGAAATCAGAATTGCCTTTCAGGAAGATCTGCTCACCAAGCTTGACCAGGCGGTCGGTGAGCAGCAACAACAGTTGTTGAAATTACAAGCTCAGATTGGTCTGATAGTCGAACATATTAAGTCACTGGATAGTGGTGATGCCAGGTCTGACAATGAACCACCTCCCCACTATTAGGTTAGATAAACTGATGCGGGGCAATTCCTGGGATTGTACGGTGTTGCTGATTATAAAAAAGGATCAATTTCATGAAGGCGATAACAGTAGGTGAAGATAGTAGTTTGGATTGGAGCAACTTTCCTGACCCTGAATTAAAGCAGGGGGAAGTTCTCATAGAGGTCTCTGCTTCGGCTATCAATCGTGCTGATTTGATGCAGCGACGTGGCCTGTATCCTCCGCCCGCTGGCGCATCTCCCATCCTTGGGTTGGAATGTTCAGGGATTGTTACACAGGTTTCAGAAACAGTTGATCGCTTTAAGGAAGGGGACCCTGTCTGTGCCTTGTTAGCTGGTGGCGGATACGCGCAGAAAGTTGCGGTTGATCAGGGTAGCGTCCTACCTGTGCCTGCTGGGCTAACCCTGCTTGAGGCAGCTTCACTCCCGGAAGTCTATGCAACAGCCTGGTTGAATCTGTTTATCGAGGCGGGTCTCAGGCCTGGAGAAAAAGTGATTTTGCATGCCGGCGCCAGCGGCGTTGGTACCGCCGCGATTCAGCTGTGCAAGGCTTTTGGATCGCCGAGTTTTGTCACTGCAGGTAGTGAGGAAAAACTTGATTTCTGTCGGAGTCTTGGCGCGACTGATGGATTTAATCGTCATGACGGATCGTTTCTACAAGCAGCCAAGGCATTTTCCGGAGCGGTTGGGGCTGATGTTGTTCTTGACCCGGTAGGGGGAGCCTATCTTGAAGATAATCTCAATGTCTTGGGTTTGTACGGGCGGCTGGTGCTGATTGGCCTTATGGGGGGCAGTAACAGGGAAATCAACCTCGGTCAATTAATGGTGAAGCGGTTGCGAGTCATTGGTTCAACGCTACGGGCAAGAAGTCTGATGGAAAAAGCTGCAATCATAAAAGATCTACAGGAACAGGTCTGGCCTAAAATCGCAGAAGGTGAGATAAGGCCCGTTATTGATAAGGTCTTCCCCATGCAAGCCGCGGCTGAGGCCCAGGATTGGGTGGCTACCGACCAAACTATCGGTAAAGTTGTACTGACGAATAGTTGAACCCACACGCTAGCCTTACCAGCGATGGGTACCCCTAAATTTTTGAGAATTGAGCCCGGTGCGATAGCACCTGGAGGGGGTTAATCCACCTCGGCTACATCCTCTGCTTGAAAGCCTTTGTCCGTTTCAGAAATCACGAACTCGACTTTAGCGCCTTGTTTAAGAGTGCGAAAACCTTCGCCTCTGATTGAGCGAAAATGGACAAAAACATCCTCTCCAGATTCTCGCTCAATAAAGCCAAAACCTTTTGAATCGTTGAACCACTTTACCGTCCCCATTTGTCTATCAGACATGCCAGTACCTCTTATTATTGCTCTAGCTTTAGTTAAAACTAGCTTGCCACAGGTCATTAAGACATATGATGGAGGACATGTACAGGCGATTTTCCCAGGGGTTGCTGCTATTTAATTGGGGCTAGCGGTCACAGATCATTGATTTTGTTTCGTTGCAGGGTCAGTTCATTTAGAGCCTGTTCGAAATCAGCTAGTTTCAATTTTTCTTTCTCGACAACATCTGCAGGGGCTTTATTGGTGAAATTCTGATTCGCCAGTTTGCCTGAACTTCTTTTAATTTCGTCTGCCAGTCGATCCAGTTTTTTGGCCAGTCTCTGCAATTCTGCATTTTTGTCGATCAGATTTTCCAACGGCACCAGCAATTGCATTTCACCGATTAACTGGGTATTTGCGATAGGAAGTGTGTCTTCCGAATTGAGCCAGGTGAGGGATTCGGGTCTGGCAATTGCAGTCAGCAGTTCTGTGTAGGAATCCAGGCGTCGTCGGTCTTCAGCGGAGCCTTTATAAAAAATCAGAGGGATCGGTCGGGCAGGTGAAATGTCCATCTCACCACGGGTATTGCGAACGGCGCCAATAACCTGTTTCAGCCAGTCTATATCATCGGTTACCTGTCTGCTGGGCGGCGTATCCTCCTTGGGTCCGGCGACTGGGTAGGGGGCAAGCATGATGGTTTGATGCTGTCTCATTTGAGCTGGAATTTTCTGCCATATTCCTTCGGTGATAAACGGCATGAAGGGGTGAGTGAGCCTCAAAATCTGTTCCAACGTGGTCAGGAGTTGAACTCGGGTGCCGGTTTTTTGCTCAGCGGAAGTTCTGTCTGATAGCAGCGTTGCTTTACAGAGCTCTATATACCAATCGCAGAATTCATCCCAAATAAATTCATATATTGCTTTTGCCGCCAGATCAAATCGATAGGTATCCATGGCCAGGTTAACTGCACGGCTGGTTTTGTCGAAAGTGATTTGGATCCACTGGTCAGCAATAGAATCATGCCTGGCGCCACTGAGGTCATGGTCATCGGTGTTCATGAATACGAAATTCGCAGCATTCCACAGTTTGTTGCAGAAGTTTCGGTAGCCTTCGACTCTTTTCAGGTCAAAGCGCATGGACTGGGTGCGGGTTGCAATGGCGTAGAACGTGAAGCGAAGCGCATCTGTACCATAAGCATCGATTCCTTCTGGGAATTCTTTGCGGGTGGACTTCTCTATTTTCTCTCGCACTCTCTGCTGCAGAAGATTGTTGGTACGTTTTGAAACCAGTTGCTCAGCGGATATGCCATCGATGATATCCATGGGATCCAGTCCATTGCCTTTGGATTTGGACATTTTCTGTCCTTCCGAATCTACAACCAAGCCGTGGATATAGACTTTTTTGAAGGGAACTTCTTCCATGAATCTGAGCGACATCATGATCATTCTTGAAACCCAGAACGAGATGATGTCATGACCTGTGACCATGATGTCGGTGGAATGGAAAGTGTCAAGGTCTTTGGTCTGATCAGGCCAGCCGAGGGTGGAAAAAGTCCAGAGAGCAGAGGAGAACCAGGTATCCAGCACATCTTCATCCTGGGATAATTCAACCTCCGGTGCCAATCCAGCGGATTCTCTGACTGCCTGTTCATCGGTACCGACAAAAATATTTCCGTCGGTGTCATACCAGGCGGGAATCCTATGCCCCCACCATTGCTGCCTTGAAATGCACCAGTCGCGAATATCTCGCATCCAGGCAAAGTAGATGTTTTCTGCCTGCTTTGGAATAAATTCAATTTTCCCGGATTCAACAGCCTCAATTGCCGGCTTGGCAAGCGGTTCAATCTTTACGAACCATTGATCACTTAACAGTGGTTCAACGGGAACCCCAGATTTCTCTCCTCTGGGAACCATCATCTTGTGATCTTCGGTCTTTTCAAGCAGGTTGAGGTCCTGCATGCTTTCTATGATGGCTTTTCGGGCTTCATATCGATCCATCCCGGCATAGGGCTCGGGGGTATGATTATTCAAGGACGCATCGGTGTTCATGATATTGATCATTGGCAACTGATGCCGTTGACCCACTTCATAGTCGTTGAAATCATGAGCGGGTGTGATTTTCACACAGCCACTACCAAAATCCTGGTCAACGTAGTGATCAGCAATGATGGGGATAACACGATTGACCAATGGCAGCATGATATTCTTACCGATAAGATGCTGGTAGCGCTTATCGTCTGGATGTACTGCCACAGCAGTATCGCCAAGCATGGTTTCTGGTCGTGTTGTGGCAACCACCAGATATTGGTCAGGTTCTTTTTCTAGCGGATATCTGAAATGCCAGAGGTGGCCGCTCTCTTCCTCAGCGATGACCTCCAGATCAGAAATGGATGTTTCCAGGATGGGGTCCCAGTTAACCAGTCGTTTGCCCCGGTAGATCAGGCCATCTCGATACAGGCGTATGAAAACCTCTAAAACTGCTCGGGACAAGCCTTCATCGAGAGTGAATCGTTCTGTTTCCCAGTTAAGAGAGGCACCCATGCGTCGCAGTTGAGTTGAGATAGTTCCTTCTGATTCTGATTTCCATTGCCAGGCTCTGTCGATGAAAGCGTCGCGTCCGATATCCATCGGTTTTAACTTTTCTCTTGCCAGTTGTTCGCTGACAATTAGCTGGGTAGAGATTCCTGCATGGTCTGTGCCCATCTGCCAGAGTGTTTTGTCCCCCAGCATACGTCGTCGTCTGATGATTGAATCGACCAGACTGTGTTGAAAAGCGTGCCCCATATGCAGTGTGCCAGTGACATTAGGCGGTGGTATTGCGATAGAAAAAGCGGTGCCGTCACCTTGTGGAGCAAAGTAACCAGCCGCCTCCCAGCGTGCGTACCAGGTGCCTTCAACAGTTTTTGGATCGTACTTTTCCATGAGGGTCATAATTATCAAATGTGCGAGTATACACGCGCTTAGTACTTATCGTCGTCTTTTGCAGAGAATTCTGATGTATCCGAGTCGGATAGAAGGGCTGACAAGTCCTCTAGTTGTCCTATAAGGTCTTCATTTAGTTTACAGACGACAGATCTCGCGTATTGATCAACCAGCTGGTTGATCGTATTTTCTATAGCTTCTCCATCTTGCTGGTCGATTTGGATGGTGTTGTAGACATCCGAAAATAGATCCAGTGTATCCGGATCATAATCAGGGTCTTCAGAAGACATTTTGGGGATTGGCTGTTTCTGCGTCGCATTTTTAAGTTGCCTGCCCTTTAGCTTTCCCGTGGTCGCTGTTGTCTGGGTGCCACCACTATGCTGGACCAGTAAATCTACCACATCCTTAAGCAGAAGGATCTGTGAGGGTTGCTTCTTGCCTGTGTTGTTTATTAGGTTTTCATCGCGGTCTTCACTGTTGGTCATTGGGCCGCCATCTTATGGTACTTCAAAGGATATCCACGTTCCTGGTAAAAGCGAAAATTGGTTCTAGCCTGATCTCGACTGGACTCTGACCTGGGTACGATTTCTGCGACACGCTCGAATCGGCTGAAAAAGTCTGGAACCTGACTGGCCATGTTGACAAGTACATCCTGGTGCTCTTCGGGTTCTGGATGACAGCCAATTTTTATAGGCGCTTCGATCTTGTCTGTATAGCGGCAGTGTGGAATGAATCGTTCTGGACGAAAGGTCCAGAGTAAATCGTCCAGCGTGCTGGAGTCCTGTTCATTCTGTGTGTGGATATAAATCTGGTGACCTTTCCTGTATACCTTGTCGATAAGCCGGCAGGTAAAGAACATGGGGTCTTCGTCTGATTCAATTTGATAGAAATCAACCCGGGTCAAGACTTTTTGCCCTCCTGGGCAAGAAGGTACTGTGTCAGAAGGCCGACTGGTCTGCCCGTTGAACCTTTCTTCATTCCGGCCCATTTGAACCCTGTTCCAGCGATATCCAGATGCGCCCAACGATATTTTTTGGCAAATCGAGCCAGGAAACAGGCTGCAGTTATGCTGCCAGCTTCGCGGCCACCAATGTTCTGCATGTCTGCAAAAGCGCTATTGATCTGGCTTTGGTAGTCCTCCCAGATGGGTAGGCGCCAGGCTCGATCATGGCTCAAATTGCCGGCGTCAATAACTTCTTGCGCCAAGTCGTCATCGTTTGCAAATACGGCGGTCGCGTGACTGCCCAAGGCTATAACACAGGCGCCAGTCAAGGTGGCGATATCAATTACCGAAGCGGGATTGAATTTGTCAGCATAAGTGAGAGCATCACATAGAACCAGCCGTCCTTCAGCATCCGTATTCAGTATTTCGACGGTTTGGCCAGACATCGTCTTGACTATATCACCCGGTTTTGAGGCATTTCCTGACGGCATATTTTCTGCTGCTGCCATGATACCAACTACGTTTATTTCCGGATTCAGCTCTGCAATGGCCTGCATGGTTCCAAAAACGCTGGCGGCGCCACACATATCGTAGATCATCTCCCACATACCGGATCCGGGTTTCAGACTAATGCCACCGGTATCGAAAGTGATGCCTTTGCCAATAATAACGTGAGGTTTTTGTCGGGGATTGCCGCCGCGATAGTGCATGGTGATCATTTTACCGGGTTCAACGCTCCCCTTACTAACGGAAAGGAAGGCACCCATACCCAGTTTTTCCATTTGTTTTTCATTTAGAACCTGGGTTTTCACAGACGGATAATCTTTCGCCAGTTGCCTGGCTGCATCGGCCAGGAAGGATGGCGTACATACATTAGAGGGGGCATTACCAAGATCTTTTGCAGCACGCTTGCCTATGCTGAGAGCAGTTCCCTGTTGCATGCCCTTTTTGCAGGCAGTCAGATGCTCTCTACTGGCGTACAAGTCGACCTGTGCAAGTTTGAGTTGGCGGTCAGCAGCAGGTTTGGTACCTTTCATGGTCAGATACTGGTAGGTTGCATCCTCAAACTGTTCAACGGTTTTCATTGCAACCCAGGCAAGATCTCGTCCTTCTACTTCAGTATCGGTCAAGCAGTACAAGACTTTCCTGGCATTTAAGCCTTTCAGCTGAGCAATTGCTGCCGTGGCGATCGCCAGATAGCTTTCAGGCTTCATGGGTTCTGTTTTACCCAGGCCAACCAGTAGAATTCGGGGTGCTCTGATTCCATCCAGGTCCTGTAAGAGCATCGTTTGGGCCTTTTTGCCTTTAAAATCCTGGCGCTTGATAACAGCCTGGATTCGACCCTGGGTCGCTGTGTTTACTGCCTCAGCCGCAGCAGATAGTGAACCATCCTGGTAGATTCCTACAATGAGAGCCTGAACTCTGCTTTTAGTTATCTGTGCGCTTGAAGTGGCGTACCGCATGAATATCCTCGCAATGATTTAAGACAATGACATGATACAACGATTATACTCGTTTGGATAAAGTAACTGTTGAACTTAAGCCATGATCTTATTTCGTTATTTCTGCAGGGAAGTGTTCTCCTCCATGGCGGTGATCACTTTTGTTGTGCTGGTGATCGCCGTAGGATCTCGGTTTAGTAATTATCTGGCAGATGCGGCAGCCGGCCGGGTCAGCAGGGAAATTGTCTGGTTGCTTCTGATGTATCGTTTACCGGGTATCTTTGAATTAATCCTGCCGGTTAGTTTTTTCCTGGCGATTATGCTGGCCTATGGTCGTTTGTACGCTGACAGCGAGATGATGGTTCTCAAAAGCAGTGGTTTTGGCGAGAGGCGAATTCTTGGTTATACATTAATCCAGGCCTTGCTGGTGATGCTGTTAACCGGGATGGTGTCGCTATGGCTGAAACCGCTGGGAGAGCAGGGTATGGATGTGTTGAGAGCGGGGCAGAAAACGCTGACGGAGTTTGATATGTTATCCGCAGGACGTTTTCAGATGCTGGATTCCGGGCGAAGGGTAACCTACGTTGAGGATATTCTGGATAATCAGGAATTGGCCGAAATATTCATATCGGAGAAGCAGAGAAGCGAATCTGGCAATGAATTCAAGACGGTTACCATGATAGCAGCCAGTGGCGAGACGAGCATCGATGCAAAGGGTAATCGTTTTTTGATATTGAAAGACGGCCGTCGCTATGGTTTTGCTTTTGATAGTCCGGAATTTCAGGTGATTGAATACGAAGAATTCGGTCAGTTGCTTGAAAAGGAAATAGCAGAAGATCGAACGCTGTCGCCACGTTCAAGCCTCACCGAAAATTTGTTGAGATCCTGGTATGCCGGGATTCTCAGCAGGCAGGAAAGCGCAGAACTACAGTGGCGTATTGCCCTGATAATTCTGATTCCGATACTGGTGTTGATAGCGGTACCTTTAAGCCGGGTAGATCCCAGAGAAGGCCGTTTTGCCAGGTTTGTTCCTGGCATGGTGCTTTGTTTTGTTTACCTGCTATCTCTTTCGTCCAGCCGTTCAGCCATCGGAGACGGTTGGTTAGAACCGCTTCCTGGCTTGTTTCTGGTGCATTTGCCGTTTCTTGTTATTGCTTTGACTTTGTTTTTCTGGCAGGAAATCCTGCTTTTTATTGTTGAGTTCCGGCAGGGTCGAGAGGTGATCGATGATCGGTAGAATTGACCGCTATATAGCAGAGACTGTGCTGATTGCGATTATGCTCGCCGCATTGGGCCTGGTTTCTCTGTTAGCCTTATTTACAGCCATCGAGCAGATCGATGACTTGAAGAACAGTTATACGGTATTGGCCGTGTTTCGCTTTGTTCTATTGAGCCTGCCACGATTATTCTATGAAACGTTGCCTTTCGCTGTGCTCATAGGTGGTCTGGCGGGCCTGGGAAGTCTGGCAGGCACCAGTCAGCTGGTGGTGATGCGAGCTGCAGGTATTTCGATCTGGAGAATTGTCAGGAGTGTTGTCCAGGTAGCCGTTATGATCGCTGTGTTTGGCCTGGTTGTGGGAGAGTATCTGCTGCCCGAAGCTGAACGGCTGGCTCGTTTGGGCCGAGAAAGTGCTTTAGCAGATGGCAGAGATATAACGCCTCAAAATGGCATCTGGTTACGAGAAGAATTTTCTTATATGCATATTGAGCAGTTGCAGGGTCGTTCCATTATTGGCTTGAAATGGTTTTATTTTGATGAAAATCGACAGCTGACCAGGGCCAAGGCAGCGTCCAGCGCTGTCTTTCATGAAGTCTTAGAGGGTGATGACTACTGGATTCTGGAAGACGTTACCGAAACGACATTTTCAGACTTACAGGGGCGTTCCTTAGTAATGCCGTCTCAGCAGTGGATGACATCATTGACACCCACTCGACTGAGCAATGAAATACTCGTGCAACCGGAGAGAATGTCGATGGCGGCTCTGCTTGAAAAAATTGCTTTTCTTGATGAGCAGAGTCTGGATGCCAGGGTGTTTAAGTTGGGGTTCTGGGAAAAGGCCCTGCAGCCGGTCGTCATAGTGAGTTTACTGCTGATAGCGATTTCTTTTGTATTCGGTCCGCTTCGACAGTCTTCGATGAGTTTCCGTATTTTTACCGGTTTATTGTTTGGCGTTACCCTGAAATTCGTACAGGACCTGCTGGTGCCGGCGAGCCTGGTTTATGATTTTCATCCCTTCCTGGCTATCATATTACCAGTAATAATTTGCACAGGCATAGCCAGCATACAATTGCACCGGGTTTAGTGAAATGTGAACTTTATTTGATTTTAGGCAGGTGTACTACTCGTGTGTTGGTGGCCAGGTCATGTAGCATAAGCTTGTCCGGGTTAACCAGGCTCCATAAGAATCCGAGACCCAGAGAGCATACCGACAGGGTTGCAAAAAAATACCTGATACAGGCGGTTTTCAATGAAACTGACTGGCCCTGCTCAGTGATCAGCTGAATTCTCCAGACCTGCATGCCAAGTGTCTGACCTCGCTTACACCAGAAATAGATGTAAAACCCGCCCAGTTCCAAATATAGAAATAGCTGGAAGGCAAGCCCTTGCAGTGCCTCACCCTCTGTCACCAGGGCGATAAGCAGGATGCTGCTGATCATCCAGATCGCGATGATGAGGAAGCCATCGTAAACCAGGGCAGCTATTCTTCTGGCTAAATGAGCGTTCGCGTTGTCAATGATCGGCTTAACGGAAGGTGAGCTAGTCACAAGATTATTTTTGGATCATGAAGCTGGCATCGCATTCTGCTATCAGCGTATTAGTTGAGATTAAGCGCATTTCTGCTGAGAGCATGGCCAGCGGGCCTCTTTGTCTGGTGCGCCAGCTCCGCACCGAAACGCCCTCTCCGGTGGGAAGAGAAGTCTTAAAACGAATATCGCACTTCGCTGTAACGGCCTTCATTCCCCGCAAATAAAGCCAGTTGGCCATGACATCATCCAGCACGCTAAAAATAATACCGCCGTGTGTAATGCCGTCGTAACCACAGTGCAACTCACCGGGGGTAAAAGTGCTGACACATTCGTCGTCCTGTAACCGGAACTTCAGCTTTAGCCCGCTGGCATTGCCGGGCCCGCACACAAAACAGCGGTTGGCATCACTCCTTATTGAATCCATTGTGTTCAGGCTCCGTTATTACATTTTGGTGGTTGGGTCCTACCAAGCAGCGGAAAACCCTTAAAAAGATAAAGCTTTTCAGACGGAATTCCTAACCCAGGGCGAGCATACATTATGACGCTGTTATATTTTATTTATGTTTTGATTTGTGGGTTGTTGCTGGCTGTCCTGGCTTCTTTTAATTCCTTTCTGGCCAGTCTGCTCAAAAAAGCAATATCGGCACCGAGGCTGACAAAATTAAAACCCAGGGCCAGATAGCGCAGGGAGTATTCCAACGAAAGGGTATGGATGCCAGCTGCCACGCCGTTTTTTTGACAGGCTGCCAGTATTTTTTTTACGGCAACCAGATGTTCGGGGTGGCTGTTGTCTCCGGTCGGGGCCATATTCAGGGCATAGGCTAGATCCGACGGTCCAATATAAGCTGCATTTACACCCGGTGTTGACAGGATATCGTCTAGGTTTTCCAACGCTTCAGCAGTTTCAATCATTACGATACAAGCCATGTGCTCATTGGCCTCCTGGATGTATCCGGGGCCGCCATATAGAGCTGCACGGATAGGACCAAGAGAGCGCATGCCTTCGGGTGGATAGCGGCAAGCTGCCACTGCGCGCTCTGCTTCTTCCCGATTATTGACAAGCGGGACAATAACACCATAGGCACCCGCATCAAGAACTTTCATTATTTCATAGGGTTCATTCCAGGGAACTCTAACAAAAGGCAGGGTCGAGGTTGTTGAAATGGCCGGTAGAATCCGTTTGATGTCATTAAAATCCAACAGGCCATGCTGCATATCCAGGCATAACCAGTCGAAACCAATATGAGCCATGGTCTCAGCGCTATGGATTGAATCAATTGATAACCAGCCACCAATCGTCTGCTTATTTTCACGCCAGGCATTAAGAACATGGTTTTCTCTCACTAGGATCTCCTGTTAATTTAGATGGGCAGGTAATAATTACATTATGGATGAGTCAATGCATTGACTATTTGTTGTCTGACGTGATCTTTGAGGTCATCCAGGTCAGTAAGGGTCAGTAGGTTGGTGGCTATGGGCTGATGAATCTGCATGCTGACTTGGCCCGGTTTCCAGTCCACAGTTCCGTTTGGAACCAGTTTGCCGGTATCGTGAAGACTAACGGGTAAAATGGGTAGTCCCAGTTCGATGGCTAACCTGAAGGCACCCTTTTTGAAAGGCAAGACATCGTTATCATCTGATCGTGTGCCTTCAGGAAAAAACACAATCGACATGCCGTTTTTTATTTTTTGTGATGCTCGATTAATACTGGAGATGGCCGATTGAGGGTTAGAGCGATCGATCAGGATGTGCCCCATAGCTTTGCAGGCAGCGCCCAGTATAGGTATTGCTCCCAATTCCTTTTTCATGACCCATTTGAATTCCACTGGGGAAAAACCATAGACAAGATAAATGTCAATCAAGCTCTGATGGTTGGCTGCAATGACATAGGATTGGCCAGGCTGGACGTTGCTCCTGCCGGTCACGGTTGCTTTGATTAGACAGCAGCGAAGATTGATTCGGGCCCATCGTGTTGCCAGGGTTCTGGATCCGAAATCAGCCAGGCCAATAAAGGATAGCAGGATTAAAATGGAGCCGGCTAACGAAGTCGTCACTATCAGGACAGGATAAATGGCGAACCATTTGTAACAATTTGAAATAGCTTGAATCATATCTCGGACCCTACCAGTATGTCGGCAACATTGTCGAAGATCTGTTCTTCAAGGCTGCGTCGTGCCCGCAGCAACCGGTATTTCTCCGGCTACCGTGGTTCTCAGCATTTCCCTGCGATGACCTTTGTAATCGGATGTGGCGCAGTGTTGGGTACATCGGTTATCCCACATGGCAAGCGTTCCCGGCTGCCATGACAGCCGCGAGGTGAGAGAAGGATTAACAGCCAGTTGATTCAGGTAATCCAGTAATGGTTTGCTTTCTGCTTCGGTCATAGCTTCAAAACGTATCGAATAGGTTGGGTTAATCCACAGTGCATTTTGCCCGGTTACCGGGTGTTGTCGAACCACTGGATGGATCTGTTCAACAGGCTGCTGTTTATCATAGTGTATTTCCATATTCTCCAGATGGTCGCCAAGGGTGCTGTCAGGGCCGTATGATCGTATGGCACTGTGAACACAGTTCAGGCCTGATAGTTTGCGTTTCATCCCGGGTGATAGAGTTTCATAGGCTTTGTATAGATTGCTGTAGAGGGTATCACCACCCACGGGTGGAGTATCCACCGCATACAGTAGGGTTCTGCTAGGAGGGCGGGCCTGGAAGGTGAAATCAGTATGCCAGCCGGCACCAAAACTACGGCCAGATTTCTCATTGGCCTCCTTGATAATGGGAACCACGTCGGGCCAGTCGCTCAAGCCAGTCAGATAAGGGGTTTCGCCGACGCCACCAAGACGTTCGGTCAAGGCGTACAGGGAGGCCGGACATAGGCTTTGTCCTCGGATGGCAATAACCAGATACTCGTGGAAGGCCTGTTCAAGCAGTTCAAAATCCGTGTCGCTGATATCACTAACATCGATTCCAGTTACTTCGGCGCCCAGGCTGCCGGAGATCGGATTTATGGATAACTTTGCCATGGGAGATCTATTACTAAGTAGGTTTTAGTCATACTGAAGTATAAGTTGGTGGTTGTGGTTTAGGGAAGGTCTAATTAGAGGTCGACTTCTCCATAAAAGGGGCGCCAGTTTCTTTATAATCAAGGTCCAACGGCAGTCATAAGGATCACGGATAAGTTGAATTTGGCTCACCCAGATATTCTGCAGGTGCCTGCAAGGCTCAAGCAAAATGGAACCGCGTGATACTTAATTTATTCATTGATCGGCCACGCCGTATATTAAATCAAGGTAGCGCCGTACTTTTTGTGATAGATCTGCGTCGCGAAGTATTGGGTAACTGTGCCCTGAGTGACCAGGTCAGTGAGTTATCGAAAATGACATTGTTGAAACTTAGGGCCTCGGCCTGGGTCACGGGCTCGCTGAGGTAATTTCCAAGAGGCACAGACATCAGGGTGCCAGGGTGCTCTGCCCGGAATCGAACTGGCGATTGATACTGCAATGCAGTTATATAGTGAATTGGGTTTCACAGAGAAACCTTTTCCGGATCATGCTGAATAGGGTCGAGTATATGTTTATACGGAGCGGGCTCTTTAAGGTGTTCTTTCTCATGACAGTGTTGCTGAGTTACTTTTCAAGGCAACCAGTCAGTCAGCGTAGGCCTCCGGGCTTTTGTCCTGGAGTTTGTTTACGTTAAAATGATTGAATTCCATCATCCGCAGACTAACAGGAGAGTTTCTTGGCACAGGCTAAATCGATCTTTTCAAAGATTATTGACAACGATATACCAACCGAAAAAATTTATGAGGATGATCTGGCGATAGTCATCAAAGATATCCAGCCGCAGGCGCCCACCCACATCCTCATCATACCCAAGGAGCCTATTGCCCGGCTGGTGGATGCAACCGAGGATCATGCTGCACTGCTGGGACATTTGCTTCTGCTGGCCGGTAAGGTCACTAAAATGCTCGGTATAGATGACGCTTTTCGTCTGGTGATAAACAATGGTGAGGCGGCTGGGCAGACGGTTTTTCATTTGCATCTGCATATTCTCGCGAATAAATCCTTTGCGGAAACGGGACTCGGAAAGGAGTTCAGTTAGGTGGGAAAGGCCAAGTAGATGAGTCTGGAAGTAGATTACATTGTGGTTGGTGCCGGTTCGGCAGGCTGTGTCATGGCAAGACGGCTGGCTGAGCACCATTCTGTGCTGTTACTTGAGGCTGGTTCGAAAGCCTGGGGCTGGGATTTTCGCTTGCATATGCCGGCTGCCCTTTCGGAGGTGCTTGCCACTGATCGATACAACTGGTTCTACCACTCAGAGCCTGAGCCGCATCTTAATCAAAGACGCCTGTATTGCCCGCGAGGCAAAGTGCTGGGTGGATCTTCAGCAATTAATGGCATGATTTTTGTTCGTGGTCATCGACAAGATTATCAGCGCTGGGCTGAACAAACGGGTTTAGCGGGATGGTCTTATCAGGATTGTTTGCCTTTTTTCAAGAAGTCGGAATCAATTGGCGGCCAGGACTTAGATTATAGAGGTGATTCGGGGCCGCTGAAAATCAGTCGTGGGAGCATTTCGAATCCATTGTATAAGGCGTGGTTAACCGCCGGGGTGGAGATGGGTCAAGGTCGAACAGATGATTTCAATGGTGTTCAACAGGAAGGCTTCGGTCTGTTTGATCGCACCATCTTCAAAGGCAAGAGGCAAAGTACAGCCATCGCTTACCTGAGCAATGCAAAGATCAACAGCCGGCACCATCAGAATCAGGCAGGGGTCTCTATCATGACTCGGGCAATGGTTCAGGAAGTTCTTTTTGATCAGGATCAGGCTGTGGGGGTCAAGATTAAAAGAGCAGGTGACATAGTGCAGGCCCGGGCGAGGAAGGAGGTTTTGCTTTGTGGAGGTGCTATTAACAGTCCGCAGTTACTCATGCTATCGGGAATTGGCCAGGCAGATGAACTGCGCAGGCAGGCCATTGATTGTCGCGTTGAGTCGCCGGGTGTTGGCAAAAACCTCCAGGATCATCTAGAGGTCTACGTTCAATACAGCCTAAAGAAGCCGGTCTCACTCTACCCGGTTACCAGATGGTATCGAAAGCCGTGGGTGGGTCTGCAATGGTACCTGAACCAGTCAGGGCCGGCGGCGAGTAACCATTTTCATACCGGTGCTTTTTTGCGTAGTGGGCTTGATCAGGGTTATCCTGATTTACAGTTTCATTTTTTGCCGATTGCTATGGACTATGATGGCAAGAATCAGTTTCAAGGCCATGGCCTTCAGGTTCATGTGGGGCCGATGAAACCAACCAGCAGAGGCTCGGTGTCACTTCGTTCGGATAATCCGCACGACTCGCCCAGCATCCAATTTAATTATCACGCAACGGAGCAAGACAGATCAGTGATGTTCAGGGGAATCAACCTGGCACGGGACATTATGGCTCAGCCGGCATTTGAGCCTTATGTTGATCGGGAAATCCGACCTGGACCAGGGCAGGATGATCTGGATGCTTTTGTCAGACAGTTTGCAGAAAGTGCTTACCACCCGAGTGGCACCTGTCGCATGGGTGACGATGCCATGGCAGTGGTCGACCCGTCGGGCCGAGTCAGGGGCGTTAGCGGTTTACGCATTGTTGATGCTTCGATCATGCCCGAAATAACCAACGGTAATTTAAATGCTGTGGTGATCATGATGGCTGAGAAGATCAGCCATGAGATTCTAAAAAGTGAAATATCGGGGTAAAGTAATGGCAATCAACCTGTGTAGATGAGCTAATGCCGGAATTTCCAGATATGCTGTTTTTAAAGCCCCTTATTCCTATGCTGGTTACCCTGGGCACATCAGTTCTGGTGCTGTGGCTATGGAATCATTTTTTCATTAAGCGTAAGCGAAATAGTTCGGACAATTCCAAGTTTGCCTATCAGTTAGTACAGTTTGTACTGGCGGTGAGTCTGTTGATATCAGTCATTATAGCGAGCCCCCTTGCTGAGGGAACACGTAATCAGGTGCTGGCATTAATTGGTATCGTTATATCGGGTGTGATTGCATTTTCATCGACTGTTTTCGTAACGAATTTTATGGCTGCAGTCATGTTACGTGTAACCAAACCCTTCAGGGTTGGTGATTTTATTACCGTTGCGGGCTATATAGGAAAAGTTTCAGAGAAAGGTTTATTCGATACAGAAATACAATCCGAAAACCGAGAACTCATTGCAATTCCCAATGCCACTTTCCTGAGTAACCCGGTGGTTGTTTCGCAGAGCTCGGGTAGTATTGTTTACACCACGCTTTCTCTGGGCTACGAGGTGTCGCATAGTTACGTCAGGCCCTTGATGCTGCAGGCCGCTGAACAGTCAGGTTTAACCGATCCTTTCGTTCATATCACGCTATTGGGGGATTTTGCTGTGACTTACAAGGTGAGTGGTTTACTCAATGACGTACAATTGATTCTTACAGCAAAATCTCGGTTAAACCAGAATCTCCTGGATGTGCTGCACCTGGCGGGGATCGAAATAGTATCTCCCAGCGTGGCTCGGCACATCCAGCAGAATGAAAGCACCCGCCTCATCCCTGGCAGATTCCCCGTGCACAAGGATGAGAACCTGGTTCAGGCAGAAGAGATTGTGTTTGACAAGGCCATTGAAGCAAAGGAGCTGATGGCTGCCCGGAAATTAATCCTTAGGCGCCTGGATGAGAAAAGACAGGAAAAGTCTGGTGATGCTGAAATACTGGAGGCAGAACTGGAATTAATTGAGGATCAACTGGCAGCACTGCAGACCTAGTCGAGTTTTAAGTAGGCTGGGATAGACATTATTTGTAGCGAGGTTTTAATGAGTTCAACAGAGATACTGCTTCCAGTATTTGGCATGAGTTGCCACAACTGTGAACGAAAGGTAGAGGCCAGCATAGACCAGCTTCCAGGGGTGTCGTGGAGTAAGGCAGACCATACAGAAAACAGCCTTTGTGTCAAAGGCGCAGTATCCGTTGATGCCTTGCAGCAGCAGATCCTTGATCTGGGTTACCAGTTAACGCCGGAGGTAGCAGCAAGGATTGATCCCGAGCAGTCGGTCTCTTCCTATAGCGATGTCCCTGGCTTTAATTTAGACGTCAGCGGTATGAGTTGTGCCAGTTGCGTGCGGTCGGTTGAACGCGCCTTGATGGCATCTCCCGACGTGGTTCAGGCAGTGGTTAATTATGCGGGAGGGACAGCCTTTGTGAGGAGCCACGGAGGCCTGCAAAGTTTGCTGGACGCGTTGGCTGATGCCGGATATCCAGGGCGACCACACAGCGACGACCTAGATGAACAGGAACGCAGGATAAAGTCAGATTTTTCAGCAGCGGTGTTCAGGTCAGGCCTGGCGCTGGCGGCCGGCATCGTTTTCATGGTGGATATGGTTATTCCGATTCTTCCATCCCTTGCTAATAAGCCGTCATGGCTGCTGATCTCTGCGCTGGTACTGATCGTTATTGGGGTCAGTGGTGGCCATTTTTATCGTGGTGCTCTGAATTCACTGAAGCACGGCACCAGCACCATGGATACTTTGATCTCGCTAGGTACCAGTAGTGCCTGGCTGTATTCTACCGCTGTGATTGTGGCAGCGGACTGGTTTCCCTCAGCAGCACGATTACACTACTTTGAATCTGCTCTTTTCATTATTGGTTTTGTAAACCTGGGCAAGGCTTTTGAGCAGAATGCTCGAGGTAAAGCCTCGCTTGCAGTGAGCCAGTTGCTGCGTCTCCAGCCTGCCATAGCCCATCGGCTTCTGGCTTCCGGTGAAATCGAAACGGTAGACTGCAAAAGGGTATCGCCGGGTGACACGCTACGGGTAACGGCAGGTGAGTCGATTCCCCTGGATGGCCTGGTTGTTTCCGGTGGGGCGGAAATTAACCTTGCCATGTTGACTGGGGAATTTGCCCTTAAACCGGTTGGCAGGGGTGATCGTGTGACCGGTGGCTCGATGCTGGAAGCAGGCTCGGTCGATGTCTGCGTGGACCGGACTGGCGCGCAGACCACGTTAGCTAAAATGATTGAGCTTGTCAGGCAGGCGCAGAATAGCAAGCCGCCGATGGCTCGGCTGGTAGATGAAATAGCGGCCTGGTTCGTGCCGGTAGTAGTTGGCCTTGCCGGTATGACCGTTGTAATCTGGTGGCAGTTCGCTACGCCTGAACTGTTGCCGTATGCCTTCATTAACGCTATCAGCGTTCTGATTATTGCCTGTCCCTGTGCCCTGGGCTTAGCTATCCCGATGTCGATTATGGTGGGCGTTGGTCGTGCCGCCAAGTCGGGAATACTGCTTCAGGACAGTTCAGCACTGCAGGTTGCAGGCAAGATCGATACGGTCGTGTTGGATAAGACGGGTACACTCACCCAGGGAGTCCCTGTGGTACAGAGTGTTCACTATGAGCAAGGCTTCGGCGCGGAAGATTTGGCCGATTGTCATGCCCTGTCGACCCATTCCCATCATCCTTTGGCCAAGGCAGTTAGCCGATACTGCCTGCAGGCAGGGTTAGCCGCAGTTGCAGTCGATGACGTGGAGTCAGTAGTCGGCCGCGGTATTAGCGGCTTGCGCGGTTCAACTCAGGTCGCCATGGGGAGTTTGCTTTTTTTGCGGGAGTTGGGCATGCAGCTGTCGCAAGGACTACCAGAGAGTGTGAATGGGCCCGTAGTCTACTGGGGAAGTGAAGGCAAAATAAAAGGTGTTTTTCATTTGCAAGATGAGTTGCGTGTGTCGAGCAAGTCTGTGGTTGCCGGCCTCCAGTCCAGGGGTTTACAGGTCATTATGCTAACCGGTGACCATGAGGTCGCGGCCCGGCGCATTGCCGCCGAAGTACGCCTGGATGTTTTTCACGCTGCAATGACCCCGCAGGACAAGTTTTCTTTTATTCAGACATTACAGGCCCAAGGGAAAAAAGTTGCCATGGTCGGTGACGGGATAAATGATGCTGCGGCTTTGTCAGTGGCAGATGTCAGCTTTGCCATGGGCCAGGGCACTGATGTTTCTATACAGGCTGCAGATGTAACTTTGTTGAATAATAATCTGGACGGCGTAATACAACTGCACCAGTTGTCTACACAGGTCGTAAAAAACATGTGGCAGAACCTTAGTCTTGCTTTTGGCTATAATATTTTGTTGATACCCATCGCTGCCGGAGCGCTTTTCCCGGTTTTTGGAATATTGATTGATCCAGCTTTAGCGGGTTTTGCGATGGCGATTTCTTCAGTCTCAGTGGTTTTAAATGCCCTCCGCTTGAGCCGGTCAACCTGATCTAAAGGCTTTGGCTTAGGTTGAAGCACTTGTGTTAAAGATCTTGTTTTAAAGGGGGCAAGCTTAAAGACAATGGCCGACAGCAATCATTCGGAACCTGCCGGATCGCCTACAGCGTCCTCGGTTTCGGCGTAAAACAGGATCAGGGAGAGCATTCTGAACAGGCCGTGCACCATTTTGCTGTAGGGCATGGTGATAAAAAATCCGAAGACAAAGCCTAGATGCACGAGCAGTAATGCCGGCATGGCGTTAGTCTCCCTTAGCACCAGCAAAAGCAGGCCTGATAAGGCAATCAGCCACAAACTAGTGGTCAGTGTCAGGTCCAACTGCAATTGACCCATCTGCATGGCGCGGCGCTGATTAAATTTAAGGTAAATGAAACCACTGGTGCCTGACAGTAACATGAGCCCACCGAGGGTCCCGATTAAAACGGGGATGCTCTGGTATGGGTAGGGTGCGGTAATGCCCAGCAGGTAGTGATAAGCAGTTGCTGTGCAGGTCGAGACAAAACACAGTAGAAATCCCCACAGGGTCAGCTGATGTGAATACCGCTTCCATGGTGATGGTCCCTCGCTGTCACCGGGGCATCCAACTTGGTTATGTTTGGACAGATGAGTCAGGTTCAAACCGGCTCGAACGGCTTTGTTCAGTGCCGCCAGGCTAAAGGACGGGGTTGCCTTATCGGTGATGGCTTGCCAATAACGGCGCATACCCAGAACGAGGGCAATGCTGGCGCAAGCGAATGTCAGGCCAGCAAAGGCGACCATGACGGAATGACTGATGATGCTGTAGAAATTCCCGGAATCCGTGGTTTCATCGATGCTGACTGATGCGTTACTCAGGTACATGAGCAGGGCCAGGCATAGCCCGGTAATGAGACTTAGCCAGGTTGGATTGTTCTGGAAGAGTTTGCCTGCCCGCTGTGGCCAGGCGTAACGAGCATAATTTTCTGCCCGTAGCAGGCTCAATGCTTTGGGCACATCGATGCCAAATTCGTGGGGTGGTGCATACTGACAGGCCTGATAGCAGGCGCCACACTGGTGACAGAGATTCGCCAGATAATCCAGGTCCGGATTATCGAAAACCCTGCGGTAAGTGATCGCCTTAAAGACGGGACAGTAGCCTTCACAGTATCTGCAGGCATTGCAGACGGTTAGCGTCCTGTCAGCTTCTACTGAAGGATCGACACTGGAAACGTCGATATTTAGTAGATTTTCAATCTTGTTCATAGGCTGGTTCCCGGGTCCTGAACAGGCATTTGCTACCGGCGAGGTTTTGCACTGGTCTTGGGCAGCCTTCTGGGCTCAACCCATGATCGGCGCCGGTTACAGGCATGCTGCGGCCTCCCGGCCGGCAATTCGCCCGAATACGCCGCCGATAGTCATGCCGGTGCCAGCGCAATAGCCCTGGCCTAAGATATTGCCGGCCATAATTTCACCGGCTGCAAAAATGTTTGGAAATGGTTTGCCAGATTGGCCAATTGCATTGGCAGTTGAGTTAACCTCAAGCCCCAGGTAAGTAAAAGTAATGCCTGGTTTCAGCGGGAAGGCAATGTACGGTGGTGTGTCCAGGGGTAGCGCCCAGTTACTCTTGCGGGGTTCAATGTTCTGGGTGGCGAGGCCGTCCAGCGTTTTTGCCTGAAACTCGCCGCTGCAGGTGCTGTGATTAAAATGATTGATGGTTGCTTGTAAAGCAAACGGATCAATGTCCAGCAGGCCAGCCAGCGTTTTTATATCATTGGCAACAATCGGTGGATACACGGAAGGCATGTAAAGGCCGACGGTCTTGCTGTCTAGAATGGCAAAGGCGATCTGTTCGGGTTGCTGGGCAACCAGTCTTCCCCAGATTGCATAGCGTTTCGGCCAGTAGTCTTCGCCTTCGTCATAGAATCGCAGCGCTTTGTTATTGACGACAATGCCGTAGCTGACACAATCCAGACGACTCACGATTCCGCCATCGTACTTAGGTGCTCTGGCATCTATGGCAACCGCATGGCATTGCTTAGCATCGCCGGTTAATCTGGCCTTGTGGCGTATCATGTCTTTTAATGGCAAGCCCTTATTGTAAGGGGTTCCCCTGATCAGAAAATTATCAGCTGCCTTGCCCCAGATTGATCGCATCCAATCCTCATTTGCCTGGAAGCCGCCGCTGGTTAGAATTACAGCATCTGCCGGTATATAAGTACGCTGACCTCGATGGTCGCATGATAGCGCCTTGAAGCGATCGTCGCATAACTTGAGCTGCAGGACTTCCGTCTCATAGCGAATGTCAACACCAAGTGCTTCAGCCCGGTGATAAAGCGAGTTTAGCAGGGCCTTTCCTCCGCCCAGGAAAAAAGCATTGGTTTTTTCCAGATTCAGCGAACCGCTGATTGCCTTTTGAAAGGTCACGCCGTGCGCGCCGAGCCAGGTCAGCAACGCTTCACTCTCGGTGATCATTATGCTGGCAAGAGCCTGGTTGGTGTTACCTGAGGTGACCGTTAGCAGATCCTGCAGATACTCAGCTTCGCTATAAGCACCATCCAGGGTGGCGGTTGGAGCCTGATGAGCGACTCTTAAGTTACGCGTATGCCGCGAATTACCGCCGCGCATAGCTTTAGGTGATACTTCTAAAAGTAATACCGCTGCACCGCTTTCTGCGGCTGTAATTGCGGCACACAAGCCAGCATGGCCGGCGCCGACAACGATGATATCGGCCTTTTGCTGAACTGATTTGGTTAAGGTCATTTTTTTAGCTGGCATTCATTGAGATTAAACTAGTACTGGCTGTTAATCAGGGTGCTAAAGTGGATTGGAAGGTTCCCCGTTTGGGTTTTACCTTTTCTGTAAAGAGGGTTAAATTTAGGCAAAAGAGGACTGCCCCATGCAAATACAACCCCTGGATGCCAGCTTCGGTGCAATTGTGACTGGTGTCAACCTGGACAGGATGGATAAGCCGCTATTGTCCGCAATCCATGAAAGCTGGCTTGAATATGGTTTGCTGATTTTCCCAGAACAGTTTCTGACCAATGCGGCGCAGATCACGTTTGCCCGCAACTTCGGTGAGCTTGAGATTGATCTGGCTGCGATCTCAAACCTGTTGCGAGATGGTAAGGTCCGTGATGACCAGCCCGATGATGAGGTGCTGAAAGTACTCAAGGGGAATATGGGCTGGCATATGGACAGCACTTATATGCCGGTGCAGGCTACCGGTGCTGTGTTTACTGCCCACGTTGTGCCAGAAAAGGGTGGTGAAACTGCCTGGGCTGATATGCGTGCGGCTTATGATGCTTTACCTGCATCACAGAAAGAGGAGGTCAACGGATTGAAGGCCTACCACTCGCTCTACTACAGTCAGAAAAGAGCGGGATTCGGGCCATCTGCAAATGGCAGCTATATTGGTTATGGATTTAATAATCAGGAGCCACCGCTGCGTCCTCTGGTAAAGATTCACCCTGAAACAGGCAGGCCGAACCTGGTGATTGGCCGGCATGCTTACGGCATTGAGGGGTTGTCTGCTGAAGCATCAGAAAAGCTGCTTACTGATCTGCTCGAGTTTTCCTGTCAGGCACCCAGGGTCTATCAACACCAATGGCAGGCTGGAGATGCAGTACTCTGGGATAATCGCTGCCTGATGCACCGAGCCTGTTCCTGGGATCTGCGCGAAGCCAGAGTGATGTATCACACGCGGATTGCAGGAGATCCTTCCAGTGAATATGCGGCAGCGGTGTAGTAGCCGGCTTAACCCCTGCGCTATAAGCTGAGGAGGTAAATGGCTTTACCAATAGGCTAGGTCGCGCTGCGTGATCGGCTGCGCAGAGTCACCGTAAACAGAGCCAAGCCCGATAATACGGTGATCACACTTAATACAGCCAGGGCCTGGACCAATAGATGATTGAAATTGTCCCTGTTCTCATAGTCCATGATATGTAACGCCCACAGGAGATCAAACCAGCGCCAGGCATTGGTACGAACCGCTTGTAAATTGCCAGACCCTGCGCCAACGTAAAAGTGAGCGTCTTCTTCTTCGATCCTGACCTGCCAGGCTGGTAGTTCACGACCGCGATATTCGCTGTCTGCTGCCACCGTCTGAATTAGTTTGATATCGGCAATGGTGCCAGTGGTTCCTGCTCGCACTATTTCAAGGGCCTGTTGCTCTGATATAGCGTTGAGTTTCTCACCTGTCAGGGCATCGAGACGAAGCGATCCTATAAGGTAGATGGGGTTGCCATTTGAGTGCGACAGGCGTATTTCGCGGCTCGTTTTGTCTTGCAGATCTGGATGTAATTTGAGTACCTGATCGGGGGACATCCATTGATGTTTGCTAACAGGAATTGCTGCTTGGGCCTTACGTAAGTGGTCGCCATGGATTTCTTCAATGGGTAAGAGCGTGAAATAAAGTCCGCTGACAGTCCATAGCAGGAGTTGAATACCGGCGACTACGCCGAGCCAGCGGTGCGTTTGCCTGAGGATGTTCTTATTTAAGAGGTTCATGGTGTCTGTTCTCCGGGTTAGATGAGCGGTCGGTAGTCCACCGCAATCGCCGGGATGGATAATAACGGATCAGTTAAACAAATATACAGGTTGCCCGTAACTCGATGGAGGATCGCGCCGGATTACCCTGCGGGACGTCTGGATCAGCGAAGGCAGAATGAGGTGTCCAGTACGGTTTCTCGGAACCGAGCAGTTGCGAATCAAAAGTCCTGAAAACAATTATTTCTTCATCGTTCATTTCTGGATAGGTGTGCCACAGGTGTTCGCTGGGTGACACGGGTGCCTCGACCCCCAAAGTCTCGAAATCAAACCCACCACCCGCGTAATCAGTCACCGGAATGGCTCTGACACTTGTTTTTGGAATTGTTCTGGCATCACAGAAGGCGATGGGGAGGTCCATTTTTGATGGTCCTAAATTACGCCAGAATTGGATAATGATCAGCCGATTGGCATTATTTATCGTCGCCGCAGTTAAACCTGTGGCGCTGAGTTCCTGTTGGGCCAGCGCGTTATCGGCCTGCTGATAGCGGTCCTTGATCAGCGTGCCATAGCTATCTGCGAAATCCGAATGGACAAAAGTAATTGGAGCCAGATCCGAGTGCAGACTAGCCTGTTCTGGGTTCCGTCTGATATGTCCGGAAACCAGCACATAGTCACAGCCGGTTAATTTTTTAGCAAGTTGGCGGATTTCGGGGTAGTGGGTATTTTCGACTTCAGAATCTGACGCCCAATCCTGTACCGAAGAAACATGACGCTGCAATTCAAAGCCCCTTTCCTGCCAGTTTTCCTGCTTTAGAATCCGACTATTGTGTATCGAAACCGATACCGCCATGGTCTCGTTGCTATTGGGGCGCAGATAGTTCATATCCGCTCTGAAAGTGGCATTGTTCAAGGTATGGACTCAGATTAAAGTATATAAAATACTCCCTGTCGAAAGCGACTGCAAATGCGAGGGCGGTCCATTGCTGTAATGTGTTAATACCCGAGACAGTGGGTGAGCGTTCGGGTCTCCTGTCTGACAGTTTCTAGCAGGCAGTGATAGGGCTATTTTGGGCTGCTGCATAATCAAGCTGACGGGAGTGAGAAGGGTTGTTTTTCCGGCCTGGTAATAACTGATAGAGTATTGTTTACCAGTCAGGGTTTGC
>DUBB01000002.1:129865-174216 GCA_012960535.1 Gammaproteobacteria bacterium
GAGCCTTCAGCTTTAAGGAGCCTTCAGCTTCAGGGAGCCTTCAGCTTTAAGGAGCTTTTAGCTTTAAGGAGCTTTAAGCTTTAAGCAGTTTTTTGCTTTAAAAGGAGGTAGTGCAATGACCATAGGGACACAGCAATGGCTAGATCAGGTGACTGAGGATGTCATAGATCCGGATAGGCCTATTTGTGATCCTCACCACCATCTGTGGGATCACGCTAACAGTCGTTATCTACTGGACCAACTGTTTCTTGATTTGAGAAGTGGTCATCGCATCGTGAGTACGGTTTTTGTTGAATGTGCCAGCATGTATCGGGCGGGAACGATTGAAGCCATGCAACCGCTGGGGGAAACTGAGTTTGTCAATGGTATCGCCGCCATGTCAGCCAGTGGTCAATATGGCGAAGCAAGGGTCTGTGCGGGTATTGTCGGCTATGCTGACCTTACCTTAGGCCATGAAGTGGGTGCAGTTCTGGATGAACACCTACGTCTCAGCGATCGATTCAGAGGTATCAGGCACGCGGTTGGCTGGGATGCCAGTCCCCAGATAAGAAACTCTCATACTAACCCGAGTGAGCGGCTTCTTTCTGATGAACGTTTCCTGAAAGGGTTTTCTGAACTGGCCAAGCGAGGCTTGTCATTTGATGCCTGGCTTTATCATCCGCAGCTGGAGGAGTTGATTGTGCTCGCGGATCTTTTTGAGGATACCATCATTATACTTGATCATTTTGGCGGGCCCCTGGGCATCGGTCCCTATGCGAATCAGCGCCCAATAATATTCGAGCAATGGAAAAAAGACATTAAGGCATTGGCCAAGCGGGCTAATGTGGTTGCTAAGTTAGGTGGCTTGGTTATGCCGATTAATGGTTTTGATTTTCATAAAAGAGATCTTCCAGCGACTTCAGATGAGTTGGTGGCGTCAACAGAGGCGTATTATCGTTATATGATTGATGCCTTCGGCGCAGATCGCTGCATGTTCGAAAGTAACTTCCCGGTGGATAAGCAGAGTTGCTCCTATGCCGTGTTATGGAATGCTTTCAAGAAAATGGTTGCCGATGGCTCGGAAAGTGAAAAAAACTGTTTGTTCCATGAAACAGCCAGTCGGAGCTACCGAATCTCCTGACATCTGAGCTATGTAGGCTGGCTGCCAGCCATATTCCAGCAATAAATCTCTGAGAAGTTCATTGCGATATCGTTCGATGAGTGCAAATAAAATTGCAGCGGATTCGGCATCAAATAAACCAGACGGTTTATGCTGGCGAAAGTGAAACTGAAAAGCCCTGACAGCCAGTCGAGATTGCAAATCGTTTCTACCGGTCACATCTATGAGATAACCATAGGTTTTGAGTGCTTTTTGAAGAAGCGCCAGGGGCGGTGGGATGAATTCAAATTGTTTTTGGTAAGTCAATGTTGTCTGCGGGTCAGGCCATGGACCGATACCTACATTATGTAACTTCTCCCAGGGGAACAAAGGGCCCGGGTCAACTTTTCTATCAGGTGCAATGTCAGCATGACCTACTATATTGACGCTGGCGATATCGGTATGTCTGGCCAGGATATCCTTCAGAAGCTTTACAACTAGTTCTATCTGCACCTCTGGGTAGGCCTTGAACCGGCAATCCTGAAGGTCTGGCAGATTATTGTCGTCTTGGGATTTGACGCCTATAGCTGCTGTGCAAAAGGAGGTATTGACAATTTCGATACCAACTGAACTGTCATTAAGTCTCTTCTCACCGTGCCAGTAACTCTTTCCAGCGTGCCAGGCACGCTGTGTTTCAGCGACCAGTTGGTAGGGCATTAGTTTTTTCCGTGGGTAAGTGGCGTCATTGGGAGATGGGATTAGATAGTGTGAACTCACTGGCCTGTCCGAGGTCTGGGTCAGGGTTTTGAGGGATTCGGAGAAGTTTTCCGTCGTAAAATGAATAACAATGTACCTGACCCGACTGTTCTGATTGATTGACTCGTTCCTGATGATGTTGTTCTGGGCACATCCATCGAGTAGTGCAAGGCAGGCTAATAGCCTCATTATCGATTGCATCTTTGTTCGCATGAGGCGTTCTTTTAGGCTCATGTACATAGGAACTTACTACTTAAGGTTATGTTTTCGGGTCCTATATTATAGGAATTTGTATCATCGGGGTTGTATTGTTAAAGCTGTTATTTTTTTTGACCCTGCTGATAAAACGTAAAACAACTGGGGTGGGTAACAGAATATCAAGGGTTAATGGCCCTGTTCGAGGGCAGATTCAAATCAACAGGGAATGAGATGCATTCCTGGGGATCGCGAGCACAATTATCGTGGGAACTGCTCTGATAGTGCCATTTAGATTCAAAATGATACTATTTTTCAATATAAATTTCTTTTAATAAATGCTCTTTAAATCCTTTGGAAATTATTTCGATGTGCTAGGATATAGGAATGTGAAAATCAATTGGAGGAAGGTAAGCCAACTGATACGCATTGACAATAACAATAAATAAAAGGGAAGTATTATGAAAACGGATCAAATCCTTATGATAGTCGGGGTACTAGCAGCAATTGGAGCTGCCTTGGCACCTGATGCAATTGCGTATTGGGGCTTGGCTTTATTGGTAATTGGCTTGGCAAGTGGTTTCATGGGTGATGCCCTAGATATGGCATCGCGAATGGCCATGACGGTAGCAGCTGTCGCATTGCCTACCATTGCAGATGGGCTTGATACCATACCTGCTGTAGGCGCTCAGTTGAATGGCATCATTGACAACTTTGCATTGGTTATAGGTGGTGTTGTAATTTGGAACTTCGTGCTAGTCGTTAAAGACAGGGTAATGCCAGCAGGCGAGTAGCCCAATCTCGATTGACTGTACCCGCAGTCTATCGTGGGTACCTTAGATTGATAGTAGGCCGGATAACTGTCCGGCCTACTATTTGTTGTTAGCATAGTAGATACAGATATCAGTTTTTGAACTGCTATTCGTGTAACTGTTAATCGTGTAATGGTCACTGTGGCCTTGTGATAAGGCTTGCCATCAATGCTGAAATTCGAAGGGTCGGGTACTGACCCAGTCCAGATCCAATAGCGATACATACGCTTTGTTAATCACGCATTTAACCGCCCCATTACGCTGCAGCCGATTTCCCATCGGCTAAGCTGAAAAACCCTGATAACACATTGACGTTACCTCCAGCGCAGCGCCACCCTGAATAGAGTTAAATCCCGGAAGCGCTTGTTCTGTAGAGTGATGAGAAGGATTGAACGATTAATTATCTGAATTCCAGGACTCGGTTTGGGTTGTTAGCCATTATCCATCACTGGCTAACAGTCTGTCTGGTCGTTGGATTGTTTGCGATCGGTATTTATATGGTGGAATTGAGTTACTACGATCCGCTTTCAAGGCGGTTACCCGATCTGCACCGAAGTATTGGCATCCTGCTTGCGGTAGTGCTCGTATTTGACTTTGTTTCACGATTGCTGCAGGTCAGCCCGGGTGTTTTGTCGTCACACAGCCTTGCTGAACTCCGGCTGGCAAAAACAGTTCGTTGGATATTACGCCTGCTGATAGGGCTAGTGGTTATATCTGGCTATTTAATCTCGACTGCCAAAGGCGCATCCATCCCGGTATTTGAATGGTTTTCCGTCCCAGCTACCATCACATTTATTCCTGACCAGGAAGATGTAGCGGGCCTGGCACATATGTTATTGGCCTACCTGTTAGTTTTTATTGCAGCAGGGCATGCCAGCGCAGCTATCAAGCACCACTTCATTGATAAAGACACGACCTTAAAGCGCATGTTCAGATTTGACTGATGATGGTCACCCTGCTCAGTAATAGCAGATAAGTTGTACTGACTTTTTCACGGTGGTTCGATTATTAACAACAGGTGGGTCAGTGTAAAAACGGCCTTGATCCGACGCGGTTAAAGCGCAGGATTTACCTCTCTATTTGTACCAGCTTCTATTATGTTGAGTTACTTATTGGAATTATCCGATCTGCTGTGAGGTCATCGGACAACCAGCCTAACTGAGGATGCTGGTAAGCTTTGTCCTGGAGGGTGATGTGCTTGAAGCATTGCCTTATCGACCCAGATGTAGGATAAATCCCGTAATAGTCATTAAAATAAAGAGCTTTGTTATGCATCTATATACCCAATCCACATCGCCCAATGGCAGGCGGGTCGCCGTTGTTTTAAAAGAAAAGGGCTTAAGTTTGCCAACCACTGAGATCGATCTGCGTGCCGGGGAAAACCTTCTAGACGAGTTCACTGCCAGGAATCCCATTGGTCGAGTACCGGTTCTGGAGACCGATTCAGGCTTGTATCTGTCTGAAAGTATCGCTATATCGCGTTATCTGGAGTCTTTGGTCAGCGAGCCTAATCTATTCGGTCGTACTGGCGAAGAGCAGGCCAGGATAGAAATGTGGAATCGGCGGGCGGAATTGAATTTGATGATGCCGGTGGCGCAGGCGTTCAGAAACTTAACTGGGATATTCAAAGATCGAGAGAAGCTATCGAAAGAGTGGGGAGAGATCAGTGCCGAAGTGGCCAGGGATACAGTCCACGTATTTGATGAACAGCTGGCTGGCTCAGCTTATATCGCAGGAGATACCTTTTCAGTGGCTGATATTACCCTGGCATTGACCCTGACTTTTGCCAGGGCAGTCGGTCAGGATCTCCTGCAACTGCCGCATCTGGTGAGCTGGCATGACAAGGTTTCTTCAAGGGATAGCTTTACTTAATAGTCATATAGATAGCACTGTCTTGTATGACCTGTGAATCGGTGAGGCCCTGTTGCCTGCGTAGTTTTAAGTAGCGACTGTGCTGTTATTGTCGCTGGGTTCACCCCTCGGTTCCGACTCAGACAGTTCATCTGACCTGCTGTCACTTACGCCTAAGCAATGACCAGAGCCTGCCTTGTGGAAAAGCCCGAACGGAGGATGCACCAGCAGGCGGCAAGACTGAAGTGACCCTGGGAGCTGCTTAATATGGAGGCCAGAAAATTAACTTGGATCGGCCCCTTTTGAGGCATTAGTGACTGCCATTGGAGCCGCCTGGCGGATTCATTTGTCTATGGTGAAGTAGCCTTGTCTTGTGCTAGGGTATAAACACTAAAACCAGACGAGGTTGAGTATGAGCGAAGCAACTGAAATGCCCCGAGAGCATGAGCTTGATACTAGTTGGATGGACAATATGGCAGAGTGGGGAGTCTCCGCGAAGCCAGGTAAGCGGGGGCTTACACTCGCGGATATTCAAGTGGGTAGTTATGGGGAGCTCCCTAAAGTCAGCGACAACATGACCGGCCGTCCGAGAGGGTCTACTGCCCGCCCGGAAGCCTATCGAGTAGGTGCCTACCAGGTCCACACGCTTTCTGAAATATGGCTTGAAAATGCTGAATATCTATACGAGGAGGCACTGCAACGGCAGTGGAGTTCCGCCACAGATATTCCCTGGCATACTTTGAAACCGTTACCGGATGACGTTGAAGAAGCAGAATGCCTGCTATGCACCTTTTTTAATGAAGTGGAATTTGTGGCTGGCGATGTTCCAGCTCGGTGGATAGCCAGAACAACGCCGGATTATCTGGAAGCTCGTAATGTACTCAGCGCACAGGTCATGGATGAAGCCAGGCACATGGATGTCTTTCGTAAACGAGCACTGGCCAACGGCGGCGGTTTGATGCGTATGTCAGGTGCCACATCAGGATTTGTTGGCAGCATCGATCTTGCCAGGGACTTTACAGAAATGTCCACCCGGCTTCATATATCAGGAGAAGGGGCGGTACTGACCATGTTTCGTATGGGTGAGCTTTTTGGCCAGAATGATGCAGAAAAAACGATGTATCGCCTGTGTGCCCAGGATGAGGCTCGACATGTTGCTTTTGGTGTGATGCATTTGCGTTGTCTGAGTGAAACCGCTCCAGAACGCCGTGAAGAAATTGAGTGTTATCTCGATGAAGCTGAGGACCAGTTGATGGCAGGGCAGCAGAACCCGGCAGGAAGGCAATCAGAGAGTAGTGAGGCCCTGGCGGTTCTGCTAGGTGGCGGTATCGAGCACTATGATGAAGGCCATAAAAAGTTACTGGTCATTCGTCGGCGCCAGCTCAAGGAGTATATGAAGCGGGTAATTAGCGCAGGTTTTGCAGATCGATTTGAAAATGGCCGTTCGCCTGTTCCGGCGCAGTACGCTGCGACTGCCTAGAGCGAAATATAATTACTGCAGCATCCTGCAGGCTAACGTGGATTGAGAAAAACTATGGCGGACAAACTGTCCAGTAAAGCTGCATCTGTTGATCGAGAGTCAAAAATAGTTGACCCAACCAGAGGGGTTCCTGAACCTAAGTATGAGTGGAGAGGTCTTACCAATGAATGGGATGTCCGGGTAATACCCGGGCCACATGGACTTAGGCTGGGTGATGTCAATGTGGGCAGTTACGGAGAGGTGCCCGATTATTGGGAAGATCAGACCAGGCGACCTCGTGGCAGTGTAGGCAGGCCCGGCATTCCGCCGTTACCTTATTCTCTAAGAAGCAAGCACGAGTTGTGGGCCGACTGCTCGGCAGACTTGTATGAAGAAGCCATACAAAGGCGCTGGATACCGGCCACCGAAGTTCCCTGGGATTCTCTTCAAACGCTCCCAGATGACGTTGAAAAGGCGGTCTGTCAGATGTGCACTGAACTATCTCAGTGTGCGAATACTGAACTGGAAATTATCACCTATTGGCAGGATAGAATGTCATATGGTTATTTTGAAGTTAAACAGTACCTGGCAACCGCTACCTTTGACTGTGCACGTCAGCTGGAAGCCCTGAGAAAAAGGGCGCTGTCCAACGGTGGAGGGTTAGGTATCGAGAGCCGTGGCCGGGTAAATCGTATCATTCTGGAAAGTAGCGGTGGCTGGACTGAAGCCGTTGTCTATCTGTATCTACTGCGTGGAACCTATATAACCAGGTTGTTAACCGGCTTGCTAAGTGCCGCTCATAATGAAGCGGAAGCATTCATATACAGTCACATGCTTGAAGATCATGCTCGTCATCTTACCTACGGATATGATCATCTAAAGTATGCATCGACTCATAAAGATGATGCGAGCCTAATTATGCAGACTCTACTGGCTGTTGGCGAAGCCCACATGGCCGCAGAGCTAAAAGAGGGTGTGGTGGGCTCAGCCATGGCTATTATCTTTGGCGGTGGAATTAAGGGTGCAAGAACCTTTGGTATGGAACGCTACCTTTTACTGGTTCGGGACTTCATCACTGATTATCTTACTATTTGTCGAGAACTGGGTATTGATCGGGAAAAAACCCTGCATCCCGTGTTTAAGAAATATCTGGAGGGTTAGTGGTGATGGTTTTTCCTTCGGAAGAATGGTTCCAGCAAGTTCGGGAAGTCTATAATTCAGATCGAGATCTGCATAGTGGCGGTGGTGGTGCCTGTGACACAACAGCCGGGTTCAGTGTAGGTGAAAACCGATATTTTATTGAATTTTCCGGGCTGGATTGTGCCCAGGTGCGGCAATGCTCAGAGGAGGACTTAGAGGTCACGGATTTCGTTCTTGAAATGCCCTTGGAAACCTGGCAGGCCATGCTTGAGGATGTACAGAAAAATGGTAAAGCCAGCTCGAACCTGACCCTGAACAGTATTGACCTGGAGCTGGAAGAGGGTATCGCCTTCTCGCCAGTTGATGACCAGTACAGACAGGATCTGTTTTATCGTTATAACCAGAACTTCCAGGATTTTTTTGATGCCTCGTCCCGAGTAGAGACGACTTTTGAAAGCCAAGGGAATTAAATGGAGTGGTCATGCCTGACTTATCTGCCAAGCAGTTGAAGCGAGCCCAGCGGTTAGTGAATGAGTGCGAGCATTTTCGTCATCTGGGTAATGTCGATGTCGATATGGCGGTTAAGATCGCCCAGCAACGCTATTTAGTTTCTTTTGTCGGCTTCAAGTGTAATCTAGTGCGCAAAATCAACGCTGCGGAGCAGCAGAAAACTGATTTTGTTGTTGAGATGACATCGGATCAATGGAGGCGTTACCTGTTGGCCTGCCGGACACCGGGTGGACCTAACCTGGTCCAGTTCGATAGTAAAGAAGGGGTTGTGCACGCTTCTGATCCTAGGAAAAAACTCAATTTTCTTCGTTATCACATTTCCATCCAGGCATTCTTCGAAGCTTATGCCAAGCACGAACTAAGCCTGGCCTAAATGCCTATATATGAATATCTTTGCAGTTCCTGCAAGAGCCTAACTGACAAATATTATCCGAATACCAATGCGCCCAAGACACTGGTTTGTGCACAGTGTAAAAGCGATGCCCAGAGAATAATCTCTGGTGCGGTATACCACGCCTCAGAAGCCACTAAAACTTCTAAACTGGATCCCAGGTATGAAAAAATGGTTGACCGGGCAATGCATAACTCGCGGTCAGCAGATCCAGACAGGGTGCTCAGAAACCTGAAGCCTTTTCCTAAAAAAAAATAAGCTTTGATCCGCGAGTGGACTTGAACTGGAACCGGCAATGCGGTCTGTTGCCTGGCTTAGGATACCTTCACTGGTTCACCCAGGCTGGCAGCGCGTTCTAGTCTTGAAGCTTCATCTTTGGGCAAGTGTCTCTGCGCCAGATACATGAAAACCAGCGCTGGGATGAGGGTTAACATACAGACCGTGATTGAGTTACGAAGTGATTCCGCTTCGTTTAGTCCACCAGCCTGAAAAGAATCGGAAATAAGACCCATAAAGTAAGGTCCTAATGCCAACCCTATAAAAGTGTTGACCAGAATATAATAGGCGCCGGCAATAGCTCGCATGCGAGGCATTACCAGGTCGGCTGCGGTACTGGGTGGCACACCGCCTGCACAGGCACTCATGATGGTTAAACCAAAGTTGAGCCAGTAAGCGCTCGCCAGGTCATCGCTGTATAACAGCAACAGCAGCATTGGGATGGTTCCCAGGATTGAGATATAACCGACTACTAATCGGCCACTGGGAAATTTTTGCTTCAGGTAATCGGCAAGGATCCCGCCCAGGGTAATACCGATAAATCCACCTGCAGCAGCGCCCATGCCCAGGTACAAGCCAACTTCGGCAACACTGACATCATGGACACGTAGCAGCAGGGGAGCAATCCAGAAACCCGCGCCATAACCAACGAAGGCAGTGGCAGGAAATGCCAGCATGGTATAGATAAAGGATTTACAGCGAAACAGCATGCTGAAGGTTGCCGGATCCCGGGTCTTCAGGGATTGGGCCCAGGAAAAGGTAACGTAGACACCAAATGCAGTGGTAATCCATTGCGCGGTGCTGCCCGTGGCCAGTATCAGTAGCCAGGCTATCAGAGCGAAAACCAATGCAGCAGTGAGATTATTGCGCAGTGAGGTTCTGCTGTGAATCAGGTTGAGTAAATTAAGGGGTGGCACGACTGCCATGAGTTCATTTCTTAGAACGCTGAAAGGTGCGGGATGTTTCTCGCTGACCAGGCCTTCACTGATTCCTCTGGTGGGCTCGCGCAGCGTTCGAACCCAGATAGCCATGAGAAGCCCCGGCAGCCCGACCATCATGAATGCAACCTGCCAGCCTTTCAGCCCAAAAGGGGGATTGTTTGGGAAAGTAGTTGCCCAGGTTTCAAGAATATAGCCGCCTAGAAATATACCTATGCCCGCGCCGATATAGACACCAGATGCGTAGATAGCAATCACTGTGGCTCGTTTCCGCGGTGGGTAGTAGTCGGACAGCATGGAGTAGGCTGCCGGTGAGGCACTGGCCTCGCCAATACCCACACCAATACGGCAGGCGGCTAACACACCGAACGATCTGGCCAGGCCAGACGCGGCTGTCATGACGCTCCAGAAACCAAGGCCGATAGAGATCAGGTTCCGTCTGGTCCAGACATCGGCAAATCGTGCCAGGGGAATACCAAATACTGCATAGAATACGGCAAACACAGTGCCGTATAGAAAGCCCATCTGGGCGTCGGTAATCGCTAAATCTGCTTTAATGTCTTCCGCAAGGATTGACAGGATATTCCTGTCAATAAAATTGAATATGTAGACCAGGACCAGCACGAACAGAACGTAATGAGGATAAAGGCCATTGGCCTTTGGGGTGGTTTTTTCGGTTTGCTCGCCCATACTTTTCTCCAGCTCTTATGAGACTACCCTATTTAGGTAAAGGAGGTTAGCGCATTATGGTGAATACCTTGAAGAGGCCTGCCTTGTTGTTGTTTTGGTCTATTAACAGGACGTATGACATGACAGCTGTCCAGGGCGCGGGTTTCCCTTAAAGCCGTTATTTTAAGATAGAGGGTTGTTTCAGCAGATTTTATTCATGTGCAGGTTTGCGCCGGTTTCACGAGCCAGCGATACGATATTGCTTATTGCTTCAGGTGGGGACAGATCGTTGATTTGCAGAAGTATGGGTGTGTCAGGATTCTGGGATTGAAAACGCAGCATC
Source organism: Gammaproteobacteria bacterium (assembly GCA_012960535.1). Classification (GTDB taxonomy): domain Bacteria; phylum Pseudomonadota; class Gammaproteobacteria; order Pseudomonadales; family Azotimanducaceae; genus UBA9926. The sequence goes on from DUBB01000002.1 coordinate 140,284, forward strand.
TGTTGACCCAGTTGCTTCAGGGAAAGTTGCATCCCCTGCCAGGTGATCTGGCCGTCGGCTTGCAACTCCAGGTTGAGGGAATCATCTTTCCCACCCATTCTTTTGTCAAAGTTAGGGCCTATTAGTTTTCGGATAAATGTCGCGGTTGCCCAGGGTGAAGAACCCGTAAATTTATCGACGAAGCGCTGATCAGCGCCGATTTTGGCTCGGTGCGGGCTCCAGGCGGGTGATAACACAGAACCTACCAGAATAAAATCAGTGTCTTCATGCAATACAATGGCTTTAGCGGTTCCTCCAGGCGCAGCAATGATCATGCGTTGATCTTTGTTTAGGTCACGGCCCATGGTCTGTTTATGGCTGCTGCCGTCTTCATGAAAAAGATAGTAATCTGCGGGACCGCCTTCGATTAAGACGTGATAATCATCTGAATACAGCCATTGCACATAGTTAATGGGCACCTCGGTATTTAGCATCATATAAATGGCATTGCTGGCAGCGGACTGCTCGCCTGCTGAATTAATCTCGATATCAGAAACCCGGACAAGGCTGAATAGGCCTGCCTCCAGGTTCAGAAATTGCAAGCCAAGAGACTGGATTAATTCTTTGGCTCGTTGAGTCATTGGCATGAAGCCGGAATCCTTTATCTTTTAATTGGATCGCTTCAGCAGTATAGACTAAAGGCGCGCCACAGGGATATTTCCCAGGTGAGCGAGTACTATGAACTCAGCTCAACCCGCTATCGCTGCAGATGATCGGTTGCCAGCTGCTTGTTATGGGAAATTTTAGTCAGTATTCTCATGGCTTAGTTGATTCAAGGGTTGTTCACGTGATCAGGTCTTACCTTCTGTTATTGAAGACATTTTTATTGAAAGCATTCTTATTGAAAGCACTCTTATTGAAGTTGCTTTTGCTGAAAGCGCTTTTATTGGTCTCGTTTTGCCTATGGGCAAAACCTGACAATGGCCAGGCAGAAACGCCTGAGGACCGGCCCAGAGCCCGGGATATAGGCTTGGTTGTGGGTGTTTTTGATCCCGGGCCTCTCAATGCGATTACCGATGTTGAAGGGGTAAGAGTAGGTCACACGACCAAAATTGTCGGTGCAGATATTCGCACCGGTGTCACAGCCATAATTCCAGCACCAGGTAATCTGTATACTCATCCTGTGCCAGCCTGGATTCATGTCGGAAACGGCTATGGCAAGATGATCGGAGAAACCCAGGTCAGGGAATTCGGTGAAATTGAAACGCCAATTTTACTGACCTGCACCCTTTGCGTATGGAGTGCAGCCAATGCACTCAAAGAATGGGTCTATCTGCAGCCAGGTATGGGCGAACATACCGTAAACCCTATTGTCGGTGAAACCAATGATGGCTGGGTCAACAACATGTGGGCCGATCCGATACAGCGTGAAGAGGTGTTTTACGCGCTCGCTCAGGCGAGCTCAGGCCGTGTAGAGGAGGGCAGCGTTGGCGCGGGTACGGGAACCCAGGCATTTGGGTACAAAGGGGGTATTGGCACCAGCTCCAGAGTCTTACCCCCATCGCTGGGTGGTTATAAAGTGGGCGTACTGGTGCAGACCAATTATGGCGGTATTCTCAGCATTAATGGCGCGCCAGTAGGCCGTGAACTCGGTAAATACCCCTTTAAAGAAAATCTAGTCAAAGCAGAGTTTGCCGGTGACAGCATCGACGGTTCTATTATGATTGTCGTTGCCACCGATGCCCCGCTGGATGCTAGAAATCTTGATCGATTGGCCCAGCGTTCGATTATGGGGTTGGGCAGGACCGGATCTTACGCCAGTAATGGTTCGGGAGATTATGTGATTGCGTTTTCTACCCATCCTTCGGCAAGGCGTCCGAGAACAAGTGATCAACCCGTAGCAACGCTGTCACTGGTTAATGCATCCATGTCACCTTTGTTTGCGGCTACGGCTGAGGCAACTGAGGAAGCTGTTTACAATGCTATTTTCAAGGCCACCACCGTGGTCAGTTCCAGAGGCCGTCGTGAGGCTATTCCCATTGAAGACCTCAAGCGTATTTTAGAAAAGTACAATGCGCTTAAATGGGATCAGATAATACCGGCTGAAGACTGACCTGATAATCCTGACTTAAGCTTTACCCCGGGTTACCGATTGCTATCGGCGCTGCCCCTGGCCGGTTTTTCTTATTGGGTAACTTACCGAAGAGAGGTCACAAAGCAGATTTTGCTGGAAATGCCTGTCTGCTAATCAACAACGCGGATCATATGCTCTAAGGCCTGTAGGTCTGCCTGATATATCTGCTCCTGTTCGCGCCAGGTCATGCCTAGATGGCGGTAAAACTGTTGGGCATTTTTGTTGCCTGAGTCAACTGAAAGGCGGAGATGATCTGCACCACGTTGCTTAGCGCAGCGGACAGTTTCAATGATCAGTTGACGCCCGAGGCCAGTACCCCGGCAGGTCGGGTTGACATACAGGTCCTGGATATAGATGCCCAGTTTTCCCTGCCAGCTCGAAAAATGATAGAAAAACAGGCTAAGTCCCACAGATTTACCTGCCTGTTCTGCAATGAGGCCCTGGAAAGACGGTTGCTCACCAAAACCGTACCTCAGGAAGTCGTCAGCAGTGCTGTTGACTTTATTTTTTTCATCAGTTGATTCTGCCAGTGCCAGAACCATGGTATGTAAATCCTTGGCATCTTGCTGGCAGGCCAGACGGATTGTAACTGGGTTATTCGATAGCATAGCGCCAGGGTTTTTCGGGTTGTTTGGCCTGCTCATCGAGAGTAAACAAGGGGATGGAAACGTGTTCATCGATGTCCTTGTAGACGATTCGAAGCCGACTACCGATACCCACCTGCCTAATCATCTCTGGCGTTGCCATCTGGCCATCGCTGCTCACCAGGTTGGCCGTCATACGCAAGCCGTCATAGGCGCCCGGTAGACCTTTCTGGGTATCCAGTTCCACAAGCAGTAACAGGTAGGGAACATGCTGGCGGAAAGCGCCCTGGATGGCGTGATGAACCTCGCCGTAGGAGTAAACCGTGCCTTTGCCTTCAACTGGCGTCCAGGTTGCATCCGGGCTGGCACAGAACGGGCAGGCAGTCGTTGCCGGATAGCGGAGCAGATTGCAATCATTGCATTGTTGCAGGTGCAGATCGTGCTTAGCGCAATAACCGAAGAAGGCTCTGTTTTCATGATCCAGTGCATCTATCTTCACCGGCATTCCGAGGTGTTCGTTGGGAAAGGACATCCTGAATCTCCTAGTTTTTTGCCATGACCATCGCTGAGCCGAGGCCTGGTGTACCCCAGCCAAGGTTAGCGGTTAGTTCGACATCTCGCACCTGCCTGCAGCCACCTTCGCTATAATCAAAGCTGTGCACCCGCTTGCCATCTGAGCCCATGGGGCAACTGTCGTCCACATCGCCTCTTAACTGGCGAACGTTTTCGATAACCATGTTAATGCCATGCGTGTAGCCCTCACACAGGTGCCCACCGCTGGTATTGTTTGGCCGTTTACCGCCAAGGCGGATAGTGCCATCAGATACATAGGCGCCACCTTCGCCTTTTTTGCAGAAGCCATAGTCTTCCAATTGCATCATGCTGGTAAAGGTAAAAGCATCATAAGAACCGGTGACGTCGATGTCTTCCGGGCCCACGCCAGCATTTGGCCATAGGATATCTTTGGCGTAGTGTCCGGCCACCGTTGAGATCGGACCCGACTGGTAATGCATGTCTGGCCGGGGTTTACAACAGCGGCCAACCACAGACTGGATTACAGCGGGGCTGTGCTTACAGTCCCGAGCCCTATCAGTACGGGTTACGATGAGTGCAGTGCCGTTGTCGGTTTCCACGCAGCAGTCGAGCAGGTGCAAAGGTTTGACTATCATTCTAGAGCTTAAAACGTCGTCAACGCTGACGCGTTTCTGGTAGTAGGCTTTGGGGTTGTTAGATGCGTGTTCCGAGTGAATGGCCTTAACTGCGGCTACCTGCTCCGGGGTTGTGCCGTAGTCATACATGTGTCGCATAAATGACTGGCAGAACATCTGCCCGGCGCTCATCAGGCCATAACCCCGGCTGAATAGTGAGCCGCCATTGAGTGGCCGGACAGCACCCCGGTCTCCCGTACCGCCGATACGTACCTGGCTGTAACCATTCATAGCGCGAAATATTGCCACGGTGTTGCACATGCCCGCTTCTATTACACCCATGGCGATGCCAATCAGGGCTTCAATGCTCGAGCCGCCGCCATAGACATCCATATAAAAATTGGGACGAATGCCGAGTTCGCCAGCAATATTAGGCGTGAAGGTTGAGTCGTTAAAACTATAGGACAGCATGCCATCGACATCTCCTGGTTTCAGTCCGGCATCCTGCATGGCTTTTCGTACGGCCTCGGTACCCAGTGCTTTGGTGGTTCGGCCAGATCCTCTGACATAGCCGGTCTCACCAATTCCAGCAATGGCATACTTCCCTCTGAGGAACTTGTTGCTGGTCGCATCAATATCGTTTTTTTGCGTCATGGCATTATCCTGAACTTGTCTACAAAAAATAAGTTTCAAAATAGTTAAGCAAATTGGCCATGGATTGGCAACGATGCCGACGCGTGACATAACAACAGGGGCAATCAGCCAAGGATAAGACGTGTATTTGCCGGCAGTCCAGGACCCATAGCCTTGCTGCACCTGTGTTCGCGGGGTTTACGATGAGTCAGCTCACTTTACGACGAGGAAGGTGGTTACCTGGCAGTATTTCAGGGTGCGGCACATTTCTTTATGACCAGGCTGCCAATTGAGTAGCCAGCGCCAAATGAGCAGATCACACCGATATCACCTTCCTGCAGATCCTTGTGGTGCAGGTTAAAGGCAATAAGGGAGCCGGCGGAGGCGGTATTTGCATATTCATCCAGGACGATGGGTGCCTCCTCAGCGGTCGCTTGCCTGCCCAGGATTCGCTTGCTGATCAGCAGGTTCATATTCAGGTTGGCCTGATGCAGCCACCAGCGTTTCAAATCACTGGGCGTCAATTGTAATTCTTCCAGGTGATCGATGATGTGTTTTGCTGCCATCGGGCATACTTCTTTGAAAACGCTGCGGCCTTCCTGATGGAAATATTTATCTGCACCGTAAGGGTCGGCGTCGGTTGAATTGGTGATATAGCCGAAATTAGATCGAATGTTGTTAGAATAATGCGTAATCGCCCTGGTACCAAGAATTTCGTAGCTGTGTTCAGACTTACAGGTATCGGTAGATTCGACCACGGTCGCAGTAGATACGTCCCCAAAGATAAAATGGCTGTCTCTGTCGTGATAATTGACCTGTGGGGAGGTGAGTTCCGGGTTGACGATCAGTACACATTTTGCAGTACCGGCGCTGACCATCTCATAGGCTCTTTGCAGGGCAAAGGTTGCAGCAGAGCAGGCCACCAGCATATCAAAACCAAACCCGGTTATACCCAGCTCGTTCTGAACTTCGATAGCGATGGCTGGATAATAGCGTTCTGTATAGGCACAGCTGACGATCACGGCATCAATCTCCGAGGCCGGCTTGTTTGCCTCTTTAAGGGCGATTCTGGCAGCATTCAGTGCTATCTCTGCCTGGTGCGAAAGCTCGCCTTCTTTTCTTTCCGGGATCTTCGGCCGCATACGGTCAATATCAAGGATGCCGTCCTTTACGTAGGCATAACGGGCTTTGATGCCTGAGGCTTTTTCGATAAATTCGGCCGAAGAGAACGGTTTCGCTTCTATCGTACCTTGTTCAATTTTCTCTGCGTGGTGCTGATTAAACTTCGCGGCATAGCCGTTGTAGGCTTCTACCAGTTCCTCGTTTGTGATGACGTGGGAAGGCTTCCATAAACCGGAACCGCTAATTACGATTTTTGCTGTCAATGGCGTTTTCCCGATAGGCGAATGATAGGGATGAGCATAGCATAGAGATACTTCGCTAAAGACAACTTAACTGCAATTGGTCAACACCCACGTTACCGAAGAATTTCTCTTCTCGCTTGTCCAGAAGAACTGAATTCCGGTAGTTACCCCGTGAGAGTATTTCTCCGTATACCACCAACCAGGATTAGCTGATCACCCGGTACAGAGGTTGCTTATAAGTCCCTTTTTAGCTGGGCCTGGACATCTGTGATAGCTGATTTGGACAGTCGTATGCCAAGACTGCACAGAAACGCCGCCAGGAAGGTCACGGTACATCCGGCGACCAGAAATTGCTCCATCAAATCCTTGGTTTCCTGACTCTGGCTCACCAGCGTGCCATCGAATCCGCTGAAGTGGAGCAGTATCATGGCCAAAGCAGGTGCGAACATGTACCCGGATTTGAATGCTGCATTGTAAACACCGACGAAGGCACCTTCTCTGCGGCGTCCGCTCTGGACCTGGTCAAGATCACAGATATCAGCCACGATTGATAGTGGCAGGACTTCGATAATGGTGTTGCCGATGGGCAGGGCCAGGGCATGAAACAGGAAGTACCACATGGGTTCATTGGGTTGAAAGGAAATCAAGGCAGTTAATGGCACAGTCAGGCTCAGCAACATGCCCAGCTTGAGCATAGGTACTTTTTCATAGGTCTGGCCCAGTTTGCGTACCAGTAGATTAAGACCCAGTGTTATCACGACTCCTGCCACAGTTGCCTGGGCCAGCAAAATGCTGAACTGTGATTTGTCGCCGTCGTAGATAATGTAGTTGATCAGATAGACGCCAAAGCTGATCGCAAAGTACTGGCCGATACCATAGAAGAATACAGTTGCCACCAGGTACATGAAGGGCTGGTTCGATAAGGTTATTTTGAGAGCCTGACTGATCGGTAGTGGTGTCTTGGCTTCTGTGCTGGCTCTTTCTCGCGTTCCCAGTACAGCCAGGATGCCGGTGCCGATGATGATCACGCCGACGCCACACATGACCACGGCGACACCGGTTGCCTCGTCAGTAAAATATTCGGGGTTAGTGGCGAATACAAAAGGCAGGGTTGCCAGTATGGTCATCGGCGCGCCGACGAAATGCCGCCAGCCTACGATTCGGGTACGCTCCTGATAATCTCTGGAAAGCTCAGCGCCAAGGGCATAGTAGGGCACCACGGCAACGGTGTGACTGATGTAATACAGGGATTTAAGAATCAAAAAGTAAATGAATATGGATAGCGCCGTAGGAGCAGGATCCCAGAACATGATGAAGGTGGGCATCCAGCTCAGGGGGAAGATGATGCCCAGAGCGATGGAGCCAAACAGGATCCAGGGCCTTCTTTTACCCATTCGGCTGCGAGTGCGGTCCGACCATTCCCCCACCAGGGGGTCGGTGACGACATCAAGGATTTTTAACAAGGGTTGTCCAAATGCCAGCCACAGTGGGTTGATGGCGAAAGTGGTAGTGTAAAAAAAGAACATGTATTTGCCGATGATGTTCTTCAACAGGTAATCGGCGCCGTTGAAAAAGCTATAGGCCAATCGTTCGCGCACGCTCAGAGGGGGCTCAGCGGAAGGATTTTCCTCGATGCTCACCTCTGCCATGTTCCCGACTCCATTAACTGCAGTATCTGCATTTATATTGATTCAACTGTTCGGGCAGTTAATCCCTCTAGGAACGTCTGCATTCGCGCTTTTGAATTGACTTTTATGATTTAGTGTAAGGTATTGCTCGGTTAACCCGGACTTTGTATGAGGAAATGGTTAACACTGTGTGATAACCCAAGAATAGAACACGTTTTGCAGCCCGGGTCAAAAAGTGATCTCAAGTTAAAACCAGGGTTGATGGTTTAGCTGAGAACTTTCAGTCATGGCCGTTTGACAGGCGCGCAATGCAGGCGCGCAATGATAGCTGGCAACTCCAGGATACTGGCTGCAAGTTCATGAGGGTTGCACTTCACCGCTAGCCTGATCATAGTAGAACAATCAGGATAAAACAGGGGCAGGTTGATGCAGAACCCATACGATCCGGTAGATCAGACCAACTTGATAATTGACGGTTTGGACATTGGCGATGTGGTTGGTAAAATCCGTAAGCAGGGCTATGCAGTGGTTGAGGATTTTCTGACCCAGCAAGATGTTGCAACCATCCGGTCGGCATTTAATAGTGATGTGCCTATAACTGAGATGCGCGCTATCGGTACTGAAACCGGAAGAACCTGGCGAGCGCATAATCTGCTAGCCAAAACCCGGGTAGCAGACAGTGTTTTTCTGGATTCCCGGCTGCGAGCCATCGTCGATGGTGTTATTGGCAGGTACAATCAGATTAATATCACAACCCTGTTTAATACGCTGCCGGGTGAAACCAAGCAGTTCCTTCACCAGGACGATGGCTTATGGCCTATTCCAAGACCGCATCCGCCATTTCTATGTAATGCGCTGATTGCTTTCGATGATTTCACCCAGGATAACGGCGCCACCCACCTGGTTCCGTATAGCCATACCTGGACACGTGCGGTGGATCAGAGCATCGAGCCCATACAGATTGAGATGAAATCCGGCAGCATGGTTCTGTGGGAGGGCGGTATGTGGCACGGCGGCGGTGCCAATGTCACCCGGGACCAGGAACGCATGGGTTTTTTTATCAGCCATCAGGTCAGTTATCTGCGTCCCCAGGAGATCCAGCTTCTCGCTATTCCACCGCAGGTCGTCAGGCAGATGCCCCGTAAGCTCAGACGATTGCTGGGTTATCATCCATTTGGCATTGGTGTAGATGGTCGAGATCCCCTGGATGTACTAGAAGACGGTATTGTAGTCAATCCAGATGCTCATCCGGCCGAATACTGGCGACAGCGTTAAAGTTCCGCGGATACTCTGTAAGCCTGAGCGTATGCGTCTAGGGTGAGATTCTTAAAAATGTCAATAGTAATGCAGGGCTTGGCTCTGTTGGCCACCTGTGCAGCTATTTTAACTGCGTTATAGTTTGTATCTGCTGATTGCGATGGCTGGGCGTGGCTTAAGTGGCTAATCCGGTCAGTCGACTTACTGGCATGATCGAGAGATACTGCTCTTAGAAGCTGTTTGCTAAAAACATCCAGCGTCCTCGTTAGTGGAGAAGCATGCCCATCTCAAGCCACCAGCACAAAGCAATTCAGGCAGCATTCCAGCCAGGCCGGCAAAACTTTGCAGAGAATCCGTATGGCGTTTATGCCCTGTTGCGTGAGCTTGATGAGCCTTTTTACTACGAAGACATGAACGCTCATCTGCTTTCCCGTTACCCCGACGTAGACGGTGTGGCCCGTGATGGCAGGATGGTTCGTTCTCTTGAAGCATTCATGCCAGCCGATTATGTCGCTGAGCAGCAGCACCTGGCTAATTTTCACGATATGCCGAACCATGAGCGTTTTGTGCAATTCAGTATGCTAGAACGCGATGGTGAATTACACCGGCGGTTGCGCATGATCGTTCTGCAGGAATTTACCCGTTCATGGGTGGCACAGTATACGAGCATGATTCAGCAGACGGTAGACAAGCTGCTTGATACATTGCTGGAAAAAAAAGATATCGATTTTATAGCTGACTTTGCAGTCCATATACCGAGTTATGTCATTGGCCATGTGCTGGGTGTTGCCGATGAAGATTGCCCTATGCTGCGCACCTGGTCGGAAAACATCGTCCAGTATTTTGACGCCGATCGCAGCGAAGCCCGCAAACAACTGGCAGAGCAGGCAACAACAGAGTTCGCCTTGTACCTGAAAGATTTGATAGCCCAGCGTGGTCGCAGGCCAGGCAAGGACCTGCTCACGCGTCTGATCTCGGCAAGAGATGCCGGTAAGCTCAATGAAGATGAATTGATATCGACCAGTATGTTGATTTTAGCCGGTGGTCATGGATCCACCATCGACGTCCTTGGCAACGGCATGCTCGCCCTGTTGAATCATCCGGATCAGTTAGCCGAATTACGTAACAACCCGGCGCTAGCCCCAGCTGCTGTACAGGAAATGATTCGCTATGATTCACCCCTGCCGTTCTTTCACCGTTATGCCAGCGTCGAATGCGAGGTCATGGGCATATCATTTCCAAAAGGTACTAAGTTCGGTTTGCTTTATGGATCGGCTAACCGGGATCCGAAGCAGTTTTCCGATGCGGATCGATTTGATACCAATCGGAACCCCAATCGACATCTTGGCTTTGGTCGTGGCGCTCACCTCTGTTTGGGCAACAATCTTGCCCGGCTCAATATGGAGATTACGTTTTCCAGTTTGCTGGCCAGGATTAAAACGATTGAACTGCGTCAGACGCCCCGGTTCCGGCTCGGTTTGGCTAGTCGAGGGGTGCGGGAACTGGCCGTGAGACTGGGCTAAAACGGCTTGCATCCTGGCTGAGAACGGACTTAAAGCGGTAATGGCAGGCGAAAGTCCTGGCTTGGCTGGCTAGTAATCAGGGAAAAGGATTGCTGTGTTACGTTCAATGCAAGTAAGGTGTTTTAACAGGGTAAACCACACGGGTGAATTGCTGTGCCGAGCAGTCGTGATGAAATTACAGGACCTCTAACCGAGGTCAGCCAGGCAGCCTGGCAAGTGTTATCTGCCAATGTTCCCAATGATCTGCGTTGGCATGTGCTGTTGTTAACCCTGGTCATCGCTTCCTTTATCTGGTTTATAAGGGATGGTCATGGCGCAAAAAACGCGGCCGGGCGGGAAGCCAAGGCAGGTTACCTGGCCTTCCTCTTGCCCAGGGCAATCTATACCCATGAGTCAGCACGGGTTGATGTTGGTTTGTGGGTGCTGGAGCGTTGTTTGCGTCCCTTTTGGGTTGTTGGGCTGCTCGCGACAGTTGGACCTTTTGCTGAACGTCAGATCATTTATTTGCTGCAAACCGTGTTTGGCGATGGACCTGGTTTGGAGGTCAACTATGCCTGGATGCTGGCCTACAGTCTGGTTATTCTGCTTTGCTATGACTTTGTATTCTATGTAATTCATATCACCATGCATAAGGTGCCGTTTCTCTGGGCAATACATAAAGTGCATCACTCGGCAGAGGTGTTAACGCCGCTAACCCGCTACCGGGAACATGTCCTGGCTGGCCCGATCTGGGCAGCCGGTGCTGGGCTGAGTTATGGGACTGCGGGAGCTGTGTTTGCCTATCTGATGGCGAGTGATATGGTCCAGGCGACGCTTTTTAACGTGGGCTTTTTCGCGCTGCTTTTTGGTTTTAACGGATCGTTTCGGCATTATCATGTGCAATTCCGCTATCCGCGCTGGCTCGAATTCTGGCTGCAGAGTCCAGCCATGCATCATACGCATCACAGCTACCTGCACAAGCACTGGGATACCAACCTTGCTGCGGTGACCAGTATCTTCGATCGGCTTTTTGGCACTCTGTACATCCCGGGAAAAGATGAGTACACACCCTGGGGCATTGGCCCGGATACCCAGAACCAGTACCGCAGTTTATGGCAGAACACCATCGGGCCATTCAGAGACTGGTATTACCTGGCAAAAGACGGGGTGTCTCCACAGTCCGGTGCGGTAGTGGATCAATCCTCGATTGATGGCTCAGCGGATCTCAGTTGACCCAAGGCCGTTGTTGGCCCGTGCTGATCTGCAAAGGGATGGTATGCCAGGCTTCGATGCGTCCTATCTCAGGCGGCGCTGTGGGCCTGTTATGGATGCAGTGCTTGCCTAGTATCGTGGGTTAATCTGTTTTCCGACCACTGATTCAGGCGAACAGGGTCAAATAGAAATAGACACCACTGGCGGCCCAGAGCATGGCGCCACCAGTCAGGCTCCCCCAATAAAGCGGCCCAGAATCTTGCGCCATACCCGCAGCCAGCATGGCTCGATGGTTCAGCACTACGATTAACGGTGCTATCAGGAAGCCTAAACTCGTGGCAAAGTTGATGAATGTGGCAAAATCCTGCATAAAAAAGTTAACAATGGCCAATCCGCCCAGTGCATAGGTAAGCAGCGTTATAAAGTACGTGCCAGGCCCAAACGACAAGTCTGGCTGCACCGTACGCAAAGCATATAGAACGACGCGGCTTTGTCCGTCCATTACAGTGAGAAGGGTTGTGAACATGGTGATCAATGCTACCGCTCCGATCAGATAAAACGACCAGTTACCCAGTTGGCTGGTGAATAATTCGATGACCATGGCTGCAAAGGGGCCAGCGGCGGATGGTGGTGGTGCTCCGCTTGAGTGGATGACGCCCGCGCCCAGGATTAGAAAACAAATTGCAAAGATGATGGTTAGCCCATAGCCGATATTAAAATCCAGCCGGGCATCAGCGGCAGTGGTCTGTTCGGCTTTGCTTTCATTACGGCTTGCCGCCCAGGTAGACGTCATCACGGAAGCATCGATCGGTATAGGCATCCAGCCCGTCAGCGCAATAATGAATGCTATGGTGGCCAGGTCCCAGGACTTTATCGTCCACGCGGCCATGGAAAAGTCAGTCTGGGGCAATACCATGATCGTGGCGATGGGTAGCAGCAGGGCCAGCAGGCCGATAAGTATCTTTGAGACGTGTTCCAGTCCTCGATAGTGGCCGCTGAGCAGGATCAGAATAGCGGCCGCCAGAACCGTCGCTGTCACCATTTCAATACCAGCACCCCAGCCGGTAATTGCCTGCACCAGGCCAGCCGTGGTGATGGCAATGGCTGCCAGGACAAACCACATGGAATATAAAGAGATGAGCAGGTAGCTACCCAGGGCCCACCAGCCCTGCTCACGATAGCCCTGCAACAGGGTTTTGCCGGTTCTGGCTGGATACATCAGGCCAATGAGCAGGCTGGGATATTTGGCCGCGCAGGCTATCAGCAGGATCGGCATCATAGCAAGGCCGTACAGCGCGCCTGCTCTGGTAGACTGCACCAGGTGTGACACGCCGATGGCGGTCGCAGCGAACAGGATGCCAGGGCCTAACAGCTGGTAATAACGGACGTAAACGGGCACTGCCTGCGCTTGTGTCTGATGATTGGGGTCTGTTTTCATTTGCTACCCGTCGTAAAACAAAGGCGCGTGCAGGCCGAATAACTGTGCTTCTCGCTGGCTTTGAATACGCCCGCGCGCGGTTGCTGATATTTGATTACTGTTATCGGTGGTGTGCAAACGCTGGGCTATATCACGACGGCCGTAGTGAACTTGCAAAAAGAACCGACCTGTATCGCCCTCAAGGCTAGGCAAACGTCGGTGCCAGACATCAGACGCGAACATGGCAACATCACCGGCTTTGGCTGTAAGCGGTGTTACACCGCAGCCGTTCCAGGTCAGCTCGATGTCGTCACGTTGAGCTGCCGGTGGAACCTGGCCTGATGTATGGCTGCCTGGAATGACACCTGTCGGGCCGCAGGCGATAGGGCAGTCCTGCAAGTAAATATGCACTCCGATGGCAAAAATCGGGTATGGTAAATCGCCGGGCCAGGGCTGATCAACGCTTCGGGGAATGTGCGGGCCTGCGTCGATGTGCCAAAAGCCCCCGCCGTGATTCTCGTAGGATCGGCCGTCGGTGCTAGCTGGATTACGCCAACAGGTGTTAGCAATGATGTGGCAATCATCACCCAGTAAGGGTTCGATTACCTGCAAAATACGGGGATGGGCTACCACCTTCTGACATAATGCACTGCGGTTAAACATCTCGTAGCGGAACTCCTGGTCAACCTCGTCGGTTCTATAGCTGGCACCGCGACCATCAGGCGGGATTTCTTTATAGACTTTATCTATTTCCTGAGTTAGTGCTTCGATAGAATCAGTGCTTAGCACGGCGGGCACCACACAGAAACCTTGCGATTCGAGTTGAATGCTCTCACTTGCTACCTTATCCGTCGCACCTGCCGGGTCGTCGGCGCTCCTTGGGTACAGATACCCGCGCTCTCGTTTTAACAATGTCATTCCTTAACTGAAGGGCCCAATCTGGGGTCCAATAATCCATATCAATCTCGGGCCGATTTTATCGGCGTAAAGTTCAAGCTGTCCAGGCTATAAAGCGTTAACCTAATCGAGCCTGGCGTCTATCTATTAGCTTCGGTATTGCCAGCCTCGCTAAGGCCCCTGGCCCAGATCACTGAATAGCCGGTGGCTTTGAGTAGAGTACCATAAGCACATTGCAGCTCTTATGTTTCAGTTTACCATTGAATAATTTGGTAGTTTTGGGGTCAGAGTCAGGAGTCAGAGTAAACCGCTGAAAATCGGCTGCCGCACTTCATTTGTAAGGCGTTTTTTTATTTGTTAACCGTTTGTTTATCAAACCCTGCCAGTTTCTTGTAAGCCATGCTGACGGCATCAAGGTCAGCGTAGGGCACACAGTGATGCTCATCCGGACACTCGCCGGAACACTGGTCTTCGACCATCTGCAGCACCCGCTCAGGTCCGGCCCTGCGGTTATCCAGCGTGATTTTAGCGGTTGGGGAGAGCCGTTCGGATTGGTAAGCAGTTAATGCTTTGATTACATCGTCATTGCCCTGCAGTTGGCGGGCCAGGGTAACGGCATCGATGATGCCCTGGGACGCCCCATTTGAACCGTTCGGGTACATGGCATGGGCAGCGTCGCCTGCCAGGGTGACACGATCAAAGCTCCACCTTTCCACTGGTTCGCGGTCAATCATGGGGAATTTGAAGATGTCTTGCGCGTCATGGAACAGTTGATTGGTTTGCAGCCAGGGGAAATCCCACTGTCTGAACCGGTCTGCAAATTCACTCAGCTGACCTTTACCACGCCAGTCGTCGGTTCTCAGGGTGTCTTTTGGCACCCTGTACTCAGCCACCCAGTTAATGAGCTGCTTGCCGTGTCTGTCCGGTGGTGTCAGCGGGTAGACCACTATTTTCTGGCTGTTATGACCGGCCATGATCATCGAGCGGCCACTGAGAAATGAATCGCTGTAGGTCGCACCGCGCCACAACATCAGGCCAGCAAACTGGGGATCGCCCTCGTCTGGATAGAGCTGCTGGCGAACAGCGGAATTAATGCCATCGGCGCCAATGAGAAAGTCAGCGGTTGCGCTTGATGGCTCGCCGGTTTCGCTGACAAAGTTCCCTGTTACTGAGCTGCCGTGCTGATCGAAATTGAGCAGTTTTCTGTTGGTAATGACTGCATCAGGCCCCAGTGTTTCCAGCACCTTTTGCAGCAGAAGTTGCTGTAGCCTGCCGCGATGAATGGAATACTGGGGCACCTTGTAGCCTGCATCCAGGCCTCTTGGTTCGGTCCAGATCAGTTTGCCCTGCTTGCAATAGAAACGAAGTTCTTTGGTCCGTATCGCGTTATTATCGAGGGCCTGTTCCAGGCCATGCGTGAACAGATACTTAACCGAGTGGGGCAGCAGACTGAGGCCGACGCCCAGTTCTTTGATCTGCTCAGCCGCTTCATAGACCTTGACCCTGAAACCGGCTTTATGTAGTTCCAGCGCCAGACACAGGCCGACAATGCCTGCGCCAATGATGATGCCATCTGGGTTTGGTTTCATGACCTGAAGTTTCCTCGCGTATACGTTCTATGCGCTTGGCTGTTTTTCTACTACGGCGATGGTCAGCCTGGATTCGCACACAAGTCGATCGTTGCTATCGCTGATCTGGATACCCCAGACTTGAGTTTTACGTCCAATATGTACGGGTCGGGCAACAGCAGTAACCTGCCCGCTGCTGACCGGGCGGATGTGGTTGGCGTTGATATCAAGACCAACGCACCTATACTTATCCTGGTCCACGCAGCAGTTAGCGGCATAGCTGCCCAAGGTTTCTGCCAATGCGACTGACGCCCCGCCATGCAGAATACCGTGGATCTGGGTGGTTCTCTTATCGACCGGCATGATAGCAACCACCGAGTCTTCAGTGATGTCGGTCACTTCAATACCGAGCATGGCCACCATGGTCTGACCGTGCAGTTTCTCAGCTTCATCGAGCGTTGGTGTTTTAAACCAGATTGCCATTTTTGTTCGCACTCCTAAGGATTCTAACTACCGCCCTGATCCATAGAGCAATGATACCACTAGCTGTCGATACCTCGGGCTTTTCGTCCCTGGTAGTTTTTGTCGATGAGTCTTTTCGGATGTACGCCATTGACGTAGCCCATAAAGCCGGGTTCTGTGACACTGTAACCAAGCATTGCCTGGATTCGAGGGCTATACTGGGCTGCGGATTCCGGTGGTACCGCCAGCACCATATTTTCAATCTGGCGTAGCCAGGGCATGCAGTACTGGGGTGTCACCGCGAGGCGGGTTGTCGTCGATGTGTTGGCACCCCCTCGGTGTAGCACATTTCCGAGAAAGATCAGCACTGATCCGGCTGGCATCGTTATTTTGATGCTGTCTGCGTCCCTTTTTGGGTGGTTATCCTGCCATTGATGGCTGCCTGGGAGGATTTCCGTTGCACCATTATCTGCCTTGAAATCGTCCAGTGCCCAGATCGTACTGATGCCCAGGTGAGGTCGTGGCAGGGGAATCATGCCGCCAGCAGAATCATCTCTATGCCAGTTCTGCGCTGTTTCACCTGGATGGGTATTAATGGCCAGGTTGGCAGACAGTAGATAATTAGCGGGTAGCAGTTGATCGAGAATACGAATGACCTGGGGATGTTCAATGATGGCTGCCAGGGCCGGCGCCTTAGCCAGCAGGGCGTAGACGCGTTCGCTGCTGAAGCCTTCAAAGTCATTACGGCCCATCATCTTCTGCTGGAGATGGGGTGATAACTCTTTTCTAATGGTGCCTACCAGCGCTTTATCTATGATGTTCCTGAGTACGATGTAACCCTGCGCCAGCAGGCGGTCCGACTGCTGTTTAACCGGTAATTCCTCCAGCGATTGATTCATGGCAGCGTTCCTTAGATTTGACCCTGCTTTTTAGTACCGTTGAGCCAGCACAGTTAAGTAAGCACAGTTAAGTAAGCAAAGTTAAGTAAGCAAAGTTAAGTAAGTATAGTTAAATGAGTGCATTTAAGGCCTGTTAGGAGCTTAGTTTCCTGATCAGCCGATACATGAACTCATAGCCTTCGTAGAAAGATTTGACCAGCAGTCGCTCGTCGCGGCCGTGTGCGCGCACATCGTTTCGATCTATGAAAAGGCCGGATACACCATAGGTGGGGATTCCGGCATTGCGCATTTTTGCGCCGTCAGTGGCACCGGTGGTCATGGTTGGTAATACCACCACTCCGGGCCACATTGCCTGGGTGGTGCTTTCTACAGCGCCGATGATCTCCGCTGTCAATGGAGATGGGTCTGAAGGTCGGCCACCACCAGTAAAAACAACGTCAATAGCGGGGTTATCGACCACCTTCACCAGGGTGTCGAGAACGTCCTCGACATCTTGACCCGGCATCATCCGCACGTTAACGACCGCCGTTGCACTTTGTGGCAGTGCATTGGGTGCGTGTCCTGCTTCCAGCATGGTTGCCACTGCGGTGGTTCGCAGTAATGCGTTGATGGAGGGAATCTGACCCAGTCGGGCCAGTGCCTGCGGGTCCGGGGGTTCGCGCAGGATGGCTGTTAAATCTTCACCTAACTGGCCTGGGCTGATTTGAGCCAGACGTTCGAATCCCAGACGCATCACATCATTAAAGATCAAGGGGAAGTCATATTCGCGAATCTTGAGTAAAGCTTCAGAGAGTTCATAAATAGCGTTGTCCCGGCGAGGGATACTCGAATGTCCACCAGGATTAGTGGCGGTTACGGTAAAACTCTCATAAATTTTCTCTGCAGTCTGGATTGAATTGGCGATGCGCTGGCCATCCTGGATAAGGCCGTAACCGCCTTCGTTCAGGGCGAACACGCCATCGATAAGGGTTGGATGCTGCTGCAGCAGCCAGTAGACACCGTTGCTGCCGCCGCCCTCTTCATCAGCCGTTAAAGCCAGAATAATATCTCGATTAGGCTGGTAACCGTCGCGCTTCATGCGGATCATATTCGCCGTATTAATGGCAGCCTGGGCTTTGTCATCCATCGTTCCACGGCCATAAAAATAGCCGCCGGTTTCATGAAGTGTGAACGGGTCCATAGACCAGTCAGCCCTTTTGGCTTCAACGACATCGAGATGCGCCAGCAGTATAAAGGGCTTATTTGTCCCAGTGCCATGCAGCCTTGCAACCAGATTGCCCTTTTTTTCTTTCTTGCCACCGATAAATATATCTTCCTGAGGAAATCCGGCAGCCTTGAGCCAGCGGGCTATTTTTTCTGCTGCCAGGGTGTTGTCACCAATGGAATGGGTGGTGTTGGTTTCAATGAGTTCCTTGTAGATGGCATAGACGAGCTGGTTATCATCTTCGGGCAGGATGGGTAAGGACTGTGCATGACTCAGTGTCATGACGAGCAGTAATATCGGCCCTGACAGGGTTTGGAGAAGGTTTTTGGCTATCATTTGCACTCCTTAGCGCTTTAGATAGTGAGTTTTGCTGCAGCAAAACGCGATGTGGGAATTTGGTCAGATCCAAGGTGCCAGGCCACGGGGGCTTCGCCGACCACGGATACCCGTCGGCCTGATCGTTCTTCTGGATAGTAGTCCCACATGGCATGATGCAGGGCGCAGCGATTGTCCCAGATTGCGATGGCATTTTCAGACCATCTAAAGCGGCACTGGAAGTCAACTCGCTCAACGTGATTGAACAGAAACTCCAGCAGAGCCTTGCCTTCTTCTTTCGGCAGGCCGTCAATACTTTTGGTAAATTCCCGGTCAACGAACAGGGCGGGTCTGCCGGAGTCGCTATGTCTGCGTATCACCGGGTGATGGTTTTCCGGCCATCGGGCACTTTTGTCAGCGGCTTCAAACCGGAACACATGCCGGAACGGTTCTTCACCGGAATGCAGCGCAGTCAGCCCATCAAGATACACCTTCATGTGATCAGATAACGCATCATAGGCCGCATAAAGGCTGGCAAATAAAGTATCACCACCCAGTGGTGGTATCTGGTGCAATTGCAGAATGCTGGCCTGGGGCGGTTTTGCGTCGCAGGAAACATCTGAGTGCCAGCGATTGCCCGCGGCTACCTTGGATTCGCTGTTGGTGCGCATTTTCATGGCGCCAGGATGTTCGGCCGGTTTACCGCGTGCCGCTGGATGGATATGAATCTCGCCAAATCGTTGTGCGAAAGTGCGATGTTGTTCGGCACTCATCTGCGGCTGATTACGCAGGAATAGAACGGAATGATCAACGAATGCCTGGAAAAGATCCGCAAATTCTTCATCATTGATTTTAGTGACGTCAACGCCTTTGATCTCTGCACCGATCAAGGGCGTGAGGGGTTCAATTGTTAGCTTCATGTTGGTCCTCCAATTCAGGCCCACTAAGGCCGTCTCGATTAACGCCTGTTAACATCGCTTTGAAGTCTGTTTTCCGACATCGATGCTTACTCAGTCAGGTCACTGAGTGCATCGCCCTCTTTCCAGGGCATCAGTTGCCCTGCGTAAACAGCGGGTCCCATACGGAAGTGAGCGGCTTCCTGGAGCGTTTCCACAAAAGGCATTCGCGCCGGATAAATCTGATCACCCCGAGGTCTTGGCCCGCCTTTGGAGACGTGGCCCCATAAAGGGTGGCCTACGACTTCTTCGGCGATGACCGCAGCTTCGATGAGTTTATCGAGATCGTATCCGGTTTCGATACCCATCTCATGGCATAGATCAACAAAATCCTCGGTGGGCACATGACCTGCAGCCCGACCATTACCACAGTAGGGGCAACCACCCATGCCGCCCAGGCAGGTGTCAAATTCACGAACGCCGAGTTGAAGTGCTTCATAGTAACTGGTGATAGTTGATCCCCTGACATTATGCATATGGCAGTGGAAATCGGTGATCTCTGGCCAGGTCTCGCGGATGGCGAGGATGGTTTCGCGAACTTGATGAGGCATATTCCAGCCCATGGCTTCAACAAAAGAACATCTTTTTACTTCGAATCCGGCGTTGTGCCATTTATCCAGCATGATTTTAAGCATGTCCAGGCGTTGTTTCAGGGAGAACGCGCCTTCGAAATTTGAGCCGAAAGGATTACCCAGCGCCACCGAGCCAAATTCTGCACCGGCTTGCCTTGCTGCTGAGATGGTGCCATCCATTGAAGCCAACTGCTGCGCCTGGGAGCGGTTGTAGTTTCGACGAGAAAAAGTGTCACAAAGCTCGACGTGGGTGCCGAAGCGTTTTCGGCGGATGTTAATCTTTGGATAGTAAGCATCGGCGCGCTCAAAACCGCGCTGGTTGAACACGGCAGCGGTGTACTCGATACCGGCCTTTGGCACGAACTGCTCAGCGATCTCATCAATGCAGGCCATCTGCGGCGTCCACTTCGGATGGGCAAAAGAGCCTATGGATATCACCTTGGCACCTGTTTCGCCTAGCGCATCGAGTAACCGTAGTTTTTCAGAAACCGGGATATTGGCGTCTTCGATCTGAAGGCCCTCGCGCATGGTGTCGTCTGTGATGATCACTGATTCTGGTAATAAATCCATTGGCTGATTCCCTTGGTTAAGAAGAATGGAAAGTGGTAACCGATTGCTGCCTGAGTTGCTGACTCAGTAGCGCTAATCGCGCTGGTAAGTGCCCACCAACCGGTTCATTCCGATGACATAGGGTTCAACTTTCTCAAGCAGTTGCCATAGCGTTAGACCACTTTCTATCGCTTCATTATTATCAAGGGCCAGCACCCAGAAATAATACTGGTGTAGACCATGCCCGTTGGGGGGCATGGGGCCACCGTAGCCTTGTTTACCAAAATCGCTCTTGCCACCGGTATGCTCGGAAGTTGCCTCCGCCAGGCGGGTGATCGTTGATGGTATGTTGTACAAAACCCAGTGGACGAACCCGTAGGTGCCGTCACTGGTAATGAGCGGCGCGTCCGGGTCATGGCAGATTATCGCGAACGACTGAGACTCCTGTGGTGCATCAGACCAGCTAAGCGGTGGCGAGAGGTCAGCGCCTTCTCCAGTATATTGGCTGGGAATGGACCCGCCTTGACCAAATGCTGAGCTATTGAGCTGCATATTTGAAAGTGCAAATCCCATAACAACGCCTCCTTGAAGATATCTTCAGATTAATTATTCATGATACCAATGGCTTGGTGATGGTGCGAGGGGTTTGACACTAGTCAGGTGTCACGCTGGTTTAGTTCAAACAACTGCAACAATTTGAGTCATCAGTATTTATTCCCCGGATCAATGACATGCTGTCGCATCCGCTCTGGCACGTCAGGGGGATCAACAGTAAATAGGCCCTCTGTAACAGGCGGATGAACGTCGAATACGTTATTGAATTTGTGGACGGAATCCCAGATGCCAATGGCGACAGTCAATTCGACAATCTCGGCATCCGAAAAATGCTGTTTGAGGCGAGCCATGTAGGGGTCATCGACGCCGTTGGCGTGGTTCATGATGAAATCTTCGGTTAAGTCCAGGGCCATTTTTATTCGATCACTCAGATCTGAGTCTGAGTGATTTTTCATTTTTTCGATCATCTTCTCATCCATGCCATTCTCCTGCGCCGCAGAAGATCGAGCCGGAATTCAGTATAGGCAGCCGTTCAGGTTTGCTGATTTAAGCCGAACCAGATCCTTAAGAACAGGATCCAACAGGCTGTGTGACCATAAAAGCCCATAGCGATACATGAATCCCTGAAATAGATCGGGGCAGTGAGCGTAGACGCCTGCGAAGCCGTCTAATCCGCCCGTTTCTTCGATTCTAGGCATGAGAGCCTCCAGATGATTGAAGGATTACTTTGACGTTAACCATTGGGAAAATCAAATTTTAGTTGTCCTGGGAGGGCTTAACATGACGACTTTAGGTGGCGAGCTGGTTGGTTCAGAGTGTTCTGTAGAACACTTTTTTGTGTCTCATAACTTGAGACCGATTGACGCTTAGTTCATAGTGCTCATCATAAATCCTTACATTACTGGAGAGTACAGGATGTCAGATCATCTTCGAATGATAGATAGCTGGCCCGAGCAGAAAATCGGCGACCATTCTATTCCCGGTTATCGATATACTTCGCGTGAATTTTTTGACAAAGAATGGGAAGGTATGTGGACTAAAGTCTGGCTGCTGCTTGGCCGGGCATCAGAGATTCCCAATAATGGCGATTGGCAGATGGAGCCGGTCGGGCCGGAAGAGATCCTGATGGTCCGCCAGAAGGAGGGTGACATTAAGGCTTTCTACAATGTCTGCCAGCATCGGGGTAATCCGCTTGTAGACACTGACAAAGGCAGTGTACTCAGGCGATTTGTCTGCAAGTATCACAGCTGGGCCTACACCCCGGATGGTGAACTCAATTTTGCGCCCGATAAAGAAGATTTTCCCGAGGGTAATCCCTGCGGCAAGTTAAGACTGCAGGAATTGGCCTGCGAAACCTTTGCAGGATTTGTCTGGGTAAATATGAATCCGGACTGCATGCCCCTGCAAGAATTTCTCGGGCCAATCTGGGATGATTGGCACAACCGTGATATTCAGAGCTGGACTCGTACTTCAGCAAATTCAATGAACTTGCCCTGCAACTGGAAAGTAGTGCTGGATAACTTTAACGAGTCCTATCATGTGCCGACCGTTCATCAGGGAGCAACACCGGATACCAATCGAAAAAAGATTCGAGGCAATATCGATACTTATTTCAAAGAGACCCAGTTTGATCTGTCCGATGAAGGTCATAACCGAATGGTTATGAAAGGTGGGTTTGGCGTCGGTCAGATAGACCAGGACGGCAATGTCAAGGAACCGCTGGCAAGCCAGTTACGCTACTGGGATCTGGACCCCGCTGACTTCAAGGGTAAACCGGAAGCAACCCGGGAAGCGCTGCAGCAGGCGAAACGTGCGCTGGGACCCGCTCGAGGTTATAGCCATTACGATAAGGTCCCGGATGAGCAGCTTACCGATGCGTTTCATTACACCCTGTTCCCGAATTTTGCCGTGTCAGTGTGGGCCGATGGGTTTCACTTTCTAAGGGCCCGACCGCATCGGTCCGACCCGGAACAATGTGTATTTGATAATTGGTGGTATTCAAGCCTTGCATCGGTTGAAGCGGCTCAGCCCACGGGTACACTGGGCACAGGCACCATAGCGGATGTGGAAAAAAAGTGGCTGCAATTTCCTGAAGATTCCATAGGACCGGGTATAGAAGATGATGTGTCCGTGTTTGTCACGCAGCAACGCGGTTTTCGTTCCCGGGGGTTTAAGGGCGTGTACCTGTCTAATCAGGAGAATCGGATTCGGCGATTGCACGAGCTCATAGATGACTATATTGAAGGTCGATCACCTGCGAGTTAGCAAACAAAACTTAGCACCCTGGCGGGTGGTTTCAGGTCAATTTCTGGCATTGATTGGAAATGATAAAGATGTGATGAACATCGGCAGTCGCTCGCCCCGAAACCGGTTATTGGATTTGCAGCGTCAACGACTGCTATCGTCTCCGACCAGGTACATTCCAGACGTAGTTGTGGCTGATACCAGACCTCACGGGTGGTCGTGTGCGGTAACAGATAGTCAATGTGCCAGCGCATTTTTTTCTCTGATCTCATGTGCCGACCGACCCGAGCCTTGAGGCCGCCGGGACCAAACGCGCTGCCGACGTATAAATAGTAACCTGGCTGGAATTGGCGGGTTGACTGACGGCCAATTGTTATTTGTCTATGCCCGTCGAGATTAACCACCAGAACATAGGTGCCAGGGGTAGAATTCAAGCCATCTTCAATGGATTTATCTGGCATGTGCTGCTCCGTGCGGGATTGGTCTGGCTGGTTTTTCTAGTGGAACTGCAATCAACTACCGCTGACGATGGCGGTGTTGCCAGTTGAATGCGCTGTTGGTAGCACGATTCGATTATAAAAGAGGCTATAGGCATATTGGTAATCAAGCCCCTCGTAGACATTCCAGCCCGTGAATACGCCGATCAGATCGAGCTCGGGCACGATCAAGGCAAACTGACCACCCCAACCCCAGCTGCCATACATGACAGGCCCTCCATCCGTGCCGTCATTGTAGATCCACCATTGATAACCGTAGCCGACGTTGAAATCCGGATCATCCGGAAAGGTATCAATAACGTGGGGCTGAACGGATCTTGTTACCCACTCAGATGGTATGACCTGTTTGTCATTCCACAGGCCTTCGGTTTCGTACAGCAGGGCAAAACGAGCGAAGTCCTGAGCCGTGAAGTAAAGGCCACCGGCGACATCCTTGAAGCCTTCGGGTGCATCTTTCCAGAAATATTTTTTTATGCCGATGGGTTTAAAAAGCAGTTGGTTGGCATAAGCGTCAAGCGCTTGTCCCGTCGCTGTCGATACGATCTCGGACATAAGTTGCGTGTTCGTACTGTTGTACTTATAGGTCGTTCCCTGGTCATGAGCTATCGGTTTGTTGAGCAGGTAAGCCACCCAGTCGTCGCTTGATTCAACCCGGATGGCATCGTTGTTTGGGTCCCAGTAAGAGACGTCTTCTTCCCACTCGAAGCCAGGCCGCATGGTCAGGATATTATCCAGGGAGATCTCGGATTTTTGTGGATCACTTATATTACGATGGGGCAGGAGTTCGCCCAACACGGCACTGGTGCCGGGTAGATCGCCCCGGGCAATGGCGATGCCCACCAGTGCTGACATAACACTCTTGGTGCTTGATTGTATGCTGTGCAAATTGCTTGACCGGTAATAGGGATGCCAGTTGATGTCGTAGTAGTTCCAGGGCCCTGGTTCGTTACTCACAAGTGGTGCGTTAATCTTCTGGTAATCGTTTTCATAATAGGCTTCAAAGACCATACGGCCATTGCGGATGATCAGCATAGAGTCAACGTAACCGTGCTGGCCAGACCGGAATTCCTTGTCTAATGCTGCAATCGCTTTTCCATCAAGGCCTTCCTGTTCGGGCGTGGACAGTTGCCAGTCCTCGCCGGGCCAGGACTGAATGTCACTGGCAAGTAGGGCCTGTCCTGGTGATTCGGCGTCTGTGCAGGCAGCCAGCATCAGGCTAAAGCAAAGTGTGAGCAAGGTAAATCGAGTCATATCTGAATCCTATGTCGTGCTTGATGATGATTGTTTGCGCTAAGCGTTATGGCGAATATTCCATTCATTTAAGGCAGCGTTATAGTCGCCTTCTGCACCAATTTTGTGCCAGAATTTCTGCCAGTCAGCGGTTGCCGAAGACAACTGGGGATCCATTTTTAACGGTTTATCTTTTAAGAACATTTTTATATTGGCATTCACGGTTTCACAATAGTCCAGGCCCACCTGAAAGGGGTCAATTTGTCCAGGCGTTCTGATATAGATTCCTCGTGCATAAACGGGCAATATCATACCGGGTCGTAATCTTTTTGAATAACTTTTTGCTGTCTTAATTACATCCCTCATCAGATGTATATAGCAGGCATCCCTGCCGAAAACTTTATCCAATCGCCCTAGAAACCCTGAAATTCGATTATCAGCTTCAATGTGGTTATCGGGGTAAGCCAGGCGTTCTGGACCAAGGTATCCAATCCGGAATTCGTGGCCAGATGAGTAATTTGAAATAGGCTTGCAGGCTTCGATAAATGTTGTTGAACCGCAACGACCGGTGCTTAATACAAAGATATTCATGATAGGCAGTCGATAGTGAGAACCTGAATTGGCATGAAATAATAAGTCACCTTTGCCGCAATTGACACTCGAGCAGGGCAGGTCCTGGCGCCGATGGACAGCGCCTGAGTTTCCAGTGCATCGTGGTGTTGGCCGGGCCTGGGCAAGCCCTGGATCCCACGCTCAGGATGCTTGCTGATGCTGAACGACTTGTGCCGTGATCCACAGCAGGTCCCAGTCTTACCTATTCACTGGTTAAATCTGGTAAAGGTTCTTTGCGTTGTCATGGGTGATTTTAGTTTTTACTGTATCTTCAAAATCTTTAAAGATCTCCTGTAATACGTCAATAGAGCAGGGCCAGGTCGAATCTGTGTGGGGATAATCCGAGCCCCACATCAGGTTTTCCTCACCGATCAAGTGCCGGGTGAGCAGCGCCGGCAGATCATCCTCCAGGGTTGCATAAAACTGCCGGTTCCAGATTTCCTGGGGGGAAGCGCCACGATAAGGTTCCGTGGTTTGCCGCAGTTCGCGTTGCAGGCCCTGATCCACTCGGCCAAGCCAGTGGGCGATCCAGCCGGCATTAAACTCGGCAACCACTATCTTCAGCTGCGGGTGTCTTTCACAGACACCTCTGCACATCAGTTCAATTATGGTTCTCTGCACCGTTGCCTGTGATCCTGCATAGTCAGCAATGCTGTCGCGCGGGAGTTTCGCCCCTCGCCGGGATTTCGGCAGGTAGGCATTACAGCCGACATGCATGGATAAGGGGAATCCTGCCTCTTCCGCCAGGCTCCAGATGGGCTCGTAAGCCAGATCAAAATAGGGTCGATCCGCTGGTGATGTACAGGGAATACAACCCCCTTTAAAGCCGAGCTTGATGACTCGCTCGAG
This sequence comes from Gammaproteobacteria bacterium, assembly GCA_012960535.1. Taxonomy (GTDB): domain Bacteria; phylum Pseudomonadota; class Gammaproteobacteria; order Pseudomonadales; family Azotimanducaceae; genus UBA9926. The sequence continues at coordinate 166,551 of DUBB01000002.1, forward strand.
TTCATCTCGCCCTCTAACAGGATCCTGCAGTGGTATGGCTGCCAATCCATAGAGGCGGCTTTTTGCGGCAGTCGCGTAGTCGTGCAACCAGTCGTTATAATTTTTTTGAATGGCGACCAGTAATTCCACATTGGGGAAATTGAACATGGAAAAGAAACCGGGATACAGGAACTCAGCGCCAATACCATCTGCATCCTGATCCTGATATCGCTTGGCTCCGTCTCGCAATCCCGCTCTCATGCCCTGGTAGCCCTTGGCAAACAATTCGATAAGTTCCGGGTCCTGCATGTTTGCCACATCGGGCTTGTGGCCGGATTTTCTCTGTAGTGGGGATTTACGAGAAAGGCGGGTAGCGGCCATGCCCATTTGCGCCACATTAATACCCCGGGGACTACGCTCGGGGATTACGATACAGTCAGCCTGGTCACCGACGCTCATCAGACGCGGTGCTTGGTCTCCGAACCGTTCGGCAAGCCCAGTGAATACCTCAGGTCCTTCAACGACATGGGAATCAGCTGATATGGGTTTCATGGTCATCTCCTGAAGTCGTATCAATAGCTAGCACTGTGTAGAGTAGATTATGGGTTCGCCAGAACAGAATTTACCAGTAATCAGGGTTTAGGGTATAGCTGGATTTCCTGCCTTGCGATCGCTTAAGAATTCTTTCCGTCAAGATTGCTTCGGTTTGGATTACAGTCATGCAAGCCTTCAGTCACTGCAGAGGTGGATTTGCTGACGTGTCTAGGAGCCTGGCCAGGTAGATGTCGATTATTTGATTCGTTATGTCCGTGGCATTGACCTCCAGGGTGTTACAGAAGGTCACCACTGAAAACTGAAGATCAGTAAATCGCGCGTAGTGGCTGTTAAAAGCAACCCATTGACCTGCGTGACCGACTCGCTTTAACCCTTTATATAGGCTTGATTCCAGGCCGAAGCCGTAGCCATATTCGAGTTGTGATTGTTTTTCTCTGGTGTGCTCGCTGGGCCTCTCCATGAGTTCTATTAGAGTCTGGTCGCCGTTGCCTAAGCGATTGTGATAGTAGTTTTGGTCCCAAAGGATAAAATCGTCGATTGTGGTATAGATGCCACCATCACCAACCCAGGCTAGGTTTGTTTCAAATATTTCGTACTTGCCATTTTCTGATGGCCGATAACCCGTTGCCCGGTCGGTTATGACTCGGTTTACATTGTCGTTAAAAGAGCTCTTCTTCATTTTTAGTGGCTCAAATATATTCTCCTGTGCGAATTCGCGCAGGCTTTGTCCACTGACAGCCTCGACCACCTGGCTTAACAGAAAATAGGCACTGTTACTGTACCGGAACTTTTGGTTCGGCGGTGAGTGTAGAGGCAGCTGGCTTAGAATCGCCATAAATTCAGAAGTAGTGAGGTAATCCTCATTTCCCCAGCGAAAGGGTTCACTATTTACATTCTTGAACGCGGTTATGTCGGCGTCCGTGTATTCAGCCATGCCGCTGGTATGCCAGAGCATGTGACGCAGGGTAACGGGGGACTGATAGTTGATGAGACCAGGCAGGTATTCGTGTACATCTGCATCCAGGGACAGCTTGCCTTGTTCCTCGAGTAACAGGATCGCTATGGCTGTAAATTGCTTGGATACAGAGCCTATACGAAATACAGACTTTGAAGACAGCGGGATACCATATTCAAGATTGGCGGCGCCATAATTGCCGCGGTGAATGAAATCGCCTCTGTAAATGATGCCAACAGAGCATCCGGGCTGGCTTTGCGTATCTATGCTGCTGAACAGAGAGTCCACAGCAATCGACTGGGCTTGCCAATTATCAGGCTTCACCTGGTCGCAGGCCGGAATCGCTGTACAGATCGCAATCAAACAGCTTGTTACTAAGCCTTTCATTTTCTTGTCATCTTCTTTTCCTGGACAGAGCAGTTTTTGGTCAACTTTAGCATCCTCTCTTAATAAATTTCTTGAAAATTACAACGCAGTTTTACGAATTTTTCCTACCTATGCTATATAATGCGTTGCTAATTTATTGAAGTCGACGCTATGCCTGATAGACAGCAACCGTTGCACATTTTTGCCGGCTTGGCTAAGGCGATTGACTGGTATGATGTCAGCTTGCAGTCGATACTGAGAAAATTCGAACTGACTTCGGTCAATCGAACGCAGTCAATGATACTGGTTCACATTGCCAGAAGTGTAAAGCGGCCCTCTGAAATCGCACGGGAGATGGGTACAACCCGTCAAAACATTCATGCTATGGCAAGCCATCTGATTGAAAACCATATTATTAAGCAGGTCAGCGATCCCTGTGATGGTCGAGCTAAACAGTATGAGTTTTCGGACGATGCACTTGAACTGCGGGATGCCGTGCTTCATATCCTGTCTCACCTTGATCGTGTACTGGCTGCCAGAGTTGGCGAAGAAGCCGTACAAGCCCTGCACAAGGCCTTTTCTGTGGATTGGGGCCCCTATGTAACCGATGCCGAGCAAGAAATAATGGGGTCAGAGTAAGGTGCCAGAGTAAAACCGGCGGGTTAGGTTCGCATGGTTTTGATCTGTTCTCTGAACTGCTCTGTTCCCAGCACCAATCCTGAATTGATACAGCATCTGATTTTTGCAATAGCACCTACTGTCAGCGATTTGCTAATTTGTTGACGATAGGCAGTTTGTCGATCTTTGGTTGATTCTCCCAGGGAGGTGTAGAGTGGATGCGGCGACCACATTGTCGCTAGGTCACCGAAAGCATGAGATCTGTAGCTTGACCATTTATAAGAACCCGGGTCTTGAACTATTCCGGATCTAACTGGATTTAGTTCTATGTAATGTAGGCACTTTATTAGATATCGGCTATCCTGGATCAGCGATGATCTGAAGCGATCTTCGAACAGGGTACCAGTTCGAGCATATCGGTTGCTAAATCAGCGGCGCTGGGATTGATGCGCAATCTGTCTCGGGAGGTTGGCCACGGTAGCGTAACCATTAATGCTCTGTCACTTGGGGCCATGGATAATTTTGATGATTTTACCAATATTGCTACCATAGCGACCGCAGTAGATCGGGCTGGCACGGCCGTGGATGTGGCTGCGGCCAGCCTTTATCTTATCTCCGATGAAGCCAGTTGGATGATGACCGGTCAGACCAGCGTGCTTAATGGCGGTAGCAGCACGGCTTAATTTTCTGAAGAAATTCCACAGGGTAGTTCAACTAAACCGCGACGCATAATTCATCACCTGAACCGAATGTACCCCAGCTGCGGTTAGGGAATGTTTCCGAGGACCACAAAATTTAGAATCTGTATCTGACTTTCACCGTGAAGTTATCTGCCTGCGGATCATTCCAAGGACGTTTGTACAATTTGCCCAAGCTGTCCTCTTCATCAAATTCAATTATTCTTCCCCCTTTTGAATAAACCACATAGACATAAGCTAAAGGCATAATTTCATAGCGATACCTAATTTGGAAAGCTAAGTCACTCAAACTAAATGGAGGAAGCGCCATTTCAATGAGGTTCAAGGACCCGGAGACATCTCCAAGATAGGCCTTTGGCTTTCTAGCCGTGAAAGCGACCATTTGAGCTTTCATCCTCAACTCATGTTTATCACCACCAAACCAGTTCATTGATGCAACAGTCGTTCTTTGGTTTTTTGTATAGGTGCCTAATAAATTATCTTCAACCCAATTTAACCAATCGTCTTCTTTGCTTTGATGGTACATCAAAGAGAAACTGAGGTTATCTCTGGGAGAGAAATTAATCATAGCCATATAATTAGTTGCGAAACCTAATTCCGAAAACCATTGAGAGCCTTTTTCTCTATTCACCTGCAAGACGTAATTGAAGAATTTTGTTGATGGCCCCATGAATTGCAACATCGTTCCATAATTCACAGGTTTATTGATATAGGGGGCAGCAGCACTGCCTCTGGTTGTCCAAAAATCTTTGCCTGAAGTTCTATAAAAATTTGTGAATCCAAAACCAGAAGTATTCTTAAAGTTACTCCTGTAAGTCATATAGACAGATTGACTCGCTTTATCTAGGTCTGCATTGCCTTCAAAGCCAAAGCCCGCTTCAATTTCACTTGAAAGAAGGGCAGAGGACTCGTCATAGTCGGAGAACTTAAAACCGTTAAAGTTGCCAATCCAAAACGAATTATCAATCATTTGATAACCCATATCCGATATATCCATTTCTTCAGAAAATAATAAGACGTTCATATTGTGCCAGCGTCCCTTTCTAGGAGAAGCCGTTAGGTTTAATCTCAATCCTTCTCCTGACTTACTGGTTCCGTCCAACCCTTGCTCCACGTTTGAACTAATAAATACCGTATCTATCCGCAATTTATCTGTAGGTCGATAGGTCAAATCAACTGAATGCACCGTCGCCTGCCTATCCAGAACCGGTCTTTCTGTGTAAGTTCCTAAATAACCCAGAGAATAATTATCAGCATTTTTCCTTGTCCTAAATGCATAAAAATCTTTACCCTGGCTGAATTGCTCGTCAGCTTCAGAAGCCACCAGGAACCCGAAGTCCAGGCTCTCGTTTTGCTGGGTGTATCGTATGGCATAGTCTATGTCAGTAATGCCGACTTGGTTTGACTCACAAATATTTTTTAAAGAATCGGCGTATTCAGCACAATTATAATCTGGAGCTGATCCGATTCTTCGGGTGTTTATGATGTAAAAGAATTCAGAGCCTTTGACATCAAACAAAGAGTGGTTTTCTGAAAAGAAAGGTCTTTTATCTGAATAAAAGGTTTCACTTGACGAGAAGTTGACCACGAGCTCATCGCTTTCAACTTGTCCAAAATCGGGATTTAACGCTATGTTTAGTTGTTTACCCGAGTCAATTTTCCAAAATATTTCCATTCCTGTCTTGGTCGCTACATCTCCTAAAATCCTGTCTTCGGTAATGTTTACGTATGGGAAAAAATCCACCTTTGAAACGCTATAATTATTAAAGTCATATTCTTCGAAAAGAGACATGAATTTCTCTTGTCTTGGATTCCCTTTTATTGAGGTATTTACCCGATTTTCAGCGACTACCATTCGCCAAAAAGCTAATTTTACCTTTCTGACCTCCCCTTCCTGAGCCTTCATTGGAGCAACACTCCAGGGAATAAACATTTCAGCAAACCAGGCATCTCCTTCAATATGGGTAGCCGAATCCCAATCCGCATCCCAGTCAGCATTAGCCTGGTTTTCATTGATATAAATACTGTCACTTATTGAGCCGCCAGCAGAAATCGTAAACCCATAGGCAGTGAGGCCATCGCCATCAAAATCGATGGCTATACCAGCCTTATCGGCATTTGCCCTTTCGTTATCCCTTTCGTGCTTGTTCGCACGTATGGATTCTTCTGGCTGCTCATTAATGAAGCCGAAATACATGCCTTTCTCGTCTTGTTGAATTAAGACTTTTTGAAAATGTTTTGGCTCAGCCAGAGAAAATGGCATTGATTCATAGTACTTGGTCCACTCTCGGGCAGAAGACCAATCCGCGTCGTCTAAAACACCATCGATCTTGATATCCGCTGAATAAATTGGCCATACAATAAAGAAAGAGAACGTTAAGACGAGAGAGGGGAAAAGTTTAAGCTTTCGACGCAAGATAGTTACTCCTGAAAATGAAGTGGCATTGTAAAGTTAGGGTTCCCGAATACAAGATTTTGGAAAGGAAGTTAGTAAAATATGATGCCGCACAGTATACGTTGTCTGACCATCTGGAGCCACTGAGACATAATTCTAAGAGTCACTTTTCTGCTTGGAATTGCTCCAGTCTAGCTTCAGGCTCCATCCTCCGAGCTGATCAATGAGATCCGTAGGCACTCCAACATTTCTAGGACTATCTCTGAAGTTATGCCTTAACCCGTGAATGACATAGGCATTACCAATCACAGTTTTGAGTCATCTGTTTCTCCACGGCCAGACTAAGGCGAATACATCAGAAATTTTCATGCTTGGCGCTATTTTTCTTCTTTTGGATCAGTGCCGCTGATCACTTCGCCTTCAATCACGTCTTCAACTTCACCCTCAGCTTCTTCATTTAAGACCTCGTCGCTCATATCAACCTTCTCGATTTCCGGCCAAGGATTGAATGGGAAGGGCTTATAATCGGTGTTGAAGGTTTCATACTGAAGAATCTCCAATATGAATTCGCAAACTCCTCTACTCATTGCCAGCAAGCGATCGTTAATGTCGCCACTGACCAGCCTGACAATAAACTGGAAGATACAGATAAAAACAACAACAAATTCTGCCAGTGAATAAATAAATGCAAACAACAACATGTAAAGACCACGGGTCCATGTACTCGTGCTCATCATTGATTGTCTCACTTCATCCTTCATCATTATTTCCTCGTGGGTTTGTTTCGTACTGGATCTTTCTGTATCTTTCTGGATCTTTCTATAGCTTAGTGCAAATTCAGTACCAGAATAGAATTAGACAATGTTATCAATGGGTTAAGCTGAACCCAGCATGGCAGGCAGTGGTGTTTTTCGCCACTAAATGGGCAAAATCATTAAAATCAGGTAATGCCCCAGTATACTCGCTGACCTACAGATGCCCTTTCTGGCAACGGCTTCCCTGCGTTCTGCATGACAAAAATTGATTCGGCTCCGGGCTTTGATTCCCCTGAGCTGCCAGCCCGTTTACCAGACTATTGTTAGAAGTGGTCTATGAAATGCGATTACCGATTCAATCAGGGTCCAATCCCGCTTCTAATCGGAGGATAGGCCCAGGATTGGACGCGCTGCTTTTTATAGAAACCACAGCAACAGTGCCTCGGCTATGCTCGGTCAGCACTGACCAGGCGTTGATAGTTATCGCCATCATAATGCATGACAATCCCATTCTTAGTGTCAAATAAAGAGCGCTCCACAGTGGTCAGTTTACCCAAATAAACATGGATGGCACATGAATCAAAATCGACAGCGCTACTGACCGAATGAATGGCGTTAGGTCCTAATTGTAGAACGTCCCCGGCATTAACTAATATTTCGGTCTTTTGCTTAATTCCACCCGCGCCACTGCTGAACCACATGACATTTCTCTCAGCACCCTGATACACAGCGATGGTTGCAACCATTTGATGATCATGTGCGGGCACAGACAGGCCCATCTGGAATCTGCAGTGCCATATCGAGACCGAGTCATCCTCAAACAAGATGACATCATCATCCGCATAGTCTGGAATCGATATGCCAACCCATTCTGGATTTTTCACTGTCCGCTCGAGTATGGATTTAACCTGCGCTTTTGCATCCTCGAGGAGCGCAGCTTTTTTCAGGTCATCGACCAGTTGATCGATACTGAATTCGCCTTGTTGTTCAGTCATTGTAATTTCCTTGGATACACAGGGCCGGTCCCTCTGGGTCGTATAAGGATGTTAAAAGTGTGGAAAACAGATTGAAAGAAATTGAGCGTGGTACCGAGGGCCGACTTCACAGTCCTTCATAGGCACCAACTGCTAACCGCAGTCTCGTACTTTCAATAGCTTACAGCTGCTCAGTTCATTGTCAACGGCACGAAAACTTCTACTGTTTTGTCTACTGTGACTGTTAAAAGCTGTTAAATCCCGACAAAGCTTTCAAGGCAGAGGGGTACGCAGGTGACCATGCCACCCCTGCCCCTATATATACACGTCCGCTAACATTTTGATGGCTTTTCAGGTTGTAAAGTTGATGG
>DUBB01000003.1 GCA_012960535.1 Gammaproteobacteria bacterium
CTGACGGGTAATCTGATTGATTCGGATGCTGCGTTGGCACGATCCATCCTGTCCGAGTGCTTTTCTGACAGAACCCAAATGCTAAAGGAAGTGCTCAATTGCGCAGCCACAATTGCAAAATCCAAGATCGGGAAGTCATCCAAAGCTGGTTTTTTGGCTAGACAACCCCGACTTTTTGAATCTTAACAGAGGTCGTAATTCACAGATGAAAACTCGCGCCGCCATTGCCTTCTCCGCTGATGCCAGCTTTCAGATTCATGAAGTAGACCTGGCCGAGCCGGGCCCAGGCGAGGTGCGCGTCAAAATGCAAGCCTGTGGCATCTGCCGGAGTGATATCAGTGCGCTTGAAGGCAAGGAAACCATAGAGTTTCCGGTCGTTCTGGGTCATGAAGGTGCGGGCTTGATTGACGCTGTGGGCAAGGGTGTTACCGGCGTGAAGGCAGGTGACCCAGTGGTCTTATCCTGGACGCCGGCTTGTGGCCAGTGCTTAGGATGCCAGCGAGGTGAGCATCAGCTCTGTGAGCAGATCAATATGACAACGGGGAGTACTGGGCCGCTGTCGATGCGGGGACAGAGCCTGGATCGGTTCATGGGTCTGGGCGCTTTCAGCGAACATGTGGTGGTGCCAGAGGCAATGGCCGTCCCTGTTAACAGTAGTCTGGATCCAAGCCTTGCTTGTCTGATCGGTTGTGGGGTCACTACCGGTTTTGGCGCTGCAGTCAACACTGCAGCGATACGCTGGGGAGAAAGTGTCGTGGTATTTGGTTGCGGCGGCGTCGGCCTGGCAGCGATTCAGGGAGCACGAGTTGCCGGTGCCGCACGGATTATTGCCGTTGATCCAATCCAGGAACGGCGCCAGGCGGCGATCAGGGTCGGGGCGAGTGTCGCTCTCGATGCAGTTGGTGCCGTTAAGCAGATTCTTGCTGATACTCGCGGTGGTGTTGATGTTGCTATTGAATGCGTTGGCAAACCGTCGACCATGCTTGATGCATTTAATTGCCTGCGGGCGGGCGGGCGCAGTATTGTTGTTGGTTTACCTGCCTACACTGATAAAATTGAATTACCCGTGATCATGCTGTTACGGGAAAAATCCATCAAGGGGTCTATCTATGGCTCGGCTAAACCGCACGTCGATTTTCAGAAAATTGCCTCTCTTGGTGAAAATGGGCAATTCGATTTTGAACCTCTGGTAGATAAAACACGACATTTTTCCCAGATCAATGAAGGCTTCGCTGAGATGCGTGAAGGGAAACTGACTCGCGTGGTGTTGACTTTCTAAACAGCAGGTCAGGTTGCGTAAACCTTATAAGGACTGTTTTCGACCGAAAACTGGGTGTTATTGTGCAGTTATAGGGAAATCGAAGTAGCGTTCTGGATAGGGTTCTGGCTTAAAAGTGAAGTGCCACCACTCTTGATGGTAATTGCTGAAGCCATGCGTTTGCATAATGTCGACTAGATATTGTCGATTGCGAATGGCTTTGTTTCCTATTGAGTTATTTGCTGTGTGGCTCAATATATCAAAACAATCGTAGTCCGAACCAAAGTCCAACTGTCCCGCGTTCCGGGCTCGCTTGTAGTCCGACTGGCAATAGTCTGGACGTGTTGATGGCTCGACGCTGTCCAAGATAGTGGCTAATGGTGGTTTTATTTGTATCAGGGCGAGGTCGACGGTTGATCCTCGGCTGTGACCCGAGCGTTCCGCGATATACTCTGCAGAAAAGAGATCGTTTTTGGCGATCCTGGGATAAAAGTCCGCTTTCATGTCCTGGTTCGGCTGGCTAGCCCATTGGACAAAATCGTTAACAGCGTGTTGTGGCCGGTAACAGTCAAAGATGACAAGACCAAGGCCCGATTTGGCTAACATCCGATGTACGGTTGCCAGAGCATTGGCAGCAGGTTCCGTCAACCAGCAGGCAGCAGTTTTATAACCATGGACAGGACGGCCCATGAAATTATGTGAACTCGCATAGCGCATCTCCAGATGTATGGTTGGTTCCAGATTAAGGAGATTCACAAAATTATCGGGTCGGAGTTCACTGTTTGCAGCACTACAATAAATCAGCAGTGCGATGTGGATAAGCCAGGTAGGATGGCCACGATCAGGCATTAATTGATTTTGGCTGGACGTTTTATCATGGACCTTTTTAATCATTGTTTTAAGGATACAGGCCCAGTAGGAAAAATGCAGACAATTTCCCAGCTGCTGGCGGTATTGCGTGTATCTTCTACCTGATAAAGGTATAGCTGAAAGATGGTTGTCAGCGGCTTTTTCTGCTTTTCGGTATTGGAGCAAATTTACCGGGTCTGTTCTCAGCATTTGCCAGCATGGCTTCCTGAATTTCTTCTACTTTTACGTGCGATGCATTCCATATGGCAATATAGTCCAGTCCATCGGCGGTTGAGTGATCCCTGGCATAGTTGATCATTTTCTTACAACCATAGACTGCCAAGGGGGCTTTTGAAGCGATTTCTGCTGCGATTTCCATAACCGCTTTTAACATGGCATCCTGATCGGTGTAGACCTCGTTAATCAGGCCCATTTGTTTTGCCTCGGCTGCTGCCACGCGTCGCCCGGTATAGGCCATTTCCTTAACATAGCCTTCTGGTATGAGTTTCACCAGGCGAGGGAAAGTGCCTACATCAGCAGTCATGCCGATATTGGTTTCGAAGATGGTCAGAAATGCATCAGCTGTGGCATAACGTATGTCACAGGATGTCACCAGATCCACGCCGCCGCCGATACAGCCACCCTGTATGGCCGCCAGTACAGGTATCCTGGCTTGTTCGATACAGTTAAATGATTCCTGCATATGCAGGACGTTGTTATAAAATGCTGAACCCGCCTGTATACGCCTGGTTTTATCATCCGCACCTGAAGCAGTCCTGGCATCACCCGCAAATGACGAAACATCGAGACCAGATGAAAAATGCGGGCCGGTTGATGAAATAACAATAACCCTTGCTCGGGCTTCCTGGTCAATATCCCTGATAATTTCGGGCAGTTCCTTCCAGAATTGCGGGTTCATGCTGTTCCGCTTTTCCGGTCTATTGAGTTGTACCCGTGCAATATTATCTTTGATAGATACTTCAAAACATTCGTACATCTTGCTTCCTTGCGTGGATTGTTAGAATAGAAACACGACCTGCTTAGGTTATCAGAGCTGAAACTCCAGCGCTGTAAACAGGGTAACGCCAGGCGAATTATAACCAAAAACTTCCTCGTAGTGTTCATCGAGCAGGTTGCTGATCTGCAGCTTAAATCGCAGCCTGGGCGATAGCGTACGACTCACATTTGCGCTCAAAAGCGAGAATTTATCCAGGACTACCCTTTGCTGATAAGGCGGGTAAGGTGGATAAAAGTCATCTTGCTGGGACCCGGTCATGCTATAACTCAGGCTTGTTTGCGTGCGTTGGCCTGTATAGCTGAGATGCACCGAACCGCTATGCCTGGGTCGCCTGACTTCCATAGCACCGGTTAACGCCTGAGAATCCAGGTAAGTATAACTGGCGCTTAACGCCAGAGACCCTGTCGGGGCCCAGAGCAGACTGAGTTCAATACCTTCTCGACTGGATCTGCCTTGTTCATTGATAGCCGAGAAGCTGTAGGTTGCCGGAATATAGGAAAACCCGTTGATTTCATTTTCCAGTTGATTGAAGAACAGATGCCCTTCGAGCGTCAGGCTGGCATCCTGAAAATGCTGGCGCAAGCCTATTTCATAGGATAGGGCATGCTCTGGCTTAAGGTCTGGATTACCTATGAAGGAGTCAAAGTATCCAAAACGCTCGGTAAAAGAAGGATTTTTGACCGCGCGGCCTGCTGCAAAGGAGATTTTAGTATCGCCTTCATTGAGAAATCCCGCCAGAGTAAATCGCCAGCTCAGGCTTGACTGAAAATCTGAGTTATTCTCTGATCTTGCACTGATGGAGAGACCGAATCGATTGCCGCTGTATAAGTACTCACTGGCGATCGCGCGGCTCAGTGTCGACAGGCGCTTGTTTGGGTTTCCAAAGAAGCTGATGGGCCCCTGTTGCTCGAAGGTTTCTCTTTCCGTCTCAATGATGCCTGTAATACTGTGACTTCTGATCCGAAAGGACAATTGATAATCTAAATGCTGACGCTGGCCGCGGGACAGGGTGTCGGCATCCGGGTGGGTGTAATTTGCATTGTCGCTGTCATTTAAGGCTAACCTTAAATGTTGAATCAGGTTATTGTTTGTATGGCTTAGCGTTACTCCAGCATAGTTCTGGATGCTTTCTGATCGGAACTCTGCGTCGATGGGTAAGCCAGTGGTCGCGTAGTCAATATCATCATATTCAGTTTCGCTACGAGTGCTACGTAAACTCGCTTTAACCTGATAGTTATCGGCGAATTGGCTCTGGAGCATGGCGGACAAAGTGGTATTGCGATAACCATCATCTTCAGGGCCGCTCCGGGAAGCATTTTCACCCTGGTTGCGAACGGATTCCAAACCCAGAGCAAAGGTTGTTTGACTTATATTCAGATTACTCGCTACGCTGAACTGTTGCAGGCCCTGGGAGCCGGCACCCAGTTGCAGCAGTGAACTGGGTTCGGCTTTCCCTTGTTTGGTGATGATGTGAATGACACCGGCGAGACTGTCGCTTCCCCAGATCGCGCTTTGCGGGCCACGTACAATTTCTATTCGTTCGATCTGATTGGGCATTAGGTGGGCAAAATTGAATTCACTGCCCTGGCTGACATCGTTGGCTTCTATACCATCGATCATCACCAGGATCTGATTGGCTTCAGCACCTCTTATTCGGATTTGAGTCAGGCTGCCAGCCGGGCCGACCTGGCTGACGCTCAATCCGGGTACGCGCCGGAATAACTCGGAGACCGTCAAAGGGTTAAGTTGCTGAATATCTTCTTTGCTGATAATACTGACCGCGCTACCTGTTCTCTCGGAAATGACAGGTAGTCGAGAAGCGGTAACTGTGATTTGTTCTAACTCACTGGAAGGTGTTGCCGGGCCGATCTCGGCGTTAACCGGATGCGAGCAGAGCAGGCTGTAAAATAGGATAAGTAACTGACTTGATGGGGGAAATAGGCGCTGCATGATTGACTCCCGCTCCCGCCGAGCGATTGAAATGATGTTCACGGCGGGCGTTTCTGGGGGGTCTAATACTGCCCGCCACTATGAATTGACTAAGTAAGCGAAGGCCGGTCTCCGGGCTTGCGAGTTGAGCGTGATTAGAATGCTCTGGCCTCATCGCCTTCCCATGAAAATTCACAGTGGCTAGTGATGAGGCTGCTCGCCTACCGTTGCGGGGGCAGCGCCGGCTTCAGAAACAGAATTTCTACACCGGCTTCCCGTTTAATACTGTTGTCCCTCAGGAGAGGAATTCAGTACACCTTAACGAATTAGACCGGGCAAGGTTAATCGCCAAATGTCATTGGGTCAACTGAAAACTGATGAACCACTGGCTATCAGGCAGGATCTAGCCGGGATGCGAATGTGTGCCCCGTTCAGTGAGGATAAAAAACCGAGCCTTGGCGCTTTAAGCTAATGCAGATAGGTACCGTTAAGCTAATGCAGATAGGTACCGTTGGACTCTGTTATAGCCGGGCGCAGCGGATGAACCTGGAGAAAGGCAACCTGGCTAGTCGGGCCGGGGCTCAGACCCAGGTAGAATAGTTTTTGCCTGTTCTGATAGTGGCTATCTATCATGTTACTGCAGGCTATTGAGCGTTTCGGGACCGAGAGTGGGTGAGCGGGTGGGTAATTCTGGCAGTTAGGCTACAGATCACTTGTGCTATCCTCAGGGCGTTAACCTACCGGCCTGTGAGTGGCTGGCTTATCCGGGCTGAGTAGCGCGGTTGAGAGAAGGGTCGCTAACTGACGATAACAGCCGGTTAAATGTCAATCAGCCGTGTACAGCAGGGAATTAACTTTTTTGATGAGTCAATGCTTCCAGATCATGAATGTGTCGCTATTGGTTGCCAGAGGATAATGTCCAAGGAGAGCGGCGATGCCAGAATTCTTTAGCAGGATTTTTACGCCACAGACGATAAAAGCAGATGTCATTGCAGGTGTAACAGTTCTGTTTATCACGCTCCCCCAGGTGATCGCCTATGCATTTCTCGCAGGTATGCCAGCCCAGGCAGGCCTTTATGCTGCGCTTGTTGCTTTATGCCTTTATGCCTTTACGGGTACCAGCAAGGTCCTGGCAGTAGGCCCAACGGCAATCGTGGCAATGATGACGCTTCAGATCACGTCGCCTTTTGCGGAGATCGGAAGCACACAATATATTGCATCGTGCACCACACTGGCCCTTTTGACAGGCGGGGTCCTGTGTTTTTTACGGGCTATCCGGTTTGGTTATATTATCAGCCTGCTTAGCCACGCAGTGGTTGCAGGTTTTATCACGGCAGCAGCTGTGCTGATTATCGGCAACCAGTTTCCTACAGCGCTGGGTCTGCAAGGACTCAAGGAGATGAATCTAACCGGCCAGATGATTTATCTTGCCCGGCAATTAACGGATATCAATACGGTCGCCCTGGCAATTTCTCTGGGATCACTTGTTTTCCTTGTGCTCTGTAAATTCTTCTTATCCAGGTGGTTGGTTCGGGCGGGTATTAAGCCAGCTAATGCAGAGATTGTTACTAAGTCAGCGCCGATGCTAGTCGTGCTCCTGACAATTTTTCTCTCGCTGAGTTTTCAATTCAAAGACCAATTTGGAGTAGAGGTTGTTGGCGCCATCCCCAGTGGTATGCCTGAACTGTCGCTGCTAATACCCAGCCTGGATGAAGCGATTCAATTGTTACCAGGCGCCTTTCTAATTGCCTTGATTATCTTTCTAGAAAGTACCAGTATCGGCTCGGTTATGGCCAGTAAACAAAGGCAGAGAATCGAACCCAATCAGGAATTGCTGGCTCTGGGAATAGCAAACCTGGGTGTGGCAGCCGTTTCCGGATTTCCAGTGGCAGGTAGTTTTGCGAGAACAGCGGTGAATTTTGCGAGTGGCGCAGTATCGCAGCTGGCGTGTGTGGTGACTGCATTTTTTCTTGGGATTACCCTGCTCTGGTTTGCCGACTGGTTTTTTGCGCTACCAACCGCCGTGTTAAGCGCCATTGTGATAATCTCTGCAGCGCAATTGATTGATATTGCCAGGATCAGAGAATTAGTTCGTTATTCATCCTCGGATGCGATTACTTTTGCAGGAACATTTGTAATGGTAATAGCGCTGGGAGTGGAGGCAGGAATAGTGTGTGGGGTCATCCTGTCCATCATGTTTTTACTACGCAGGAATTCCCGTCCTCATATTGCTGAAGTGGGTCGTTTGCCGGGAACAGAACATTTTCGCAATATACATCGTTTCGAAGTCGAGACCTTCAGCAATTTACTGCTGCTGAGAGTTGACGAAAGCCTTATATTTGCTAATGCACGTTATGTGGAAAGTTTTGTCTATGATCAGCTGGCTGGTAGAGCGGCTGTTACCGATGTGGTGTTAATTTGTACGGCAACTAACTTCATTGATGTTACAGGCCTGTTAATGCTGGATGATCTTAATCAGAACCTGAGTGACACGCATATCACTATGCACTTAGCAGAGATCAAAGGTCCTGTCATGGCGCAGCTGGAAAATACATCCTTTATGAAAGATCTAACAGGAGAGTTATTCTTAACGGCAGATTTAGCCCTGAAAGCGTTGACTGAGCGCTGACATGACCTGGCGTTATCTGCCGTTAAGGCGATTGATCCTGTACTTTTAGGCTGTGATTGTATCGATTGTATGATCAACCAGTGTCTCGCCTTTAAAGGTGAATTTTCCTTTTAGAGTTTCGCCCTTGAGCACTCGGGGCAGCCAGTACCTGTCATCTTGCCACATCCTTTCAAAGGGAATTCGCTCGAAGGGATACCATACGGGTATTGCCTCATCAGTTTCCTGAGGTACACCAGTAAAACCGGTGGCAATATAAGCAAAGGCATGAATCCTAGGGAAATCATAGGCATGAAACAACAACTCTGCAGCGAAACTGACACCTTCGGGCGTGATCAGGAGTTCTTCCTGCGTCTCTCTTATCGCGCATTCCAGAGGCGTTTCGCCAGGGTCTAGCTTGCCACCGGGGCCGTTGATATTACCGGCTCCCAGGCCGCGTTTCTTGACGATTAGCAGCACATGATTATTTTGAACAACAAATAAAAGAGTTGCTGTTTGTTCGGGTTGCCAATGGTCCCAGTCGATTTCTGAGACATTAGTGATTTGTGTTGCCATAACAGACCTATTGAATTGGTAAGCTTACCGAGGTTGCCTCAGAAGGAATTTTCAGCTGGCCATGAGCCAGTGTAGTCGATTGGCTGAATGTCTTTGCTCAACTAAAGTATGCCGGCAACCTGAATATTTCCCGCCCCAAACATAGCCGATTTGTTGCCCTCAGGTCCAGAAAAGCTCTTTTCTGGCAAATTTTTCGTTGTTTTCTCTTGAAAATGGTCAGATCAGCCCTACATAAAGTAGACAGGAGTGTATTTCATACTATTGTTGTTAGTTTTATTATTAGTTTTTATTG
>DUBB01000004.1:0-1706 GCA_012960535.1 Gammaproteobacteria bacterium
GTTCCCGCCATCTCAAACACACTTGCTATACCTGCCTCCAATGCCGGGGAAGAATGAAAGTCAATGCGTTCGGAAACGTGCCATATTTCACTTACGTCGCAGTGGCCATGTAGATAGACCCAGCGTGACTCGTCAATTCCTAGTTGACGCGCTTTCACATCAGATGTCAAAAGCACTGACGCCGACTGGTTTACCTGCATGACGGCATTCATATATTTAGTATAGGGGAAACCAATGTAACGATTCACAGGCGTTGGCGTCGCGATTTCCTCGGCGCTGCGTTGAGTCGGAAACCAGGCGAACGGATTGTCTCGGGCAAGTTCCGTGAAGGCGGCGAACAGCTCGCCTATAGCAAGCTGATGTTCTTTGACGGAGATGCCCATGTTATGACGCAGGGCATTTTCAAACAGCGGATAAGTGACGATGGGAGCGACCATGCCATGGGCTCGTTCAACTTCGTTACTGCCTGTACGTTCGGGCCATAGCAGGTCAGGCTTTGGCCAGCTGCTCTCATCTTCTGTCCAGTTTAAGTTGAAGTCTGTTTTAGCAGCCTTCGCCTGGCTATCCAGCGCTTCAGCTCCAGATAACAGCACCATGGATCTGCGGCCTTCAGCAATGTCTTCGGCGAAGGTATTTACCAGGCTCTGAGGTGTATTGCCGCCGGTGCTGGTAATGAATTGTTCAGCGTGTATAGCCCCCAGTCGCCTGGCTAGTGCCGCTGGTGGGTTGGCAAAGAGTTTCGGGCCGACTGTGTTAACAACCACGAGAGTATCCAGATGCTTTAATTGATCTGGAAACAGTCCGGCATCTGTCGCCGCCAGGCCAGCGGTTTCCTGCATCATAGACAGAGGATTCAGGGCCTTTGATAGATCACTGGGGCGATCTATTAACTGTCCAGCACCCACCAGAACGGGTTGAATGGGTTTGCTCAATCTAGATTCACCTTATGTTAATGCCTTTATTGTAAATATATTTACTTTTACCATAAAAAGCGAGATAGTGAGAGAAATCATTTCCTTGAGCGGGGGTGGTCCATGACCGAACCACTGAAAACTAGCATCTGCGATCTGCTTAATATCGAATACCCAATTGTACTCGCTGGTATGGGCGGGGCTAGCACACCAGAGTTGGCTGCAGCGGTTTCCAATGCGGGTGGATTGGGTGTCCTGGGTGCCGCGGCGTGCGGGCCTAGCCGGCTCCGAGACTGGATCAGAAGAACCCGCGAGCTGACAGATAAACCCTTTGGTGTTGATACACTGCTGCCAGCTTCGGTGCGTAGACAGCAGCAGCTTAGTGTCACCGGAGCACCGCAGCGTGAATTTTCTCTCGATGATCACCGGGCATTTGCGCAAGCATTCATGGAAGAGCATGGCCTAGAGTCAGAAGCTGAGCCCAGAAATTCCGAATCAGTTGAAGATGATAACGATGGCCTGGTACTTTTCTCTGAACCTTTCTTCAGCGCGCAGATGGAAGTCATCGTAGAAGAAAGGGTTCCCGTTTATGCAGCGGGGCTGGGAAACCCCGGTCCCTGGATGGATCAATTAAAGGCCAATGGCACGAAGGTAATATGTGTGGTTGGTGCAGTACGTCATGCTCTTCAGGTTGCCAGTGTAGGTATTGATATTGTGGTTGCCCAGGGGCACGATGCTGGAGGCCATAATTCCCCTGTGGGGACCATGGCATTGATACCACAGGTAGTCGATGCC
>DUBB01000004.1:1939-2978 GCA_012960535.1 Gammaproteobacteria bacterium
GGTAAACCCTGCCGTGTCCTGCGATCAAGCTGGACCATGGCATGGGAAAAAGATGAATTAAAGCCACTGCCCATGCCCTATCAATCAATGATCTCCGATCCTGTTATGGCAGCGGCCGTTAAGGGTCAGAGGGCAGATATCTATCCTGGCATTGCAGGCCAGGGCATAGGCATGATTAAAGCTGTGCGCCCAGCTGCTGATATCCTTGCGGATTATGTACGCGGCGCTCGCACAGCCCTGGCCAGCAGAGGCACTGATTGAGGTGATATGGTATGAATGAAACCCTATTGATTGTTGAAAGGCCTGTCGAAGGTGTGGTTCAACTCACCCTCAACCGTCCGGACAGTAAGAACGCACTATCCAAGGCCTTACGTACGGCACTGGTCACTCAGCTGACAACCCTGGCAGAGGAATGCAGTAGAAACTGTTATTCTCACTGGTGCCGGAGAAGTGTTCTGTGCTGGCTTTGACCTCAAGGAATTATCCCAGGGAGACAGTAAAGCTATTTTCAATGATGCGGCGAATTACCATCGCGTGGTGCATCGCTTTCCTAAACCACTGATTGCTGCAGTTAACGGTCCGGCTGTTGCCGGTGGAATGGATTTAGCGTTAATGTGCGATATTCGCATGGGTACGGGTAAGGGCTCTTTTGGCCAGCCCCAGGTGCGATTCGGGATACCGGCGGCTTATGATCTTATAGCCAGTGTTTGTGATGAGGCTACTGCCCGTTACCTGTGTCTGACGGGTAATCTGATTGATTCGGATGCTGCGTTGGCACGATCCATCCTGTCCGAGTGCTTTTCTGACAGAACCCAGATGCTAAAGGAAGTGCTCAACTGCGCAGCCACAATTGCAAAATCCAAGATCGGGAAGTCATCCAAAGCTGGTTTTTTGGCTAGACAACCCCGGCTTTTTGAATCTTAACAGAGGTCGTAATTAACAGATGAAAACTCACGCCGCCATTGCCTTCTCCGCTGATGCCAGCTTTCAGATTCATGAAGTAGACCTGGCCGAGCCGGGTCCAGGCGAGGTGCGTGTC
>DUBB01000004.1:3212-8186 GCA_012960535.1 Gammaproteobacteria bacterium
GAGCAGATCAATATGACAACGGGGAGTACTGGGACGTGTGGACTTTAGATCATCAGAGGTGGAATCGGAACCACCGACACGGGGATTTTCAGTACGCAGTACTAAAATGCAATATTAACTAAATCAACGACTTATCCGGTGCGCCTGTTGCTAACATTGCACCACTGTGCATAACAATGCACAACTGATTCCCGCAAAACTCCCGCACAGAACTTTGCGCCGTAGTAATGTTGCCGCCGACTTGTTTAGCTATTTTTGTGCAGTTAATTGCAAGAATCAAGTTCGAGTATCTGTGTGTTTCCCTCTGCACGACCCCCGGAATCACAATCCGTCATACTTTTCCCATTCTTACTGGGCTGGAAGGGTGTTTCGGGTAATATGAATCGTGAAAACATCAACTATTTGCGCAATGTATATTACCCGCCGAACACTGGATGTTTGACGCATTGGTGTGCAGATCAATACTGATTTATATCTTGATCTTGGGAATCCTTTCTGACTAACGCCTTCACAATAAAAATTGACACAATGGACAAAATGCCATAACAGATAGCAACATCCATCCAGTCAGTTAATAAACCAAAAAGAAATATTTCCTGAAAGAATACTATTCCAGAAAGTATAAGACCGGCGACTCCCAGTGCTAGTAAAAAGTATGCAGTACCTATCAGTATTTCCACAATGATTAGTACGATCCCTACAATAAGCCAAACCTCTGGCAACAACAGCCAGTAGGTAACGGTTTCACCCATCAGTCTGCGCCTCTAGAATTAAGCGACTCGAAGAGAGCATAAACCGAACCCAGAGTCTCCGTGATATTAGTTGGTAAAATAATAGTTTTAGTGTTATCTGCTGAAGCAACATCTGTCAATGCAGTAACTTGTCGTTTCATAATTTCATAATTAATTGCCGGTTGACCATTATCCGCGATAGCTGCTGCGACGACTCTAGTCTGTTCAGCATCAGCAGCAGCTTTGGCCGTAATCGCATATGCATCTGCATCAGCCGTTACTCTAATAGCTTCTGCTTTTCGCTCAGATTCATAAAGTTGAGCATCCGCAGCAAGCTCAACAGATCGTTTATCACCTTCTGCCCTAGCTATCGCGGCTCGCTTCTCTCTGTCTGCGTTAAGTTGTTGTCTTTGAGCGTCTTTCGTTTGATCATCAACAACTACATCAGTTATTGCAGTAGATGTAACAATCAATCCCCATTCTTCAGCCTTTTTTTGTAAATTTGTGCCGATTTCCTCATTCATGGATTCTCGTGATGATTGAAGTGTATCTAAATCTAGTCGCCCAGCAGCGGATCGAACAATTGATGTCGATTCAGTATCAATGGCTCGATCAACGTCCTGAATTCGGTAGACTGCACGAGCGGCATCAGTGACTCGATAAAAAACAGTGGCTCTCAGCATCACTTCCACGTTGTCCTTGGTAATCACACTGATTTCAAACTCTGGAAGCTGCCTCTCCAGAATAGAAACTTCATGAGCGATTCTATCCAAAAAAGGGACAATTAGATTTAACCCGGCTTTAAGTGTCTTTGTATACTTTCCAAACCTCTCAACAACAAATTCGTCAGACTGAGGAACAACTGAAATCCCTTTCCACAGAGTGAGTATTGCTATCGAAAGTATTAGTAATGAGACTATTCCCGACAGCAGAAGTTGGATGGCATCTTCAGACATAGGCACCTCGTTCTATAGTTGATCCGCATAATCATTTCTCATCTAGTCATATAAGTCCAGTTTTGCAGTGGACAATCCGATTACATTAGCCCGGAACCTACCTGTCCTGTGCGAATTGTTATTTCCTCAGTTCAGGAGAATGTCGATTTGTGCAATTAACTGCACTCTTCAGTTCGGTAGATAGGGATTTTAACCCGCATTTTTTCAAGATTGCCAAAGTATCTTGATCAGGATTTTTGCATTAAAAGAGTCAGGGGGGCAGCTTTCCGGCAGAGAATAGTCAATGTCTGACTGGTCACTGATCTACTAGCCTACAGACGGTAGGGTTGATCACTGATTAGGTTTTCTGCTCGGGCAGGGGACTTTTACAAGGTAGTTGAAGGCGCGTCCAGTTTCCAAATTGATATCAATGTCAGATAATTTGCTCGAAATGCCAAAAGTAAACGGACTTTACCATCGATATGAGTGGTGTGAAGCTGCTTGAATTTTGGCGGATCATTATTTGCGAGGGACAGTAGAAAAGTCGGGAAAATCCCATGGTCCACCGTGGTTAAAGGCGATATTGACCTAGTAAACCAGGCTCGGCTATCGAATTACCCAGAACCTGACGCCCTGCTGCTCCAGAAAAGCTTCAGCGTCCTTTCCCTTGAGCATTGCAAACGTTGCCAGCATGCCCGCTTGCGTGCAACTTGTCGCAGCGACTGTAACGGATAGGGGCGACTGTTCTATCGGCCAGCCAGTCGTTGGATTCAGAACGTGGCCATAACGTTTGCCCCTGTCGACCAGGTAGCGCTGTGTACTGCCGCTCGTTGCCAGGGCTCCGGTTCTCACTTCCAGAAACTCCGCCGCCTCACATTGATCGGCAGGGCTTTCTATACCGACCAGCCAGGGTTTCTCCTCGCTAAATGCCCGGTTGCAAACGATATCACCACCAAAGTTCACCAGCATCGGCGCATCAACGATTGCCAACAATAGTTTCAGCGTACGATCCACGGCATATTCTTTCCCAATACCACCAAAATCTATCTGCATGCCGCTCGGAAGTGCAAATTCCGGCGCATCCCACCTTGCTTTCTCGAGACCAATGAAGGGGAGTAGTGATTTAATTAAATGCTGTTCCGGCAGCTCGCTATCCGGCTTAAAAGACCAGGCCTTACGTAAGATACCGGATGTCACGTCGAACAGACCATCGCTTAACCCATAACATTGATATGCAAAATTAATCAGCTGCGCCGTTTCGTCATCGACAATCACCGGTTTTCCATTGTTATTGTTTATTCGCGGGATGATCCCATCCTGACGATAACGGCTGAATTTCTGCTCGATTCGCCAGGCTTCCTTTGAGGCAAGCTTTAACAGTTCTTCTGCCTGCGCTCTGTCATCAACCGCCATCAATACTTCGCATGGACTGGCCATCGCATCGAATTCGCCAACCCAACAATTAACCTGGTGTGAAGACATCTGCATTGACAGGTGTCTTGGCCGATCAATAACGGACGCATTGACCATGTAAGCCAGTCTCTTAGAAATTGTGTGAATAGCCTAGCTGGAAGATTATCGCCTCCAGATCAGGAAACAGATCATAATTGTTTTGGATACCTATCGGGTTGCCAACCGTATCACCGTTTTGCTGGTAATATTCTAACCGAACGCTGAACTCACTCTGCTTGCTGATTCGAAAAGCATATTTCGCTCCGTATGTCAGTCCTTCAAAGGTACCCAGGCGTGGGTCAGCACTGACGTACTCCGGCAGACTGTCTCCGGATACCAGACTGTGCTGATAGAATTCAGCCGCTTCCTGCGCATAATAACGAAAGTGCGGTTCGATATAATGCCGCCCGGAAAACTGAAAGCGATATCGAATATCAAATGTATGTGAAGTGATATCCCAGTCGTCCCAGAGATAACGATAGGAGACATCAATAATATTCCCGTTGTCACGATGGTATTTGGTCTTCCAATACAGGCTGTGTTTATCTCGAGAATCAGGTCGGTTCTCGTAGATGTAATCCAGCGTTTCGCCGGAAGTCTGGTCCGCGACACTGACTATTTTGTAAGGGTCAGTCAGGTAACCACTCGCGCTGCTATAAGAATAGTTGAGCTGCATGAGTGTCTTCCGGTTTATCACCTGGGTCACGCCCAGTAAAACATCGGTGACCGTTTTGTCGTCTTCCGTTCCTGACCGGGGTTGCACGCCTCCAACTGGAACCATCGAAGCAAAGGCGATGGGAATGCCGCCTTCCGGGTCCAGTGTATCACTGGCATAAGCAAACCCGGCAGTCAGCGTGGTGTTCTTGTTATTAAAGTCTCTCGCTACTAAGACGTTGGCGCCTATGGACTCATAGTCGTATTCAGATGAATAAACGAAACCTGTGGATATTCTCGTTATTCGATTCAGGGGGAAATCATACTGGACACTGAAAGCTGCCCGGCTGTCCTTAAAAGTATCGTCAAGTGGCACGTCACCCGCTGGGATCGTATAGTCGCTGTTGCCCGAAGGGCGGGTGAATGTCTGTGGCACATTTGTCGGTATGGCACCATTGGGAGAAGCACCGGTCAGAGAATCCGCGACCAGCTTGAAGTTTAATATCCTCCCATCTTCAAAAGTCCTGGTCAGGCTGATGACAGGTTCAATCGTTTCCACGCGATCTTTCTCGGAATAGGCCAAAACAGCAGTGTCGATCTGCCAGCCAGGATTTGCCTCAGCCACGGCTTCACTGCCCAGTAAACTGCAGGTCGCTGTCGCCAGCAGACCGGCAATGTTCTTGTGTTTTAGTTGCATCCGCAGCCTCCACCACCAAAAGCGGCACCGCCACTTGATGCTTCCTTGCTGAAATAAATATGCTCATCAAGCCCGGCTTCAATGGGGTCACTGATGAGTTGCATCTCTTTTTTCGCCAGCAGATCTCGTTCCCAGGGTTGTACCCCCCATTGTGCGCAACCCGTCATCAGCAGACAACACGCCAGTATCTTTACCATGTTTTTCAATTTCTTTTCTCCACTAGCAGAGGTTGGTGAGCCGCACTTACCAAAGCTTCTATGCTTGCTTCATGCTCTTTTTGACGATGCTGATTAAAACCAACCCGCTGTGAAAAAATAGTCCCATCGCGATTGATGATCACTGAACTGGGCATGCCTTTTATCTCGTAAGCCAGCGGGGTGATTCCCCCGGGATCGAAACCAATGATGAAATGCACACCGGCTTGCGCCAGAAACCTGTCCGCCAATTTTCTATCCTGGTCCAGGTTAACGGCAATGATGGCCAGATCCTGAGATCCATACTTTTG
>DUBB01000005.1 GCA_012960535.1 Gammaproteobacteria bacterium
GTGCCGGTTCGATTCCGGCCCTCGGTACCATTTTAGACTTTTTAACTCTGCTAACCTATTGATCAGTCTCGCAATTCTCTGAATTAGGCGAGGGACAGGGCTTTTCAACAAGCTTTCCCATCCATAAACCACAAAATTCTAGAGAGTATCCGTCTCCATATCCTTGCCCAACTGTCTTCAGGCTCCATCCTCCGAGCTGATCAATGAGATCTGTATTCGCTCCAACATTTCTTAGCCTATCTCTGAAGCTATGCCTTAATCCGTGAATGACATAAGTATTACCAATCACAGTTTTGAGCCATTTGTTGATCGCTGCACTTGCAGAATTACTCTTACAGGTCGTTTCATTGCTATAACGAGGAAAACAAAATGAATGATCCGCACTTTTAACCTTCTGGGCTGCCCATAGCGCTTCCCCAACGAGTGGAATAACTCTTTTGCTAGATGCGGTCTTTAAGCGTCTACTGCCATGAGGGGCTATTTCAAGATAAGGGACAACGTTATCTAAATGCAGGTCTTCCTGACGTAATCCTACGGCTTCTGACAAGCGCATTCCTGTGTCTGAAATCATTGCAACAAGCCAGCGTAAATCATCATCTAATGCACGACAAGACATCTGGAGCTTAACCATGAAATTGGGTGGTATTGCTTTACGCTTTTCGGTCTGGATATCTGACGGGATATAGACCTTAGCAAATGGATTGTTACAGCTAAGACCCTGCTCATTGATGATAAAATTGAACATTGCCTTCAAGGCCCCAGTGATCCGCAGAACAGATGCGTTACTCAATTGTCGACCAAACAACCAATCCCTAAATGTTGCAGCGTTTGCAGTTGAGTACTGATTAATACTTCGTTGGCCTAAACAATCCTCCAGATAACTGATGTTCCTTTTGGCCGTTCTGGCAAACAGTTCACCTCGCCCCTTTCCTTTAACCAAAACATAAGTTTCAAGAAGCTGCTGGGTCGTAGGAAAGCCCTTATCTGGAGAAGCAGGAACAGCCCTGCGGATACTTTTAAGAGGATCATCCATCTGAGACAGGCGAAGCTTTAACCAGTGATCATCTAACTTGGATGCAATATGTTTCGCAGCAAAAGATGCGCTAGTAGAAGATTTAGTCCGTAGCGACTTAACAAACCTTAGTCGAGAGTAATACGGCTCTAAATCTTTAGGAATCACACGACAGAAATAATAAACGCCCTCTTTCGTGTATGTATATTTCGGGTGTACTTTTACCTTCGGTTTCACCTACTGTCCCTCGCCTAATTCAGAGAATTGCGAGACTGATCAATAGGTTAGCAGAGTTAAAAAGTCTAAAATGGTACCGAGGGCCGGAATCGAACCGGCACTCCCGTGAAGGAACCGGATTTTGAATCCGGCGCGTCTACCAGTTCCGCCACCCCGGCACGTGAGGCCGGAGAGTATAGCAGAGGCGTAGTTTATTGCGAACAGATCTTTGCCCTTGGCCGAGCTGCAGTAAAGTGACTCGGTTTTGGCTGATTCACTCCCTGCTCATAAGGGGGCTTTGCGCGGCGCCATCATCTCTACATTGAATCCGGTTGGAAGTTTCACTATTGCGGTTTTAGCCAGAGTCCAACGGCCTGGCTTATTGATGCTACAATCGGCGTCGATTTCCCCCTGAATGACTTTAATAGATGAAACGTTCTGATTTCTATTATGAGCTCCCGCCTGAATTGATTGCCTCCCAGCCAGCAGTCCAGCGTTCAGATAGCCGGCTAATGCATGTTGATATCTCGTCGGGGACAATCAGTCACCATCGTTTTTCTGAATTCCCCTCTCTGCTATCAAACCAGGATCTACTGGTTTTTAATGATACCAGGGTGATTCCGGCTCGTTTTTTGGGGCGCAAATCAACCGGTGGCAAAGTTGAAATTCTACTCGAGAGGATAACATCGGACTTCACAGCAAAGGCTTTGATCAGGAGCAGCAAGCCCCTTAGAAAGGGGGCAGAAATAATTCTGTCGGCTGATCTGCCGCCGGTTACGGTTGAAGGCAGGCAAGGACAGTTCTATCTACTAAGCTTTCCACTGCCCGGGGTTTCCAGTATTGCTGGGAGCCTGGGTCAGGTACCGCTACCGCCTTATATCGACCGAGCTGCAACAGCCGTTGATGTGGAAAGGTACCAGACGGTATTTGCACGCCATGATGGTGCAGTCGCGGCACCTACGGCGGGGTTGCATTTCGATTATGGGATGCTCGAAAAGCTCGATAGGAAGGGTCTGCAGCGCGAGGCAGTCACGTTGCATGTCGGTGCCGGTACGTTCCAACCGGTGCGGGTTGAAGATATTGAAACCCATGATATGCATAGCGAATGGCTTCAGGTCAGCGAACAAAGCTGTGCTGCGATTGCCCAGTGCAGAGCGCGTAATGGCGCGGTGGTTGCTGTGGGCACTACCAGTGCTCGGGCACTCGAGGCGGCGTCGTCATCAGGTATTGCGTCTGCTTTTCAGGGTGATACCCGCATTTTCATCTACCCTGGGTACCGCTTTAGGAGTGTTGACAGCCTGCTGACCAATTTCCATTTGCCAGAATCCACTCTGCTCATGTTAGTCAGTGCTTTCGCCGGTTCGAAACTCATCAAAGAAGCTTATCGACAGGCCATAGATCAAAAGTATCGATTCTTCAGCTATGGTGATGCGATGCTCCTTTCTAACGAGTATACAGTTAGGTAGGGCAAAGGCCTAACCCCTGTATAGTCGATTTGGCACTACAGTTATTGCAAGGATTACAGGGGGGTAATTGACCAGAATAATATAGATAGGACCTGAATTGCCCCGGTGGTAGGCTGGCTTAGGGCGTCTGGCGTGGGCGCAAAAAAATTTAAGTGGAAGAAACATTAGTAAAAAAACATTAGTAAAAAACATTAGTAAAAAACATTAGTAAAAAACATTAGTAAAAGAAGTACTAGTAAAAGAGATATTAGTAAAAGAAATAGTCATATGAAGGGGATGCTGCTATGAGTGATCAGGTTGCGCCGGTTCTGGATTTCGATCCGGAGGCTTTACGCAAAAAGTACCGCATCGATCGTGATAAACGATTGCGGGATGATGGTAACGAGCAGTACCAGGAAGTTACTGGCGATTTTGTCTATTATGTTGATGATCCCTATGTGGAAACCGTCGTGCAGCGGGGTGCGTTGTTTAATGAAGTTGAAGTGACTGTTATCGGTGGTGGCTTTGGTGGACTGTTAGCTGGGGCACGCCTCAGGCAGGCCGGCGTAAAATCCATTCGCCTGATAGAGAAAGGCAGCGATTTTGGCGGGAGATTTCTTCGACCAGCTTTGACTTCATTAGTCAGTAGCCAGCTCACTTAATCAAAACGATCCCAGATATGAAATTCACCCTGACAAACACTGATGGCAATGCACGCTCTGGGATACTGGAATTGGCCCACGGCACAGTTGAAACTCCTATTTTCATGCCGGTAGGAACCTATGGCACGGTAAAGGGTTTGACACCAGCACAGTTACAGGACTTACAGGTGCAGATCCTGTTAGGCAATACTTTCCATCTGTTGCTCCGACCCGGTCCTGCGGTATTGAAACAGCACGGTGGGCTGCATCCTTTCATGGGCTGGGATGGCCCCATTCTGACCGATTCCGGCGGTTTTCAGGTTTTCAGCCTCGGTAAAATGAATAAGGTAACTGAACAGGGTGTTGCCTTTCGTTCCCCGGTGAATGGTGATCGGATAATGATGACGCCGGAACTCTCCATGGATATCCAGATGACCTTGAATTCGGATATTGCCATGATATTTGATGAGTGTACGCCCTTTCCGGTTGACTGGCGCACCGCTGAGGCTTCTATGAAGTTAAGCCTGCGCTGGGCCGAAAGGTCAAGGCAGGCCTTCCAGAGTGACAATGCCCTGTTTGGTATTGTGCAAGGCGGAGTATTCGAAGATCTGCGCTTGGCTTCTTTGCAGGGGTTAATGGATATTGGTTTTGAAGGCTATGCCATTGGCGGGCTTTCCGTTGGTGAGCCCAAGCAGGCGATGCTTGAAACAATAGCAGCTATTGCTCCGGAAATGCCGCCACATGCACCAAGATATCTTATGGGAGTGGGTACGCCGGCAGATTTGCTGGAGAGCGTACGCCGCGGTGTCGATATGATGGATTGCGTTATGCCAACGCGTCATGCCAGAAATGGTCATCTGTTTACATCGCAGGGTGTTGTAAAAATACGTAATTCAATTCATAGAACGTCCAACCAACCAATCGATAGCCGATGCGATTGCTATACTTGCGTAAATTTTTCCCGGGCTTATTTGCATCATCTGGATAAGTGTAAGGAGATCCTGGGTTCAACCCTCAATTCGATTCATAATGTTCATTATTATCTGCAGTTGATGGATTTGATGCGCCAGGCAATTAGGGCACAAAGCTTCGATAGGTTGGCTAGGGAGATCTATCAGAATTGGCAGGAAGAGCCAGTTATCGCCCAAGTTAACCTATAATTTCCTACATCGATCAAGGAGTGATTGCGTCTGGGGCTTGTAATCTGGACAATACAGCTCTTCTGAAATGATGACTGCAATACTGTTGCAGTTCCTGAAAGAGAGAGTCCTATGCTTGAATGGTTGATTCCCAATGCTCATGCCGCGGATGGGGGAAGCTCCATACCGGGTCTGGATATATTTATCCTGGTTGCTTTTGCCCTTGTTTTCTATTTCATGCTCTGGCGACCACAGAGTAAACGCGCCAAGGAACACAGGGAGTTGATCGCTAATCTTGCTAAGGGAGATGAGATTATCTCCAGTGGTGGATTAGTCGGTAAAATAACAAAAGTAGAAGAACAGTTCATCGTTTTTGAGGTTTCGGACAAGGTGGAACTCAAACTTCAAAAAAGCGCTGTGACAGCGGCCTTACCTAAGGGAACAATAAAATCCATTTGAATTTTATCGATAGTATTACTGGATCCTGCCTGTGTTGAACCGATATCCATTGTGGAAAAATCTGCTGGTCCTGGGCGTCTTGTTGTTCGGGATTATTTATGCGTTGCCTAATGCTTACCCGCCGGATTTCGCCGTCCAGATTTCTAATGAAAGAAGCGAGATTGCAATCACCCAGCGGGAGCTGGCGGTTGCAGTTGACAGCCTGGCGCATGCGGCAGTTTCATATACCTCGTCCGAATTAACCTCGGCAAGCGGCCTCATACGATTTCCAACGGCGGATGATCAGTTGCAGGGCCAGACGATCATACAAAGATCGCTGCATGATCTTTCTGATACTTATATTGTGGCATTGAATTCGGCACCAACCACACCAGACTGGCTTCGTCAGTTGGGTGCAGAACCCATGAAGTACGGGTTAGATCTGCGCGGAGGGGTGCATTTTTTGATGGAAGTTGATACCGAACGGGCGGTTGCAGAGCGTCTTGAAGGTATGCAACAGGACATCAAGCGATCTCTTAGGACCGGCGAAGAACGGGTGCGTTACCAGAGTAGTGATATCGTCAATGGTCAAACCCTCAGGATTTCCTTTGCTAGTGCCGAGTTAAGATTTAAGGCCAGGCAGCAAATAGAACCCGCTTATCAGCAGTTCGCTATCACAACCGCAGAAGACCAGGCGTTTGATCTGCTGCTGACCATGAATAATGCAGCCATTCGTGAAATAGAAGACTTTGCAGTCCAGCAGAACCTGCAAACAATCAGAAACAGGGTCAATGAGCTTGGCGTAGCTGAGCCTCTGGTGCAGCGGCTGGGCCGACAACGTATCGTCGTGGACCTGCCCGGTGTTCAGGATACCGCTGAAGCCAAGAAGATCCTCGGCAAAGTGGCTACGTTGGAATTCAGAATGGAGGCTAAACCCGGGGCATCGAAGTCAACGATATTACCCTTTGATTATGACGGCCGGTCAGTTCGGGTGGAGCGAGACCTGATTCTGCGGGGAGAGCGTGTGTTTGACGCTCAAGTCGGGTTTGATCCTGATACCGGGCTACCTCAAGCCAATATTACCCTCGATAGTGAAGGCGGGGAACTGATGCACCGGGCGACTCGTTATAATATTGGTCGGCGCATGGCTGTCATATTTATAGAAACAAAGACGCGTGATCGCTACGAAATGGTCGCTGGGCAGGAGGTGAAGATCTCGGAGCCTTATGTTGAAAAGAAGATTATATCCCTGGCAACAGTTCAGGCAGCGCTTGGGGTTAACTTCAGGATTACCGGCTTGCAGTCCGGAGAAGCTCGCGAACTGGCCCTGCTGCTGCGTGCAGGTGCTCTGGCAGCTGATATGTTCATAGCAGAAGAAAGAACGGTGGGTGCGAGCCTGGGTAAGGAAAATATTGAGCTGGGTGCGACTTCGGTGGTGGTTGGTTTTGGCCTTGTAGTTTTGTTTATGCTGTTCTTTTACAAGGTCTTTGGTATCGCAGCGAATATTGCCCTGATTTCTAATCTGGTTTTGCTGGTCGCCGTTATGTCCAGTATATCAGCGACTTTAACATTGCCGGGTATTGCCGGAATCGTACTGACAGTGGGTATGGCTGTGGATGCCAATGTCTTGATTTTTTCCAGAATCAAGGAAGAACTGGGCAATAGGATGACGCCACAGATGGCGATTAATGCGGGTTTCGATCGTGCATTCGTAACGATCCTGGACGCTAACCTGACGACCTTGCTTGTTGCCGTTATTCTCTACAGCATCGGTACCGGCTCGGTAAAGGGTTTCGCCATAACCCTTTCAATAGGAATTCTGACTTCGATGTTTACCGCTGTTATGGGCACCCGGGCAATAGTTAATTTGATATATGGTGGACGGAACATTAAGAGGTTACTGATCTGATGGCTAAGGCTTACAGCTTTGATTTCATGTCTTATCGTAAGCAGGCGGCGATTGCTTCGATTCTATTGCTCATAGTATCCGTCGCTAGCATCGTACTGCGTTCCTTGGAGTGGGGTCTTGATTTTACGGGGGGTACGCTGGTTGAGGTGACCTATGAAGCAGCGGCTTTTCCAGAAGCGATTCGTGCAGAGTTGGACCAGGCAGGGTATAGCGGTCATGTGGTGCAGTATTTTGGATCTGATCGAGATATTCTGGTGCGTATGCCACCGCAGAAAAACCTATCGGACAAGGATAATGCCCGATTGGGTGATGGTCTTCTGGTTGCATTGCAGGCAGGAACGAGTAACCAATTGGTATTGAGAAGAGCTGAATTTGTAGGGCCGGCCGTCGGCGAAGAATTAACTAATCAAGGCGGGCTTGGTTTGTTAGCCGCCCTGGGTATGGTTTTGCTGTACGTTTCTTTTCGTTTCCAGCTCAAGTTTGCGCTTGGCGCTGTGCTGGCGCTTTTTCACGATGTGGTCATAACACTGGGTGTTTTTTCAATCATTCGATGGGAATTTGACACAACCGTATTAGCCGCGCTACTTGCGGTGATCGGTTATTCGTTGAATGATACCATCGTGGTTTCCGACCGGATCCGGGAAAATTTCAGAAAGCTAAGGCGGGGGAGTTCCGAGGAGATTATTAACGCCTCGCTGAACCAGACCCTCGGTAGAACTCTGATCACATCATTCACGACTCTACTGGTTCTTTTTGCTTTGCTGATTCTTGGTGGAGAGTTAATTAGTGGTTTCGCAAAGGCACTTATTATAGGCGTCGTAGTGGGTACCTATTCATCCATCTATGTTGCTGCAAATACCTTACTGGCTCTGAAATTGGATCGAGATGACTTGCTGGTGCCCGTGAAAGAAGGCGCTGAATTAGAATAACTGCTTTGTTTTGTCTGTTACTGCCTGTAGAAGCAGGTGTTCAAGTTAGTGGCCCAGGTTCCGTTTGATTAAAGGACCTAAACTCTTGAATATTTTTGGGCTGGCAGCGATGAGATCGCCATTTTTCAGGTGATCGAGTTTCCCATCAAAATCACCGAGCAGGCCACCAGCTTCTTGTACCAGTAAGGCACCTGCAGCCATATCCCAGAGTTTGAGGTTTTTCATCCACATGCCGTCCAGTCGACCTGCTGCCACATAGGCGAGTTCCAGAGCTGCACTGCCGGGCTGGCGAATTGAACATTCTCTGGTCATCAGTTCCTGAATTAATGCTGCCTGGGCGGGTATAGCCTGCTGTGGGAAGCGCCCCCCTGTGGCAATCACCGCGCCGTCTAGTAATTCAAGTTGAGAGACCCGGGTTTTTTTACCATTCAGCCTGCTGCTTTGACCCTTGGATGCAATGAATTCTTCCTGCCGGATCGGATCGATTATAATGGCATGTTCGAGCACTTCATTGTGCCGGCAGGCAATTGAAATACAGAAATGAGGGATCTGTCGAATGAAATTTGTGGTGCCGTCAATGGGGTCTATGATCCATTCGAATTCGGCTTTCTCCGGGCCGGTGATCAGTCCTCCCTCTTCGCCAGTAATGCGATGATCAGGAAAGGTCCTGCTAATGGATTCTGCTATAATTGATTCAGCATCTCGATCAATGTTTGTCACAAAATCATTATGGCCTTTCTGGCTGATTTTAATGAGGTCTGGACGGTCGAATGCTCGGGCAACGTGAGTCGCTGCATCTCTTGCCCCGCGGAGCACTATATTAACCATTGGTTCCATGGATACTGGGAGTCAAACTAGAAAGAGGCGAGATAGTAACAGATCGTAAGCTAATTCACCTGTAATTTTCTCTTGGAAATTTAGATATGACCGAAGCACTGCTATTCCCAAAAATTCGTATCGTACTGGTAGAAACCTCGCATCCCGGGAATGTGGGGGCCGCCGCTCGGGCCATGAAAAATATGGGTTTAACCCGTCTGTATCTCGTAAACCCTTCGGAATTTCCAAGTCCACAGTCGACCTTCAGGGCTGTCAGTGCTGCGGACGTACTTGAAGGTGCCGAGGTATGCAGCAGTCTTGAGGATGCCAT
This sequence comes from Gammaproteobacteria bacterium, assembly GCA_012960535.1. GTDB lineage: Bacteria > Pseudomonadota > Gammaproteobacteria > Pseudomonadales > Azotimanducaceae > UBA9926. The sequence goes on from DUBB01000005.1 coordinate 8,877, forward strand.
ATCAGAATGTGAACTGGTGATAGGTACTTCTGCCCGGGAACGGAAAATCCCCTGGCCAATGATCGATCCAGTGATTTGTGCAAACAAGGCGCTGCAGATGAGCGATATAGGCTCAGAGACGGCGATTGTTTTTGGCCGAGAGGATCGGGGCCTGAAGAATGAAGAACTGCAGAACTGTCATTACCATGTCAATATTCCTACCGGTGATGCCTACAGTTCGCTTAATCTTGCCATGGCTGTTCAGGTCATTTGTTATGAGATTGTCAACCAATCAGGCCGTGAGCTTAGCAAGGAGAATTGGGATCAACCGTTGGCGTCGGCAGAGGATTTGAGCCACTTCTTCAGGCATCTTGAGGAAACCCTGGTGCAGGTAGGTTTTCATGATCCTGATAATCCCAGACAACTGATTGCCCGATTAAGGCGGCTATTCTTGAGAATTCAGCCGGACCAGATGGAGATGAATATTCTCAGGGGTTTTTTGACCGCGATTAACCAAATTGCTGTTAAGCAGGGCGATCAGGCCGTTTCTGATCAGCGTGTTGAATAAACTGGGGTCTGGTCGTGATGCCGGAATAAAGCATTTATGAGTTGGGCAGCGGTAATGCTGCAAGGGTATTGGCTTAATACCCGACTAAAATGCTTGGTTATTTAATGTGAGTGGAGTAAACTGGCCTCCACATTGAGAAACGGGCTCTTAGGAACTATTGAGGCCCTGGATTTAGCACAATTAAAGCCGTTAAATGTTAAAGCCATCAAATGTTAAAGCTATTAATTATTGAGAGATAACAGTCCATGAAACTGACAGCCCGAGGTCGATATGCAGTTACTGCGATGGTTGACCTGGCAATGCATGAACATGAAGGACCTACTAGTTTGTCTGATATTTCAGACAGGCAGACTATCAGCTTGCCTTATTTGGAACAGCTGTTTGCCAAACTGAAAAAGAGCAACCTGGTTGATAGTGTACGCGGCCCAGGTGGTGGATATCATTTGAGCCGAAGTTGTCGAGAGATCTTCATTGCTGACATTGTTGATTCTGTCAATGAGCAGGTTGATGCAACCCGTTGTGCCGGTAAGGCAGATTGTCAGGGAGGCGAGACTTGTCTGACTCACGAATTATGGTCGGATCTCAGTGAGCAAATTCATAACTTCCTCAGTGGCGTAGACCTAGCGAGCCTGGTGGGGAAAAGAGAAATTCAGAAGATAGCCAAACGACAGAGTGCATCTCAGGATACAAGCTTGCGCTCACCCGATAAATCAACGCTGTTACCTGCTACCCAAATTTAGTGGAGTTATCATGAAAGTGCCAATTTATTTTGATTACGCAGCGACAACGCCAGTCGATCCCAGGGTCGCTCAGAAGATGAGCGAATGTTTAATGACGGAAGGGAACTTCGGTAACCCTGCCAGTCGATCTCATAAATTTGGCTGGGAAGCTGAAGAGGCGGTTGAAGTTGCCAGGCGTCAGGTTGCCGATCTGGTTAATTGTGACCCGAGGGAGATCGTGTGGACATCGGGAGCTACTGAGTCTGATAATCTGGCCATTAAGGGTGTTGCTCAATTCTATAAGAAAAAAGGTAAGCACCTGATCACTTCAAAGATTGAACACAAAGCGGTTCTTGATACCTGTCGGCATCTGGAGCGAGATGGCTTTGAGGTTACTTATCTTGAACCGGGCGAGGATGGGTTGGTTCGCGCGGATCACGTTCAGCAGGCGATACGCGAAGATACGATACTTGTCTCGATCATGCATGTTAACAATGAGATTGGTGTCTGCAATGATGTGGCCGCCATTGCAGAGGTTTGCAGGCAGGCAAAAGTCTTTTTTCATGTCGATGCGGCCCAGAGTGCAGGTAAGCTGCCAATTGATCTGTCGTCATGGAAAGTTGACCTGATGTCATTTTCTGCCCATAAAGTATATGGACCGAAAGGCGTTGGGGCACTTTACGTGCGACGCAAGCCGAGAGTTCGGCTGGAAGCACAGATGCATGGTGGTGGTCATGAACGAGGCATGCGTTCCGGCACCTTAGCAACACATCAGTTGGTGGGAATGGGTGAGGCTTGTCGCATTGCGAAAGTCGAGATGCAGACTGAAGCAGCAAGAATCCTGGCGTTGCGAAAGCGACTCTGGGATGGTTTTAAAGATATGGAAGAAGTCTACGCAAATGGTGATCAGCACCTTCACGTACCCGGCATTATTAATATCAGTTTTAATTTCGTGGAAGGCGAATCTCTGATTATGTCGTTACCCGAGATAGCAGTATCGAGTGGCTCAGCTTGTACTTCAGCTAGCCTAGAGCCTTCCTATGTGCTGCGGGCGCTAGGCATGAATGATGAACTAGCACATAGTTCGCTGAGATTCTCTGTGGGTAGATTCACGACCGAACAAGATGTTGATCAAGCCATAGAACAGGTGCGCGCTGCGGTAGAAAAATTAAGGGATCTATCACCTCTTTGGGACATGTATAAAGATGGTGTGGATATGGACAAAATAGAGTGGGCTGCCCACTAGGTTTTTGATATTTGGAGTAAACAGATGGCTTATAGCGACCAGGTGATGGATCACTATGAAAACCCCCGAAATGTGGGAAAGATGGATGATGGGGATAGTCAGGTGGGCACTGGTATGGTGGGTGCTCCCGCCTGTGGCGATGTCATGCGCTTGCAAATAAGAGTGGGTGAGGATGGGATTATCCAGGACGCTAAATTTAAGACCTATGGCTGTGGTTCGGCCATTGCCTCAAGTTCGTTGTTGACGGAATGGGTAAAAGGTAGAACTTTAGAAGCAGCTGAGGGCATCAAGAACACAGAGATTGCTGAAGAACTGGCATTGCCTCCTGTAAAGATTCATTGCTCCGTGCTGGCTGAAGATGCCATTAAGGCGGCTGTTAATGATTACCGTGACAAGCATCCCGCAGGTTCAGTGAAATCACCGAGCAAAAATAGGGAATTATAAAGATGGGTATCAGTTTAACCCCTGTGGCAGTAGAACACGTCCAAGGCTACCTGAAAAAGAGAGGCCAGGGGGTTGGTATACGATTGTCTGTGAAAACAACGGGATGTTCAGGTTTGATGTATGTCATTGAACCCGTTGATGATCCTCAGATCGAAGATATCAGCTACCAGTGCCAAGGGGTGCAAGTGTATATTGATCCGAAAAGCCTGGTTTATGTTGATGGCACTGAGATGGATTATGTCAAGCAGGGATTGAACGAGGGCTTTGAATTTAAAAACCCCAATGTTAAAGGGGAGTGCGGTTGCGGTGAGAGTTTTACCGTCTAGCGTGGGAACGCCAATCCAGTGAATTTCGGCCAGAATTACTTTGAACTATTCCAGTTACCAGTCACTTTCTCAATCGATTTAGAAGACCTGGAAAACCGATATTTTGAACTTCACAAGACTTCTCATCCGGATCGTTATGTCGGCGCTAGTGATCAGGAGAAGCGATTGGCAGTGCAGTGGACGATGCAGATTAATGAGGCCTACCAGAACCTTCGGGATCCGCTGACAAGAGCCATCTATCTTTTAAAGCAATCCGGTGTTGAGCTAACTGAGAACCCTCAGATGGGAGCCACTTTTTTAGTTCAGCAGATTGAATTACGTGAGAAAATAGATTCCATTGAAACGGATCCTGATGGGCCTGAGCAAGTGGAAGTACTGATTCGGTCAATTTCAGAGCAGACTGTCGAACTGCAGCAACAATTCATAACAGCCTATGAGGCTGGTAATATGAGTGAAGCTCGGGAAGGGGTCTATCAGATGCAGTTTATGGTGAAATTACAGCAAAGTGCCCGGCAGATGGAAGAGAAAATACTAGGTTACTGATATGGCGCTAATACAGATTACAGAACCGGGTGTTGCTATTGATCCGCACCAGAGAAAGCGCGGCGCGGGAGTCGATCTAGGCACAACGCACTCGCTCATAGCAGTGGTTCGAGGCGGTTCATCGGTGACCTTGCCGGATGCTTCAGACCGGCACCTGTTACCTTCGGTGGTTCGTTATGAAAGCGAAGGGATTACGGTCGGTTATGCCGCGGTTGAAGCCGCTAGAGAAGACCCGTTTAATACCATCGCATCTGCGAAAAGGCTTTTGGGTAGAGGATTGGGTGATATAGCAGATCGTAAACAATTACAGAATTATCAATTTACAGACGAATCTGCCGGTATGGTCAAATTACAAACGATCAGAGGAGAGATAAGCCCAGTTCAAATTTCTGCTGAAATCCTCCGAGTGCTTGTTCTGCGAGGGGAAGAAGCGCTTGCTGGCAGGCTTGATGGCATTGTTATCACCGTTCCAGCCTACTTTGATGAAGCACAGCGTCAGGCAACCCGAGACGCGGCCGCTCTAGCGGATATTCCCGTGCTGAGGTTATTAAACGAACCGACCGCAGCGGCGATTGCCTATGGGTTAGAAAGCGGTGAGCAGGGCACTATTGCAATTTATGATCTCGGTGGCGGGACCTTTGATATTTCGCTATTGAATCTTCAAAAGGGAGTTTTCGAAGTTCTTGCAACGGCTGGCGATACCAGTTTGGGCGGTGATGATTTTGACGAGAGTCTGGCACGAATGCTTCTGCACAAGAGCGGCTATGAAGGTGAGTTAGATGCAATTTCACGAAGGGCCTTGCTGTTAGAAGCAAAAGCCATTAAAGAAGCACTAAGTCAATGTGACAGGGTTGATGTGGAATTGAGTCTGCCCGCTTTTTCCTGGTCTGGGGTTGTCAGTAGAAGCGAGTTCTCCCAGGCGATACGACCCCTGATCGAAACTAGTATCAAAGCTTGCCGGCGGGCCCTAAGAGACGCTGATTTAACTGAGAGCGATGTCAAACAGGTTGTTCTGGTTGGTGGTGCCACCCGCGTTCCTTTAGTACGGCAGTTGGTAGAAGCATTTTTCAAGCGCCAGCCACTTTCTCATCTGGATCCGGATAAGGTGGTTGCCCTTGGCGCAGCAATTCAGGCCGACGTGCTGGTCGGAAATAAGCCTGGTGAAGAAATGCTGTTACTCGATGTGCTGCCTTTGTCTCTTGGGCTCGAGACCATGGGCTCTCTGGTGGAAAAGGTAATACCCCGAAACTCTCCTATACCGGTGTCCAGGGCGCAGGAATTTACAACCTCCAGAGATGGGCAGACAGCGATGTTGATACATGTTCTTCAGGGAGAGCGTGAGCTGGTAGCAGATTGCCGTTCACTGGCTCGTTTTGAGTTGCGTGGTATTCCACCAATGGTTGCGGGTGCAGCTAAAATTCAGGTTGTGTTCCAGGTGGATGCAGATGGGCTACTATTTGTTACCGCGAAGGAACTGGAAACTCAGGTCAAAGCCAGCATTGAGGTAAAGCCCACTTATGGTCTGGATGAAGCAGAAATCACCAGTATGTTGCGAGCTTCGGTAACCTACGCCGAGCAGGATGTCCAGGCGCGAATGCTTGCTGAAGCATCGGTAGATGCGCAGCGGCAGATCGATGCAGTCACAGTGGCGCTGGATAAAGATGGCGAAAAGTTACTGGATAGGAAAACAATCCATCATCTTCGCAAGCTTGTTGAAGCGTTGGCAGGGGCGATTGATCAGCAAAATATTGACGAGATAGATAGCGTGAATAAACGGTTGGGGCAAGCCAGTGCGGATTTTGCGACAATGCGCATGGATGCTTCAGTCAAGGAGGCGCTATCTGGAAGGCATTTTGAAACGGTTGTGGAGTTATAAGGCTAATGCCTCGAATTATTTTTTTACCGCATGAGCAAAGGTGTCCAGATGGTACCGTTGTTGAGGCTGAACAGGGCGATGCCTTAATCGAGCTAGCGCTGGACAATGGTATTCAAATCGAGCATGCCTGTGAAATGGCCTGTGCCTGTACAACCTGCCATGTGATTTTGCGAGAAGGGTTCGATTCGCTGGAGCCCTCTGATGAAACTGAGGATGATTTGCTGGATAAGGCCTGGGGTCTGGAGCCGGATTCAAGGTTAAGTTGCCAGGTTGTGGTCGGGGATGAAGATCTGGTAGTGGAAATCCCGAAATATACGATTAATCAGGTTTCAGAGAATCATTAAATAGTGCCTTGTCAGGTTTCAGAGGATCGTTTAGCTGTGCCTATTCAGGCATGTAAGCACCTAAACAATGATCAGGAAAGGCGGAGAAAAAGGTCAATAGTAATAGCGCCGGTAGTGCGGATTCATAGGGGGGTGGCACAATGAAATGGGTCGACGTGAACGAAATAGCGATTGAATTGTCAGAAAAGTACCCGGAGACAGACCCGCTTAGCGTTCTATTTACAGATCTGAAGCGCTGGGTAGAGGCGTTGGATGGTTTCGAAGATGATACTGATCGCTGTGGCGAAAAGGTGCTGGAAGCAATCCAAATGGCCTGGTTGGACGAGGTAGACTGAAAATAGCAGTTGCTGTTGGCAACTTACCACTATTTTGCCCGTGAATTCGCGAGTATAATTCGGCCCCTTCTTTTTTTACTTTAGAACATTTGGGAGCTTTCATGGCATTAGAACGAACTTTTTCAATCATCAAGCCCGACGCAGTGGCGAAAAACGTAATCGGCGAAATTGTAGGTCGATTCGAGAAAGCAGGTTTACGGGTCATCGCATCACGTATGGAACATTTAACTGCCGAAAAAGCGCAGGGATTTTATGCTGAGCATGATGGCAAGGGTTTCTTTGCGGACCTGATTGGTTTTATGACATCGGGTCCAGTCGTTGTACAGGTTCTTGAGGGCGAGGGCGCCATCAGTCTGAACCGCCAGTTAATGGGCGCGACTAATCCCCAGGAGGCTGAACCCGGAACGATAAGAGCGGATTTTGCGCAATCCATTGATGCTAATGCAGTACATGGTTCTGATGCTCCAGCATCGGCAGGCCGCGAGATTGCTTATTTCTTTTCAGATGAGCAATTGTGTAGCAGATGACGAGTAACGACTCACCAAAATGTGACATTCTGGGGCTAAGCCAGCCCCAGATGATGTCATTTCTGGGTGAACTGGGCGAAAAGCCCTATAGAACAAGCCAGGTGATGAAATGGCTGCACCATCGTTTTGTCGATGATTTTTCTCAGATGACCGATATTTCGAAAAAACTCCAGAGCCAGTTCCAGCAAATGGCTGAAATTCGTGAGCCGGAGGTGATTAGCGAGAAATGTTCAGTAGATGGCACTCGTAAGTGGCTCATGCGTTCCAGGTCTGGAAGTGCCTTTGAGACGGTCTATATTCCCGAAGAGTCACGAGGGACTCTGTGTGTTTCCTCACAGGTCGGCTGCGTCCTGGACTGCAAGTTTTGCTTGACTGGTAGGCAGGGATTTAATTCAAACCTGACTTCCAGTGAAATTGTTGGCCAGTTGCGTGTCGTTAAACGATTGCTTGATGCTCAGCTATCAGGTGTTGGACGAAAAATCACTAATGTTGTATTTATGGGTATGGGAGAACCCCTGCTTAATATTGATGAGGTGATTCCTGCTGTGTCGCTGATGATGGACGATCTTGGTTACGGTATATCCAAGCGCAAGGTAACCATTTCCACTGCAGGCGTGGTGCCAGGAATACGTCGTTTGAAAGAGACTACCGATGCTTCACTTGCTATTTCTCTGCATGCGCCCAGTGATGAACTGAGGGATCAGCTGGTTCCAATTAATCGCAAATATCCCATAGCATTGTTGCTTGACGCCTGTCGCGACTATGCTTCGAACCTCGGTGAAAAGCGTACAGTAACCATCGAGTATATATTGCTCGATGGCATCAATGATCGGGCGCAACACGTGCACGAATTGATAGAACTTCTGCAGGACTTTCCCTGCAAGATTAATCTTATACCTTTCAATGGCTTCCCCGGTTCCGGATTTAAACGTCCGTCAACCAGTTCCGTTCGTTATTTTCAGGAAAAACTGGTTCAGGCGGGATATGCGACCATGGTTCGTACTACTCGAGGTGGCGATATAGATGCCGCCTGCGGTCAATTAGCCGGTGAGGTAGCAGATGTGACCAGACGCAGTGCCAGATATAAGAAAATTGAGATTCAGATGGCGGCGCAAATATGAAAATACTGTTGCTAGTAAGCGTTATTTTTCTGTTGTCAGGCTGTAGTTCAGTTCAAAGAGGTGATGGCAAGGCAGCCAACAAAACCGATATTGTCGAACGGTCGATAGACCTGGGGATTGGCTATCTACAGCAGGGGGATTACGGTAGAGCAAGAGCAAATCTAATAAAAGCGCTAGCGTTAGATAGCAGTTCTGTTCGTGCGCACAATGCTTTGGCGATTGTTTTTCAGAACGAAGGCGAATTTGGCCTTGCAGAAAGCCACTTTCTGAAGGCAATCAAATTTGATGGAGAGTTTGCAGCAGCAAGAAATAACTACGGTCGTTTTCTTTTTTCGCAGAAGCGGACTCTGGATGCCATCGAACAGTTGCAGTTGGCAGCAGAAAATCGTTTCTATAACCGTAGGCATCAGGCTTTTGAGAATCTTGGCGTGGCTTTTCTAGAGTTGGGATCAAAAGAGTCTGCGAGGGTTGTATTTGAGCGAGCCATTTCTCTTAACCCTAATCAGTCCAGGGCACTGTTAGAGCTGGCAGTGCTTGAATATGACGCGCAGGAGTACAGCAGGGCAAGAACCCTGTATTTGCGTTATATTGAGAATAGTTCTCAGAACCCCAAGAGCCTCTATTTATGCGTCGGTCTATTTAAGCGATTTTCAGATGGTAACCGTGTGGCGAGCTGCCGAATGATGCTGAAGAATGTTTTCCCGAATTCAAATGAATACCAGGCAATTCGAGACTCAGATCGTGAATGAACAAACCAAACCAGAAAACCAGATTGATTCGTTAGATCCTGTGACCGAGGCCGAATCTTCTGGAGCTGGTTCTAAAACGGTTGCTGAATCGTTAATAGATGCCAGAAAAGCTTTGGGGCTGAGTCAGGAGGATGTTGCCGGCGCACTTTATTTGGATGTTAAAGTCATCCGTGCCATTGAACAGCGTGACTACGAGAAGATACCAAAACAGGTGTTTTTAAAAGGTTATCTGCGATCAATCGCCAAGGTTGTGGGTTTGGATGGGCAGGAAATTGTCAGCCTGTTTGAGGTGGAATCCCGTTCAGCTTGCGCTGATCTGGTGATTGAAAGAGCGACTGATGGAGAAGTTGATAATCGTTTTACCGGACACGTATTTAAAGCAGGGTTACTTGCATCTGGGATTTTGGGTTTGCTGCTGTTATTAACCTGGGTCTTTCTTTCCGGCAATGATGATCAAACTGAAGTTAATGCAGATAGTTTAGGGCAACGACAGATTAACAACCCGAACCAGGTGTTGGTCGATTCGGGCGTCGATCCATTAGTAGGTATACCCACCCCAGTTGAACACAGTGCAGTCCAGTCGGCACAGGTAAATGAAGTAGTAGAGCCGCAATCAGCAGATCAGAATAATGACGGGCCTGGAGTTCCTGAAATGACCGAGGTCTATGCTGATGCGATTGTTGCAAGGGGTCCTGGGACACCAGTACCTGAACAGCCTGAGACCATGGCTTTGTTAACTAAGGTAATAACAAGTGAAAGGACCGAATTAGAAGCGGGCCGTTTGCTGGAGATGGATGCCGGCGGTCTTGATGAAATCGAAATTATTTTTTCAGGAGAATGTTGGCTGGAGGTTATCGATGGCGACAGGGAGTCAGTTTACAGCGATCTGAACAGGTCTGGAGACGTCCTTAGAATAAGAGGAGTAGCCCCATTTGAGTTGCTGTTCGGTGATGCTACGGTAGCAAGACTTTATTACGGCGGCGCATTGATTGATTTGACCAGCAGGACAACCCGGGAACGAACAGCGCGCATCAAGCTTCCTGCCCTAGAGGTGAATTTATGAGGCAGCAGTCATTTATAAAACGGCGTCAATCCCGGCAGATTATGGTGGGTAATGTGCCGGTAGGCGGTGATGCGCCAATCTCGGTTCAGAGTATGACCAACACCGACACGCACGACATTGACGCAACGGTTGCCCAGATCAAGTCATTAGAGGCGGTTGGTGCCGATATAGTTCGAGTATCTGTGCCTACAATGGATGCAGCAGAATGCTTTGGCAAAATCCGCAAACAGGTTTCAGTTCCTTTGATCTCGGATATTCACTTTGATCACAGGATTGCATTGCGGGTGGCCGAACTTGGCGTTGATTGTCTGAGGATAAATCCTGGCAATATAGGTAGCAAAGAAAAGATCCGAGCCGTTATCAGTGCCTGTAAGGACAGGGGCATACCTATCAGAATAGGGGTTAATGCGGGGTCTCTGGGAAAGGATTTACTACGTAAGTACAAAGAACCTAATGCGGCGGCCATGGTCGAGTCAGCATTGCGCAATATAGAAATGCTGTTGGCCGAAGATTTTACCGAATTTAAGTTGAGCATGAAGTCGTCCGATGTATTTATGGCGATTGAAGCCTACCGTGCGATAGCGCCGCAGATCGAGCAGCCTCTGCACCTCGGTATTACTGAAGCGGGTGGGCTTCGTTCTGGAACGGTAAAGAGTTCGGCGGGTCTCGGGCTATTGCTGATGGAAGGGCTGGGCGATACTATTCGCATCTCACTGGCCGCAGACCCCGTTGAAGAGATTAAAGTTGGTTTTGATTTGTTGAAAAGTCTGCGCCTTCGCAGCAAAGGGATCAATTTAGTCGCCTGCCCAAGTTGTTCCAGGCAGAATTTTGATGTCATCAGCACGGTCAACGAACTGGAACGCCGGATTGAGGATATTATGGAGCCGCTTGATGTGGCCATAATTGGTTGCATCGTAAATGGCCCGGGCGAAGCAAGACAAGCTGATATTGGTTTGACCGGAGCATCGCCAAATAGTCTGATTTATGCTGATGGAACACCTCATCACAAGATTGCAAACGATAAGCTGTTAGACGAACTGGAGGCAATGGTGCGGCAGAAAGTGGCTGAAAAGCAGACCGCAGATAGTAATATTCTAGCCAGGCAAAGCTGAGTAGATTATGGCGATTAAGGTTAAGGCAGTTCGGGGTATGCGGGATCTTTTACCTCAGAAAAAGGCAGTGTTTCGATTCGTTGAAGATCAGGTTCGTAGCATCGTCAGTCAATATGGCTACCTGGAAGTTGGTCTGCCAGTTATTGAATCGACTCAACTTTTCTCTCGTCTGGTAGGGGAAGGTACCGATATTGTTGAAAAGGAAATGTATACCTTTGCAGACCGTAATGGTGACAGTCTGACCCTTCGGCCGGAAGGAACCGCTGGTTTGGTGCGATTAGCCAACGAAAACGGACTCATTTTTAATCAGGTTCAGCGATTTTGGTACGCAGGCCCGATGTTTCGATATGAGCGGCCTCAGAAAGGTCGATATCGGCAGTTTGACCAGATCGGTGTTGAGTGCCTGGGTATGGATGGTCCTGATATCGATGCCGAAATATTGTTGATGTCTGCTCGAATCTGGGAAGCTTTGGGTATTGAGGATAATGTGACGTTAGAGCTGAATTCGCTTGGTGATGTGTCATCAAGACAACGCTATCAGGTCGCTTTGATTGGATACCTCAATGATTATAGATCCGAATTAGATGAAGACAGCCTGAGGAGATTGTCCAGCAACCCTTTGCGGATACTTGATAGTAAAGTCCCTGATACTCAGCGCTTACTGGCAGGTGCGCCGGAACTGCCTGAATTTCTAGATGAAGATTCTCGTCAGCATTTTGGGAGACTCTGTGAGATACTTGACCAGGCTGGGTTGCAGTATCGTATTAATCCAAGAATTGTCAGGGGCCTTGATTATTATAATCGAACCGTTTTTGAGTGGGTAACCGATACGCTGGGGTCTCAGGGCACGGTGTGTGGGGGTGGCCGGTACGATGGTTTAGTCGAGCAACTCGGTGGCAAGCCGGCATCTAGCGTTGGCTTTGCCATGGGTTTGGATCGCTTGGTTCTCATGGTGGAAGAAAGCAGGCCTAAGGCGGGATCAGTTGACATATATATGGTATCCGTAGGCAATCAGGAACGAACAAAGGCATTGGTGCTGGCTGAAAGGATCAGGCGTGAACTGGGGCTTATAACGCTTGTCCATGCTGGTTCGGGCAGGCTCAAAGCACAGATGAAAAAAGCAGATATGAGTGGAGCAAGAGCTGCACTGATTATAGGTGAACAGGAGCTCGCCTGTGACCAGGTAACGGTTCGGCTGTTGCGCGTCGAAGGATCACAGGAGCGGGTCAAGGAAGAGCAATTAGTGGATTATCTGCGCGGGATTTTTGATAGGGAGTAATGCGGTGGCATTGGATACAACTGAAGAAGAACAGATCGAATCGATCAAGAATTTTGTTAAACAATATGGCCCTTCGGTGCTGATAGCGATTGTCCTGTCACTGGGTGGGACCTATGGCTACCGGTCCTGGGAAACCAGCGAGAGGGTTGATCGCGAATCAGCCAGTGCTGCCTATGAAGGGTTAGCCTCAGCCATAACAGCCCTACCGGAATCTAACGAGACCCTTGCTGATGCTATTGGAGAAATGGCAGGTACTTTGAAATCGGATCATCCTGATTCCACTTATGCGGTATTCGCTTCCCTGCAGATGGCCAAGTTAGCCGTAGAGCGGGGTGATTTTGCAGAAGCTGAAGCTGAATTTCGCTGGGCCCTGGAGTATGCCGATCCCTCCCTTGAGGCGCCTATCAGGATAAGACTTGCTCGAGTGTTAAAGGCTGATAATCGTTTTGAACTAGCACTTGAGGTGCTGGACAAGAAAATAGAATTGTTTGCCTATGGCCCCACCTGGCATGAAGCGCGGGGTGATATTTTGTTGATGCTGAAGGAAACTGATCAAGCCAGGCAGGCTTATCAGATCGCAGTCAATACTTCCGGAGAACTCACTGCGCCGTCATTGATTATGAAACTGGAAGATATAACTTACGCCAAGGTAATCTCAGAGTTAACTGCTGAGACTGATGAAGTTTCTGAGCCCGAGGAAATCGAAGAATGAAGTACCGTCTAAGACAAGCTCGTATTTTACTTCCGCTGCTGCTGTTGTCGAGCTGCAGCTGGTTTGGTGATAAAGAGGAAGAAATAAATAAACCCGCCGAATTAAGGCGCTTTGTATCGGAGCTGGACATTGTTTCGTTGTGGAGCCGTAAGGTGGGCGGTGGCGCCGAAGATAAAGCCATTCGGCTGGAACCCGCCATTGCTGGCAGCAGGGTTTTTGCGGCATCCGCCAGTGGTACGGTCATGGCGCTTCAAGCAGGCAATGGCAGGCCCTTGTGGCAACGCCAGGTAAAAGATTTTTACGTGGGCAAGGAATTGAAAAATGCCTTTGCCAAAGATGTTGATGTAATAACTGGTGGCGTCGGCGTTGGTGCCGATCTAGTGCTGGTTGGCACGGCGGCTGGGGATGTTGTTGCGCTTTTTCAGAGTGATGGCAGCCTTGCCTGGCGCTCAAGAGTCTCAAGTGAAGTGCTCGCGCCGCCGCAGGCGATTGATGACTTGATTGTAGCTCAGACCATCGATGGAAAAGTTGCTGGATTTGATGCCCTGTCCGGTGAACGTAAGTGGATCTTTTCGACGTCGATTCCGAGCCTGACTTTAAGAGGAACATCGACTCCATTGGTGGGAGATGGTGTGGTGATTGCAGGTTTTTCGAATGGCCGCGTTGCCTTGATCGATCCGATTAAGGGTGTTGCTGCTATCGATGAGCGTATTGCAACTGCAATGGGGCGATCGGATTTAGAAAGATTGGTCGATATCGATGGCAGGATGATATTTACCGGTGGAAGGTTATACGTTGCGAGTTACCAGGGGCGGCTGGTAGCCATCGATTTGAATGCAGGCAGGCCACTCTGGTCTGAAGAAGCTTCAAGTGTTGTTGGTCTGGGGTCTGGCTTTGGTAATGTTTACCTTGCCCATGATGATGACCGTATTACGGCCATGGACATGGACAATGGTCGAGTTCAGTGGGACATTGAGGCGCTGCTAAACAGGGATGTCACAGTACCTGTAGCCACCGGTAGCTATGTTGCCCTCGGAGATTTTGAGGGCTATTTACATATCATTGCTCAGTCAGATGGACGTTTTGTTGCCAGGAGAAGAGTCGATAGTGCAGGCATTTTCACACCCATCGTCAGTGATGGTAGCAGGCTCTATGTGATGGGTAACAGCGGTAAGCTTTTCGCATTTGAGATCAGGTAGTCCTACTATGCTGCCGGTTATTGCTTTAGTGGGCAGACCCAATGTGGGTAAATCCACCTTATTTAACCGGCTCACTAAAACCCGCGATGCTCTGGTTGCCAGTTTCCCAGGATTAACCAGGGACCGGCAGTATGGCCGGGGAGCACTCGGCGAATTTGATTATCTGGTGGTCGATACGGGTGGTTTGTCTGGTGACGAGAGTGGCATTGATAAGCCCATGGCTGAACAATCGCATCAGGCTGTAGCAGAAGCTGACCTGGTTTTGCTTTTGGTGGATGCTAAAGAAGGTCGGATGGGGGTTGATGAAGATATAGCCGGCTTGCTCAGGCAACAGGATAAGCCTGTTTTATTAGTTGCCAATAAAATTGATGGACAGAATCCGGACTATATCATTGGCGAGTTTGCATCCCTGGGTTTGGGGGAACCGATTGCTGTATCTGCCACCAATGGTCATGGCATCGGCCAGCTCGTCAATACCTCTATTGCAGCTGAGCTGGCTCAGCTGGACAAACCCGAAGAACCGGAATTGCAGGCGCATGGCATCAAGTTAGCCGTCGTCGGACGTCCGAATGTTGGCAAGTCGACGCTGGTAAATCGCATGCTAGGGGAAGACCGAGTTGTTGTTTTTGATGAGGCCGGAACCACCAGGGACAGTATCTATATCCCGTATGAGCGAGACGGGCAGGCCTATACCATCATTGATACCGCTGGCGTTCGACGTCGCGGAAAAGTCGTTGAAGCTGTCGAAAAATTCTCCGTGATAAAGACGCTCGATGCGGTCAACGATGCCAATGTGGTGATCCTGATGGTGGATGCCAGAGAAGCCATTGTTGATCAGGATCTGCATTTACTCGGCCATGTCATTGAAGCCGGTCGCGCGCTGGTGATTGCCGTTAATAAATGGGATGGTACTGACCTGGAACAGAAGCAATATATCAAGCAGGAACTTGAAAGGCGGCTGACGTTCCTGGACTTTGCCAGCATCCATTTTATTTCTGCTTTGCATGGTTCTGGCGTCGGTAAGCTGTATCACTCTGTACTCCAGTCTTATGCTTCTGCAACCCGGCCGATATCTACAGCCAGCTTGAATACTATCCTATCCAATGCACTGGTGGCCCATCAGCCACCGCTGGTAAAAGGACGCAGGATTAAATTACGGTATGCCCATGCAGGCGGCAGCAATCCACCTATCATCGTCATCCATGGTAACCAGACCGACTCCATTCCAGAGTCGTACAAGCGTTTTCTTCGCAATCATTTTCATAAGGCCCTTAATCTGAAGGGGACCCCTCTGAGGATTGAATTCCGGACAGGTGATAACCCTTTCAAGGGTCGCAAGAATAAGCTAACGCAAAGGCAGATCTCTCGTAAACGCAGATTGATGGCCCATGTTAAGAAAAATGAAAAAAAGCGCCGTCAGTCCTGATCGAGCACTAGTAATAGTGCAGGGTCAACACGATTATTGTTCAGGCTGACGCTCCAGTGAAGATGCGGCCCTGTGACTCGTCCTGTCTGACCCACCGCACCCAGAATATCGCCTTTGTTCACCTGGTCGCCTGCTTTGACGCCAATTTGGCTCAGATGACAGTAAAGGGTTATCAGGCCCTGGCCATGGTCCAGTAATACGGTATTGCCGTTAAAAAAGTAATTGCCGGTAGCGGCCACTCGCCCAGATGTGGGTGCGCTGACGGGGGTTCCTTCTGCAGCAGCGATATCCATACCGCTGTGAGGGTTCCTGGCGAGCCCGTTAAGGATACGGCGTTTTCCAAAACTACTGGAGGTTCTGCCCTTGACTGGCAGAGCAAAGTCCATGTTTACGTTGGTCCGGGAAAAGCTGGTAAAGACACTATTCATCTCGCTTCTTTCCCTTTGGATTCTAGGGTAGTCCCGGGCGGGTGGCGTTACTTTGTCCTGATCAGGGATGGTAAGGCTTTCGGTTAAGTAGTTCTTGCTAACAATGTTGAACTGAACCGGTCCTGTGCTGGTCGTCAGGGTAGCCGTTCCCGGTTTGGCTTTGAGGCTGATACCGACGATAGCCAATTGCCTGCCATTTGCTGAAGTGGTCAACACCGGATTGCCTTCGAACTGTGCTGTGCTGTCTAGTGGAATCTCGATAACGGCAATACCACCTGGTACTGGCCTGTTGTCAGGTAAGGCATTAGCCTGGTTAAGGCAGAGCAGTAAGCCCAGAGTGAACAGGGCCTTCATTTTTCTCCCCCGACCAGGTCGATAATTTCAGCGGTGAGTTCACTGTCAGCAAACCGCGCAGTGATTGTCTCGCCTGGATTTGTCTGCGCTGCCTCGGTGATAATTGAACCCTCAGCATTGCGAATAATCGCGTAACCCCGTTCCAGCGTCGATAAAGGGCTCAGGGCATTAAGTTTGCCGGCAGCTAGAGACAGTGCACTTTTATGATCTGCAAGGGTCGTGGTCATCGATTGCCCAAGGCTTGCCTGGAGGTGTTGCTGTCTTGCGCGCATCACCGTTATTTTTTGCTGAGGTGATTTCAGGTTCTTCTCAGAAAGGGCAGTAATGTGTTTTAGCTGCTTCAACTGCTGAACCATCAGGCGGGTCAGGTTCTTTCCCAGCATTGCCAGGTCAGGACCCTGTAATGCCCGTCTGATATGGGTTGCCAGTGATCTTTGCAACTGGGTTAATCTGTTTTTCAGCTCGGTCAGGATCTGAATTGGGTTGCGCAGGCGACGTTCCAGGGAATTCACCGAAAGCTTGCGAAATTCAATTTCATTTTCCAGGCAGGCTATGAGCTGGCCTTCCACTCGATCGAAGGTCAGCGCCCATTCGTGCTGGTCAGGCGCTATGAGTTCAGCCGCTGCCGAGGGCGTTGGCGCTCTGAGGTCTGCTACGAAATCAGCGATGCTGACATCTGACTCGTGGCCAACCGCGCTGATGACGGGAATCTCGCTTGCCGCGATGGCTCTGGCGACCGGTTCCGTATTGAAAGTCCATAAATCTTCCAGTGAACCACCTCCCCGGGTAATCAGGATAAGATCGAAAGGATCAGCGGTAAATTGGTTCGCCTGCTGGATAGCGGAAATGACCTGGCCGATGGATTCTTCACCCTGTACTTGGGTCGGGATGAGAGTGCTGCGTAATGCCGGGAATCTTCTTTTTATAACGCTCAGGACATCGCGCACTGCAGCGCCAGTGGGTGAGGTAATGATGGCCAGGTGGTTTGCTAACTTTGGAATAGGCTTTTTGAGCTCGCTTGCAAACAGGCCTTCCTGCTGCAGGCGCAGACGAAGTTCATCAAAGGCACGCCTGAGCGCACCTTCGCCTGCTTCTTCCATTTGTTCTGCGATAAATTGATATTCGCCTCTGGCTTCATACAGGCTTATTTTCCCTCTAACGAGCACCTGAAGACCATTTTTAGGGTTGAATCGAACGCGCTGGTTGCGATTGCGAAACATTGCCGTTCGCAATTGTGCCTTGCTGTCTTTCAGGGTGAAATACCAGTGTCCCGAAGCGGGTCTGGCAAAGTTCGAAATCTCACCTTCTACAAAAACCAGCGGGAACTCATTTTCCAGTATGCCTTTGGCAGCGCGATTGAGTCCGCTGACAGAGAAAACTTCTATATTGGCGCCCTGATGGCCCTGGCTTGTGCTCATAGTCATGACTTCTGTTTCTGTGCTGCTGGCTTATACTGAATACAATGTAACATGCCTGTATAGTTCCTCTGCAATCCAGATACAGGTAGCAGCATGATTACCTGTAATCGGTGTAAACACCATGGTGGTGAGTCTGACAGCCAAGTGCTTTGGCCTGTTGGCCTTGCGCCATTTATAGTAGAAAAGCCCATCATGATATTGATGGCTGTGTAAAACCTGTCACCCTGAAATTAGAAATGATACCTGTTGCGGTGTCAGGCAGGAACTTTATAATTGCGTTTTCCATACGGGTAACTCAATGAATTCGTCCATACACTCCGATATCCATCAAGAAAAAATACTGATTCTTGATTTTGGTTCGCAATATACCCAACTCATTGCCAGACGGGTACGCGAACTTGGCGTTTTCTGCGAAATCAAACCTTATGATATCAGCGAGCATAAAGTTCGTTCGTTTGCGCCTATGGGAATTATCCTGTCCGGGGGGCCCGAATCAGTCACCGCCGAGCAGACCCTGAAAGCCCCAGAGTACGTTTTTTCGGCAGGCGTTCCTGTGCTGGGTATCTGTTATGGCATGCAGACCATGGCACAGCAACTGGGTGGCCGTGTGGAAACTTCAGACAAACAGGAATTTGGTTATGCGCAGATTGACCTAACGGCCGAATCGATCTTGTTTGACGGTTTAGGCAATACTGGCAAGCAGGGTGCCTCGGGCAGCCTGGATGTCTGGATGAGTCATGGTGATAAGGTGGTTGAGGTGCCTGCAGGGTTTATGGGACTGGCTTCTACTACCAGTTGCGAATATGCCGCCATGAGCGATGAATCAAGGCAGTTCTATGGTCTGCAGTTTCACCCCGAGGTTCAGCACACGCCGGCGGGCGGTGAGATCTTGAAGCGATTCCTGCTGGGTTGCTGTGGCTGTTCCGGGCTCTGGACGCCAGCCAATATCGTTGATGACATCATTGCCAAGGTGCGCTTCCAGGTTGGTACGGACCAGGTTATTTTAGGTTTGTCAGGCGGTGTGGATTCTTCTGTTGTGGCAGCGTTACTGTCCAGAGCGATAGGTGATCAGTTGACCTGTGTGTTTGTTGATAATGGCCTGCTCCGGTTCGAAGAAGGTGATCAGGTCATGGCCATGATGGACCTTGCGGACAGCAATTACCTGCCCATTAAGGTGGTTCGGGTCGATGCAGAAGATCTGTTTTTGGATAAACTTGCCGGCATTAAGGATCCAGAAGATAAGCGTAAGATAATTGGCAATACCTTCATTGAAGTGTTTGATGCAGAAGCCGCTAAAATCGAGGATGCACATTTCCTCGCCCAAGGAACCATCTATCCGGATGTGATCGAATCTGCGGGGACCCAGGATGGTAATGCTCATGTCATTAAGTCTCATCATAATGTCGGTGGGTTGCCTGAAGATATGGCTCTGGAGCTAGTTGAGCCGCTTCGAGAACTGTTTAAGGATGAGGTGCGAAAAATTGGGCTGCAATTGGGCTTGTCGCGAGAAATGGTGTTCAGGCATCCCTTTCCAGGTCCTGGTTTAGGCGTTCGAATTCTAGGTGCTGTAACCCGTGAGTATGCTGAATTGTTAAGGCAAGCCGATGCGATTTATATCGAGGAACTGCGCAGAGCAGATCTTTACGACAAGGTGAGTCAGGCCTTTGCTGTGTTTTTACCGGTCAAATCAGTGGGTGTGGTGGGTGATGCAAGGCGCTATGAATATGTGATAGCGCTTCGAGCAGTCGAGACGATAGATTTTATGACGGCCCGATCCGCGCGTTTGCCTTATGAGTTTCTGGAGAAAGTATCGAGTCGAATTATCAACGAGATCAGTGGTATTTCCAGGGTAACTTATGACATTTCCAGCAAACCACCGGCAACGATAGAGTGGGAATAAAAAAGGAAATATGAGCGAAAGGAAGCAAGAAAATAGATTATTACTGATTTTATCAGTCCTGTTATTTTTATCTGGAATTTTGCTGCCTGAACTTATCGGGTTTCTAAGTTCTGATTACAATTCAATGAGTCATTATATTAGTGAACTCGGTGCAGTTGGGGCGGAATACTCAAGAATAATTAACTACTTCGGATTTTTACCAATTGCCTTTAGTGCATTGATTATTACACTGCTTCTTCAATCTAAGTTTTCAAATACTAGATTATCTCGGACAGGGTTTTTATTGGTTGGGATCGGGATTTTTATTGGATACTTTGGTGCGTTTATTTTCCCTTGCGACTATGGTTGCCCTGCTGAGGGAAGCTTTAGTCAAACCATGCATAGCTACCTTGGATTGATATCCTACTTGATTATTCCTGTTGGGCTTTTTGTCTTAGGAATTGGGTTGAAAAAAGAATCTATGATTATTAATTCGTTAACATCATTCGCCGCAACTTTTGTTTTCTTGTTAGGATTTTTTATGATGCTTAACCCAAGTCAAATTGATCTATTAGGTTTGTGGCAAAGATTAGCAGATTACACAACTTTCGCATTGTTGATCTTTTTAAGCTTGAATCTAAAAGAACAAACTAAATATGAATAAGATAGGTTGTATAAGAGAGGTATAGAACCACACACTGTGTAACAGAAGAAGACTAAAAATAGAGTATTTAGTTACACAAATGTTACACAGTAATTTAACTAAAGAAAAACATAGCCACAAACCATTGATTTTATTAATTTTATGGAAGAGCCAAAACAACGTCACTATTGAGTGGGAATAGTATCTAATCTCTCTATGTGGATCTTCAGATTGCCAGCCCGGCGACACTTTTGGACTTGAAACGAGTATTGAATAAGCTGAAAAAGATACATTTGGGGCAGGGCATTAAGGTTACAATGTTTGTAACTCAAAACGAGTTAAGTTACTGATATATATGAGGAGTAACAAGATGGAAGTGTTAGGGATAATGGGGTTTATTTTTGGTTTGGCGGCGCTTTCGAAAGTTCTGTTGCTTGAAAAAAAACTGAAAGAAAAGGGGGTTCTAGAACAGGATGACAAAGATTAGTAATTCTTGAGCCAATTCGTAATTGTTGGAACACACTTTATTAAAGTGCCACTTATTCTCTTGTACTATAAGGGTTCCCAATTCAGCAACTATTGAGTGAGAATGCAAGGAAACGACAAAAAAGCATCTTATTTTTCTGATTATGTGCTGTGGGATATTTTTTGTGGCATTCGTTGCTAATAATCAAGGACAAATAACCCTTAAACCCGTATAAATACTGACTTCCCCCACGATTTACTTTTACTACAATGCTTTAAAAGAATGTAAGGCAGTGCATTTGTTCTTGCTTTAATGTAAAATATATTTTACATTATGTAAAAATATTTATACAAGAGAATATTTATGAATTTTTCATATAAAGAAAAAAGTTTAATCGCCTCTCTCGGCGTTACCTTGCTGATATTTGGGTGGTATTTCTACGGTGCTTTTTCAAATTTAACATTAAAATCAGAACCGCCTGGGTTTGTTGGAATTATTATTCTTGTGGTTTTGGTTGCTGCTTTAGAGAGTATCATTCAAGGATTTCTAGCTTTAAAGAGTAAATCTCAATTAGAAGATGAACGAGACAAGCTTATTGAGAAGATTTCATATAGATACGGTTACTGGTTCTTATCTGCTTGCATTTGGTTTCTAATGGCGCAGATTTTGTTAGATACCCGATTTGATCATCTCCCTGTTTTAACCACCCCTAATGGTATGTTCCATTTGTTACTTTTGTGCTTTGTTTTAGCAGAGGTTACTAATTTTGTAGCTCAACTGTATTACTATCGTAAAGGCATTTAACTTGTCTAAGAAAATAAGTAATAACATTAGAAGACTGAGGTTTGAAGCAGGGGAGATGTCCCAGCAAACTTTAGCAGATAAGGTCGGGGTAACGCGTCAGACCATATTCGCTATTGAAAAAGGTAAATATTCGCCATCCCTAGTCGTTGCTTTTAAGATTTCTGATGTATTCAAAGTCTCTTTGGAATCAGTTTTTGGCTATGTTTAATGTGCCCCTTGTTTTGGTTTTCATGCTGCTGTGTTTCGAGCGCAGATTCTAAGGATAGTGATGCAATAAAGTTCCACGGGAAGGGTTTTTATGGTCGCTAGAATTATTTTTTCCCCTTATCAGAAAGTTTTCGAGTTGGAACTCCTCACCCTGTGGCGCCAGTCTTTCCACGAGGCGGTGGCTCTGCAAGAAGATACCCGGCAGGATGTCGTCAGCGAACACCTTGAATTTCTAAGGTCTCGCAATCCCGCCTGTATCACCGTCGCGCTTGAAGAAAATAGTAATAAACTTACTGGCTTCATGAGGTTGACAGGAAATATCATAGAAGACCTCTTCATACACGTGAATTACCAGCGTCAGGGAATAGGTTCTCGATTTATGCAGCAGGCAATGCACGAAAAACAATGGCTGTCTCTCAGTACTTTTGAACTCAATAAGGGCGCTCAGAAATTTTACCAATTGCATGGGTTTGTGGTCGTTAAACGAGGCTATGCGAGTTTTGCAGACAACCCCTGGGCTACCCATAGAGAACAGCTTGCTGATCTTACTTATGAGTGGCGCAGAAGCTGATTATATATAGAAGCTGTTACGGTTGGCCGTTGTAGTCCTGAGCTTGCTCCATATGGGGATCGATCCCCAGGTCGGGTTGAGTTTTACAGCTCAACAAGAAAAGGAACCCTATTAGGAATTGTGCCTTATGAAAACAAGCGATGAATTGATTGTGGTTGAGGCACAGTTTACCTGTTCACCACAGGTGCTATAGAATGCCCTTACTTCCATGCAGGAGATGGATCTTTGGTACTTCGAAAACATACCTGATTTTCAACCTGAAATTGGCTTCACGACTCGATTTGCTGTTGAGTCCAGCGCCAGAGTATTTACCCATTGCTGGGAAGTCATTGAATCCATCCCTTTCAACAGGATCATATATACCTGGAAATATGAAGAATACCAAGGTGATTCTCTGGTGAGTTTTCAGATTTTACCCAGAGACAGCCATTCTCTGTTGAGATTAACTGTGGAAGTATTGGAAGATTTTCCTGATGATATTCCCGAGTTCGATAGGGAAAGTTGTATTGCTGGCTGGAATTTTTTCCTGGGTGAGAGGCTGCAAGAATATCTGGAGCCCTGATTAGGCATCTTGTCTGCCTGAATTGATTACGAGCATGCCAGTTGACTGATTTTTTTTCAAAAATTTTACGAAATTGGATGATAGTTTTGGGTATGACGGTTAGGGAACAAGGCCTACAGATAAATCAGCACGGGGTAAAGGGCTATCAGGAGGTAGAGGCCTACTCAGCGAATCGGTCCCGGTAGGCCAGATTAGGTGATTTGCACCCACTAATAAGCGGGCTTAAGATTCATCCATGCTCATGCTAGAGTCATTTTTCATTGGTAACGCAGAGGACGAGAGGAGAAGAATATGACAGATCTGGGCGTAACATTTGGCAGCCTGGGTGTGCTAGGGGCACGTTCTATTATTGAAATAGCTAAACTGGCTGAAACCTTAGCCTTTAATTCAATCTGGACTGTAGAGGCCAATGGCACCGATGCATTCAGTTTGCTCGGCGCGGTTTCAGCCGGGTCGCCGAGCCTCGATCTTGGCACCGGGATTATTCCTATCCAGGTCAGGACGCCACCATTGGCGGCGATGTCAGCAGCGTCACTGCAAGCACTGAATCCCGATGTAAACATCTGGTTAGGTGTGGGTGTTTCAGCACCGGCTATTCTGCGGCAGCATGGCATGCCACCGGCTGATCGTCCCATTGCCCGTATGCGCGAGTATGTGGCCCTGTTACGGGAATGTTTGAGTGGTGAGACAGTGACCTTTGAAGGAGACTTCTGGAGTGTTAAGCGCTTCACACTAGGCCTGAGGTTGGCCGATAGGAGGCCGAAAATTGTAATGGCGGCGTTGGGACCTCAGATGCTGAAACTCGGCGGGGAGATTGCCGATGGCGTCCTGCTTAATTACCTGCCGGCAAGTCACGTGGCAGCATCAGTTGCCCAGGTCCGTGCCGGCGGGAATGCAAAGATCTTTGCCTACGTTCATGCGGCAGTGGGCACGCTGCCGCGATCTGCCCGGTCTGCAAGGAGAGACCTGTTGAATTACTGTATGGCTGACGGTTATGCAAACATGTTTAAGGCTGCTGGTTTCGGTAATGAGGTCGATGAAATCCGCGCCAGGCAGGCTGAGCGGGACCGTGACGGTGCCCTGGCAGCAGTCTCCGAGCGGATGATCCAGGCCATAGACTTTATTGGTGAGCCGCAGGAAGTTACTCAATTTGTGCGTGCCTATATAGAGGCCGGAATCGAAAAACCGATTCTGATGCCTATGCCATGGGGTGATGACCGTCTCGCTGTGACCACGCAGACCATGCAGGCCGCCGCAAAGGCGATGCTTTGAATACCTGGTTATCCTGATTTACGATTCAGCCAATGTTAGACAATAGCTGCCAGCAACAGCGCTGGTTATAGGGAGTTTGGACTGCTTCATCTTTTAATGGTTTCATCTTTTAGTGAAGGAAAACTATGAAGACAACCGCAACAGAAAAATATAACAAGCCGTATACAGAAGTCGTTAAGATCCTTGATAAAGGGTTCAGCGATATGAAAAAAGGCCAGAAGATGTTGATCTCATCGCCAAAATCGATCGCGGCTTATATCCAGAAGATACCCCGGGGCGAGCAAAGAACGATAAAACAGTTGAGAGCAGGTTTAGCAAAAGATGCTGACGCTGATAATACCTGCCCGTTGACCGCGGGGATTTTCCTGAGAATCGCTGTTGAAGCTTCCCTGGAAGAACAACTCGTAGGTGCTGAAAACAAGCTTTCCTTACCCTTCTGGAGGCTGCTAAGTGAAGACAGTCCCCTGGTTGAAAAATTAGCGATACCGCATCAGCTGATTCGTGATATGAGAAAATCGGAAGGAATTTAGGATTAATTCCGACCTCGAGGGAGCATTAATTAAGATCGGTTGGGCTTTGTTCCATGAGTAGGGTTATCAGGGCAAATGAAAGGCCATAACTAACCGTTGCCAGCCCCAGGATATTGAGTAAATTCAGGTTACTCAGATACAGTACTAACTGGTTCACAAGGTCATTTATCGGCGAGAGAATCAAAGAGAATAGCGGTGAGAATAATAATGAAGCTATGGCGACCAGGCTGATACAAAGAAATATCCCTAATTTCCTTTTTAGTTTCCTGGATGCCTGTTCCTGCTCTATCAGAGTCAGGATGTAATAACTGAGTAAATCCTTATTTCTCTGCGAATAAGACAGGTCTTTTTCTTTTTGCACGATGATTTCAAACTGGTTCATTTAAGTTTCTCCATAGCGCGACTGATCTTTGACTTTACAGTGCCGGCTTTCATGTTTACCAGATCAGCTATTTCATTTGTTTGATGCTCATAGATATATTTAAGTATGAATATGACTTTTTCGTCATTGTTAAGAGGGCTGATGAGGCTGTAAAAATCTTTGTTACATTGCAGTTCGGGGGTGTACCCTGCTTCGTTAGCAGGTTCCAATGAGGTGTATTGGTTCTCCTTCCTGATCATATCCCGATAGCAATTTATGGCGATACCGGTAAGCCAGTGTTTGAAGCTTTTCTGCGAATTAAAGCTTTTCAGGTAGGTATAAGATTTCAGGAAAGCCTGCTGAGAAATGTCTTCAGCAAGTTCACGCCTGCCAGTTGTCAGGCGCATGCCAAGGCCAAATAAATAATCAGCGTGTCTTTGAATCAGAATTCCATAATAATGGTTACCTTCGGTGAGCGTTCTTAACACCAGTTGTTCATCAGTTTCCATCAACCAACATCATCTGCCAGCTGAATTTTTGTTTGATAGTAGCCATACAACAGCAGCCCTAATCCTATGGCGCCAACTAAGAGCCCAGCACCTAAAATCACGTCCTCGCCCACGCCTATAGCGCCAAATAAAGCAATGCCGATGCCTACACTGAGGGTTATGGTTCCGGTACGAATATCATTCCTTTGAGCTTGCTTCCCATCGTGGCCTGGCATGTTTGCCAGCATCTCGGGAGAAACTTCTTGGCCTGCTTTTATCAGTTCCTGGAGGGTTTCATGAAACATCTTATGTTTTCTACCAGAAAAGTGATAAAAAATGAAAATGATGAGGACGGGCGCTCCAAAAGCACCGATTACTGCAATTATTGGTATCCATAAATCCATAGTTTTCTCCTATTACTTAGTTGCCCAGTTAATTAGCTGTTCAGTTAGCTAGTTGTTCAGTTAACTAGCTGTTGAATAAATCAGTTAGTTAGTTAATCAGCAATTCGGTTCAATGCTGCCACCCGAATTTGTTCTGATGTCAGAGAGCTTAGCCGCCTCGGAAACGTTAACTTCGCCACCGCTGGATGCCCTACCGGAAATGGCAAGTGTTCCACAGATCTCGGCAGAGGCACCAGAGGAAATTTTTACACTAGCGTTGTTAATAACCACAGATTTTCTGGTATTAAATTCAGCACCCGAAGACGCTTCAAGGTTGAGGTGGTTAATTTCGAGGCTGGCAGTAATGCCAACCTCTGAACCGGATGAAATATCTACTTCCAGGCGGTCTATGGAGCCAGCCTCCCCTTTTATAGTAAATGAACTACCGGCATGAACTGCCAGATCCAGGTTGCCCTGATTCTTGTAACAGTTTGGCATTTCGACTTCTGAGCCAGCAGAAACATCAATCGTCTGGGGTGGTCGGGTCACCATTAGCTCTGCGCTTACTGGGCTGATGTTTGACGATAATAGATTCCAGAATCCTTCTTTGCTTGATTTGATCTTCAGGTTTTTGTCCGTCAGGGACATAATGAAGGCATCCTCAGTATCAGCAGAGATGTCTAATTGGTTTACTTCTCCGCATACAATGTTGAATTCAATACCGCCTGTTATTTCCAGGGTTTCAACATCACCGATCGGGTAAGTAAAAACCTCAGCCTTGAGACCTTGCGCCCAGCAGGCAACAGAGAGCAGGATAAAAAAGTGAAGTTTGTTCATAATTGTCTTACCAAGTGATCATCTCTAATTATATACCTGAGTTGTTGAAGAATGGTTGCAAAAAACCTTTAGAAATTTACGCGCGTCAGTTTTGAGTAAGCCTGTTGCAGACGTGCAAGCGCGATGCCATAGCTGGAATCGCGGAAACACAGTGATATGGACGAGGTGATATCAAGTACAATTGAGATAGATAAACGGTGAACCAGAATCGTGTTTTACGGTCAGGGAAATTGCTTGAGCATGAAGGTGAAATTGAAGGGCTTTATCGAAGTACCTAAGGTAGATTTAGATCGAGTAATAGCGCAGATAGGCCCTCATACCCGCCTTACGCGAGCAGAACCGGGTTGCTTGAAATTTGAAATCAGCCAAAGAGAAAACGATGATTCACGCTTTGATGTCCACGAGGAGTTCGTGGACAGGCAGGCGTTTTTGTCGCACCAGCAAAGACTGAAGACCAGTGCATGGGCAAGGGTTAGCCGCAATGTTAAAAGGCATTACACGGTGACTGGATTGGATGAAGGCAAGTCTTAAGCATACTCTAAGGCTGAATGCCCAGAAGCCAGTTAGTGGCTGATGACAGACAAGCAAGGACCTATCAAAGGCTCAATCTGTTTTCATGGTCTGTGGAGAATTTAAGATGATCGTAGAGCCGGCCTCGGCAATCGAACTCGATGAAATCTGCAGCCTGATGGCCTCGGCTTTTAAGACAGGGGCACCGGAGGCTCTGGAAGTCGGCGGTGAAGCTGAATCGGTTCTGGTGAGGCGGCTCAAAAATGATGGTGATGTGCTGTTCTCTCTGGTGGCAAAATCGGACCGAATTCTGGGTAGTGTCTTTGTATCCCGTTTAAGTTTAGTTCCTGATGCAGGGCTGCACTGCGCTGGAATAGCGCCATTAGCAGTATTACCGGCATATCAGTCAAGGGGGATCGGCACTGCGCTGATGCAGGCTGCTATCAATAAAGGCAGACAGGAAAAGCTGGACGCCTTGTTTCTTCTCGGCGACCCGGCTTACTACAAGCGGTTTGGGTTTACGCTTTCAAGCATAGCCAATGATTACAGTACCACCCATTTTCAGGAGCTGGCTTTGACCGAGGGGTGCTTAAGTAAGCTTGAATGCCGGGCTGAATATGCGGCTGCTTTTTCAGTACCCGCTGTTGAGTGAATGTGATGCTGATTAGTCGTGAACAGAAGAAGGAATTTCAAGACAGTGGACTGATTAAACTTAAGCAGAGGCTGCCGGGATCAGTTATCGAACCTGCCCGGCAGTTGGTGTATGAGAAACTGATTGCAGCCGGGTGGTGCAATGAAACCGGTTGGATCGGTCCAAAGCTGGGCAACCAGGGCCAGTTTAAACTGAAATCCCTTAAACAGTGCTCTCATTCCAGAGTGTTCAGGGCACTGATTACCGATGAAATAAAATCCTGTCTGAGTGAACTGGCAGGCAGACAGATTAATATGACGCCGCCTCATAGCCAGTTATTGTTCACGGCGCCTTTCACCAGCGTAATGGGTGCTTATACGGGGTGCTGGGATGTGCCTTACGCCATTTGGCATACCGATCTGCCCCCTGGCTTGTCAACAGGACTGCGGGGAATCCAGTTATTTTCCTTTCTCGATGAAGTCAGGCCGGGAAGCGGTGGTACCTTGGTGGTAAGCGGTTCGCACCGGTTATTAAGTGAGTTCCGCCACCTGCCCGGCAAGAAACTCAAGAAAAAACTCAGGCAAAAGCCGTTTTTTTCGGATCTAATGAATCGCCACTATCTGATGCGCGAGCAGTTAATGCATGAAGCCGCTGAGGTTGATGGTGTCCTGGTGAAGGTGCATGAACTCACGGGTAAGCCAGGCGAGGTGTTTGCTGCTGATATGAGGTTATTTCATTCACTAGGGGACAACTGCTCAGAACATCCCCGATTAATGGTGAGTCAGCGTTTCTCGGGAGAATAGGAATTTCAACAGGGATATTCGGCCAGTGATAATCCTAATTTTGCCTGGCCAACCGACTACATCTCATGAAACAAAAGCCAACGGATGCTGTATCGATATTCAGAATAGTGACTGAAGATCCCTGTTAGAATTCCTTTGTTCAGTAGCTAGCGCCAAGCTTGGGAGTGCCCTGAATAGAAGAACCAAGAGCCCTGGAGGAGACCAAGATGAATGCAATTTCACGTAGTTGGAATATTACGAAGCTTACTTTTTCAGTGATAGGGCAAGACAAAGAGATGCTTCTCTTTCCCCTTTTCGCCTCTATTGCCTCGATTTTATATGTTGCCGCAATCCTTGTTCCCAGTGGTGTCCTGCAGGTTCTTAGTGAAAGCGATGCAGCTGGAGCTGGAGCAGTTTGGGGAGTGGTGGAATACGCTATTCTATTCGTGGTCTACCTTGGGCTCTCGTTTATCGCTACTTTTTTTAACGTATGCGTTGTCTATACCACTAAGACTCGATTTGAGGGGGGCGATGCGACCTTCATGGAGAGCATCCGATTTGGGATGAGTAAAATTGGCATCATCTTTCAGTGGAGTCTTCTTGCTGCGACCGTTGGCCTCTTCCTGGCAATGCTTGAGAAATTCGCTGAGCGGCTCGGGGGCGTTGGTGAATTTGTCATCAAAATTATTCGTTCGGTTCTAGGCCTGGTGTGGTCGGTTGTGACGCTCTTCGTTGTGCCTGTTTTGGTGTACGAAAATGTGTCTTCCCTGGAAGCAGTTCGGCGCTCCAAGGATATTCTTAAGAAAACCTGGGGCGAGAGTTTCGTGCGCGCTTTCGGTCTTGGGTTGATTCAATTTGTGTGTATCCTAGCTGTTATAGGAATTACAGCAGGATTAGGAACACTTGTACCTCAAGGCCCAGGCACTCTTTTAGTCGTGGCCCTTGGAGGGGTATGCTTGCTGGGCGTTATCCTGGTTTTTAACGTTGCGAATACTATTTTCAATACAGCGCTTTATGTTTACGGCAGTACGGGAAAAGAACCGGCCGCATTTGATGCCCAGGTATTGGTAAGCGCCTTTAAAGCTAAAGGTTAGATTAAGTCCCTGCGTTCACAAACTCCCCCAAACTCATCCATACTCCACCTGCTGGCCTAATATCCCTGTTAAAATTCCTATTCTCCAGAACGGCATTGATCGGTCACAGGCACCATGTGGAAATCAGTCTGATGGCAGACAATAATCGTGTAGTTATCAAGCAATCCTAGTGTCCGGTTTTCGTTAGTGTTCTCGACGTTTTTCTTCTATGCTCGAACAATAGCGAAGATGGAGCGTGAAAATTCCAGTCGTGTACAAAGAAGTAATTCTGATCATCCTGGGACTGCTTTTTAGCGACGTCTCTGAAGCCGATACATGGCAGGAACAA
Organism: Gammaproteobacteria bacterium; assembly: GCA_012960535.1. GTDB lineage: Bacteria > Pseudomonadota > Gammaproteobacteria > Pseudomonadales > Azotimanducaceae > UBA9926. Next base: position 38,993 of record DUBB01000005.1, read on the forward strand.
CGCATGGACATGCTTGAAGAAGTTCAGGCTGATATGAAAGCCGTGACTGGGTCTGCTCTTTCTGCGCCCGTCGCCCAGGCACTGGCGAATGTCGAGCGCCACAAATTTATACCCAATCATCTCCGCCAGCTTGCTTACGAAAATAAACCCTTACCGATAGGCCGTGAACAAACCATCTCTCAACCTTTTATTGTTGCGATAATGACCGAGCTATTGGAACCGGAAGATACAGACTTAATATTGGAAATCGGTACAGGCTCCGGCTATCAGGCCGCAGTACTGGCGAAACTTGTCAACCGTGTGTACAGCGTCGAAATCATCGAGTCACTGGCAGTCGAAGCGACCAATCGACTTCGTGCCCTGGGCTATTTTAACGTGTCGGTTCGTCACGGAGATGGCATGAAAGGCTGGCCGGGAATCGATAGGTTTGATGGCATTATTGTGACTGCAGCGGGAATTGAAATCCCTGTCGATTTGCTCGAGAAACTAAAACCCGGTGGGAAACTCGTCATGCCGGTGGGGGAAGTCTTCGCAGATCAACAGTTAAAAGTCATTGAGCGTACCGATAACGGCTTTATCGAGCGAGATGTTCTTCCGGTGCGATTTGTGCCAGTCACTTCCGAGGTTCGTTAGTTAACCATCAAACATCTCGGGGATGACAAAGATCTGAAACCTGCCTGCTTCTCACACAGGTATGTTAAAATAGCCTCCACAAAGCACACAAAATAGAAACCATGCCATTTGATGCCCAGGTATTGGTAAGCGCCTTTAAAGCTAAAGGTTAGATTAAGTCTTTGCGTTCACAAACTCCCCCAATCTCATCCATACTCCTCCTGCTGGCCTAATATCCCTGTTAAAATTCCTATTCTCAGACGAGGTGAGGTTTACCAGGTCATCTACAGGAGCTTTGTGGCAGGACACTAGCCCAGTATCATGAACTGGCGGCCTTCTCACAGTTTGCATCTGATCTCGATGACGCGACTCGAAGACAGCTGGAACAGGGTGAGCGAATTAACGAGCGCATGAAGCAAAAACCGTATGCCCGATGACCGAGAATATCCAGCCTGGATTTGAGTCTTAGTCAGGCATGCTGGACTAACCACATCAGATTTTACGACTATTTGCCCATCCCGACGCATTGCTTACTATTTAAATACTTACAAAAATAAAGTTACGCTGAGAATCGGGAATAGTGGTAGATGCAGAAACCTGAGAACTGCGGAGGTAGTCAAAAGCCAGGACTTTGAGGCCTTTCTATAAAAAAACTTAAACAGATTCTGTACCCGTAAAAGCGAGCTCATCCGGTTTACAGACAAATCGAACCGGTGGAAAAGTCACCGTTTCATAAGCAAGACTCGCTGAGACAACGGTATAAGGATCCAGCAACGAATTCCCCCAGGCTTCACCGTCAAAACTCAAAAGCCGGGATGACAACCGTTCCACCTGACTAGCAACATGATGCGCTTCCAATTGAACCAGCCTAAGTCCGTTAGGTGTATGTGCAAGATTCAGGGTGCCGGTATATTGTACGTCAGAATTGCTCATTGGCTCAGGATCAAGACAAGCCGCTTCGAAGATAACTCTTGATTCAAAAATCACTTTAACATCAGTTCCGTCGAAGCTATGACGAAATTCAATCTCTGCTAATTGTGTTGAAAAACCAAATTGTTGCTTAAGCGCCGTAACCGCTATCTGCGTATTCGCATATACGCGGGTTGAATAGCCTCGCGCACGCACACCGCTGCGACAGCCAATTCGGCAAACGACCATTTTGAATTCACCAAAGGGACTAGGACCGATCTCCCATGCTTGCATCGATAATGTTGCGGGTACTGTCGGATGCAGTCCCTTTGGCAACACGGCTTCTCTGGCCTGGTTTCTCATCTCCATGGTCATCTGCAAACAAACAACATCCTCAAAAACGATTTCAGATTTACCGAAAGACTCAATCGTCGCTGCATCCTCTGCCAAGGTTTCTATGTTAGCGCTACCAACAATCATTTTTCAGCTCCCACAAACGCAGGTAATGACGTGGGTGTGTATACCGGAGCCGCCAGATCTTCTTTGCTGCGGAACCTGGGCATCACTTCTTTGGCGAATAATTTCATGCTCGCGAGCACCTGTTCTTGAGGCACCATTTCCATCGCATTTAACAAAAAGTTAATGCCGGTGACGCCTATTTCCTCCCATTTCTTAATGGTATTGATCAGATGCTCAGGGTCGCCTACCCCTACTCCCTCAGGTAATCCTTTAGCTAAACTGGGATTATCTCCCGCTGCTTTCTTTGCTTTCATGCCCGCACCCGCATTACCAAGGGTTTGGTACGCCCGGGTCGGATAAGCTTCACGCGTCCAGTACAAATGCGTATTGGCGACGTTAAAGGCATTCACCATCGGCACACCAATGTCACGTGCCTTACGGTAGTCTTCATCGCAGTAGAGGAAGTTCATCGTGTGCACCTGATCGTTGATAACACCACCAACAGGGTCACACAGTTGTATACGGCGATGGTATTCTTTGGTTCGCCTTTCCTGTTCTTCATATCCGGCGGCAGAGACGCCGAGGCATCCCAAACCACGGTCGGCAGCATCAAGTTCCGTGCCTGGTGTCGTGACTGTCACCCACATAGGTGGATGTGGATTTTGATATGGCTTTGGTAATACATTTCGTGATGGCATAGAGAATCCTTTACCCTGCCATTCGAATTCTTCTTGTGTCCACATCTTCGGCAAAACACGACAAAATTCATCCCAGGTTTTCTTTGTATCATCAGGGTTCACCTGAAATCCACCTAATTCTGTCCAGGTGGAGGACCTGGCTGTACCCACTTCCAGTCTGCCGTTTGAAATGATATCCAATGCGGCCGCTCTTTCCGCAACTCTTACTGGATGGTTCATTTCCGGCACACAAACAACGGCTCCATGGCCGATTCTTATTCTTCTCGTTTGAGCAGCGACTGCAGAAAGAAATACTTCTGGAGAAGAACAGTGGGAATATTCTTCAAGGAAATGATGTTCCACCGCCCATACATGATCGAATCCCAATTCATCAGCCAATCGACATTGTTCTAATCCATTGTGATAAACCTGCCATTCATTCTGTCTTGTTAATGGCCTGGGGGTTGATAGTTCAAAGAATATTCCAAATTTCAAAAACTAAGTCCTTTTCTCATATGATCGAATTGTTTGTCTATTGGTTTTTATGATACCACTTAACTGGAGTGTTGGCCCCTTAACTGGATTGTCTATCCCGTACCAATCTACCGGGTAAAGCATCGGTTGCAATGCCATTCTGATAAGTGACTTCACCTCGTCATATGGTCGCCAGATATCCGAGAACATGGAGAAACTCATCGCCGTGATATCAACCATCAGTTAGGGGCAAAGAGATCGTGTTGAGCCGCTTGAAGCCGAGTTTGCGGGCGCGCACAGTCAGCAAATTCGGCTGGGGCTGATGCTGGCGCCTCCATCGGAAGAGATCAGCAGCACCACCGATAACGGGACTGAAGTTCAGGGAGAAGCCGGGCAATCTGTCATCGAACAGATTATCGAGAACCCCGGCACTTGCCAGTAATCTCTTTCGCAAAGCGTTTCGGGTCATCGAGAACCTTGTAAAAGTCCTCGATATATCTAATCGCTTTGTTACTGTTTTTATCGGTCAAATGCGGGTTTGTTTCAAATAGCGCCATGATATCTGTCTTTTTCTCCCTGAATAGCCCTGTAGCCTGGGGCAAGCTGTCATTGTAGGTGCAGAATCCACGGTATAATCTTTGACGGACATTGCGGATTTTCAGGCCATCGGGTGGCGCTGCATAGTGTGCGTCAACCAGTCCGGATGCATCAAAATCATAGGGGATACTGAACTTTGGTTCGATGTCTTCCCCGGCACCGATGAGCTTGGAGTTATGGCAACAGCTATCGTCTTTTGGGCCGTCGGTTGCCGCCCAGTCCAGGTTACCAATCAAATATTGAAACAAGGAAAAGTAGCTGCCCGTGACACCGTCCAATTGCTTATACGGTACCTGCGCGATATCCAGTTCCTGCAGGTCATTGCGTTTGGCTACATCATCTACATCTTCGATCAGGAAACCGAAACGAGTGATTGAATCCCCGCGTCTTTCGCTGTCGCGGTAATCGATCATCATCGGTTTGGCCCTGAAGCTGTATTCAGTGATCAGGTTGTAAATTTGATAGACCAGAAATTCCTTAACATAATACTGTTCATACTTGCGATTGGTATGGCAGTAAGTCACCAGTTTCAGTGATTTATTACCCCCGATTTCCGTGCCTTTCAATTTTTTCTTGTCAAAATGAATTTTCAAAGGTGGGAATTTACAGACACGCAGTCGTCTTGTAACGCCTCGGGGAGAGACCTCCGCATCAATCGTGTGTTGCTGCCCGTCTGCGCCTTTGTAGGTAAGTTGTACAGGGTAGCGGGCATCTTTTTTAACATTCTTCCGTATCTTGTTCCATGGACCCAAGAGCGTGACCTCCATTTCGCTGGCATCGCTGAACAGCCTGGGCGGCTCTGCTTCACTATCTGCGAAAGACAGTGGAGTGATCAGCAGTAAACTGATCAGTGAAATCGATAATGCGAGACGTGAATTTGTGCCCATCGGATGGGTTACCTGATATTCAGAGAATATGAATCTTAACCGGGATATTAGGCCAGCAGGTAGAGTATCGAAACAGTAACGAAAAAGTATCGAAACAGATCGGTGGTTGCTTGCTTCATGAAAGAGTGAAACCGTATTGCAAGTCATGGTTAAACCCTGCCAGAGCTTGCAGCTTCCGGATAAAGGGCCATTACCCCATGCCGTGAGATTGTGCTTTGCGGCGTGAGGTAAATCCACTTGTATCAAAGAGCATTCTCGGCCAACCTTTCTAGCTTAGGAAATTTCAGGAAGTTACATGGCCTCACTACAAAAAGTACTCATCGCCAATCGCGGTGAAATCGCAATTCGCATCTCCCGCGCGGCATCCACACTCAACATCGCAACGGTTGGAGTTTATTCCAAAGCCGATGCTCAAGGCTTACACACGCGGCATGTGGATGTTGCAGTGGAATTGTCTGGCGCTGACCCGGTTAGTGCCTATCTCAACATCGAGGAGATTACCCAAATCGCCGTGGATCAGGGTTGCGACTGTATTCACCCGGGTTATGGCTTTCTGTCTGAAAACGCCAGCCTGGCGCAACAATGCGCCAGGCGCGGCATCAAATTTATCGGTCCTGCTGCGGAAACCCTTGCACTCTTTGGCGACAAAGTGAGCGCCCGCGCGTTGGCGGTGAAGTTAAGTATCCCTGTCATTGCCGGTGAGGCAGTCTCTTCAAGGCAACACGCCATCGAAGTCGCTACACGCATTGGGTTTCCTATTATGTTGAAAGCTACCGCTGGTGGCGGCGGTCGCGGCATGCGTGCAATTACCGTGGCCGATGAGATCGCTGAAGCTTTTGACCGATGTCAAAGTGAGGCGGAATCCGCTTTTGGGAATGGCAGTCTCTTTATTGAAAAACTCATCGTTCGTCCGCGCCATATCGAGGTACAGGTCCTGGCAGACGAAGCAGGGAATGCCATTCATCTGCGCGAACGCGACTGTTCTATCCAGCAACGGCATCAGAAAGTAGTCGAAATTGCCCCAGCGCCCAACCTCGACACCAAACTACGTCATCGTATGCTTACCGATGCACTTAAACTTGTAAATGCCAGCGACTACGCCAACGCCGGCACGGTCGAGTTTCTGGTTGAGCCGGAATCAGGTAACTACTACTTCATTGAATGCAATCCACGTATTCAGGTAGAACACACCATTACCGAACAGGTAATGGGGGTCGACCTGGTTGCTGCACAGTTTGAAATTGCGGCAGGTAAAACGCTTGCTGAACTTGGCTTAGACGCAGATTTATCACCTCGAGGCTACGCCATTCAAGTCCGTGTGGTAGCGCAAGGGGTCGGTACGCTAACCGCCTACAAAGAGCCTTCTGGCATGGGCATTCGCGTGGATGCTCACGGCTACACCGGTTACGCGCCCCCTACTCAGTTCGACCCGCTGTTAGCTAAGCTCATCTGCCACAGCACATCGCCAAGTTACACCGCAGCGGTAGACCAAACACGACGAGCTATTGAGGAATTTCACATCAGTGGCTTGTCGACCAACTTGAATCAGCTGCACGGTATTTTGAGCCACGCAGCCGTGCGCGATGGCGATGCCAGAACCACGTTGCTGACTGAGGCCACAGATCTGCATTCCGGCAAACTCACCAACGATCGGCTGCGCCTGTTCGAACAACAATCGAAATCTGTCATCGGCGTGCACAACGTCGCCATACCCACCAGCGGACCCGCACCCAAAGGTGTTGATGTGGCGGTTGACGACGTTGGCATGGAATGCCCAATGGCCGGCACCGTGGTACAGGTGTTGGTGAGGGAAGGTGACGAGGTTGTTGCAGGTGCCAACCTGGTGGTGATCAGCGCTATGAAAATGGAAACCACAGTGACCGCGACTCGAGCAGGTCGGGTGAGTGGGCTGCAGCCACTGAACGAAGGCGACGCGGTAGCCGCGGGTGAAGTGTTAGTAACAATCACGCCCTCAGATGCAGTCGATGCTGGATCCGATCTGGATGAAGAAAATTCCTGGGTACCTACCCTGAAAGAAGTAGAGACTTTGAAACGCCTGGCAGCAGAGAGGCTGGCGCCGGGGTCTGAAGATCCTGGTGTAGTTCGCCAGCGCAGTCGTGGCAAGCTGACTTGTCA
>DUBB01000006.1 GCA_012960535.1 Gammaproteobacteria bacterium
CTGATTAGCTTGCTAATTAGCATTGTCCAGGCGCTGAAAGCATTATCTATGCCTGTATGATAACAAACGCTCAATTTTAGGGTTACAAGACGGTAATTCTATGACAGGATTGCGGCCAGAAAACAATGGAGATAGCAGTGTCAGCACAGGCGATCTTTCTCAATGGGACTTCAAGCTCGGGCAAAACGACCCTGGCCAGAGCGCTTCAGGCCGCCCTGCCAGAGAGTTGGCAGCACCTTGCCCTGGATCAGTTCAGGGATGGCCTGCCGGATAAATTCAGGGGCCTGAATGCGCCGGAAGGCACCACCGGCTGGCGAGGCTTGAATGTCGTGCCCGTCACCAGTAGCAAACCGCCCTATACCAGGATCGCCTACGGTGACCAGGGCCTCAGGCTCCTTAAGGGGATGCGCCGGGCTATGCGATCCCTGGTCGACGCTGGAAATAACATCATCATTGACGATATTATCCTGGAGCCGGAATTCCTTAACGATTACCTTGAGGTATTTGTGGGTATTGACCTGTGGTTTGTCGGTATTCGTTGCGATCTTGCGATTATAGAGGACCGCGAAGCCCAACGTCTGGGCCGATTCCCGGGTACCGCTCGTGGTCACTTCATGCAGTGCCATGCGCACGACCGCTATGATATACAGGTAGATACAGGACGCCTTTCACCGCAGCAGTGCGCTGCTGCTATCCAGTCCAGGTTAGCTGAGGGTGCACCGCAGGCCTTTATCGAATTGCGCCGCTTGCAATCCACGGATTTATGACCGTCCAGTCATTATTTGACTGAGGCCACACCCTGGTAGGTATAGGTGGCAAACTTCGGCCCAGCAATATAGCCACATTTGAGTTCATCGAATTTGAAACCAGCCTGGCCCAGCAACTGCTCAGGTGATCGGTTCAGGTTACAACCGCCGGCTAGAGAACGCCATACAGGATTAATGCGGTTCTGCCATTTGGCGACGCCCGGTTCTGGTGATACGCCATGTTCTGCAAATACCAGCCTGCCCTGGGGTTTCAGGACCCGGCGAACCTCCTCAAGCGCCTTGCCGGCATCCGGGATAGTACACAAGGTCCAGGTAATGACGGCTGCATCAAAGCTGTTATTATCAGCGGGAATTGCCTCGCCTGACTGGGCCGCAAAGATAACGTTGGTACCATTTGCCTGCGCCACCTGCCTTGCGTATACCTGAAGCTCCTCGGAAGGATCAACCGCAAATACCTGCGTGCCTGGTTCGTAAAAAGGCAGGTTCAGGCCGGAACCCACGCCTACTTCAAGCACCCTGCCGCGGGCTTTGGGTACCTGCGTTGCTCGAATCCGGGTCATTTCAGGGGATTTCATCAGGGCATTCAGCAACCGCGGCAGCACCACCCGGTCATACCAGTTCACGAGGTTGCTCCTTTTAATTTCAGTTCAATCAGCTGCAGCCGATCATTGCCAAAATACATATCGGTATCGTCGATAAAGAAAGTGGGCGAACCAAACCCGCCCCGGGACATCAGTTCGTCGGTGTTGCGACGCAGTTTTTGTTTGTAATCAGCTTTATTGATCGACTCAAAAAAGCGGGTTTCATTCAGGCCAACTTCTGCCAGTATGGAGCCAATGACTCTGTTATCAGAGATATCCTCAAGCTCACTCCAGTATCGCCTGAAGCAGGATTCAATGTAGGGTACCGCCAGCCCCGCTTCCTCTGCCACAAAACAGCCTCGCATGACCTTGACGCTGTTAACTGGGAAAACCGGCGGTGAACCTATGATGATACCCTCATACTGGGCCCAATCGGCCAGATCCTTGCTGTAGTAGTGTTGCTTTGCCGCGATCGGATGGTCTCTGGTTTCGTATACGGACGGATTAATGGTGTTAAAAATACCGCCTACCAGAATCGGCCGAAGTTTCAGCTCAAATTCATAGCGAGCCAGTAGCTTGCAGATGCGGCTGAAAGAGAGATAAGTCCAGGGGCTGGAGCAATCAAAAAAGTATTCTATGTGCACGGCTTACTTTCCATCTAAGTTGACATTACGATACTCTGTTATTGTCACCGTTTTCGGGGAGGGATTTCAATGGATGAAGAGATTATAGCGCTACGAGAGCTAATCCAGGCCAGCCAGCGAGTGGTGGTGTTTACCGGCGCCGGCATATCAACAGAGTCCGGCATACCCGACTTCAGGGGACCGCAGGGGATCTGGAAAACCCAGACACCTATCGATTTCAGTGATTTTATCGCTTCAGAGAAATGGCGCAGGGAGTCCTGGCGGCGCAAATTCACGGGTGACAGTAAGATGGCCAATGCCTCGCCCAACGCAGGCCACTATGCCATCAGTCACTGGATTTCAGCAGGTAAGATAAGCCATATCATCACCCAGAACGTTGATGGCCTGCACCAGCAATCCGGCGTACCAGCGGAGCAGATCATTGAACTTCATGGCAACGCCAATTATGCCAGCTGTCTCGACTGTGGCAAGCGCTACGAATTGTCTGCTATTCGAGACGCATTTCTGATCGACGAGAGTCTACCTAGTTGCGATGACTGTGCTGGCATTGTCAAGACAGCCACTATCTCATTTGGTCAAGCTATGCCGGTTGAGGCCATGCAGCGCGCTGAACAGGCCACCCTGGATTGCGATACGTTTATTGCGATCGGATCATCACTGACTGTCTATCCAGCGGCTGGTTTTCCTGTGCTGGCCAAACAGAACCAAGCCAAACTGATAATTATCAACAACCAGGATACCGACCTGGACCCCATTGCAGATCTGGTGCTGCACCGCGCGATTGGTATAACCCTGTCCGCTGCAGCAGGCATTAAAACTGACTGAGCATCTCCACGGAGGCTCGCAAGACTTCATTGATATCCATGGGTTGGTCGGTGACCTTACCGATACGCGGGTTCTCGGTATCGATTTCAATTGACGCGTTGCAGTATAGGAGAATAGACTTGGGATGGCACTTCAACAGCTGTTCGGCTGCCGGGCCTGGCTGATCAAACACCCCTAACTGCGCCTCCCGGCCATTGTTATCCGCTAGTTTCAAGGCATCCGATGCGGAACTTGCCAGGCAGACTTCCATACCCTGGGCGGCAAACAGCTCTGCTATTAATTCCCCTCTGACCTGATTGTGAAAGAACACAATAGCTTTGGGTCGAAACACCTGGTCCAGGTCATAGTCTGCAGCGTCTCTTGAAGGATGGGCCAGCAACGCTTCCATATCGGTCAGGTGATCAGTGACAGACTGCTCATAACGACGCACGGCAGCAAGGCGCTCACCGGTTACCACGCCCTCCTCCTCCAGCATCACGGCAATGAGTTCTGCGTATCCTCGCGCTGTGGTCACCAGGCTCTGCAGGTTGTGGCGTAATTTTCCCTGGTTTTTATCGGGCTCGGCACCGCCGTCGGGCGTCTGCGCTGCTGAATCCGGCGCTTCTACAAATAGGGTGATGACATCATCATCGACAACGTAGGTTACCTTTAGTGAACTTGTGCCATAGGCAAACGAGCAGGAACCAGCTTGATGAGGGTCAAACTTATCGGCGGCCAGGCAGGCCGCTATAACTTCATCAGCCGAGTCAAATACCAGGTTTAGTGCCCGGTTGACATACACAACCTCCAGGTCTCGGTTGACGACGAAGCAGGGCCAGGGCATGGACTGCAAAGCAATGGGGATCTGCGGCTCAGTCAAGTGTTGTTCCCAGGCGGGTTCTGGTGCCCTTTATCCGCCAGCTTCTGCGCGGGGAATAATCTGTTCACCAAGGTTGTCAGGCCAGCGCCAAACGATGCAGGATCTATCGGTTTCTGCATGATGCAGTCGATGCCAAAGGTTGTCGTTAGCACCGTTGCAGAACAGGCTATGACACCGCCAGCGAAGCTGTTTTCCCGTAGGTAAGCGACCAGGTCAGCACCGGATTCATCCCCTAGCTGCCAATCCGTAATAACAACCTGGAATTGCCTGCCTGCTTGCATATCGTCGATCAGGGAGGAGACGCCATCGTACCAGGTGACCAGATATCCCAGTGAAACGATTTGACCGGATAAGTATTCGGCAACGACCGGTTCATCTTCTACCAGGGCGATGCTGATCACCGTATCTGTCAGTGCAGCACGCTGCTCATTATAAGCAGTTTGTTCGCTGTTTTTGCCGGCTTGGGGCACCCGGACATCGTCACCAACCAGTTGAGTTCTGATATCTTTAATCGCCTGATCTATCAGATTCAAATAATCGTCATGATCTGCAATAGCATATCTTTGGCTAAGTTGGTGAGTACTGCCCTGAATCACCGCTAGTTGGTTCAAGAGGTGATGCTGGTCAGTATCGGCCAGGTCGTTGCTGCTGGCTTTTGTTACGCTGCTCATGCTGGGATCTTTGCCAGTATCAGTTAAACGCAGAGGATGATAGTCGATCCGGGTCAGGTGGCCGAAAAGGAAGGTTTTGACAGGCAGACTGACTGGGCTGGCGGTGACTCTAAAACGGATCAACTCACCTTCTGTAGTACTCAAATCGAGCGTGCTCATACCAAGCGTGTCAAGGTCGAAAGTATCACCCTGAAATTCCAATCTGGCAGGGTCCTCAGGTAGCGCGATGACCCTATCCCGCCATGGCTTGGGCAAGGCACTGTGCCAGCGATAGCGGTTGATCCATCGGAGTCCCGTATCCAGCCCGAGGATTTCGATGAGCTTGTCGTGAATTCGTAATCGCCCAGAGTTGAGCTCAATAATAAAAGGATAGCTGGGTTGAATTCCGCCCTGAAAAGCCGTTCGTAACCAGATGGAAAAATCTTGTTCGCACCAGGCATGCTGGCGGATATCAAATCGCTCGGTTCGAGCCGGCCAGGAAGGCTCGATAGCAGCCTCTCCTACTTTATTGGCGACAGCTGCCTGTGCCGCCTCGGTGATGTCCAGGTGTTTATGTTCAGCTGGTTTCAATTGCAGATCCACGTAGCTGCCAGTGCGCTGCACGCTGAACTGGAATCGGTTATTGAGCGAGTTACCCTGAGCATCCTGAATCCAGATATTTTCAGGATTGATCTGGGCATTGAGCAATTGTCGCAGGCTGGCGTTAATCAGGTGTCTGCCGGTCCTGAACTGGTCCAGGCAGTCCTGTACCCCCTTATAGCCGAGTAACTGGCTGATGTACTCGCCACAGGCAATGGCACGCGCATCATTCAGGCCCAGACGAATAACATAGGGACCAACACTGACTCGATCGACCCGGCCAAAAAGAGCTCTGGCCTGCCAGAGGGTTACCACAAGTACAATGCTGAACAGAATCAGGCCAGTTAATACCCCATCAATCATAGGCTGTTCTACCGCTTATCCAGCAGCCAGCGTAGCTTGTTCAGCTGCAGATGTGAATGCTCGACTCACAGAAATCTGTATGGGCCTGCGAAATACTTTATTTTGTTATCTGGATTGCCATTGAATAACCTGTCTGGGCAGGTCATGGCGACAGACAAAACTGAATTGCTGACAAACAAATCTAATGCTTGCCGACTGCATTTGTTATCATCGCCGTGAACTTATTGGAATGGACGAGATGTACAGAAACCTGACATTACAGATGCTGCTGGCAACGGTGCTCGGTATTTTGCTGGCCAAGGCATTCGGCAGCCCGCAATGGCTGACCTCGCCCAACGTGTTTTACGACGTCATTGTCATGATCAAGGTCAGCTTTCTGGCCGCACTAAAAATGCTGATCGCGCCCATGATCTTCTTCTCACTGATCAGTGGCATATCAAATATTGGTAATGTGATGCGCTTGCGACAGCTGGGCACAGTCACCCTATTGTATTACCTGGTTACCACCAGCCTTGCCGTGCTGCTGGGCCTGGCGGCTGTATTCTGGATCCATCCCTGGACCGAATATCCGGCAGTTCTCGAATCGAGCCTGAATTTCTCCGCTGAGCGGATGATTGATCCCAATAACAGCTCCCTGACCCTGGTACTACAGCAGTTGTTCCAATTGATTTTCAGCAACCCTTTCCATGCGCTGGCCAACTTAAACATTGTCGGTATTGTTGCAAATGCCTTTCTGCTGGGCATAGCCATGGTGATAGTGCTCCCTGAAAACAGTCCGCTATTTACCGGTGTGCAGCATCTGAACAAGGTCATAATGAAAGTGCTTGGCTGGATTATTAATTTGCTGCCGATCGGCATATTCGCCATTATTTTTGATTTTACTTTAAAGCTCGGCTTTAACTCAGATTACGCTGAGGGTTTCCTGAGTCAACTGTTCCAGTTTGGTTTGCTGGTCGTCTGCCTGACACTCGTTCATGGGGCCATTGTCCTGCCACTGCTTGCCTGGCTGGCCACAGGACGTTCGCCTGTTAATATACTACATAGCATCATGCAACCCTTGCTGGTGGCATTTTCAACCTCGTCAAGTGCAGCTACCCTGCCGGTTTCAATGCAAACTGCTGAGCAGAAGCTGGCCGTTGATAAAAGTGTCAGCAGTTTTGTGCTGCCCCTGGGCGCTACCATGAATATGGATGGCACTGCACTGTTTGAAGCGGTTGCGGCGATTTTCCTGGCGTATCTTTACGGTATAGAGCTTTCTACACTCATGGTTTTTACGGTGTTCCTCATGGCCATGATTTCGTCGATTGGCGCTCCGGGTATGCCCACCGCCTCCATGTCAGGGATGCAGATTGTATTACTTGCAGTGGGCATACCGCTTGAGGCCATTGCTATTTTACTGGTTATCGAACGCCCGCTGGATACCATCAGAACAACAATTAATGTGGAAGGCGACTTGATTGGCACGCTGATTGTGCAGCGGTACCTTGATAGAAATAACCGAATCAATCCAGCTTAATGTCCCGCTGCAGGATAAGCCGGGCAAAGTAGAGCAGAAATTCTTTATGCCGCTGGCTGATATTCAGACGCGTCATGCTGTCCTGGCCACGCCGGCTGACGATAAATTCAAAAGCGCCGGTAATGTCCTGCTGCTCTCCGAGAACCCTGACCAGTTCTTCGTTGAGAAAGTCATGCAGGACACTCAGTTCGTCGCTGGTGATGCCTGATTTCGCCGGATCCAGCACCGCATTACCCCAGATCGTTGCAATCATCACCTGGAAACGTTCTTTGTCGACAAATTCGTCGACGATTCGGCACAGCTCAAGAATCTCCTCTACAGCCGGTATGAACCTTTGTCTGGCCTCTTCTAATTCCATCTCATTTATCCCAACCCGTCGTTGTATTATATCAGCGAACTGCCCTTATGTGCCTACCGTGGTGATCCTTTAATGGCTACAATCGGTGGAATCACCCATCAGGTTACCTGGCCATTGTCAGAAAGCGAACAAATTAAACGACCCGACAATCGTAAGTTTATCCATATCGATATGGATTGTTTTTATGCGGCCGTGGAAATGCGCGATAAACCTGGCCTGACCGATGTTCCCCTGGCAATCGGCGGTTCGCCAAAGAAACGTGGTGTGGTAGCGACCTGTAATTATCCAGCCAGAAAATATGGTATTCATTCTGCCATGGCAATGGCCCATGCTGTCAGGTTATGCCCGGAACTCACCGTCATGCCGCCACAAATGGCCTACTACCAGTCGATCTCAAGGCAGATACGAGCCATTTTGAACCGCTATACCCCACTGATCGAGCCGGTCAGTCTGGATGAAGCCTACCTGGATGTTTCCGACTCTACTTTGTGCCAGGGCAGCGCAACACTGATTGCTGAGGATATCCGCAGGGCGCTTAAGCGTGAGATCAACCTGCCGGCCTCGGCCGGCGTTGCACCTAACAAGTTTCTTGCTAAGATCTGCAGCGATGAAAACAAGCCTAACGGTCAGTTCGTGCTGACCCCGGCAACGGTTCAGGCCTTCGTTCTGGCGCTACCTCTGGGTAAGATCCCTGGCGTTGGCAAGGTTACCGTGGCTAAACTGGAAAAACTTGGTTTAAAAACCTGCCAGGATGTCCGTGCCTACGGTGAAGCCAGATTAGCCAGTCACCTAGGCGGGTTTGCACAGCACCTTTATCAGCGTGCCTGTGGGATTGATAACCGGGAACTTACCACCCATTGGATCAGAAAATCAGTCAGCGTTGAAAGAACCTTTGCCGATGATTTCAGATCCCTGCAGGATACCGGTTCCGCTATTGACAGCCTGTTTGAAGAACTTGATCGTCGACTCAGGAAATACCGTCATCGCACCATCAAGAATCAGGTGGTCAAGCTGAAATTTGAAGATTTCCAACAGACCACGATGGAAAGAGCGGGTAACACACTGGACAGAGACGCCCTGCAGGGCCTGCTTGAATCTGCCTGGGATCGTGGTGAGGGTAAAGCCGTTAGGCTGATTGGATTTGGTGTTAATTTTGAGGACCCGGTAGAGCAAGACGAACTCCAGATGACTTTGTTTGATGCGCCTTAACGGCAAGGTTGCAAGGTATAATGGCAACCCACTGCTGGGCCAACCGTAAGCATTAAACAAATACAGGTCCCTGTCGCGTGGGACTAGGGTTGCTGTTTTGAGGATCTTTTGATGTGGCAAGCTGATAATAGCGATGCCCTGGCTATTTAAGTCTGCCTTAAGCTGCGTTAACATCGCCCGCTTTATTACCTGCAGCCGGCCATGCGAAAAACTAAGATTATCTGCACTATCGGGCCAAGGACCGAATCCTTTGACCAACTCAGCAAGTTAGCTGCAGCGGGTATGGATATCGTGCGCTTGAACATGTCCCATGCCAGTCATGAATCTGCTGCAAAGGTGATTCGAAGTGTAAAGACGCTGAACAGAAAGCTGACGTCGCCGATTGCGGTGCTGCTTGATACTCAGGGCCCCGAGATCCGCACGGGTAATATCACTGAAGAACTGGAATTAAAAACCGGTTCTGAAATGACCATCAGTGTCAGGGATGACAGTGATGTTGAAGCCAGCTCTATCCGCATCGATTACTCAGACCTGGTCAGTGCGCTTAAAGTCGGCGACAGAATTACCGTCGACAATGGCATCATCAATATGGACGTGCTGGCTAAGAACGACAATGGTACGCTTAACTGCCGCATCGTCGATGGCGGTATTCTTAAGAGTAAGCGGCATGTCAACCTGCCTGGCATCAGGGTTAATCTGCCAGCGATTACCAAGAAGGACAAGGCCGATATACTCTTTGCCCTGGCGGAGCAGGTTGATTTTATTGCGTTGTCTTTCGTGCGGTCTGCCGATGATGTACGCGAATTAAAGCAACTGCTGGGTAGCAAAGCTGGCAAAATTAAAATAATCGCCAAGATTGAAGATCAGTCTGGCATTACTCATCTGGACGCGATACTCAGCGAAGTCGACGGCATTATGATCGCGCGCGGCGATCTGGGTGTTGAAATAAACCTGGCTGAACTGCCGAATGTGCAGCGTCAGATTGTCAAGCGCTGTGCTGAAGAAGGTAAACGGGTCATCGTGGCAACGCACCTGCTGGAATCCATGATTGAAAACCCGATTCCAACCCGGGCAGAGGTGACCGATGTTGCTAATGCCATCTACGAGGAAGTCGATGCAGTGATGCTGTCCGGTGAAACTACCCTGGGTAAGTACCCGGTGCGTTGTGTCGAGCAACTGGTCAGCATTGCCAAGGTTACCGAACAGTTCCCAGGGCTTAATTTCAGCCATAATTTAGTCGTCAACTCGGACAAACAGCAACTGGCAGCCAACGCCGTACAGCTGGCTGAGAATCTAGGCGCTAAAGGTATTGTGGTGATTACCCGGCGCGGCTTGATGGCCGATTACATCACCAGTTGCCACCCCCAGAAGGTTCGCGTATTTGCCTTTACCAATGATTCGCAGACGCGACGCAGGCTGATGCTCAATCGTAATGTTTCACCTATTCGTTCGGCTTTCAGCCAGGACCCTGAAAAGACCCTGACCACCGCGTTCAATCTATTGATTCGGCGGGGAGAAATTGCATCTGGCGATAAGGTCGTGGTGATATCTGACATCCTCGCCGGCGCTGGTATTGATGCTATTCAGATACGCCTCGTACCCTGATCAGACCTATCGATAATTCTGGCTTAATAATTCGCTGGTCGCAGTTAAGGGCTCTGCTCTGATGGGAATTCAGTAAAATACGTCAATGCTTTTAACCGGTGAACCGTTGCTTCCAGAATGCGCTATTACAGGCCTAAGTAACCAAGGTGGACAGTTTATATAAAGTTTTATAAAAATCTTCTAAGAAGTTGATTTTATTATTAAATAATATATTACATGCGTAATTTTTATAACGCGAGGCCGGCCCATTTAAGTCCGAGCCAAGCTCACCGGTTAAGTTCTTACTCGACCGAGAAAATCTTGCCCGGGTTCAGTATTCCTTTTGGGTCCAGGGCTGTTTTCATCATCTGCATGAGCGCAATCTCATCAGCATTTCTCGACATGCCGAGGTAAGCCTTTTTCTGCACACCGATACCATGCTCGGCACTGACCGAACCACCCCGTTCGGGAAGTCCTCGATAGACAACCTCTTCCACCGCTTTTTTAGCCTCAGCAGAGCTTTCCCCCATACCGACAATGATATGCAGGTTACCGTCTCCCAGATGACCAAAAACCATACAGGTGTTGCCCTGCCAGCGATCATCGAGTTCAGCCCTTAATGCGATCAGGTAGGATTCCATATTATTCAGCGGCACACTGATGTCAAAAGTGAATATAGGCCAGTTCTGGGCTACCTGGCCAACGTCGTCGCGGATAGCCCACATGGCGTTTCTTTCACCCTGGTTCTGTGCAATCACGGCATCAACAATCGTGCCCTCCTCCATGGCCTGTGTGAGCACGCTGAGAAAACGTTCTTCATCAGACTGGCTATCACCACCCAGGGCTTCTACCAGGATGTAATACTCATAATCATGCGCCAGTGGCGGCCTGCCCTCAGCCGGTGGGCTGGTTACCAGTTTGTAGTAATCTTTCCAGAGCACTTCAAACGCACTCAGGCTACCGCCCAGAGCACCATCGAGCAGGTTGAGTACCCGTGTAACCTGGGAGAACGTATTGACTGCAACAAAGGCCATCTGCTGGCTTTTCGGTTTAGGGCGTAGCCGCAGTACAATGCGGGTGACAATGCCCAGGGTACCTTCTGCACCGACGAACAGGTGTTTGAGGTCATAGCCGGTGTTGTTCTTGATGATTTTATTCATGGAGGTGACCACGTTGCCATCGGCAAGAACGACCTCCATACCAAGAATCTGATCACGCATCATGCCGTAGCGAATGACCCGGTTACCGCCGGCATTGGTAGACACGTTACCGCCAATGGTGGCTGAACCTCGAGCACCGATATCCAGTGGGAACAACAGATCGGCCTTGTCCGCTTCTTCCTGGACCACCTGCAGTGGTACCCCAGCCTGAACGGTCATGGTCCGGCTTTCTACATCAATCTCTTCAATCTGGTTCATTCTTTCCAGGGATATAGCAACCTCACTCTGATCCGAGGCGGTTGCTTCGACCAGTCCTGTCAGGCCACCATAAGGAATAATGCACTGACCTGCTTCCTGGCATAGCTTAACTACCTCGGCAACCTCAGCTGTCGTCTGTGGCCGAACCAGTGCAGCGGGAGTTCCATGGGGAATGAGTTTCTCTGCCAGGGCTTCCCCCGTTAACACGCCCTTATCACCGAGCAGCGTTTGTAGGGCTTCAATAAGATTGGACATAAAAGGCCTCCTGAGTCGCACTATATCAAACTTCTGCTAAAGCCATGAGCCGCTTTTATGCAGGTCAGCCTGAACAGATAGGCGCAACTTCCTCGAACATTTGAACAAAATACAGATTAAGGCCGGTCTACAGCTAATCGGGCATTGCATCAGGATCAGAAACTAAAGGCTAGCTAAGCCGCACTATATCAAACTTCTACTAAAGCCATACGTCGCTTTTACGCCTATCAGCCAAAACAGATTGGCAGAACCTCTTCGAACATTCGAACGAAATGCAGTTTAAGGCCGGTTTTCAGGTAATCGGGCATTTCATCAAAATCCCGCAGGTTTTCATGCGGCAGAATCAACTCGCGGATCCCAGCTCGCCGGGCCGCAATAATCTTCTCTCTAATGCCCCCTACAGGCAGTACCCGCCCCGTTAAGGTGAGTTCACCAGTCATGGCGATATCGCGATTAACCTGCTTATGCCTGGCCAGGGAGACCAGAGCGGTCGCCATGGTAACCCCCGCACTGGGTCCGTCCTTGGGGGTTGCCCCTTCTGGCACGTGCAAGTGGATCAGGGTGTTATCAAAGTATTTGTCCTCGGCGCCAAATACACTGGCATGCCCTGCTACATGACTATAGGCAATCTGGGCTGATTCCTGCATAACGTCGCCGAGCTGACCGGTCTGTTTGAAGCCCCTACCATCGAGGTGAACGGCTTGTGCTTCTATGGCCAGGGTGGTCCCGCCCAGGGCGGTCCAGGCCAGGCCATTGACGACGCCAATACCTCGCTGTACCTGTTGCTTTCTGAAAATAGGTGCGCCCAGCAGGTCTTCTACAACCGGTTTGGAGACATTAATCAATCGTGGCGCCTCCTGTAAAAAGCGGACCACTGATTTACGAACGATCCGACCCAGCAACTTGTCCAGTCCTCTGACCCCGGCTTCTCTGGCGTAACCATCAACAATCAGGCGAATAGCAGCGTCGGTGATTTTTAGTTTGGATGCTTTCAGACCGGCTTTGTGCAATTGCCTTGGCCATAGATGATGCCGGGCGATCTGAAGTTTTTCGTCGGTTAAATAACCCGATAGACGAATGGTTTCCATTCGATCCAACAGTGGTGCCGGGATAGTATCGAGTTGATTTGCCGTGCAGATAAAAAGGACTTTGGAAAGATCGACGCGTAGATCCAGATAATGATCGAGAAATTCGCCATTCTGCTCAGGATCCAGCACCTCCAGCAATGCCGATGCCGGATCGCCCTGAAAGGAAGCACCAATTTTATCTATTTCATCCAGCATAATGACCGGGTTCTGGACTTCCACCTCTTTCAGGGCCTGTACCAGCTTGCCTGGCATGGCGCCGATATAGGTCCTGCGGTGACCTTTGATTTCTGCTTCATCGCGCATGCCACCGAGGCTGAAGCGGTAGAAACTGCGACCGAGGGCGTTTGCGATGCTCTTACCAATGCTGGTCTTGCCGACCCCTGGCGGGCCGACCAATAACAGAATTGACCCGGCTACTTCGCCTCGATACGCGCCGATGGCAAGAAATTCGATGATGCGCTCCTTAACATCATCGAGGCCATCGTGATCACGATTAAGAATCTTTCGGGCTTCAGTCAGGTCCAACTGGTCATCAGAATAAATACCCCAGGGCACCGAGCTCAGCCAGTCCAGGTAATTACGGGTCACCCCATATTCAGCTGCGCTGGGGTCAAGCACCTGTAGTTTCTTCAATTCTGCATCGGCTGCTTTTTTAGCCTTCTCTGGCAGTCGCAGTTTTTCAAATCTTTCTGTAAAGACCTCGACATCAGATTCTTTGTCGTCTTTGGCAATGCCGAGTTCCTGCTGGATCGCCTTTAATTGCTGTTTCAGGAAAAACTCGCGCTGCTGATCGTCCACCTGCTCCTGCACCTGCTGGGTAATCTTGTCCTGTAATCTGGCGAGCTCGAGTTCCTTGCCGACCAGCAGCAGCACTTTCTCCATTCGGTCCAGGAGCGGCACCGTTTCCAGGACATCCTGTAGATCTTCTGCCTGTGCCGAGGTAATGGCCGCAGCAAAGTCGGTTAAGGCTGAGGGCTCATTTGGGGTGAAATAGTTAAGGTAATGCTTGAGCTCTTCAGTATAAAGCGGGTTCAGCGTTGCCAGTTCCTTGATACTGCTGATCAAAGACATGGCGTAAGCGCGCAGCTGATCAGCATCTTCGTTAATAACGGGCTCAAGATATTCAACGCGCACCAGGAAGGGGGGTACTCGATCAATCCACTCAACGATCTTAAATCGGCGTATACCCTGTGCTATGAACTGGATTTTACCGTCCGACTCATGGGTTCGGTGTATTCTGGCGACACAACCAATCTGCCGCACCTCTTCTGGCGTGGCAGTCTGTCCCGATTTTACTGGGGTGTAACTCAGGCCCACCAGCTTATGCGGACTGTCCACCGCCTTCTTAACCGCAGCACCCCAGGGTAGATCATCAACGACTACTGGCTGTACCAGTACCGGGAAATAAGGTCCGGATCCCAGCGGAATCAGATGAATAATATCGGGTAGGACTTCGTCCGGTCTGGCCAGCACCTTGTCCAGTTCACGGGGAATAAATTCACTTTGATCACTCATTGTCTTGGCTCTCCGGCAACGTCTACTAGATAGTGCTGATCAATTATTTTTCAAGTCCTAAAGCCGATTTTAACCAGATTTTTTACCTATTTGTATTGTACTGACTGTTCACTAGGTCTGCAGGTTAATCTGTCGTTTCCGTTATATGAGTTATATGAGTTATATGAGTTATATGAGTTATATGAGTTATCCGAGTTATACAGGCTAGCTGGGCTTTCTTTGTCGATGTAAGGATTAACCGGGTTCTCTGCCTATAGCCAAGGCAAGGCCAGGTCGTTTTAAACAGGGCAAGCAGAGCGTTCAGTCATCTGGTCGCCGCTCCGGGCAGGCAAACAACACCAACACCGTGCATAGACTCAATGGCTCGATTGACTGCGGGGGATCAGGAACTAACGTCAATTGATACCGGAAGACAGGCTTGTAGCCGTTGATGTGGTCCTGGCAACCTGTCACTCAGCGGTGCTTGCTTTAAGTGACGATGCCCTGAGTACCCACAGGCCTCCTGTGAATTGGCAACCGGCTGTATCAATCATGGGACCTGCCTGGCCTGCAATCCAGCAGCCGTCCGCTGCTGGTAAACCAGGCCAGCAATGATGACAATCAGGCCGACATAGGTTGTCCATAATATCGTCTCACCCAGTACCAGTTGAATCAGCAGGAGAGAGGCAAAGGGCGCCAGGAACACCAGATTAGTGATCGTTGCAGCGTTGTCCGTTGATTTCAAGGCAATTGACCAACACAGAAAAGCCAGGGACATCTCGAAGATGCCGATATAAATTCCGCCTAATATACCGGGCAGAGGCACGGGGTTAGTTGACGTAAAGGCCCACATTATCACAACCACAGGCGTTGCTATCAGGAAGTTCAGGAACATGCCAATGACAGGATCTCGTTCATCTTTGATGTTAAGTACCCAGTAACCTGCCCAGATTAGGGTCGACAGTAAAGCCAGGCCGATACCGGTCCAGTCAACGTGGGAAAATCCTTGCTGCCCGCCCTGGCTGATAATCAGCAGCACACCCAGGTAGCAGATTCCGGCAGCCAGGTAATCATGGCGCCCTATCCGCTGTTTTAACACCACCGCAGCCATCACAGCTAAAACGATAGCCCAGGTCATATTAATGGGTTGGGCTAATTGCGCTGGCAGGCGATCGTAGGCCTCAAAAAGCACCAGGTAATAAAAGCAGGGATTCATCAGACCGGCAATCAACGAAAGCTTCCAGTGTTGCAGCAGGGATGGTAAGACTAACGTAGTTCTGCCCGACACCACTACCACCAGCAAGAGCATTAACGACGCGCTACAGCAGGCTATGGTTAACATTTGCAGCACGCTGGCGTAAGCCAGCGTGTATTTGAAAGCAGTGGCAACGGTGGACCACATCAGGACCGTTAACACGGCAAACAGGTAAGCTCTGTGCTGGGGTGACAGGGTCATCGGTGCGAGGCCTATCAAATGTCAGTACAACGGTTAAGCAGATTTCATGCTTAGCATTGCCATACAGTCAATCAGGCTTCGCTTTCCGGTTTGTTAGCGATCTGGTCCATGGCTTTGGTTACGGTGCCCACGAAACTGGCTATATTACCGATATCTGATGGTAAGATAAGGGTATTAGTGGCCTTCGCCAGATGACCGAATTGATCGATATACTGCTCGGCAACGCGCAGGTTTACCGCCGCTGATCCACCGGGCGCATTAATCGCCTCAGCAATAGTGCGGATGCCGGCTGCTGTGGCCTTAGCAAGCAATTCAATTTCCGTTGCCTTGCCCTCGGCTTCGTTAACTTGTTTGAGCTTTTCCGCCTCAGACAGGTTTATCATTTCCTGCCTCTGGCCTTCTGAGACATTGATAGTAGCTGTGCGATTACCCTCGGACTCGGCAACAACAGCCCGGCGCTCACGTTCAGCACGCATTTGTTTCTCCAGCGCATCGCGCACGGTTGAAGGCGGATTAATATCCTTTATCTCGTAACGCAGTACTTTCACGCCCCAGGCATTTGATGCCATATCCACTGCCTGCACGACCGAGGCATTAATCATGTCTCTTTCCTCGAAGGTTTTATCCAGTTCTATCTTGCCGATCTCCGAACGCAGTGTCGTCTGGGCCAGTTGCGAGGTCGCATAACGGTAATCGTCAATACCATAGCTTGCCAATTCAGCATTCTGGCACTGCAGGTACAGGATGCCGTCGATCTCCACGGCAATATTGTCTTTTGTAATGCAGCTTTGTGATGGCACGTCGATGGTTTCTTCTTTCAAGGATTGCACGTAAGCCACTCGCTGCACGAATGGAATCAATATATGTAGCCCAGCCTGCAATGTTTTCTGATACTTACCAAGAAATTCTACTACGTAATTTGACCTCTGCGGTACGATCCTGACAGCCTGATAGAGAATCCAGAACACCAGAAGTGATAACACCCCCCACATGATTAATTCACCCATATTTATTCCGCCTTTATCCATAATGTGTTTGATTGAACGTCTGATATGACCAGCACCTGACCCGGCTCGATCAGGCTTGTATCTGACCTGGCCTGCCAGTTTGAACCCCGATACATCACCAGGCCGCTTCCGGGAGAGCCTTCTTCAAACCCTGAAACCAACGTCACCCTGGCACCAATCATGCCGCTGTTAAGTTCAGAATCGCCATGTACGACGGAACTGCCTACAAAAAGATGTCGAAACCTCGCTCGAATGGCAAACAACAGCACCAGCGAGGTTAGTGTAAACACTATCAATGGCAGGCCGTTAGTCGTCGGCAAACCGGCCCAGACAGCAATGCCGGTAATAAAGGCACCGCCAGCGAAGAAAATGGCTATAAATTTGGTCACCATCAGTTCCATAATGACCAGCGCCACCCCCAGCAGCGTCCATAACATCAGCGGCGATACGTTTTCAAAGGGTTTCGACTGGTAGGTCTGTATGGCCTGAGTATCGAGTACCACTACCCTGCCCTGAACTTCAACTTCCCGGTCATGCAGGGCTTCCAGGAGTTCATCGGTATTAACGGCAACCAGGTCAATCACATTCAGTTGCAGGGCTTCACTGGCGGTGATGTTCTCAGCCGAGGTCACCGACTGCTCGAGCCATTCAGCGTTTCTCCCCCTGAGCTGGGCCAGGCTACGCAGCTGCGCAGCAGCATCATTGACCATTTTATTGCGCCTATCCTCGTCAATATCACCATACAGCATAACCGGGGTTGCTGAACCAACATTAGTGGCAGGCGCCATGGCCGCAATATGACAAGCGCTGAGCACATAGGTTCCTGCGCTGCTTGCTCTGGCGCCCGCGGGTGCAACAAATCCTGCTACCGGCACAGGAGAATCGAGGATAGCCTGGATCAGCGCACGGGTTGGCTCAAGTAATCCACCTGGCGTATTGATTCTCAAGAGGAATAATGAGGCCCCTGTATTCTCTGCCTGCTGCAGATCATCTTTGATCTTGTCGACCTGGCTCTGGGTCACTTCCTGAGAAAGCGCGCTGATAAAAACACCCCCATGAGCCGGGTCCTGTTCTGCCATTGCGACACAGCACCAGAGCACGAGCAGTATCAACTGCAGCATTCCCGCTAGCAACGAACGGCAATAGTGGTTCACTTTGGCCATGGCATCACTCTTTTTCTCTTTCATACCTAATTGTGCACCAGCTTAACATCGGGCTTTTCTAATAAACAGGCTCTTTGGGCCCTGCTTTAACACGGTCATTGCGCAGTAGGCTTCTCGTTTGTATGGGTCCTTGACTCGATCAGGCAAAGGCACTGGGTTTAGGCGACACATCGGTGTTCGCCATCTGTGCATAGGTGAGTCTTTCCATCATCCGGGAGCGCAACAAGGTGTCTTCCACACGATTATTCATTTCATCCGGATCACCATCAAGATCAAACAGTTCGACTCCCGGGTAACCCTGGTACACCGTTAATCTGGTATCAGCCGTAATCAGCGTCCGCATCCGTAACGGTTGTCCTACATTCAGCAGGTCATTTAGCTGGTCCTCCTCGATCAGAATCTCGCTCCTGACTTGAGCCGCAGGCTTATCTAACAGAACGCTGGCATCGACACCCTGCATGCCGTAAAAACCAGGCACATTGGCCTGGGCTAGCAAGGTGGGGCCAATATCCAGAGAAGAGACGAGACTGGCACAGACTCCGGCAGCGTGATTTGGCACGCGAATCAGCAAAGGCACATTGGTACAGCCCCGGTAATGCATGGCGCCTTTGAGCATGACACCGTGATCACCAAACATATCGCCGTGATCGCTGGTAAAGACAATGATGGTGTTTTCATCAAGGCCGAGCGTCTGCAACTGTCTTAAAATGGCGCCGATACCATCGTCAATCATCGAGATCATGCCGTATTCCTTTGCTGCCATTTCCCTTAATTCAGTCTCCGTTGGCGCAAACATGTTAACGCCCCGGCGAAGTCCACTGGCACCTTCTCTGATCGCTCTCTGGTAATGCGGAGCAGCGCGCTCGTGTTTGTCGGAAAACGATCGAGGCAGGATATAATCTGCAGGCGTATACATATCAAAGTACTTCCCTGGCGGTGTAAACGGATGATGCGGGTCCGGAAAGGAAACCACCCCAAAGAAAGGGATTTGCGGTTGCCGGGACCTTTCAGTCAGGAATTGTGTGGCGAGGTCCGTTATATAACGGGTCGGGTACAATTCCTCGGGTACCGCCGTCTTTCTAGTCAGGTGCGAGGGTGACTCATAGGCAAGCGCCGCACTGCTGCCCTGGATCAATTTTGGATCAACGCCTTTGGCTAACAACCACTGATAATAATGGCCACCGCATTCATCTGAATGTGCGACCACCAGATCTACTTCTGAGAACCCATAGTAGTCTTCCGGCATGGCTACCTGCTCTCGAGCATGGCGAAATAGATCCTCGTACTGGTCCCAGCCTTCGGGAAAGTGCCTGAAATCAAACGCATCCCCCGGATTCATCTCGCTGACCCTGCGTCTGGCAGCGGACTTCATGATGTTCATATTCTGCAGGTGGCACTTGCCCAGGTGCGCTGTATGGTAGCCCGCGTCCTTGAGCAGCCTGGGGAAGGTCTGTACCCGCCAGTCAAGAGGAATGCCATTGTAACGGGTGCCATGCAGTGAGGGCATCCTGCTGGTGAAGATGGATGCGCGATTAGGCATACAGATCGGGTTCGCTACAAAAGCCTGGTTAAATTGCATGGATCTGCTGGCAAGATAGTCGAGATTGGGTGTCTGAACCACATTGTTACCGCCGAAACCGGTGTGATCCGGGCGATGCTGATCGGTCATAATCAGCAGAATATTGGGACTCTGGGGCATTGACCTTGTCACATTCGACTCCTGTACAGTGCTAAATAGTTGCCTGCATCAGGCAGGCCAAACAGGGGACCACCTGTAAGCATTGATCTTCTGGCCCGGTCAGCTGAGATCAGGGAATGGCTCGGAATCCTATTATTGCCGGGCCTGATTTGTTCACGGCTGATGCAGAGGGTATGATCCTGATTGCCACAGGTTGCTACTGTAAGGTTGTATCTTATATGAAAACGTTCGTTTATGGATTTGCCTATTTCCTGATTTACACAACGCCCATTCAGGTGTTATTCCTGCTATGGGTCGGCGGGATCATAGTTACAACTGAACACAGTTGGCTTTCCCTTTCTACCGGTATTTTCCTAAGGGAAAACATCCCGTTTTTATACCATTGGGTGTATTCCTGGTTCTGGAATGCCTGGCTGGATTTCTGGTGGGGTTTCCCGGCTTGTATCCTGGGGACCCTAAAACTGATTGCCAATACCCTTATTGGCATCTGGTTACTGCGGTTAGCCAGGGCTATGGATTGACACGGTGGCGCCCTCATCGGTGAATTAAGTCGGCGCAGGTACAATCTATTCCGGATCAGGCACGCAAGCCTCAGGCAAGTGTAGGATTAACGTCTTCTCTGATAAAAACAGACGCTCGAAAGAATAACGCAGCGGCACCCATACTGAAGACAACCGAGCCGAAAATCAGGGCTATACGCAGCGCATCCTGCCCATAGACTGGCGCCAGCAGATCACTGGCCATGCCGAGCGATACCGGGCCCAGCCCCAGGCCAATGAAATTCAGTACAAAAAATAACACGGCAGACGCCAGCGCCCTCATCCTCAGGGTGACCATGGAATGTGACATGGCAATGCACGGCGCCAGATAAATCGCCATCAGGAAGGTAGGCAAGCCGTACAGGCAGAGCGCCAGGTAAACATCTGTGACCAGAAACGTGGCCACCAGAAACGGCAGCGTCAACAGGATGGACAGGGCTGGCAACCACATGTACCAGCGAAGGTCGCGTCTGCCCAGCTTATCGCATAACCACCCCCCCAGTAATGTGCCCGCCCCGCCCAGGAACCCTGCCATAAGCCCCATCCAGGTCCCCAGTTCAGCGGTGCCCATGTCAAATGTTCTCATGATATAGGGCGGAACCCAGGCATCAATACCGTAGCCAGCGAGGTTTTGAACGCCCGTTGCCAGGGCCAGCAGTCGAAACGAGCGTTTTGACCATAAGAACCTGAAAGTCTCCTTCAGGCCCGGCGCATCATCCACCTGCTGTACACCCTCTGACAGGCCCCTGACGGGTTCAGCTATCGTCATCCTGACCAGTAGCCCAACCAGGATTCCTGGAATGCCGATAACAATGAAGGCCATACGCCAGCCCAGGTACTCATTGATCCAGCCGCCGAGGAGATAGCCGAACAATATGCCCAGGTTAATGCCAATGGAATAGATGCCCAGGGCCGTAGCTCTGCTGCCTTTAGGAAATATATCGGAGATTATCGAATGTGCCGGGGGGCTGCCACCGGCTTCACCTACTGCGACGCCAATTCTCGCTGCCAGCAGTTGAGAATAGCTGGTGACTATGCCGCTGATGGCTGTCATGAAACTCCAGGTAACCACGGCAATACTGACAATAGACCGCCTGTTGCCCTGGTCTGCCAGGCGGGCAAGGGGAATACCACAGACCACATAAAACATTGCGAAAGCAAAACCCGTGAGCAGTCCCAGTTGTGTGTCCGACAGCAAGAATTCGGCTTTGATCGGTTCCTGCAGGATAATCATGATGTACCGGTCTATGAAGTTGAACGAATAGGCGAGTACAAATACTGCCAGTACGTAACCTCTATAAATCGGGTTTGAGTAGTCCTTTTGCAATCTCATCAACGTTTCTCTGGTGGTATCGCATAAAAGTGAGTGCTTTTAAGACCCTATTGGCAATAAGCTCGCAATTCAAGGCTTTCCAGTGACGCCCATAAGCTGAGAAAACGCCTGCTTTGGTAAACGAAAATTGAGCATCGCTGCCGTCTGCTAATGTCAGCTTCGAGCCAGCTGATAATCATCGCAAGCCAATCCTCTGTATTATCCGGCCTGATTACTTCTCCTCACCCAAACGAGGTGACTTTTGCTTCCCCTGCCTGCCAATTATCTATAATCTGATGAAGCCACTACCGAATGCCCTGATTAACATGAATAACTGCACAACATCAGCCCTCACTTCTTTTTTGTTGATCATTGTCATGGGCTGTAGTGATGCAAGCAGGGAGGTAGAAGAGCGGGTCATCTCGGGCAGTCAGCCACCAACTGGCTTAGCGTTAACGGCGCCAGCTGGTGCCGATTATGAGGGCGCCAATGCGAGCATATCAATTGCTGTTGTTGCCAATGATGAATTAACCGGCAACCCGAGTTTTGGAAATCGGGCTCACTCCATAAATAGGCACGTGGCCGGACCCCAAATCAGGGGCAACTGGGCTAAGCTACCTGATAACATCACTCAGGCTCAAAAACGGCCCAACCCGGCAGGTAAAGCTGCCCTACCCGCAGTTTCAGGGGAAACAGCAAATGAGCTGGCCTGCACTGACTGCCTGTTCTGGGACATTGATCACGATGGTATTACAGGCCCCCTGTCTGATGGGCTTCTGGTCATGCGCTACCTGTTTGGTTTCAGTGGCGATGCGCTTGTTCAGGATGCGGTGACTCAAGACGCACAAAGGACCAGCGCAACCGACATCAGCATTTTTCTCACCAATTCCGAATTGAAACTGGATATTGATGGCGATGGTGAATTGACGGCCCTTGGCGATGGCTTATTGTTTATCCGCTACCAGTTTGGCTTTAGTGGCAGTGCCTTGACGGATAATGCGATTTCAGCCACTGCCACTCGCCGCTCCTCAACTTCAGTTGAAGCCTATATTCAGGCTCGTTCGGAGCAGGCCAGCAGCCCGCCGGGAGGCACGTCGACTAATCTGGCGCCGCAAACGACAGCTGATACGGCGGTGACCGACGAAGACAATACAGTCAGCATCGATGTGCTGGAAAATGATACAGACAGCGACAGCCTTATTGACGTTAGGACCCTGACCATTCAGGGCAGACCGGAGCACGGCATGATAGAGATTAACGCCGGTGCTGGCACCCTGACCTACAGCCCGACGGACAATTTCTATGGTGCGGACAGCTTTTCCTATACCGTTGAGGACACCGAAGGTGCTGAATCAAATGCAACCCAGGTCACTATCACAGTTAATTCCGTGAATGATGCCCCACAGGCAAGTGCCGACACGGCAGGCACGGATGAAGGCGTTGCTGTTCTCATTGCAGTCCTCGACAACGACAGCGACGTTGATGGCAGTTTGGACCCTGCCTCTGTTCAGGTAGTCAACCAACCGAGCGGTGGCAGCCTAAGCCTCAATAGCAGTACTGGAAGCCTCACTTATTCGCCAGCGGCGGGCACCACTGGCACGGACACTTTCACCTATACCGTCAACGACAACGACGGCGCACAGAGCAGTCCAGTACAGGTAACTGTTACGGTCAACGCAGCAGTATCAAACCAGGTTTCAGTCTCCGGCATCATCACCTTTGACCTGATCCCTGAGAGTCCACCCAATAAGGGCTGGGGCCTTGATTACGATGAGATTACCGAAACCCCGGTTAGGGCAGCAACCATTCAGATTATTGATGTGGGCAACCCGGAACAACCGATTGTCAGCGAAGGCATTACCGATGAGGCTGGCAGCTACAGTCTGCTTGCGCCAATGGAGTCAGCCATTCGGGTGCGAGTCCTTGCCGAAAGCAAGAACTCTGATGGTGCCGGTGCCTGGAATGTGACCGTGGTCGACAACAGTGTCGAAGGCAAGCCAACCTTTGCACTTGACAGTGATGATGTGAATACCCAGAGCAGCGACATCGTGGTCGACCTGTACGCCGTGACACCTTGGAATGGCACCACTTATGATGGACCACGATCGGCAGCGCCGTTTGCCATTCTCGATACAGTTACCACCGCCAGGCAATATGTCATGTCTGGAAAGCCAGATCTGGTGCTACCGCCGCTGCGAATGAACTGGAGCGTCGGAAGTACCGATGGTACCTATTTTTCCGGCGGGGTATCGGGCGGAGATATTTACCTCACTGGCGATGCCGATAATGATACAGATGAATATGATCGGCATGTGATCGCCCATGAGTGGGCGCATTATTTCAGCTCAGCCCTATCCATGGATGATTCCATGGGCGGCTCTCACGGTGCTGGGGATCTCCTTGACATGCGTATAGCGTTTTCTGAAGGCTGGGCTAATGCCTTTTCTGCTCTGGCTCTGAATGACCAGATTTACCAGGATACCAGTGGTGAGCTGCAGGCTGGTGGGTTTGGTTTTGATATCGAGTACGGGACCCGCTTTGGTTATGAAGAAGGCAAAGGCTGGTATTCAGAAAGTGCCGTCTACCTGCTTACCAATGACTTGTCCGATAGCAATAATGATAGTGGCGATGCAGATGGCAACACCATCAGCGTGTCTGACCTGATGCAGGTTGTAACTGAGCATATGGCGTCAGATTCTGCACCTGGAACTATTTTCAGTTATGTCAACGCCATGATAAAGCAAGTTCCGGATCAGACAGAGACCATTCGATCACTGACCGACCATTTTCAAATAGGCGTCGATACCACCACCTTCAGTAGTTTTGGTGAGGGTGAGCTCAGTGACGCCAGCGAATTCAGAGACGCTGCTAACGTGCTACCCGTGTTTTATAATATTGTCGTCGATGACACACCGCAATTGATGTGTCAGGACGCAATATCCGGGACCTATAACAAGCTAGCTAATCGGCGCTATTTCAGCTTTGAGATTACTGACCCAGGAAGTTACCGATTCCTGGCGACACCTGATCTGGATCGGTCCGCCAATTCAGAACCCGATCCGGATTTCTGTTTCCAGGACCGTCTCGCCAGTTGGAACCCGCGAGGGTCCTATTGCGCTGCTCAGTATGTCAGTGAGGATCCTCCGAATTCAGGAAATGGCTTTATAGAAACAACCACTGTCACTCTGGAAGCCGGGTCCTACTGGGGCGAGCTGTATGACTGGAATAACATAGCCGTGGATGACGATGCAGAAAACGTCATTACCGGTGAATTCTGCCAGACATTCGGTATTGAGAGTCAGTAGATGCCACAGGAGAATACAAATGTCTAATCAGCAGATGTTCTATTTGGTTATCTTTATAGGAGTACTGGGCGTAAATCTGTGTGCCTTTGGTTCTGATCACGATACCAGGAGGTCCATGCAAATCAGTGATGTTTCAGGTAATAGTGTGCAGCTAAAACCAGGGGGCCCAATTGACCTGCATTACACACTGCAAACCCTGTCTGACGGCGCCCTGGAAGTGACTATCACGGCCAGTTCACCGCGAAACTTCAGTACGCCTGAACTTCGTTTGGAAGGGGTCGAAGTGAGGTCAGAGACTAGTGTTAAACTCAATGTAAAAACTCGATCTGCCGATCGTCGAATTGTTCGAAAACGGTATCAAATTAACCCCGGCGACGGGTCACAACTAGTGGTAAAAGCCCGTGTTACGGCGCAGGGAGTCAACCAGAGTCGAACTTTTTACATTCCGCTACAGGACCATCCCCAGGCTGACCGTTCTAAGAAGAATGGCAATCAATTAGATAAACTGGCACCAGCACCATCGGCGCAGCCGGCTGTAAGGGCTGTCTCGATCCTGCCAGCTAAGACCACAGTCAGCAGGGCAAAGCACTAATTGTTCTAAAGTCTGTTCAGAAGCTTGTTCAGAAGCCTGTTCAAAAGTGAGACAAGCCTTGTAGCGAGTTAGTCAGATCAGGCAAGACCAAATTCTCAGGCAGACATTGCAAAACAGCTGAAAATCCTGGCTTCCTGAATCACCGATGACCCCCTGGCAATCTGCCGATCCTACCCATGCGCCTCCTCAGCTTGCCATTAGCCAGCAATCACGAGTTCAAACGCACATCAAAGGCAACAATGCTCCGCTGCTGATCACTGCTGACAGGGTGCACAAAATGCATATAGTAGGGAGGAAACAGCAATAACTGCCCGGCTTCTGGGCGATGCAATCGCGTCGCCGCCTGGCCGCCAATTGCCACTGAGGCCATGACTGGGTTAATAAATTCCAGGTGCCCTGATGGAGCTGTAGTAGCCGGTACCTGTGCATAGTAAACACCCGAGATTAATGTGTACTCCTTGGGATGGATATGCGGGCTCTGCCAGTTGCCCTGGCCCAGAATATTTGCCCAGCTCTTGATCCTGAAATCAGTGTATAGCGGATCTGCATGGAACACCTGGGACAGATATTCCTCTATCCCCGGCAATATGATTTGCGCTTTCAGCATTTTAACTGCCGCGTCGTCCAAATCGAGGAATGCCATGTCAGCTGGCGTCTGGAATCCACCTCTGGTTGTGCTATCACCGTTGGTAGCCGCGTTTCTGCTGGTTTTGCCCAGCTCTAGATCTAACCCGGCAATGACCTGGGTCAAATCTGAATTCAGCTTCTCAACGCCACCGTGGTCCCGCACCATTACCATAGTAGGAAAGTGCTGCTCCAGGCGATCGTTGACTAATCGAATCATGCTGTTATCTCTCCTTTTCTCTATAACCATACTAGTTTTGATTCCCAGTCGGTAACAACCTGAAAACCTCTTTGGGATCTGAGTCGATCTTTACTGAGTTACCATCTGCATTGCAATGATACAATGGGCTATCTGCAGTATATAGTAGCGCCGTTTGGTCGCCAATTCTGACGAATAATTTCTGGTTCTGCCTGCCTTCCCTGGAGTTTGTCCGTACATCAGCTCAGCTTAGCGCCCAGCAGCTCGATCAGGGGCACACCCCTAAGACGGATCACATGTGTGCTTGACCGTTTAATTCCAGCAAAGCATATTGAGATGGCTAAAATTGGATCTAAATGATGCGCTTATACCCCTCGAAGGTTTGCTTCGATTCTGGCAACCAAAGCAGCGCGGGAAAACGGTTTAGCAATGTAATCAACAGCCCCTAGTTCAAACGTGCCCAACTTGGTGAAAATATCGCCCTGGACGCTCATTATAATAAGGGGTTGTTCCGATTCCGGTGGTAAACTTTCAAGAAACCTCATGCCGTTCATTCCCGGCATTAGAAGATCCAGAAGAATTAAATCGGATCTGTTCTGCTCCAGCATCCCCAGGCTAATTTCAGCTGAGGATGCTGTGCTGACCTGAAAACCCAGATCACCAAGAAAGCGCTTCACTAATTTCAAGATACACTGATCATCATCAATGACGATTATATGCGACGGATTACCCTCTTAGATGAAGTAACCTGTCATCAGAATATTAAAACAACATCGTGGATGTTTTAGCTTATCGGGTTGAAGCTGTCTTTAGAAATTTCTAGATCCCGCAATACCTTTAGCAAATAAGCTGCTCGGTCAAAACTTTGTTGCCTGAACCTGTATTGCAAGAGCCCAGACTATTTGTATACTCCAAGGCGTAAATAGTCGAAATCTTTGCTGTCCAAAACGAGATTTACGAGAACCACAGCAGGAGCTTACTCATGCGACACTCAGTTGTTATCGTCGGCGCAGGCCCGGCTGGCGCGGTACTGGCCTATTTACTGGCAAAATCCGGGATCAGCGTGACACTGCTGGAGAGGCAGATGGATTTCCAGCGAGAATTTCGAGGCGAAATACTCATGCCAAGTGGTCTTGAGCCCCTCTCTCAGATAGGACTTTGGGACCAGATGAACCAGGTTCCTCATGTATCTCTTGACGGCATTAATGTCTTCATTAATGGAAGACAAGGCATTAGCGTCGACTTTCATGAACAACTGTTCGGGGAATTTAATCCACGTTGGGTCTCGCAGCCCCATCTGCTGGAGATGATAGTTGGCGAATGCGGTCAGTTCGATAACTTCAGACTGCTTCGGGGTACCCGGGTCAGAGACCTCATCAAAGAAAACAACCGTATTGTTGGTGTTATTGCTGAACAAAACCAGGAAAGACACAAGCTTCGAGCGGACCTGGTGATAGGCGCTGATGGCCGTACATCGCGCGTCCGTCATGCCTTAAACCTACCGCAGAAATCCGATGCCATGCCCATGGATATTGTCTGGTTAAAAGTACCCGGGCCACCCTCTCCAGAGCGGAAAATCCGAGCATTTGCAGGTAAGGGTCGGCTGTTGTTTGCTGCTCCGACTTATGATCACCATCTGCAACTGGGATTTATTATCAGGAAAGGCAGTTTCAGGGAGATCAGGGAACGGGGATATCCTGAGTTGCTGGACGAGATGGCAAGGTTCGTTGATCCAGCGTTCGGGGCTCATCTTGCTCAGTTTCGCGACAGCATTTCAAACCCTTTCCTGTTAAGTACTGTATCGGATTGCCTCACAGACTGGACTTACCCTGGCAGTTTCTTGATCGGCGATGCCGCACACACGATGTCGCCGGTAGGCGGCCAGGGATTGAATATTGCCATCAGGGATGCCATTGTCAGTGCAAACCACCTGATCCCTGTACTTTCCTCTGACAGGCCGCTGCCCCAGCTGGAAGAAACCACCAGACTGATCCAGGCAGAGAGAAATGAGGAAGTAAATACAATCCAGAAAATTCAGGCCCTGCCTCCGAAAGTGTTGCTTAGAGATACCTGGTGGAGCCGGTTATTGTTTTACATTCTGCTCAGGGTGACCCACGGCCGCAGCAAAACCATTAAAAGGATAGACAAGCAGAGTATGTTTGGTAAGTTCACCTTCGGTGTCACTGAAGTCGTATGGTTAGACCCTTAACATATCCGTTCGAAGACGGTTGTGATGCGTTGTTGATCTGCAATAACACACACGAGCGCGTTAACCCTTCAACATCGAGCGACCGACAAACAAATTGGCGGCCGCGGCCTGGACTACTCCAGCTTGCCCGGAACGTGAACCGGCCTTGATTCGATCGTATCCGGTCACAGTTAGAACTGAATATGACAGGGAAACATATGCAAATCACACTTCTGGATCTTGAAAACACGGCTATGGTCGAACAATGTGCCAGGATTTTAGTGCAGGCTTTTAAGGTTCACCATCCCCTGGCCTGGCCTACCCTTGCCTTAGCCAGAGAAGAACTCGCGGTATTTGCCAGCGAAGACCGGATCGGTCTGACTGCAGTGAACGAGGAATCACAGGTGCTTGGCTGGATCGGTGCCATTGGTCAGTATCATGGCCATTCTTGGGAACTGCATCCTCTGGCTGTGGATCCAGTAAAACAGCGCCAGGGCGTGGGCCACCTATTGGTAAGCAGCCTCGAACAACGCTTGTATGCAACCAAAGCTTCAACGCTGTACGTAATGACTGATGATGAAAATAACCAAACTAACCTTGCTGATCTGGCACTATATCCCGAGCCTCTGGAACAACTGAAGCAAATCGTTAATATTAACCAGCATCCCTTTGAATTCTATCTGAAACAGGGCTTTTACGTGAGCGGTGTTATTCCAGATGCCAATGGCCCGGGTAAACCGGATATTCTTATGAGCAAATCAATAGCAAGACCGCCCTCGCCCGAGATTGTCGGCCTGCAAGCGCATTAAGCCGAGGTTTTACTGATAGATCGAATTAATTAGATTTCACAGGTTTTTGGTTCAAGATCCATTACCGCCAGAAGACGGCCCACACCGATAAACTGGCCTATCATCATGCCGAGTTCTAAAATCTGTGTGTCTGAAAATGTCTTATGCAAACGATCGAATAGGTCATCATCAATATTTCGATGATCCAGGGCCATTCGCTCGGCATACTCGAGGGCTAGATTTTCCCTCGGGCTAAAATGGTTGGTGAGCGCATCGAGTTCGCTGATTTTAGCTTCTGTTAATTTGGCTGCTTTTTCTGTTCCCGACAGAAATCTTATATTCAGTCAGGTATAGCAATCATTAAGTCGTGCGATTTTTAAACGCACCAGCTCAATCAGTTCTTCTTCTACGGAGTCACCTTTCCGGGCAGGAACGTACCATTGATTGAACCCTGCGAAAAGCTTTTCAATATGAGCCAGGCCGCGCAGGCTGGATGTGTCTCCTCCGGCGGCTTCCACCGACTGTACCCGGGATAACGTCAGCGCTGACAGTTCATGATCTTCTTTCAAACGTATTCTTGGCATTTACCGACTCCACTCTTATCAAGTAATCGCAGTACGACTAAAGTTTAAGTTAAACTGACTGCCCTGCTGTTAGCAATAAAAAATTGTTAGCAATAAAAAGCTGTTGGCAATACACAAAATACAGTCTTAAAATGATAGCTATTGTAATGACAGTTCTTGTACAGAAACAGCCTGGCGAGGGCACAATGCTGAGCAGGCCAGCCAGAGCGAGTCGCTGTCTGTTAGATGCACAAACAGGGTTTTGTTAGTACCCTGTTTGCGCCAGGCGGCTTCAGACCTATAGGGTGCTTTTTACTTATTCTTTTTTACCCATTCTTTTTTGTATTCTATTTTTTGGAGAACCTTATGAGTATTCAGGTAATTGGCGCGGGCTTCGGTAGAACCGGAACGCTCTCGCTTAAATATGGCCTTGAGATGCTCGGCTATAGCCAGTGTTATCACATGATGGAACTCATGAATCATCCGCAGCACAAGGAACTCTGGCTGCAGGCTCACAAAGGTTGTGCCATTGACTGGCACAGTCTGTATGAGGGCTATCAGGCGACGGTTGACTGGCCGTCGTGCAATCTGTGGCGGACGCTGATGCAGGAGTACCCTAAAGCAAAGGTGATATTATCGATCAGGGACCCTGACAAATGGTATGACAGCATTATGGCCACAATCTTCAAGTCAAGCCGAATGAGTCTGGAATCAGATGATCCTAACAAACAGCAGTCAGGCCAATGGGCAATGGATATCATCTGGGGCCGGTTATTTGCTGGCCGAATGGATGATCGAGCTCACGTAATAGATGTCTTTAAGCGGCACAATGAAGAAGTTATGGCTACGGTACCAAAGGACCGGCTGCTGGTATTTGAAGCCAGTCAGGGCTGGCCGCCACTTTGCGGGTTTCTGGAAGCGAAACTGCCTGAGAAAGACTACCCTCGGGTGAATTCAACCGAGGATTTCAAGAAATTTTTCCCGAAGTGAATCCGAGTCTGTTAGACGGCTCAGACGTAAACTGCTCTGCCGCTGTAAGCAGATCCAATTTCAGGGGCCAGAAATCCTGGCCTGCTGGGGTTTGACGGGCGCTAACGTCGGTGCAAGCGCTGCAAACCCTTTCGGCGCAACTCTGTGCTGGGTACCCTGCTCAAAGGCATAGATCAGGGGCAGTATTGCAGCCTCCGAGAATAATCTCCCCACAAACTGTAGACCCGCCGGGAGATCGCCTATAAACCCCATGGGCACCGTCACTGCGGGTAATCCGGTATGCGGTGCAATCACTTGATTATTGTCTCCCTTATAGTCATCAGGATAGCCTATACGCGCCGGCGGGAAGTTCCAGCTCGGGTATACAACCGCAGCAACACTGGCTTTATCCATGGCCCCTACTATCGCCTTACGAAAGGCCACACGGCGTTCATCATGATAAAGATCCTGGCACGGCGGACTTAGGCTCACCGGGTCAACCACGGCCGCATTGCCTTTCAGGTCTTCAGCAATGTAATCAGAATACAGGCCCGTATCTACAATTTCCTGAAGGTTTTTCCTCGGTGAACGACTGGCATTATCCTCGAGAAACACGTTCAGGTCATGTTTGAACATGCGGCACCAGTGATTTGCGCTGATGGTGTCGAAATCAGCAACCGCTATGGGGTCGACGATAATTGCACCGAGTCTGGCCAGGTCTTTGAGCGCACTTTCAAACAACTGCTTTATCCGCGGGTCATGATCACGTTCGCTGAGGTGCCTCATAACACCAATTCGTACGCCTGATAGTGCGCCTTTATGGAGCAATTCCAGGAAGTTATCTGGATACTGGCCCCTGGCGTATTCGGTGATTGGATCTGCTGAATCAGGTCCGGCAATGATCTGTAGAATGCGCACCGCATCGGCTACCGACCTGGTCATAGGTCCACCGACATCATTACGCAGAAACAGCGGTACAATGCCACTGCGGCTGGTGAGGCCAATGGTAGATCGTATGCCCACCAGCGCAGTATGCGATGAGGGTCCACGAATTGAATTTCCTGTGTCTGTTCCCAGCCCGGCCAAACCGAGATTAGCTGCAACTGCCGCCGCTGTACCGCCACTTGATCCTGCTGGAACATGGTGCAGGTTGTAAGGATTCCGGGTCTCACCGGCAACCGAACTGATGGTGACGCGGGGGCTGAAAGCCCACTCGGCCATATTGGACTTACCCAGGACAAGCGCACCAGCTTTTTTAATCCTGGCAATTTGCCAGGCGTCTTTTTCGGGCATGAAACCCAACATCGCCTTGGATCCGGCTGTGGTCTGCAGGCCTCGGACATTGTAATTATCCTTGATGATCATGGGCACACAGTGCAATGGCCTTAGTGTACCGGTGGCAGCAAATTCGGCGTCGAGGGCTGTGGCGCGGATGGTGGCATCGGGATTAACCAATATGATGCTGTTGAGACCCGTGGACTGGTCGTAGAATTCAATTCTGCGCAGATAGATTTGGGTCAGTTCAAGGCAAGTCAATGATTCATCGGTTAATGCTCGATGCACATCTGCAATGGATGTTTCCAAAACGTTAAACTTTGCTGCCCCAGCATTAAATGCAGAAATCGGACCCATCAGCAGCAGTACTTTCAGTATCAGAATCCAGGGTCTTATCATCACAATCTCGCAGCAATAGCCAACCATTGTGGCATACCGGGTAGCTATAGGTCCCGTCCTTTTATTGTCTCTGAAAGAGCAGCGCAACAAAGTGATTAAGGCCCTCCAATGGTGCTGCTGACAAAAACATCGTTGCGCCGTTGCAGTGAATTCAA
This sequence comes from Gammaproteobacteria bacterium, assembly GCA_012960535.1. GTDB lineage: Bacteria > Pseudomonadota > Gammaproteobacteria > Pseudomonadales > Azotimanducaceae > UBA9926. Next base: position 32,445 of record DUBB01000006.1, read on the forward strand.
TTGGTAATCACAGTAAAGATATAGGATGCTAACCAAGCAATTCTTGACATTTTGATTAGGTTATTTTCTTTGTGACAATTTACTTAGATAACAATTTATCATTATGGTAACTTGCAATAACAACATTTTTTCATTATGAAAATCTTTCCTATAACAACAAGGTAACCTGCACCATGACTACTGTGAAAGACGCATCGTTGAGCGATGCCCTGATACCTATCGTTTCCTTGATTGTATTGCTCGCCCTTTCGGTCAGCTTGTTCGGTGATGGCGCTTCGGCCGGGCCTAATCAGATTGTATTGATTACCTGTGCAGCCATTGCTTGTGGTATTGCTGTTCGCAATGGTCATCGTTGGGATGACCTGCAGACAGCTATGGTCGATGGTATTGGCACGGCTATGGGCGCCATTATGATCCTGTTAGCTGTGGGAGCGCTGATCGGCACCTGGATGATGGCCGGGACAGTACCATCCATGATTTATTACGGACTCAAGTTGATGAATCCGCAGTATTTCTTTGCCGCCACCTGCCTGATCTGTGCGATCACTTCGGTCAGTATCGGTAGTTCGTGGACGGTGGCGGGCACGCTGGGTGTCGGTCTTATCGGTGTTTCGATGGGCCTTGGCATATCTCCGGCCATTACGGCAGGCGCGATTGTGTCCGGTGCTTATTTTGGTGACAAGATGTCGCCTTTATCGGACACCACAAACCTGGCTGCAGCAGTGGTTGAAACCGATCTTTTCGACCACATAAGGCATATGGCCTGGACCACAGGGCCTTCCTTCATAATAGCGTTACTTATATTCACCCTGATCGGCATTGGCGGTGAAGTAAGTGGAGATGGTGAAACACTGGCTATCACCATGAATGCGTTGAATGAGTCCTTCAACATCACCCTGCTTACCCTGATTCCATTGGGCGTTGTTCTGTTTCTGGCTATGCGCAGAGTACCACCGCTGCCAACGATCCTGTTCGGTGCTTTGCTGGGAGGGTTGACAGCCATCGCCCTGCAACCAGCGGTGGTCCTTGAATTTGCTGAATCGCCGGAAACGGGCGCCATACTGGGTTATACCAAGGGGGTATGGCTGGCCCTGGCGGATGGTTTTGTGTCATCTACCGGTAACGCGGAGGTGGACAACCTGTTGAGCCGAGGTGGCATGAGTAGCATGCTGACAACGATCTGGTTAATCATCTCGGCCCTGGCTTTTGGCGCAGTACTTGAATACGCCGGCATGCTCAGCCGATTGATCAAGTCGGCCCTGAACGCTGCGAAATCAACGGGCGCGCTGGTTGCAACCGTTGTTGGCTCCTGCATCGGCGTTAACATCATTGCTGGAGAACAGTACATGGCTGTGGTTCTCCCCGGTAAAATGTTTAAAGCCGAATTTACACGGCGCAAGCTGGACTCGCGTAACCTCTCCAGGACCATAGAAGATGCCGGCACACTGACATCACCGCTGGTACCCTGGAACACCTGCGGCGCTTATATGGCCGCCACGCTTGGCGTGGCAACTTTCGCCTATCTGCCGTTCGCATTTTTCAACCTGATTAACCCACTGGTGGCCATCTACTATGGCTATACCGGGATAACCATCAAACATCTGGATGAAGATGAACTGACCTCTGCCTACGGAGCAATCAGAAATTCAGATGGTTGATGGCGCTTGAAGATAAAAAACCCGACAGTAGGCAAGTGCACATCAGTCAACTGCATGATTCCATGGGTTAGTGATTCCACGCGTTCGTTATCACTTGCTTGTTCCTTGATATAGCAGAACGGTACACTTTTTTGCCCTGTCAATGGACTAAAACTATTTCATAAGCATATGGTGTTATGGATTGATGGTATCCCTGGAAGGTGTTTTATTCTTTATAATCCGGCTGATACCACGATTCGCCACTGCTATATCAATCGCGTAACTGCATTGTTATACCTGATTGCGAAGATGCTAAGAGGAGAAGCAGCGTCGATATTTATACTGTCACCATCGCCATAACCCTGCTCCTTTGTATTATAGCAGGCACTTATGCGGGGAAAAGGGTCAAAAACACCAATGATTATTTTGTGGCAGGACGCCGCGCTCCAACCTTTCTGATCGCCTCGACTCTGGTCGCCAGTGTGTTAAGTACATCTATCTTCCTTGGTGAGGCTGGATTCACCTACGACGGTCAGATGGGGCCTTATATTCTGGGTCCGGGAATAGCTGTAATAGGTTATGTTTACGGCGCCATTTTCTTTGGCACTTTCCTGAGACGCAGTAAGGCTCCCACAGTTGCTGATTTTCTGGGGCAGAGGTTCAATAGCTTTAGAGTTCAGCAGGCAGCAGGGATCACTATTATCCTGGGTCTGGGCGGGTATCTGATCATAGTCACTCAGGGAGCCGCCATTTTACTGTCCCAATTGACGGATTTAAGCTACATCCAGGGCATTCTCCTGGCCTGGTTTTGTTACACTGCTTTTACGCTGTACTCCGGCTCCCAGGGTGTCATTATTACCGACACGATGATGTTTACGCTGTTTGCTATTGCAACCATCGTTTTCGCTTTTACCATCAGCAATCACTTCGGCGGGATAGCCCAGGCAATTGAGCAGATGGCGCAACTGGAAAGTAAACCCGGCATTGCATCCTGGCATGGCATCATTGGCCCGGGTACAGAATGGCCAACCGCCACTGACTATGTCATCTGGTCGCTGGCTATGGATATGTCCTGGGCAATGGTTTATGCGGTAGGCCCCTGGCAAGCAGGTCGACACTTGATGGCAAGGGATGAGCATGTCGTCATTCGCTCGTCAATTTATGCGTGTTTTGCCGTCATTTTCATGCAGATGATGATCTACGCGCTGGGTGGTTTCATTAACCTTGCCAGACCTGATATCGCGCCCTCTGAAACAGTGATAATATGGGCCGCACTGAATCTGGTCCCCGACCTCCTGGGGGCGGTGCTGCTGGCCGGAATTATGGCTGCGGCGTTGTCCTCTGCTTCGACTTTTTTATCGTTAGTTGGATTCAGTATCAGCAATGACGTTATCAAGCAGAAGAATGCCCTGACCTTACGCTATACCCGAAGCATCATGCTATTAACAGGCTTTGTGGTCCTTGCTATCAGCTTGTACACGCCACCCAATGTATTCTGGCTGATGTTATTTATCGGTACCGTTTTCGCGTCCTCATGGGGCCCAGTTGGTTTCCTGAGCATCTGGAGTAAGAATATCACCGCCGATGCGGCTTTCTGGGGGATTATTGCCGGCACAGTTTTTAATGTCGTACCCGCCTGGCTTGAGTACATCGACGCAATTGTCCTACCCAGCTATGCTAACCCTGTTATCATTGGCGCCATTGCCAGTCTGGCTACGATTGGGGTCATCTCCTCGCGCGGTCAGGTAACCCAGGAAGAAAAGCGCTATCGTCAGAACCTGCATAAGACGCCTGAAATCGATCGAGATCTTAAAAAGACCAGACTCACCTTGCTGGCACCCGCCTTGCTGGTGGTTTATGGTTGCTTAATGCCAGTGCTACTCATAGTTTATTATGTATTTCCCTATCAGACCGGCGCTGGCCTGCTGGCCAGTGACGGTGGTATCGACTGGACCAGTGGAGAAGCGATTCTTGCGCTTTGTTCAGCGCTGCTTTACATACCCCTTGGCCTGTTTACAGCCAGGTCAGTCTGGCGACGTTACCGGCCCAGCCAAGAAATGCCGAAGTCTTCCACCCATAGGAATACGGAAAATGATGCAATACCAATATGACGCTATTGTCATCGGTGCCGGTCATAACGGCCTGACCACGGCAAATTATCTGGCGATGGGCGGATTAAAAGTCTGTGTGCTTGAGCAGCGCCCTGTCGTTGGCGGCGCTGCCGTCAGTGAAGAGTTTCATCCTGGCTATCGAAATTCGGTCGCTTCCTACGTGGTTAGTCTGCTGAGGGAAGAAGTAGTCGAAGAACTTGAATTAAGAAAATTCGGGTACCAGACCATGCCCTTACCCAACGCTTTCTACCCAGACCTGAATGGGGAGTACCTGCTGCTCACTGAAGATGAAAGCCATAATAAAGCACAGTATGCCAAGTTTTCCGATAGCGACTATGACGCTGTAACGGCATTTGATGAGGTCGTAGAAAAAGTCGGCGCAATCATCGGCAGTCAATGGCTTAAAGAACCGCCGCGGCTTTACCAGGGCGGGATCAGTGATCTGATTGCGGCCTCAAAGCTGGGTCTTGATCTGTATCACCTTGACAATGCCACTCGGCATAGCCTTCTGCAGTTCTTCGTCGGCGCCCCTGAATCGATTATTGAAAGCTGGTTTGATAGTCATAAAGTCAAGGCGATGATCGCCAGCCACTGCATGCCGGGTAACTATGCGTCCTTGTCTCAACCGGGTGCCGGCCTTGCCATGTTACATCATGCCGTGGGCTCTCTGGATGGCAAAAAAGGTGCCTGGGGCCTGGTACGCGGCGGTATGGGCACGATTACCCAGGCCATGGCCAGATCAGCGCTGGCAAAGGGTGTCGAAATTAAGACAGAAGCGCCGGTTGAAAAAATATTATTGCGGGACGGTATAGCAAATGGTGTTCGCCTGAGTGATGGAAGCTCACTGCATGCGAGAATCATCGCTGCCAATACCGATCCCAAACGGACATTTTTGACATTGCTGGGTAAGGAGTTTCTACCCGAAAAATTTGCCAGAGACATCAGCGCCTTCAGGCAGGAGTCTGCTTCACTGCGCATAAATCTCGCCTTGAGCGGACTGCCCCAATTTCACTGTATGCCCGGTAACAGCATCGGTCCACAACACCAGAGCACGATAGTCTTTATCCAGAGCAAGGCGCATTTAGAGGAGGCCTACCTGTCTTCGCGAGCTGGAATTCCGGCAGATCCCCCTATTGTCGAAGCTATTATCCCCAGCACCCTGGATGACACGCTGACCGATGCGCCTGGCACGCATGTGATGAGCCTGTTATGCAAGTATATGCCTTATGACCTCAAGGACGGGAAACACTGGGACACTGAAAAAGAAACCGTGGTAACCAACATCCTTGAGTATTTGACCCGGTTTATTCCCAATCTGCCTGATATTCTGGTCGCTCACCAATGCCTGTCGCCACTGGACATTGAACGTATGTTTGGTATGACCCGGGGTGATATATGCCATGGCCGCCTGGAACCAGACCAATTGTTCAGTGCCCGCCCACATCCGGACGCCGCTCAATATGCGACCCCGGTTAAAGGGCTTTATCTGTGCGGATCCGGCGCTCATCCTGGCGGCGGTGTGACCGGTGCTCCGGGCCGAAATGCGGCTCAGCGTATATTAAGGGACGTAAAGCAGAAGCGACTTGCAAGCTAACGCACTGTGAAATCAGCATCTGTTGCTGACTTGAGACGCTGGCTACGATTAATTCACCTCAGGCAAGACATTCACAAACCGAATTATCCCTAGCAGAGTAGCTGGGCTCAATTTTAACGCGCTGTAGCAGTGTAATAGGCGGGTCTTACGTGATGGGTATGCTTCCGGGAAAGGCATCAATCCAAAGCAGTGTTTTCCTGACGATAGGATAAAGCAGCCTGTCTACTCGTAATCGAGAGGCTTAATGTTTTTCGCATTGATCTGGTTATTGTTGCTAGCCAGGAATTGATTCTTGAGATTCAATATGATTTCAAACTCAGAATCTGTCAGGAGTTCCAGGTTATCCATCTGTCGCTGTTTACCGTTAGCCGTCGTGCCGACTGAAGGATAAACATCTTCCAGAAGCCAGGCAGCAGACACTTCAAATAATCTGGCCAGTGCTGAAATCGTCTGCCTTTTGGGTAGATGTAGGCCATCTCCGCGCTGTGCTCGTTCCCATCGAGCAATACCAGCATGGCTGATGTTAAGGCTCAGAGGCGCTAGTTCCTCAGACATCGACCGTAACGATAGCCCTTTGGCAAGTCTTAAGGCCCTGATCTTTTCATAAAAAACAGTCGTTCCCAAAGCATCCTCATACTGGCTAAGTCTTTCAATTTGACACTAATTTAGTCGTATCTCATCAACAATACAATCCTGTTTTCAATACGAGTTTGCTGTCATTCTCTGGAGACAAGCTTTTTTAGTAAGGGCTCGCTGTCTGCGGCTGAGCTTCAGTCTTGTTAAGGTGTGTTTATTCTGCCACCTTAAGTGCAAACCGGTACAGCGCATCCTGGGTCTCCTGATATAAATCTGGCGTTATATCGGGAAAGCCCATATCTCCAGCATGAGGTGTGCCGTGTACGGTGCGGGCCGCACAGGTAACCTCTGCATGCCGTAATTTTCGGTAATAGGCCAACCCTTCATCCCGCAGGGGATCCAACTCGTTGACCGAGATAATATGGGGAGGCAGGCCCCTTAGGTCATTGACACTGGCATGAAAAGGCCATGCCAGAGGATTAGTCTGGTTATCGCCTGAAGGATCATACACTTTCACAAGAGCAGCCATCATCTCGCAGTCGAGCAGATAGCCATTATTTTCCCTGATCGATACTAGCTCGCCAGCGGGCTCTGCATAGCCACCGTATATATACGGGCACATCGCGAAGACGCCATCAATCCGCTCGCACCAGTCTTCAGTCTTTGCCTTTAATGTGACTGCCAGCGACAGATTGCCGCCACCTGACTCTCCCGATACGATCAGACACGATAAACCAAGTGCCGCCCTGTTACGATCCGCCCACTGAATGGCATCAGCACAGTCGTTAAGACCTGCCGGAAACGGATGATTACCCAGGCTGCCGCCACCATTTCTGAATTCAACGGCAATCACCAGCATACCCCTTGCAGCCAGACTCTTGCACCAGCGAATATTGCTGGGATCCTGCGCCGTCATCAGCACCATACCCCCGCCATGAAGATGAACCATGCCTGGAACCAAGCCCTTGGTATCCGGCCTGTAAATATAGAGCGTGATGTCGTGACCAGCGGATCCCTTAATAACCTGGACTCGGGTCTGCACCGCTGGATAATCCGGCATGGCAGCATGCATCAAAGGATAGGCCTGTGCTGCTGCTGCCTCAAAAGCTTGACAGTAGTCCAGGCATTCCTCATAGGACGCAGTATCGCTCAAGGGCGCCACATCGGTCGACCACCCCACTAAAGCAATGGCTTCGCGCAATCGCGGATCAGCGCGCGGATCGTCTTCGAATTGAAGCGCCGGGTCGGTCAATTTCCCTGGTAGTATAAGGTCACTCATCGATGCTTCCTCCATAAATGCGACAAATCGTTTTCATTGGTCTTATGCAGGGATGGCTGCATTAACCAATTGCGCCATCTTCACGTAAGCTAGCCTGCTCAGCATCACTATAACCAAGCTCCGATAAAATAAGATCATTATCCTGGCCAAGACTGGGTGCGGGACGCCGTACGGTGATCGGCGTCCTGGAAAATTTTGCTGCAGGGCCGACCAGAGGTATGTTTGACCCATCGCTAAGCTGTGTAGGGATTAACATATCTCTGGCATGAATATGAGGCTCCTTTGCTATTTCAGCAGGGGTATTGACGCGGGTAGCAGGTAAGCCGAGTTCCGCAAACCGTAGCACAATATCGTCCACACTGCGCAATGAACAATATTCAGCGAGCATGCTATCTAACTCATCCCGCCTGGCTAGCCGCTCACTGCCGGAAAGATCCTTCAACTGATCCTGACCTATTTCTCCTGCAAGTTGTTGCCAGTGACTGTCCAGTAAAACACCTGCAAAGACTTTACCGTCTGTGCAGGTATAATTGTTCACCGGTGCGGCGATTGAAAACTGATTCCCCATCCTGGGTGTGGGCAGGCCCATCGCGCCCAGACTGGCGAGCCCATTACTCTGGAACATGATGCTGTCGACCAACGATACGTCTACATGCTGTCCTTCGCCTGTCTGGTCGCGATGGCGAAGCGCTGCCATGGCTGCCATGGCACCATGTAAGCCACCCAGGTCATCGGCAAGAAATGTCGGTGCTTTAATGGGCCCACCATCGGGTTCGCCGTTTAAAGCCGCCCAGCCTGTGTAGTTCTGGGCAAGAGGGTCGTACCCTACCCTTTCGCTCAAAGGACCGAACTGGCCGAAGCCACTGACACTGACATACACTAAATCAGGCTTAAGCTTACGAAGGTTGTGATAACCCAGGCCCCATTCAGGCAGTGTGCCAGGACGAAAATTCTCGATAAACAGGTCCGCTTTCTCTACCAGCTTGAGCACGATAGCTTTACCCTGCGCCGAACGTAGATCAACAGTGAGGGATTCCTTATTGCGGTTGACGGTCTCATTAAATATCGACAGCTGTGAGCCTGGCACCATAGGCGGAATATTTCTGGTTACATCTCCAGTTGGATGCTCGATTTTTATGACTCTCGCGCCAAAGTCTGCAAGAATACAACCAGCCATAGGCCCTGCCCAGGTGGTCGTTGCTTCAATGACTAAAACACCGCTGAGTGGCCCCGTTAGGTCCGTTCGAACTTCCTCAAAGAACGCTTCTTTTTTCATTGCTGTCTCGATTATTAATGGCTTCCAGGTCAAAACTAACAGAGTAAAGCCAAAACAACAGCTGAATTGGCTTATCGTGTGTTCAGAAGCAGTTTCCCTGCAGGCACTTAACCCTGATGGTTAACCTCTGCCGTTAACCTTTCGGGCTGTAGCGTAGTTATAAGTCTTCCTGGTTATTGCCGTGGGATTGTTTCCTTCAATGAGACGAGTAAAGCGCCCCAGGTAAATGTGCCTGCCGCAATCAGCTTCTCTGTGTGACCTTGATCCATATAATCAGTATTTAATCAGCACTTAATTAGTACATCAATTGTCGATTATGTGTGCAGCAATTGTACGGATAACCAATCGATATGGTTTGGTTATTAGGAGCGTGATCATAAGCGTTTCTGAAAGCCTAATCTTTGTATTTTCTTGGCCTAATAACGGAGTGTGTTATGGTCTTGAAAGAAGAGGAAATTGCGTACTTTAGAGAACTAGAAGAAGGCGTTACTCGTGGAACAGAAAACAGGCAAAGAAAGAGAAAATGAAATATTTACGCTCGGTTTTGTCTTTTTGCAGCAGCGGACGCCTCAAGGCGTATTCTGCTATTAACCTCACCCGATTCTTTTTTAATAGCCGATCTGCGCAACGCTTTCAATGAAGGCGACCTGCTCTTGCAGGTAGTCCTTGCCCGTATAGCTTTATTAGTAGCCTTTGTTGCTTTCTATTTATTTCCAGTGAGGCTGCAATTGTATGCTCAGATAGTGAATACCTGCGCTATTGTCATAATAGCCATGCTGCTTTGGCTAGATGCGGAATATATCCTGGTTAGCCTTACCGACGGGCAACTACTGTAGGTCTATTTTGCCGTGTTTGTTCGAATATGCTGTATCTACCTATTGGTCTTGAACCACATTGACCTGGTAAGAGGGATTTAATAATACTTCTCTGATTATCCGCCCAACAATGGCATCTTGCCCTTCAGCCATAACAGTGGCCGATAACTGAATTCTTCCACCTGAAAACTGCAGCAATCGAATTTCAACCGAAGGGCTGTGGTTGCGTAATGCAGCAATAAATTCCTCACGACTCAACTGAATTAAATTAGTGTCCCAATCAATATCCAGATACAGCTCATTGGTGATGCTTTCAGATTCGAAAATACGCGTGATGACGCCCGGTATATCTGATATCTGCGCGATAATATTTTCGAATCGCTGCTGCTTATACAAATAGTCCTGCGCTTCTGAAACATTAAGGCTTGCTTCCAGGGCAATCAACATGCCAAGGTATTCCTCAGACGACACTTTCATGCCACGGCCAATAGAGAGATGATTTGGCGCGCTATGTCTTCGCGCGTATCTGATTAAATCCGACTTGCCAAGTAACAGACCGGCACTGTAGGGCCCTCGCAGCCCCTTCCCGCCTGAGTAACAAATGAGATCAAAACCTTCTTTGACGCCCTTAAGAATATTAGTTGCTGGCGGCGTCGTCGTTGCTGCATCACACAAGCAAGGCACGCCCAGTTCCTTTGCCAGTGATATATAGTTCTGAGCTGCAATATTGTCACCCTGCTGGGTTGGTTTTAAGAAGAACATCATAGCCGTTCGCTCATTGACCGAGTTCCGAACATCCTGCTCGGATTCAACCTCAATCAGTTTTCCACCCGCGACGGTCAAGGCCCTGTCGTAGGTATACCGGTGTTTTTTCTGAATAACAATTTCGTTTTTTGTATGGGTGGTATCCGGTAGTTGCTGCATTTTATGTTCATCACCCAGGGTCATGCAGGCAGCCGTTCCCAGAACCAGAGAAGCTGTGGCCCCAGAGGTAACCATCGCGGCTTCAGATCCAGTCAGCTTAGCGATTTTCTTGCCGACAGCGGTATGCAGGTCAGCCATTTTGACTTTACGAATGGCCGCGTAACGCATTGCATCAATTACTTCCGGGCGCATTCTGGCGCCGCCGTAGGCCGAATAGGCGCCGGCAGCATTAATAAACGGTGTAACACCCAGTTCCTTGAAGTAATCCCGGTTCGAGGGTGCTGGTATCGACTGGGATTCTTGCTGACTGCATCCTGTGGCACTACCCAGCAAGGTAAACGGCACAACACCGGCTATACTTTTTAAAATAGTTCGTCTGAATGTCATTATTTTTCAGTCACTTGCTGTAGATTTGTTGATTTATACTTAAGTAAAATCTGTTTTAGTCGTTTGACCACAATTGCCGCCTGGCCTTCCTGTAGCATGGTGGCCGTCAGATGAAGCTTGCCACCGGAAAGGAATAGCGCCCTGACTTCTATCGAAGGACTCCCATTTCTTAATTGTTCTTTTACTGATGCGGGTGATATCTCATAGCGTTCATCCCAGTCTATTTCAATATACGGTTCGCGGGCCTCAGCATCAGGGACATGAGTCGATGCTGAAACCCCAGCCAGCCCGGCAAGGTCTCTGCCCATGGAATTCACCATGCCGAGCTGCCTCTGGTACTCTTTTTCTTCATCAAATTTAAGGCTGGTTTCAACCGCAACCATCATGCCGAGATATTCTTCCGGGGCGACTTTCATGCTCCTTCCATACGCCCGATGGTTCGGGGAACCGTGTTGTCTGGCGTAATGAATTAAATCCTTTCTGCCCAGTAGAAGCCCTGCGCTATAGGGGCCTCGCAGGCCCTTACCGCCGGAGTAACAGATCAGGTCAAATCCTAGATTTACGGTGTCCGCTATCTTATGTATCGGCGGCACCGTGGTGGCCGCATCGCACATGATCGGGATGTCATGCTGTTTCGCGATCCTGATATAAGCCTGGATATCAATATTAGCCTGGTCAGGACGATTGAGCAGAAAAAACAGCATGGCGGTCTTATCATTAATGGCATCAGCAACCTCGTTGCTATGCTCAACTTCAACCAGTTTTGCACCAGGTGCACGGATCGATCGATCATAGAGGTAGCGCTGGCTTCTGAGAATAATGACTTCATTGGCCATATCAGATGTGTTCGGCAGGCTTTCGTTCTTATCAGGGTCGCCCATGGTCATGCAGGCTGCGGTTCCCAGAATAATTGCGCCGGTCGCGCCCGAGGTGACCATGGCCGCCTCGGCACCCAGCATTTGTGCGATGCGTTTGCCAACCGCATCATGGATATCGATCATTCTGGCTTTGTTGTCAATGGCATAGTCCATCGCATCGATGACCTCGGGCCACATTAAGGCACCACCGAGCGATGAATAAGGCCCGACCGCATTAATAAAGGGCTCAACGCCAAGTTCGTGGTAATAATCGCGGAAATTATCAACCTCGACTGCCTGTGCTGATGCTTTCGGAGAAAAATACTTCAGGGAAGGCAGTGCAGCAAAACCACCCAGGAAATGTCGTCTGCTGGTCTTCATTTAAATCCTGTATGCGAGTCCTCTATAAAATTCGAAATCCTTACTGTAGCGTACTTTGAATCAGAAACAGTGTCTATCCATAGCAGGTCGCCAGCAATAGTGACAACTGGCCATCAAGACGATCGTTGAATTAGGCTTGTGGACATCATTCAACAAGGGAAATAGCTTGGTGTTGGCCCCGGCCCTCTGCCAGGATCGTTTCCGAGCAGCCGACCCAAGCACTGGGAAACCAGCTGCCACACCGGGTAACGGCTTTACACGCTGTAACGGGCTTTACAATGCTACTGGATACGGATGGAGCCCCCGGTAATGCCCATCCGGAATTGTCGCCGCGAGTAGCGTCCATAGCCAGGATCAGTATTGAATCGTGGATTTCCCTGGTTTTGCTTTCATCATCACCAAACCGGTACGCGTGGCATTCATTAATTCATGAATTAGGGTTAAAACGAATTGATTGAAAGCCACAAGTTTGCATCAAGTTGGTACGCCTACATAAGGGAAGTTGCTAATGAACGATTTAGCAAAGTATATTGAGAAGGCGAAACCTGAGGTACGTCAGTGGCTGGATAAGATGATTACCGGATCTGCAGAATATGATGGACCACCACATGAGATATCAAAAAATGCAAAATTAGAGATAATCTGGCTTGATGCTTCAGGGAAACCAACGGGCCCCGATCAGGGCAAATTAAATCCAGCGGAAAAGGCTTTTCCCCGGCGCAACAATCAGATGATCAAGGCATGGCGGGATGCCGATGAAATAGGTGCTTTCTGGACCTGCACGATTCATCAGGGACCGACAAAAAAGTCAAAGGTGCGTATTGATATTGTCTGGGATGATTGCTACTTCCTCATCGACACGGCGCCCTCCATGCGGGCTGATATAATTGAGTACAGTAAAACCAGTGAAGCATTGCTGACTATTCCAGAACTTTCAGTGGTTATATAATCCGTGGTGTAAGTTTGAATACCCTGTTCCAGCATCCCTACATCGTAACTATGCAGGGTGTTTATAACCTGGTTGGATAGCGCAGCTCATGTGTTAATTACACTTGAGTTTAAGATTCTAGATCTAGGATACCACCCAAAAGCTAACCCAGTCTGGCTGGCTTTCTTAGTTTAATCATGAAACGATGCAACCGCTATCCTCGCGGAGAGTCGTCGCCAACTTCAGGAGACCAGAGAAC
>DUBB01000007.1:0-103624 GCA_012960535.1 Gammaproteobacteria bacterium
CACCAGGGTTCTCAGACCCGCCATAATGTCCCGCCCCAGATGACGTGCTCGAACTGTATTTCCCTGAACCAGGCCCAGCGTACGAATAGCCGGTCTAGACGCAATAGACTCCGCAGTACTGATAATCATCTTTCCACCTCCTGGTAGGGATCACTTTTCCTTTTAGAATAACGCTGATAGGCGACCACTGAAAACAATGTGCTCATCCCCACCAACAAGGCCATTGCCGCCATTTTAGTGAAATCTAATTCTTCCGGATCCTGAATAAACGAAACTAAGCCATGCCCGGCAAGCGCAATATAGCCGCCAATACAAAGCACCATGGCAACAGCTGTCAGTACGACATACAACCTTCTACTTAAAGTAGATTGTGATGAAACCATCACAACCTCTTGTAAATTCATATTTTGAAAAGAAGGTAAGCCACTCATATGTTCTCGACACTGAACGCACCTCGACAGGTGTGCCTGAACCTCATTAATATCACTGCTGTTCAGCTCCTGGTTTAATAGCCCTGGTAACATTGGTTTAACCCTGCTGCAGTCAGACATAAACCCTCCTGATAATAAGTCAATTCAATCGTTTGACGGAACTGGCCAGCGACCCATAGCATCGCCTGTTTCCCTTGGGGGAAAAAGAAGAAATCAACCCTCTTTAGTGCTGGACACTGCTCCCTGACAACAGCCTAGTAGCGTGCTAAACGCTTTTCTGTTAAGCGCTTTACTGTGAAGCGCTTTACAATTAAACGCTTTACTATTACATGAAAGCACGCTCACTCTGCGACTGCCTGCAGGCTCACTTGTCTCCGGTAGTCTGCCGAGGCTATATATACTTGCCAGCCGTGCATCTTTCGGGCCTTTTTGCCCGAGCTGGATCATCGAAACCCCTGCATTACAAAAAAGCCTGCAATTCAGCAGGTTAAAGACGTGAAAATAACCCCTTCATGCATTAATCTTAGCCAATCCGTTAATTTCCAGGCCTGTTAACCATGATTCCATCACTTGCAGTTTTTGACTCCAGGCCTTTTCAGACCGATCCACTGATACATTATCGCTACTCGGCCAATAATAATGAAGCGTAGACAATTCCTATCTAATCTGGCGCTGGCAACGACCACAGCGGGGCTGCTGCCTGAATCCACGGCCAGCACAAATAACCTGGCCAGCTCAAAAAAGGTAATGAAGCCAGTCCTTGCCAGACGGCTGCAGTCAGGCATGAACATTGGCGTTATCGCGCCATCGAGCAACACCTGGGAGAATCAAGACGTCGAATATGCCCTGGATGTGGTTCGCTCTCTGGGCTTTAATGCGGTCGCCGGTAAACACCTTTACAAGCGCCATGGCTACCTAGCCGGCAGCGACAACCAAAGGGCTGAAGACGTCAATCGGATGTTTGCAGATCCTGATATCCACGGTATTTTCTGTTCCCGGGGCGGTTACGGCGCGTCCCGAATCCTACCTATGCTCAACTACAACGTAATCAGGTCAAACCCCAAAGTATTGTTAGGTTATAGCGATATCACCGCCCTGCACCTGGCAATCAATGGCATCACGGGATTGATCACCTTTCATGGACCCATAGCTGGCCAGCAGTTCACCGACTATACCTATCAAGAGTTCAGCCGCATCATCATGCGGGGTGAACATCCGACCTCGCTGGCAGCCCCTCCCAGGTTTCCCCAGGTCCCTGGTCAGGCCGAACGACACAACCGAATAACCCGGTTTGTTCTGGGCAAGGCGACGGGGCCCCTGGTTGGCGGCAATCTGAGCCTGGTAACCAGTCTGATGGGCACCCCCTATGAGCCCGATTTCAGGGGGAAAATACTGTTTTTGGAAGACGTCAGTGAAGCACCGTACAGCGTAGACAGGATGCTTACACAGCTATGGCTGGCGGGTGTTTTCAGCCAGATCAATGGCCTGATATTTGGCAAGTTCACCGACTATGAGGCAGATGCACCGAGCATCAGCATGGAGGCCGTCCTTGAACAGCGATGCGAAGGGCTTTCCATCCCGGTTATGCGTGGCTTGATGATTGGTCATGTGGATGACCAGAGCATAATACCAGTCGGCGCAAATGCCGAACTTGATGCTGATGCAGGAACCCTGACACTGCTCGGCCGGGCCCTTATCTGAGCTAGCTGAAAACACGCCTTCAATCACCTTTGCTCAGCCTCGGCCATCCCTATCAGAATAATCAACCTGCCCGAGTAATTCCCAGGCTGTAGCTGCGACTGACTGTATTGCAATTTGAACTGACCTGCCCCGCCCCTGTGCCATTAGCCAGGCAGACAGATCGGCTGTTTGCAGCGGGCTTCGCAGGCTTACCAGCTTAGTACGGTCAACAGATGTAAGGCGCAGGCTGATTCGCTCACGTGTGCCCCATTCAGTCAGCACCGTTACCCACAGTGCAAGTGGTTCCTGCTTAACCTCACCAATACGGCCCGAGACAAGTTCAACCTGGCTCTGATCACAGGCCAGGCCGGGTGGCGGTTGGATTCTAATTGCATGGGCCTCAGCACAGAGACCCGCTGTGTTGACAGCCAGCAGCAATCCGGCAAAAGCAAAAGCCAGACTGCTGTTAACCTGTTCCCACACGGTCTTAAGGCGCGCCTTGGCGCTGGGAGCGCAGATGGCGAACGGGGTAAAACCTTAAAGTTAACGCCAAAATAATCAGATTAAATTGCATGTTTCTTCTTCTCTTGTACTAGTTTTCATATTTTATTTGAATTTTTTAATATTCTTTCTCCTATGGAATAGAGCCTATGAATATGTTCATAACTTTTAAGTCCAGATCTAGCCAGCCAGACCGAGTAGCCTGGCCTGGATAGGACGGGCCAAGGTAAGTGAGACATCCAGATTGATTGCGAGAACCTGAAAAATTTTACTGAAATAGTAGTTTAAGCATAGAAAACTCACCCCTGAATACGAGGGGTCCTTGATTTAGTCGTAACAGCCCTTACAATTGCACATCTAACAGTGAAGAAAACCCACAGGAGGTTCCGTATGGCAGATGCCAGGTTTATTGACCAAGCACATTCACCGAGCACCCTTTCAGGACATAAAGTGTTGCGCCAAACTTACACCTTATTGGCCATGACTCTCGTCTGGAGTGCCTTAACGGCGGTTGCCTCAATGATGATCAACCCACCTCTCATGATTGCAATGGCCTGCCTGCTGGGTAGCTTTGGGATGCTATTTTTCCTCCGCCGAGTCGCCAATAGTGCCAAAGCACTGTACTGGGTATTCGGCTTCACCGGTTTAATGGGTTTTGCACTTGGCCCTATGTTAAACAATTATGTGATGAGTTCTGCGTCAGGATCTTTTCTTATCTTTCAGGCACTGGCGACCACGGGTGCTATATTCCTTTCGCTATCAGGTTATACGCTGATCTCCAAAAAAGACTTCTCTTTTATGGGTGGATTCCTCATGGTAGGTCTGTGGGTTCTTGTCGGGGCTATCGTGTTCAATCTGATCGCTGGCCTCATGGGGTACCCAATTTCTGGTTTGCACCTGGCTATTTCATCCATGGCCGTGGTCATATTCTCCGGGTTGATCCTGTTTGATACCAGCAGAATACTCAATGGTGGCGAAACCAACTACATTATGGCGACGGTAAGTCTGTACCTGAATATCTACAACCTGTTTATTCACCTGCTGGCTCTCTTTGGCTGGGCTGACGACTAACTGCCAACTAACAAGATGAACCGGCCAGGCCGAATAGCGTCAGCGGTTCATCGTTAACAGCTGAGCACCAGGAAATAAGCACCCATGAAGTTCATGCTTGCTGTACTCGGCGACCCCCTCCACAGCCAGGGCCCCATAACAGCTTATCGATTTGCTGAGGCTGCTGTTACCGCTGGCCACACAATTCATCGGGTATTTTTTTACCAGGGTGCTGTGCTGGTCGCCAATGATCTGGCCGAGCCACCCCAAGATGAAATCTCGATAACGGAATTATGGCAACGCCTGGCAAGTGAAAACAGCATAGAACTGATGGCCTGCATTGCCTCAGCCAGTAGACGCGGTATTTTCGATGAAGATGAAGCGGTACGTTACGAAAAGCCGACCAGTTCAATCAGCTCCGGATTCATTATCGGCGGCCTGGGACAACTCATGGAGGGTATCCTGGTGGCCGACAGAACTGTCACGTTTGGATCCTGATATGCAAAGACTGCTCATCCTGATCACCAAAAGGCCTTATAACTCAATTGCGTCTCAAGAAGGCCTGGATGTTATCCTTGCGGCTTCTGTTTTCACCGAGTGCAGTGTTTTGTTCCTAAGTGATGGGATATTGCAGTTACTGCCCGACCAAAAAGCCAACGATACTAAAATCAAGGTCTTTACGCGGGGTTATGCTGCCCTGCCTGACTATGGCGTTGAACGGTTCTACTGCCAGTCGAGCGATCTGGAAAAATGGTCACTGGATAGTAAAATGCTTATGCTCGAGCCGATCTCACTATTACCATCTGAAATAAACCCGCTCATTCGAAGTTTCGATAAAGTACTGAATTTATAATGCTACTACACACTTTCAATACACCTGAAGCCTTCAGCCAGCACCGCCAGCGCATCAATATTGAAGATAAGGTCCTGTTTATTGAAGATGGCGTCTACAGTTCTAATCAAACCCTCGACATTCAATGTAAGCGGGTAATGGCGCTGGCAGAGGACTGTCAGCTACGCGGCATTGTCCCTGCTGAATCAGTCCAGCTCATTGATTACAATGACTGGGTACAACTCTGCACAGAAGTTGACAATCACCTCAGCTGGTATTAACGCATGATTGCTGCACGAGATAGCGAAGGTTTTCTTAAAAGGCTAAAAGACTGGAATGAAACTACGGCCCAGCAGATAGCCGATGACTATAATATTACTTTATCCGCGGCTCACTGGCAGGTTATCGCCCTGGTCCGCAATTACTTCAACACATACGGCCTGTCCCCCACAACGCGGGTAACTGTCAACCTCTTGAAACAGTCGCTGGGCACAGATACTGGCAGCATTTATCTGATGAAGCTGTTTGGCGGTCGGCCGAGAAGAGCGCTTGCGCAGATAGCCGGCTTACCCAAACCTACCGATTGTGATTGAACCGCTTATTCAGGAGGACTTAGCCCTGGCTCATGGCGCTGACTCGGTGCAGAAACCACGTCGCCAACGATAATCAGCGTTGGCGAGGCCAGTTGCGCCTCGATAACGAGCTTGCTCACGGTATCAAGGCTACCTATGACCATTTTCTGTTCTGCTGTTGTACCTTTTGATATGACCGCGACCGACGTGTCCTGGCTCATGCCATGTGCAATGAGATTCTTACAGATGTCGGCCAAACCTGCCAGGCCCATATAAAAAACCAGCGTCTGCCCGGGTGAAACAAATTCCTGCCAGGGGAGTTGAACCTGACTATTCCTGGGATGGCCGGTAATGAACCGTACTGATTGCGCGTAATCTCGGTGAGTCAGTGGGATGCCAGCATAAGCGGCGCAACCGGATGCAGCTGTGATACCGGGGACGACCTGGAAAGGCACACCGGCTTCTACTAACTCTTCAAGTTCCTCTCCGCCGCGCCCGAAGATGAAAGGATCTCCCCCTTTCAAACGGAGCACCCGCTTGCCTTCCATGGCCAGACGCACCAGCAGTGCATTAATCGATTCCTGTGAAGTCGAAAGATAACCACTACGTTTGCCGACAAATTCGTATTGTGCATCCCGGCGTGCACGTCCAAGAACGGCTTGAGAAACCAGATTATCGTATAGAATCACATCTGCCTTCTGCATCAGTTGAAGCGCCTTGAGTGTCAACAGATCCGGGTCACCCGGCCCGGCACCAACGAGATAGACTTCTCCGGTTACTGCTGGCGCCTCGTGCAGATAGGCCTCGGCTGCAGAGAAATCCCCGCGTTGGGCGAGCTCATGACCCGGACTCGACATGAATTTTTCAACAACCCTACGACGCAACTGAACATCCGAGAAACGCTTTTTAAGCGCTGGCCTGGTCTCCTTTAGAAACTGAGCAAGTCTTGCTATACCTTCCGGCAGATAGCCTTCCATCATCTCCCTTATACTTCGAGCCAGGACTGGAGAAGCGCCGCTGGTTCCTACTGATATAAGGACAGGGCTACGATCAATAATCGCGGGAAATATAACGCTGCAGAGATCAGGCGCATCTACAACGTTGACAGGCGTTCCCTTTGCTCTGGCTGCTGCTGCCACGCTGCTATTGACCTGATTGTCACTGGTTGCTGCCACGACCAGACAAACCCCCTGCAGGTCTGCAGAGTCAAAATTTCCCACCCGAAATTCATGTTGATCACCCAGGGCTAGCACCTTATTGCTGAACTGCGGCGCTACAAAAAGGATATCCGCGCCAGCCCTGGTCAAGAGCGTGGCCTTATTGAAGGCCAGATCCCCACCACCAACAATGAGTACCCGATCGCCCTCCAGCTTAAAATGTAGGGGCAGATAATCCATCAGACATCTCTAAAAAGAACAGCCTTCCCACCCATATACGAATGCAATACTGCTGGTATGGCAATACTGCCATCTCGCTGCTGGTAATTCTCCATCACAGCGATCAGCGCACGCCCTACTGCAACACCGGAGCCATTAAGCGAATGCAGCAATTCTGGTTTGCCTGTTCTGCTATTGCGCCACCTCGCCTGCATTCTCCTTGCCTGGAAATCTAAATAATTACTACACGAAGATATTTCCCGGTAGGCATCCTGGCCGGGCAGCCAGACTTCCAGGTCGTATGTCATTGCTGAAGCAAACCCCAAATCCCCACCACAAAGATTAACCACTCGATAAGGCAATTCTAATTTCTGTAAAACGACCTCAGCATGATGGGTCAAAGCCTCGTGCGCCTGGGCACTATCCTCAGGGCGAAGCAATTGTACTAATTCAACTTTTTCAAATTGATGTTGACGAATCATGCCTCGCGTATCCCTGCCATAGCTACCTGCCTCACTTCTAAAACAGGGCGTGTGACATACAAATTGCAGGGGCAACTGATCTTCTGAGACGATCACATCCCTAAGTAGATTGGTGACCGGAACTTCTGCTGTGGGTATAAGGTAGAAATCTTTTTCGCCCTCCAGCTTGAACAGGTCCTCTCCGAATTTAGGTAACTGACCGGTACCTCGCAGTGATTCGCTATTAACGATGTAAGGCACATAGACCTCTTCATAACCATGCTCGTTGACATGTAGGTCCAACATAAATTGAGTCAGTGCCCGATGTAGCTGCGCCAATTCACCTCGCAGGGTAACAAACCGGGAGCCGGTCACCTTTGCGGCTACTTCAAAATCCATGCTATGACCCTGCTCACCCAGGGCTACATGGTCCAGCACAGGAAAATCAAAGCTACCGGGTTCGCCCCATCGTCTTATCTCAACATTATCATCCTCTGTTTTCCCCACAGGAACACTTGCATCAGGAATATTTGGAATCGCCAACACCAGGCTCTGAAATTGCTCAGAAACCGACTCAAACTGAGTCTTTTGTTCCGCAAGACGTGCTCCAAGATCAGCAACCTGCGCTAGCAGTGGCGCTACATCCTCACCTTGTGCTTTAGCCTGACCTATCATTTTGGACTGTTTGTTGCGCTCTGCCTGAAGCACTTCAACCGCCATCTGCGCAGATTTACGCTCGGCCTCCAGCGCTTCGACTTGACTGACGTCAAGGTTGAAGTATTTCTTTTGCAGCCGAACGGCAACATCGTCAAGTTCTGTGCGCAGTAATTTTGGATCGAGCATCTGAATTGCCCTGAAATTTGAAGCGCACAGTTTACCTGAACCAATAGAGCAAGTCAGTGATTAATGAGTATCCTGGTCAGAAATACGCCCACGGCAACAGCCAGCAAACAGACCAGAACACTAGCCAGAATGTAACCCAGTGCTAGAGCCCAACGACCGTTGACAATGAGCATATAAGCCTGGAGTGAGAAGGTCGAAAAGGTTGTGAAGGCACCGAGCAAGCCGGCCAATGTAAAGTCACGCCAGGGGTCGCCCAACAGTTGCCGTTCGACCAGCAGCACGTAACAAATCGACATGAGAAAACAGCCTAGGACATTCACTGTGAAAATTCCAAGAGGGAATTCTGATCTCGACTGGGCCGTGATGGCGCTGGCCAATGCGTGCCTTAAAACAGCACCCAAAGCTCCACCGAAAGATACCGCTAGCCAATCCATCGTTAACTTTCTCCTGACGGATATCGTTTCATCTTACTCGCTTTATTCTGACTACGAAGATAGTTCAGTTTTTCACCAATCTTAAGCTCCAGACCCCGGTCAACAGGGATGTAATACTGCTGCTCACTCAAATCTTCTGGAAAATAATTTTCGCCAGGAACAAAGGCATCCTGGTGATCATGAGCATACTGATATTGCTCACCGTAGCCCATCTTTTCCATCATCTCGGTTGGTGCATTTCGAAGGTGGAGTGGTACTTCCAAGGAGCCGAACTTTTTGACATCCGCCTTTGCCTGATCCAGTGCCAGGTAAACGGCATTACTCTTGGCTGCGACGGCAAGGTAAACTATCGCCTGGGCAATTGCCAGCTCACCTTCCGGGCTACCCAACCTTCTCTGCACATCCCAGCTATTCAAGGCAATCTGCAAGGCCCTCGGGTCAGCATTACCCACATCTTCGCTGGCCATACGAACGACTCGGCGGGCGATATAGAGCGCATCACAGCCTCCATCTAACATGCGCGCAAACCAGTAAAGTGCAGCGTCAGGTGATGAGCCACGCACAGCTTTATGCAAGGCCGATATCTGCTCGTAGAATACATCGCCACCTTTATCAAAACGCCGCGTACTCTCACCAAGAATAGGCCCTAGCTGATCAAGTCGAATAGTGTCATCCGGGGCTGAATCAGCCGCAATTTCAAGAAGATTCAAGGCAAGCCTGGCATCACCCTGAGCACTACTGGCAATCGCCTTAAGTGCCTTGGTTTCTGCTTTGATTCCGGAATCACCGATTCGAGGCAAAGCTCCCTCAAGCAGGGTCAGCAGCGCTTCTTCATCAATCGACTGTAATCGATACACGCGCGCCCGAGATAACAGTGCATTATTCAACTCAAACGATGGATTTTCCGTAGTAGCGCCAATGAGTATAACGGTACCATCCTCTACGTGCGGCAGGAAGGCATCTTGTTGACCTTTGTTGAAACGGTGAACTTCATCAACGAACAATATTGTCTTACGGCCCTGAGTTGCCACCTGCTTAGCCATTGTGACGACATTTCTGATTTCCTTAATGCCACTTAAAACCGCCGATATGGACACAAACTCTGCATCTGCATATTGCGCCAGGAGCCGGGCCAGGCTGGTTTTCCCCGTTCCTGGCGGGCCCCAGAATATCATCGAATGTAGTTGACCCTGTTCGATGGCCAGCCTGAGCGGTCTGCCACTCGCCAGCAGATGGCTCTGGCCAACAAAATCTTCAAGTCTTTGTGGCCTGAGACGAGCTGCCAGAGGCTGAAACTGCGTTTGGGATTCAAATAAATTCATGGTCGATAATCAATGACATCTACATCAGCAGGAACTTCAAAATGAAACAGGGAAAGGGGTACTTCCCCGTTATACTCCAGGATCCGTATCTCCATTTCAAGATATTGGCCCGATAGTGCCAGAACACGAATCCCGACAGGAAGCCCATCCTTAAAGTGCAGGCTGAGGTTGCGAAAAAATGCATCCTGACGAACAGGCGACAGTACAAATACCTCTTCCAGTTCGTCACGGTACAAATCAATATTGTAAGCGGTTTCAAGGTCGATATCGGATCTGGCCAGTAGCAGAACCGGTGATACCGTCGGATCCGAACTCGCGGAATGAATGATGACCTGTTCCAGCAAGGCATCAAATTCCCAGAGACTCCTGCCATCAGAAACCAGCAGTGGGTTCAGATCATCCGCTGGCTCCAGGCGAAACCGGCCCGGCTGCTTTAACCAGAACTTGCCCGTCTGACTCATCACGGCATTATCCGCAGCACGTTGACTGTACAAGGCCTCGAGATCGTGAATCAATCCAAGATGCCGCTTTAATAAACCCGCAGGATCACTATCAAGCACTTCTTCGGTTGCGCCATTGAACGGAGAAAGCCCCAGTATAACCAGCCCTACAATCAGGCTAATCTGGCGGCGCATGGGCTAACACCTCTCGCGAGCCATTGGTATTCATTTGACTGACAACCCCAGCTTGTTCCATTTCTTCTACCATCCTGGCAGCCCGGTTATAACCTATGCGTAACTTTCGTTGAACCGACGAAATAGAAACCCGACCTGAAGAGGTCACAAAAGCGACCGCCTCATCATATAATGGGTCTGCTTCTCCCTGCCTGTCATCTCTGCTGCCGGCTTTGCCCGGTAGCAGCTCAGAATCCGTTAGACCATCTAAAATAACGTCAAGATAATTGGGCTCAGCTAGTGTTTTCCAGCTTTCCACGACGCGATGTACTTCATCATCGTCTACAAATGCGCCGTGAACTCTTACAGGAATCGGTGTTCCCCCGGGCATGTACAGCATATCGCCATGGCCTAGCAGTTGTTCAGCCCCGCCCTGATCCAGAATCGTTCTGGAATCAACCTTACTGGAAACCTGGAAACCGATCCGGGTGGGCACATTTGCCTTAATAAGACCGGTAATTACGTCTACCGAAGGTCGCTGCGTCGCCAGAATCAAATGTATGCCCGCTGCCCTGGCTTTCTGAGCAATACGGGCAATGAGTTCCTCTACCTTTTTACCAACTATCATCATCAGGTCTGCAAATTCATCAATGACGACAACAATAAAAGGCAGTGTTTCCAATTCATCGGGGGATTGCATTTCCTCTTCGGAAAGAGGATCAGGCACCCAGAAAGGATCTGTTAGCGGCTCACCTGCTTTGATCGCGTCTTTCACCTTACGATTGAATCCACCGATATTACGCACGCCAAGCGATGCCATCAGGCGATAGCGCCGTTCCATTTCTGCAACACACCAGCGAAGCGCATTAGCCGCATCCTTCATGTCGGTAACCACCGGTGTTAACAAGTGGGGAATACCTTCGTAAACTGCTAGTTCAAGCATTTTAGGATCGACCATAATCAACCGGACATCTTCTGGCGAGGCCTTGAACAAAATCGAAAGTATCATGGCATTTAAGCCGACTGACTTCCCTGATCCGGTTGTACCTGCCACCAGTAGGTGAGGCATTCTTGCCAGATCAACGACGACGGGCTCACCTGCAATATCGTGGCCCAGCGCAAGCGACAAAGGAGACAGGGACAGGTCATAAGCTTTCGAGGATAATACCTGGCTTAGCCGGACTATTTGTCTATCTTCGTTGGGTATTTCTATTCCGACCACAGGTTTACCAGGCACCACCTCCACCACCCGAACGCTGATTACGGCCAGGGACCGTGCTAGATCTTTGGCTAGCCCAGAGATCCGACTCACTTTTACTCCGGGTGCTGGCTGTATTTCAAAGCGGGTAATCACCGGTCCAGGAAATACCGCCACCACCGCTGCTTCAACACCATAATCCAGGAGCTTCAATTCAAGCAGCCTGGACATCGCTTCTAGATCCTGAGAAGAATAACCCCGCTGCTTAGTGGCATCATTAATGTCCAGGAGACTTAGTGCTGGCAGGCCTTCTACTGTTTGCATTGTAAAAAGGTTACCTTGTTTTTCGCGTGCTGCCCGCTCACTGAGTTCTGGCTCTCCTTTTTCAGGCGGCTGAATAACCAGGGGTATCCTGGCCTGCTCCAGTTCAACATGTTTTTCGAGAGCAATTCGCCGAGCTTTGGTCGTCCGCTGGGCCTTTGAGGCCGCCAGGCGATGATTTCTGAAGCGGTGCCAGCGATCCCGTATAACGTCATATAGCTGTAGGGTAAATCGTCCAGTGGTATCTAGAACGGCCACCCAGGAAATATCTATCAGCAAGGTCAGGCCAATAAGGAAAACCAGCACCAGGGTCAAAGTCGCCCCAGGGTACCCCAGCAAAGGCACAAGAAGCTCTTTCGTAGCATTCCCCACTAAACCACCACTTCCCTCGCGGAATTCAAGGCCAGCACCATAAAAATGCATTCTGCACAAAGTAGCACCGCTGATAACACCCAGTACCAGCCCCATTCCCTGAACAATCAACAACGCGGGATCAAAAATCGGATTAATACGTTTCGACAAGACCTGCCGCAAAATATGAACCGCTAGAAGCAAAGGAAATACAAATGCCATCAAACCAAAAATAGCAAACACCACATCGGCAAACCAGGCACCCGAAGGCCCCATGATATTGCTCACCTGATGACTGATCCCTGTGAAGGTCCAGCTCGGATCGAACGGATCAAAACTGAACAACGCACAGGTCAGATAGATGCAAATTGCTATCTCAACCAAAATCATCCCTTCTCTTAATCGAGACAGCAACAGATCCCAGATCGTGCTCTGATCTGGTGATGCCGAACTCCTCTTTCCTTTTAATTGCGCCACGCCATCTCCCCACTTCCAGATTCTAGTCCTTAGCGGTCTAATTTATGGATTGGAATATCTATAAATTTCATGGTGTTAGATCATATCTCGAGTACCCGAGGATTGTAATCAAAACTTCATTATTTTCAGTTGTAACTACAACCTGTCTTTCGAATGAAGTACCATAGCCCACTTTAGTGAATTGAGAGTACGATGGCAGGACCAATCCATGCCCGGACAATAGCGCCGATCCGGGATCAAGCAAATTTACCGGTCTGCCCGAAATTCACCCGAAAAATCCTAGTTCAAGAAAATCATGAACTGCCGTTACACTTGCACTAGGCCAGGCATGCAGTTCGATACCCGCGCCTTTACGAGAGGCGTGCAATAAAACTGGGATTGCATCACGCTGCAGTAACCCAGCGCATCAATCCTGCCAGCATAGCCTGAGCAGGCCACAGTATAATAGGCACAGCACCACAAGTTGAAGAGGTAAGCATGGAAGTCCGTCATAACAAACTACTCATTATCGGCTCGGGCCCAGCGGGTTTAACCGCTGCCATATATGCAGCAAGAGCCAACCTAAAGCCCATCGTGATAACGGGTATAGAAACCGGCGGGCAACTCACTACCACGACAGATGTGGATAACTGGCCCGGTGATATCTCTGGTCTGCAGGGCCCGGAATTGATGGCACGCATGCAGCAGCATGCCGAAAGGTTTGAGACTGAAGTCATTTATGACAATATCAATCATTGCGACTTGTCCCAGAAACCCTTCCAGTTTTTTGGAGACCAGGCCACTTACAGTTGTGATGCTGCAATCATCACAACCGGCGCTTCGGCGCGCTATCTGGGACTGGCCTCAGAAGAAGCTTATAAAGGTAGGGGCGTCAGTGCCTGCGCGACCTGTGACGGCTTCTTTTACAAGAAGCAAAAAGTCGCTGTGATCGGAGGTGGTAACACTGCACTTGAAGAGGCCCTGTATCTTTCCAACATTGCCTCTGATGTGTACCTGGTTCATCGTCGTGACCAATTTAGAGGAGAAAAGATACTTCAGGATCGTGTTTTGGGTAAAGACAACATTCATGTGGTCTGGAATGCCGTCCTGGATGAGGTTTTAGGGGATGATACCGGCGTCACCGGAATGCGGATCCTACAATTGCAGGATAATAGCCGCAAAGATATTGACCTGCACGGCGTTTTTATAGCTATTGGCCACACCCCTAATACCCATATTTTTGCAGACCAGTTGAACATGAATGGGGGCTACATTGAAGTACAGTCAGGCTTATCTGGCCTGGCGACCGCTACCAGCGTACCTGGAATTTTTGCAGCAGGCGATGTTGCTGATCAGGTTTACAGACAAGCCGTAACCTCCGCAGGCTTTGGCTGCATGGCCGCACTGGATGCAGAAAAATACCTGGAAAGCCTCAACGCTTGATACCCGGCAGCTAGGATCTGAGCCACCAACGCTACCCTGCAAAGCACTTGCTGCCGAGCCAGGCAGGGTTTAACCAGGGAACCAGAAGCGTACCATAGCGTGCTTGTCTTTTATCCGTTAATGTCAAATTAATTTACCCTTATACTTCATATAATAATCATAACTATTTGATTATATTATAATTATAAGACAAGTAAGGCATTTTAGAAACAGAAATAATCTGCTCTGACGACGAGCCTATAAAAAACAGCTTTAATAAGGCAATCCTGGATAAAATCCCAGATTGTATAAGGTAACATGTAGATAATAAAACAACCCGCGGGCTAAACTCAGGTAACAGCAACTACTTTATCAAAGGGTTCTGACTGGCTCATCAACTTGAAAACAGACAATGACCTTCGTACAAATTCTCGATTCTGAAATCAGTCCCTTCCCTGACATCAATCAGGCTCTCGACGAGCCTGATGGACTGCTGGCTATGGGTGGTGACCTGAGCAGCCAACGACTGCTAATGGCCTACAGAAACGGAATATTTCCCTGGTATGAACAGGACCAGCCTATCCTATGGTGGTCACCCTCCATCCGTGCTGTCATTTACCCGGATCAGTTCCGACCCAAACGCAGCCTGTCAAAAGTCCTGCGGCAGAATCGATTTGAACTTGTCTGGAATAGTGACTTCCCCGCCATCATCGAACAATGCCAGGCCCCCAGAGCCCAGCAGGCAGGCACCTGGATCACAGAGGAGATGAAGGCAGCTTATCTGCAACTCCATCATCTAGGTCATGCCCATTCTCTGGCTTGCTATCAGCATGGTAAGCTCATCGGAGGCCTTTACGGCGTATCCATAGGCGGGGTCTTTTGTGGTGAATCCATGTTTTCTCTGGTCAGCAATGCCTCAAAAGTCGCATTCGCATTTCTGATTCGCTGTGCCCATGAAATAGGAGCAACCCTGATTGACTGCCAAATACCCAATAATCACTTGCTGTCTCTCGGCAGCATCAGCCTGCCGCGCGAGCTTTTCAAGCAACAGCTGCGCCAAGCGGTTAACCGAGAAGTGTCCTGGTCAAGTCTTAAAGGTGACCTGCCCATCTGGCGCCAATGACATCATCGCGAACGCTTGACAATGACTGACCTGGACCAGTTACATTTCTTTACTACACCGGCGCATCAATGCAGCTATCTGCAAGACCAGTCGGCGGTTACACTTTTCCTTGATCCCCAGTTCCAGGCAGATACAGACTTGTATTCACAGTTATCACAGGTCGGTTTCAGGCGCTCAGGACGTTACATTTACAAGCCGCACTGCAAAACCTGTCGTGCCTGCGTACCGGTTCGCATCCCGGTTGCTGGTTTCAAGATGAGGCGGACCCAGCGTAAAATCTGGAAGCGTAATCAAGACATTTCTATCCGCTGGGAAGCGCCTTATCTATCAGACGATAGCTGGCTTCTGTATGCCCGGTACATCAATTCACGGCATCGAGATGGAGACATGTATCCGCCTGATCAGTCCCAGTTTAAGAGCTTTCTGATTGAAGGCCGGCCTGAAGCCCAGTTTATCGAATTTCGTTTAATGGATCAGCTGATCGCTATTATGGTTGCTGACCAGCTCAGCGATAGCCTATCGGCGATCTATACTTTTTTTGATCCTGACAAACTGAATAGATCCTTGGGCGTTTTTGCAATCCTGGCCCTCATAGAATCCGCCCGTCAACGCAACCTTGAACATGTCTACCTGGGATACTGGATCCAGAACTGCCAGAAAATGGATTACAAGGCTGATTATCGGCCCATAGAAGGGTTGATAGAAAATCGATGGCAGGTACTCAGACAATGAAAACACGGATTTTGCTATGGTTCGATAATTAGTGCACAATGCGCAACTTCTCTTGAAAAGGCACGACGACAGGGGCTCAATGGCTAAAGAAGAACAAATTCAGATGTCCGGTACTGTAATCGATACTCTACCGAATACCATGTTCAGGGTAGAACTGGAAAACGAGCATGTCATTATTGCGCATATTTCAGGGAAAATGCGCAAGAACTACATCAAAATACTGACCGGCGATAAAGTGAAGGTCGAACTGACACCTTATGATCTCAGTAAAGGGCGCATCACTTTCAGGGAATAAGGTCGCCTAAACACCCGCATTGCTGCTAGCTCGAACGACCTGAACTACCCTTCCCACAGAACAGTCCTGAGCTGCGCGACCTTAAACGCTGGCAGTTTCTTCTATCACCAACACCAGGTCATCTTCTTCCACTTCCACATTAACAACGCCACCCTTGGCTAGGCGCCCGAATAGAATATCCTCTGCCAGGGGTTTCTTAATCTTATTCTGAAGCAATCTTATCATGGGCCTGGCCCCCATCAGTCGATCATAACCATGCTCAGCCAGCCAATTGCGTGCGGCCTCACTCACGTCAAGCTGAACTTTCTTATCGTCGAGTTGCACTTGGATTCCCACCAGAAATTTATCAACAACAGTCTTAACCACTTCTCTGCTGAGCGCTTCAAACTGAATGATCGCATCCAACCGATTTCGAAACTCTGGGGTAAACATCTTTTTCAAAATTTCCATACCATCCGTAGTATGGTCCTGATGCTGGAATCCCATAGAACTTCTACTCATCTCCTGGGCACCGGCGTTGGTTGTCATGACTAGAATAACGTTCCTGAAATCGGCCTTGCGTCCATTGTTATCAGTCAAAATACCGTGATCCATCACCTGCAATAGCAGATTAAAAACATCCGGGTGAGCTTTCTCTACCTCATCTAACAGTAATACACAGTGAGGCTGCTTGGTTATCGCTTCTGTCAACAAGCCTCCCTGATCAAAGCCAACATACCCGGGTGGGGCTCCAATTAATCTAGAGACAGTATGTCGCTCCATGTACTCAGACATATCAAAACGGACCAGTTCAACGCCCATGATAAGTGCTAGCTGTTTACAGACCTCTGTCTTACCAACGCCGGTAGGTCCTGAAAACAGAAATGAACCAATCGGTTTTTCACCTTCTCGCAGCCCTGCCCGGGTTAGCTTAATCGCGCTTGCTAACGAATCGATGGCCTCATCCTGGCCAAAAATCACCATTTTCAGATTCGTTTCCAGATCTTTCAGAGACTGTTTTTCGGTATGTGAGATACTTGCTGAAGGTATACGCGCTATTTTAGCGACCATCTTTTCTACATCGCTGACGCCGATCTGCTTTTTGCGTCGACTCACAGGTTGTAACTGCTGATAAGCGCCCACCTCATCGATAACATCAATTGCTTTGTCTGGCATAAACCGGTCGTTAATATACTTTTGAGCAAGCTCAGCAGCCACTTTCAGGCTCCTGTCGGTATATTTCAATTGATGGTGTTCTTCGTAACGGTTTTTCAAGCCCTTCAGAATCAGGTAGGTATCTTCTACACTTGGTTCACTCACATCCACCTTCTGGAAACGACGTGACAAGGCTCGGTCTTTATCAAAAATGCCACGATATTCCTGATAGGTGGTGGAACCCATACAACGAACCTCACCCGAAGCGAGAAGCGGTTTAAGTAGATTAGACGCATCCATAACGCCCCCCGACGCAGCCCCGGCACCAATGATCATATGAATTTCATCAATAAACAAGATCTGATTAGTCGACTTTTTGAGCTCATTCAACAAACCCTTGAAGCGCTTCTCGAAGTCACCTCTGTACTTGGTACCCGCCAGTAATGCACCCAGATCCAAGGAGTACACCGTGCTTTCTGCAATGACCTCCGGAACCTGCCCATCTACAATGAGTTTAGCCAGACCCTCAGCAATGGCAGTTTTACCTACTCCGGACTCACCTACCATGAGCGGGTTATTCTTCCGCCGGCGAGAAAGGATCTGCACGACTCTTTCAACTTCTGCCTCGCGACCGATTAACGGATCAATCCGTCCCTCTCGGGCCTGATCATTGAGGTTTGTAGCAAAAGCTTCAAGCGGCGATGGCGGTTTTTCTTCTGCTTCTTCCGTTGTGCTGCTCTCCAAATGACCATCAGCATCTTCACTGTCATCGCCGCGGCCGCCATGGGCAATGAAATTAACAACATCAATACGGTTTATCTCCTGTTCTTTCAACAAATAAACGCTGTGACTTTCCTGTTCTGCAAAGATAGCAACCAGCACATGGGCCCCACTTACTTCTTTCTTACCAGAGGATTGCACATGAAATACTGCACGCTGGAGGACTCTCTGAAAACCCAGCGTTGGCTTGGTATCACGACCCTCCTGATTGCCAGGAATCAACGGTGTGGTATCACTGATGAATTTCTCCAGCGCTTCCCGGAGTTCATCCAAATCCGCATTGCAAGCCTTCAAGACCGAAACCGCTGCAGTGTTATCCAGCAATGCCAGCAGCAAGTGCTCTACCGACATCAGTTCATGTCTTTTTAACCTGGCATCCTTAAATGCCATGTTTAGCGTCAACTCTAGATCTTGACCCAGCATCATTATTACCTCATTTAGTCCACAGCTTCGATTTGCGAGACCAGGGGGTGCTGATTTTCCTGGGCGTACTCATTGACTTGAGTAGATTTTGTTTCTGCTACGTCTCGGGTATATATTCCACAGGTTGCCTTACCCGTCTGGTGTACCGCCAGCATGATCTGAGTTGCCTTTTCTCCGTTCATGCCAAAAAAAATCTGCAACACCTCAACCACAAATTCCATGGGTGTGTAATCATCATTTAACAGGAACACTTTCCACATGGCTGGCTTTTTCAGCTTTGGTTTAACAGGCGCTTCAAGCACACCTATGCCTGTATTCTCCTCGGAATCCGGATTATCACTGTTTGCCTGCGTTAACTTAAACATCATCTTTCACTATATGCTGCCATTTCCACGTTTTTAAATGCTTTCAATTTAAATGCTTTCAATTTAAATTCCATTTAAGCTATGTTAGCAGGTTTCTTCAACCATTCCTGTCCTCAACCATCCTCCTTGTGGCGTGACTGGTAAGCTTTCAAGCCAGGCAAGCAAGGTCTCAGGAGAACCCATTGCCGGAGTTGATTATTCTCAACAAACCTTATGGTGTCCTATGTCAGTTTTCCGGGCGAGGACCTACGCTGGCTGACCTGGTTGAACGAAAAGGATTCTATCCCGCGGGCAGGCTCGATAAGGATTCTGAGGGTCTGGTACTAATCACTAATTCTGGCCCGCTGCAGGCTCGTATTGCCGATCCCAAGCATAAGATGACCAAGGAGTACTGGGTACAGGTAGAAGGCAAAGTCTCCGATGACGCTTTGCAGGCCCTGCGCAACGGGCTATTACTGAAAGACGGCGTAACCAGGCCTGCCAGCGTAAAGCGGATTAGTTGTCCATTGCCACCACGAACACCTGCCGTCCGTTACCGAAAAGCGGTCCCCACAGACTGGCTTAATGTCATGCTCAGGGAGGGAAAAAATCGCCAGATCAGACGTATGACCGCTGCAGTAGGCTATCCAACGCTGCGTTTATATCGCTATCGTATAGGTCCCTGGTCTCTGAAAAATATCCTGCCAGGTGAATCAGAGCAGACCTCTGTACACTTACCCCGCTAAGACTGCCAGCGGTCAGCAGCCGTTATATCTGATTCACGCATAGTCAGCCAGCGCTCGCCATCCGCTGCGACTTCCTTCTTCCAGAAAGTCGCCTGAGTTTTCAAATAATCCATAATGAATTCACAGGCAGAGAAGGCCTCGCCACGATGACCGGCTGCTACTGCGACCAATACGATCTCATCTCCAGGCAGCAGAGCCCCGATCCGATGGATGACGGACACGCCCATAAGCTGCCAGCGCTGACAGGCATCATCTACAATTCGAGCTAGTTGTTTTTCGGTCATTTCAGGATAGTGTTCTAAAAATAACCCGGTGACTTCGGCATCATCATTGAAATCTCTTACCAGTCCGGTAAACGTACAGACAGCACCCACGCTATTTGAAGCCCGGCGTAATTCCTGAAATGCCT
Source organism: Gammaproteobacteria bacterium (assembly GCA_012960535.1). GTDB lineage: Bacteria > Pseudomonadota > Gammaproteobacteria > Pseudomonadales > Azotimanducaceae > UBA9926. The sequence goes on from DUBB01000007.1 coordinate 19,851, forward strand.
CATCAAGGCTAAAACCGATTTCCTGAACTCGGATTCTTATGTACACCCTAACCTCCTGTAACAGGAGGGAAGAAGGCCACTTCGTCCCCCTCAGTAATTGCGCCATCAAAATCAACCACTTCCTGATTAACAGCCACCATCAGCTTCTCTTCAGCAAAGATAGAACCAAAGGGCGTTCCATCGGGTAACATCAGTACCTCGATTAGTGCTGCTACCGAGGCGATCTGGTCGATCTCAACAGTAAGCCCGGGACTTTGAAAGCGCTCCCTCAAGCTTGCAAAAAAAACCACCTTAATCACTGTCAGAACTCCAGTCACCTGACCGCCCGCCGCTCTTCTGCTGTAGTTTTATCTCTCCAATAATCATACTTCTATCCACCGCTTTACACATATCATAGATCGTCAACGCGGCAACCGAGACCGCGGTGAGCGCTTCCATTTCAACACCGGTGGGTCCATTGCATCGACATTCAGCTTCGATCTGTACCGCCTGCTCATCAGGATCAATCTCGAACCGGAGGTCTATACCCGTCAAAGCCAGCGAATGACACAGCGGAATCAAATCAGAGCAGTGTTTAGCGGCCTGTATCCCTGCTATTTTAGCCACTGTCAAAACATCGCCTTTCTTGTGTTCTGCCTTGATTATCATAGCCAACGTTGCCGCAGACATCCTAATCTCACCCCGAGCATGGGCGTTGCGCTGGCTTTGATGCTTGTTACCCACATCGACCATACGGGCATTACCGTCCCTATCAATATGAGTCAGATCATTTTCAGGCATAATACGGCTCCTTGAAAAGAATTATCGTGACCCATGGAGACCTTATGAGTTGGCCACCACACATCACTGTCGCTGCTATTATACCGCGTAATGATCATTTTCTGATGGTCAAAGAGACAAACAACCAGATAGAAGTTTATAACCAACCCGCTGGCCACCTGGAACCCCACGAGAATCTGTTGCAGGCAACGCTGCGCGAAGTAAAAGAAGAAACCGGCTGGCGGGTAGAGCTCACCGCACTGACCGGCATCTATCAATACCACTCAGGAAGAGACGATATTCTATACTTTCGCTTTACCTTTCTGGCAGAACCGATAAAGCAAATCAGCGACCAGCTGGATCCAGATATCATCAGCTGTCACTGGTTGAGTATGGAAGATATCCGAGCCAAACCCTTGCGTAGCCCATTGGTGGAAACCTGTCTGCAGGATTACCTGAATGGCCAGCTTTTTCCGCTTAGCGCCTATAACGAGGTAAAACAGCCATAGGATTTAATGAGTGACTCGCTTAAAATGTCCTCTTTAAACTATCGATTTCGTCATGAATATCAAAACCCAGATCATAGTTGGCATGTCTGGCGGCGTGGATTCGTCCGTCGCAGCCTTCCTTCTCAAACAGCAGGGCTACCAGGTCGCAGGTCTGTTCATGAAGAACTGGGAAGAAGACGATGGTAGCGAGTATTGTACAGCCAAACAGGACCTGGCAGATGCGCAACAGGTCTGCGACAGACTCAACATAAAATTACATGAAGCTAATTTTGCCAACGAGTACTGGGACAATGTGTTCGAGGCGTTTATCGCAGAATATAAACAAGGGCGGACTCCCAATCCTGATGTGCTTTGTAACAGGGAAATTAAATTTAATGTGTTTCTGGATTATGCACGCCTACTGGGGGCAGAGCGCATTGCCACCGGTCACTACGCTCGCCTTGAAAGAAACAAAGCCCGCCAGCTTAATCTCCTTAAAGCGACTGATGGAAACAAAGACCAGTCCTACTTCCTCCAATCGGTATCCGCGCATCAGTTCCAGGACTGCCTGTTCCCCCTGGGTTCTCTGGACAAAAATGAAGTCCGAAACATAGCCCGTGATCAGGGTTTCGAAAATTACCGGAAAAAAGACTCTACCGGTATCTGTTTTATTGGCGAACGCCGTTTTAGCGATTTTCTAAAGACCTACCTGGCGCAGGATCCAGGCCTGGTAAGGTCTGTAGAGGGTGTTGCGTTAGGTCGCCATCAGGGTCTGATGTATCACACCATTGGTCAGCGCCAGGGGTTAGGCATCGGTGGGATAAAAGGTCAGCAGGAATTGCCCTGGTATGTGGTAGAAAAAGATCTCAGTAATAACGAGCTCATCGTAGCGCAAGGCAATGATCACCCTGCCCTGTTTTCTTCTTCTATGACCGTTACCAACCTGCACTGGGTCAATTCGAAACCCGATTTATCTGCGGGACTGGCGGTCAAAGTACGCTACCGACAAGCAGATCAAGCCTGTGTTGCTGTAACCAGTGGAAATCAACTGGAAGTGTCCTTCAGTCTCCCTCAACGGGCCATTACGCCAGGGCAATGGGCCTGCTTTTACCGAGGCGATCACTGCCTCGGCGGCGGTATTATCTCGACGGTCAGGAAAAATTTGTGACCGAGAGTATCGCCGATCGCGTTCTGGCCCTTTCCAGCGTCGTACAAAGCGCTAGCCTGGTCATGGCAATTGCAAGAACTGGCATGGCACCCGTCGATGCAATCGACGCCTGTGTACAAAGCCTGTTTGCGACTAACCCAGCAACGCTACAGGATATCTTTGACCACGGTGACAAGATCCACCTGGGCCGTCAGCGACTGAAACAGATCTGGACGCAGCCAGAACCTGAGGATCGACAGGTCATTTTAATAGTCAACCATCTGCTGCTACTCACGACTGCGTTTACCAGAACAGACTCTAATATGCGTAAAATGGGCACAGGCATTGCCCAGCTTTCAGCGCAGCTGTCGGCTATGAATACTGAAAAGCAACAGACCGATGACTTTATCTTTTCATCGTTTGCAGATCTTTACGAGCAATGGCTGAGTTCACTACAGCCCAGAATAATCATACGGGGCCTGCCCGAGCATCTGCAGAATGCGTCTAATATATGCAAAATAAGAACCCTGCTACTGGCTGGTGTACGCGCTGCAATGCTATGGCAACAATTAGGCGGACGACGGTGGCACCTTTTTTTCAAGCGGAAGGCTATTTTAGAGGAAATCAAGTTAAACTAGGTGTCAGCAGCAGGGCCAGCCCCGGGCATTTTAATTTTGCATCAAAAGCACTATCACACCGGTTAAGGCTCTGCTGCTGGCAACCTACTAATAGAATACTTTCATTAATAATCACCAAAAATTAACGTAACTAAAATCGGGCAGAAAATTACAAATCTCAACAGCAAAATAGATAACGCTCACACCTGATGTAAACCAATGCCAATCATTAATACTAGGTACTCAATGCTATGGAACTAACCACACTCACGGCAATTTCTCCCATCGACGGCAGGTATGCGGGAAAAACTTCTAAGCTTCGTTTATATGCAAGCGAATACGGGCTCATTAAATATAGAGTACTGGTAGAAGTTCGCTGGTTGCAGTTTCTCGCCCGGCAACCGCAATTCCGGGAACTCTCTGCCATTAATGAGCAGAGCCATGAGCATCTTGAAGCCATTATCGACTGCTTTGATGAGCAAGCCGCCGAGCGGATCAAACAATTGGAATCAGAAACTAATCATGATGTCAAAGCCGTGGAATACTACGTTCGAGAAGCTTTCATTCGATCGGAAAACCCGGGCCTGCTTGAATCAAGAGAATTTATTCACTTTGCCTGCACCTCTGAGGACATCAACAACCTGGCCCATGCACTAACGCTCAAAACCATGTTTGCTGAGGTAATTGAGCCCGCCATCCAAACAGTGATTAGCAAACTCACAGAGATGGCTGAAACCTTTTCGGCCCAGCCCATGCTTGCTCGCACCCATGGCCAAACCGCATCACCAACAACGGTAGGCAAGGAACTGGCCAATGTGGTCGCCAGGCTGCTACGCCAGCATAAACAGCTGAAGAACAGCGAGTACCTGGGGAAATTCAATGGCGCTGTAGGCAATTTCAACGCTCACGTAGCCGCCTATCCCGAGGTCGACTGGCCCAGCATCAGCGAGCAATTCGTCACTTCCCTGGGACTTACCTGGAATCCCTACACAACACAGATTGAACCTCATGACTACATCAGTGAACTTTTCCAACTGCTAAGCAGAATTAATACCATCCTCATCGATTTTGACAGAGATATCTGGTCTTACATTTCAGTCGGCTATTTCAAACAGCGCGCCATTGCCGGAGAAACAGGCTCTTCCACCATGCCGCACAAGGTTAACCCGATTGATTTCGAGAATTCCGAAGGCAACCTGGGCATGGCCAATGCCATATTGCAACACCTGGCTAATAAGCTTCCTATTTCCAGGTGGCAGCGGGACCTAACAGATTCCACAGTGTTACGTAATCTGGGCACCGGTCTGGCCTATTCGCTTATTGCCTATGAATCGACTCTAAAAGGCCTAAACAAACTGGAACTAAATCAACGGGCAATTACCGAAGACCTGAACAATAGCTGGGAGGTCCTGGCCGAACCGATACAGACCGTTATGAGAAAACAGGGCATAGCCAACCCTTACGAAACCCTGAAAAAGCTGACTCGGGGCCAATCACTGGATCAGCGCAGCATGAAACTGTTGATCGAAAATCTTGATCTACCACAGGCGATAAAGGATGATCTGTTAGCACTGACACCCGCAACCTACATCGGCATTGCCAGCCAGTTAACCGAAAGCCTGATTAAAAAAACTTGAACTGCTGCGATTAATTATGAACCGATCTCGATTAATACCCGTTTATGTATCAGAAGCTGACTGGGACCGGGATCAAGCTGCCCTGAGAAGCATTCGTCATCGCGTGTTTGTCGATGAACAGAAGGTGCCGGAACAACTGGAATGGGACGGACTGGATGACACCGGCTGGCACTGGATTGCCAGAGATGAATCTGGAACTGCCATTGGCACAGCCAGACTGGTGCCGTCAGGCCAGATTGGCCGGATGGCCGTGCTTGCCACCCATCGCAAACAGGGCATAGGCGCACGACTGCTTGCCGCAGCGGTCAGTATGGCTCGTGAACTCAGCTTCGATCAGGTCTTTCTGCATGCCCAGACGCATGCCATTAAATTCTATCACCAGGCTGGCTTTCAAATGGTTGGAGAGGAATTCGAAGAAGCCGGTATAGCCCATAGGATAATGCTGAAAGATCTTAAAAAAGAATAGATCCCCTTCTACCTGACGTTCTTTTAACCCACTAACTGCAGGGGTTCTGCAGCTACTAACAGGCCATTATGGTCTGCATAAAGATATTCGCCCGGCATAACCGTAATCCCGGCAAAGCTCAATGCCTGGTCATACTGGCCAATGCCACGTTTTACACTTTTCATGGGATGAGCAGCCAGTGCCTGGACGCCCAGCGGTAGCTGCTTAATCTGATCTACATCACGTATGCATCCATACACAACCACGCCACTCCAGCCATGATCAACCGCCGCCTGCGCGAGATTATCACCCAGCATACCGCACCTCAGGGAACCACCAGCGTCAACCACCAGCACTCGGCCATTGCCACTGCCTGCCAGCTTTTCCGCGACTAACGAATTGTCTTGAAAACATTTAATGGTTGTGATTTCACCGTGGAAAGCATCGTAGCCGCCATAACTACGGAACACAGGTTCGGCAACACGGACCTGGTCAGGAAAAGCATCACATAAATCTGGCAGGGGTATTCTCATTTGATTCCTCTAATGGTTGATGTGGCAGCTCAATTCAAAAAAAAATCAGGCCAGGTAACCTTCCCTGCCCGCTAAAAACAAATTTCCCAGTCAGATGGTTTCATGCCTGACTGTAGCCAAGCGATATCATCGGCAATACCGCAGCAAACATCGTCGATTCCATCGCCGGTAGGTCAGGATGGCCGCCAGGCGAGCACAAAATAAACTGCTGTGACAACAAGAATCAGTCATGTACGGATGCCTGATCAAAATAGTTTCGCAGGGTTGCATAATCGTCTGTATGCAGGAAAGCAGGAAACTCCCGCTTGACATTTTCGGGGGCTCGAAACAAAAAACCAGCATCTGCCGCGGCTAACATAGTGGTATCATTATACGAATCTCCTGCTGCAAACACCCTGAAATTCAATTGTTTGAAAGCTTCGACAGAACGACGCTTGGGGTCTTCCTGCCGCAATTGATAGCCCGTAACCTTGCCCTCTGGGGAAACGATCAATTTATGACAGAATAAAGTTGGCTGACCTAACTTGGCCATCAAAGGGCTGGCAAACTGGTAAAAAGTATCAGATAAAATGACCACCTGATAAGCCTTCCTGAGATCATCCAGAAATGCCCTGGCACCCTGCATGGGCTCGAGACCCGCTATCACACTCTGAATATCAGCCAAACACAAGCCATTTTCATGTAAATGGGCCAGGCGTTGATTCATCAGTTGGTCATAGTCAGGAATTTCCCGAGTAGTTGCCTTCAAACCCTGAATGCCTGTTTTTTCAGCAAAAGCGATCCAGACCTCAGGAACCAGTACCCCTTCTAAGTCCAAACATACCATATCCATAAATGATCGCTCCTAGGCTTCCAATAACCGCTGCGAATTGTTTCATGTCATTCGCCCAGCAACAATCATTTCCATGGCAAATGCACGATTAAATGAAGTGGCACGGGTCTTAATAACAGCGCAATACTGGCATCAACGCCTGGCTGTGAGTACGACCAGCCTGATCGGTGAACCACTGGGCGCGCGAATTCGGCTCAAACATTCAACTACGCAACCCGTCGAGCGGGTAGTCAGCCGCAGTGATTAAAGCCGTCATTTAAAATTTTTATTTCACGGGTAAGGAGAGATTCGAGAACAAGGCATCCACTTCGCTTTGATTGGCAGCTTTAAAAGCCTCCTCTACACGATCTCGAGTCAGGTGTGGCGCAAACAACTCGAAGAATCTATACATATAACCACGCAGAAAGGTTCCCCGTAGGCAGCCTATCATGGTGGTACTATAATCAAACAGGTGACTGGCATCCAATGCAACCAGATCATTATCAGACTCTTGATCATAAGCCATTTTAGCAATAATCCCGATCCCCAGTCCTGAGCGAACATAAGTCTTAATGACATCGGCATCCGTTGCTGTGAACACCACTTTAGGTTCTAACCCAGCTCGGCTGAAAGCTTCATCTAATTTTGATCTACCGGTAAACCCGAACACATAGGTTACCAGGCGATAATTTGCTACCTGTTCAAGGGTTATGCTGTCGACTCGTGTCAGCGGATGCTCCCTGGGAACAACAATACACCTGTTCCAGTTGTAGCAAGGCAACATTATTAACTCACTGAAATGTTCCAGGGCCTCTGTTGCAATCGCGAAATCAACTTCTCCCTGGGATGCCAGTTCAGCGATTTGAACGGGGGTACCCTGATGCATATTAAGCGAAACATCAGGATAGCTAGCCATGAATGCGCTGATCACATTAGGCAGCGCATATCGAGCCTGAGTATGGGTTGTGGCCAGGTTCAGACTACCTTTCTTTTCATCCTTGAATTCCTGTGCAACTGTTTTAATACTGCCTACCTCACGGAGAATTTCACCGGCCTTGGCAATGACCAATTTACCTGCAGGGGTAATGTGAGTTAAGTGCTTGCCGCTTCTGGAGAATATTTCCAGGCCTAATTCATCCTCCAGTAACCTTATCTGCTTACTGATACCAGGTTGTGATGTATACAGGCTTTGGGCTGTCGCTGACACATTCAAGTCGTGCCGGGAGACTTCCCAGATATAACGGAGTTGCTGGAGTTTCATACTAAACCTTGATTCAGGAAGCGCACATTATAAACAAAAAGATTATGCATCGTCATATTTATTCTATATAGATATATACAAAAAAAAGCCGGACCCAGTGCTCCTGATCTCCATGAGGCAGATTACTGCAACCGTACTGCCCATCGAAGCAGAACGCCCAGGTGCTACTAAATCAGGTCTGGCTTCTGTCTGCTGGGGCGGGCTATGCCGGCTATTAAAACAGATTATCGCAAAATAGTGTGTTCCACGTTTCCTCCGCTGCTCACTGAGTAAAGCCTAACAAGCCAGGAATGAGATTGGCTAAACCGATATAGATCAAAGACAAACCTGAATAGAAAGATTGAGGCCCTACTCGCTCTTTTGCTTGTGTAAGACACGAGGGTTTTTAATACCGTGAGGGACATGCCCGGAAACAACAACATGGCTGGCTAGCTGGCAGTGCTCAGCCTGATCATCAAAGAATATATCAGCACCATAGGCTCTCAAGAATTCAGTTTTATTTCGTCCACCCAGGAACAACGACTCATCCAGGCGAATCTGCCAGCTGCGCAGAGTTTTAATAACACGTTCATGAGCCGGTGCTGACCTCGCGGTTACCAGTGCGGTTCGAATGGGGCACTGATCCTTGGGGTAGCGTGACTGCAACTCCTGAAGGGCACTTAAGAACCCCTTGAAAGGCCCACCCGCCAAAGGCTGATCTGCCTCCCGACGTTCATTTTCCGCAAAGGCGGTTAAACCTTCGGCCTGATAAATGCGCTCGGCTTCATCAGAAAACACCACAGCGTCTGCATCAAAAGCAAAATTAAGATGAGGCGAATCGGTACGATCACCACTGCCAGGCAGTATAGAAGCGGCAGCCATGCCATTATCCAGCGCATCGGCGACATCAATTGGATCTGTCGATAAAAAAAGGTGGCAGCCGAATGGGCCCATATAACGATAGGGAGGTGACCCTCCGGTAAATGCCGCTCGCGTAATATCCAAATGATGATGATCAATTGAGTTAAATACCCTGAGACCGGTATCAGCGCTGTTTCGGGAAAGTAGAATCACCTCCACTTCGACCCGACCGCCGCTGTTGAGCGCCAGGAGCTTCTGCACTAAAGGAAAAGCATCGCCGGGTAACAATGGCTCCTTTTCATGAGCAACCTGGTATTCTGCATAAGCTCGCAGGCCATCTTCACGAAATACCTGATCGCTCGCCTGCAGATTAAACAGGGCGCGAGAAGATATCGCCAGGATCAATCTACTAGGATTTGATGTCACCGCTGGATTATCCTTGGAATTTAAATTTGCAGGCATCCTAAAAGACTATATCCTTAGTGACCTATGAGCAACAAACATCCGACAGCCAGCGGAAAATCGGTTAGCACCACTGTAACATCGTTTCTGAACGATGCAGACAGGTACTTACCTGACAAAAAGGGACAGCATCCAGCTCGCCTCATTTTTGCGCTTGACGCGACCGCCAGCAGAGAACTGGCCTGGGATCACGCCTGCAAAATCCAAGGGGATATGTTTTCAGCAGTCCATGAGATTGGCAGCCTCGCCGTGCAACTGTGTTATTACAGGGGATTCAGGCAATTCAATTATAGCCCGTGGAGCACCAAAGCCAAGCCGTTGCAGGATTTCATGGCTAAAGTCTTCTGTCAGGGCGGCCACACCCAGATAGAAAAAGTATTACAGCATGCCCTGACCACCCAAAAAACACATAAACTAAAAGCCGTGGTTTTTGTAGGAGATGCCGTTGAAGAACCCGCTGACACGCTTTGTGACATAGCAGGCCATATGGGCCTGCTGAATATACCCCTGTTTATATTCCAGGAAGGACAGGATCACCAGGCGGCCCGAACTTTTCGGCAAATGGCAGACCTGAGTGATGGCGCCTACGCGCCTTTTAACCTGCAAAGCCGTGAACAACTGAAAAACCTTCTCTCTGCAGTCGCCGTATTTGCGACCGGTGGCAAGTCCGCTGTGCAAGCATTAAGTAAGGCACGCCCGGAACTGTTACCCTTCCTTAAACAATTACGCTGATCATGATTGCCCGAATCGCCATTTTAGCTGCCATTGCCATCGCTATCTTTTTCATTCTGAAATCGGTTTTAGCCAGCAAACAAGTCAGTGTAAGGCAATTTTTCGTGCTCTACGGCGTGGTTATGGCGGTTATTGTAATCGTCTTTCTAGCAGTTACCGGCAGGCTCCATCCCCTGGCAGCTGCATTTGGCTTGTTTCTAGCCGCTGTAACCCGTCTGTTACCTCTGCTCTTACGGGGCACTCAGGCAATTAGAATTCTGGCAATGCTTAAAAACATGATGGGGTCGACCGCCAGTCGATCGAACCCTGGCCAGCAACAGCGAACCGAAGCCAGGAGTACCTATTTTAATATGATCCTCGACCATGAAACGGGCTTCATGGATGGAACTGTACTGACCGGATCCTTTACTGGCAGACAACTCTCCGAGCTGCAACTGGGTTCGCTGCTGAAACTGCTTGGTGAAGTTGCAAATAACGAAGAATCAAAAATGCTGCTCGAAGCCTTCCTCGACAGAAGTCACCCCCACTGGCGGGAATCAGATGGACAGGAACAGAATGCGACGCCATCCAATCCTATGACGCGCGAAGAAGCCCTGTCCATACTCGACCTGTCCGGCCAACCGTCAAAGCAGGAAATCGTGCAGGCTCACCGTACCCTGATGCAGAAAATGCACCCTGACCGAGGCGGTTCTACCTACCTGGCGGCACGAATAAACGGTGCGAAAGATATACTGATTACAGGACTTTAATGGCATGAAGGCTATCGCCATAACACGCCATGAAAACATAGCGACAAGACAAGGCTATTACCCATGAAACTGGATAAAGCCCCTGACCTGGAGTCAACCATCCAGCAGTTTGAAGATTTTGTCCTTAAACACTGGATAAAACCGAAAGCGCAGCTGACCTCAGGCCATCCGGAAACTCTCTGGCAGCAGGCTCTGAACAATAAAGGATGGAGCACCCCAGACTGGCCTGCTCATTTAGGTGGTACAAACTGGACTGCAATCGAAAGATATCACTGGCACAAAGTCACCTGCCAGGCCCGATGCCCGCCAGGAGATATCCTGGCCAAGGAACTGGTCGGTCCCCTGTTATTCAGCTTCGGGAATTCACAGCAAATCACCTACCTCGACGGCATTCGTACTGGCACGGACATCTGGGGCCTGGCCAGATCGCTGGGAAACCATGCCGTCAGTCCATTGCATATCTCAGCTGGAACCACAAAACTGCTGCTTATCCTTGAACAGTCAGCCCACCAGTCAAGTCTGGCACTTGCACACCAGCCGGCAAAGGTACTCGGCCAGCCGGGTCCTTTGATCAATACAGAGTTTGAACTGCTGGGTCACTCGAATCAGGCTCACAGAATGATGAAAGCCGTGCAGCTCAAATACCAGCCTATTGCAGCAATATGCAGAACAGCGGGCGCTATCGATCAACTGGCGCTGGCCATAACTACTCATAGCACAACAAGTCAGGAACAGCAGGTCTTCGCAGAGATTTCCATTGCCCAGCACGGCATCGAAATATACTGCCAGAGATTGCTGGCAACGGAACAGACCGAGCTGATGCCACTGGTGACTCGGGCAGCACGTAAGATCATGATTAAAATCAAGACATTAGAACAAAGCCTAGCAGGCTACTATGGTTTAACTGCTGCCACAGAACCTGGTAGCAACGAAAAAGAAACACCGATTAACGAATTCACGGATATTTTTCAATACTGTGAACCGCTGGATTTATTCGATTCATTCGCTGAATAAGCCAAGCACCGGCATAATTCCTTCATCACTGAGGCTCGACCATGGAACAGCACTTGAAGGCCATCATTTTCGATCTGGATGGTACCTTACTGGATACTCTACTAAGCATAGCCGATGCTTTTAATCGTGCACTTGATCAACTGGGTTACCCTCAGCATCCGAGTGAAGCCTATCGATACTTTATTGGGGACGGCGTTTTCCAATGTGCCAGCCGCTGTCTGCCTGCGGCCGAACGGAATAAAGCAAGCATCGATCAACTGGTTCAGGCCGAGCGCGTCGAATACGCCAAGAGCTGGCATCAGCAGGTACAGCCTTATCAGGGAATAGTCGAGCTGCTGGCTGAACTCAGCAAACGGGAAATTGTAACTTCGGTACTGACTAATAAAGATCAGGCCGCCGCTGAGCAATGTATCCGCCGATTCTTCCCGGGACACAGCTTTCACCATATCATCGGACATGATGGTAGCCGGCCGCACAAACCTGATCCCAGCGGTGGCGAATGGATTCTCAAAGCTTCTGGTATTAATTACCAGCAGGCAGCAATAGTCGGCGATACCGCGGTGGACATCCTCACAGGCAAAGCTTGCAAGATGCTTGCAATTGGTGTGTCATGGGGATTTCGGGAACCCAGAGAGCTCACCGAGGCGGGTGCAGCCTACGTGATAGAGCAACCCCGCCAATTACTTGAATTGTTATAGGAAAATCAATGAATACACCAGATCACAACCTTGCTCCCAAAGATCTTGACAGTTTCTGGATGCCATTCAGCGCGCAGCGCAATTTTAAGCGTGACCCGCGATTTATTGTTTCAGCTAAAGGCATGTACTATACCGACAGTCTTGGCAAGCAGGTTTTAGATGGTAGCGCGGGTTTATGGTGTGTCAATGCAGGCCATTACCGTGAGCCTATTAACCAGGCTATCGCCCGGCAGTTATCGGAGCTGGATTTTGCACATAGTTTTGGCTCAGGACACCCGCTCGTCTTTGACTATGCCAGTCGCCTGGTTAAGCATTTTCCAGACCCTTTAAACCACGTATTTTTTACCAATTCTGGCTCTGAATCGGTCGATACTGCCCTGAAAATAGCGTTGGCTTACCATCGGAAGAGAGGTGAAGCAGGAAGACAGCGCCTCATCGGCCGGGAGAAAGCCTATCACGGTATGGGTTTTGGCGGCCTTTCCATCGGTGGCCTTGGGAAAAACAGAAATCCGTTCGGCCTGTTATTGCCAGGAACTGACCACCTTCGGCAAACCCATGGATTAGCAGAAAATACTTTTTCAAGAGGTTTACCTGATCACGGAGCTTATCTTGCTGATGATCTCGAGCGGCTGATCGACCTGCACGGTGCTGATGCCATCGCAGCCGTTGCAGTAGAGCCTATAAGTGGGGCGGGAGGCGTTCATTTGCCACCCAAAGGTTACCTGCAGAAACTCAGAGATATCTGTACCGAACATGGCATTTTACTGATATTTGACGAAGTCATTACAGGTTTTGGTAGAATCGGTGCCTGTTCCGCGGCAGAGCGGTTCGGTGTTGTACCCGATATTATGACTACAGCAAAAGGTATCACTAACGCCACTGTCCCCATGGGCGCCGTTTTTGTCAGCGATGCTATCTTCGATACCTTTATGGACAGTGAGATCCCAGGGGTGGAGTTAACACATGGCTACACCTATTCCGGGCATCCTGTTGCTTGTGCTGCAGGTATGGCTACGCTGGATATTTATGAACAGGAAGCCCTGTTTGACAGACCGAAACAACTCCAGGAACACTGGCTCGACTGCGCTCTATCTCTTAAAGGTCTGGACAAAATCATCGATATAAGATGCTTTGCCTTACTAGCGGCAGTGGAGATGGTGCCACGCGCGGGTGAGCCTATGCAACGTGGTACAGATGCCGCCAGATACTGTTATGAAAATGGCGTATGGGTACGCAACATTGGCGATTCCCTGGTCCTGTCGCCCCCCTTGATTATCAGCGAAGAGGAAATCACCCGGATTTTCAACGTTATTGGTAGCGCTATTGAACAGGTCAGCTAAGCGCAGCATTGGGTAGTCAACTTTGAGCAGACGATCTTGAATCGTTGCCTACTGGCACCAGCAGGTCAGTTCATTACTTGTAGAAAAGAATAACTATGGCAGGAGAAGCAGCAATATGAATATAACCGGTAAAAATATCGTAATCACGGGCGCTGCAAGCGGTATCGGCCGAGCCATGGCACGACGATTTAAGGAAGAAGGCGCCAGTGCAATAATGATTGCCGATATTAATGCCACTGCCCTTGAAAAGGTGGCTGAGGAAGTCGGTGCCACAGCTTTCCCTTCAGATGTCTCCAAGGAACAGGATATCCAGGCCCTAATCGCAGCCGCAGAGGCAGAATTCGGACAAATAGACCTACTCTGCAATAATGCCGGCATCGGTCTCTCGGGCGGCCCCGAAGCATCAAATGAGAACTGGCAGAAAATATGGGAAATCAACGTCATGGCCCACATCTGGGCATGCCGTGCGGCACTACCGGGCATGCTCGCTCGCCAGGATGGCTACATCTTAAATACAGCTTCTGCTGCCGGGCTTCTTTCCCAGATTGGTTCAGCACCGTATGCCGTAACCAAGCACGCTGCTGTTGCTTTCTCAGAATGGCTGGCAATCAGCTATGGTGACAGGGGCCTGAAAGTATCGGTGCTTTGCCCTCAGGCAGTAAGAACGGCCATGACGGCCGGCAGTGGCGGTGGGGTTGCCTCCGTCGATGGGATGATAGAGCCAGAGGTCCTCTGCGATACCGTGATTAAATCTCTGGAGGCCGAGGAATTCCTGGTATTACCGCACCCAGAGGTGAAAACCTACATGCAGAGAAAAAGTCAAGACTATGATCGCTGGCTCAAAGGTATGCGCCGCCTCCATTCGCAGTATGCAGCCGACGAATGGCCTTAACCTCAACATAGTCAACTGCATACCATGACAGCCCTGCTGACTTCATCAGCAGGACTTTAGAGCGCTAATTTTACTACCTACTTCCCCGGTACTTGGGTATACTCTAGCCTGCGCCGATTTGACATCAGCTTGCGGGCGCGTAAGAAATACTGCTAAAGAGTTCAACCTACTTTAGCCAATGCTGAGTAGGTTTTTTTGTGCCATTTTTTGCTTGATTACGGACTTTCTATGCCCATCAAAATACCGGATTCTCTACCTGCTACAAGCGTTTTACAAAACGAGAATATCTTCTGCATCTCATCCTCAGCCGCTGAAATTCAGGACATACGCGAACTACGAATTCTTATCCTCAACCTGATGCCAAAGAAGATTGAAACTGAAATACACCTGCTACGTATGCTCTCTAACACACCACTACAAGTGCAGATTGAGTTGATGCGGATTAATGACAGGCCGTCAAAAAACACACCTATAGAGCATATGGAAGATTTCTATCAGGACTTTTCCGCGGTCAGGCATCGTAAATACGACGGTATGATTATTACCGGTGCACCATTGGGACAGGTCCCTTTTGATAAAGTGCTGTTTTGGGACCAACTTACCGAGATTCTAGATTGGACCGAAACTAACGTCACCTCAACCATGTTTCTATGCTGGGCTGTCCAGGCGGCAATGTATCATTTATACCAGGTCCCTAAAGTCGTGCTTCCTAAAAAAATTTCCGGCGTTTATCCCCACAAGCTACTCAAGCCATTTTCACCTATCGTCAGAGGCTTTGATGATCAATTTTATGCGCCCCATTCGCGTTTTGCTGAAGTGCCTACGGCGAACATTCTAGCAACCCCAGGAATTGACCTGATAGCAGATTCTGAAGTTGCCGGCGCTTACATATTTGCTCACGAAACAGGCAAACATCTATTTATTACCGGTCACTCAGAATACGAACCGTTATCGCTGGCCAACGAATATTTCAGAGACCTGGAGACGGGTGCGGAACCAGAAATTCCTGAAAACTATTTTTTCAACAATGATCCCACCTGCGAACCCAATGTCACCTGGAAGAGCCATGGTAGTTTACTGTTCACGAATTGGCTCAACTATTTTGTCTACCAGTTATCACCTTTCAACCCCAGTGATATCGGCAAGGTCAGACATCCTCCGATTATGAAACTGGTCTGAGTTGCTTGTCCGCTGAATCTGTAAAACGGCCCCCGCTGGTCCAGGGGGATGTTAGATCAGGCCTGTTTAGAATGACCTTACCCATGATACTGGGGATATCCTCCAGCCTGTTGGCAGGCCTTGCTGAGACCTTTTACCTCGGCCAACTGGGCTCAACCGAACTGGCAGCATTAGGTTTCACCTTTCCGGTGACTTCGGCACTGATGTCATTAACCCTCGGCGTATCCATTGGTTTGTCTTCCGTGCTCGCCAGAGAGGTAGGTGCTGGTGAAGACAGCAAGGTCAAACGTATTGCTACAGATGGTTTGAGCTTTGCCGTTATCCTTATGATCGTTGTCTCAATTATCGGTATGCTCACAATCACACCCGTATTTAAAGCCCTGGGAGCCGATAACAGCACGCTGCCCCTCATTACCGAGTACATGCAGCTGTGGTACCTATCCCTTCTGTTTATGGCCATACCTTCGGTAGGCGCAAATGCATTAAGAGCAACTGGCGATGCCAGGACTTCGGGGATCATCATGATCATGGGCTCAATTTTACAAATCTTGCTAAGCCCCATGCTTATCTTTGGCTGGTTTGGCTTACCCCCTCTGGGAATGGCTGGCGCAGCAGCCGGGAATTTACTCTCCAGGATACTGATGTTTACGGTCACTTTTTACATTTTAGTTTTCAGAGAAAAACTGATCATTTTCCAGGCAGTGGCATTATCGAGCATTCTCGAATCTTGGAAGAAGATACTTGAAGTCAGCATCCCGGCAACAGCGACCAACCTTATCGGACCTATCTCCAGCGCTATCATTGTCTCCATGCTGGCCAGTTACAGTCAGGAAACGGTGGCCGGTTTTGGTATTGCCAGCCGCATTGAAGGCCTGTTTGTTATTCCCTTGTTTGCACTCTCCGCCAGCATAGGCCCTTTCGTCGGTCAGAACTGGGGAGCGGGTGAATTCAAGCGGGCCAATCATGCCATGCTGATAGCCTTTAAAAGCTGTATGTTATGGGGCTTGCTGGTGGCCGCGATATTATGGGTTTCTCGCGAACCAATCATACGTCTTTTTAACGATCAGCAAGATGTAATCGACGCAGCCAGTATTTACCTGCTGATCATTCCAGTATCTTACGGCGCCTGGGGCATGCTGATGATGGCCTCAGCTATTTTTAATGCCCTCGGCAAGCCATATAAATCAACTGCCATGTCCGTAATGAGAATGTTTGTCATCTACATACCGCTGGCACTGTTGGGTAACAGGCTGTTTGGTCTTCCTGGGATATTCATTGCGACCTGTCTGTCAAATCTATTGGCAGGTCTGCTTGGCGTCATCTGGAACAGGTATTCCTTTGGCGGCTTGAATCATTCTAGCAAAGCGCCAGCGACCAATTCATAGTCCCGCATCACATCGACTGCATAAGTTATCTTACCGGTGAATTCCTGCGGATCACCATGAACCAGCCTCAGGCAGGCTTCAGCCATATTCTCCACCGGGGTGATATTTTCTACCGGAGTATCTTCTGTAATAAGCTGGTGATGAACCACCCCCGGGGTCGCTACCAGCCCGGGTGAGATGACATTAACACCGATACCATCATTGTATACCTCCGATGCCAGGCCCGTAGTAAACCTTTCCAGTGCTGCTTTACACATGCCGTAAACGGTACCACCACGACCGGCTACGTCTTTCGCCGGGTGTATCGCAGCATGTGAGCTAACATTCAAGATCCAACCTGATCCTCGCGCCTGCATAGCCGGCAATACCAACTGAGACAGATGAAAAGGTGCATTTACCTGGACTTCGAACATCAGGTTTCGGTGTTTATCGGTGAAATCCTTAACCTGTACAAAATACGTGACCGCAGCATTGTTCACCAGAATATCGATTGAACCAAAGGCCGTCAGGGCTTCCTTGACCAGATTCTCCCTGTGGTCCTTGATCGCAAGATCACTTCTGACAGCGATTGCCTGGCCACCAGCATCAACAATGCGCTGTACAACATTGTTAATACCGCCTGCCAGAACATGGTCTCCGTCATCTATCGTTCGAGCTGACACCACCACGCGAGCCCCTTCCTGAGCATATCGCAAGGCTATTGCTTCTCCGATACCTCTACTGGCACCCGTGACGATAGCCACCTTGTCTTTGAGTTTTCCCCCTGGATTAATCTTAACCACGATTTCCTGTCTCCTTGATTGCTGGCCTAGTCCTGCTGCTCTTAACAAACCAATTAAATCTTACAAATAGAGCAACCGAACTAACAAGCCATTCAGCCATAGCTTACTTAAAACAGTGTCTGAATCCGAAGCGTCATCCTTCTCAGCCAACTAGTATCAATTAAGCACCCACTACAAAACATAACCGAAAATGGCACTGCTAAACAATTGAATTCGCGCAAATTTATCATCAGGCGCCGTTGCCGTCACCATACTGACCACATAGTCTGGTTGATATTCGTTCAAGCGCAGGTCAGCACTTTAAGATGGCCTGCTGCCCCTTCACAGCAGGGCCTTTTCAACTATTACTGAAGGCTAAAGTGGGTCACTTATAAAGTGGCTCACTTATAGATGAGAACCGTAAAAGCACTGTCCAGATGTCGTGCGCGGAGGAAACACCAAGAAAAAGTTGCCATGAAATCCGGGTGCCAATGCCAACAGACTACAACGTCAATAAGAGAAATTATTTAGCATCATGAGAAATGTACCCGCAAAACTGTTCAGACCAGAAGCAGTTCATTTTCATCAGCAGCAGTTTGGCTATCCACAAAACCACGCAGCCCGTAACCGAACGCTTTGGCCGTGGGCGGCTGGTGCAACTATCGCGATGCTCATTGTCCTGGGGCTACTACAGTTAACTTACTCCCAATCGCATCTGGTCAGCGGCAAGATTGATAGTCACAATGTACATATCATTCGATCTAACAGCATTGGTCATGTCTCAGGTATCTTCGTCAGCGAAGGTGAGGTAATCAAAGCGGGCCAGCCCATAATCAGCCTGAAAAGCCAGCACGATAGCAGAGAACATGCTTCAAGAATCGTCGAAATTGGCAAACAAATCAGCCTGAAACGACAAAGACTGGAATTATTGGCACAGGCCCGGAGACTTGCCAGTAACAAATACGATCTAAGCGCGAAAACATGGTTAACCAAAGCCAGTCTACAGGCCCGGAGAATTTCGCTCCAAAGGCAAAAACGACAGCAATTGTATCTCATGTCCAGAGACACCCAGGCTCTTCTGAGCAAGAAGTTTGTTTCGCGACAGGAATGGCAAGGCCTGGCTCAGTCCGTTGTTGAAGCAGACCTGTCGCTACTGCAACTGTATCAGCAGCAAGAGGATATGGTCAGCCATCATGCCGTTTCGAAAATTGTGCTGGCCGAATCACAAACCCAACTGCACGATAGTATCAACCAGGAAATGCAGAATATCTCGCTTTTACGAGAACGCCGGTCGATTCTGGAATCCGGACTGAAAATCATTCTGAAAGCACCTGCACCTGGAACTGTCGGTTATCGCCATATCAACTTGCATAGTCAGGTAAATCCAGGTGTGGCCTTAGTAAACATCCATAAAACCAGCCAGGCGCATTCAGCGACCCTGTTTGTGCCCGTTAAATTCAGGGACTACATCGCTCAGGGCGATCCAGTTCACCTGAAACTAGAGCGTGATGGCGAAAATGAGCCGATCCTGCTGAAAACCTTCATCTCACACATAGATGATGCTGCTATACCCCTGCAATCCGGCCCGAGACAGCAATCCGGCACCTACATCAACCTGGTCAGGGTTGAATTCAACAAAGAACTGATTGGTTCGACGGATGACGCCTCCTCACTAAGTCCCGGCATGCCGCTTAAAGCATTAATACAGCTTCAGGATAAAACACTACTTGAACATCTCCAGGGTTTTATTACTCACACTATGCAAGGTCAGTCATGAACCAAGTTGAGACCGTATTCCAGGTCGAATCTTATGAATGTGGCCTGGCCTGCCTGGTTATGATTCAACGAGGCCTGGGCGGAGATATCAGTTTAAATGAATTCCGCGAAAGAGTGGGCGGGCGCGACCAGGAGCTATCCATCAAAGACATAATCCATTGTGCAAAGAAAATGCACCTCACCGGCAGGCCAGTTCAATGTGACCTGGACGAGCTTCGCCAACTGGTGCTACCGGCAATTCTTCACTGGCGTTTTAACCACTGGGTTGTTCTGACAAAAATCACCGGTAGCCAGTTCACTGTCCACGACCCGGTTGAAGGCCGACTTCCTCTGCCCCACGCGGTGATCTCTCAGTTATACACGGGCATTGCTATTGAATTTTCAAAACTGACTTCTATTGAGAATAAATCTAATAAAAATTATATTAAAATCAATAGTATACTAAGTAAAACTAATTTGAACCCCATGGCAATTGGTTTGCTGTTTCTGACTATGGGATTATTTTACCTCCTGGTACTCACCCTACCATTATTTCTGAAACTGGTGGTGGATGATGTCCTGGTGCGCAGAGACCATAACTTACTGTTTACCCTGGCAGCCGGATTTACAATCCTGGGTTTAACTGCACAGTTCCTCTACTGGTTGCAGGGAAAGCTTGCTCTTTACCTGGCCCTACAATTGCAAGTTGATTTATCAACATCAATTCTTGAGCGATTATTGCGCTTGCCTCCACATTACTTTCGAACAAGAACCCCACCTGCACTACTGTCCAGGCTGGCGTCGATCAGGCCAGTGCAGCAATTTATATCGCAGGGGTTAATCCAGATGGCCATAAACACTATCATGCTGTGTCTGTGTCTAATCACGATCAGCAATCTGGTACCGGTAGCGGGGATGATATTAGTGGCTTTTATCACCGCGCTGTTTTGCATCTACTATCTGGCTATACCTAGACTCAAAAAGACCGGCGAATCAGCCCTTATCAAAGAGACTTCATTTCAATCAGAGGCAAATGATGTATTCCAGAACATCTCCTCCATCCAGCGATACCAGGCGGAAACCTTTTCGAAACTCAGGCTCCAGGAAAAGCAAATGCAAGCCCTGGTGGCCGAAAACAATAGTGCTGGCATCCAGTTAGCACTCACCACTGCACAGAATCTGCTGTTACATCTCAGCCACGTTATGCTTATATTCATCCTCAGTAGCCAGGTGATGGCCGGCAGTATCAGTTTAGGCACCTGTTATCTAATTTTATCGTATCGACATTTTCTTACTGAGGCTACGAAAGGACTGGGTTGCGAACTGCTCGGAATACTAGCAATGCGCCTGCATCTGGATAGAATATCGGACTTTTATGTATACCAGCCCAGTGAGCCTGCTACCCACGTAAGCAGCATCGAATCCGGTTCGCTGATACTGCAGAATCTGAGCATAGTCAGAAAGGACAGAAGGCTGCACTACCCTTTTAAAATACAACTTAATCCAGGACAACTACTCATTATTCAAGGACCATCGGGTTGCGGAAAATCAACCCTGGTTGAAGCAATAGCAGGCTCAATTCCGATAGCCGCAGGCACATTATCCTGGGGTTCTAAACCGGCAGGCACAACATTACATCAATGGTCACCGCAACAGGTAGGCAGCGTGCTAGGCGGTGACCGGCTTCATCTGGGCACCATAGCCAGCAACATCAGAATGCACCAGCCTGGCGGCGATCCAGATCAGCTGCGAACAGCCGCTTGTACCACCCTGCTCCACCAGGACATAATGGCCCTCCCTTTAGCCTACGATACCCTAATCTCCGCTTCGAACGTGCCGTTATCCCTGGGCCAGATACAGAAGCTGCTCATTGCCAGGGCGATATACCACAAGCCGAAACTTCTGCTGCTGGACGAGTCAACAGCAAACCTCGACCCACTGGCAGAAGAGCAGTTGTTAAGCAACCTGCGCCAGGCTGGAATGACTTTGGTCATAGCCACTCACAGAGACAATCTAACCCTTCAGGCTGACGTGCTTTTAATAAATACAAGTACTGGCTGGCAGATCAAACAACAATCTGACGGCTAAATTAAGACCCATCGTTGATTAAATCAGCTTTTTCTGAAGCCTGACTTCGACGGGTCAGAGGAAAGACCAGTGCCAGCCATAAAAAACTCATCACCAGACCTATTAACAGGTAGTAACTGGACATGACCACGCCAATTTTTTGCATGAATACCACAGCAAGTGCTGACCCACCCTTGCCCGTTCGATAACCGAACACATCAATTATTTCCTTAGCACGATATCTAGAATCAAAGTCCAGGGGCATATAAATCAATTCTTTTGCACCCCGAAACAGCGAGTAATCAAACACTTTAAAAGTGAACAAAGCCAATCCGACCGACATCAGACTCGGTGACCAGAGCGCATAACCAATCACACAAACCTGTAACAAAGGCATCAACAGATGAACAAATCGTAATGCAACAAAGCTGAGCAACAAGGGCGTCAATAAAAACTGTGATGCAACCGCAACTGAATTCAGATAAAACCAGAAATCACCCTGGAATGCTGTTTCTGCATCTGCTTGACCAACAAAATCGGCTGATAGCATGGTTTGGAATTTAAAATCCAAAACTGCAGCAATCACCTGAGCCGACAGAATAATCAATAAAAGGCTCGCCAATTTACGATTCCTGGCAATCACCGACCAGCCCATGTGGCTGATGACAGAGCCTTTCTGGGCTTTTTCTGGTAATACGGGTTCACCAAAGTGCAGATAGGCCGCATTAGCAACAATACCCGCCGGTAGTATCGCCACAGCCGCTAGTAATATAAGCGTCTCAGTGCCCAAGGGCACGGCACTGACGGAGACCAGGTACGCTCCAAGCACGCTACCTAAACCGGCGATACCGGTTATTGGCCCATTAACTTTTTTTGCGGTCTGTTCAGTTAACGAGGAATTGATGTAACTCCAGTACTGTTCTATCAACAACACAACATAAAATTCTTTCAGTAGAAAAAGCAGTGGTGTCACCATCTCAATACCCTGCCTTACGGCCAGGTAACCAGCAAAGATCAATAGTGCTGAACCGTAACTGGTCACCATCAGCGTCCGTCTAGGACCCAGTCTTGTGAGCAACCAGCCATAGCCTGCCACGCCAATAAATACGACTAATGGCATTGCCATCATCACCAGGGGTAGATTTTCGGCTCCATAGGCATTTTTGAACAACACCGTCGACGCAGACCGCATAAATTCATAACCTGCCAGCGTGAACATTGCCGAAACGGCCATTACAAAAGCAAGTTGGATGTCCTTTCTCACTGTTATCACTTTAGCTGCCTGCTTAAATCACAATTGATCGGGTTTTATCGTTCTTGTCTGGGACAGGAATCTGAGGATACCTTATACTTCACATCCCTTACCTCTGTATAGTTTAAGATACCTGCAAATGACTAGACCTGCGAAAAAACCACTCAATCCCTGCTTTTCATCCGGCCCAACATCCAAACATCCTGGCTGGAATCTGAGCCGGCTAAGCACAGAGAATTTAGGGCGTTCGCATCGGGCCGCCAGTCCCAAAGGTCAGCTTCAACGGATCATTGAAGACAGCAAGGAGATCCTGCAAATGCCCGCGGACTATCGCCTTGCCATAGTACCAGCATCGGATACCGGTGCATTCGAAATGGCGATGTGGTCTATGCTGGGTCAAAGAGGTATCGATGTCCTCAGCTGGGAAAGTTTTGGCCAGGGCTGGCGTACAGACATTGAAAAACAGTTACGTCTGAGCGATGTGAATTACTTCTCAGCAGAATACGGCGCCTTACCCGATCTTGCGCTCGTTGACAGCGTCAAGAGAGACATCGTGTTCACCTGGAATGGCACAACCTCGGGCGTTAAGGTTGACAACGCAGACTGGATCAAACCATCGAGGCAGGGTCTTACTTTCTGTGATGCCACCTCAGCCGCTTTTGCCATGCACCTGCCGTGGCAAAAACTGGATGTGATCACCTGGTCCTGGCAAAAAGTAATGGGTGGCGAAGGCGCCCATGGCATGCTCGCCTTATCACCCAACGCTATATCAAGACTGGAGAATTACCAACCCAGCTGGCCTCTGCCAAAAATCTTCCGACTCACTAAAGCAGGCAAGATCATCGAAGGACTGTTCCAGGGAGCAACAATCAACACACCATCCATGCTCGCTGTACAGGATCACCTGGCGGGCCTTCAATGGGCAAAATCAATTGGCGGCATAGACAAGCTGGTACAACGCAGTGAAGAAAACCTGCGGGTTATTGATGATTGGGTAAAACAAACGGCCTGGGTCGATTTCCTGGCGACAGAGCCAGCAACCAGATCAAGCACGTCCATCTGCCTGAAAATTATCGATCCGGAATTCACCGAACTAAGCGAAAACGGCCAGAGAGACAGAATCAAGTCCATGACCCAACAACTGGAGTCGGATGATATCGCCTATGACATCGCTGCCTATAGAGATGCACCACCCGGCCTAAGAATCTGGGGTGGAGCAACCGTTGAAAGCAGTGACATCGAATGCCTGACCCAATGGCTTGACTGGGCCTGGCAAGCTACCTGCTGAGGTTAGCCTCAAATTATGGCCAATCTACCTAAATTAGTTCTGCTAGGCTTGTGTTGTCTCATGTCATGGCCATTACCATGCCAGGCCGACGGGCCTGACACCATGACCAAGATTCACTTCCTCATTCCCGCAGGGCCAGGCGGTGGATGGGATGGTACAGCGCGCGGTATTGGCCTGGCACTCAAGTCATCAGGTCTGGTTGAGCATCTCTCTTACGAAAACCTTTCAGGAGGCGGTGGTGGCAGAGCTATCGCTAAAATGATTGAAACAGCTCGTCGCCAACAGAATACCCTACTCATAAATTCTACGCCAATCATAGTAAGGTCTCTGCAGGGCATTTTTCCACAGAGCTTCAGGGACCTGGTGCCGATCGCATCAGTGATTGCCGATTACAGCTGCTTCGCCGTCCGAGCCGATTCCAAGTTCAAGACTTTTAAAGACCTTTCTCAACAGTTCATTCAAGATCCTGAGTCCATTATTGTGGCCGGCGGTTCAGTCAGGGGAAATACGGATCATTTTGTTTTAGCTAGAGCTTTACAACTGGCCGGGGGTGATCCCAGGATGGTCAATTACCTGTCCTATGATGGTGGCGGTAGAGCCATGGCCGGTATCTTGTCAGGCGAGGCCAGCGTACTATCTACAGGACTTAGTGAAGCCATACAGATGCAGAGAAGCGGTCTTATTCGCATTCTGGCAGTAACCGCCCCTGCACCCCTTAACGATGCACCTGATCTGCCTATTCTCAAACGCCAGGGAATTAATCTTGAGTTTGCAAACTGGAGAGGGTTTTTTGCTGCCAAAGGGCTAAGCCAAGTCCAGTATGACAAAATGACAGGTGTTCTCAGCAAACTTGTCAGGACACCCGAATTTGAAGTGATTCGAGCGAGAAACAGCTGGGCCAGACTGCACAGGCAAGGTCCAGAGTTTTATGCATTCCTTGAACAACAGGAAATTCAGATTACGGCGCTTATGCGCGCAGTCGGATACCTGAGACCCAAAAGATAGCTATATGAAAGCTGAAACGTGATTTTAGAAAAATGGGTATCCGTTACCCTGGCCTTTTTTTTTGGAAGCTATATCTTTCTAACCGGAGATATCTACCTTGATGTCTGGGAAAGAGACGACAGCTTCAATGCCAGAACAATTCCTTACCTGGTCGGCTCAATAGGCCTTGCCGGCTCAGCTGTGTTGCTATATAGCTTGATCTGGGCGGACAAACCTGCTTCAACCTATTTGAAGATCACGCCAATAGTAAAACGTATCATCTGGCTCATTATCCTCGTTGTTCTTTACATTAGCCTCCTTGAGATACTCGGTTTTATCCCCAGCAGCGTGTTGTTTCTGAGCGTATCTGCCTATTTACTCGGCGAACGCAGGATAGCCTTACTTCTGATCACAGGCATCGCTATTCCCTTGTCCCTTTGGGGAATCCTGACGTTTCTTGGAATATACCTGAGCCCGGGCACCTGGGTTCTTCAGGTTAAGGATCTGATGCAATGATAGAAGGCATTTTATTGGGACTTGAAACAATACTAACTATCCAGAATCTTGCCCTGATCGCCTGTGGCTGCATTGCTGGCAGCCTGATTGGTATGCTGCCCGGACTGGGACCGATATCGGCCATCGCGCTGATGATTCCAATTAGCTATAACCTGGCACCTGCCAGCGGTATGATTCTGCTGTCAGGTGTTTACTATGGTGCTATTTTTGGTGGTTCCACGTCTTCTATACTCATTAATGCACCCGGTGTTGCAGGGACGGTTGCCACCAGCTTTGATGGCTATCCCCTGGCCATGCGCGGCCACGCCGGCAAAGCCCTGGCAACCGCTGCATATGCCTCTTTTGCAGGCGGGACTATCGCTGTAATATTACTGATGATCTGCGCACCTTACCTGGCTGATCTGTCGCTCAGCTTCCAGTCAGCCGATTATTTCCTGCTCATGATCCTGGGATTAAGCCTGGTTACGGCATTTGCGGAAAAAGGCAATTATGCCAAGGCACTGATTATGACCTGCCTTGGCTTGAGCCTGGCTACCGTGGGGACTGACCTGGCGTCAGGAGTCGAGAGGTTCACTTTCGGGCGAGCAGACCTCATCGACGGCATCAGCTTCCTGTTAGTGGCGATGGCAACCTTTGCCCTGACAGAAGCATTCCTTATGGTTCTGCATCAGAGTCAGGAACAAAAACAACTGCCTAAACTAAAACAGGGCGCGCTCCTGCTAACAAAGCAGGAAGTGAAAGACATCGCGCCCGTCATCTCCAGGAGTTCTGTACTCGGCTTTCTGATCGGTGTGCTTCCTGGCGCCGGCGCTACCGTCGCGTCTTTTCTAGCCTATGGGGCCGAGCGTACCTTGGCCGGCGAGCAAAGCAAGACTTTCGGCAAAGGTAGCCTCAAGGGCCTGTCCGCTCCTGAGGCAGCTAATAACGCGGCTTGCTCAGGATCGTTTGTGCCTTTATTAACGCTAGGAATACCAGGTTCAGGAACAACCGCTATACTGCTAGGCGCCCTGGTTTCCTATGGAATCCAACCAGGTCCGCGTCTTTACCTTGACGAACCGGCTCTATTCTGGTCTGTTGTTATATCCATGTATTTTGGAAACCTTATCCTGTTGCTGCTAAATCTACCGCTCATCCCTTATATAGCAAAATTGCTGTTAATTCCTCGAGCGCTTCTGGTGCCGCTAATCATATTTTTCTCGCTCACCGGGGTCTACCTGATTTCCTTTAATACCTTTGACCTATACCTGATGTTACTGTTTACATTAGCTGCCCTATTTCTACGCCATTCAGGCTTCCCTATGGCGCCACTGCTATTAGGCTTCATCCTTGGAGGAATGCTAGAGGATAACCTTCGCAGGGCGATGACCATTAGCCAAGGGGATCTCAGCTTCCTCTGGGATCGACCAAGCTCACTCACGCTGATGATTATAATCTCTATCGTCCTGCTAACACCCCTGGCTAAATGTCTGTTACCGTTGGCTAAAACAGCATGATCGACAAAACCTGGTTACACAATCTTGGCTGGAAGCACCTGGATAACGCAAATATGCTGCTGGAGGATTCAGCCTACACTATCGGCAGAATCACCCGACAGGACCGCCAGCACTATACAGTCATTACCCGTTCAGGACTGAAACGGGCGCAACTCATGGGTAAAACCCGCAATAAAAGCTTCAATAAATCTGATCTCCCTGTGGTCGGTGACTGGATTGGCATTGAAACTGATACCGGGGCCGAAAGTGCTGCCCGAATTCTCCAGCAATACCCGAGAAAATCTGCACTATGTCGACAAGCGGCCGGTGAGGTAAAGGAAAAGCAGATCCTGGCAGCAAATATTGACACTGTTTTCGTAATCAGTGGACTTGATCAGAATTTTAACGTCAATCGAATTGAAAGGTTTCTGATGATGGCCTGGAGCAGTAACCTACCCGTTGTATTACTGCTCAATAAAGCCGATCTTTTTCCTGACTACAGTACCCAGTTGCAAGCGCTTGAGCCAATCCTATCCGGATCTCCAGTGCATGCTGTCAGTGCCCTTGCTGGCACGGCGACAGATACCATTTTGTCTTATCTCGGACCGGGAAAGAGTGCCGCACTGGTAGGCTCTTCTGGCGTGGGTAAATCTACCCTGGTGAATCAATTAATGGGTACAAGCCACATGAAAACCAAGGAGGTACGAGCATTCGATGACAAAGGCAGACATACAACAACACATCGCGAACTATGCATATTACCCAATGACCAGGGTATTCTGATTGATACACCAGGCATGCGAGAAGCTCAGTTGTGGGTTGAACCAGGCGATATCTCTAATCGCTACAGCGATATTGTCAGCCTATCAGCAAGCTGCAAGTACAGCGATTGTCGACATAGCCAGGAACCACGCTGCAATGTAAGAGCAGCCGTTGCAGAGGGTACGCTATCCCAGTACAGACTGACTCAATATCAAAAACTAACTGCTTATCTTATTTGAAGGTACTACTCTGAAAGGATATCGCAGTGCTGCAGCGACACAGGTTGGTTCGGTATTATCAATGATGCCAGATAGTCTCTACCACCTACTGGCACACATCGGAAGCTGTGCTACAGTTCGTACACGACTTATACACGAACCCCTGAATTAAACCAACCGCTAACCATTTAGCATATCTTTCAGGGCAGCCTGGCGCTTTTTCTCGCCGGTAATATATCGAATATATTGACGTGTCTGTTTAGCCATCTTTTTATTGAGCTTTCCTGCCTGGCGAAAAGCGGTCGATGCCAGGTTCCAGTTTTCCAGCGACATATGTGATATGGCCATCCAGAAAAGAGTATCACTACGATTATCCAATTCATCATCTTCTAGCGCTTTACGGTAAGCTCCCACAGCTTCCTTATGTCGATCTTGCTGAGCTAAAGCCTGTGCCAGTCGGTAATGGATCTCACCATCTTCATCAAATTCTGAGGCCCTTCGCCAGGCCTCAATAGCTTTGGTCATTTCCTGGGCCACCGTATAACAAGTCGCTAACAGACGCAGATTCTTCTCATCAATATTAAGTATTTTGTCCTTGAAGCCCTTTTCCAACACCATAGCCGCTTCATATGAAACATCGGCATTGAGTAACCGCTGGGCCAACATGACAATTTCAGAATTTTTAGCTAGCAGCCCCTGCAAGTAAATCGCGTAATAAGCGGATAAAGCCCGGCTCTCCCATTCTTTTTCACTATACATTCCTGCAAGGTGCATCCAGTACATTTTTTTAGGAAACCTGACAACCATGGTTTCCAGCACCCTGATGACATTATCAATATCTTCGAGTTCGTTATATAAGACCACCTGCAGATAAAACCAGTTTTCCTTCATCTCACGACCATCCAGGGCGACGATTCGCTCAAGGTCTATAGCCCACTTGAGTGAATCCCGGTATTTTTCCAGCTGGTAATAGGCGGTTGCCTTCAAGTAGGTTACCTGGGCATCAGGTTTACCATTTAATATCTCCCAACGAACAATGTAGTGAAGGGATCGAGTATAATTTTCCCGCGAATAGTACAG
Source organism: Gammaproteobacteria bacterium (assembly GCA_012960535.1). Lineage (GTDB taxonomy): Bacteria > Pseudomonadota > Gammaproteobacteria > Pseudomonadales > Azotimanducaceae > UBA9926. The sequence goes on from DUBB01000007.1 coordinate 48,995, forward strand.
TTGAAATAGTGCCCGCAGGGAGTTTTTTTCCAGCGCTTCAGTAATAGGGCCTGCCTCCCCCGCCTTCAATACCTGTTCATAAGCTCGAATTGTGTTCGGCACATCACCGAGGGTGTAATAGCCAAATGCCAGCAGATTCCATAGTTGTGAAAGCTCATTGGAATTAATTCTTCGCTTTTTGGTCAGTGCGAGTAATTTATCTATGCCATCCTGAGGCGTTCCCTTGGGCACCGGTACCGGTTCACCTTCCTCTCTAGGCATGGATTCTGGATCAATCATGATCTGAGCTTCGGAAAGGTTCTTGTAGAAGCTCTGACTGATTGCTGGCACTCTACGGGGTTTCTTTTTCTTTTCAGTCTCTGCAGCCTGGGAGGAGTTGAAAACAGGAATATCACATACTGTCAGGCTAAAAGCACCCAACATCATTAATGTCATCAACTGAATAAACTGCTTCATTCTAAAGCTCCGGCTACGAATCTGCCAATTCAAAAATAATTCTGTTCTGTACACCTGTTGTCGCAACTGGCTGGCCATCGATTACTTTTGGTTTGTATTTAAACTTCACCGCGGCTTTTACAGCAGAATTGTTAAATACCGTATTCGGGCTATCTACGCAATCACCCGGTGCCCGCATATTAGGAATATAACCACAATTGGATACCACAAAAGGGTCACGAACAGTACCTTGCTCAGTCACCGTAAATTCGACTATTACCCAGCCAGCCATGCCTCTCGACAAGGCGCGACGAGGGTATTGTGGGGCCACTTTAACAATGGGCAGGTACTCGCCATCGGTAATTCCAAAACCACCTCCGCCAACATCCACACTGACACTTAAATCTACATTCGACATCGAAAAACTGGCAGAATCAACGGCTACATTAAAGTTCTGTGGAGGAATATCCGGCGGTGGTTCATCAGGTGGTGGAGGTTTCTTCGGTTTACGTTGCTTGGTCTGTACTTCCTGATCCTGCTTAACCCGCACAAAATCAACCAGATTACCTATCTTGTCATCGCTAAGCGCATTTTCAGCACCTTGTATCAGGTATTGCATGAGGTAGAACAATGCCAGGGTTACAAAAACACCTACAATGGTCGAAATACTGAACCTAATTATCATGCATTAATCCTTCAATTCTCTTCGGAGGCAATAGCCACCTGAGTAATTCCGATCTGCCTGGCAGACTCCATTATGGCCAGCACATTCTCGACTTTAGAAATACTGTCTGCCTGGATAACCAATCCACCTTTTGGGTTCTCCGCATGCAGCCTTTCCATGATCGGTCGGACACTTCTGATATCTACCTTTTTCTTATCAATCCAAATCCCACTATCCGGACCGACACCTACCAGTAACGACACTGTCTTTTTCATCTCAGCGGTTTTAGTATCCGGCCGATTTATCTCAACCCCTGTCTCTTTGATGAAAGTCGCCGTAACGATGAAAAAAATAAGCATGATAAATACAACGTCCAGCATCGGCGTTAAATCTGCTACTTTTTCATCTGTCTGAGTCTTTAATTTTCGCATTCTACCTAACCGTTATACATCGCTATAGATTCAGTGATCAGCCGTAAGAGTGTCTTCCAGGAAATTAGATTCCGCCTCTACTTTGCTGACAAGAAAAGTGTTAGCCAGTACGCCTGAGAGTGTCGCTACCATGCCAGACATCGTCGGGATGGTAGCCATGGAAACACCAGCGGCCATTGAACGCGCGTTACCGCCTGAGTAGGTCATCGCTTCAAATACGGAAACCATACCTGTTACTGTGCCGAGCAGGCCCAGCAGAGGCAACAGAGCAATTAAGGTCTTAATCACGCCCATATTAGCTTTCAGCCTTTCATTCACTTCGGATATAAGGCGTTCTCTGATCAAGCGAGCAGTCCAGGATTTTCGCTCCGGTCGCCCTTCCCAATATTCCAATGCAGCACCGACGTCTTTTCTATGTTCAGTACGAATAAACCAATAGCGTTCACAGATGACCGCCCACATGAAGAACGTGGCGCCTGCAATCAGGTACAAAACCTGACCGCCTGCTTCCATGAACGTCCGAATTGCGACTATAATTTCTTCCACAACTAGCCGCCTGTCTTTTCCGCATGCTCGGCGATCAAACCGCCGCTCTGCTCATTGAGAATTTGCATAATACCCTGTGCACGTGTATTCACGAAGTAATGCAGCAGCACGGTTGGAATAGCAACAGTCAAGCCCAGTACCGTCGTTACAAGCGCCTGCGAAATACCACCCGCCATCGTCTTTGGATCACCTGTGCCAAACAATGTAATGGCCTGGAAGGTCACAATCATACCGATAACCGTACCCAGCAGGCCTAACAGAGGCGCCACCATCGAGATTATCTTAATGAAGCCAATAAAACGGTTAATGCTAGGTTGTTCCTTGAGTATCCCTTCATCAATTTTAAGCATCAAAGTTTCTGAATCCACAGCCTTGTTATCTTCATAAATTGCTAGAATCCGTCCAAGGGGATTCTTCATGTTGGCCGTATCAGGGTTCTTCGCCTGGCGGTTAACACTCATTCCAACCAAAGTCAGGGCAGTGAACTTGTAAATAGCAATTGCCAAAGCAATGACGCCAAGGAAAATAATGACGTAGCCGGGTGTACCGCCCTGATGGACTCTTTCCTCGAGGGTGGGCACCTGTACCTGTAGTGCCAGGAGTTGTCCCCGGGTCGGATCCAGTCCAAACGGAACGTATCCGGAAGTAGCAGCACCCAGTTCAACCGTGGAATCCACAAACCGCGCTGACGGTTGTTTAGGCAGCTCTGCAATAATCTGGTTATCGATATCGTAGGCAACGTAACCACCTTCACTGATCAGGTTGAAAGCGCCTATACGAATAACGTCCTGTTCTTTCTCCTCTCCGTCCAGTTTGATGACATTGGCCCTGAAACGGCTGACTTTGGCCGATTCAGTCATCTCTTCCTGCATCAGAAACCAGAGCCTTTCAATCTCTTGGATTGTCGCCAGTTTAGAACTCTTACCCATGGATTTTGCGAAATCGCTCAACCACTCACCCCGACCCGGCAGTTCTGCACTAATAATTGAACCCTCGAAAACGCCCTGGGTATCCCCGCTGACCTGCTGCAATACGCCAAATAACTCGCGCAATGAACCGAGTCGCTTCGCCAGGATCTCTTGCTGAGCCGCTATATTCTGCTCATTTTTTTCAAATTGGGCTTCGAGTCGTTCAGATCGGGCCTCTTCATTTGCCTGCTGCCTTCGACCATTTCGCAACGCCTGATTCTGCCTCGACTTGTCGGCGAGAAATTCCTTCTCGCGACGTTGGTTGATACGGCCATTAACAACCTTGCCTTCCTTTACCATGTTTAACAGTTCCGAAAGCGAACTCGCTTGCACTGCCTCTTCTGCTGCCTGAGCACCAAAGCTCGCTATTAACAGCAATCCTGCCAGATTCTTTAACAAAAATTTCATCACCTACTCTCCTGCCGCTCTTACTGGTAGTTTCACAAGGTCCGCTGTTTTGGTCTTGCGCGCTATACGTAGCGCGTCTCTAACGCCCGCCCTGTATTCATCTCCTAGGATCACCCAGTCACGCTTGCTATTATCCCAGACACCGGTGGTTTCACCATTCAACGTCTGAAAAACCAGCGAAACGCGCCCCCACTTCAACATGTCGACCGAAGTTGACTTTCCATTGACATCAATCATGTCTGTGTAGGGCTCAATAGTGGAACCATAGGCATTTTCAACCTGATAGGCCTGCATAACCTGGCTGAACTTTTCAGCTACGCTGACATCAGCCCGATCCAGAGTCTCGCGAAGAAACGCGATTCGATCGTCGCGTTCGTCCATAAGGAAGGGCACATCGAGCTCAACAAATTTAGCCAGATTATCTATCATCCTTTCAATCAGGGGACCGATCTGCCTTTCGATCACGGTGACACTGTCAATAGAATTAGCAAGTTCAGCCAGCTCTTCATTCTGATTTCTGATCAGTCTCTCCTGCTGAAGGTTGTATACTTTCAAACCATCAACGATTTTCATCACCCTTTTATATTGCGACAGCAGATCGCGGGTATCATCTTTAAGCTCATCTATTTTAGCTTGGGATCTCTTCCCTTCTAGGGTTGTGGCCTCTCGAATCCCCAATACTTCATCAAGACTTTGTGCTTGTACTGTTATTACCGATACCAATGACACCAAGAGGAGCAGTGCTGCTAACAGCCCTGAACTGGATTGCAGTTGTTTCATGATCTTACCTATTCGGATTATTACTCTTATGAACTTGTCTTCTGTAAGCCTTACCTTTAGTTCTACAGCGTTTCTGGCATTGCTCACAAAATACACAGTCGAAGGATGTAGAAGCATCCATTGTTTGTCAAGCAAACAGTATAAGGATATTCACTTATGCACTAAAACTTTAGGAAATAGCACAGAATTCCTGTTTTTTCTGTATTAGCATGCAAAACACGCGCGGTTATTATAAGGACTCTTTCTCATCGTGCAAACCAAATAACGCCTTTTTAGCAATTTTAGTATCAAAATCGCCTGAGCCAATAAGTGACTCACCCACTGCAAAACCCGCTTTCACACCGGGCCTGGCCAGCAAGGCCTGATACCAGCGTTCTACGCTGGGGTAATCCTGCAGGTCAATGCCATGCCGTTCATGCCTGAAAACCCACGCCAGGCAGGCGATATCGGCAATGCTGTATTCGCCTGCCAGGAATCGACGGCGCGCCAGTTGAAGATTAAGCACATCATACAAGCGCGCACATTCCGCCTGGTAGCGCTGGATCGCATATTCATGTCTGTCTTGTGCATACAAACGGAAGTGATGAGCCTGGCCCGCTATAGGCCCTAATCCACCGACCTGCCAGAACAACCATTGCATACAAGTCATTCTGGCATCAGCTTCTTGCGGCATTAACCGCTGATGCTTTTCCGCCAGATACAAAAGAATTGCTCCGGATTCAAATATCATGCGCTTTTCCTCACCCTGGGTCGGGCAATGGTCTACCAGCGCAGGAATCTTGTGATTGGGTGATATAGCGACAAAATCAGCATGATGTTGTTCTCCCACGGAGATATTGACCGGGCAGAGATTGTAAGGCAGCTCAAGTTCTTCCAGCGCAATGGAAACTTTGTATCCGTTCGGTGTTGGCCAGAAATAAAAATCGTAAGCCACTGGGCGCTCCTGTCAGTCTAAATGAGCAGCAAAAAACTCCAGGCTCCGACTTAGTGCCAGATCTGCTGCTGCAGCATCGAAACTGGCCCTGTGATTACAGTTAAACCCGTGGTCCGCTTCATAGACATGAACATCTGAATCCAGGCAGGCCTCAGCAACAGCGTTAACCTCGGCCATCGGGATATGAGCATCCAACCGGCCAAAGTGAAACAGTACCGGCACCTTCGCGGACCGGTCCAATTCACCGCTGACACCACCACCATAATAACTAACGGCACATTCTATACCTGCCAGTTCACAACTCGCCAGCCAGCTCATCAAGCCACCAAAACAATATCCGACCAGCCCGGTTTTATGATCTCCATTGAGATAATCTATAGCAGCCTGAATATCCAGCAAGGTCTCATTGATCCTCAGCTTACCTCGGGCTATATCCACACCCTGCATCATGTCAGAACCACCATAACCCAATTCAATGCCTGGTTTGACACGGTCGAATAACGCCGGCGCAAGCGCTCGATAACCATCGGCAGCATAACCATCACAGACCTCCCTGATATGGGCATTAACACCAAATATTTCCTGAATAACCACAATCGCCCCTTTGGCGGGTTGGTCTGGCTCTGCGAGATAACCCTTGAACAGATGCTCATCTGCACTTGACAGCTGAACTTGACGACTAGTCATGCTTTACTCCCCTCTTATTGTCTCGGTTGTTTGATTTTGATTAACTTCGAGTTTGTTTAATTTCACAGCCATAACGCCTATTAATTGCTTATCAAGGCAAGCTGTTATCTGCAGGGTCGCGAATCCACCTACTTCAATCCTTTGAATGCTCATGCTGCTACCCCCTTACCCAGGATTTCCTGGCACATCAAATGGCACAAGCAGAGCCTGCTTAAACCTGTGCAGCAACAACCAGCACCAATACAGAAACCCATGGCTATTCATACTCGATGAACCTCGAAATTCTTCAACAGACTATGTTTATCAGCAGATCCAGTAACCACCGATCGAGCGATCTCTCCCTGTAAATACTGAACTGCGACGCGCTGCACATCTTCGGCGGTAACCTTCAGAATTTCTCGGCGCTGAGTACCTCGCCAATCAGCATCACGGCCATGCAGGGCCAGGTGAAATGACTGCCGGGCTTCTCCTGCAGGTGAACCGGGTGCGTCTATTGTGCTGGCAATGCCAAGAATAGCTTCTTCCACTGCAGCACCGTCTACCTGCTGCTGCCTGGCCCAGAGGATGGCGTCATCGAATATCTCATAGGTTTTTTCCAGTTCTGGATCTCGATAAGAATAAAGCCTGAATACCCCGCTGTTAGCATCAAAGTTTGCGCCGCCCCCATAAGCCCCACCTTTTTCCCTGATCTCACTATGCAGATAATGATTGCGCAGGACGCTGGCCAATACACTGAGCGCTGCACTATCAGCATCTGAGACAGGCAATGCAGCATAAGCCAGAGCACAGAAGTTCACTTGGGTATTGGTAATATAAGCTGTATCTGAATTGCTACCGCGCTCATTCAGCACAATCCTGCTGCTCGGCAAGGCGGCTCGATCCGGCCACAGGTTCAAGAGTGCCTGGCACAGATCCTCCGACTGATCGGCGTCGGATATCAGCAACTGGACTTTTCCAGAATTCAAAAGCAATTCATGCAAGACGGTCAACTGATCTGCCAGGATGGCAGGTCCCGACTTGTGAACCTGTTGATCGAGCCTCTTTAGATGCTCAAGTCCGGCCAATCCACTCAATCGATGGTTAATAGCAGCCACCGGGCTAAACCAGGCAGAGGCGGCCAGCATGGCAAGACTATGGCCCTGCCCGGTCACCCCCATTTCCCGCCTCGCTCGAATCTGCCCGACCAGATCTACAATTCGGTCCTGTTCATCAAAACGAACCGTCTCCAGTGTTTCTTTGAGCAACGTCAGCATTGGTATCGCATTACGTCGCAATGCTCGACTGCCCAGTACAAAAAAAGCACGTTGGTGAGTGTAGTCGTTAACACAGGACCTTAAAGAACTATAGGCACTCAAACCACCGGTAATGGCATGCTGGACATCCTGGGTTTCCAGGTAATTACGGCCACCGCTACCTAACTCGCCGATTAACTGTCCCAATAAAGGCAGTATCTGCCATTGTTCTTCTCTGAGGCCGGCAGCTTCGGTAACGATCTGGTGGTATACCAGGCCATTGCAACTGGCTTCATAACGTGTGATACCCGATGTGGACGTGGGCTCGGGATAGCTAACCAGATCCGGAATATCTGACAGCGTGACGCTGGGCAATACGGATAAATCTTCCGGCAGTGCCTGCCGTTCATTCAAATCCTGGCTCTGCTTTAGAATATCCTGACGTTGAAGATCAGTCAGGCCGTTTTTAATCAGGTCCAATCGCTGGCTTTCCTGCTCATCCTGAAGTTGGGACAGCTGGGAGTCCGGCACCATGGTTAGACGAACCCTATGCGCATTGTTCAATAGTAAATCCTTCACCTGGGTCTTGATAAATTCAGGATCTTCTATATCTCTGCGTAGCTTTTCCAAAGCACTGTCTAGATCCAGCAGGTTCATCGGGCTTCCCCGGTGTACCGCAGCAGACATACAGGAAAAAATGAGCTGCAACCCATAGGGCATACCATCACCACCGATTTCTCGCTGCGACAGTTCGAGTTGATGCAGTACCGCTTCCAGGCGGTCTTTGGCAATACCATCCTCAGCGACCTGCTTCAACACATCCAGAATCAATGCCTGTAAGTCATCTGCATGCTCAGCTTCACTGCCTTCAACCCCACAGACAAAGCTCATCTCATGATTGTTTTCCTCCAAACCGGTCAGCGGCGATACCGCCGTACTATGAGAAAAACCTTCCAGAGCCAGCCTAAGCGGGGATGCGCTGGTATCCAGCAAGGCATCCGATAACAGATTAGCGGTTAACAGATTCTCAAGATCTGTGTTCTTGCCTAATAACCAGGCCAGGACAATGTGGGTTTTTGCAGCCGTTTCCTGTCCATCAACGGCATAAGACTCAGTCACCTCAATAGGCACTGACATTCGTTTTTCAGGTGGAACCTCGATGACGGTGTCACGACGCTGAAATCGCTGCAAAGCACGTTCTTCAAAAATAGCCTGCAGCGCTTCCACCTCTATATCACCGAAAGTCATTAATACTGCGTTACTTGGATGATAGTGTGTCTTATAGAAGTCAAGCAATGCCGGATAGGTCAGAGAGGGGATATCTGATGGATCGCCACCGCTGTTATAGTGATAGGTCACACTGGGGAATAAGTGCTTTTGCAATTGATCCAAAAGCATCGATACGGGTGAACTCATGGCACCTTTCATTTCATTATAGACAACGCCCTTATAGACTAAATTCGAAGCGCTATTGTCAGGTTCCTTAAATTCAAGGCGATGGCCCTCCTGAGCAAAATCAAGCGGATCCAGCCGGCTGAAAAATACCGCATCCAGATAAACATCCAGGAGATTGAAAAAATCCTTACGGTTAGTGCTGGCAAAAGGATAAGCCGTATAATCACTGGTGGTAAAAGCATTCATGAAAGTATTCAAAGATCGCCTTAACATCAGGAAAAAAGGATCTCGGACCGGAAATCGCTCACTGCCACACAATGCCGTATGCTCAAGAATATGAGCGACCCCAGTTGAATCCGTAGGTACCGTTCGCAGCGCAACCATAAACACATTTTCTTGATGATCCGAAGCAAGGTGCAAGTGCCGCGCGCCGGTCGCTACATGCTCATATTCCAGCATTTCAAGGTTTAAACTGGCTATCTGTCGACTTTGGACCAGACGAAACGGCAATGACTTCTCTACTGCCATGGTCATGACTCGGAATTTTCCTGCCTGAATTTAATCCAATAGTCTTCTATGCCCTGTTTCATTTCTTTACGCAGCATTAAAATAGAGAACAAATTGGGTATGGTCATCAGGGCAATCGTGATAGCAGAGATCAGCCAGATCAGAGAAGTATCTGATATGGCAGCTATAAAAAAGCCAAACACGTAGGCCAATCGATAAGCCGTCAAGGAACCCGTTCCGAACAAATAGGTCATGGCTCGATCACCATAATACGACCAGGCCACCGCCGTGGTAAAAGCAAACAGCAATAAGCCAATAGATACAATATAACGGCCATATTCGCCGAATACGCTGCGAGTAAATGCAATTGATGTCAGATCAACCGAGTGCACCAGAGACCTGCCCCTCAGTGCCACAGGTTCCATGAGTTTGCCCTCCCTGACGGTCAACATTCCAGTATAGCGGCTGCCTCCCTCCTCAAAACGGACATCCTCGGCGATCGAACGGTTGTGAAGAATCGTGTACTCGGCCGAGTTAGCAATGCCATCGACGACCCTGATATCACCACTGAAAGGCTCAATTGAGCTTTCACCAAAATTCAAGTAAGCAAATAATTCCGAACGGTTACCCGGTCTATCCTCATGCCAGGTTCCTGCTATGAACTGGGTATCAAACTTTTGAAAGTCCGTTTCGTGCTTCTCGTTCCATACGCCCGAAGCCAGAATTACAAGGCCAGTCAGGCTACAGATAATGATGGTGTCAATAAACGGCTCCAGTATAGATACCATGCCCTCGGAAATGGGCTCATCTGCTCTTGCTGCAGCATGGGCAATTGGCGCGCTTCCCTGGCCGGCCTCATTCGAGAAAAGGCCCCGATTAACACCTCTGTTAAAAGCGTAAGCAAAGCTCGCGCCGAGAAAACCGCCAGCAGCTGCAGAACCGCTAAAGGCATCTTGAATAACGCTCAGGAAGGACGGCAGCACCTGTTCAATATTCGCTGCAATGACGGCAAGCCCTCCTAAAAAGTAGATAACAGCCATCGTAGGTACAAGCTTTTCGGCCACTTTAACAATTCGCTTGATACCGCCTAATATGACCATTCCTAACAAAATGGCGAGGCTCAAGCCTGTGATCCAGGCCGGAATACCAAAGGTGGACAGCATCCCACTGGCAATATTATTACTTTGCGGCATATTGCCACTACCGAAACTGCTGACCACTGTCGCTATGGCAAACAAAACAGCCAGCCATTTCAAATTCAACCCTTTTTCCATCACAAACATTGGCCCGCCGACAATAAAACCGTGATCATCTGTCTGGCGATATTTGTGAGACAGGGACACTTCGACAAATTTGGTTGTCATGCCAAAAAAGGCAGTCATCCACATCCAGAACAATGCTGCCGGCCCACCCAGATAAATAGCCAGGGCAACACCACCGATATTACCGGTACCAACGGTTCCGGCAATTGCCGTGGTTAAAGCCTGAAAATGGGTCGCATCACCTAAATGGTGTGGCTTATCATACTTGCCGCGGACGACCCGCCATGCGTGGGTAAAATAACGCACCTGGGGTACTTTCAGATACAGCGTAAAAAACACGCCCGTACCCAGTAATAGATAAGGAAAATAAAAAGCCGAGCCCAACAGGCTATCCATCCAGCTCAACGATCCCTCAACACCCGTTATTAATTCATCCAATACCCTGCTCCCTCATTTACAGATATCAGCACGTTAGCAAATATCGATGAGGGAAACTACGTTACTGAACCGGCACGCTTCCTGGCTGTGTCATAAACGACCCGCAGGGATCATCATGTTCGAGGAAATTCCAAATTCATCGACAACCGTATGCGCCAGTAAAGGGGTCGGTTCGAATAACGATAAGGCGAATAATACCGCTGCATCAAGAATGTCATCAACGGCCACCTGTGAACGACGATACCGGCCAGCCTGCTGATCAAGCAGCGCGGTGATGGGCAGACCCGCGTTGTCTAGCAGCTCTATTCTCTGTTTGCGTCCTTCCTGGGTCTGTTTTGAGAACTGCATGGGACTACCCTTTAATAGACAAAATACCAGTTCAGGGTGGGCTTCAAGAAATTCCATGGCCGAACCGCCGTGCCTTATAAACTGATCAAGCTGTTTTATCTTGGCACACAAATTCCAGGTCTGCCGGGACAACTTCATTCCCCTGAGGGAAAAATTTATGGCACAGCTTGCTGCATAACTGCTGGCATAAACTGCGCTGCGACTGGGCACTGAAAAAACACAGCAAGCGCGCTTGCCTAAAAAGGATCTTGCTTTTTTTTCCACCTGGCGTGCTTCGCCTTCAGGCAAACCAATCGGCATATCTATATAGGCCGTGTAGCCAGGCAAAGACTGAGCCAGGTCCTCAATTGTGGCGAACAAGCGGATCTGCACATCTTCATTTTGCCGGAAGCATGCCAACCAGCCAGCTCGACAACCGTCCACGCCTACAACCTGCTCTATCATTGACTAATTCAACCTGCGGCACTCACCGCTTCTCTCATGGTTACAAATTCTTCAGCCGCGGTAGGGTGAATGCCGACCGTGCTGTCAAATACGGCTTTAGTCACACCTGCCTTGACTGCGATGGCCATACCCTGGATTATCTCGCCCGCATCGCTACCCACCATGTGGACACCAACAACCCTGTCTGTCTGGTTATCGACAATCAATTTCATAAGAGATTGCTCATTACTGCCGCTCAGAGTGTGTTTCAGCGGCCTGAATCTGGACAGGTAGATTCTTATATCAGCAAATCTGGATCTGGCCTCGGTTTCGGTTAAACCCACTGTGCCAATGTTCGGCTGGCAGAACACCGCCGTCGCGATATTCTCGTAGTCCATTTTGCTGGCCACGCCAAGAAACTGACTACTGGCAAAACACATGGCCTCTTTAATCGCCACAGGTGTCAACTGTATTTTGTCGATAACATCGCCCAGTGCAAAGATATTCGGTTCACTGGTTCGAAAGTCCTCATCAACGATAATCGCCCCATTGTCCCGCATGGCCACATTGACATGTTCCAGGCCCAGGTCAGCAACCGCTGGGAGTCGGCCTGTCGCCGCCAGGATCAAATCTGTTTCTATCTGCTGGCCATCCTCATAGGTTGCCGAAAATGAACCATCCGGTTTTTTTTGAATAGAGGCGACACAGGAATTAAAATGCAGTTTGATAGCCTTTTTTTCGAGCTCGTCGCGAACCATACTGCGAACGTCATCATCGAAATGTCTCAGGAACAGTTCGCCCCGATAAGCCAACGTAGTTTCCACCCCCAGCCCGGCAAAAATGCCCGCGAATTCGACGGCGATATAACCACCGCCTAGAATCAGTATGCGCTTTGGCAGTGCATCCAGGTAAAAAGCATCGTTGGATGTGATCAGATGCTCGTTACCAGGAATATCCTGGACAGTCGGGTTACCACCCGAGGCAATCAGGATTTTTTCAGTGGACACCCGCTGATCTCCCACTTGAATATGATGCGCATCGATAATTCTGGCACGGCCATCAAAATGTGTGACACCCGCCTGATCCAGCATGCCCTTATAGATCTGGTTCAGTCGCGTTATTTCTTTATCCTTGTTCTTGATAAGCGTCGGCCAGTTAAATTCTGCCTGGCCCATCTCCCACCCGTAACCGCGTGCATCACCATAATCTTCATGATAATGCGAAGCATAAACCAGCAGTTTTTTAGGAATACAGCCAACATTGACGCAGGTGCCGCCCATGTATTTTTCTTCGGCAGTGGCAACGCGTGCACCATACTGGGCACACATACGTGCAGCTCTGACACCGCCTGAACCGACACCAATAACAAAGAGATCGAAATTATAATCTGCCATACACTATCCTTGATCAGACGTTTACCTAGACTAGGTCTGAGTCTGCTAGGATACACCAACAATAACGTCAAGGGATGGACAAATACTTGGAGTTCCTGCTTCAGCCATTTCAACCCTGTCACTGGATTGATAACCTTACCGTCCGGCTGACGCTGGAGCAGCCGGATCTGCTGTTTTTCCAGATAGCGCTAAAAGGAGACCCGCTATTCTTAGCTCAATTGCCTGAGGCCCAACCAGGTAATCGAGCCTACGGGTTGTGGGAAGAAACCTGCTTTGAGCTGTTTATCGGCGTAGACAACTGCCCGGGTTATATAGAATGGAATCTCGCTGCGACAGGCGATTGGAACTGTTTTTCCTTTCATAGCGAAAGAACCGGCATGCTAACGAGCGACCTGCTCAAACTGCACAGTGCATCATCCAGTTCAACCCCCAGGAGCTATCTCATGAACTGCCGGATTCAACTACCCGACTCGTTACAGGCAATTATCAGGCAGTGCTGCCTGGGCGTTGCCGCAGTACTGAAATCCTCAGACAGTACAGCTTATTTTGCCTTAGCTCACGGTTTACAGGCCGACTTTCATGACCGCCGCTATCACCAGCAGGTATGCCTGTCATGAGCTTCCAGTTCGGCCTTGATCAACTGCTAGCAGACGAGCAGCGACTGGCCCAGTTGAGGACCCTGTCAGTCGGGCTGGTGGCGCATCCTGCATCGGTTACCTCGGTGCTGCAGCCCAGTGCCGATGCCCTTCTGGCTGCTGGTGTCAACCTGGTTCGCCTGTTCGGACCACAACATGGTATGCGTGGTGACAAGCAGGACAACATGATTGAATCTGAGGACTATGTTGATCCCTTGCATGAGATTCCGGTGCTCAGCCTGTATGGCCAGTATCGACGACCGACACCTGAGATGCTCTCTGGTCTAGATGTGATCCTGTTTGATCTACAGGATATCGGTTGTCGTATTTATACCTATATCACTACTTTGCGATACTTCATGGAAGCCTGCGCACAGGACTCTATAGAAATGTGGATCCTAGATAGACCGAATCCGGCAGGAAGGCCCATAGATGGCCTGCTGCTTGAATCCGGTCAGGAAAGTTTTGTTGGCGTCGATAGCCTGCCCTGTCGGCATGGCCTGACCACTGGCGAGCTTGCCCAGTGGTTCAACACCAGACTGGTTATGCCAGCCGATATTACAGTCATAACCATGACTGAGTATGTTATCAATGAGAATCCAGGCTACGGCTGGCCCAGTCACCGTCAACCCTGGATTAACCCCAGTCCTAATGCGAGCAGCCTCAATATGGCGCGCTGTTTCCCTGGGACCGTGCTCATTGAGGGAACCAATCTATCCGAGGGCCGAGGAACAACAACACCGCTCGAACTGATGGGCGCTCCCGATTTTCCCACTGCCGATATCCTGCAGTTACTGGCCGAAAAAGCCCCTCAGCTCAGCCAGGGGATTATTCTAAGGCCCTGCAATTTCGAGCCTGCATTTCAAAAGCATAGCTCGATGATCTGCTCTGGCATCCAGTTCCATACGCAACTGCCATCTTATCGGCACCAGGACTTCCAGCCCTATGCCCTGATCGCGACCCTGTTAAAACTGCTACGCAATCTACGTCCCGACTATGAATTATGGCGCTACCACGACTATGAATATGAGACTGAACGCATTCCCATCGATGTTATCAATGGCGGTCCCTGGCTCAGGCACTGGATAGATGATCCAGATCGGGACCTGCCCGAACTGTACCAGGCAATAGAGATGGCCAGGCAAAGCTGGTCCAGCACTAGACAAGACTATCTGCTGTATTAAAACAAAGCCCTGAAAACGGATTCTGGCTGCCGACACCCCAACTCAGAATCAGTAACCGGTTATCACCTTATCAGCAGTATCCGTCACCTGATCTCAGTTGCCATGCTAAACTGCATTTTTTTTAAGAGATTGCTCATGACCAATGCCTACAAGATCGCTATTCTGGCCGGAGATGCCATTGGCCCGGAGATTATGGCTCAAGCCGTACGGGTCTTCAGTTTACTCAACCAGCATCGGGACCTGGCCTTTGAGCTTCTACCAGCACCCTTTGGCGCCAGCGCCTATTTCAGCCACGGCCATGCCTTCCCCGATGAGACCAAGGCACTATGCGACTCAGCAGATGCCATACTCAAAGGTCCGGTTGGCCTGAGTTATGAGGAGTCAAAGAAAATACCGGTTGAAGAGCAGGCCGAGAGGGGCGCTATATTACCTTTACGGGCACGTTATGAAACTTTCGCCAATTTTCGGCCCATTTATCTAAGCAAGGATATGATTCAATTTTCACCACTTAAGGCCAGTGTCATTCCCGATGGCATCGATATATTGCTGATCAGGGAGTTGGTCGGTGGACTCTACTTCGGCAAGAAGGACAGGGGCGTTAATTCAGAGGGTAGACGCTATGTGCATGAAACCCTGGAATATACAGAAGACCAGATCCGGCAGGTGCTAAGGGTCGGCTTCCAGCAGGCTCAAAAACGCAAGCACCGCCTGCACAATATTCACAAGAGTAATGTGCTCATGTCCAGTGTATTGTGGAACGAGGTCCTGGAAGAAGTTCAGGTGGAATTCCCCGATGTGGAAGTCATTCACCTGCTGGTCGATGCGGCGGCAACCGCGCTTTGCCTGAATCCCGGGCAGTTCGATGTCATGGTAATGGAAAACATGTTCGGTGATATTCTTTCTGATCAGGGCGGCGGGATACTCGGTTCTCTGGGGCTCATGCCTTCGGCCTGTATGGGCCCTGAGAAAGCCTATTACGAACCATCGCATGGCTCCGCACCGGATATCGCCGGGAAAAATATAGCGAACCCCTACTCCATGATCGGATCTGTCGCAATGATGCTGGAAATGAGTTTTGGTCTGGAGCAGGAGGCTGCGCATGTATGGAGCGCGATGAAAGCAGTATTTGAAGCTGGCTATACCACAGCAGACCTTAACCCGAATACAGAAGATTCTTCGCTGGTATCGACAACGGAGTTTGGTGACCTGGTGATGGATCGGCTTGAAGCTCTGCTAACGAACTAGCAATCAGCTCAACAAGCTTGCTGCTATATGTATGCTGCTACATGCTGCTATATAAGCCCGCAACTAAACAAACCCATAACAGGCAGTGGCGGGTCAACCGGCGGCTTTAAAAGTTCAGGCTTGCCGCGGTCTGCACGATACTGGTCAGCATCACCAGAACTGCCAGCCAGCCCCAGCCAATGAATAACCAATTGATCATAGGCTGTTCGAAAAGATCACCCAGAATATTGACCAGACTATCCACAAATATAAATTTAAGAACTGATTTCATGCAATTGGTTCCTTTCCTTTCCGCCCGGGATTGTACAGATTCCGGCCAGGTTTTACACCTTCAAGGCAATCTTAATCGCTGTTCATAAGCCTTGAATCCGTCAATGACCCCAGATAGCTCTTTATAGAGGTCTTTCATGACAATATCCTGCTTGAATTGAACCCGCCTGGAAAACAAGGTGATCGGGAAAACAAAATTTGCTGTCTCTTTCCACTGCAGCGCCTTACTCGAACCATCTTCGTCTTCATAAAAGACCCATTTAAGCCGATGTTGCTTAACAAGAATATCACCGAATATAACGCCGATGGCCTGCCATGAACGGATATCGCTCTTTGCAATGAATTTCTGGTCGACCAGTGACTGCAGAGCTTTCAGGTCTGTTTCGGACTGGCTTAAACTCAAGATACCCACACGCCTTGCCAGCAAATCCATTACCAATTGGCGCTGCGAAGACAGAATATACTGTTGACCCACATTTAATGCTGTGACCACCGCAGGATCTTCTTGCTCGGTCTCGAAAGTATAATTAGCAAGCTCTTCGGGCGACAGGGTTAATACTTCTGCCTCGGCAGATTGGTCAGCAGTTAACAAACAAGGCAAGCACAGGATGAAAAAACTGACTATGATACGTTCCAGCATGGATACAAACCTCCTGATTACTTCCATGGATTAAATAAAAGGATAGAACCAGTGCAAATCTCGGTGATCCAGGCCATTCACACCGCCAATATCTCAGGTGTTATCGCCCTGGCAGGTGGTGGCTCACAGGCCCTTGCCGATCTGCTCAAGCAACCTGGAGCATCATCCACAATCCTGGAAGCTATTGTACCGTACAGTGGCAGCGCCATGGTGAACTTTTTAGGGAGAGCGCCAGACCATGCCTGTAGTGCCTTAACAGCCAGGCAGATGGCCATGCAGGCCTGGCAGCGAGCACGACAGCTTTCCTCAAAACAACCTGACACCCTGTTTGGACTCGGCCTGACAGCAGCTTTAACAACCCAGCCTCAGCGAAAAGGTTCAGACCGCTGCTATATAGCACTGCAGACGCTAACCGAGACACTGGAACTGGCCATTGATTTCACCCTGCCGGCCTCAGCACAGTTAAGACAACAGCAGGAAAACCTGTGCGCCGAGCAGGCCCTTGGCTTACTGGGCCATCTGATCGGTCGAGAAACCAGCGCCCAGCAGGGTAAAGACAGTCGCGGCCAATACCAGCGCTCGTTTAGCTGCACAGCCGGTAAGCCTGACTGGCAATCGGTCTTGCTGGGCAAGCAAAGCAGCACCCTTCAGGTCGCAGGGCCATCTCTGATATTTCCGGGCGCCTTTGATCCCATTCATAAAGGCCATATGGAAATGAAGCGAATTGCTGAGAAACACGCCGCTATGAGTGCACTATTTGAGATTTCAGTTGTTAATGTCGACAAGCCTCCTCTGGACTACTGGGAAATGCAGAAACGCCAAGCCAGCCTCACCGACCTGGGTGAACTGGTGTTTACTTCTGCTGCAACCTTTGTAGAGAAAGCCGCTATTTTTCCCGAAGCCACTTTCATCGTCGGCGCGGACACCATCAAACGTATCGCCAATATTACTTATTACCAGCAGGACCCGCAGCACCGAGATAGGGCCATTAACAAACTGGTGCGCAGGGGCGCCCGATTTCTGGTGTTTGGACGGTTTAACGATGGTCACTTCGATACTTTAGAAGACCTTGATTTACCTGTGGATTTACAGGCTATCTGTGAACAGGTCCCTGAGTCCAGGTTTCGCGACGACGTCAGTTCGACCCTGATAAGACGGGATCAGCATAAAGACCCTGCCTAGCACTAGCCAAGGCCTGCAAGCTGTTTAAGACCCACCAGCCTGTTCCTGCCGGAACGTCTGCAACCGGGCCCCGCCAGGCCGACCCCGCCAGGCAGGCCACGATTACAAATTCATTTTCAACCGGATTGCGCTGACAATTTCAGCGGGAGAGTCACTGATGTCAACCATCAGAGCGTCCCCGGGCTGTTCAAGAATTTCATACTGACTATCGAGTAGCTCAGGCGGCATATAGTGAGCCTGTCGGCGCGCCAATCGCCTGGCGATTAGCGCCTTGGGGCCCCTCAGATGAATGTATACCACCTGTTCGGCATCCATCCTGCCTGTCAGCAGCGAACGATAACTTGCCTTCAGCGCAGAGCAGGCCAGTACCGAACCAGTGGACAGTTCACTCCAGCAACCAATCCGGCCAGCCAACTGAAGCAGCCAGGGCCGGCGATCCTGGTCCGTCAATGCTTGCCCGGCTGCCATCTTCTGCTTATTGGCGCTCGAGTGGAAATCATCGGCATCATAAAAAGGCCAACCCAGCGCTGTAGCCAGCGCCCTGCCAATGGTCGTCTTACCGCTACCGGCTACCCCCATAAGAATAATAACCATGATCTTTCTACGGAAATCGCGTCATTATTACGTCCTTATTACGTCCTTCGATGAGGCCGCCTTGTGGCTGCCAATTTCACAACAGGCAGGCACGTTGATCAAAGCCGTACCGCTCTGGTCGGCAATGATCGACAACCGGCAAGTATCCGTTAATGCCAAACATAACCCAGAGCATACAATGCTGACCGCCTTGGATTAGTACCTGTTATGACCCTGCCTTCCCTAAAGCAGTTCACCACCACAGGCAGATGCCGTCGTGCCATGTTGTTCAAACGCTTTAATCACATTAGCACCGGTTCGCCAGCGATGAACCTCATCCGGACCATCGACCAGGCGCTGGCTTCTGATACCGGTATACCAGCGCGCCAATGGCGTGTCATGACTGTAACCAAGAGCGCCATGCAACTGCAGCGCTGTATCGACGACCTGGTGAACCATGTGCGCCAGGAACACTTTGGCAATCCCATTTTCCTGCCGCAGGTCTTCTCCTCTCTCCGCCTTGTAGGCGATGTGCAGGAGCATCAAACGCGCTTTATAAATCTCCGCAGCGCAATCTGCCAGCATCCAGCGGACACCCTGACGGTCAGCCAGGCGTGTACCAAAGGTGGACCGTTGAACCACGTGTCCGGCAGCCAGGTCGAGTGCTCGTTGCGCCATCGCTACATTGTGCATACCATGGCGCAACCGGCCATAAGCCAGGCGGTGCTGGCCCATGTTAAACCCCTGGCCGCGCCCTCCCAGGATATTCTCACGGGGCACCTTGAGATTATCGATCTTGATTTCCGAATGCGACCCACCCAGCTTTAAGCCCAGGTCGGTGTGTGGCTGCATCGTCTCAATATTTCGCAATATCTGATAACCCGGATTAGGCAGTTCAACGATAAACGTGCTGTATTGTTCATGCCGGGCCGCATCAGGATCTGTTTTGGCCATGACCACTGCTATATCGGCTACACTGGCTGATGAACTGAACCATTTCTCGCCATTAAGAACCCAGTTATCGCCTTCAAGTACCGCGCTGGTCTGCATACCGGTTGCATCTGCACCGGCTGCTTTTTCGGTCATGGAATAACAAATGCGCTTATTGCCCTCCAGCAAGGGCCCCAGGAACTTCTCTTTCTGATGGTCAGTACCGTGTTCCAGCAAGGTCAACATCGTGGCGTCATCCGGGCCCTGCGTGTTCAATGCCAAAGCTCCCAGAAAACTTTCGCCCAGTTCCATCTGCACCAGCGCATTAGCCAGTGGTCTAAGCCCCATACCGCCGTGTTCAGGTGGGATAAAAGGACACCACAAACCCTGGGCGCGGGCCTTACCTCGAAGTTCCTTGAGAACAGCATCAAAATTCTCTGCAGTGCATATCTCCTCGGCTGCTACGCATTCCTTCTGTACAAACGCACGGACTTTGGCTCGAATAGCTTTGGTTTCTTCGGGTATTTCAAAATCAATCATCTTGGCAATCCTTTTTTTGGGTTCAATGGCTAGGACTATATACGCTGAGCATATTGCCAGTCCAATAGATAACCCTCAGCTATACAGACACCTCACTGACTCTGGCAGCCAGGCCAGGGGTAAATTCAGCGCTGAATTCAGGGCTTATTCTAAAACTGCAGTTCGCTCAAGTTTTCAAACAGTTTCAGCGCTTGCGGATTGGCCAGCGCATCGGTATTGGTCACGGCTTCACCGTGTACCACCTTACGTACAGCCAGTTCGACAATTTTACCGCTGATAGTTCTGGGAATATCGGTCACTGCAATGACTTTTGCAGGAACATGACGAGGTGTTGTTTCGCGCCTGATAGCCTGTTTTATATTCAGCAGCAACTCAGGCGTCAATGATAAACCGTCCCTTAATACAACAAATAACACCACTCGGACATCACTCTGCCAATTTTGGCCAATACAGATACTGTCGAGGATCTCATCAAACCTTTCTACCTGGCGATAGATCTCCGCTGTACCAATACGAACCCCCTGGGGATTGAGCACAGCGTCAGAGCGGCCATGAATAATCATGCCCTGATGTTCAGTGACCTCACCGTAATCGCCGTGCGCCCAGATCTCTGGGTAGGTTTCAAAATAGGCACTCTGATATTTCTCTCCATCCGGATCATTCCAGAAATAGATGGGTGCACTCGGAAAAGGCCTGGTACAGACCAGTTCACCTTTTGCCTGGCTGATGTGGTTACCCTGTTCATCCCATATTTCGACTGCCATGCCCAGTCCAAGACACTGGATTTCTCCTGCCCACACCGGCAGACAGGGATTACCCAGCACGAAACACGATATGATATCGGTTCCTCCAGAGATTGATGACAGGCACAGGTCCGCTTTTATATCACGGTAAACGTATTCAAAGCTCTCATGGGACAGAGGTGATCCGGTTGACAGCAGTACCCTTAAATTTTCAAGGTTGTGAGTCTCTCTGGGTACCACATAGGCCTTTTCAAGCGACGCAATATATTTAGCGCTAGCGCCAAATACACTGACCTTTTCCTGCTCAGCCATATCGATCAAGGACTTGGCTTGCGGATAGAAAGGCGAGCCATCGTAGAGCAACAAGGTTGCCTCAGAGGCCAGCGCTGTAGTCAGCCAGTTCCACATCATCCAACCACAGGTAGTGAAATAGAACAGCACATCATCGGCTCGCAGGTCGACATGCAACTGCTGTTCCTTGAGTTGCTGCAGCAAGGTACCACCGGCACCATGGACAATACATTTAGGCACACCGGTTGTTCCCGATGAGTACATGATATACAGCGGATGATCGAAGGGTAGTTGCTCAAAAATCAGTTCCGGTGGTTCACCCGTCGCTAACAAGTCATCAAATAAATCGGTATAAGTAACCGAACCCGGTAATCCCTGCGCGTCAGCCTGGCCGGTAACCTCAACCAGAACTAAAAGCACAATACCTGAAATCCTGGAGGCAATCTGGCGCACAGTAGGCAGGCTGTTGTGGGTCTGGCCGTTATAAAAATAACCATCACAGCAAAACAGTACTTTAGGCTTGATCTGGCCAAACCGATCCATAACACCATCAATACCAAAGTCGGGAGAGCACGATGACCAGATAGCGCCGATACTGCTTGCAGCCAACATGGCAACCACCGTTTCAGGTACATTAGGCATAAAACCGGCAACCCGGTCACCCGCTACAACACCCTGCGCTCTGAGCACCGCCGCCAGTCGAGCTACCTGCTGATAAAGCTGCCGATAACTCAGCGTAACCCGCTGGCCATTCTCCAGTCGGCTGATCAAGGCCGTCTTGTCGCTTCTATTACGCAGCAGGTTTTCTGCAAAATTCAGTCGCGCACCCTCAAACCAGGTCGCTTGCTGGAACCGACCAGGGTGAATCAAAACCCGATCCCAGGGCCTGGAACAACGAACATTGGTAAATTGCCAGAGGCTGGACCAGAACTGTTCGGGGTTTTCCACCGACCACTGATGCAGTTGCTGATAATCTTCAATGTCCAGCCCTGTCGCGACACGCACTTCCTGGGTGAAACGGTATAATTGCGTGGTCTTTATGTGCTCGGCGCTCGGCTGCCAGAGAGGCTTGTTCACTATTCATTTCCGGTTCACTGACAAGCCGTTAATGTGGGTCAATATGGGCTAAAAAGCAACCTGGACTGTTGTGGATTCTGGCAAACAAGTATTCATGGGGAAACGTATCAGCCGTTTGAGCCATCTCGGCATTAGCAGCTAATCACTGACTACTTCATTTGCGGATCGACGCAGAATACCAAAACCGAGATAGGCGAGAACGATGGACACCACCGGGTTGACCAGCGCCAGTAAGACAAAGGGTGCATACTCCCAGGCCGTGACGCCAAGAATGGAAAAATAAAAAGCCGCTGACGGCGACCAGGGGACCAGCGAAGTCGTCAGGGTACCTCCCTCTTCAACACAACGAGACAATAATCGACTTTGCAGGCCCTGCTGCTGGTATTTTTCCTTAAAGACCTGGCAGCCCATGATAATAGACAGATAGGAGTCCCCCAGGGTCATGTTACCAACAAAGCAGGCAGCAATCGTTGTCGTCATCAACGTCGCCGCCGCCTGAATCCTGTTTAGCAGACCTCGCAACAGCACGGTAAGAAAATCAAAGGTATGCATGAGACCGCCGAGTGCAAATGCCAGTAACGACAATGACAGTGTCCACATCATGCTCTGGATACCCCCTTTATTCAGCAGGGCGTCAATATTTGCTTGACCCGTGCTGATCACATAGCCGCCCTGCAGACTGTCCATCAAATCAGTGAAACCGCGATCCTGCAACACCATCGCCAACACTGCAGCAACGACGATACTGGCGACCATACAAGGCTCAGGCGCGATGCCGCGGAAACTCAGGGCCAGTAGTACCGCCAGTGGAATGAATGTCCAGGGCGAAATTGCAAATATCTGCGATAACCCGGTTTTAAACTGGTTAATTTCTGCCGCAGATACCTGCCCCTGGCCATATTCCAGCCCTAACCAGGTGAATAGCAGCAGACAGATAACATAGCTCGGTAGGGTGGTGTATAGCATGGCCCTGATATGACCGTACAAATCAGCGCCGGCACAGGTCGCCGCCAGATTGGTGGTATCCGAGACAGGTGACATCTTGTCACCGAAAATAGCCCCTGAAATAACCATGCCAGCAATAAGAGGCAGGGGTATCTGCAGCGCAGAACCAATGCCGAGCAGGATCAGGCCAACCGTGCCCACCGTGCCCCAGGAAGTTCCCGTGGCCAGCGACATGAAGCTGCACAATAACAGGCCAGCAGGCAGGAATATCATTGGATGCACTAGATCGAATGCATAGTAAACAATCGATGCAATAGTGCCGCTTTCGATAAAAGCAGCTACCAGCACGCCAATTAAGATAAAGATATAGATGATACTCAGGCCACGCTCCAGACCCGATGTCATTGCACCCTTGATGGCCACAAAATCCGCGCCTAGCACAGCGGCGTTACAGCACACCCAGAGGACACACAGAAACAGTAAACTGTGGCTGTTAATGTGAAGGACCTGGAACCCGATTGCAAGAATGATCATCACCCCGGAAAAGCACACCAGCGCATGACTGAAACTAGGCATCTGCCACCGAGGGTTTGCGGAATCATTCACTGCTGCTGTTTCCTGGCTGTCTGCTCTTGCCTGACCATCTCATCCAGCAGCCGCCGCAGCCTGGCACTGCCCGCGTCGATCTGCAGATGAATCAGTTCAGCTCGGGTATTTTTGATGCCGCGGTGGACAGCCTCAAGTATCAGTACATCTTCATTAAAGGCGGTAATGAAGTCCTCGGTCAGCAGGGCACTCACTGCTGCATCCTGCGGATCAAAATTGCGAACCTGGAACCAGTAATAACGGCAACTATCAGCCGTGACAGGGGTGAGGAAATTATAGGAATCAAGCAGGAACGAATCCGGGTGGATATCGCCCTGAGGCGCACCACTTCCAGCCGGTGAAATCACATCTTTGATAACAGCCGAACAAGGCAGCCGTACTTCATAGTGCTGCAGGCGGTCCGCTTTACCGGAAAACTTCATATACGGTTGAAAAAAGGGTGCCACCACCGCATTTTTAATCCAACGGCTGACAATAACAGCATTACCTTTCTCCTCTGTGATGACCGGGATACCGACAGTCGCTTCATTTCCCAGAGAAGATTTATGGACATAGCTGACGTGTGACGGGTCGACCAGGTTGTCGGTCATGTAACGATAGTCGCAGTCGATAGGCATGGCCGGGCCGCGATTAATAGCCCACTTGGGATCCTCATAATGCGCTATATCGATAATGTCACTGGCATCTGCAGTGGCTGCTTCACCCATCCACAGCCACAGCAACCCCCAACGTTCAACAACCGGGTAGCTTCTGACTTTGGCACGTTGGGAAATTTCCCGTTGCCCCGGGATATGAACGCATTGCCCGGTACAGTCAAATTCCAGGCCATGATAGCCACATTGAATCAGATCGCCTTTCAGAGTTCCCATGGACAGGGGTAATTTTCGGTGCGGGCAGGCGTCTTCAAGTGCTACTGCGCCACCATCGCGTTTTCGATAAAGCACAATGGCTTCGTCAAGCAGCGTTCTATGCAGCGGTTGCCTTTCAACTTCGCTTGCCCACGCAGCGATATACCAGGCATTGTAAACAAACATAACGTCCTCGAATTAATCTACCCTAGTTTGCCATCATAGCTATCGTCCAGCACATGGCCACCCCACTATACTCATACTGTGTTCTCGTTGCCTGCGGTCGGTAACCGCCTTTTGCTTTCTTACATCGATGTCTGACCCATTGATGCCCGCCTTTCATTGATAACCCCCTAGCCAGCGATTCAATCAGCGAGGCCGACCGCAAGACGCATTATAACATCGACTTGCCTGATCCACAGGTGTGGCGATGCGAAGCAGGTATAACATCGGCTTATCCAGGGTCTTTACCCTGTGACGAAAATGTATAAGGCTAAATGTGGACATCTTCCGCCTGGATGCCTACACCAGTCCGGCCAGCCAGGATGAACCTCTCGTTAACCTGTGCTAATTTACAATAGCGATTGCGCTTTATAGGTAGCACTTTATAGATAGCACTTTATAGATAGCGCTTTATAGATAGCACTTTATAGATAACGCTTCATGGTAAGCGCTTTATAAGTAGCACTTTATAGATAACGCTTCATGGATAACGCTTTATAGGTAGCGCTTAATACAAAGCGCTTGATAAAAAGCGCTTAATAACAGACAGGTACAAACATGATCCCGCTCCATATCGAAATTTTCAGCGACTATATCTGACCCTGGTGTTATCTCAGTACCGTGAGTATTGAACGCCTGCAGACCGAGCACGGCATCTCAACCAGTTGGATCCATTTTCCCCTGCATCCGAAAATTGCCGACGAGGGCATGCCAGTCAGGGACCTGTTTCCTAATCGAGACCCTGAAGACATGAAGGCCATGAGCAACCAGATGCGCGCACTCATGGAACAAGCCGGCCTGCCCTACGGCAAAAGGGACATGACCTACAACAGCAGGTTAGCCCAGGAACTGGGATCCTGGGCGGATACCCAGGAAGGCGGCAGCACCATTCATGATAGGTTGTTCAAGGCGTATTTCGTGGACAACGTCAACATCGGCGACAAAAACATTCTGCTTGAAATAGCCAAAGACAGCGGGCTGGATGGTGACCAGGCTCGTGATGTGCTCGATCATCGCCTATTCAGTCCCCAGGTCACCGCAGACTGGCAACGGGCCTGGGAAAATGGCATTACCGGCGTACCGACCTTTACCAGCCAGGAACTTTACGTGGTCGGCAATCAGCCCTATGAAATTCTGCTACGGTTCATCAATCACCTGCGTGAACTCAACACTGAAAAATAAGCGATCCCGCCAAGTCGTTTTCATTTACACGTTACTGTACAATTGTTAAGTTATGGTCCAGATATTCTGGATTACTGAGGTTTAGCCCTATGACTTACGCCCAGCACCGACGCATTATTGACGCAGACAGTCACCTTATAGAACTCGATGACTTCCTCACTAACGCTGCCACCCATGAACATATTGATAAAATCCAGCCGATGTCGGCGCAAACCGAACTGCCCACCAACCAGGCCGGCCTGGATCGAGGTAGAGATTTATTCCAAAAGCGCCAGGCCAATCCTGAAACCATGGCAAAGTTTGAGGCAGCCCTGCTTGACAACAGCAAGAGCGGCTGGAATCGGATCGGCGCATTTGACCCGCGCGAACGTTCCCATGCTCTAGATCTGTTTGGCTTTGAAATTCAATGGGTACTACCCACCTTCGCCTTTCACCAGGTCGCCCATGTTGGCACCCATGACTTACTTGAAGCCGGAGCCTACACGCTAAATAAAGCCATGGGTGAATTCTGTAGCCACGACCCAAGACTAAAAGCCATTGGTTATGTTCCCTTGAGCCTGGGCCCGGACAGAGCACTGGCTATTGCCCGACAGGGGCTCATGGATGGCTGTTACACCTTTATGGTTGACACCAACGAACCGGATGA
Organism: Gammaproteobacteria bacterium; assembly: GCA_012960535.1. GTDB lineage: Bacteria > Pseudomonadota > Gammaproteobacteria > Pseudomonadales > Azotimanducaceae > UBA9926. The sequence continues at coordinate 75,606 of DUBB01000007.1, forward strand.
CAAGGCACTGTCCTTTACCCACCTGGATTTCGATCCCTTCTGGGCGTTATTCAGCCAAGCTCGAATTCCGATAGTCTGCCACGTTGCCGTGAATGGTCATTATCGTGCCGTCCCGCAAAGTTTTAAGAACAATGGTAAGACCAGCCTGGAACTGGGCGGTGATGCACCTGCTGGCGAACTGGGCCTGATGACCATTGGCAACAGTGTGCAGATATTCCTGGCTGCCCTTATCTTTGATGGTGTATTTGAACGCCACCCCGGCCTGCGCTGCATCTCTATGGAACACGCCTGTTCCTGGCTGCCGAGCTGGCTGAGATCGCTGGATTACACCGCAGGTCTGTTCAAGCGAAAGCGAAAGTTTACCGAGCTGCCGTCTGATACAGCCAGGCAGCGCATCAAGGTATCGCCCTTTGCCGGTGAACCGGTAGGCTGGATCATCGATAACGTAGGATCCGAGATGCTGGTGTTCGCGTCGGATTATCCCCACCCAGAGGGAACATCGGATCCCATCAGAAAATTCGAAGCCGCCATGACGGATTGCGACGAACAAACCATGGATGCGTTCTACTATGGGAATATGGCCAATCTCATGGGCCTTGAAGGCCAGTAAACGCACAGACAATCCACACAATAATCTAGACTTTAAGCCTGCGATGGCTGATGGTTCCCTGTGTTCGGGCCTACCGCTATTAATACTGAACCTACCTGAGAACCTACCTTCATAGCATGGAAATCACATCGCTGACTGCAGACGCAGAACCTGATCTTGCCAGGTCTAGCCCAAATTGATTTCAGGTTATTGTCTTCATAACAAAGCGGCCACGCGAGCCAACAATTCGAGTGACCCAGGATGACAACAGTTGCATCTAAAATAGGTCAGAGAAAGGCAGTTGAAACCGATGTTGACCCGGACCGATGCCGGAAACTAACAGCACAGCTTCCGGCGAGCAATCTGCCCGAGCCTCGCCTGCGCCAGCAAAGACCATTTTCTAGATTGACGCCACCGCTCGAGCAGCCATAACGCCACACAGATGGGCTCGATATTCTGCACCAGCATGAATATCGGCATTCATATCATCGCTGGCAAGCCTGACTTCGGCCAGCGCCTCAACGCTGAAATTGTCATTCAGCACCTGTTCCATCTCGGTTGCCCTGAACACACTGGCAGCCGCGCCGGTGATTGCTACGCGTACCCCGCCGGCTGTTTTTGCTACCAGCACACCTACCGTTGCGTAACGCGAGGCTGGATTCGGGAATTTCGCATAAGCCGCTGAGGCTGTAGTTGGAAAGCGAATAGCCGTTATCAACTCGCCATCCGCAAGTGCCGTTTCAAACATATCCTGAAAAAAATCATCAGCTGCTATTTCCCGCCGATCTGTGACGATGCTTGCACCCAAACCTAATACCGCTGCAGGGTAGTCTGCAGCAGGATCACTGTTTGCAACAGAACCACCGATGGTACCCCTGTTGCGAACCTGCCGATCACCTATTCCAGATGCCAGAGCGGCAAGCACAGGCGCCTCTGCTGATACCACTTCAGATTCTGCTACCTGACTATGGGTAACCGTTGAGCCTATCAGCAAGCTCCCGTCCTTTGCCTGTATTTCACCAAGCGACTGGATTGCGGACAGATCAATGAGATCCGTCGGGGCTCTCAACCTTTGCTTCATGGCAGGGATCAAGGTATGGCCACCTGCAAGGTACATGGCATCCTCCGCTGCGTTAAATAAAGCAACCGCATCAGCTACGGTGTCCGGTTTATGATAATTAAAATCGTACATACGGCCTCCTTAATTTGATGCAGCAGCATTCTGAATGGCTTGCCAGACTTTTTCCGAAGTGGCTGGCATATCCATATCGGTCTGGCCCAAAGCGTTCAGTACGGCATTCATGACGGCAGGCGGTGAGCCGATAGCACCGGCTTCACCGCAGCCTTTTGCACCAACCGGGTTATGGGTACAGGGCGTACAGGTCATACCCACATCAAACGAAGGCACATCATCCGCTCGTGGCATGCAATAATCCATATAGGAACCCGTCACCAGCTGACCTTCGGTGTCGTAAACGCAATTTTCAAGCAGCGCCTGACCAATCCCCTGAACCAGCCCGCCGTGCACCTGACCTTCAACAATCATGGGATTGATCAAGGTGCCAAAATCATCCACCGCTGTAAATTTCGTGATTTCGGTTACCCCGGTATCAGGGTCAATTTCCACTTCGCAGATGTGTGTGCCTGCCGGGTAGGTGAAATTGACAGGATCATAAAACGCTTTTTCCGTGAGGCCTGGTTCCAGTTCATCGATTGGAAAATCATGGTTTACGTATGCAGCAAAGGCGATTTCCTGAATCGTTTTACCTTCGTTACTGTCAATGACCTTGAATTCTCCAGCATCGAATTCGATATTCTCAGCATCCGTCTGAAGCAGGTGGGCCGCTATCTTTGTGCCTTTAGCTATCACCTTATCGGCAGCCCGGGAAAGCGCAGAACCGCCCACGGCTAAAGATCTTGATCCGTAGGTACCAAGGCCAAAATCCATTTTACCGGTGTCGCCGTGAACCACGTCGATATCGTCAATGGGAATACCCAGCTTAGCGGACACCAATTGGGCAAAAGTGGTCTCGTGACCCTGGCCATGACTATGACTACCGGTCAGCACGGTTACAGAGCCGGTTGGATTGACCCTGATCTCGCCTGATTCCCACAGCCCGACTCCAGCTCCCAGGGAGCCCGCCAGCGCCGATGGCGCCAAGCCACAGGCTTCGATATAACAGCTCAGGCCAATACCCCGTAGCTTGCCTGCTCTCTGCGAGGCATCTTTTCTAGAAGCAAATCCTGCGTAATCGGACATCTCCAGGGCTTTATCGAGACTTGCCTCGTAGTCGCCAATATCATACTCAAGGGCAACCGGGGTCTGATAAGGGAACTGATCCTTGCCGATGAAATTCCTGCGTCGCAATTCAGCTGGATCTATGGCCAACTCGCTGGCAGCCTTTTCAACCAATCGTTCGAGCACATAAGTCGCCTCGGGTCGACCGGCACCACGATAGGCATCTACCGGTGCTGTATTAGTAAAAACCGCATCTACTTCTACATAAATACTGGGTGTGCGGTATTGTCCTGCCAACAAAGTCCCATATAAATAAGTGGGAACCGCCGATGCGAAGGTCGATAAATAGGCGCCCATGTTAGCCGTGGTTTTCACATTCAGAGCGAGAAAATTGCCCTCCTCATCCAAAGCCAATTCAGCCATAGTATGATGGTCACGACCGTGCGCATCCGTCAGGAAAGACTCACTGCGCTCGGCTGTCCATTTAATCGGCCTGCCAATTTTTTTAGATGCCCATGAGATAGTTGTTTCTTCCGAATACACAAAAATTTTCGAACCAAAGCCACCGCCCACATCCGGCGCAATAACTCTCAGCTTGTGTTCAGGCGCTATTTGAACGAAAGCGGTAAATATCAATCGAGCCAGGTGCGGATTCTGACTGGTCGTGTATAAAATGAGTTCCTCAGTGCCGGTGTTGTAATCTGCGATAGCGGCACGAGGCTCCATCGCATTGGGTATCAAACGGTTATTGATGAGTTCAATTCGGGTAATATGGGCCGCCTCAGCCAGACCCTGTGAGGTCGCCTCGGCATCGCCTAATTCCCAGTTATAGCAGGTATTTGCTGGGATATCCGGGTAAATATCAGCCTGCTCTGCAGCGCTACTGGTATCGACCACTGCCTGCAGGACTTCATAATCAACCGCTACCTGTTCAACTGCATTTTTGGCTTGCTCATAAGTATCAGCAATCACAACAGCCACCGGCTCACCAGCATAGTTTACCTTCTCTCCAGCCATGATCGGGTGCATGGGCTGCTTCATCTCAGAACCGTCTTTGGAGTGCAGCATCCAACCACAGGGCAACCCGCCCAGGCCATCTTCCAGGACCTGCAGCCCGGTCAGCACAGCAACGACCCCCGGTGCATTTTCAGCGGCGCTGATATGGAATCCTTTTATATTCGCATGGGCATGCGGAGACCTGACAAAGCAGGCATAGGTCTGCCCGGCCAGGTTAATATCATCGGTATAGCGCCCCTTACCAGTAATAAATCGATTGTCTTCCTTCCTTAGAACTCTTGCTCCTATTAATTCGTTGCTCATCGCTCACGCCTCCCGCATTTTCTGGCCGGCACTTGCCACCGCAGATACAATATTGTGATAGCCCGTGCAACGGCAGATATTTCCCTCCAGCCCCTCTCGAATTTCTGGCTCGGTCAGATCCATACCTGACTGCACCAGATCAATTGAGGCCATAATCATTCCCGGCGTACAAAAGCCACATTGCAGGCCGTGACATTCCTTAAAGGCAGCCTGCATGGCGTGCTGTTCACCTTGATTGGCGATACCTTCAATAGTGGTAATCTCCGAGCCGTCAACCTGAACGGCGAGTATGGTGCAGGATTTAACGGCCTTACCATCCACGTGCACAGTACACGCGCCGCACTGACTGGTATCGCAACCAACATGGGTTCCAGTAAGCATCAGGTGCTCCCGCAACAATTGCGACAGGGTGGTGTTAGCAGAACATGACACCGCTTTATCCTGTCCATTTACGATCAAATTCACGGTTTCTGACATCAACCTTCTCCTTGTATTGTTTCTATTACTACATCCATTGCTTCCTGTTTACAAACAATTCGGACAAATTCCGTAAAAAACTGTTTAGCTATTTTTCGCGCTGCACCATTAATCAGCCTACCGCCTACCTGAGCCAGTTTGCCACCTACAGTTGCAATGACCACGTAGGTCATCAGGGTTGCCGGCTGCGCGACTGTACCGGCAGGGACCAGAGATACCTGCGCCCCTCCTTTGGCGAAGCCAGCCACGCCTCCTTGACCCTGCCCTGAAATCCGGTAAGCCCTGGGCGGATCCATTTCAGTCAGCATGACCTCCCCTTTGAAAACGGCCTTTACCGGCCCTACCTTAGCCTGGACTGTCATCTCAAAACAATTCTCTGCTGTTGCTTCAAATCTCTGGCACCCCGGTAAACACTGCATCAGGATAAGCGGGTCATTGAGCGCATCCCAGACCACCTGATTGGATACTGGGATCTCAAGTCGTTGCGTTAATTCCATTGGGTTGTTTCCTTGTTAGCCAGATCATTCGCCAAATCCAGAATAAAGGCATATTCCAGCGCCGTTTTACGATAACGCTGATACCGACCTGAACTGCCGCCATGACCGGAGGTCATATCAATATCGAGCAACAATTGATTCTCATCTGTTTTCAATCTACGCAGGCGAGACACCCATTTCACCGGTTCAAAATACTGTACCTGGGAATCAAACAGACCCGTGGTAACCAGCATGTTGGTGTAACCCTGCGATTTGATCTGGTCATAGGGTGAATATGACAACATGTAATCATAGTCTGCCCTGTTTCTGGGATCTCCCCACTCCCGAAATTCCAGATTAGTCAGTGGAATTGACCCATCCAGCATAGTTGTGATCACATCGACGAAGGGAACCCTGGCTATAATTCCCCGGTATAACTGGGGCGCCTGATTGGCTATAACACCCATCAACAGGCCACCAGCAGAGCCACCCGATGCAAAGGCACGGTCGGCATCGATAAGCTCATTTTCAGCCAGGAATCGGGTACCATCAATAAAGTCATTGAAGGTGTTTTTCTTGTTCAGAAGCCGTCCCTGATCGTACCAGCTGCGACCCAGTTCCTGCCCCCCACGGACATGAATAATCGCGAAAACGAAACCCCGGTCGATAAGTGAGAAAATGGATTTACGGAAATAAGGCGAACTGGAAAATCCATAAGCACCGTAGCCATAAAGGTACGCAGGATTCTGCCCTGCCCGATAAAGTCCCTGGTGATAGACCATAGATACTGGCACCTTGACGCCATCACGTGCGCTAAATTCGAATCGCGAAGAATGATACAAAGCTGGATCATAGTTGCCGACAATCTTGTCTTGTTTCAATAAAATAGACTGCCTGGCATGGACATCAAATTCGAATACCGAGTCCGGCGTAATCAAACTGCTGAACTGATAACGAACCCTATCACTGGCTGATTCAGGATTACTCGCCAGCGCAATGGTATACGGCGTCTGGCTAACAGGAATTGTAATATCTTCTCGATCGTCAAGAAACCTGATCTCCAGCGTTGATAACCCCTGAGCACGCTCCTCCACCACAATGAATTCATCAAATATCTCAAAATCACTGATCAATACATCGTCTCTGGCAGGGATGATTTCCTGCCAGGACTGCCTTGAATTTAACTGATCATCAGCCACCCGCATTAATCGAAAATTGCGGGCTTGCCAATTTGTTAACAGATAGAAGTAGCGATCATGGTGACGAACCCGATACTCGTGCTTTTCTTGCCGAGCCAGCAAGGTTGCAATTTCCAGCTCTGGCTGACCTGCCGGTATCACGCTGACCTCTGTACTGTCCGTGCTTTCATGGCGAATCAGGATGAATGCTTTAGAGCGGCTTTCCGATACCGAAACAGAAAAAGCAGTGTCCTCCTCGGTATAGATCAGCACATCCTTGTCAGATGATGTGCCGACGCTATGCCGATAAACTTCAAACTCCCGTAGCGTCTGGGGATGCTTCCTTACGTAGAACAGATACTGTCCATCGGCACTCCAGGCAAGCGAGGTCGCAGCACCTGTAATGGTATCAACCAGATCTTGCTGATCGGCAATATTTCTTATCTTAATGCTGAATAATCGTCGGCTCAGCGTATCTTCTGCATAGGCTATCTGCTGGTGATTCGGACTGACTTTCCAATTCCCCAACCGATAAAAATCGTGCCCTTGTGATAAACTGTTAGCATCCAGCAAAAGCTGTTTAGCTTCGGGCGCAGCTACCGGATAGCGAACGTAAACAGGATACTCTCCCCCTTTATTAAATCGCCTTACATAGAAAAACGGCCCATTCCTGACCGGAACGCTCATATCCGAATCTGTCAGTCGACCGGTGATTTCCTCAAACAGTGTCTGTTGTAGTTTCTCTGTGTGAGCTAAGACCTGGGCTGTATAGGCATTTTCAGCCTCTAACAGGCCCAATACCTGGGGGTCAGTACGACTATCGTCTCGTATCCAGTAATATTCATCCCGTCTTCTCTGGTCACCTGAACCTATCCAGGTGTCAACCTGGTTAGCAATGGGTGGTGAGATTACAGCGCTGTGGCCCGATTCAGGTTTGTCGCAGGAAGATAGCAGGACGAGTAAGGCTGCAATCAAAAAGGCTAACAGCTTCATAGGGTCCCCTAAAGTAATCTCAATAACAGTTCCAATCCATCAATCATCAAATCGACGATGACGATTCACAGAGAGTTTACTGCCATTGGGTTAGATAACCTATTAAGGATGCTGATTGATCCCAGATCACCTTGAGACCAGCCACTGATCTAAAATTGCTGTGCCCGGATTGATTAAAGAATCGTTAAACCTTCGTGGTAATCCATGTCATGAGCCTGCGCCACGGATGCGTTGGTGACCTTACCATGACAGACATTCAGTCCATTCAGCAAATGGCCATTGTCTCGCAATGCACACTCGATACCCTTATCTGCCAACTCTAGGACAAATGGCAGAGTCGCATTATTCAAGGCCAGACTGGAGGTCCGCGCCACTGCACCTGGCATATTGGCAACACAGTAATGAACAACATCATCAATCAGATAAGTGGGCTCTGCATGGGTAGTCGCAGTTGACGTTTCCGAACATCCTCCCTGATCGATGGCAACGTCGACCAGGACACTACCCTGGCGCATGGCCTGAATCATGGCCCTGGAAATCAATTTGGGTGCAGAAGCACCTGGAATCAGTACCGAACCGACGACCAGATCAGCATCCAGAACAAATCGATGCACAGTATCCTGCGTTGAAAAAAGGGTTTGAACACGATTTCCAAAGCATTCATCAATGTGACGAAGCGCATCCAGGCTTCGATCAATGACGGTAACATCGGCACCCATACCCACAGCCATCATGGTGGCATTCCTGCCAACCACGCCGCCACCGAGTATAACGACTTTGGCCTGAGGTGAGCCGGGCACACCACCCAGCAATACACCGCTGCCACCATGAGATTTTTCGAGGCACATGGCTCCCGCCTGAATCGACATTCTTCCAGCCACTTCCGACATGGGTGCCAGCAGTGGCAAGCGACCTGCAGCATCCGTTACCGTCTCATAAGCGATGCAAACAGCATTACTGTCGATCAGATCTTGGGTCTGGGCAAGATCCGGCGCGAGATGAAGATAGGTAAACAGCGTTTGCCCGGACCTTAATAAAGCTCTTTCCTTTTCCAGGGGTTCTTTCACCTTGACAATCAGTTCTGCCTCACTGAACACGGCTGAAGCACTGGCTACGATTTCTGCACCGACCTGCTGATAGGCCTCATCAAGGAAGCCAATACCTTCCCCTGCACCTGTTTCAACCATGACTTGATGACCATGATGGATCAACTCCAGGGCTGAACCAGGTAATAGACCAACACGATACTCATGGTTCTTTATTTCTTTAGGTACACCGATTTTCATTGCTGTAACTTCCTGACTGATCTTGTTCTGGGGTCTATATTATAGAAGACTGAAAAGAAGTTTTTCTCACTAAATAATTGAATTAATTTAGTGTAATAATACAATTACCGTTAATTATATATAGTTTTCTACTAAGGATATTCACTTATGAAGGGCAAATCACTAGATAGAATCGATTTACGCATCCTACATCACCTGCAAGCCAATGCCCGCGTTACTAATACAGAACTCGCCAAAATAGTGGGTCTCAGTGCTACACCCTGCAGTGAGCGCGTAAAAACCCTTGAAAATCAAGGATACATAACGGGCTATCATGCAAAACTGAATCCGCACCTGACCCAACTCGGTTTGCTGGTTTTCGTTGAGATCAGCCTGGTGCGCACCTCCCCGGATATCTTTGCCGAATTCTCAGCTGCAGTCCTGCAGCTTCCGGAAATCCTGGAATGTCACCTTGTATCAGGTAATTTTGACTATCTGATCAAAGCAAGGGTTGCAGATATGTCAGCATACAGACTACTCCTGGGGGAGACCCTGCTAACCCTACCCGGTGTCCGGGAATCAAAGACTTATGTTGTCATGGAAGAGGTGAAGGAATATCACACCTTAGCTCTGAAATTAAAAAGCTAGCCTGGAAATCAACCTTGAAACAGCAAGTTCCCATCCATTTTAACCATGCTAGAATATTTTTTTTATGATCCAGGAGCATCAGCGTGAAAGTAAGCCAAGCCATTGCTACCCGAAAGTCAATCCGTGCTTTCAAAAACGACCCCATTTCAAACCAGACCCTGGCAGACCTGCTTACAAAATCAGCACGGACACCCTCTGGAGGAAATGTCCAGCCGTGGCGTATTTTCGTGATTAATGACCAGGCAATGATTCGTTTTAAACAATATGTTCTCGATCATCCACAATCGGAAGAACCCGCCTACTCGATCTACCCAGCTAAACTAACCGAACCTTATCGATCGTCTCGATTCCTGGTGGGCGAACAAATGTATGCCCTGCTAGGTATTCCCAGAGAAGATAAACCCGCTCGTCTCAGACGATTGGCCGAAAATTTCCAGTTCTTTGGTGCGCCTGCGGCAATTTTCTGTTTTGTCGACCGGCAAATGGGCCTGCCACAATGGTCTGACCTGGGCATGTTCCTGCAGAGTTTTATGCTTCTGGCCAAGGAAGCAGGATTCGACACCTGCGCCCAAGAGTCCTGGGCAGCAAAGCCCAGGACTGTCAGCGAATTTGTTAAGGCGCCGGATGAACTCAGATTGTTTTGCGGCGTGGCCATTGGTAAAGCAGATCAGGAAGCTCCTGTTAACGATCTGGTCAGCGAACGCGAGCCCCTTGAGAATTTCACGACTTTTGTCGAATAACCCAGTTTGCTCCCTGAGTGAGTATTGCCGAGCAGGCACCAGTCTGAGCTGATTCGCCCTTAAAAATTCGAGTCTTACTGAGCCATTTCAATTTTCTTGGCCCAGTCACGGCATATGAAACACACTTGACTCAATTACTGTATATATGTACAGTAGTTTATCTATTAAAAGCCACTCCCCGTATGACCGAGATATCTGAATTACAGCAACTTATGCAGGAAACCGGACTGTGGCGAGCGAATCACCTGCCCGCATCATTGGCCAAAGGAATTCCAACCGGATTTCCCGAACTGGACCCTTGGCTGCCCGATAACGGTTGGCCCAGAGAATCAGTTACCGAACTGCTATACCCTTATTCGGGGATAGGCGAACTGAGATTATTAGCACCTGCTCTAGCCTTACTCAGCCAGCAACAGAGCCGTTGGATCGCCTGGATTGGTTCGCCCTACATACCCTATGCCCCGGCACTGATCCAGGCAGGTATCAAGATAGAAACCATCCTTATCATCAGGCCAAAATCAACAGCAGATCAGTTATGGGCAATAGAAAAATCTCTGGCGTCGGGTGCCTGCAGCGCCGTACTTGCCTGGCCAGAAAAAAGCATACAATCAAAGCATATCCGCCGCCTGCAACTGGCCTGTAAGGCAGGCCAAAGCTGGGGACTGGTATTTCGCTCCGACAAAGCAGCGGAACAGTCGTCACCGGCACCATTACGATTACACCTGCAACCCAATAGAAAAAGTAATTTATCAAAAAAATCAGATATTTGTGTGTCCATTATAAAGCGACCTGGAGGATGGGCTTCAGGTCCCATCGATATTCAGTTTAAAGGTGACTTAGACTTACGCAGGCCACACGCCCCTGTCACCACTATTCAAAAGGTCTCTTCTCAGAAAGTCTCTTCACCACGGAAATTTCAATACCGACAGGCAGCAACTGACACCAAGGCCGGATTGGTCTGGCCGGACCAAACCAGGCCGGACCAAACCAGGCCGGACCAAACCAGGCCGGACCAAACTTTAGTCCATCCCAGCCTGGGCAATAGCTTTGATAGAAAACAATAAAGCAATCAATCAATACCATGGAATGATCAGCAACACACCTAAGCAAAGACTATGGCTCTGCCTCCACTTCTCCAGGCTTCCCCTGGAAGTATTCAGCCGCTCAATAGCAGAGCCTTCAGCTTATAAAGAGCCTTCAGCCCATAAAGAGCCCTCAGCGAACAAAGAGCCCTCAGCCCATAAAGAGCCTTCAGCCCATAAAGAGCCCTCAGCGGACAAAGAGCCCTCAGCCCATAAAGAGCCTTCAGCCCATAAAGAGCCGTCAGCTCATAGAGAGCCCTCAACACACAAAGAACAAAAAAAGCCGTTGGCTAACAACTTCGAAGCGTTGATAACCCCCGTCTCTATTACATCAGCTGGTCGTATCTTTATGAGTAATACTGCAGCCTGCGCAGCAGGAATAGAAACCGGCAGCATTGCCAGCAGTGCGCACGCTATTTGCAGCAACCTAAAATGTATTAGCCGAAATGAAGAAAAAGAAACCCGGGCATTACTACAACTCGCCCACTGGGCTTATCAATTCACCCCCAATGTCGCTGTAAGGGAACCTCACTGCCTGCTGCTTGATATCACTGGCTGCCTTACCCTGTTTACCGGGCTTGCCAACCTGAAGAAGCAGATCACTGAAAATTTAATCCCGCTTGGGTACAGTGCAGCAATAGGTGTTAATGTGACACCGCTAGCTGCGTTAATGAGTGCGGAAGCGGGCATTAAAGACAATATCGAGGAAAGCCCGGCAGAGATCCTTGGTCAGGTCAGCATTCATTACTTACGCATTGAGCTAAAAATTATCAGCCAGTTACAACGAATGGGCATACAAACCCTAGAAGATCTCTTCAAATTACCCCCATCCGGGTTAAGCCGGCGCTTTGGCAGCGACTTAGACCAGTGCTTATCAAAACTGAAGGGGCTGATACCGGATCCCCAGAAATTTGTCCCTCAAAAAGTTTCATTCCAGTCCGAATTAAATTTCATGACCGATATCAGCAATCTGCAATCACTGCTCTTTCCAATGAAACGACTCATCGGCGAATTCTGTGGATTTACCCGAAGCCGACAGTTATACGCCCATAGTTTTACGATAGAGCTCACCCACCGAAGCCATCCTGCAAAGAAAATCACGATAGATCTGGCAAAACCGGATAACGACCAGGATATGTTCCTGGCATTGACCCAATTACAACTGGATAGAATCCATGACATGCCAGAAGTCGACAGCCTGGCACTGAAATCAACTCAATTCTGCCCTGCTAAAACCAGGACAGCTCCGCTGTTTCCGGAAGACCCTGGTTCTACCTTTGGAGTCATGGAGCAGGATAAAAATTCAGCTTATCTACTCAACATGCTGACAGCCCGATTAGGGCACGATACCTGTTTCTGTCTGGCCATAGGCAATGATCACAGGCCGGAAAAAACCTGGCAGGCTACCCAGGTAAAAAAGATTCGCAGCAAGACCATAACCCAGGACCCTGTTAGAGCAACCAGGCCCCTGTTCCTGCTTGACCAACCTAAAAAATTATACGCTCACACCGATAGGTCATCACTGAACAGCTTAGGACTAATACAAGGTCCGGAGAGAATCTGTTTTGGCTGGTGGGACGAAAATGGCTTCAGCAGAGATTACTATATCTGTCAGCACAGCAATGGGGCTATTTACTGGATTTACTACCAGGATTATGAATCCGAATGGTATCTGCATGGATTATTTTCGTAACCTTGCTGGCAATTAACCGTAGATCATGGAAAATAATTATCATCATTATCAGGGACCTTCACAATGTCAGACTTATATGCAATCGAAGTAGAAACAATTACAGGTGAAACCATCTCTTTAGCAGAATTTAAAGATCAGGCGCTACTGATCGTAAATCTGGCCAGCCAGTGAGGTATGACTCCACAGTACGCAGGTCTGCGTACACTGCATGAAGAAAATGATGACCTCCAGGTACTGGGTTTTCCCTGTAATCAATTCGGCGCTCAAGAACCTGGCAGCAATGCAGAAATTCTTGATTTTGCCAGGTCAAAATACAATGTAACCTTTCCGATGTTTTCGAAAACCGATGTGAATGGTGATAATGAGAGCCCTCTATTTAGTTTACTCAAACGAGAACAACCAGGTGATATCGGCTGGAATTTTACTAAATTCCTGGTCAATCGAGACGGTAAGGTTGTTGCCCGTTTCGACCCTCGCACGTCACCAGAAGAGATTGCCGGAAAATTGTCGGAGATGCTTTAGACCAAGCGCGTTTCTGAGCGATTAGAAAGACCACATGGACACACCATTGTAGGAGATCAGGATGACCCTGTGCCTGTCTACGCAGAAAACTAATGACTGAATCAACCTGGGCACAACAGCGCGAACTATTCGATGACATGATCACCCTATACGGTCGTAAAACGACCCTTGAAATACTCAAGAACACCAACTTGAAGGTATTTCGCCTGCACCTTGCAACCAGCAACAAGCCAGCCCCGATAATCTCGGAAATGAAGCAACTAGCAATCTCGCGAAACATTGAAATACGTATTCACAATAAAAAGAACTTGTCACATATATCCAGAAATGCCCGACAGGATCAGGGTGTCGCAATTGACCTCATCGCACCACACTATCGCAAACTGGAACACTTAATTAGGTCTGATCTTAAACCGGGAGCCGAGTTCATACTGGTCGATCGAATCACCAATCCCCAAAATCTCGGCATGATTATAAGAAGCATTGCAGCCTCACCCATGACTGGTCTGATCCTGCCTACCCAGGGCTGCGCAACAATCGACCCCCTGGTCTATAAAGCCAGTGCCGGATGTCTGCTGAAAACCGACATCTATCGGTGCAAAACAAGCTTAGATGGTGCCCTGGCGCTACAAGAGAAAGGCTATCAATTGATAGGGCTAAGTGCAGATGGCCGGCTTCGATTAAATGAACTTGACAATGAAACACCAAAAATCATGCTACTGGGAAATGAAACTGAAGGTCTTTCAGCAGAATTGCAGGCCGCCTGTGACCAATTACTGGGTATACCCATGGCTAATGCTGTGGATTCTCTCAATGTAGCGGTCACCGCTGGCATTATATCCTTCCACCGTATCCGTTAACGTAGCTTTACACGCTATTTCACTGGAATCTGTTGCCAATTTCTATTATTGTTGCGGCATCATTGATTCATCCCCAACTATGAAAGCTACTTTATTCACAATTATTGTCTTATTGTCTGTGCTGGGCCTGTCAGGCTGCGGCAGTGATCCGGGCTTCGATAAGCATGCAGCCTCTCCGTCGGGCCTAGTTCGAGTCATTCATGCCGTTCCTGATGCACCACTACTAGTCGCCGAATTCGGCAAACAATCCCTCGGTCAGATCAACTATGGTGAATCTGGTGCAATCACCAGAGTCATACCGGACCTATCCAGAGAGACAACCATCAGTTTTGTCGAACAAAACAAGTTAACCGCATTAACCACTGTTGACGTGATGGTCCCTCAGAACCAGTTGATTACACTGATCATAGCCGGGACCATGGCCGAGCCTCAGATTATCCAGATTAATGAACATGCCGATGATAGTGCCGAAAGCGAAACTAATGCTGGGTTTTCTTTTGTTCATGCTGCCGCTAAAGGACCCGAAGAAATTCAACTGACGCTGACTGATGATCTTGCCGATTCGGATACTGTCGTCAATGTATCCAAGTACACCAGTTCACCCTATGTTTCAGTGGTTACACGAAAGACTTTGATAATCATCTTCGCGTTCAGTGAAGCAGTGACCGGCTTTGCGGACGACGACATTGTCGTGTCGAGCGGTACGCTGAGCAATATCAGCCCTGGCGAGATTGGCACGAGCTACACGGCGACGTTCACGCCAAACGACGAATACGATGGGAATATCAGTATTTCGGTTGCCAATGACGCCTATACAGACAGTGATGGTAATCCCGGCCTGGGCGATACTATAACAATCCAGGCAAGCACGGCTACACCGAGAATGGCCATTACATCGACTCCTGCGGACTTCGCAGCTGGCGAGACGGCGACAATCACCTTCACATTCAGTGAAACGACCTTGGGCTTTACCGATAGTGACATCACGGTGTCCGGCGGCACCCTGGATGCGATTAACTCTAGTGATGAAGGCCTGACCTACACGGCGATATTCACACCAGCGCCGGAACACGATGGCAATTTCGGCATCGCAGTTGCCAATGACGCCTACACCGACAGTGATGACAACTATGGCACGGGCGATGTATGGGCAATCCAGGCGACTACAGACACCCCCACACTCGCCATCGTCACAAATACTGACAATCCGTATAGTTTGAGCGCCATGAACACTTCAGGAATGAGTACTATCTGGCAATCTGGCACTTTCCAGGCAACCGCTGCGACCCGGTCTTTGATAGTTGTACTGGATCATCACGGTCCTGACCCCGGAAAAACAAGAGCATTGCTGGTTAATGGTTCTGGTGCCTATACCTTCCCTGAAGAAAACCTGCAAGCCGCCCTCAGGCTGGTCAATCTAATCCCTGACCAAACTGCGGTGGACATCTACTCAAACGACGAGTTGATAAGCGAAGACTTGTTGTTCACTGATCAGGTACCTTACATGCCATTAAACTCTGGCAATTACCTGATCAAAGTAACCACTGCAAACGACCCGGAAAATATCCTGCTGGAAGAGCTTACCTTCGTTTACAGTGGCGAGTATCATTCTCTTTATGTCACCGGGCTTGCTGATGCAATCAGTCCTTTACTGGTGATCGATAATAACCGAACCATTACAAACCTGGCCCAACTGAACATAATCCAAAATGCGCCTTCATCTGCCTTGCTTGATCTCTATCTCGTGAAGCAGGGTGAATCAATTGCTGATGTGAATCCCAATGGCAACGACATCAACCCACTTACCATCGCCGGGTTCACCGTCGAAGCTGACTCCTACGATGTCGTCGTAACCGGCCCTTCTGATAAAACGATACTGGCTGGCCCGGAAACAGTGCAGATGGATGCCGGTCACCTTTATCGCATACTTATCCGGGATCCCCAGGGCGGCGGTAGCCCACCGGTGATAGTGATAACCGAGGAAGGCACACAATAATCAGCACCTGCACAACCTTACCGCCCCGGAACGAACGCTTCAAGGATGGCTAGGATGATGAAAGACTGGCTAGGGGTGTAGCAGCACTTTATAAACCGTTGGATCATCGACAAGCTGGAAGGCTTGCTCACAGGCATCGAAACCGAGGCTGGTTATCCTGGGCAACTCAAAATATCCGCCACTAAGCCAGTCAATGGCCCGTTGCATGGGACCACAGCGTGACCCGAGCAGACGAATCTCGTTTACCATGATCGCCCCCAGGTCAAATTGGCTCAGTTCGGGAAACGTACTCTTCAGCACCAGGGTGCCTCTGGGCTCAAGGCTCGCCAGAGCAGCAGCAAAGCCCGCCGGACTCCCTGTACAATCGACTGCCAGCGAATAGTGCATCTCGCCGGTGTCAGCCTTGACACTAATGCTGCTATCTTGGATGTGTTGTAACCGCTGTTGATTTCTCATCAGCAAAGTAACCTCACTGCCTGCCGATGACAGCACATGAGCGACCAGCATTCCCAACCGACCCGCACCGACAACCAGGACACGTTCCGGAATTTGATCTGCCAGTTGCTCCAGTATTTCAAACGCAGCCGCTGTCGGCTCAGTCAGCACAGCCAGAGAATCCGGCAAGCTATCAGGAATCGTCAACAGGTTGTTTTCGGGAACTGCCAAAAACTCAGCAAAAGCACCAGGTCGGTTTTTGATTCCAATTACTTTCCTATCCAGGCAATGCCTGTGCAGGTCCTGCCGACAGTGCAGACAGTTACCGCAGCCTATATTAATGTCGGCAACAACTCGCTGACCCCGGCGCGGCCCTGTGCTGATCTCGCCTACAAATTCATGACCTGGAATACCCTTGAACCGGTAATAACCCTGCTGAAGCTCAATATCGGTTCCACAAATGCCCGCATATCTCACCTTTACCAGTAGTTCATCACTACCGAGCACGGGCATAGGCAAGCTATCCTGGTAGCTCATGGTTCCTTTTTCTAGCCAGATTCCCCTCATAGATGACAGTTCCCGATATCCACTGATCAACTCATCGACAGCATAATCCAGGCCAAATTAACCGGAAACAGGCAGCATTGAGTTTTCATTAACCTCTGGTTCGTTTATTCTCGATCCTTTAATAAAGCGAGTTTACCTAAATGGATACCTTAATTGCACCGCCACACTGGACTGTAAAACGATTATCCGGCTCACTGGGTGCAGAAGTGAGTGGATTTGAGCTGGCAGCGCTTTCTCAGCAGGAAATCGCGACCATCAAAGAACTGCTGATGCAGCACCAGGTGCTCTTTTTTCCCGGACAAAGCCCTACTGTTGAAGAACACGTTGCATTTGGCGAAAACTTCGGCCCCCTGGAAGGGCACCCGAACCTCAAGAGCGAGACCGGCACCCACCCTAAAATATTCAAATTAGAGGCCAGCAAAGGGGGTATTGCAGATGAGTGGCACACCGATATAACGTTTCAGGACCGACCTGCCCTGATGTCCATTCTGCACATGGTCACTTGTCCTGATATTGGCGGCGACACCATGTGGGCCAATCTTTATCAAGCCTACAATGAACTGTCCGAGCCCATGAGAGAGCTTTGCCTGGGGCTGACTGCTTTACACGATGCACATCCTCACAACCATCCAGAGCAAATGGCGAAACACCCCGTTGTCAGATTACATCCTGAAACAGGACTTCCAGCGCTTTACGTGAATGAGCATTTCACACGACGGATTGTTGAGTTGAATGCATCTGAAAGTGAGGTATTGCTGCGCTATCTGACGAATTGGGTTACCAGCCCAAAATTCACGGTACGCTATCAATGGACAGCAGGAACCGTATGTATCTGGGATAACCGATGTACGCAGCATTTTGTTATAAACGACTTTCAGGGAGAAAGGGTCATTCAAAGAGTCACAGTAATGGGAGATCAGGTCAAAGCCGCCCGGCCATCACCCTGGCAGCCTTATCTTCGTAACGGCCCACTTTCAGCAACCAGCCGTCACGACAGGCAACTTTTTAGTTATTTGAGCGAGAGCAACTGATTCAATCAGATAACTTTCTGGCAAAACGAATTGAACTGGAGCCTGAATCGAGAACCTTAAACCCTACCCCGCCGTAAAAACCAATGGCATTAAGATTGCGGCGACTAACATCCAGGTGCACGCCATTAATCCCCATTTCCTTTAATCGATTACAGAACACATCGATGAGTACCTTACCCCAGCCCCGTTTCTGCCCTATGGGCAGGAGATCGATGTGCAAATGGGCCGAATAATCCTCTATTCCCTGGGGCACCTGGTAGCCCTGGTGCATTAACCCAATCATCTGCTGAGTCCAGGTGTCATTTTCACCAGCGCCGGGGTAATTCTGCCTTAAAGGGCCCCACCAATTTGTATCTGCCCATTCCGCAAAAGCGTTGGAATCGCTGGTTCCCATAATATAACCCACCGGGACAGCTTCCCTGACCAGAATCCAGCACAGGTCAGGTTCGAAATGAACATAAGGCGCCGCATAAAAATGGCCGAGGATTCGCTCATCCACCAATCCGGTCGCATCCTGCCCGGCATCACCTGTTTGTAAACAGATGCTGTAGAGATACGAAAGATCCTCTGGTTTATACTGCCGTAGAGCAAAACCTTTATTATCTTCAAGGTTTCTAATTCTTAGAACCTCACTTATGATTGTCCCTTCATATTAACCCATGAGAGAAAAATAGCAGTGGCTTCACCATTAGATAATATCACCGTAATTGAAATAGATAACTGGATGGCAGCGCCAAGCGCCGGTGCCATTCTTGCAGATATGGGGGCGCGGGTGATTAAAATTGAGCCCCCCGCCGGAGACCCTATGAGAGACATGGGTAGAACACCCAAGGTCGACGCACCAGTACGTGAATTTGATCTGCAATTTGATGTGGATAATCGCGGCAAAGAGTCCCTGGTAGTAGATTTAACCCAGAAGGGCGGTATAGAAATAGTCCACCGGCTCTGTCAGCAGGCGGATATCTTCATGTGTAATCTATTGCTGGAGCGGCAGCAAAGATACCGACTGGATCCTGCCTCCCTATTCGACATCAACAAAAAACTGGTACATGCAACCTTAACGGGGTATGGCACAACCGGCCCGGATGCCTGGCGTCCAGGATACGATGTCACTGCTTTTTTTGGTCGGTCAGGATTATACGATGCGATGAGAGAAGGCGATGATGGCTGCGTCCCTCAGGCCAGGCCAGCCCAGGGTGACCATACCACCGGTCTTGCTCTGGTTGCCGGTATTCTGGCCGCACTCCGACAAGCTGAATCCTCAGGAGAAGGACAGACCATTGAAACCTCACTCTATGAAACAGCTGTGTGGACCCAGGCCAGCGATTATGCCACGACAGCAAATGACCTTGCCCCGGTGAGAAGACGCGCCAGGCATAACCTGTTGACGCCTACAGCAAACCGCTACCCCTGCGGCGATGGAAAATGGATTGTATTTAATATGCCGGGGCCGGAACAATGGCCCGCCTTCTGTGAGGCATTGGGTCTGGGCCATTGGTTAAAAGTGGACAAATATGCCACTGGCAAAGGTCGCTATGACCATATGCCAGAACTGACCGACGGCGTGGACCAGGCCTTGTCTGAAAGGAGCAGAGATGAATGGGCCCCCATTTTCGATGCCGCAGGATTAATCTGGGGACCGGTACTGGGGTTGCACGAGGTGCCTGCTGATCCCCAGGCAGAGGCGATCAATCTGTTTCCACGGATAAGCAATGAAGAAATTGGTGAATATAAAACCGTAGGCATCCCTATCCGCTTTGGCCAGGCAGAAGTCGGTCCCAGACACAGTGCGCCGAAACTGGGCCAGGACAGTAATGCCATACTCCAAGAACTGGGCCTGGATCAAGACACCATCAATACGCTCATCGATCAAGGCGTGGTGACTCGATCATGAAAAAACAGCCCATTAGACCTGCAGCAACCGTCATTCTGGTCCGACATGCCTTACCCCAGTATGAAATCCTCATGCTCAAAAGAACAACCAGCGCCGCCTTCGCCGGCGGTATGTATGTTTTCCCAGGCGGACGGGTCGATGAATCGGACTACCGTACTAACTATGAGAAACACATGGTGCCACTGACCACTGATCAGATCTATCAGAAAGAAGCTCTCGGTGATGACTGGCTGGGCTGCTGGGTCGCAGCCATACGTGAAACCTTCGAAGAATCTGGTTTACTACTCGCCTACGATGAGCAGGGTCAGGAAATAAACAACCAGCATCAGCGAGTATCGGATTACCGACAACAGTTGCGAGACAACGACCTTCAAATTGATACGATCTGTGCTCAAGAGGGCTGGCTTTTAGCGACCGACCAGATTCATTTTTATAACCGCTGGGTAACGCCACCTGGCAGGCCACGACGTTTTGATACCCGATTCTTCATCGGTGCCGCGCCTGCCTGGCAACAGGAGCTTCACGATGGTGAAGAAACCACCGACAGTATTTGGATATCTCCCACTGAAGCACTTGTTCAAAATAAACAGGGTGATTTTGCCATGATGGCGGTGACCGTAAAGCAGCTTCAGGATCTGAATCAGTACCGGGACTCTGCCAGCCTGTTACGCATGGCTAAATCCAGTCGAGACTTCCCCCATCACCGACCCGACGGCTCTGCCAGGTAGGTTACCTGCTCGGTGCAGATGGGCACGCTGATCTTTAGTTCCAAGAGCAGACCAACGAAAGTGAGCAAGGATAAAAAAATGGATACCAACACAACCCGATTTGAAGTGCATGACAAGGTAGCCTGGATCACCCTGAACAGACCTGAAGCCATGAACTCCCTCAACCCTGAGCTGCGCTGGCAATTATCCGAGCACCTCGACGAGGTCGAGCGCAATGACGATATCTGGCTGGCCATTATCACCGGGGCGGGCAGTAGATCCTTCTGTGCCGGTGCCGATCTGAAACATCGAGCCATCGAAAGCCAAGCCAGTGACCAGCAGAAACGGCTGTGGCGAGAACAGGCCGGGCAAACAAAACACATTGCAGAACGATGGCATTTCTGCAAACCACTTATTGCCATGGTTAATGGCTTTGCACTTGGCGGAGGATTAGAGATCGCGCTGGCCTGCGATATTATCATCGCCGCTGATCATGCCGAATTTGGTCTACCCGAACCCAGGCGAGGCCTGATTGCTGGCGCGGCAGGGGTTCACAGATTACCGCGGCAGATTGGCCTCAAACCGGCTATGGGCTTTCTGCTCACCGGCAGGCATATGACAGCGATGCGGGCCTATGAGCTGGGATTAATCAACGAGGTGGTTGAGGCCAGTGCGTTAAAATCAACCGTAGACAGTTATGTCCAGGATATCCTGCGCTGTGCACCACTGGCCATTCGAGCGACCAAAGCCTGTGCCATGCAAGGCCTGGATTATCCTCTGGCAGTAGCTCATGAGCGGGAATATCCTGAAGAAACCTTGCGCAGGCACAGCAAAGATGCGCAGGAGGGCCCACTTGCTTTTGCTGAGAAACGACAACCTAAATGGCAGGGTAAATAATTGCCGAGTACTAATTTTCGAACATCAGTGATCATCGTTCTGGCCATCAAAACCATGACTATGACCATGTGCCAATTCCGACGAGGTCGCCGCCCTGATTTTTTCAATGGTCACAGTGAAGGTCAAATGTTTATCTGCATAGGGATGATTGCTATCAATATCAACATTAAATTTCCCAGCCTTAATAACAACCGCATCCCTTGCACCAGATTCAGTATTCAACCTCACCAGTGTACCCGGTGGCATTTTTCTGGGTGGCTTAATCAGGTATTTCTTAGGCACCCGTCGAACGGCTTTGGGGTCTCTCAATCCATAGGCCCGCTCTGGTGGAAGAATCACCTCTATCAGTGCACCTTCCTGCAGGCCAGATAGCGCAGCCTCCAATTCTGGAAGAATATTTCTGTGGCCATGCAGGTAAACCATGGGTGAGGCTTCACTAGAACGTTCCAGTTCATTACCTTCCTGGTCAGTCAGCACGTATTGCATGGCGACTACCGTTGCTTTTTCTATTTTCATATTAGTGTCAACTCATATCTGTTGTACTTCACATCGATGTATTCCCAGCAATGCCAGTGGTTTATCTTAAATGAGTAGCCGATACGCTGTTGTCTGGTTTACCTTATCGATCCAGTGCAACAACCTTCGGGTATGCTGCTTGCCGCAGACTCTGAGCGCTGGACCCTGCAGTTGAATAAGCCGAGCTCATTTTCTGGTAGTGCTCGCGGCCAACTTTAATTTCAACTGCTCGAAGCCAGATAACGGTCGAGTTGGTTTGCAAATCGCTGCCGATCCTTCGCCGAAAAAACCGCGGGACCGCCACTGTGAACACCACTGGCGCGCAGCGTATCCATAAAATCCCGCATGGTCAAACGAGCCTTGATGTTCTCCACTGAAAAAGGCTCTCCCCGAGGCGTGATAACCTGGCCATTTTTTTCTATTACCTCAGCTGCAAGAGGAATATCAGCGGTGACCACAAGATCACCCGCACAGACTAGTTCGACGATCTTGTTATCCGCTAAATCAAAGCCATTGCTCACCTGTAGAAAATTCACGTTACTAGCAGGTGGGATCCGCATAGCGTGGTTTGCCACCAGCGTTACCTGAACGCCAGTGCGCACAGCTGCACGGAATAGCATCTCTTTTACTGGCACCGGACAGGCATCTGCGTCCACCCAGATCTGCGGGCTACTTTTA
Source organism: Gammaproteobacteria bacterium (assembly GCA_012960535.1). Lineage (GTDB taxonomy): Bacteria > Pseudomonadota > Gammaproteobacteria > Pseudomonadales > Azotimanducaceae > UBA9926. The sequence goes on from DUBB01000007.1 coordinate 98,409, forward strand.
TTCACCTTAACGCGGTTCTGGCTCACCGAGTTTCAATAACTGTTTACCCAGGTTTTGACCTGAAAATAACCGCTGCAGCGTGGCTGGAATATTTTCAAAACCCGTCTGTATATCTTCAGCATGAACAATCTTACCTTCCTGCAGCCATTGCCCCATATCTTCGATAAATTCAGCCATCCGCTGCAGATAGTCAATTACGATAAAGCCTTCCATTCGTGACCGGGTAATTACCAGGTTCATGAGGTTATTGGGTCCCGGACTAGGTTCAAGCGCATTGTATCCTGAGATTCCACCACACAAAACCACTCGAGCATTCATAGCCAACTGACCTAAAGCTGTTTCAAGAATAGAACCCCCAACATTATCAAAATAGATATTTAACCGTTCCGGGCACAGTTCCTGCACACGCTGTTCGACATCTTCATGCTTGTAGTCTATGGCCGCGTCAAAACCTGCTGATTCCAGTAACCATCGACATTTGTCCGGTCCGCCGGCTATACCAACCACCTTACAACCTTTAATCTTTGCTATCTGACCGGCAATAGAGCCAGTGGCGCCTGCGGCACCAGAGACTAATACGGTATCGCCTGGTATAGGCTCGGCGATATCTAACAAGCCGAAGTAAGCCGTTAACCCTGTTGTGCCCAGAACCCCCAGTGCCATTTCCGGGGTCACGCCCTGAGGTAGCTGATTCAGTGCCGCACCCTGAGTTACGAAGTAATCCTGCCAGCCACCTAAACCCTGCACCAGGTCACCTATTCGAAAAGCATCGCTGTTTGAGTCAACCACCTGACCTACCGATCCGGCCCGCATAACCTCCCCGAGGGCGACCGGGGGCATATAACTTTCCATATCATTCACCCAGCCTCTTTGAGTCGGATCAAAAGACAAGCACAGCGTCTTCATCAGAACCTCGCCAGGGCCTAGCTCGGGCACCTCAGTCTCAACGCATTCAAAATGTTCCTGACTGATCATGCCCTCAGGGCGTTTTCGTAATAACCATTGTCTGTTCTTGGTCACTTCATTCTCCAACTCTTTTCACTCATTTTCGATTCGAATCCCCATGCTGCAGCCAACAGGGCGGCTCAACCATGATTGCGGATTCCTGCCATTCCTATAAATGATTCAATGCGGTGCCGTGTTGTTACTAAAGTAACGCTGGTGGAAGTGTTTCCTGCACACCGATACATACTGATCGTTACCCCCTATTTCCACCTGTTTGCCCCTGGTCACGACCCGACCATCTGCATCGATTCGCAACACCATGGTTGCCTTGCTGCCACAATGACAGATGGCTTTAAGCTCTTTCAGGCTGTCCGCCCAACTGAGCAGATACTGGCTTCCCTCAAAGGACTCACCCTGGAAGTCAGTCCGCAACCCATATGCCAGTACCGGAATATTGATTTCATCACAGACTCGACCTAACTGATAGACCTGCTCCTTTTTCAGAAACTGCGCCTCATCTATCATCACACAGTGGATCGCCTGGCTATCCAGGTGCCGAGTCACTAACTGGAGCAAATCTTCATGCTGATCAAACATAACGGCTTCTTCCTCTATACCCAGTCGTGAAGTAATCCGGCCCTGTCCATGACGATCATCCAATTCCGGGCACAGCAATAGCGTTGACATACCTCGTTCTCTGTAATTATGACTAGACTGTAGCAAGGAGGTCGATTTTCCCGCATTCATGGAGGAGTAATAAAAATAGAGTTTTGCCATGCTAGCTCCGGTTGCAGCTGCCAGTTTATTTACCAGTACAGTCTAGCTCATCAAGCTTTTTGATTCTGGAAAACTGTCCCTGAAGCGCCCTATTGTGGATAAGACATCGCTATTTCAAATATTGAGTAAACCGCCACAGATATCTTCTTGAGGGGACTTGAAATAACAGCTATTTCCATATACTGTATATATATACAGTATAATTTAATGATGCGTATTCTTCGTTAAGTGACTTTATTTGTTAAATAACTTTTTTTGTTAAATAGCTTTCTTTGTTAAATAGCTTTCTTTGTTACCTGATTTTTTTAAATGACCCAGAATGAATCGCCCTAACCCCTCTTTCACTGAAAAGCCAGCTGCAGAACAGACATTTAACCCTAAATATGCCGAACTGCATTGCATTACTAACTACTCTTTCTTAAGAGGCGCATCCCATCCTGAAGAACTAGTTCAACAGGCTGCAGCGCTCGGCTATCAGGCACTGGCCATTACTGACGAATGCTCAATGGCAGGCATCGTCAAGGCCCATAACAAAGCTAAAGACTGCGGTTTAAAACTAATTACTGGCAGTGAATTCACCCTCGAAGAAGATATCAAAATTGTCATGCTAGCGCGGAATCGAACTGGTTACGGGCAAATTTGCAGCCTCATCAGTCGAGCCAGACGCCGAGCAGATAAGGGTTACTACACCCTGTGGTTAAAAGACCTGCAGACTGCAACGGACCAGATTATCATTATCTGGCTGCCTGCTACGGACCAGGACAAAAATCGCGCCTATGGGAACACCCTCAAAGCGTGGTTCCCCGACCGTCTCTGGCTTGGCCTGGAAATTTTTCTCGATGGCCAGGATTTAAAAACCAATCAGCGCATTCTCGATTTAGCCAAAGACATCTCCCTACCCATGCTAGCCTGTGGTGATGTTCACATGCACAATCCCGATAGAAAACCATTACTCGATACTTTAACTGCCATCAAACTAGGTGTATCTATCAAAATGGCAGGGCGCCTGCTGCAAAAAAATAATGAAAAGCACCTCCGTACTATCTCTGCCATACAACGACTTTATCCTCCATCCCTGCTGGAAAATACGCTAACCATAATTAACCAGTGTCATTTTTCTTTAGATGAGCTTCGCTATGAGTACCCAGAAGAACTGGTCCCTGAAGGCAAAACAGCAACGCAGTATCTTCTCCAGTTAACTCGGGCCGGCGCGTTAAAACGCTGGCCCGGGGGAGTACAGGCAACAGTTCAATTACAAATTGACAAAGAATTACAATTAATAGCGTCGCTACACTACGAATACTACTTTCTCACCGTATTTGATATTGTCCAGTTTGCAAAAAATCAGGGTATTCTTTGCCAGGGAAGAGGATCAGCTGCTAATAGTGCCGTTTGTTACTGTCTGGGAATCACTGAAGTAAATCCTGCAAAAATTAATTTATTATTTGAGCGTTTTATCTCCAAAGAACGCAATGAACCCCCTGATATCGACGTTGACTTCGAACACGAAAGGCGGGAAGAAGTCATTCAGTATATTTATAAAAAATACGGTCGGCACCGTGCTGCCCTGGCAGCGACAGTGATCACCTACAGGCCCAAAAGTGCTATCAGAGATGTGGGCAAAGCCATGGGGTTAGATACCCACCTGATTGATAAATTAGCCAAAACCGTATCCTGGTGGGACAAAAAAACCTCGTTACTGGAACGATTTGAAGAAGCCGGGATCAGCTCTCGCAATAGAGTTGTCAATCAATTTGTCGAGCTGATCCAGCAGATCCTCGGCTTCCCAAGACACTTATCACAGCATGTCGGTGGCTTCATTATTTCCAGTGGCCCGCTATCCCAGCTCGTTCCTCTTGAAAATGCAGCCATGCCGGAACGAACCATTATCCAATGGGATAAAGATGATCTTGAAGCGCTTGGCCTGCTCAAAATTGATATACTGGCACTGGGCATGCTCTCCTCCATCAGAAAATCCCTTGACCTGATTAATCAGCACCAGGGAACAACGCTCACGCTGGCTGATATTCCTGCCGAAGACCCGTTGACTTATCAAATGCTCCAGCAGGGAGATAGCATCGGTGTCTTTCAGGTTGAATCACGAGCCCAGATAGCTATGTTACCAAGGCTGAAGCCTACAAAATTCTATGACCTGGTAATCCAGGTCGCCATCGTCAGGCCTGGACCCATCCAGGGCAAAATGGTTCATCCCTATTTAAAAAGACGAAATGGCGACGAAGCCGTCAGCTATGCAAATGATGCGGTAAAGGCGGTCTTGGAACGCACCCTCGGGGTTCCTATTTTTCAGGAACAGGTTATTAAACTCGCCGTAGTCGCCGCTGGTTTCACTCCCGGTGAGGCCGATCAACTACGCAGGGCAATGGCTGCCTGGAAAAGAAAAGGGGGGCTCGAACATTTCCAAAATAAACTCATTAATGGGATGCTCGAACGGGGCCACGACCAGCACTTTGCCGAGCGGATATTCGAACAAATCAAAGGCTTCGGTGATTATGGTTTTCCAGAATCCCATGCAGCCAGCTTTGCGCTTTTAGTTTATTTTTCAGCATGGCTGAAATGTCACCATCCGGCGGCTTTCTATTGCGGCTTATTAAACAGCCAGCCCATGGGGTTTTACAGCCCATCACAGCTGGTACAGGATGCTAGCCGCCACCACATTGAAGTCCGTCCAGTGGATGTCCTGCATAGCCACTGGGATTGTTCACTGGAATACGCTAACAAGGCAGCCCTCCGGCCAGGCATCCAACGTCATACCGGACAGCCGGCTATCCGCCTGGGTTTAGAGCGGATAAAGGGTTTAAGGGCAACCGCTGCGCTTCGTATTGTGGAAGCCCGAAAAATACACACCATTAAAAACCTGTCAGATATGGCGGCAAAAGCCCACCTAGATCAGGGAGAAATGAGTCGTCTTATTGAAGCGGGTGCATTTAAATCCTTATCCGGGAATCGTTATCAGAGCCATTGGCAGGCAACCGGAATCATACCTCGCCCACCATTGCTTGAAGCCTCTCTTGTTACCGAACGGCAGGACCACGTTAATCTAAAAGCACCGCCAGAAGCAGATGACCTGCGTGCTGATTATGAAAGCCTCGGCCTGAGTTTAGGGCGGCACCCTATGGCCATTCTCAGGGAGCAGGAAAATAAACTTAAATACTGTAAAAAAGCCTCAGAACTAGCACTTATTCAACATGGTCGGTTTGTCCAAGTTGCTGGATTGGTCACTGGCAGGCAAAGGCCCTCGACTGCGACTGGCGTGATCTTCCTGACACTCGAAGATGAAACAAACAACATCAACATCGTGATATGGAGCAATATGCTGGAACGCTTTCGGGCCGCCGTATTGCGAGGTCGGCTATTGAAAATAAAAGGGATCATCGAGAGGCAAGCATCTGTTATCCACGTAGTTGCTGGGACTATCCAGGACTGCAGCGGATTACTTGAAAATTTTTCGCTAAAATCTCGAGATTTTCATTAAA
>DUBB01000007.1:103634-363466 GCA_012960535.1 Gammaproteobacteria bacterium
TCACAGTATTGACAGATCTACCAGGGGTGAACATCACCTTGCCAGGTTCTAAAACTTCCAGTATTTCCCATATCCAGATTTGCAATGACCTGACACATACCTGTGACGCTTTGTTCGACGCTGATATCCGCTCCGCTTCCTCCCATATCAGTGCGAACCCAGCCAGGATGCAAAGTCAGACAGGCAATTGAAAAATTCTTCATATCCTCAGTTAGCAATTGCATCACCTTATTAACAGCAGCTTTGGTTGAGCGATAGCCGTAGGCCCCTCTCCCGGGTTTAGTCATTGATGCCATTTGGCTGGATACAGTGACAAATTTCCCCTGTTGAGATTTGGAAAGGTGGTCCAGGAAAGCTTCTGCTATTCTCACTGGACCAAGAGTATTAACGACAAACGCCTCTTGCCAGGCATGGTAATCCAGACGTCCAAATGGCTGTTCACGGCCGCCAGCCACACCGGCATTATTGATTATCAAGTCCAGACCTGACTGGATGCCCGATGCTGCCTGCTGGATCATCTCCAGATCGCTGACGTCAAGCTTAAGCGGGTGAAGATGCGCTGCCACCGGGGCTTGCCATACTTCCGGATTACGGCAGCCTGCCCAGACTTCGTGACCCGCCTTAACATAGTGTTTAACCCATGCCCTGCCAATACCGCGACTTGCACCTGTGATCAAAATACGCATAAATAGCTCCGCTGTCCTATTATCTGAGCTTCTCTTAACTGAGTTTCTCTTATCTGTGCTTCTATTAAGTGCACTTCTATAAGTTGTAATTCTGCCATCTGCACTTTTGCTATTTTCACTATAGCAAAGAAGCTAAAATTCAAAGCATCTACTACAAGCGAACTCAAAAAGATCTGCCGGGTCGTTAATATCCGTTATAGTAGTTTTGAGTGCATTTAGGTTGCAAATAGAAGTGGCTGACAACGACCCTGCCCGACAGGCTACCTATACCAGGGGGCCTGTAGCAAGACACGTGGCTCATCTGTCTACGGTGATGATCTTCGGCTTCCTGGCGATGACCCTGGGCCAGCTTGTGGAACTGGTCTATGTAGGCCAGCTAGGTACGCAGCAGCTGGCAGCAATAACTTATATGTTCCCTATAACGATGGCCTTAAATGCGCTCACCCGAGGTATCGGAATTGGAGCATCGACCATTATTGCGCAAGCAATGGGCGAATCCAACCGAGATAAAACAGCCCGTACTATCACCCACTGCTACATTCTGGTGCTGATGTTTACCTGCTCCATTGCTATCGCCGGCTACCTGGCGGCTGAGGCTGTTTTTCGTGGGCTAGGTGCGCAAAGCGACGTTCTAACTCTAGCGGTTAACTACTCACATATCTGGTTCATTGGATTTCCCTGTATGGGCATTGCCATGGTCTCTAACGGTTTGATCAGATCATTTGGCAATGCCACCTATCCGGGTTTCATCATGGCTTCAGCACCCCTGGTGCAGGTCATGGTCGGGCCTTTCCTCATCTTTGGCTGGTTTGGTATTCCAGCCCTGGGGCTCATGGGGGCCGCCTGGGCCTTTGTCATCGGCTCACTGTTGCAACTGCTGCTAGCAGCCTACTGGTATCTGATTAAAGAGGCGCTGCTGCATGCTTCTTTACAGGGTTTTTATCAGTCCAGCTCTCATATCCTCATAGTGGGCATTCCAGCTGCGGCCACGAACCTTATCCAACCCTTGTCAACCGCATTTGCCACCTGGATGCTGTCACAATTCGGTACGGACATCGTCGCTGGTTTTGGCGTAGCAAGCAGAATAGAAGCTGTAGCTGGAATGGTTGTCATTGGCATTAGCACCAGTGTAGTACCTCTGGTCGGGCAGAACTGGGGAGCCCGACAGTTCGATAGAGTCCAACAAGCTCTGACAATCTGCTATATCGCCTGTATTATCTGGGGACTGATCGCAGCGATCGTCTTATGGTTTGGTGCGAGCTTTTTCGTTGGCAGTATTAATGATGATCCCGACCTTATGGATACTGCGGTAACCTTCCTGCATATTATCCCGATCTCTATTGGTTTCATGGGATTGATTACGGTCGCCAACCATGCTTTCAATGCGCTCAGGCAACCCATGCCGGCCCTGATTTTATCCATCGGCAGGCTGTTGATCGTCTACGTCCCGCTCGCCCTTGTCGGTAGTTACCTGTACGGCTACGTCGGTGTATTTGCAGCAACTGCATTGGCAAACATTCTGGTAGGCGTATTTGCTGTTTACTGGTATCAGAAAGTGATGGCCAGATCGAGGAGACAAATTGAGCAGGAAATTGCAGGTAACGTGTCTAGTTCAGGTTCCCTGCACAATTAAGATTTAAGAACCAGCCTTGCCCTGACGGAACCTCCATTTTCACCACGGTCAATTACGATTTGCTCTACTGAGACACCGTGCTCGGACTGCACTTTTTCTAAGAGACCAAGCAAGTCATTAAACGGTATGTTATCGAACCACAGGCTCACGGCATTCTGTCCTTCTGGCTGCAGTCTGTTTGCTTTTATATTCAAGCGCTGCGCCTCTCTGGAGACGATGGAAAGTAGACTCTTGCCGGTCGTGCTGGGGCGTTTGGAGGTCGTATTCTGGCGTGCCTGGGTTTCCGTTCGGCGCATCATTTCAAGCAATTCCAGATTTCGATTACGATCCTCCAAGCCCCGCTGCCGATAGTCATCAATCGGAGCCCAAACCAGGAAATAAATAAACACGACTGTCAGGAAAACAGTCAGCACCGTTATCATGCCCCGATCGCGTCCAGGTAATGTATAGAATTTCTCCAGAAGCGGAGTCAGCCACCGGTCCCTCACTTTCTACCTCCACCCGAACGAATCCGTATGCTGCCTCGCACCCTGCCATCATCCTGGGAAATAGTACCTATTTCAGCGTCCATGCCTTGATCAGACAGGCGCTCGACGTAGAGCATCAATTGTTCACTACGCTGCGCTTCTAACTGGAAAACCAGGTCCCCGCGGCTTTCGTTATAGTTAATGTTCTGAATCTCCAGACCATTGGCTCTGATGGGGGCTGCGGCCTGACTTAATAAGCCCATAAAACCTGTTTTTGCAGACGGACTAACCTGACCCAGATGGCCATTCCAGCGGCGACGCATATTACTGATATTCTTATCCCTGGGATATACAGAGCGGTACAGCTTTTCACTTTCAGTCGCAAGCGCCTCGGCCTGATTATTGATGTAAATGCCTTCAGCCAACATCAAACAGAACTGAAATAGCAACACACCCAGAGTTGCCCAGACGACAGTCTTAATCCAACTGCCAGGCCCGTTTTGCTTTTTACGCACTGCATACGGACCCTGGAGCATATCGAGGCTGCTTGAATTAATGCGACTCGCCATATATTCAAGGCAACTGCCCGGTTGGCTCTCATGAACCAGGTTCAAAGTATCCAGCGTTGCGATTTCATCTAACACAAGCTCTACCTTTGGGTGATCATCGGCAAACCGAACCACGCTTACCGTTTCGGTTAATTCAGGCGAGGTTAATGTGACCAACTGACTAAGCTGATCTATTTCTGTGCTTAAGCCTTTTCGGGCAGATAGCAGCAAGTGAGCCCTTTCATCATCGATATAAATAGCGCTCTGATCAGGCAAACTCAACAGATCAGTTTCAACAGCCATGACCAGTGGCGACAGATTGACCGCTTTAAGGGAGTCCAGAATGCCTTCAAACCATGCCCGATCTACCACCGCAATACTTAATTCATCGCCTGTTCTTTTTCCTATCGCAAAGAAACAATCCTCCACATCACTGGCAAGTTGTTCTTCTGCCAAATAGGGCACAACCTGAATAATCTGCCGGGTAGGCTTAGAGGGAACTGTAATAGAGGTCAGTAGAACCTGTTCCCCTGCTAGTATAGCGCTTACCTTAAACGAAACTTTATCTAACGGCTGATCTACAAACATCTCTTCAAGTTGTCCTTTGCCAGAGGACAGGCATCTGCCATTCTTATCCTGAAAGATCCAGTCCACTGAATCTGGAAAGAATCGGACTGTTAGATTTTCAACCATCACTGTTCTCTACCGGTTGCGTGATGCCAGTACCCATTATGAATTTCTCACCGCTATTTCTACCCACGACGACTATAGCACCGGTCACTGGGTCACGATGCAGGATGCTCGTTAAATAAGCGATCTGATCTTCAAATCTGGCCCGAACCTTCACCTTAAAAAACCTTGATTGTACACTAAGACCTTCTTGATTTACCCCCAAGCCGGCCAATTCGGGCTGTTGCAGGAAAGCCTCAACGGATGCAAAAGCACCCTCGGTTATTCTAGTCGCCAGTATTGATTCAGCCTGTTCAAGGCTGAGACCCGTGGCCAGGGTCTGCAGGACCAAACCGGAACAGGTATTCACGTTCAAATCACTATAGGCATCAGGGAGAACCGCAAGATGATCCTTGAGACTGAAGAAAGCCTCATTAGAGAAGCCCAGCAATAACCTCAGTTCAGAAAGATCCGCTAAAGGCTGGCTACTGGTTCTGTAAGCTGGCGAAAGCCCCAGATAATCATAATCCTCTGCACCCAGTGGGCTGGCCGCAGTATCCAAATCACTCCAGTCAACCAGCTTGTCCATCCAGGCTGGGTCTGCACCCAGTTGATTCGTTAACAGACTGATTCTGGCTCTGGACTGGATAATTTTCTGTCCTTTGCCTATCAGGCCGTTAACATTTAACCGACCCTGAAGGTCGATGATATTCAGATTTATATCGCCGCCATCAAATTCAAAGAACATATTGGGTTCGGCCCAGGGCTCATCAAGAGAATCCCATTGCGGTTGAGTAACAAAATCTTTGTGTAGAATCTGACGGGCGAATTCCTCGCCGCCAAGCGCAAAATATCTTGCCTGAGCACGGGTAAAAAAATGGCTGGAACTTTGGATTGTCATGCGTTGTTTTTTTGCCGTTGACACACCCAAAACGGTGGCAATCACCACCACCAGTAGAACTGTAATTAAAGCCACACCAGCATTTGCATGAGGCCTTGAAACAAGCCCTGTCATCCCGACACCTCTGGCCGAATGGTGTCTGGTGAACGAGCATCTGCTGGTTCTGGTAACGGCTCAGCATCTGCATTTTCAACAGGAACCTGGCTCATCGGCTGGATCGTTTCCGGTAAATCATAGACTCGCAGCAGGTCACCAAACTGTTCTGTGCTAATCCTGAGTTCGAGGCCCAGTGGTAAAGCATTAGCACCGGTTTCCTGTTCAAAAAAGACCTCCCTGTTACCGTCAACGTCAATAATACTGATCTGAAAGTCCATCACATCGGATAGAATTTTCTGGCTTATAAACTGAGAATCCTCTGCTCTATCTAAAACCAGCCAGAAATGCCGACTCAGGGTCTGGTCAGTAAGGCTGTAGGCGACTCGTTGCAGGCTGCTCCTGGGAAACCCAACAGGATTACGCCAGCCGGTTCGGGTCAGCTCCAGCGCAAAGGCCCCATTGTTTATTGCCAGGGCAGGTTGATAATCACCAAACTCATCTCTAATTCCCCTGGGCACAAACTGTGATATATCCCTTTCGAGTACGGTTATTGCCTTTACCAGAGCGAGATAGTCAGCACTCCTGACCTCAACCTGATCATGAATAGTTGATGCTGTTCTTAGCATCTGATTTGCTGCCAGGCCAATGATGGCAAATATGGACATGGCAACCAATACTTCGAGCAGGGTAAATCCACAGGACCGATGCTTCATCAATACTTCCCCAAAAAGCCGGTTATTGCAGCAAGAATACGGTCCGGGTCTTCAGACAGGCTCACCGCCACTTCGACGCGCTTTAAATCCGGATCTTCAGTAGTAACAAAGCGAACTTCCACCTGCCATTCTCTATTAGCTGCAGAAACCTCGTAGCCCTCTCGGTTGGTGCCAAAATAACGTCCCAATTCCCTCGACGGAATGAGTATTTCATTTAACGCATTGGTCGCCACCATCCAGGCCAGCGTCTGTTCTTCGACACGTACAGTCTGTTGAATCCCTAATGAAGCGTTGCGACTGAGCGCCGCGGCCACGATGGCAAAGACAGCCAGTGCTATCATAACTTCAATGAGCGTAAAGCCACCTGGGAATTTACCGGTCCGACTCATCACTCTGCCCCAGCCACTTAAACGAGCCAAAACCGTCGGTCTCCAGCGTTCTTGAATCACCGTGTACAGAAATCAGTGTTATCGTAAATAACGTCGTCTCACCACTTGATAGAAACAGTATGGGTGGCGGCTTCTTTTTACCTTTTGAATTGCCTTTTGAGGTAGATTCCGAGTCTTCGTCATCGGAAAAGTCTGAACTGTTGTCGAGCGAAAGCGTAAACGGCTTGGATTCAACGCTGAAATTGAGGTTCACATCGTCAGGCAATCTATGTAGGCCCAGCGGAGGCGAATTCATCTCATACCAGCGCTGATTCAATTCATCATAAACATAAAACCGATACTGATCTCTGGCTGGCTGAATCGCGAGCTCTTTGGACTGAACCTGGGCTTCTTCAACAGCCATCTCCAGAACTAGCTTCAGCCTTTCGGCTTCTCGCTCAAGGTTGTTCGATTGGACGAATCCCGGCAGGGTCACCACAACTAGTCCTGTCATAACTGAAATCACAAAAAGGACGATTAGAATTTCAATCAGAGTGAAACCCCTGGACTGCCCTAGCATGAAGGTTTAATCAGTAATCTGAAAGTTTAAGGTCAGCGTCAACACCTTCTCCGCCTTCCTTTCGGTCTGAACCCAGTGAGTAGACTTCCGCATTTCGCTCTTCATTGAAATACAGGTACTTGTCACCCCAGGGGTCAACCGGCACCCGTTTCAGGTAGCCATCAGCATTCCAGCGCCGCGGTTCTGGATAACCAGACGGTTTGCTGACTAACGCCTCCAGACCCTGATCTGTACTCGGATAATGGCCATTATCCATACGGTACAGATCCAGGGCATTGCCAATCTGCTGTATATCAGATCTTGCCGCTGTGACTCTTGCTTCATCAGGACGGCCAACCAAGTTGGGCACCACCAGCGCACCGAGTATGCCCAGTATCACCACTACAACCATGATTTCAATTAATGTAAACCCGTATTCTTTTCGTTTCATAATCACCTACTCTTTCAGCCGTCAATCAGTCTAACATCGGCCATCTGCAGAGCGAAATTAAACTACCAACTGATTAAGGTTAATAATCGGCAGAAGAATTGCCATTACAATCGTAAATACCGCACCGCCCATGAGTACTAGCATCAACGGGCCAATCAGACTGAGCAGCGTGGCAAGCAGTACTTCCACATCCTGCTGCATATGTTTGGCAACTCGCGACAGCATTTGATCTAATTCTCCGCTGGATTCTCCACTGGCAATCATATACAGCATCATGGGCGGGAAATAACCACTTTGCTCTAACGCTGACTGTAGGCTAGAACCTTCTCTGACTTTAACGGTGGCCTCTTTTACCTGAAGACGCAGCCAGGTATTAGATACCACGCCACTTGAAATCTGCATAGCTTCAACCAATGGAACACCTGAGGAAGATAAAATACTCAGCGTACTGGCGAACTGGGCCGTATTTCTACCACGGGCCATCTTGGCAAAGATAGGCAAATGTAGCATTTTCTGGTCAAACTTGAGGCGAAAAGCTGCCACCCCAAGCAATCGCTTAAAACCCATAACAGCCAGTATTACTAAAACAACAACAAATAGTCCGTAACTCATGACAAAATCACTAGCGCCAATAATCATCTGAGTCAGCGCCGGCAATGCCTGTCCTGTATCAGCAAATACTTCAACAATATCAGGGACAACATAGCCTAACAGCCCGCCCAGGATTGCAACAGTTAAAATCAAGAGTATCACCGGATAAATCATAGCTTGCTGGATCCTTAAACCAGACTCGTACTGGGCCTCACTGAAATCAGCCAACTGATTGAGTACCTGCTCCAGATGACCGGCTGATTCACCTGCCTCGACCGTCGCTCGATACAATTCAGGAAAGGCTTTGGGATACTCCTGAAGACTCCTGGCAAAGGAATAACCCTCCATCACTTTCGCGCGAACCGTCACCAGCATGAGTTGAGTTCTTGGCGACTCCGTCTGCTTGGAAACCGCAAGTAATGACTCTTCAACAGACAGACCTGCAGCAATGAGTGTGGCCAATTGACGCGTGACCAGGGCCCGCTCGCTTACGGACAATCTCGATCCAAAAAAATCGAAAGAGGCCCCTGTTTTGTTAATATTTCTCTGGTTTGCGGCTGAGGTCAGATCCACCCGAAGCGGTGCCAGGGACCGGTCCCTGAGGATCTGTCGGACCTGGCGAGCAGAGTCACCCTCTACGATGCCTTTTTTTGATCGACCTGTTTGGTCAAGCGCTTCAAATTCATAGGCAGGCACGGGATTTCACTTTCTAATCTTCCATGGTAACGCGGAGTATTTCATCAATGGTTGTTTCTCCGCTTAACACCTTGAGCCGTCCATCTGTGCGTATCCCGGATGTCGACTTCCTTGCCTGCGCTTCCATCTCCTGTTCAGAAGCGCCGCTGTGAATCATTCTACTGATCTCGTCATCTATTATAATGACTTCATAGATTCCCATTCGACCCCGATAACCTTCAAAAGCGCACTGTTCACATCCTTGCGCCCTGTACAGAGTCTGTTTTTTCCTGGTCGATAATTTAAGGAACTTTTTCTCATATTCATCAGCCTGGTAGGCCTGCTTGCAATGCTTGCAAAGAACGCGCACCAACCTTTGGGCGATAAGTCCTGCCACACTGTTGGACAATAGATAGGGTTGAACGCCCATATTAGCCAGCCGGGTTATTGCGCCAATTGCCGTGTTAGTATGTAGTGTAGATAACACCAGATGCCCTGTGAGACTGGCCTGAACCGCAATATCAGCCGTTTCATAATCACGAATTTCACCCACCATGACGACATCCGGGTCCTGCCGTAATATAGCCCTAAGACCTTTAGCAAAGGTCATACTAGCCTTCAAATTCACCTGGGTCTGGCCAACTCCCTCAACGTCATACTCAATAGGGTCTTCCACCGTTAAGATATTTCGACTGGCATCGTTTAACTTGTATAAGCCGGCGTACAGGCTCGTTGACTTACCAGACCCAGTGGGCCCAGTTACTAGAATAATACCGTGAGGACGCTTCAACAATAACTGCATGGCTGCCAGATCTTTCTCTCTCATACCCAGATGCGCCAAATCTCTAGAGCCTTCCTGCTTATCAAGCAAACGCATAACCACTCGCTCACCATTACTTGCCGGTATCGTCGATACTCTGACATCAACCTCCTTGCCGCCCACGCGTACCGAAATACGGCCATCTTGAGGCAGGCGTTTCTCGGCAATATCCAATTTAGCCATGACCTTAATTCTCGACACTAGTAACGGTGCCAGTGCCCTTCGCGGTGATACTACCTCCCTTAAAATGCCGTCCACTCTGAACCGGATGAGCAATCTTGTTTCATAAGTCTCAACATGAACGTCTGAAGCATTCAATTTGACTGCCTCGGCCAGAAGGCTATTAATCAATCTAATAATAGGAGCATCATCATCCTGATCCAGTAAATCACCGCTTTCTGGTAGCTGGTCAACTAAACTTGATAAATCCAGGCTATCGCCCAAATCTTCAATCAGCTGCATAGCTTCACCGGAGTCTTCCTGATAAGTGCGAGATAGATCTGCCTCGAATGCCTGTTGATCAATCGATTTGAAGGTGACCGGTGTACCAGCAAATCGTCGTACCTCTGCCAGTATCGCTGCGCCAGGTTCGCTGCGGTAGCGTACCTCCATAGTGCCATCCTGTTTCACTGGCATCAGCAGAACGTTATGTCGTTTAGCAAAACTGAACGGTAGTCGCCTGCTAGCTGGAACAGCTTGTTGATCTGACATGTTGATAACCTAAAATAAGCAGAAAAGATGCTAACTAACTGAATTTTAAATACCTATCTAGCTAGTTGCAGACTTCAAACTAAAACTAACCTAACCATATGGATATTAATCGAATTACCTCAGAATCGCTTGTATTACTTCAATAAATACACCAACTAGCGTACTATCAAAGAAACTTATGTGGGACCCTCTCACCATGAAACTCAGTGATATTGATCTGAATCTTTTTGTCGTATTCAATGCCATATACACTGAAGGAAACCTGACTCGAGCGGGCGAGATCATCGGCATAACCCAACCTGCCGTATCTAACTCCCTATCCAGACTGAGAACGCTATTTGATAATCCGTTATTTGTACGTACCGCCGATGGTATGATACCCACTCCGGTGGCACAGAACATCATCGGTTCGGTCCGCCAGGCATTAGACCTGTTTAGATCAAGCGTTCAGGAAAGTGAGCACTTTGACCCGCTCCTATCTGAAAAACGATTTAGAATCTCGATGAGTGATCTTCAACAGGCAGTTTATCTGCCTAGCCTCCTGAAAAACATGAAGAAACAAGCGCCCCATACGGCGGCCGAGTGCTACCAGGTCAGACGGCGTGATCTTAATATAGAACTAGCCTCGGGCAACTTGGATCTGGGTTTCGATGTTCCCTTAACACCAGACCCTCAGATCAAACATACCCGGTTGAGATCTATACCCCAGGTCTGTGTTATTCGCAAAAAACACCCGCTAATCAAAGGTCCGTTAACCATTGAGGATTACCTCTCCCTTGAACACCTGCACATTTCCTCGCGACGCGGCGGGCTGGGTATAGTCGATCTAGCCCTGGGAAAGATGGGAGAGAAAAGAAATATAGTGATACGAACCCAGCACTACATGTCCACCGCACAGCTAGTGGTTGGTTCGAATCTGGCGGTCACCGTACCGCTACATTTTGCTGAGTTCCTCAAGAATGTCGTGCCTATCATGCTCCTACCTCTGCCTTTTGAGGTGCCGGATATAGAGACTCATCTGTATTGGCATGAAAGCACTGATAAAGATCAGGCAAACCAATGGCTAAGAAAAATGATTACAGACCAGAGCCCCCATACAGCGACCCACACGGACTAAATGGGTATGGATTTCAAAGGGACCCATATTCTCAGCGTTGATCAATTTGATCGCCATTCCGTGGAATCAATCTTCAAAGTTGCTGACTCGATGATTCCGTACGCGTCAAGACAAAAAGTAACCCGGGTACTGGAGGGCGCAATACTCGGCAACATGTTTTTCGAACCTAGCACTCGAACCAGAGTCAGTTTCGGCTGTGCCTGGAATCTACTGGGCGGTGAGGTCAGGGAAACCACAGAGATTAAATCGTCAGCCATAGCCAAAGGCGAATCCTTTTACGATACAGCCAGAGTACTCAGCGGTTACAGCGATGTTATCGTCATGCGCCACCAAACGGCCGGCTCAGTAGAAGAATTTTCAAAGGCCAGCCGAGTACCCGTTATTAATGGCGGTGATGGTGCCAATGAGCATCCCAGCCAGGCATTACTGGATCTGTATACGATTAGTACAGAAATGACTCACAGAGGCCAGAGCATAGACAACCTACGCATTGCCCTGGTCGGGGATCTTAAGTTTGGCCGTGCCGTTCACTCTTTGTGCATGCTGTTAACATTATTCGATAACATTCATTTCACTTTAATCTCGCCATCAGCGCTAAAACTGGATCAACAGTACATCGAGAAAATGAGATCAAATGCACACACCGTTGTGGAATCAACTGAACTCCAGGCGGGTATACAGGATGCGGATATCATTTACGTCACTCGCACCCAGGAAGAACGTTTTTCGTCACTAGAGGAAGCCAAGCGATACAAAGGGCTATTCAGATTAAATCAGGCTATCTACACCGAATTCTGCAAGCCTAATACAGTTATCATGCACCCCTTGCCCAGAGATTCCAGAGCAGATGCTAATGAACTTGACAATGACCTCAATGAAAACCCGAATCTGGCTATTTTCAGGCAGACTGACAATGGCGTCCTCATTCGCATGGCATTATTCGCCCTTATATTGGATGTAGTCGAACAACTGCCTGCTTCATCCCGGCCTGTGAACTGGTTTACCGACAGGCGATTTTAGGTCTGCATATGCGCTGTCGACTGTCTATGAATCACTGAGCTACTTCAGGTTAAATTGAACCCTTCCGAGACCCATTACCATGCTATATAACTCCATTCTTGACACCATTGGTAACACCCCTATTGTAAAAATTAATAAGCTGGCACCGGAAGGGCAAAACTTTTATGTCAAGGTTGAGGCATTTAATCCCATGGCATCGGTCAAAGATCGTTTGGCCATCGCTATCATCGAGGACGCCGAACAACGGGGCTCATTAAAGCCCGGCCAGACGGTCATCGAAGCAACTTCTGGAAACACCGGCATCGCTCTGGCCATGGTCTGCACTGCAAAAGGTTATCCTTTTGTTGCAACCATGGTAGAGACTTTCTCGATCGAACGCAGAAAAATAATGAAAGCACTGGGTGCTAAAGTCATTTTAACACCGGCTGCAGAAAAGGGCTCGGGCATGGTCAAAAGAGCCGAACAGTTGGCAGAAGAGCATGGCTGGTTCCTGGCCAATCAATTCGAAAATCCAGCTAATCCAGCCTATCACAGGAACACAACTGCAGCGGAGATTCTTCGCGATTTTGCGGGTCACAAGCTTGACTACCTTGTTAGTGGCTGGGGTACTGGTGGTACCATAACCGGCACGGCACAGGTTCTTAAGGCCGCTCGAAGCAATATCAAGGTTATTGGCATTGAGCCCGCTGGCGCAGCAATGCTCTCTGGAAAGGATTGGTCGCCACACAAAATACAAGGCTGGACTCCCGATTTTATACCCGGGATTCTTGAGCCTGATGTCATCGACAATATGATTACTGTGACGGACCAAGAAGCGCTGGAGGTCGCACGGAGACTGGCCCAGGAAGAAGGCATTTTCTGTGGCATCTCATCGGGCGCGACTCTGGCCGGCGCATTAAAAGCTGCCCAATCTGCCCCCCAGGGGAGCACATTCTGCATTATGCTGCCGGATACCGGAGAGCGTTATCTGTCGACGCCGCTATTTGAAAACATATCAGAAGATAGCGATGACGACTGGCTGTCCAAGCAATAAAGTCAGCTTCCGGAAGGCATCACTCTCGCTGAGGCAATGCCTCAAAAACAATAACTTGGCAAGGCGTTTCTCTTTTCCAGACCAGCTATACGGCTGGAAAGCCTGAAAATCCTTTAAACCAGTTAAAGCAGACTATCCAATTCAGGCACCGCATCAAATAAATCGGCGACCAGTCCATAGTCTGCAACCTGAAATATTGGCGCATCTTCATCTTTATTGATGGCAACAATGACCTTACTGTCTTTCATTCCAGCCAGATGCTGGATTGCTCCACTGATACCAACAGCGATGTATAAATCCGGCGCAACTATTTTACCGGTTTGGCCGACCTGCATATCATTGGCGACAAAACCGGCATCTACAGCTGCTCTTGAGGCACCAATGGCAGCGCCCAGCTTATCGGCGACACTTTCAAGCAACGCAAAATTCTCTCCATTCTGCATGCCTCTGCCACCAGAGATAATAATACTTGCTGCTGTCAATTCAGGTCTCTCCAGTGCTACCACATCCTCTCTAAGCCAAGAAGACACGGCTGCATCCGTGACCACATCAATGGCCTGCACGGTAGCCGAACCTCCCGTCTCTTCCACAGGATCAAAAGCAGTACCGCGAACGGTGAGCACCTTGACACGATCATCAGATTGAACGGTGGCGATGGCATTACCAGCATAAATAGGTCGTTGGAAAGTATCAGCGGACTGTACTGTCATAATGTCGGAGATCTGTGCCACATCAAGCAGAGCGGCTACTCTGGGCATGAAATTTTTACCTGACGTCGTGGTTGCAGTCATAATATGTGAATACTCAGCTGCTAATTCAACAATCAGTTCGGCCAGGTTCTCAGCCAGCGCATGACCATAAACCGGGTTATCAGCAACCAGCACTGTATCCACACCGACTATATTTGCGGCCGCATCAGCAGCAGCACTACAGCCCTCCCCCGCGATCAGCACATGAATATCACCGCCAATCTGTTGCGCAGCGGCTATAACAACCCGGGTGGGCAATTTGACGGTCTGGTTATCGTGCTCTGCAACTACAAGAATACTCATGAAATCACCTTTGCTTCATTTCTCAATTTGTCTACCAACTCTTCTACGGACTCAACCTTGATTCCCGCTTTTCTTTCTGCAGGTGGCTCTACCTTTAAGGTTTTCACGCGGGGTGTCACATCAACACCAAGATCTGCTGGAGTATAAACGTCTACCTGCTTTTTCTTGGCTTTCATAATATTAGGTAAAGAAGCATAGCGTGGCTCGTTTAAGCGTAGATCAGTCGTCACTACCGCAGGCAGGCTCACGGTAATGGTTTCCAGGCCGCCATCTATTTCCCGGGTAACCGTTGCTGAATCATCGCCAAGGTCAATTTCAGAAGCAAATGTCGCCTGAGCTAGGCCGGCAAGGGCCGCCAGCATCTGACCGGTCTGGCTATTATCTCCATCAATGGCTTGCTTGCCCGTAATGATGAGCCTGGGCTGCTCTATATCGACAATCGCTTTCATTACCTTGGCGATTCCTAATGGCTGCATATCTTCATCGGTCTCCACCAAAATACCACGATCAGCACCGAGCGCCAGCGCGGTTCTGATCTGTTCCTGGCAATTAGTAGCGCCGACGGAGAGGACTATCACCTCCTCTGCTTTGCCTGCTTCTTTCAGGCGGACAGCTTCTTCAATAGCAATCTCGTCAAAAGGGTTCACCGACATTTTTACGTTATTTAAATCGACCCCCGTTTGATCGCTCAACACTCGGATGCTGACGTTATAGTCAACCACACGTTTAGCCGTAACCAGAATTTTCATGAAATCCCTCTGTTTCAATTGGAAAGGAGCTACCCTAATGGCAAAGATAGCACGTCGCAAAAATCCGCGTATTCTGCCGTTTTGCCGCGCTTTTATCAAGCGTGTTTTCAAGTCATTAACTTCCTCGAGCACAATTTCAAGAATCTCAGCGCCTAACTGTTCACAGTTATCTGTATCAATCAATGAAACTAATTTCCATTCAGAATCTACTTTTCTTACAATAGGGCTTCCAATAAGTTTTCAATAAGTTTTTGTCTTTCAATTTTAGGAGTTATGCGTGGAACGAGAATCCATGGAGTTTGACCTGGTGGTGGTCGGTGGCGGACCTGCTGGGCTGTCAACTGCAATCAAATTTGCACAATTAGCAGCAGACAACGATAACGAATTTACGGTGTGTCTGGTCGAGAAAGGTTCTGAAATTGGCGCCCACATCCTTTCCGGCGCCGTTGTCGAACCCACGGCCCTGAACGAACTCTTCCCAGATTGGCGCGAACTGGGTGCGCCACTGAATAATCCCGTTACCGAAGACGATGTCTATCTACTGACAGACCAGAATCAAGGCATGCGCCTTCCAGGATTGTTTATCCCAAAGGCCCTTCATAATGAAGGCAATCACGCAACCAGCCTGGGAAATTTATGCCGATGGCTGGGCGAACAGGCCGAGCAACTGGAAGTAAACATCTTTCCTGGATTCGCAGCCAGTGAAGTGCTCTACCATGAGGATGGTTCAGTTAAAGGAGTGGCCACCGGAGACATGGGCGTTTCTGCATCGGGAGAACAGAAACCCGGTTTCGAACCTGGCTACGAACTCCACGCCAAGTACACTGCTTTTGCGGAAGGATGCCGCGGCCATCTCGGTAAGCAGCTGATCAGCAGGTTTGCCCTGGATAAAGATTCAGATACCCAGCATTACGGCATCGGCTTTAAGGAAATCTGGGATATTGATCCAGCGAATCACGTACCCGGAAAAGTCGTGCACACGGTAGGCTGGCCACTGGACTTTGGACCTGGCGGAACCCTGGGAGGCTCATATCTATACCACCTCGAAAACAACCAGGTCGCGGTAGGATTGATTGTTGACCTGGGTTACAGAAACCCACACCTGTCCCCCTTTGACGAATTTCAGCAGTTCAAGCATCACAAATTCATCCGCCAATATCTTCAGGGCGGGAAACGAATTGCTTATGGCGCCCGGGCGGTAGCGAAAGGCGGATTTCAGGCTCTGCCTAAGTTGACAATGCCGGGCGCGCTCCTGGTTGGTGATGACGCTGGCTTTCTCAATAACCTGAAACAGAAAGGCACCCACACTGCAATGAAATCCGGGATGCTCGCCGCAGAAGCCATTTTCAAGTCGTTATCGACCGGCTCGGAAGGCGGCCTGGAACTCACTGAGTATACGGAACTGTACAAGCAATCCTGGCTCTATGAAGAGTTATATCGTGCCCGTAACATCATGCCTGCCCAACACCGGTTTGGCATGTTTGTTGGCGCTATGTTTGCTTGGTTTGACCAATACTTGTTCAGAGGCCGTTTACCCTTCACATGGAAGGATGCGACCCCTGATCATGCCAAGTTGAAGCACCAGGACAAGTGCAAGAAGCCAACCTACCCGAAGCCTGACGGGACCATCAGCTTTGACAAACTAAGCTCAGTATTTCTGACCAACACCTCGCATGAAGAAGACCAGCCCTGCCACTTGCAGCTCGAAGACCCAGGCATACCCATCGATTCCAATCTTCCTTTGTATGATGAACCGGCACAGCGTTACTGCCCCGCCGGTGTCTACGAGATCATCGAAGACAGCGATGCGAGCAAACACTTTCAGATCAATGCCCAGAACTGCATTCACTGCAAGACCTGTGACATAAAAGATCCTGCTCAGAATATAACCTGGGTAGTACCGGAAGGTACGGGCGGGCCTAATTACGGCAATATGTGAGCCCGCGCTCGTGTTAACTACAATCCGATTGCGTGAACAAATCGTTGCAGCTGTATCTGATCCCGCTGACTACCCAACACAAACACTTCAGGATCATCAGACACAAGGTGTTTGACCAGAAGATAATCATCCGCTTCAAACCTGAGGTGGCAGTGCTGCACTACTTCATTGCGATTCTCAAACACCCCTCGTACTGCCGTGAAGCCAGTGGCGGATTCTATATCCAGGGCACCGATAGCATAGCTCGCCAATGGCCATAATAATTTATCCAACTGCAACTGGTGACTCCGCAACCCTGAGGCACCGTTTTTTTCCAAAACACCCGGTACACCATCAAGATCGGCAATATATTCATTGATATCCTGATCCCGCAGCAAAGGCTTACCCTGAGTGTCCTTATCCAGTAAATGCCCCAGCGAGTAGAAATACCAATAGCCCTGTCTGGTGGAAAGCGCAAGGTGCCAGCCGACTTCAGCCTGCACAGCGGCCTGCCAGCTGCTGATCTCCTGGCGACTATAACGGCCCTGCACCAAAGCGCTAAGAATCTGTCTGAGGCGAGCCGCGTCCGGCTCGACAACCAGTAACATTATACTCTCATTAACTGGGAAAAATGATTCTCACTCCATACACCATGCCACAGGGCTCCGTTGAATAGTCGCTCGCTAACCAGCTCCATAAGCTGGTAATAGACGTTCCGATTTAAGCGTGCACTGAGGCCCTGTCTTACCAGTACATAGGGCAAATGCGGGTTGTCTGAATGCTGGCCTTTACTGAATTCGATGGGGTGGGCTTCACCTACCAGAACCCGGTCCCCTGTATTGGTAGTAATAGTCAGGGACTGTTCCTCACCCGTACCCTGGTTTTCAAGTAGAACACCCTGAAACGGTACATCCTCTACAACGATCCGGCACTTTTCAACAGGCGTCACCAGGAAGTAATCATCACCGTCCCGCCTGAGAATACTTGCAAATAGCCGCACCATCCTAATACGCTCGATCGGGCTACCCATATAGTGCCAGCTGCCATCCTGTTTGATGCACATATCAATATCCCGACTGGCCTCAGGATGCCATAAATGGACAGGCGGCAACGATCTGTCTTTGACACCTTCGAGCTGTGACAGCAGCGAATAAGGAAAAGTCCCGGAAGGACTCAAAACAGAACAACCTTCGCCTCAAGCGTGGCTAAATCAACCAGGCCTATGGCATTCAGGCCGGGCATCAAGCCCGCACATTCTCCTGGATTAAACATCAGCTGGCTGCCATTTAACACATGGGTATATCGATGGGTATGGCCATGCAGTAACAGATCGAAACCTGACTGGTCCACCAGTGAAAAATCAAACGGATCATGCACAATACAAATACTTCTGCCCTCCCAATGCAGGCAAAAAGGTGGGTCGACAAACTCAAATCCATGTTTCTTGATGACACCTTCAAGTGATGCCCGCTCCAGGTCATTGTTGCCAAATACGCCAAACAGAGGGGGCTTTAAATCAGCAAATACTTCCACTGTCTTGGCCTGGGTTATGTCACCAGTATGAACGACCCTTTCAACGCCTGACTCATTAAATAATTCAACAATTCTTGCACAGTTGAGCAGATTGTTGTGTGTATCGCTGACAACGCCTATGCGCATAAATACGTTTCCCATAGAACAAAGCCGGGTGGCCCCGGCTCTGCTCCTATTACCCGATGCAATTACAAGCTATTTTCAGGCAACTTTTTCCAGAATATGAATTCCACAAGCTGACCCTAGACCAATAACGTGGGTCATCCCAAATCTGGCGCCCTCAACCTGGCGGTCTCCCGCCTCGCCGCGCAAATGAGTACAGACCTCGTAAATATTAGCAATCCCGGTTGCACCTAAAGGATGTCCTTTCGACAATAGACCACCCGATACATTCACTGGAATGCGACCGCCCAGGGCAACCTCACCATCATCTATCATCCGACCCGCGTCACCGTCTGAACACAAACCCAGATTCTCATAATGTAGAATTTCGGCGGTGGCAAAACAATCGTGTAACTCCACCAGGCTCACATCCTCTGGTCCGATACCTGCCATTTCATAGGCTTGCTTGGCAGCAATTCTTGTTACCCCGTTGACATCCGGCATGACTAGATCTCTATCAGAATAAGGATCACTGGTCAGTACAGACGCCTTCACTTTAACAGCCCGATTTAGCCCTAACTCTCGGGCTTTCTTTTCCGATACTAGAACTGCCGCTGCCGACCCATCAACGTTCACGGAACACATTAACTTTGTATTTGGGTAGGAGATCATTTCTGCATTCATTACCGTATCCAAGGGCGTCTCAATCTGGTACATCGCCTTCGGATTCAAAGTTGAATGATGATGGTTTTTTACGGAAACCTTGGCAAACTGCTCAAAGGTTGTACCGTAATTGCGCGCATGCTCCATACCTGCTTCAGCGAAAACAGCGGGCATGGTCCCAGATCCTAACAGGCCTTCTTTGGGTATACCCTCGCCACCACCACCACCGCCCAGCAATCCACGTCCCATCTGTTCAACTCCGACTGCCAGAACACAATCGAAAACACCCGCTTTAATTGACATCCAGGCTTCCCTGAATGCGGTGGCACCCGTTGCACAGGCATTTGCGCAATTCACGACAGCCACACCCGTCTGGCCAATTTCCTGGAGAATACGCTGACCCACCATGGCATTTGCCTGCCCCAGGTTTCCGCAGTAAAGAGCCTGCATATCCTGAATGGTTAAACCAGCATCATCTAGTGCCATCAGAGCTGCCTGAGACCCAAGTTGCGGCACGGTCTTTTCAGGAAAGCGGCCAAACTTAATCATATCAACGCCCACTACATACACATCACTCATTACATTCTCCCTTATTTAAACCGCTGGCTTAAAAAAATAACTGATATAACTGTTACCGTCTTTATCTTTGCGGCCCAGGGCATCCCCGTAGACCACGTCCAGTTCCATATCAAAGGTTAAATTCGCTGGATCAGCTTCCACACCAATCAAATTACCCTTAATCGTTCCACCACCATCTAAATCCACGATAGCAGAGATGTAGGGCACATCAATACCTGGGAAACTCCGGTACACAATACTATAGACGTACAATTTCCCTTTGTTTTCCAATCGGGTCGCCTGCAATTGATCTCGAGCCCCACATTTAGAGCAGGTGACTCTATCTCCAAGAAAAATTGCGTTACAGGCATCACATTTTAACCCTTCTAAATACGGGTCTTCAGTTCCTGCACCCTTCAAGTAGGGAACCACAGGCAATGGACCATTACCGACCGCTTGTTCCGACATAGTATCTCTCTTTAACTTTTTGATTGCGAAGCTGCAAGATTAAACTGCCTTCGGGTCAATATTCAAGTGACAAGAATTTAGACTTGTGACATCGTACTCTTTAAATCTCTCAAAATAAGGTTTCTATGTCCCGTTTCTTAACTTTTTCCGGCAGTCGAAGACAAGGTTCTTTCAATACGGCGGTTGTCAAACTCGTCTCCAGGGAACTTTCAAAACTGTCCACACACGTAACAGACCTCTCGTTAAATGATTTTGAATTACCGCTTTATGAGCAAACCATTGAAAAGAGTGATGGTCTGCCGGATAAGGCGGCCGATCTCAGAGACCTGTTTCAGCACCATGATGGCCTGGTAATCGGATGCCCAGAGTACAACGGTATCCTGCCGCCCCTCCTGCTTAATACCTTGACCTGGATCTCCCGATCGCCAGAAGGGCAGCCAGACTTGTCCCTATTTCAGGGTAAATGCGTTCTTGTTACCAGTTGTAGCCCGGGATCTCTTGGCGGAATCCGAGCGGCTGCTCATTTAAAGTCATTTCTAAGCGGGGTTGGCTGCGTTATTTTTCCAGACATGGTTATCGTCGCCAATGCTTTCTCTGCATTTAGAGAAGATGGGGGTTTAACTGATGAAAACCTGTACCGAAAATTAATCACCACAACCAGACAGTTTCATCAATTGACCAGCAATATCAATGCGTGAACAAAGCTGTACGCACACTTGGCATCAAACCCCCTCTCATCACGGTCCGACCGGCCTGCATATCCTGAACCTGATTGACCACTGGCAGGGCCCAACAGCGGCCGTAATCACGTGTTTCAAGTGCCAAGTGCCTGGCATAATCTGGATGCAGGCCTGGTCTGGTCAGCATAACCGCTTGAGAATTTTCAGTATGGCCCTACTGCAAAACAAAACGGTGCAGATATTCATGGAAAACCAGGACAGGGCATTCTGTGACCTTTCCAGGCGAGACCAGGAGCTTAAGGCATTGCTTGCCAGTGCAGAACTGTGCCATCTGCTGTTCGAGATTGACATCAATACAGGTGAAATGATCAAGACCCTTGCCTGCAATGATCTATCAAGAATCAGTTACCAATCATGGCAGGAAGGTTTACCAAACCAAGCCTACTGGCAGCACTGTTTTGCTTCAGAGCCTGGTGTACTGCAGAGCAACTACCGAGGATAGGTAGCTGTCGTAGTCAATTTCCTGCTTCACCAAATTTTCTCTGATTCTAATCCTGGTCATCGATTTCCATAAAACACCAACCCACCTCCGGATGGGCGGACTTAATGCTCACTTCAAGCTTATTAATGGCTTCAACTGCTTCAGCAACACTCAGCGTTGCTGGCATCCTTACCTTGGCTGCAAGCATCACCTTGGGGCCCATCTGCAAGGTAATCATGTTCATCACCTGCAGAATCCTCGTGTCCTGCTCAATTATTCGATAAATAACCGAGCGAAGACCGGGTTCAGCTGACCTTCCTACCAGCAGGCCCTGAAGGCGAACTCCCAGAAAAATAGCCACTATCACTAACAGCAGACCTATAACGATGGAACCCAGCGCATCATAGAAAGGATCATTGGTCATCCAAACCAGACACAGCGCCGCAAACGCAATAACCAGACCCAGCATAGCGGCGAAATCTTCGCCGAGAACAACAACTAATTCTGCATTCCGGGTCTGCTTTAGCCATTCAATGAGACTGCGCTCTCCCGCCATCTTCTTAGCCTCTATAGACGCTCCATAGAAACTGGCACCTTCAAGACAAATAGCCACCCCCAAAACCGTTAATCCAAGCCAAATATCACTTAAGATACCCGGATTGCCAAGCTTGTGAATTCCTTCGTAGATTGAGTAGAGCCCGCCTATACTGAATAGCATTAAAGCAACGACAAAACTCCAGAAATAGCTGAGCTTCCCGTATCCCATGGGATGTTCATCATCAGCAGGTCTCTGGCTACCCTTTAAGCCAATAAATAACAACACCTGATTGACGGTATCAGCAAAGGAGTGAATGGCCTCCGCCATCATGCTGCCAGATGCGGTATAAATGGCTGCAAACAATTTAGCAACAGCGATACCCAGATTCGCCAAAAAGGCATATAAAATGGCTCTGACTGGAGAGCTTGCTTTAGCCATATTTCTTCTCCCTGAGTATTCCGGTGCTAATCTTACCTGGTAAAGGCAGAAATCAGACAATCCAGTATACTGTTTTCACCTCGGCATAATAAAACCGGTATCTAGTTAACAAGGGTGCACCATGATCGAAGCAGCCATTCGAATTGCCGTAAGTGACCCTGTGGAGTCCGT
The DNA here is from genome assembly GCA_012960535.1 of Gammaproteobacteria bacterium. Classification (GTDB taxonomy): domain Bacteria; phylum Pseudomonadota; class Gammaproteobacteria; order Pseudomonadales; family Azotimanducaceae; genus UBA9926. The sequence continues at coordinate 126,044 of DUBB01000007.1, forward strand.
CACCGGTCTCATTCAAGTGCCGACTGAGGCCAGGGCAATTCTGGTGCTCGCGCACGGTGCCGGAGCAGGGATGAACCACCCACACATGAACAATCTCGCCAGTGGCCTGCTAAAACAAGGAATAGCCTGCTTTCGGTTTAACTTCCCGTTTATAGAGAAAGGTAGTCGCAGGGCGGATAGCTTACCGGTTGCCATTGACTGCAGCCGGTCGGCTATAAACACCGCAATCAGCTATCAACCGGATCTACCCTTGTTTATCGGCGGGCACAGCTTCGGCGGGAGAATAGCAACGCATGTCGCTGTTGACCCTCCTGAGCAAGTCAGAGGTCTTATAGCCTATTCATTCCCCCTGCATCCTGCCAAAAAGCCCTCGGTACAGCGAGCGGAACACCTGACTCGAGTCAGCCTGCCGATGCTATTTATTAACGGAGAGCGAGACCGCCTGGCTGAAGCCGAACTCCTTAACGCGACTCAGCAAAGCCTGCCACAGCTAAAAACGCATTGGCTCAAGGGCGCTGATCATAGCTACAAAACGACTAAAAGCTCAGCAACGACCACCGCGCAAACCTATCTCGACGCAGCCGCTGCAAGCAACCAGTTTATTAACGAGCATTGACCTCTAATCAGAGCTTGAACGAATCTTTTCTCACCAACTGTGGCACCAGGTTTTCGAATACTCGAGCCCATTCGTACAGATTGTCTAAGTTGACCGCTGCTGGCCAACGATCAGCAGGATGATGGAACAGATCATTGCCGGCCAGAATAGACAGATAGCGTCCCCCGGCATCATGAATGTTTCTAGCCTCACCCACTGCCCTGACAGCATGGGGTTTGATTTCATAGGCAGGTGGCTTGAAGGACTTCAACAAATCGATAAAACCGTGTTTAAGAACATCATCTGAAAATTGCAGTCGGGCACCGATAGGTGATGCAGCTGCAAAATTTGCTCCCAGATGAACCCACAGATAGGCCGATTTTTCTACCCCCGGGCGTTCGCTTAAGAATGCTGCCAGGCCAGCATGGTGCAATTCATGACCTGAATTTGCCAGGAAAAACAGCGACCGCTCGCCTGTACAAACCAGGGCCTTGCGAATCATTTCAAGAAAACAAACCAGTCCACCAGCCCGCTCAGAAGTCGAATTCCACCAGCCACTCCGTGGCGTCATGATAATAACAGGAGCAAGACTCAGGTCCGAACCTTCAACCAGGGTCTGAATATTAAATGCCTTCCCGCTGGTTCTACTCGCCTGCAGCCAGATGGATAACACTTCTCGTTCTTGCATAGCCAGTTCAATGACTGGCCAGTGACTATTAGCAACCTGTATGACGGCCGGCCCAAATGGTGCGGGGTAATGCTCGGCATTCTGAAGGGCGATGCCGTCTTTTGGAAAGCGACTGTCAGTTACCACAACGATAGCTTGATGCTGGTTAGCCAATCTGGCCTGATGCAAGCGCTTGACCTGCTCGGATTCAGCCTGTGGGGGTGCCACAATTATGCCAATTTCCGCGGAAGAACCGATCTCACCCACAGTTCCGCTGATGTAATTTATCTCAGGAAAAAGACAATCGAACAGTGGCACTCCATCCATAATCGTGTCACCAAGGCCCAGCTTACAGGTATCAACGTGAACCAGCGGCAGGGAGAAATGCTTTTTTTTAGCCTGCCCCCCTGCTTTGTGAATCTGTGCGCAGAGCCAGTCGCCACTTTTCTGATCAACGCGACTCCCAGTACGGTGATCTCCCTGCTGATCAAACTCTCTGACAAGACTGACTATTCTCTGTCTCTGCTGCTCTGGCATCCGCATCCCCCTATACCACTGGAACCCTGCATTTCAAGACCCACCACCTCGGGCTACCAAGGATGTTCTGGTTGAACCAAGCATCATTTATTAATTGCCGTCTATGCCCGCGCTGGCTATTCGGCAGCTGCTTCAGTTAACCTGCAAGTCCTCTATTTTTGACCCTTGCTGTCTATAATCCAATGCTGGTTGCCTAACTCAGTCCGGGCACCGGAAACTTCTGGCAGAATGCCTGGACCTGCTCTGCGACATCATCAAGCACGGCCTCATCAGTTGAATTGTTAAGGCAAGTAATCAGCCACGTTGCCAAAAGCTGCATATCGCTCTCGAGCATACCTCGCGTTGTCGCCGCTGGTGTGCCTATACGGATACCGCTGGGCTTTAGCGGCGGATTGGGATCATCAGGAATAATCTGTTTGTTGGTGGTAATCTGCACCCGATCGAGCACCTCCTCGGCAGCCTTGCCATCCAGGCCAAAGGACTTGACTGTATCGACCACCATCATGTGGTTATCAGTTCCACCGGCAATCAATTCCGCGCCCTGATCCATCAGCGCGCTCGCCAGCGTTTTCGAGTTCTTTAGAACCTGGCTAGCATATTGCTCGAATTCCGCCGTCTGAGCTTTGCCCAATGTGACAGCGATGCCCGCTATCGCGTTCATATGAGGGCCACCTTGCAAGCCTGGGAAGACAGACTTATCCAGTTTGGAAGCAAATTTCTTGCGACATAGAACCATGCCACCTCGAGGCCCTCGAAGCGACTTGTGGGTTGTAGTGGTGACGATATCAAAGCCGTAGTCAAACGGATTTCGCATGGCGCCACCCGCAATGAGACCGCCAAAATGGGAGGCATCGGTCATCGTCAAAGCACCAACCTCATCGGCTATCGATTTAAAGGCGGCATAGTCAAGGTCTCTCGGGTAAGAGGTATAGCCACATAAAACCAGTTTAGGTTTATGTAATATTGCATCTGCTCTTATCTGATCGTAATCAATTGAACCATCAACCGGATTGGTTATATATCGTACAAAGTTAAACAACTTCCCCATATGCGATACCGGCGCACCATGCGTTAGATGGCCACCATGAGACAGGTCCATTGCCAAAATGGTATCACCTGGGTTCAGTAATCCCAGATACACTGCCTGATTCATGGCTGAGCCAGACAGCGGTTGAACATTGGCATGTTCACAGTCGAACACCGCCTTGGCCCTGTCTCTGGCAAGATTTTCAATTTCATCAGTAAATGTCTGGCCACCATAATAACGGCGACCTGGATAACCTTCTGAATACTTGTTGGTAAAAACACTACCCAGGACAGCCAGCACCTCTGGGAAGGTGTAATTCTCAGAGGGTATCAATTCGATACCGTCTCGTTCACGTTGCTCTTCACCACACAATGCTGCGTATACCTGGGGGTCATTTATCTCTAGGTCTACACGATTGTCCAGGGTTGCGCTGGCTTTGTTTTTGACAGGTGGTTCTCTCATTGGTCAGGCTCCTTAAAAGGTCATTTAGGTGCCCAGGCGAACGGCTTTTAGTTCGGATAAAGCAGGTTTTGACAAGCCGCTGTGTCCGTCACACTTCCCTGTGGTTTTCCACTTTTTATCGCCAGTCATGTGAACCTAGATTGTACCCCTGATTTAATCAAAATTGAATATTGCCTTTCTCCAGTGCCCACATAATTGTCAGCTTCCTATTGAATTGCTGATTTCGTGGCCGGCCAGGGTGATCGCCTTAACCGCATTATTAAGATCGTCCGCTGCAATAAAGAAATGATCCGTTGTGAATCCACTGACTACCAGTACGCTAACCGATGCCTCAGCAAAAATACGAGTCACTTCTGCGGCCACGCCAATGGTACTGAATGCAAACTCACCAAGCAGTGAAAGGCAAACCCAACTGATCTCCGAGATTTCGCAATTCTGCCCTAGTTGAATATGCTCAGTCTCGGCGGCAGGCAACATGATCGAATAGTCACCTGCAACATTGACCGTAAAAGCCTGGGACGAGATTGACAGATCTGCGGGCAATGCCGAATTGAGCTTTACAAACCGATAGGTGTCGGCAAGTACCCTGAACTGCAGTTCCATGAATAATTCCGCTCCCGAAAATTGACAGCATCTTCTAAAAGTCTAATGATAGCCTTAAGTAACCAAAACCGGTGGACAAATGCAAGAAGGTCAATTTACAGGCTTCAAGGTCTCAACTGAACCTCCAGGTATTGCCTGGATCGAATTTAATGAACCCGAGCGACTCAACGGAATGAGTATCGCAAAAAAAAGAGACCTGATCGAAGTGCTGAAGCAGGCACAGATGGATAATGCGGTTCGCGTTATCATTTTCATAGGCGAAGGACGCGCGTTTTGTGCAGGAGATGATTTAAAAGGTTACTCTGCAGAATTACCCGATTCAAAGCTGCTGCCGCGTATCCCACCAGGTCATGATAACGCGCTTGGCACTTACAATTCATTGCGACATATCTCCCAGGAGCTTAACCTGACTATCAGAAAGCTCGACAAGATCACTATCGCCGCCATCAACGGCATCGCAATACAGACAGGGCTTTCACTGGCCCTGGCCTGTGATTTCAAGATTGCAGCTGACACTGCCCGACTCGGATCTGCCACCCTTAGATTTGGGCTGCTTCCGGATGAAGGTGGCCATTATCTTTTACTGGAACACCTGGGCCTGGCAAAGACCATGGCGTTCTTAATGAATAAGACGATCGCCAGCGCAAGTGAAGCACTGGAACTCGGACTGGTGAATGAAGTCGTTCCCCTGGCACAACTTAAAAAACGGGTTTCCGACCTCGCTTTGGAACTCAGCCAGGGACCGCAGATCGCCATGCGAATGTTAAAGCGCTCACTCTACCAGGCAACTTCAATGAGTTTTGAACAGGCCTGTGAGGATATCGCTACCAGAACCGCAGTTACCGATCACCATGCGGATGCCAGAGAGGGAGGCTCCTCGTTTCGGGAAAAACGAAGCCCTGTCTTTAATCGCTGGCTCGAAGATGAGTAAATTTGTTAAGGTGCATCCCAGCTCCAAAGATCCTGCTGCCACTGTACAGGCTTCAGGGCTACTGCATTACAATTGCTACCACTTTATTCATGCACAGGAATTGCTATGAAAGTCAATATCGAATACTGCCTGCAGTGAAACTACCTCCCCCAGGCGGTCAGTCTGGCCAAACAAATTGAGCAGGCACGAGGCATACCCAGCGATCTACAGCCCGGTTCAGGGGGTGTTTTCGAAGTATTCGCTGGAGACAGGCTTATCTTTTCCAAGAAAGCTGAGAACAGGTTCCCCGAGACCGAAGAAATCCTGAACAAACTTGACCCACTCATAGCCAATAATAACCGAGGCGAGCCTCGGTAACAGACACTGATAGGAATATAATAATGACAAGGGCGACAACATACCTGCTTCTGCTGCTAGCCTTCACCCAGTTCGGTGTTCAGGCAGACGAATTAAGCCAACGGGTAACCAGGGTACTGAAAACCACCCCCCTGATTGATGGCCATAATGATATCCCCTGGCAATACCGAGTCAGAGCCAAGAATCATTTGAACCAGCTTGATTTATCCGCAGACCTGTCAAAACTCGAAAAACCGACGCACACAGATATACCCAGGCTCAGGCAGGGTTTAGTTGGCGGACTGTTCTGGTCTGTTTATGTTCCTATTGGCGAGTATGGCGGAGATGCCCAGGATGTTCAGACCGTCATGGAACAAATCGACCTGGTCAAGCGCATGGTTGGCCGGTACAGCGCTGATTTTGAAATGGCATACAACGCTTCCCAGGTCAGGGAAATACACAGTCGCGGCAAAATAGCCTCTCTCATGGGAATGGAAGGAGGCCACGCTATTCATAATTCACTGGCCACCCTCCGCATGCTCTATGACCTTGGGGCACGCTACATGACACTGACTCATTCTAAAGGACTGCTCTGGGCAGATTCGGCAACCGACGAGGCCAGACATGATGGCCTGACTGCTTTCGGTGAACAGGTTGTTCTGGAAATGAACCGAATCGGCATGCTTGTGGACCTGTCACATGTCTCTGCCGCATCCATGCGGGATGCCTTAAGGGTCTCACGTGCGCCTGTTATTTTTTCACACTCTTCCGCCTACGCTGTGACCCAGCATGCCCGGAACGTACCTGACGACGTGTTACAAATCATCGCCAGGAAAAAGGGTGTCGTTATGGTCAATTACCTGACTTCCTATGTATCAGAGCCCATGCGCCTCCACCGGATCAAATACGAGCAGCATCGTAACAGTATCTCCTCGCAATCCAGCCCGGATGAACTAGAGGCCGCCATGAAGATATGGCAGCAGCAGCATCCTGCACCGATAGTCACGCTGGCTGATGTGGCTGATCATATAGATCATATCCGGCAGGTTGCCGGTATTGATTACATTGGCCTGGGTGCAGATTACGATGGTATGCCCCCCGGGCCGGTGGGGTTGGAAGACGTATCCACTTATCCGGATTTACTCCGAGAATTACTGGTTCGCGGCTATAGCGATGAAGACATAGCCAAAATAGCCGGTAACAACATCCTGCGGGTGCTGTCTCAAGCAGAAATTGTGGCAAAAAAACTACAGCACGAAAACGAGCCTGCTGACCTCCTGCTGGAGGAGACAAGATCATCATGAAGAAAATGACCAATCCGATCACCCGCCACTTTTCTGGCTGGGTCTGCCAACACCGAAACCGTGCTGGCTGACGACCATCGATTATTTATTCAACAGCAGAAGACTTTAACTTGGAGCAAACCAACAAATGGTTGAATTGACTCAATTTAGAAAAGACACCCGTGCCTGGCTTGAACAGCATTGTCCACCGAGTATGCGTACCCGACCCAAAAGCGACGAGGAAACAGTATGGGGTGGCAAGCGAGCTCAATACCCCAACGTTGAAGCTAAAACCTGGCTGGATGCCATGGCATCCAAAGGCTGGACCTGTCCAACCTGGCCTTCTGTCTACGGCGGAGGCGGACTGTCAGCAAAGGAAAACCAGGTTTTACAGGAGGAATTAGCCTCGCTTAATGCCCGTCCACCGTTGATTTCATTCGGCATTAGCATGCTCGGTCCAGTACTGCTGGAATATGGCAACGAGCAACAGAAACTTGAGCATCTCCCCAAAATTGTCAAGGGGGAGATTCGCTGGTGCCAAGGGTATTCTGAACCGGGTTCCGGATCAGACCTTGCCAGCCTGCAGACACGGGCTGTATTGGAAGGTGATCATTACACCATCAATGGTTCAAAAATCTGGACCTCTTTTGCTGACAAGTCTGACTGGATTTTCTGCCTGGTACGTACAGATCCCCTGGCGTCGAAACATATGGGCATCAGCTTTATTTTATTCGATATGGAAAGTGAAGGCGTTAGCGCCAAACCGATAAAGCTCATTTCTGGCGCATCTGTCTTCTGCGAGACTTTTTTCGACGATGTTGTGGTGCCAAAATCGAACCTGATAGGAGACGTCAATAGCGGATGGACTATAGCTAAAAAACTACTCCAGCATGAACGAAATATGATCAGTGGGATGGGTACGAGAGGCAAGAGTAACCCGAAACATTCACTGGCTAGCCAGGCCAAGCAATACCTGGGAGAGGTTAATCACAAAATTGCTGACAGCAACCTGAGGGACCAGGTGACTCAGTTTAACCTGAACAGCCGGGCTTTTGGACTCACGCTGCAAAGAGCTTCGGCCGAATCAAAGAGCCGTGGTGCTGCATCACCCGCTTCATCAATGTTCAAACTCTATGGCACTGAGCAGAATAAGAAACGATACGAATTATTGCTCAAAATAATGGGCTCCCAGGGGATTGGCTGGGAGAGTGAGGCATTTTCAGAAAGAGAACTGAGCGTCGCAAGGGAGTGGTTACGATCGCGAGCCAATTCTATTGAGGGTGGCACCAGTGAAGTCCAGTTGAACGTCATCGCCAAACAGGTTTTAAAGTTACCGGATTAACTGTACCGACTACAACCAGCTAGTTACTAACCAGTGGGAAGCGCTGTAAATGGCAGATTCCGGTAGTCAACATTGCCGCCTGTCAAAACCACGCCTATCTTCTGATCAGTAAAAAGATCTCTGTGGGCAATGATGGCGGCTAAAACTACGGCACTACTGGGCTCAACCAGTTGTTTCAGGTACCGCCAGATAAATTCCATGGATTCAACGATCTGAGCCTCACTGACCAACAAAATATTTTCAGCGCCAGCGCTGATGATCTCGAAATTCAACTCGCCCAGCGTTGTCAGCAACCCATCACACAGCGTGTTGGGTTGATGACTGAGAACACGCGTACCTGTGTGAAATGATCGATGTGCATCATCCGCCTGGTCAGGTTCAGCGCCATAAACTTTAATGGTGGAATTAGCCGCCAGCACAGCGCCGGCTAGTAACCCGCCGCCGCCCACCGGGACCAAAATCGAATCCAGATCGGCTACTTGATCAATAAGCTCGAGTGCCGCAGTACCCTGACCGGCAATAACCAGCGGGTCATCATAAGGAGGAATCTCACGAGCACGGGTCTGCAGGCGGATTTGCTCGAGCTTGGATGATCTCGCTTCCAGGCTATTATCACAGATCACCAATTGACCACCATACTGTTCGATCGCTTCCATTTTGAGGGGATTAGCTGCTTGCGGCACCACAATAAACGCGGGCACCTGCCGCAATCTGGCGGCCCTGGCAAGTGCGGCGCCATGATTCCCGGATGAGTGAGTACACACCCCGTAGCGAATTTCTTCCTGAGAACAGGAAAACACAGCATTGACTGCGCCTCTGCTTTTGAAGGCACCCGCTTTCTGTAGATGATCACACTTAAAGTAAACTCTACAACCTGCAAGCTGATCGATACTTGCACTGGTCATTATGGGGGTGATGTGACAATGCGGGCGAATCCGCTGCGCTGCGGACTGGACCTCAGATCGACTAATCATTACTGATCAAACAACTTTTCCGCTACGCCCGACATGCCAGCCAACGGGTCTGCACCCAACGCAAATAAAGGTACAACCATACGATCAACACCCAGGGCCTGGAAAGGTTCAATCTGTTCCGGCTGCATCTGTCCGGACCACATAACGGTAATTTCAATTTCAGCGTAATCCCTATCTATAAGGTCGCATTGTCTACGAATCTCATCTAAATGAACGGTTAACTCTGCCGGGTCACTGGTGGGTGCAAACCAGCCGTCACCATACAAGGCAACGCGCTCGTGTATTTTACCTTTAGAGCCCCCCATAATCACCGGCATTGGATTCTGTACGGGCACCGGGAAACTCTTAAAACCACTCCAACTCAGAAATTCACTCTGATGTTCGACCACATCACCCGACCAGATTTTTCGCATTCCCTGAAGGTAGTCATCAAATCTGGCACCGCGTTTTTCAAAAGGCACGCCAAGCGCAGCAAACTCCTCTTGCAACCATCCAATACCAACGCCTAGCATGAACCGACCGTTTGACAGCATATCCAGGCTGGCACTTTGTTTGGCAACATAAACAGGGTTAGCCTGAGATAGAATATTAACGCCCGTTCCCAGTCGAATCGTGCTGGTGCTGGCTGCAACAAAGCTCAGCGCTATCAGCGGATCAACAAAATTAACATCCGGGTCCCCACCCATCTTGCCAGAAGCGCTATAGGGATATCTGGATTGATAATCGAGCGGGACAATGACATGCTCGAATGTCCATACTGATTCGTAACCTAAATTTTCCGCTTTCTTAGCCATGCCGACCATCTGGTCCACAGATGACACGCCGAGATTGATTGGGATAAGGCCGTATTTCATGGATACTCCTTGGTTAAATACCTTTTGGTTAGATGCCTTTTGGTTAGATGCCCTTTGGTTAAAAGTGCCTTAACTAGATGCCGCGTAATTGGTTGCCTGTCAACTATCTGGCAGCCCTGTTACTCAGTATTTATCTTAGCCCAAGAGTCGCGTAAACCCACTACTTCATTAAATACCGGTACTTTATCAGCGCGTTCTTTACTGTCTCTGGTAAAATAGCCCACTCTTTCAAACTGATACTGGCTACCCGCCGGCGTTTCCAGTAACCAATTTTCCAGGAAGCCAGAAAGCTCAGTTAACGAGTCGGGATTCATCAGGTCAGTATATTTACTGTCGCCGCTATCAGGATAGGCAACCGAAAACAGTGGTTCGAACCGACGGAAGATAACGGCCCCCGCATTGCTGCTGGATACCCAGTGAATGACACCACGTACCTTACGGCCCGGAGGATTGACCCCTAATGTCTGCGCATCATAACTACAGTGTAGTTCGCTGATTTCACCCTGATCGTCCATTCTTACTTCATCAGCCCGAATAACGTAACCGCCGCGTAACCGAACCTCTCCCCCCAGTACCAGCCTTTTATATTTCCGATTTGCTTCTAGCCGGAAATCCGCCCTTTCAATATAAAGCTCTCTTGTAAAGGGCACCGACCGTTCTCCCATAGCTGCATTCTTCGGATGATTTGCCACCCTCAGTGTTTCGGCCTGATCTTCTGGTAGGTTGGTAATGATCACTTTTAGAGGGTCAAGCACGGCCATTGCCCGGGGCGCGTTACCTTCTAGGTTTTCCCGAAGGCAACTTTCAAGCAATGCCAGTTCAACATTGTTTTCACTTTTGGCGACACCTATCCGTCTGCAGAAATCCCTTATGGCCGCTGGCGCATAACCCCGCCTTCTTAACCCAGCCAGGGTCGGCAAGCGAGGATCATCCCATCCTTCTACCAGTTGTTGTTCAACCAGTTGCTTCATTTTACGCTTGCTCATCACGGTGTATTTAAGGTTCAGTCTCGAAAATTCAATCTGCTGGGGATGAACCGGCAATTGCAATTGATCTAACACCCAATCGTATAAAGGGCGGTGATCTTCAAAGCCGATATCACACAATGAATGCGTGATGCCCTCAAGCGCATCTGAAATACAATGCGTGTAATCATAGAGCGGGTAAATACACCACTGATTACCCGTCTGGTGATGCTCGGCATGGCGGATTCGATAAATGGCCGGATCTCTCATATTGATATTGGCTGCGGCCATATCTATCTTAAGCCTTAAAACATGAGCACCATCAGGAAAAACACCTGCACGCATGTCCTGGAACAACTGCAGATTCTCCTCGACACTTCTATCCCGATAAGGACTGTTTACGCCCGGTTCAGTCAAGGTCCCGCGGTACGTTCGAATATCCTCTGCTGACAGTGAATCCACATAGGCTTTATCTTTCCCGATCAGATCCAGAGCAAACTCAAATAGCTGTTCAAAATAATCCGATGCTTTTGTTTCCTGGGACCACTGAAAACCCAGCCAGCTGATGTCCTCGCGCATGGTATTCATGAACTCAGCGTTCTCTTTAAGCGGATTGGTGTCATCAAAACGTAGATTGGTCGTACCTTGATAATCTCTGGCCAGGCCAAAATTCAGGCAGATAGCCTTGGCATGACCAATATGCAGGAAACCGTTTGGCTCTGGCGGAAAACGGGTTGCTACTCGACCACCATGTTTGCCTGCCTTTAAATCACTCTCGATGATATTACTGATAAAATTGGACGGGTAACGTTCAGACTCAAAACTCATAGATCACCTAAAATACAGCCGCTGCTGCACAGCTTACTGTTACTATTATAAACAAAAACCACTTTAACGTTGCCTGACTCACAGAAACGGCAAATCTTACACTGACAACGGCACCGGCTACAGTGCCCACGGCAAGTATCAACCCTGGAATCCAGAGTACTTGATCCGCTATTGCGAAGATTACCAGCGCTACCAGGCTCAGAGCACCCGTGCAAACCAACTTCAATGCATTCGTGCGCACCAGATCGTAACGAAGCATACCGGCCAGGACAGCGATCAGCAGAAAACCCACCCCGGCCTGCACAAATCCACCATAGAGCCCGGTTACAAATAGTCCCGCCCATGCTGGCGGTGACGATTTGAGCTGCCTCGGCTGAATGTCTTCATCGGCAATCGCGTCCGGTTTGAGCACCATAACCAGCGCCATCACCACCATCACCCCTAATAATAATGGCTTTAAGTATATATTCGGCAGAACCGATGCCAGAAAAGCGCCAATTACCGCACCCAGCAAAGTAGGCAACAGTATCGGCAGAACCGCTGCACGATCCAATTTTTTAGCAGAATCAAAGCCTTTTACGGCTGCGGCTGACTGCAAGAAAATACCAATCCGGTTGGTTCCATTAGCAATATCTGCGGGCATACCCAGTAACATCAGAGCAGGCAGAATCAACATCGATCCACCACCGGCCAGGGTATTGACAATACCGCCAAAAAATCCAGCCAGAATCAACATTCCCAGGAAATAGACATCAAGCTCCAAATCGAACACTCCTGTCTGAAACCGCCATACTAGTCTCCGCAAACCGGATGTCAACGGCTGATAAAGTAAATATTCTTAAAATCAGGCTAACACCGTGCGGCAATGGTGCTGGCAGTATCGCCTGATCCAGCGACTCAATAGCAGATGCCATATCCCGGTCACTCAACCCGCTTGACCTGGCAACAAGATGCCACTAGTCCGGCAATTTCACTCGATAAACCACACCTGCTTCATTGCCTACCAGCAAACTATTTGAATCACGCCAGGTAACGGATTCAACCTGGCCTAAGCCAAGACCAATCAGATTCAAGGTTTCAGATTTTCCTGATAACCACTTATCTCCTGACTCAGGCGCCGCAAAAATCCACAGGCTGCGACTTCCCAGGACAGCTAACTTGGTTGCATCAGGTGATAAATCAGCCGCTGTGGCCATAAATAAACTGGGGTGATTATCGACCAGGACCGCCTCATTCATCTCCCCTGACTTTAGCTTATCCAATCGATACAAATTAGCGCCTTTTTCAAATCGGCTAATCCTGCCCGCCACCCTATGCTTGGTTATCAAATACAGACGACCGTTCAGCACAAACAGCGCTTCACTGTCATAATGCCACTGCCTGGCTGGGAACGTCTGCTGCTGAGGATAGCGGAAGGCATAAAAACGAATCGCTCGGGTACTTTCAATCATCGCCGGGTTGAATTCCGGGACAACATAAATGCCCAGGTCCCGCCTGGCGTTACCATTATTACCGGTATCCGCTATATAGATCCAATCCGCATCTACGGCTATGTCTTCCCAGTCATAATTAGCCGCTAGATGAATGGAATGTCCAGGCCACGGTTGTCTCCCCAGCCTTGAAACCTGACCGTGGAAAGGTAGGAACGAAGGAAAAATGATCTCACCACGACCATTAACAGCAAAGACTCTGGCACTATCCCCACTATCGTTATGAAGCCAATAAACTTCTGGAAAACGCTTACTCTTAACCATGCCGCTCATTTCAGAGATGGGTTCAAAATCAAGGTCATAGAATTTTTCGACTTGCCATTGCGAAGCCTGACCAGCTGAAAAATAGAACACCAGTAACAGCCACAACTTATTCATGCTTCCTCCCTGTTTTGTTGTATTTTAGCCGCTTCTACCCATTTTCTGAAAAATAACTTGCGTTTCGGCAATGCAGGACTATGATTGCTGGCTGAAACCAGACTAACTATTTAGAACCGTCGCATGATCACTCGCTCCTATCAAAATAGTACAAGCCCAGACAGTTGGGCATTGGCTTATCTTTTCATAACGACATAGTGCTCGAACAACATTCGGGCGGCCACTCCGCCTTTGCAAGCTCCGAAAGGCGAACCAGCCCTCGAGAGGTTTTTGTCAGTATCTAAATAATAGGAATTGAAATCATGACTGATATAAAGCTTGATGACCTGAACGTCTTGGCCGAGGAACCCTTGATCAGCCCTAACAAACTAAAAAAACAGGTAAGCGCATCGCTTGATGCTCTGCAAACCGTGGCTGAAGGCAGAAAGGCAATTAAGCGGATCTTAAACAGGCAAGACCATCGGTTAATGATTATTGTAGGCCCCTGCTCGATTCATGATTCCCAGTCAGCCATCGAGTATGCGCACCGATTGAAAGAATTAGCCAATCGGGTATCTGAAAATCTTCTCCTGGTCATGCGCGTCTACTTTGAGAAACCAAGAACCACAGTGGGTTGGAAAGGTTTTCTAAACGACCCGCACATGGATGACTCCTTCAATATTGCGGAAGGTCTTGCGCTAGGTCGCCAGTTGCTGATCGAACTGACTGAATTGGGGTTACCGACCGCAAATGAAGCGCTTGATCCGGTTTCGCCACAGTACCTGCAGGACTTAATCTGCTGGAGCGCCATTGGTGCGCGAACAGCAGAATCACAAACCCATCGAGAAATGGCCAGCGGACTCTCGTCGGCGGTGGGGTTTAAAAATGGTACTGATGGCAGCCTGGAAGTTGCTATCAACGCCCTGAAATCGGTTTCTGCACCGCATCGTTTCCTCGGTATCAACCACAATGGTGAAGTTGCAATAATTCAGACCAGAGGAAACAACCATGCTCACGTCGTACTAAGAGGAGGGACAGACGGGCCAAACTATGAAGCCAGTAAGGTATCTGAGTGTGAGCACCGGCTCGCCTCAACTAATATTCCTGCCAATATTATGATCGACTGCAGTCACGCTAACTCAGCAAAAGACCATAAGCGACAGGCTGCTGTCATGAAAAATGTTAGTCAGCAGATTGCACGAGGAAACCAATCAATCATTGGCCTGATGGTTGAAAGCCATTTAAACGAAGGAAATCAGGCGATCCCCAGTGATCTCAAAGATCTCCGTTATGGGATCTCTATTACTGATGCGTGCGTGGACTGGCAGACGACTGAACAGATGTTACTTGAACTGCATGATGCAGTGGCGCCAGTACTGTTAAATCGCAGTTCAACAGACTCACTTAGCACTCAGCAATCGGCTTGATTGGCATCTGTAAATCTAGAAGTAAGCATTTTCTGTAATGGAATGATCTGTGACATCTCGCACTGCGGTTAATTCCGGAAGCTGTTCCAGCAAGGTCTTTTCCACACCATCTTTCAAGGTCATATCTACCATACCACAACCCTGACAACCGCCACCAAACTGAAGCACGGCGACACTTTCTTCTACCACTTCAACCAAACTCACCATTCCACCATGGCTTGCCAGTGACGGGTTTACCTGGCTGTGTAGCAGGTAATTGATACGATCTTCGAGAGGACTATCCTCAGAAACGTTAGGCACTTTAGCATTAGGTGCTTTTATCGTTAACTGCCCCCCCATTCGATCCTCTGCATAGTCAACCAGAGCATCTTCCAGGAAACGCTCGCTGTTTGCATCAATCCAGGCTGGAAAATGTGGGTAGTCAACCCTGATATCATCAGATTGCTCTTCTCCGGTCCTGCAGTAGGCAATACAGGTTTCTGCCATCGGCGTACCTGGATCAGCGATAAACACCCTGATACCAACATGGCTGCCATCCTGTTTTGATAGAAGATCTCGTAAATATTCCTGCGCTGATTCTGTGATTTCAACCATAGTTCTTGTTCTGCTTAGCTTTACGCTATATTACTTCAGCTCGGCTTATTCACCAACTCTGCGGGATGCTTTTTACACCGTTAACCTTTTAGCGGCGCACAACCTGTTTTTCGGAGACAGGAAAGACCCAGGCCAGGCCAGGCCAGCTGGAAAGTGAATATCTCTCATAATCAGCCCGAATCATCTTCAAAATGAAGGCGAACAATAGTTGCTAAAATGGGCTCATTGTTCCAGGTTCAGGCTCTCATGAATACCATTGCAGCATCTTCATCTATCGAAACTATCCTTCAGCAAAGAATTCTGGTCATGGATGGTGCCATGGGGACCATGATTCAGGCACAGGCCCTATCGGAAAAGGATTTCCGTGGCGAAAAATTCCGAGACCATCGCATTGACCTGAAGGGTAACAACGAGATACTAAACCTCACCCGACCGGATGTGATTAAAGCTATCCACACCGATTTTCTCAACAGCGGGGCCGACATTGTTGCAACCAATACTTTTACTGCAAACAGCGTCTCCCAATCAGATTTCGGCACCGAAGCGCTGGTCTATGAGTTGAATTACCAAGCCACAAAACTGGCCAGGCAAGCAATAGCAGAGCTACCTCCAGAGCAGCGCCGGCAACCCCATTTTGTAGCCGGAGCAATAGGGCCAACAACCCGCTCTGCCAGTCTTTCTCCTGATGTTAATGACCCTGGATACCGTAATATCGGTTTCGACGACCTGGTCGCAGACTATACAACCGCGTTACGAGGGCTCATCGACGGGGGCTGCGACCTCATCCTAATCGAAACCATATTCGATGTGCTTAATGCTAAAGCAGCAATTTTCGCTTTGCTGACCCTGTTCGAACAAACAGGCCAGAAACTGCCCGTTATGATATCTGGCACGATTACTGATGCCAGCGGACGATTACTTTCGGGCCAAACCGCAGAAGCTTTCTGGGCTTCTATCCGTCATGCCAACCCGATCAGCGTCGGCTTCAACTGTGCGCTGGGTGCTGCCGCACTCAAGCCCTACATTAAGGATATGAGTGGATATGCTGACTGTGCCATCAGCGCTTATCCAAACAGAGGACTGCCTAATTCATTTGGTGAATACGACGAGTCCATTGAGACCATGGTCTGTTCCATGAAGGAGTACCTGGACGAAGGTCTAGTCAATATTATCGGTGGCTGCTGCGGTACCACGCCAGCTCACATTGCTGCCTTCAAACAACTGGTGCTTGGACAAAAGCCCAGGGTGGCCAAAAACCATTCGGATGACTGCCTGCTCAGCGGGTTGGAAGCCTTTCGTATTAACAGCGAATCGCTATTTGTAAACATTGGCGAACGAACCAACGTCACCGGCTCAGCTAAGTTCGCCCGACTTATCAAAGACGATAATTATCAGCAGGCCCTTGAAGTCGCCCAGCAACAGGTCAATAGTGGTGCTCAGGTTATTGATATCAATATGGATGAAGGCATGTTGGATTCCAAAGCCGCCATGGTTAGGTTCCTGAACCTGATCGCATCCGAACCCGATATCTGCCGTGTCCCGATAATGATTGACTCATCAAAGTGGGACATTATAGAAGCCGGGCTAAAGACGATTCAGGGCAAATCAATCGTTAATTCAATCAGTCTGAAGGCGGGTGAAGAAGAATTTAAGGAACAAGCCAGGCTTTGTCTGAAGTACGGTGCCGCTATCGTCGTCATGGCCTTTGATGAGCAGGGCCAGGCTGATACGCTGACCAGGAAAAAACAAATATGCAGCCGCAGTTACCAGATTCTGGTTGAGCAAGTCGGGTTTCCGGCCCACGACATTATCTTCGACCCGAATATATTTGCTATTGCAACAGGCATTGCCGAACACAATCTATACGGCAAAGATTTCCTTGATGCCTGTAAGTACATCAAGGAACACATCCCTGGCGTGATGATTTCAGGCGGGATCAGTAACATCTCATTCTCTTTTCGAGGCAATAATGCTATTCGAGAAGCGATTCATGCTGTTTTCCTTTATCACGCCATTCAGGCTGGTCTTACCATGGCCATTGTCAATGCCGGACAACTCGCCCTGTATGAACAGATCCCGACTGACCTAAGGGATAGTATAGAAGATGCTATTTTCAATCGAAGCAGCGATAGTACAGAAAGGCTCATCGAGGCCGCAGAAAATTTCTCAGGACAGGCAAGTGCACGCAAAACTGAAGACCTGACCTGGCGCAACCTGCCAGTAGATGAGCGTATCGGCCATGCCCTAGTAAAAGGCATGAACCAGTACATTGTGGCCGATACCGAAGAAGCCAGACTGCAATTCAACAGACCGATAGAAGTCATCGAAGGTCCGTTGATGGCTGGTATGAACCAAGTAGGGGACCTTTTTGGTGCAGGCAAAATGTTCCTGCCTCAAGTGGTAAAGAGTGCCCGTGTCATGAAACAAGCTGTTTCCCACCTCATTCCATTTATCGAGGCAGAAAATCAAGGTGTGATCCAGAGCAAGGGCAAAATCCTTATGGCCACTGTGAAAGGTGACGTCCACGATATCGGTAAGAACATTGTCGGTGTGGTTTTACAATGCAATAACTACGATGTCATAGACCTCGGTGTTATGGTACCTGCAGACCGAATATTGCAAACGGCCCTGGATGAAAATGTTGATATCATAGGCCTGAGCGGGCTGATTACACCCTCTCTGGACGAGATGGTAGCGATTGCCTCCGAAATGCAACGGCGCAAAATTTCAATACCGCTCATGATCGGCGGTGCTACCACCTCCAAAGCGCATACCTCTGTTAAAATTGAACCTTGTTTTGAACACGATATAACCGTTTATGTCCCCGATGCATCACGCGCTGTTGGGATTGCCAGTCGTTTACTATCCGAGCAGGAAAAACCGCGCCTTGGCAGTGAACTTCGTGATGAATATGACAAGATCAGAACCCGAACCTTAAAAAGGCGACAAAAAAACAACCTGCTTTCGCTAGCGCAGGCCCGCAGGAACAAATATCCGATGAGTTGGCAAAGCTACGCTCCTCCCAGGCCCCTGCTTATCGGCAACAAGACGCTTGCTAGGATTTCACTGGCGTCTCTAAGAAGCTATATTGACTGGACGCCCTTTTTTATAACCTGGGAGCTAGCAGGCAAATATCCAGCCATTCTATCCGACGAGGTTATCGGACAATCTGCCCGTGAACTTTTTGACGATGCCCAGAAAATGCTCGACCAGCTGGAACAGGACAGTCGTTTGAGTGCTCGAGCAGTCCTCGGTATATGGCCCGCAAATACGGTGGACCAGGACGATATCGTGGTTTATTCAGATGAGACTCGAACCGATACCGTAGCCAGGCTTCACAACCTGCGGCAACAGACAGACAAGCCCAATGGTAAACCTAATCTATGTCTCAGTGATTTTATTGCTCCAGAAGGCCATGACCACCCCGACTTTATTGGCGGTTTTGCGGTTACCTCAGGTATTGGCCTGGAGCAAATGGTGGCTGACTTCAAGCTGGACCAGGATGATTATTCTGCAATATTAATGAGTGCCATCGCCGATCGACTGGCCGAGGCTCTCGCTGAGTTCATGCACGAACAGGTGCGTATGCATTACTGGGGATACGCTCAGAACGAGGAATTTTCTAGAGAACAACTCATTAAAGAAAGCTATCGAGGTATTCGTCCTGCTCCCGGTTACCCGGCCTGCCCCGAGCACACGGAAAAACAGACGCTGTTTCATTTACTTGATGTTGAAAATCAAATCGGTATGACCCTGACGGAAAATTTCGCCATGAGCCCAGCTGCATCAGTCTGCGGATTCTACTTTGCCCACCCTGAATCCCGCTATTTCGGTTTAGGCAAAATTAATCGAGATCAGGTGATTGATTACGCTGCAAGAAAGGGCTGGGATCTGGAAACTGCAGAACGCTGGTTGTTACCTTCGCTGAGCTATCACTAAACCGGTGAAAACATTCACCTGATGAAGCGACAAATCAATCCAACCGGGCCTACCAGTATAATGCAGCTAACACCAGTATGATGACAATAGCGCAGGCTGCTAAGACATCTGCCCTGCGGTCATCATTGCTACTTCCTGTGTTAGCTTGCTGTGCCTCAATCTGTTCCGAATCATTCAATTTTAAAGTTCCTTACATCTAACCGATGGCATTCCAGCTAACAAAACCCAAATCCAGGTTAACCAGTTCCTAATAGGTGTTTTTAGCTATAACCATAGAATTATAAGTTAATTCAGGTCTTGAGTTAAAGCTGTTAAATTGCCGCTTTTATCTAAAAGTAACGCGGCATGTATCAATACGATCAGTTCGACCAAACGCTTATTGAAGAGCGCACCAGGCAATTCAGGAACCAGACACAACGCTTTCTTGAGGGTAAACTGGCGTCCGAGGAGTTCCAGCAACTCCGACTCAGAAATGGTCTCTATGTACAGAAATTAGCGCCCATGTTACGGGTAGCCATCCCCTATGGAATGCTGTCATCCAACCAGCTTCGTAAACTGGCTCATATTTCCAGGAAATATGATAAAGGCTATGGTCACTTCACGACACGCCAGAATATTCAGTTCAACTGGCCCAAGCTCGAGCAGGTACCAGATATACTTGAACAACTGGCAAGCGTACAGATGCATGCTATCCAAACCAGCGGCAGTTGCATACGAAATATTACTGCGGATCCGCTTGCGGGCGTCGCAAACGATGAACTGGAAGATCCCAGGCCATGGGCTGAAATCATTCGTCAATGGTCAACCCTGCATCCCGAATTCAACTGGCTACCGAGGAAGTTCAAGATCGCCCTCAGCGGTAGCGATCATGACAGAGCTGCCATAAAAGTACATGATATTGGCTTGCGTCTGGTCAGGCAGCAACACCGGACAGGCTTTGAAGTATGGGCTGGTGGTGGCCTTGGAAGAACACCCATTATTGCTTCAAAAATAAAGCCCTTCCTCGAAAAAGAGCACCTGTTAACATATCTGACTGCTATATTGCGTGTCTACAACCGCCTGGGCAGAAGAGACAATAAATATAAAGCCAGGATAAAAATATTAGTAAAAGCGCTGGGTGCCAACGCTTTCTCGCAACACGTCGAATCCGAATGGTTAACCCTGAAGAACAGCCCCGACACCATCAGCGAAACCAATATTGATCGGTTTAGAAACTGCTTCAGCAAACCGGACTATCTTGACCTTGTTGATGAATCGATCAGCAACGACGACATTCCTGAATCTGACTGTCAGTTATGGCTGAAGCACAATGTGCTAGACCACAAAATGTCCGGTTACGCTATCGTAAACATCGCTTTAAAGGATATTGGCTCTGCCCCCGGTGATATCAGCGCTGCCCAGATGGATTTAATAGCGGACCTTGCAGATACCTACAGTTCCGGTGAAATCAGAGTTACCCACGAACAGAACCTGGTACTGGCCGATGTCCGACAAAGCGACCTGATCACACTCTGGCATAGCCTCACGACAGCAAAACTGGCAACCGCAAACCTGGGGCTTATCAGTGATGTGATCTGCTGCCCAGGTGGGGATTTCTGCTCGCTCGCCAACGCCAGATCAATCCCACTAGCACATGCCATCCAGTCCCAATACCAGCAAATTCAAGAAATCGTTGATATAGGGGCCCTGGACATCAATATCTCCGGCTGTATGAATGCCTGCGGTCATCATCATGTTGGCAATATAGGTATTCTGGGCGTCGATAAAAAAGGGCTCGAGTACTACCAAATCTCTGTCGGTGGTGATGCCGGAGAACAGACCCAACTGGCCCGTATCCTTGGCCCCGCTTTTCCTGAACAGGACATTACACAGGCTATAGAACGCCTGGTGCAATGCTATAGGCAATCGAGACTACCTCAGGAAAGTTTTATACAAACGTTCAACCGCATTGGTATCGAACCATTTAAGACCGCCGCTTATCCAGGAACTACAGCATGAAAAAACTGATCGCAGTCGACCCATCGACATACTCGGCTATTGATATAAACCCGAGGAAACAGCCAAACGAGCGTCTTCTTGCGTTAGCAGATTACCTTAAACTGAGCACTCTAGATCGGGCCAGACAGGTGGTTTTACTCGAACCGGATGAGGACATTGATGCGGTTTTCGAAGCCATTGGCGAGCCACCAATAATCGCCCTGAATTTTCCCAACTTCTTTGACGGCAGACCCTTTTCAACCGCATCCATACTGCGTCAAAGATATGCATACGAGGGAGACATTCGTGCTGTAGGAGCCGTCCGGGTAGACCAACTTGAGCAAATGTACCGATGCGGCTTTAGCAGTTTTGAAATTGACGATGACCCGCTATCAAATACGCTAGTCTCAGCAGTGCAGTTCTTTTCATATCACTATCAGAGCATGATCAGCGACTCTGCTGACCGACACGCTTGTAACAGCCATAACACCGCAAAGCCCGTGCCAGGACCCTGAATCTGTCAGGGCCTCAAATTGACTACGACTCGTCCAGCAACCTTGCCCGCAAAAATATCTGCTATTGCACCAGACAAGCCCTCTAAATCAATATCAATTGCCATTTCAGCAAGGGTTTGCAGATGCCAATCGCCGGCCAGGCGGTTCCAATTACGTGTTTTATCGAGCACCGGCAACTCAACCGAATCAATACCAAGGACATTTACGCCACGAAGAATAAAAGGCAGTACCGTAGCAGAGAAAATCGGCGAAGAGACTAAACCGCAGATGGCCACACTACCCTGGTAATCCAGCGACTTGATGATATTTGAGAGGATTTCTCCACCTACTGTATCAATAGCATTCGCATATGCCGGCGCGGCCATGGGCCGGCTGTTGGGATCCTCCAATACACTTCTTGCCAATACCGACTGGGCTCCCAGCCCCTCCAAATACGCTGTTTTATCTGCTTTCCCTGTGCTGGCAACTACCGAGAAGCCGAGCTTAGCCAGCAGGGAAACTGCCACCGAGCCAACACCGCCGGTGGCGCCTGACACGATCACCGGTCCCTGCTCTGGCGCTGCATTCATCTGCAGTAATTTTTCAACGCACAGGCTAGCAGTGAGCCCAGCCGTCCCGATGATCATGCTTTCCCGAAGTGAAAGACCCTCTGGGAGCGGCGTGATCCAGTCAGCCGGCACACGAATATACTGCCCGAACCCACCCGGCGTATTCATACCCAGGTCAAAGCCGATAACGATGACGCTATCGCCAGGAGAAAACTGGCTGACCGAAGATTCCATGACCACGCCGGCAGCATCGATACCTGGCGCGTGAGGATAGGACCGAGTGACTCCAGGCATGCCATTTGCCGATAAGGCATCCTTGTAATTAACAGAGGAATAGTGGACTTCGATCAAAACCTCGCCAGCAGGAAGATCTTTAACATCCCGCTCAATTATCGAATGCGTTACCCCTTCATCGTTTTTTTCTACCCAGAATGATTGGAAATCTGACATTTGAATCCTCTTTTAACTTAGAACTTTTAACTTAAAACTCTTAAATTAAAACTTTTCTCACTTAAACTAAGTTGAATGTATTTACTTGATCTGGCTATCCGGTAGCTTAGCTAAATGCTGCACAGGTGACTGCCATTGCCCTGTGATCACCTCAATCTTCTTTAAAACCTTCTGCCATCGATTCAGAGTTTCCTTGAACTGCACCGAAAAAACATCACAGGTCTCGCACTTATCGACTATATATTCGTCACTGGTCATTAATTCATCCACCAACATGACATCAAGCGCTCTTTTCCCGTACCAGGCTTCACCGGTACTGACCTGTTCTATCTGCACCTGGGGTCGGTTCTCAGACACAAATTCTTTGAACAGAGCGTGCACGTCTTCAAGCTCTTCAAGAAATTTCTGTCTGCCTTTTTCGGTATTTTCACCAAACAATGTCAGCGTTCGCTTATAGTCCCCAGCCGTAAGCACCTCAACATCGACTTCCTTACTCTTCAGGAACCGGTGAAAGTTAGGAATCTGTGCCACCACACCGATAGAACCCAATAAAGCAAACGGGGCCGCAATAATTTTATCGGCAATACAGGCCATCATATAACCCCCGCTGGCTGCTACTTTATCGACAGCAACGGTTAAGGTGATCGACTTCGCTTTAATTCTCTGTAATTGTGAAGCTGCCAGGCCGTAACCATGAACAACGCCACCAGGACTTTCTAGTTTGACGATGACTTCGTCTTCCGCTCGAGCAACAGAAAGTACGGCTGAGACCTCTTCACGCAGGGCGTCTACTCCTGATGCCTGTACATCGCCGTTAAATTCAAGCACGAAAACCCGAGCAGAAATGCCCTGGTCGTCTTTCAACTGCTGCTTGCGGTTCTTTTCCTCTTGTTTCAGCCGTTTTTTATCCGCTTTATCCTGTGCCTTCTGCTGCACAGGGTTCAACATCGAGCGAGTCAGGCTTTGGCTGATATGCTTTACCGCTTCATTGACATTCTTGACCTCAAGTTCACCTTTAGAGGTCTGCTGCGAGCGCTGGGACGAACCCAGTATTACCACAAAAACAATAATAAAACTTAACAGGATAGTCAGACTCTTCGCCAGAAACATTCCATACTCAAATAAAAATTCCAAAATATTAGCCCCTCAGATAGACCCTGCAATATTAACACAAAGCCGTTAATGGTCATGGCAGTTAACCGGAAAAAAAGCTATTCTTAATCCGCCCTCGGATAGGCCTTACATGAAGACTGAACAGCTGGCCAAGCGATCATTACAACTGGCAGATTCCTTCCGGTATAACCTCCTACCCGAGGAACCCGTTACATTTCAGTTCATATTCGAAAGCGAAGATGCCTTTCATCTGATCGCCAACCACGAGCAATTTGACTTCAGGCCCGGCATTGAGTCTACGCCGACGCTGACATTGTGGCTGGATAAACACACCACGGTCTGGCGTCTTTTAGAAGGGACGCTCGACGGCATGACTGCATTCATGGCCGGCCAATATCGGGCCGATGGGAATATCGTGCTGAGCCAATTACTATTATATCTGTTCCGGAGCCCGCAGGCTCTGCTCGCTCATGAAATAAAAGACTAGCTTTTCGTTAAAATCACAGGTTGCAGTAGAAGGTGATCATCTCAGTCAGTGCTTACCCCCTGTTGGCTGAGATAATCATCAATCAGCCAACGGGAAATAGCATCTTTACCGGGAATGGCGGGCAGTGCTTCTATATCAAACCAGTCGGCTTCAGCTATCTCCTCTTCCTGCAAGCGAATATCACCATGGCTATAACGGGCATGAAAGCCAAGCATGAGACTGTTTGGAAACGGCCAGGGCTGGCTGCAACAGTAACGAAAATCAGTGATTTCTACCCCTACCTCTTCCCGCACTTCTCGACTCAAGGTTGTTTCCACTGACTCACCGGGTTCGACAAACCCCGCTAATGTGGAAAACAATCCTTCTGGAAACCGATGATTCCGCGCCAACAGAACTTTTCTGCCACTATGCACAAGGACGATTATGGAGGGTGATATTCTGGCATAGAAGTTAAACTGGCAGGCCTGGCAGACCCAGGACCGATCCGATTTACTTAACTGGGTCGGGCCACCACATTTTCCGCAGAACTGATGCGTCCTGTGCCAGTCAATGGTTTGCAGTGCCCGTCCTGCCAAATTGAACAGATCACTGGATATCCCGCCAAAGAGTCCTCTCAGCGACGCCATCTCGTCATCTGGCCTGGAGTGTAAACGAACGGCATAACAGGCATGACTATCTTGCATACCCATAAAAAAACGCATTTCCTCCCATACTGATAAAGGCCGCATTTCTCTCCCAGAGACGGGTCTAAAGCAACCTGACGTATCCCGCATTACAACAATCTGATTGTCATAGAAAGGAAAAAACCAGCGGTCCGTATTCCCCTCAGGTTCCCTGAGGGGAGAAGAAAACCCTAAATTTGGTGCCGGCCAGATCATAGCGATTACTCGCTATTCTTATCTAGCTCTGTCCAGAGACAGCCTTGATCGGCGGTTTCATGCAAATCACTTAAATATGCGCTGTGATCCGCTAACTCCTTATCACTGGGCATGATGACTCGAAGCTGCTTATTTTTCGGGGCCAGTTTATGTTGATGCTTCGACGGGCCCGAGGTCGAAGCATTCAATACCAGACTGGCCTGACCGCCAGACAAGTGTAAGTAGACTTCCGCGAGTAATTCTGCATCGAGTAATGCACCGTGCTGGTCTCGCGAAGAATTGTCCACACCAAGCCTGTTACATAGTGCATCCAGGCTATTTCTCTGGCCAGGATATTTTGATCGGGCCAGGGCCAGCGTATCCAACACACCACAGATTTCTTCCATTCTGACAGGGTTGGCTGATCCTAAGGCCAACTCCTTGTCAAGAAAACCAAGGTCAAATGCAGCATTATGGATGATCAATTCTGAGCCAGTAACAAAATCCAGAAAGGCCTCCTGGATATCACCGAACACCGGTTTCCCGGATAAAAATTCTAGACTGATACCGTGCACCTGCTCGGCTCCTTCATCAATGCTTCTTTGTGGATTAATATAATGATGAAAACAGTTTTTAGTGACACGTCTATCAACCAGCTCAACACAGCCTATTTCTATAATTCTATGGCCTGCCTCTACTTCTAGACCCGTTGTTTCAGTATCAAGGACTATTTGCCTCATCGTTCATCCATCATCTTATCAATCGCTGCATTTGCTAACTGGTCGGCTAATTCATTGTCCTTGTGGCCGCTGTGGCCCTTAACCCAATGCCAGTCAACGGTATGGATCATAGCGAGTCTGTCCAGCCTTTCCCATAAGTCCTTGTTTTTCACGACTTGTTTATTACTGGTTTCCCAGCCATTTAATTTCCATTTCGCAACCCACTTAGTAATGCCATCTTGTACATACTTCGAGTCGGTTGTCAGTTGCACCTGACTGGGCCGAGTTAACGCTGCCAGCGCTTCTATGGCGGCCAATAACTCCATGCGATTATTGGTTGTATCGGCGGCGCTGCCATTGAGTCGCTTCTCTGTATGCCCATAGCGCAATATAGCCCCCCAGCCACCGGGACCAGGATTACCACGACAAGCACCATCAGTGAAAATTTCAGTTTTCATAAGCCATTATCAGGCATTGCTGTCCTTTGTTTTAAGTGAATTCGCGCTGGATGCACTCGCGCCACGGGTTTCACCAAACTAAGATTCGAAAATTCACGGCGCTGAAACCATTTTGGTTTCAATGGCGTCATCGTTTCTACCTGTTTTCTAGCGACAATTATTGAAACTGCCCCAAAAGGAAAATTATACCTGCGACTCAGGCCTAAACTATAGTCCGGGTGACGACGGTGCCTGCCTATCAGGGGCAAACCATATTCACTGTATATTGTCCTATCGATTCGAAAATTTAGAATATTTAACCAGTCCATCAACCTTTCAGGAGCGAGAAAATGACTATTCCACGGTGCTCTATGACGCCAGGACATCAGTGACCGAGTCACGCCCCACAGACTGTAAGGATTAAAGCCTAGCAAAATCAACCTCCCGCCAGGCAGCACAACCCTTGAAAACTCCCGGAGAAGTTCCTGAGGCCTGTTAGAAAAATCGAGCAAATGATGACTGATCAACACGTCGATGCAATCAGATTCAAATGGCAGTGCGTCCGGGTAAGCAGTCAGGTCGCTACCGGCCACTTCAAACAGGGACGATTTCATACGATGCTGGATCGGACTTCTGGTATAGAGATCAGCCTGCTGAATACTCAGTTGAAGCATATGATAACCAAACATCTCCTCCAGCAACTCATCCATTATTGCTGTTTCCGTCTGAATGACCTGTTTGCCTATCGAGCCTTGAAACCAGGCCTCTATTTCCCTGACTTGACCTGTTAGAACTGCATTCATTTTTTGCTTCATCCGTGTACAATTTTTCTTAAGGATCGCTGCAGAATTATATTCCCTGCCATCTTTTCATCTGCACATTTCGCCTTGTTGGTGAATAATTACAGTATACTTCAGCCATGCGTTTTTCTGATAATAAAAGATTGTTTCAATCTTCAATATGCTCGATCTTAGCGCTAACCAGTGCCTGCAGTTTAATACTTCAAAACGAATCCTCACTATCCCCGAACGCCAGTCTAAGAGAAGATTCCCAGGCTAACCATGCACCCAAAGCCATTACGTCAGTAAATAATGGGCCACCCCTACAGCAGCCTATAAATAGCAGTACACCGGTGCAGATAGCCTCTGTCGTGAGCATACCACCACCCCCTCAGGTAGGCCTTCAGGCAGTACTGGAAGAGACCGCCCAGGAGCAGATAAACGTAGATATCTGGAGCCTATTACGAGCCGGATTTAGATTGCCACACAGACTCGATGAAAAGCGTGTACAGCAGCAGATTAACTGGTTTATCAGGAATCCGGACTACTTGGAAAGAGTCATCAAACGCAGTGAGCCTTTCCTCTACCACATCATGGAATCACTATCGGCGTCAAAACTGCCCTTGGAATTTGCGCTGCTTCCTATTGTTGAAAGCGCCTTTGACCCATTTGCCTATTCGCATGGCAGAGCCTCGGGTCTATGGCAGTTCATCCCATCCACCGCCCGGCTTTATGGTGTCAAAATAGATTGGTGGTATGATGGTCGACGTGACCTGATTGATTCTACAGCAGCTGCCAATCGATTTCTCACAGATCTTTGCAAGTATTTCAATGGTGACTGGGAGCTTGCCTTGGCCGCTTACAACTCCGGTATGGGCAATGTTGGCAAAGCCATCAAACAAAACAAAAAGCAGGGCAAGCCAGCAAGTTTCTGGGATTTAAAACTACCTCGTGAAACTCAAGCGTATGTGCCAAAACTGCTGGCCCTGAGTGCCATCATAAAGGACCCAGCTCACTACAATATCGAGCTATACAGCATAGCAAATCAACCCTATCTGGAAGCGGTCGCGATCGAATCGCAACTGGATCTGGCCCTGGCTGCTGAACTTGCCGATGTTCATATCGATGAGATTTACCGCCTCAACGCCGGCCATAATCAATGGGCCACTCATCCCGAAGGCCCACACAGGCTATTGTTGCCTGTTAACAAGGCCACAAACTTCAGACAGCAGCTGAAACAGCTACCCGATTCCAACAGAATCAGCTGGAAAAGGCACACCATAAAAGCAGGAGAAAATCTAGGCAGCATAGCCCAGCGTTATGCCCTGAATGTGCAAACAATAAAACGCACAAACAATCTCGACAACGACCTGATCAGGACTGGCGACAGGCTCATGATCCCTAGCGCGAGCGCCGAAAAATATGATATGTCAAAAATCGGCCGTGCAGATAAACGGGCAAATTACTACCGTCATCAATATGGCACTAAACCAATCATTTATCACACCGCCGAAGGTGACAGCCTCTGGTCTATTGCTAAGCAATTCAATATTTCAATTAGGTCTCTGGCCAGATGGAATAGCATAGGTACTACAGGCGTACTGCCACAGGGAAAAGAAATGAAGATCTTTATCCCTACAAACACCAGGCAGCAACCCCTATCTTCAGCAATGTTGCGAAAAATCCATTACAAAATTCGCGATGGAGATTCGCTGGCCAGAATAGCCAGCAAATTCCGAGTGTCAGTAGATAATATCAGGAGCTGGAATGAAGGGATCAGGAATAAGACTTATATACATCCAGGCGATCATATTACAATTATTGTTGATGTGTCTGCAGTTCCCTGAGTCAAACCGAATCAGTAACCTGTGATGTCTGCTTCCAGCTTGCGCGAGCTCTGATAATTCTGCATATCAAACCCTCCCAGTTGCATGGCCATAACCTGCCGTAAGCCCTGCAGATCAGCCTCGCCCACAGTACCTGGCTCCTTGGCCTTAACATTAGTCACAGAAATCACCGCCGCTCCACCAGTATCCAGCAAGGTGTAACCCACACTTTTAGAGGCTGAATCCGGCTTTGGTAAAGAAAAAGCTTTATCCCTTATGGCTGCTGGAACATCAGACTGATAACGCTGCACAGCCGCTTCAACCTTCCATTCAAGGCCAAACTGATCCGCAACATATCTTGTTATATCACCCTGCTCAAGCATACTGACGGCTTGCTCTGCTTGCTGTTCGGCCAAGCTGGATGCTTTTTCAGCTTCCAACTGGACTACAATTTCCGCTTGCACAGTCTCCAGCGTACGTAATTCACTGGGTTGGTGGGTTTTCACCCTGACGATCAAGGCTCGACTGTCAGATTCTTCAATCAAAGCGCTGTTATTACCATCTATTAACAGATCCGGAGAAAAGACCGCCTCTTTAACAGCGCTATTGGCAAGCAATCCAGCTGATGATGCCCGGTCGAGCATACCAGTAGATTTGATCTCGAGTTGTAACTGCTCAGCGATGCCCTGAAGATCAGGGTCCTCAAACGCCAATTCATCCATTATTGAGATCTGGGTAACGTATTCTTCAGCGATTACTTCTTCTTTAAATGCGAGGCTCACTTCTTCCTTTATGGTTTCAAGTTCCGGTGTCACCTGGGACATCAACTCAGTTAGCTTCAGCAAATGAAATCCAAACTGAGTTTCAACCACCGCGGAAACCTCGCCCAGTTCAGACAATCCCTGAGCCGCTGCTTCGAAGGGCTTGACAAAAACATCGGGAGACATGTAGCCAAGATCACCGCCTTGAGCGGCACTTCCCGGGTCCTGCGAAAGTGTAGCTGCCAATTCGGCAAAATTTTCACCTGAATCCAGACGTGCTTTTATCCCTTCAATAACAGCGAGTGCGGCCGCCTTATCATTATCCTCTGGCGCTATAAGAATATGCGACAGGCGCCTCTTCTCTGGCTGGCTGAACAAGTCCGCACGGTTAGTATAAAATGTCTGCAGTTCCTCATCGCTGATACTGACCTTATCCATCAGCATAGTCCGGGTCAGTTCTACATATTCTATATCCATTAGTTCCGGCGAAAAAAACCGGTTCTGATTGACATCATAATAAGCAGCAACTTCTGCATCACTAACGATAACTTCTTCTCTCTTCATTGCCTGTGAAAATTCGAGGTAGGCAATATCCCGAGTCTGCTGCATCAGACTGGCCGCCTGTCTAAGCTCGGCATCAGTTACAAATACCGTTGAGCGCAGACCATCACTTAACTGCTGAATGGCTTTGTCTCTTCGTAATTCTTCTCGATAAGTGGCCGGTGAATAGCCTGCACTTGCCAGCACCACTCGAAACTGATCAGTATTAAATAGGCCATTAACCTGAAATACTTCAGTAGCAGTAATATCCTTATCCAGATCTTTATCGCCTACCGTGAGATCAAGGTTATCAATTGACTGGCTCAACACCTCTCGGTCTACCAGCGAACTCAAAACATTCTGCCTTAAAAGATCCTCATCAATTTCTTCCGGAGAAGCATTGCTGGCCAATTGCATCCTTCTATTTCGCTCTACCGCAATCTCCATTTCCTGTTGAGTAATATCTATGCCATTAATGGTTGCCACTTTGGCTACCGGAGCCAGAAATGTTGTGATTGAACCAAGGCCGAAGAAACCAAAGGCGATAATAATCAAACCAATGATAATTTTTGTTCCTAATCCCTGATTACGTTCCTGCATACTCATAATCGACATTGGTTTTAGCTCCTGCGGTCATTCAAAAGCGCCAGTTTACACTAATGAATTGAGTCCTTGCTTCAATTCCTGATTAAAAAGGCGAAGTATTCAAAATACACAAAAAAATGGCGCCTAAGGCGCCATTAGTTATGGTTTTCATTTCATCTGTTCAACGGTCATGGCCGTTATTGGCCCAGGGTTTATGCAGATTGAAACGTAAAACTATCCAGTCCTAATTGACCGCGTCTTTCAAGGCTTTGCCAGCTTTAAAGGCGGGCACATTTGCGGCTTTTATCTGTATTTCAGCACCCGTTTGAGGGTTTCGACCGATTCGTGCAGCTCGAGGCCGAACTGAAAATGTACCAAACCCTACCAGTGTTACGCTATCTCCACCCTTAAGTGATGAAGAAATTGAGTCCACTACCGAATCCAATGCTCTACCAGCCGCTGCTTTGGAGATATCAGCCGATGCTGCAATGTTGTCTATGAGTTCTTGCTTATTCAATATATACCCCTTATCTAACCGTTTTAGTAATTAACTTACAATTGATTCTACTCAGCTTCTGCGTCGTAAAATTCCCAAATCCGTACTTTTGATCCGATCACATTTTATCAGGCCCACTTGAAGAATCAAGCAAATATGCTCAATGAGTGCTAATACGTGAGTCTTCTCCCTTATCCTGACCGCTATCGCTGGCATTTTCTACAGGCGTAGGCATTCGTTGCAAAGCAACTTCGAGAACTTCATCGATCCATTTTACTGGAATTATTTCTAGTTCTCCCTTGATATTATCTGGAATTTCCTTCAGATCCCTTTTATTTTCATCCGGGATCATGACAACTTTTATTCCCCCCCTGTGGGCTGCCAGTAATTTTTCTTTCAGGCCACCAATAGGTAATACCTGGCCGCGTAAAGTAATCTCCCCAGTCATGGCAACTTCAGCTCGCGCTGGTATGCCCGTTAGAACCGAGACGATAGCGGTACACAGCGCAATCCCAGCGCTGGGGCCATCTTTCGGGATTGCTCCTTCGGGCATGTGGATATGCAGATCAAATTTTTCGTGAAAATCTGCGGAAATACCCAGCACACCTGCTCTGCTACGCACAACCGTTATAGCTGCCTGAATCGACTCCTGCATGACATCGCCCAGGGAGCCGGTTTTAGTGGTCACCCCTTTACCCGCTACAGCAGCGCTCTCAATAGTCAGTAATTCACCCCCGATACTGGTCACTGCTAAACCAGTCACCTGGCCTACCTGGTCTTCTACTTCGGCACGGCCGAAACTATATCGGCGTACTCCCGAAAAAGTCTCTAATCGATCACTATCTATCTCCAGGCTTATCTGATCGGTAGATGCAGCTGCTTGCTTTACAACCTTCCTGCATATTTTAGCAACTTCCCTTTCCAGGCCTCGGACACCAGCCTCTTTGGTGTAATACCTTATAAGATCAACGATGGCTGCTCCGGTCAGCGTCAACTCGTCTTTACTAAGACCATTATTTTTCAGTTGCTTGGGAATTAGAAATCGAGTTGCTATATTGTGTTTTTCATCTTCGGTGTAACCGGGAATCCGAATAACCTCCATTCGGTCCAGTAGCGGCGCTGGAATATTCATGGAGTTAGCGGTGCAGATAAACATCACCTCAGACAGGTCATAATCGACTTCCAAGTAGTGATCATTAAAAGAATTATTCTGCTCTGGATCAAGCACTTCAAGCAATCCCGAGGAAGGATCACCACGGTGATCCTGGCCCATTTTGTCGACCTCATCAAACAGGAACAGCGGGTTTCGAACGGCCACTTTTGATAATTTCTGAATTATTTTCCCTGGCATGGAACCGATGTAAGTGCGTCGATGGCCCCTTATTTCAGCTTCGTCCCTAACCCCTCCCAGGGCCATTCGAACAAATTTACGACTGGTTGCCCTGGCTATCGATTCGCCCAGGGACGTCTTACCGACGCCAGGAGGACCAACCAGGCACAGCACCGGCCCTTTATTCTTTTTCACTCTCTTCTGCACAGAAAGGAACTCTAAAATTCGATCCTTAACATCATCTAAACCATAATGATCTTCATCAAGGATCTTTTCAGCCTCGACAATATTGGTCTTCAGTCTGGAACGCTTTTTCCAGGGTGTATTCAACATCCAGTCAATATAGCCCCTCACAACCGTCGCCTCGGCAGACATGGGAGACATCATTTTGAGTTTCTTTATCTCAGACAAAGTCTTATCAAAGGCTTCTTTAGGCATACCAGATTCCTTTAACCTTAACTGCAACTCTTCTATCTCGTTAGGAGCCTCCTCCAGGTCTCCCAACTCCTTCTGAATCGCTTTCATCTGCTCATTCAGATAATACTCTCGCTGACTCCGCTCCATCTGTTTCTTCACCCGACCGCGAAGCTTCTTTTCTACTCCTGTCAGTTCAATTTCGGCAGTCAACAATTTGCTCACTCTATCAATACGATCTCGAACAGTCTTCATCTCAAGAATTGCCTGCTTCTCAGATAATTTCAATTTAAGTTGAGAAGCAATGGTATCTACCAGCCGACTGGGATCTTCGACTCCCGCCAGAGATGTGACAACTTCCTTTGGGACCTTCTTACTGAGTTGGACGTATCTTTCAAAAACAGCCATCAATGATTGACTCAATGCTTCGCCTTCAGCATGGCCCAACGGCTCTTCTTCTACCAGTTCGACATTTGCCACAAAAATGCCGTCCTGCTCTGTCAGAGCTGAAACAATTGCCCTGCTTTCACCCTCGACAAGAATTTTCACAGTTTTATCAGGCAGCCTGATCAACTGCAGGATAGTTGCCGTTGTGCCAAACTGATACAGGTCTGTAGATAAAGGGTCATTATTAGCGGGATCCAGCTTTGCAACTAACAAGATTCGTTTGTCGGCGCCTTCTCCCTGGGCCTGCTCCAGGGCGCGAATTGATTTCTCCGTACCGATGAACAGTGGTTGGACCCCATGGGGGTAGACAACCATATCTCGCAAGGTGACGACCGGCACATTATTCAATTCACTCATAATTCATCTCAATTTAGTAGTCGTTATTCTAACCCGATTCCCCTTGATTCACGAACACCTGAAACGTTTACTTTGATCAATCAAAGGCGAATTAGTTACACCAAAATCTATTCATAGTGGGCATGTCCGCAGGGAAGGTGAACAAAAGTCTGGGCGGCCCTCTGGACCACTCGGTTCAGATTGAGCGTGATTTTCCAAGTCTGGTCTGCTGGTTTAAATAGCAGCCGAATTACTCTGTCACCGCCTTCTGTTGATCCTGATTCTCATAGATCAACATAGGTTCACTGTCACCAATAATCACATTTTCATCAATGACTATCTTACTTACATCGTCTTCCGAAGGGATTCTGTACATGACATCGAGCAACACTGATTCCAGAATGGAGCGAAGCCCTCTTGCACCCGTTTTTCTATCGACTGCCTTGCGAGCAACCGCTTTAAGCGCATCCTCCCTGAAATCAATTTCCACATCTTCCATTTGGAACAGTTTAGTGTACTGCTTGGTATAAGAATTCTTCGGCTCAACCAGGATTCGAACCAGGGCATCCTCATCCAATTCATCCAGAGTAGCCAGCACGGGTAATCTTCCAACAAACTCAGGAATCAGGCCATATCGAACAAGATCTTCTGGTTCGACAATTTTCAGCGTCTCTCCGAGGTTTTTCTTGTTGGATTCGGTCTCCACATTCGCGCTGAAGCCGATACCACTTTTCGCGGACCGGTTCAAAATAACTTTATCTAAACCTGAAAATGCACCACCACAAATGAACAAGATATTGGTTGTATCTACTTGTAGAAATTCCTGTTGAGGATGTTTACGACCACCCTGTGGAGGAACCGATGCTACCGTTCCCTCTATCAACTTTAATAGTGCCTGCTGGACACCTTCTCCGGAAACATCTCGAGTTATTGACGGGTTATCACTTTTTCGAGATATTTTATCTATCTCGTCAATGTAAACAATGCCAACCTGTGCCTTATCCACATCATAGTCACATTTCTGTAGCAGTTTCTGAATAATGTTCTCGACATCTTCTCCTACATAACCCGCTTCGGTTAAGGTCGTCGCATCAGCGATTGTAAACGGTACATCAAGCAATCGGGCCAGCGTTTCTGCAAGCAGGGTCTTACCGACACCGGTCGGGCCAACCAGCAGAATATTACTCTTCTGCAACTCAACGTCATCTTTGCTACCCGAATAATTTAACCGTTTATAGTGGTTATACACCGCTACTGATAACACCCGCTTGGCCCGTTGCTGGCCAATGACATACTCATCAAGTATGGCCTTGATTTCCTGTGGAGTAGGAAGCTTTTTCAGCTTTTCTTCTTCAGTCGATTCCTGCAGTTCTTCTCGTATTATATCGTTACAGAGTTCTACGCATTCGTCACAAACGTAGACTGAAGGACCTGCTATCAGTTTCCTGACTTCATGCTGACTTTTACCGCAAAAATTACAGTGCAGCAGTTTGCCATCATTACTGTTCCCGTCATTTTCGTCCGACATTACAACCTCAATTCGTAAAACTAACTTGATTTAAACGTATATATACCATGCATTCGGCTGGTCTCAAACCAAATTTAATGCAAGGTATTGACATTAATTCCGTCCAGCACCTTTTATTTTACAGCGGCTAAAGCTGTAGAACGTGGCTCTTGGATCTTATCTATCATGCCATAAGTCAACGCATCTGACGGCGTCATGAAAAAATCTCTCTCCGTATCGCGAGATATTTGCTCAACACTTTTTTCCGTATGATGGGCCATTATTTCATTCATTCGTTCTCTAAGATACAAAATTTCTTTGGCCTGTATTTCAATATCAGAAGCCTGACCTTGGGATCCGCCACTGGGCTGGTGAATCATTACTCTGGAATTAGGCAGACAATAACGCTTTCCTTTCGCGCCGCCTGCCAACAATAACGCACCCATACTGGCAGCCTGGCCAATACATAGGGTAGACACATCACAATTAACGAACTGCATTGTATCGTAAATCGCCAGACCAGCCGTTACTGAACCGCCTGGTGAGTTAATATACAGCTGAACATCCTTGTCGGCATTTTCCGACTCGGCAAACAGCAATTGAGCCACGATCAGATTTGCAACATTATCGTCGACAGGACCGACCACAAATATTATTCTTTCCTTCAGCAAACGACTATAGATGTCATAAGAACGTTCGCCGCGTGGCGTCTGTTCTAAAACCATGGGTACTAAGCCCAGCCCCTTTGTGACCTGATACCCAGGATCTTCAATATGTGAACTCATCTATACTCCTCCCTCTGTGCTCACCTCTTGGTGACATGAGCAATTTGTGTAATTGATAACCAGAAGCTCAAACTATGATAACACTTCCCAGTTATTTACTCTGAAAAACGAGTATTTGCAATCGCATTTAGTAATTCGGACACTCGTAGTGCCGCTGCCACAGCACTGTCCTCAGACAGCGTGGACTAGTCTTCGCTCTGATCCGTTTGGCTGTCTTCACTCTCCAGCGCAACTGCATCATCTGGCTGTTGCGCGTCGTCCTCGGTCTGCTCAGGCTGTTCCGGCGGCTTTACGGCTTCTTCATAGGGCATATCCTGATCAGTAACCTCAGCTTCCTTTAAAATTGTCTCAACGACCTGCTCTTCCATTACCAGACTCTGTACCTGACTAAGCTGTTCTTCGTTACTATAGTAGTAATTAACTAATTGTTCCGGTTGCTCATAACTGCTGGCAATATCTTCAATTTTCGAGCGCACGCGTTCTGCATCCACTACCAATTTGTTTTCTTCAACAATGGCATTAACAATTAAACCAAGCTGAACTCGACGAATGGACTGTTTTTCGAATAACTCTGCCGGTAGCATGGAAGCATCAAACTGCTGTCCGTCACCAAACTGACGCAGCATATCCTGGCGCATTCTATCAATCTCTTCATTGACCAAGGCTTTAGGCACCACAATCTCGGTTGTGGAGATCAATCCGTCCATCACCTGATTCTTAACCTTATTGTCTACAGCATTCTTGAGTTCCTTTTCCATGTTGCTTCTGACTTCAATAAGGAATGCATCTAAGCCACCCTCCTGTACCCCAAACTCCTTGAAAAACTGATCGTCAACTTCCGGTAATTGCGACTCACCTACCGAATTTATCTTGATTTTGAAAACAGCTTGTTTACCGGCAAGTTCTGCCTTTTGGTAATCTTCCGGGAAAGTCACATCGAGATCCGTTTCATCGCCTGTGGACAAGCCAATCAGGCCATCTTCGAAACCCGGAATCATGGAACCAGAACCAATTACAACCTCTGACCCTTCAGCCTGCCCTCCCTCAAAATCTTCACCATCTACTGAGCCGGAAAAATCGATGTTAAGCTGGTCTTCCAAAGCCGCTTTCCGGTCCACAGGCACAAATACCTTTCTTTGCTCCCGCAAACGCTCAACCATATTATCCAGGTCCGATTCACTGATATCTGCTACAGGTCGAACTATCTTTATTTTACTCAGCTCAGCAGGCTCAACCTCCGGGAAAACCTCAAATATCGCTGTAAAAGCCAGATCCTTACCCATTTCAACGATCACATCTTCTATCTTTGGTGTGCCGGCAGGATTGATCATCTCCTGCTGGATTGCCTCAGCAAAACTCTGCTGCATCATCTCGCTGGAAACCTCCTGTAGAACATCCCGGCCAAACCGGCGTCGAACTTCCCGCAGAGGTACCTTACCGGGTCTAAACCCTTTTATTTTAACCTGGCCCGTCATCTGTTTAAGTTTATCTTCTACTTTTGAGTTCACTTCCACGGACGGGACGACGATATGCATCTTGCGTTCAAGGTCTGATATCGATTCTAATTTTACTTCCATAAACTGTTCCGTAAATCTTAATCACTGAATCTACCGTTATTTTTCAGGCTGGTGCGAAAGGAGAGACTCGAACTCTCACACCTTTCGGTACTGGAACCTAAATCCAGCGCGTCTACCAATTCCGCCACTTTCGCTGCTTTACCTGACCATTGCTTCGCGAAAAACAGGCT
Organism: Gammaproteobacteria bacterium; assembly: GCA_012960535.1. Classification (GTDB taxonomy): domain Bacteria; phylum Pseudomonadota; class Gammaproteobacteria; order Pseudomonadales; family Azotimanducaceae; genus UBA9926. The sequence goes on from DUBB01000007.1 coordinate 163,911, forward strand.
AGCCATAAGAGCTGCCCCTGCCTTTACCAGAAAATCGACCCCAATAGTTAATCTATATCCAAATCAGTAAGTTAAGGTAATTTATCTGAATCACGAAGCGAGCGATTATAGAGATAAATAGCGGTTTCCACAACAAACCAAAGATGCGACCTTAATTCAGGCGGAAACAGGCAGTTGAAATGGGGTGGACGACGGGGTTTGAACCCGCGACCGCCGGAATCACAATCCGGAGCTCTACCAACTGAGCTACGCCCACCATTTCACAAAACCTGCCCGATTCAAGCCATCAAATATTATTCCGGCAAAACATTTTTTCCGCCACCGGTTCGCCTGTTGCGCGATCAAATCCGTTTCCCCGCCTATGGTAACTTTCTATAGGAACTTTCTATAGGAACTTTCTATACTAACTTCACCAGCCAACCCCTATAAAGCGATTGCTGTTAGCCAACAAACGCTCATCGGTTAAATATGACCTGAGCATCTGATATCTGATTTGCCATCATCGCAATTGTATCCCAGGACAAGTCAGACTGTTTCCCTGACTACGCAGCAAACCGAGCAATGGCGGGCGCGAACGAGTTTACCAAAATTTACCTTCTGTTTGTCGAAACCGCCGAGAAATATTTTGAGACGATACTCTGCCTGCAACAGAGACCGGTAATGCTTAAAATTGTTCCGGCTGTTCACCACGATTAAGCGGTCACCAAGACGGGCGTGTACAGATTATTGTCACGTTCTCATCACAGAGATGGGAAATATGGTAGGGCATAGACGATTCGAACGTCTGACCTGCCGCTTAGAAGGCGGCTGCTCTATCCAGCTGAGCTAATGCCCCATCCCACTTACAAGCAACAATATACTGCTGACGCCGTACCCAATAATCTGGTCGGGGTAGAGAGATTCGAACTCCCGACATCCTGCTCCCAAAGCAGGCGCGCTACCAGACTGCGCTATACCCCGAACATAACTACTAACTCCTACCTTAAAACAGATTATACATCACCTTGTTGGCAGGCAGCATTAACACGACTTCGCCGCGACGCCGTGATTCTACTTAAAGCGATAGCGCGCAGTCAACGAAAGTTGGCCCTAGAGTGTTACACTTTCCATCACTTTCATCCCATTAAGACCCAAACAATGGCTAAGACGCGTTATCTTTTCATTTCTGATCTACATCTGGAACCCTCCAAAATGAATGTAAGTGAAGCTTTCAAAGATTATCTGCGGGCGCTGAGCGAGCAGGATGCGCTTTTTATCCTTGGAGACCTGTTTGAGGTCTGGCTGGGAGATGATGACAATACCGATTTCAATCAATCCATAATCGAAGCGCTGAACCTGTGCCATGCCGATGTCTACCTGATGCACGGCAACCGGGATTTCCTGATCGGGTCCAGGTTCGCCGATCAGGCTAACCTGACCTTGCTCCCTGATCCTTACATTCTGGATCTATTCGGCCAGCCTACTCTGCTCCTACATGGCGATAGCCTGTGCACACTGGACCACGAATATATGGCAATACGGGACCTGCTCCGCAGTGAGCCTTTTCAAGCTGACTTGCTCGGTAAAACACTCTCAGAACGCGCCCACATCGCCCAACAGGCAAGAAAGGAAAGCCGGCTTCACACAGGACAGACTGAAATGCAGATAATGGATGTCACCCCTGAAGAGGTTCAGCTTACTTTCACCAGACATAACGTAAAAATGATAATTCACGGCCATACTCACAGACCGGAAGATCACCTAGCCAATCGTGACAGCCGGCACTGCCGCCGAATCGTGCTGGGTGACTGGGATAGGTTTGGCTGGCAGGTTATAGCAGATGACCAGGCTATCAGGCTTGACCGTTTCCCAGTCGATCAACTCAACTAAATCCTTGGACAGGCAAGCCACTGTGAAACCGGAAATCGGTATCCTCTGATGTAATGAGTTCTGCTTCGACTTCCAGAAATTCCGCCAGTCTTTCATCTATGGGACCCACTGATATTTTCCTGGCAAAACCCAAGTAACATTCAAAATGGCGCAGCTCAGACTTCAGCAAAGAGCCATAGAATTCAGCGAGGTCCGGCTCCAGAACAGATACCAGTCTGGCAAATCTCTCACAGCTGCGAGCTTCCACGATAGCACTAACCAGCATCAGATCAATCAGCCTGCTAGGTTCATGAGTCCTTACCGGTTTACGCAAACCACCCGCATAGCGGGAAGAACTTAGCTGCTTATAAACAATACCCCTTGACTTCATAAAACCCAGCACTTGTTCAAAATGGCGTAATTCTTCCCTCGCGAGTTTAGAAAGCTGCGCTAACAATTCTGGGTATTCAACATATCGATACAACAGGTTCAGCGCTGTTGAAGCGGCTTTTTTTTCACAGTTAGCATGGTCCATCAACAATATATCGACATTATGTAGCGCCTGGTCGAGCCACAAATCTGGCGTCTGAACCCATAGAAAATCACTCACTTTCATCACGACTCCATTCATCATGGCTTAACTTTGATTGCCCCATACAGTATTATCTGCATCCAAACTGATTTCCACTCGACCAATCAAAAGAGCCAAAAAAGGATTCTCCAGTGCTTGAAGCTTATCGACAACATACTGCGGACAGAGCAGCTCAAGGGATCGTACCCAAACCACTTTCTGCCCAACAGGTTAACGAGTTAACCGAACTTTTAAAAGCACCTCCTCTGGGTGAGGAAAAATTCTTGCTGGATCTGCTAACTAATCGCGTTCCAGCCGGCGTCGACGATGCGGCCTACGTGAAAGCAGGATTTCTCGCTGACGTTGCAAAGGGAAATACGGCTTCCCCTGTCATAAATCGTCTACTAGCCACCGAATTATTAGGAACCATGCTGGGTGGGTATAACATCCAGCCCCTGATTGATCTGTTAGAAGACACTGAGGTAGCTTCGGCTGCAGCCACGGCGCTCAGCAACACCTTATTAATGTTTGATGCCTTTCATGACGTAGTTGAAAAAACTAAAACAGGGAATACTCATGCCATTGCAGTAATTAACGCCTGGGCTAATGCTGATTGGTTTACGCGCCGCGCCAAACCGGCTGCGGAAATCAAGGTCACCGTGTTTAAAGTTGATGGGGAAACCAATACCGATGACCTGTCACCTGCGGGCGATGCCTGGAGCCGCCCGGATATCCCGTTTCATGCCAAATCCATGCTCATTAAAACGATGGATGATCCACTCGGTACTATTGAAGCGCTGAAACAGAAAGGACATCCTCTGGCCTACGTTGGTGATGTTGTAGGAACAGGATCATCAAGAAAGTCCGCAACCAATTCCGTTTTATGGCATATGGGTGATGATATTCCCTGCATACCCAATAAACGAGATGGAGGCGTTGTCCTGGGAGGTAAAATTGCCCCCATTTTCTTCAATACCATGGAGGATGCAGGTGCCCTGCCGATCGAATGTGACGTCAGCAAAATGCGCATGGGCGACGTTATTACCATCCACCCCTACAAGGGAAGCATCACCAATGAACAGCATGAACTGATCTCTGAATTCAAGCTAACCAGCAATGTTCTATTGGATGAGGTTCAAGCAGGCGGAAGAATTCCATTGATTATCGGCAGAGGTTTGACTGAGCGGGCTCGCGATGCACTTAACCTGGCTAGTAACGATATCTTCAGAAAGGCAATCCCAGTGGAGACCTCGACCCGGGGTTATACCCTTGCCCAGAAGATAGTCGGTAAAGCCTGCGGCGTTGCAGGCATGCGCCCTGGCAGTTACTGCGAACCGAAAATGACTACGGTAGGGTCGCAGGATACAACCGGCCCGATGACCCGGGACGAGCTCAAAGAGTTGGCCTGCCTGGGGTTCTCAGCAGATCTGGTTATGCAGTCATTTTGTCATACTGCGGCATACCCAAAACCCATTGATATAGAAACGCAACACCAGCTTCCCGATTTTATTCAAACTCGTGGTGGTGTTGCACTACGCCCCGGGGATGGCATTATTCACTCCTGGCTGAATAGAATGCTGTTACCCGATACCGTCGGTACGGGTGGCGACTCCCACACCCGGTTCCCGATAGGCATCAGCTTCCCAGCTGGTTCCGGCTTAGTCGCCTTTGCCTCGGCCCTCGGCGTAATGCCCCTGGATATGCCCGAATCGGTATTAGTCCGATTTAGCGGCGAAATGCAAGCGGGCATTACCCTGAGAGATCTGGTCAACGCCATTCCTTATACGGCGATCCAGAGGGGCCTGCTGACGGTCGACAAAACAGGCAAAAAAAATGTATTCAGTGGTCGAATTCTGGAAATTGAGGGACTCCCTGATTTGAAGGTCGAACAGGCCTTTGAGATAAGTGATGCGTCTGCGGAAAGATCAGCCGGAGGCTGTACTATCCGCCTGGGTGCGGACCCTATCCGCGAATACCTGAAGTCTAATGTGACCTTGCTAAAATGGATGATTGGCGAGGGCTATGGCGACCGTAGAACTATTGCCAGACGAATTGAGGCAATGCAATCATGGCTGGATGAACCCACACTGATGGAACCGGACCCTGATGCTGAATATTATGAAGTCATTGAAATTGACCTGAATGAAATAACCGAGCCGCTACTGGCCTGCCCGAACGATCCAGATGATATCAAACCACTTTCACAGGTAGCTGGAACAAAAATCGATGAAGTATTCATTGGTTCATGTATGACCAACATAGGGCATTTCCGAGCGGCGGCAAAAATGCTCAGCAACGCGACTTCTATTCCTACCAGGCTGTGGATTTCACCACCAACCAAAATGGATCAGCATCAACTCATGGAAGAAGGTGTTTACAATATTTTTGCTCAGGCAGGTGCTAGAACCGAGATGCCCGGATGCTCTTTATGCATGGGGAATCAGGCGAGGATTGCCGCCAACTCAACGGCTGTGTCCACGTCAACAAGAAATTTCCCAAATCGCTTAGGCGACGGAGCGGATGTTTACCTCGCTTCAGCGGAGCTCGCAGCCGTGGCGAGTATTCTTGGTCGGTTGCCAACCCATGAAGAATATTTATCCTATGCCAGTGAACTGGATACGCTGAGTGCAGAGATATACCAATATCTTAATTTTAATGAAATTGAATCCTTCCAGAAATCTGCAGCCTCAGCGGTCATACCTTCAGTGAATATTGTCAACGCCACTTAGGCGGGTTCAGACCTGCAGATTAGAGCATCGGGCTAAGCAGGCGCATCTTTAAGCCGTTGATCTTCCTGTCTAAGGCATCAACCGAAATTGACATATCATTTCCATAACAGCGAGTCATATAGCTACTGCTGAAATCCTGGATAGCCTCTGCTAATTCCGGGCGTTGGCTCATCAACCGCTTGCAGTAGTCTAACGGGGCTTCGTCGATTGCCCTGGCATATCCCAACTGCGCAAACAATGCTGCAAATCGATTAAAAAGGATGGACATCTGGGAAGAACGCCTGCTATTCGTCGAGCGAAGCATAATAATGGCGAGAAGCACGATTATACCAATAAATGCGACTATCGTAATATGGGCCAAATCCTGAGGCTGTATGTCCTCCCAGATTCTCGACAGTAAATTAATCTGCATGACTGGATCATAGCCGACGACAAAACTATTCCAATAATGAGCCCAAGCACTGATCTGAAAACGTAACTCAGTCAACCAGGCAAAGCCGCGCATTTTCAACCAGGAAACGGGTATATTTTCCAGAAAACTTCCTTCTTCCTGCATAGCTGCCTGTAACCCCATTTCTATTCTTTCAGGTGCAACTGCAGCAGTAGGGTCGATTCGCACCCAACCACGTCCCTGAAGCCATATTTCTGACCAGGCGTGAGCATCAAACTGGCGAACTTCTATGTAATTACCAATCGGGTTGTACTCCCCTCCCTGATAACCTACAACCACCCGCGCCGGTATACCCGCCGCACGCATTAAGAATGCAAAACTCCCGGCAAAATGGCCACAGAATCCCCGCCGACTACCAAATAGAAACTGGTCTACAACCTCTCCTTCGAGTCGATCAGGTCTGAGCGTGTAATAAAATTGCTCTTCTCTGAAGTAATCCAGTACAGCTTGTGCGACTGCCTGGTTGCTGGACCGGGATGCCTTCAAGCGCGCTGCAAAGCGCCGACTCAACGGGTTGCCGTCAACCGGTAATGTCAGGTACCGTTCTTGCTGGGAGTCAGCCAGCCCCGTATCTGTTCGGAAACTCAGCACACTGACCGCATCAAATCGAAACCTGCTTCGAATTGGCTCGAAGGAAACAAGATGCTGGTCTCTACTTAAACCTATTTTTGAGGACACCGCCGGCATTACCATTGGCAGTGTAAAAAGCCATTGCTGCTGACTGGGTTCCATCATGATCTGATATGCAATGGGTTCACTCAGCGCCTGTCTTTCAGACAACCAATCCGGTTGGCTTCTGCCAGGTCGGGATAGTCTGTTTTTCGGTTGAAAAGGTGGTCGCTGCCAGGTTTTACCATCGAATTCCGTGAGTACCAGGCCGCGCCAGTACAGGAATTGAGAATTTGGCAGACTCGCTTGAAAGGTAGCTCTGAATGCCAGTTCAGACGACTGTGTCAATTCACTGATACTACCCATGGTCATACGATCTGATATGCCGGTTACGGTCATGGAATGTTGCTGGGGAATACTCCAAAGCGGTGCCAAGCGAGGAAATAGTACGAATAAAACCAGCATCAAAGGGACCGCCTGCAATATTAATGAAATTGCTTTTCTCAAGGGCAACCAGGGTCTGAGATCGGCTCTGACCTGCTGGCATCCTACCAGGCTGGCTGTAAGCATGGTCACACAGGCAAACGTATAACTACTACCGGAAAAACTCTGGTCGTATAAAAAATGCGTTAAAGCGACGAAATAACCCAATAATATGACCTGATAGACATCACCGGATCGCTGCATTTCAAGCAATTTCAGCGAGAACATTAACAGCAGTAAGCCGACCCAGGGTTCAAGTGAGAGCATGCTCCCCCATTGCACAACCAGGCACACCAGGCTCACCAATACCAGAAACCCTTTGATCGGCCAACCTGGGTAGGCCGCACGCTGCTGAAAAATAAGAACCCGCCACAGACCACAGAAAAAACACACAGCACTGATCCACCAGGGAAATCGAAGCAGCTGCGGCAACAGTACTACTAGCTGGGCAATCAGCATCCAGGCGAGGGCATTCCTCGGGGCAAGGGCGATCATGTCTGGTCTAACCCAAATAATGCAAGCGCTCGTAGCATTTGCCGTCGATGATTTTCTCCCAGGCCCGGCCCAATTTCTCTGGCCGGCAAGCGCAGTCCAAATGGCTTACGCTGTTTTGAGAACTGCTCTACCCAGTAAGTGAGATGACTGAGTTTGAGCTCATCAGAAATATTTTCGTACTGATACCAATCCAGCCATATTTCCGCACCCGAACTGGCGCTATACTCCTTAGTCATCTGCTCTCCCAGACGCGCCGTGGCCTTCCAACTAATATCTCTAATAACGTCTCCTGGCAAATAATCTCTAACGCCAGCAAAATCATCGCTGCATCCTCGCACCGGCTGAAAATCGTCAGAGTCACCTTCATCCAGAATAGGAGGAGACTCCTCAGCAATAGGGTTAGGGTACACAAGCGCTCTAAAATCCAGATCCAGCAATGCCCACGCGCGAAACAAACCCAGGGGGAAGCGAGTCTCAACAGTAAGCCTGCCTGGATCAAACCAACCTCGGTTACCAGCAAATGTGCTCACCCTCAATACACTTACTGATTTGTCTATCAGATCTGCCTGGGTTACCAGATGATCTAACCAACATACCTCTAATGCCTCGTGATCGCGGCCTGCCGCACAGCTTAGAGTCACCGTGAAATCAACTTCGTCGCCAGCGAATGTCCGCCCAGCCCTGCCAGCGGATAGGACCAGACCCGAAAGGTTACGATAGGTGTGCAGCATCGAGACCATGAACAGGCTCATCAACAAGAATGCCAGGCCATGGGCGAGAGAGTTTTGGTAATTGATACCGGCTATCAAAATCAAAATCATCAATAAACTGAAAAAAATGCCCTGGCGACTGGGTAATATGAAAATATTACGCAATTTAAGGGTGATTTCATTTTGTGGCGGAACTCGACGATTAAGCCACAATCTGAAACGAGCTGAATCTCCTAAACGACCAAATGGATGCTTATTAGCCTTCATGAGAAAACCTAATTAATGACATCTACCTGTGTCACTATCCACTCTCCTATTGATAGATGCGTGGACATCGTCTTTCCTGACTGATCACGAAGTCTATGATCTGTAGCTGAAGAAAAGATCGCCTGTATATCCTCAGGGATAACATAATCACGCCCTGCTATGTAAGCCCAGGCCTTCGCAGCGGAAAGCACTGCCATGACACCCCTGGGAGACAGGCCATATCGAAGTGCCTCTGACTGTCGGGTAAATTCAGCCAGCCTCTGCAGATAATCAAGCAGTTCTTCTGATACCCGTAGCAAACTGACTTCATGCTGCAGTGCCTTGACTTTTTCTCCATCCAGGACTGCGTCACAAGATGCGATCAGGTTTCTTCGATTACCACTTTCCAGCAGGATCCGTTCTGAAGCTGAATCTGGATAACCAAGTTGAACCCGCAACAAAAACCTATCTAATTGCGATTCAGGTAAGGGATAAGTTCCGGTCTGATGGTTTGGATTCTGTGTGGCTATAACAAAAAACGGATCCGGTAATTCTCTGGTCACACCTTCTGTGGTCACGCTGCCCTCTTCCATCGCCTCAAGAAGCGCACTCTGGCTTTTTGGTGTGGTTCGATTGATTTCATCGGCCAACAACAAATTGCAGAATATGGGTCCTTGGTGAAAACTGAACTCACCATCGATCTGACTGAAAACAGTAACGCCCAGCACATCCGAGGGCAACACGTCACTGGTAAACTGGATACGCTGATGGGAGAGCCCAAGCACCTTCGACATGGCCTGCGCCAAGGTCGTCTTACCCATCCCAGGCAGGTCCTCTATCAATAGATGCCCTCCGCCAAGAACCGCTGTTAATGCCAGTTTAATTTCTCTTGGCTTACCCAGCACAATGGAATTCAAGGTATCGAGCGTGTTTTGAAGGTTCTGCCTAATATCTACATCCAAAATGCGGCCCTTTTATAGGTGGCTAGGCATGATTATGTAATTCAATCACGCCCCGTCTCTCGGCTTTGAGCTTCTCTTTGGCTGAATCGTTTCGCTGACGTTCTATTCGATTAAGATATAACTCATCCACCCCACCCGTCACATAATGACCATCAAAAATCGAGCAATCAAATCGTTCTATCATGGGATTGATACCCATGGCACAGGACTGCAGATCTTCAAGGTCCTGATAGACAAGCCAGTCAACGCCAATATATTCTGCAATCTCGTCAATTGTCTGACCGTCGGCAACAAATTCTCTGGCAGCCGGCATATCTATGCCATATACATTAGGGAACCGAATTGGCGGTGCAGCTGATGCCAGGTAGACTTTTCTAGCCCCAGCATCTCGGGCCATCTGCACAATCTGCTTTGAAGTGGTTCCTCTGACAATGGAGTCGTCCACAAGCAATACATTCTTACCCCTGAATTCGAGCTCTACAGTATTGAGTTTTCGACGCACGGATTTATGCCGTTGTTCCTGTTCAGGCATGATAAAAGTCCTGCCCACATAACGATTCTTAACCAGGCCTTCACGGTACTTGACGCCCAACCTATGCGCCATGGGTAGAGCCGCAGTGCAACTGGTATCGGGGATTGGGATAATGACATCGATATCATTATCAGGATACATTCGCAGAATTTTGTCGGCCAGCTTTTCTCCCATTTTAAGCCTGGCCTTATATACGGACACGCCATCCATGATCGAATCAGGTCTTGCCAGGTAAACATGCTCAAAGATACAGGGATTCCAATTTACATTCTCAGCACATTGTTGTCGGTGTACCTTACCGCTGGTTTCAACATAAACAGCCTCGCCAGGATTTATATCATCAATAAATGAAAAACCGAGCACACTCAACGCGACACTCTCTGATGCAATCATATATTCTGGCCCGTCTGGGGTTTGCCGTTCCCCGAAAACAATGGGCCGAATACCATTGGGATCCCTAAAGCCAACAATACCGTAACCCGTAATCAAGGCGACCACAGCATAGGCGCCAATGGCCCGTTGATGAACACGCTTGACTGCCTCGAACACATCCTCAGGGTGCAGCCTCAGACCGGAAACATCTTGAAGTTCGTGGGCGAATACATTCAACAGCACTTCCGAATCGGAACTGGTATTAATATGGCGTCTGTCTGACCTGAACAAATCTTCGTTCAACGCTTCAGCATTGGTTAAATTGCCGTTGTGCACCATGCATATGCCAAAGGGAGAGTTAACATACATGGGCTGGGCTTCTGCTGAACTTGCTGTGCCCGCAGTAGGGTAGCGTACATGAGCAATTCCCATGGACCCTTGCAAGGTGTCCATCTGCGACTGACTAAAAACGTCCCTCACTAAACCATTTTCCTTACGCAAGTGCAGTTTATCGCCATTACAGGTCATCATTCCTGCAGCATCCTGGCCTCTATGCTGCAACACTGTTAACGCATCGTAGAGGTCATAACTGACTGCTTTTTTTCCAACCATGCCAACTAAACCACACATCCTGATTATCCTTTATAAAGTATGCTCAATATTTCATTACCAAAGTGTTCTATATTTCATTAACTCACTATTTGCCCAGATATCTGCCATAAGCACATGACTACTATCTATGGCATTCAGCAATGAACTTGCCTTGCCGAAAATCAAGGGTGAAAGCCATTCAATCAGTGCCAGCACCTGGGGAATTAGCAAAGATTCCTGCCACCAGTCCTCTTCCTGTAACGCTGTCAAATAGTACATCACGGCTACGATAATCATGACCACAATAAGGCCACGGGCCGAACCGAAAAACAAGCCTATCATCCGGTCTGTTCCACTTAGTCCTGTTCTCTTTACCAGTTCACTCAATGCATTGGTTATTAGAGATCCAATCACCAACGTCGCTATAATCAGAAGAATATATGATGCTCCCAGACGCATGGTCGAATTATCAATATAAGGCCTGAGTATTTCCGACACAGGGCTTGAAAAAACCCTGGAAACAACCAGAGCCAGAACCCAGACACCGAGCGATAGTGCTTCCCTGACAAAGCCCCGTAACAGTGATATCGCTGCCGAGCTTGCCACCACAGCAACAATTATCCAGTCAACATTATTCATCAGCATGTTCAACCGCCCACCTGGCCGAGATCATCTTCCACGCGGTAACGGGTTATCTGGATTTCTAAATTCAATTTTTCAGCCAGGTCATAGCCGGTTTTCAGCAAGCTTGCTCTATCAAGAGAAGGACCGACAAGCACCTGATAAAACAGGCCCTTGTTGGTACGGCTTTCCAGAATATAACTCTTATGTCCCAATGCTCGTATATCACCGCGCAGGCCGCGGGCATTGTCTGGGTCTCTAAAACTCGACACCTGCAGGCTCCAACCCACCGGCAGGCCGTTTTCATCCAGAGTCAGCCCCTCAGACGCTGGATAGGCCTTCTCATCTACCACTTCTATAGGCAATTTAGCCGTACTGGCAGCTTCCAATATCTGCATGTCATTTTTAATTTTGGCCACGGACACTCTTTCTACGGAAATCTCTGGCGGTGTGGGAATGGTGGTAGTCAGCCTCAATCGTTCCTCATCTGAACCATCAAACAACATGGGGAGAAAAATAATGGTCAGTGAGACCACTACCACCATCCCCATTAATCGCTGTTTTAACTTGAGCTCCACGATGCACGGCTTTCCATTTAAAAAGATTCAACTTGCAATAAATCGAGCACCGTACCAACCACCGGGAAAGAACCAAATACTAGGATCGTGGTCCCCGGTTCGCTAGCTTCGAATGCTGCCTCAAAAGCTGTTGCTACTTTAGCATAACAACCCGCAGCAGGTTGCATTTCTTGTTGCAGAGCTGCTTTTAAATCTGCGCTGGCGGCAGACCTTTTTTCTTCAGTTTCGGTGAAGTACCAGGCATCAATTACAGTACTCATTAAATTCAGGACCGTATGGAAATCCTTATCCGCATACATGCCAACCACCGCCAGCAGCCGACCCCTATCAACGATCTTACTGATCTGCGACACCAAATATTCTGCAGCACTGGGGTTATGGGCAACATCCAGTATAAGACGCCTGCCATGCCAGGGTATCTGCTGCATCCTACCCGGCAGTCGAGTTTTATTAAGAATATCCTGAAATTGAGCAGTGTCTGGTGCAATGCCAACAAGTTGTGCTGCTTGCAGAGCACCGGCAGCACTGGTATTGGGTAACCAGCCCAGGTGTTCAGCAGGGTATTCTATCAGCTCGTTTTCTGGCGTTCGACACCAGTATGAAGCAATCTGATAACCATATTCGCAACCCTGTTGGCTCACAGGCGAGGCCAGCCTATCTGCTTCAGCCAGTATTGACTTTGTAGCGGGAGTATCAACCAGAACCAGGGGTATGCCAGGGCGCAGAATACCCGCCTTTTCAAAGCCAATTTCTTCTTTCGTTGCGCCCAGGTAATTCTGGTGATCCAGCGCAATCTGGGTGATGATACATAAGTCAGGCCTTACTACATTCATTGCATCAAGACGCCCACCTAGGCCAACTTCCAAAATAGCGACATCAACCCCGGCTTCCTCAAATATCAGCATCGAGGCTAAAGCCGAAAATTCAAAATAGCTCAATGAAATCGAGCCTCTTGTGGCCTCAATTTTTTCAAACGCTTTTACAATTGTCGCATCAGATGCGTTGACGCCATTAATTCTTATTCTCTCATTGAAACAGGTCAAATGAGGTGAAGTGGCCAACCCAACCTTCTCACCCGCAGCCAGTGCCATCTCCATGAGATATTCACATGTTGTCCCCTTGCCATTGGTACCGGCGACCAAAATAACCTGATCCCCTGGATGCTCAACCTTCAACTGCGCTGCCACCTGGGCCACTCGGCTAAGCCCCAGATCCCATTTTACGGGGTGCAACTGCTCAATGTAATCAAGCCATGATTCAAGCGACGAGGGCATCTAGTGCAGACCTAATTTCCTGGACAAGCGTGACCACAGAAGTCTCTAACTCACCAATGTTGTTCTCATGAAATGCCATATAATCAACGATAGCCGATCCCACCACGACCCCATCTGACTCATGGGCTACCGCGGCTGCGGTCACTCCATTTTTAATCCCAAAGCCAACATAAAGTGGCATTTTGACGATTTTTTTCATTGCCCGAACCTTTCCAGATACTTCAGCGGTATTCAGGCTACCCGCTCCAGTCGTGCCCTTGAGCGAAACATAATAGACAAACCCCCGACTCCTGGAGCTGATTCCTGCAGCCCGTTCAGGCGTGGTTGTGGGGGCCAGTAAATACACCGATTCGATATCATGTTGCTCCAGATAGCGAGACAGATCAGCTGCTTCTTCCGGTGGCAGGTTAACGATGATGGTTCCATCAATTCCGCACTTCGATGCTTGCTGGGCAAAATTCTCATAACCCATTTTTTCAATGGGATTTAAATAACCCATCAAAACCACTGGCGTCGCCTGATCTAGATTGCGGAATTCCGCGACCAGTTGCATCACATCAAGCAGAGAAGTCCCTGCTCTTAAGGCTCTTTCATGAGCCCTTTGAATCACCGGACCTTCTGCTTCTGGATCGGAAAAGGGTACACCTAGTTCAATCACGTCAACCCCGGCTGCCACCAATTTATGCATTAAGGGTACGGTTACCGACTGATCGGGATCTCCCGCGACGATGTAAGTAACCAACGCTTTTTTGCCCAGGTCTCTCAATAAATCCGCTTTGCTTGATAATCGGCTCACTGACCCTCCCTAGTCTATCGAAATACCGTCTATTTTAGCCATTGTCGGAACGTCTTTGTCACCACGACCGGATAGGTTAACAATGATATGCTGCTCTACCGGCAGGCTTGCCGCTAACTGCATGGCATAAGCAAGGGCATGGCTGGATTCCAGGGCTGGTAGTATTCCTTCGAGGAGATTCAGTTGTCGGAAGGCAGCCAGGGCCTCCTGATCGGTCACTGCCACATATTCTGCTCGCTTGATATCTTTAAGCCAGGCGTGTTCAGGTCCCACGCCGGGATAATCCAGACCGGCAGATATAGAATGAGTCTCCGCTATCAGACCATTTTTATCCTGCATCAGATAAGTTCTGTTACCATGTAAAACGCCCACCTCGCCGGCCGTCAGTGGCGCCGCGTGCTGACCGGAAGCAATACCACTGCCCCCTGCCTCAACACCCACCAGCCTGACATCCTGATCATCCAGGAAAGGATAGAAGATCCCCATGGCATTGGAACCGCCGCCGACACAAGCGACCACCGCATCGGGTAAGCCACCCTGCCTGGAAGCAAACTGCTGCTTGGCTTCTCGTCCAATAACGGCTTGAAAGTCCCTCACGATCATAGGATACGGGTGGGGACCAGCAACGGTGCCGATAATGTAATGAGTATCATCAATATTGGTTACCCAATCGCGCATGGCTTCATTGAGCGCATCCTTCAGGGTTTTCGAACCAGATGTCACCGGTACCACTTCGGCACCCAGTAATTTCATCCTGTAAACATTATGACTTTGGCGCTCAATATCTTCACTACCCATATAAACACAACAGGACAAGCCAAACCTTGCTGCCACAGTAGCCGCGGCAACGCCATGCTGACCGGCACCAGTTTCAGCAATAATGCGCGGCTTGCCCATATGTTTAGCCAGAATTGCCTGACCTATACAATTATTAATCTTATGCGCACCGGTATGATTTAAATCTTCGCGTTTTAGCCAGATCTGCGCGCCACCGGCTGCCTCGGTCAAGCGCTGCGCATGATAAAGAGAAGATGCCCGTCCCACATAATGCTCAAGATCCGAATTGAGTGTTGCCAGAAAATTTTCATCAACCTTTAATCGGGAATATTCATTTTCCAGGTCATCAAGGGCTGCCATTAAGGTTTCCGAGACAAACTTTCCACCATAAATCCCGAAATGACCGCTCTCATCTGGTAAAAGTGGCTGTTTCTCGTTTACCCCTGAATATCGATCACTCATAGTCTCTGCCTCGATCAACTGTCGCAACAACAGCCAGAAATTCCTTTACCTTAGTGGAATCTTTGATACCGGGCTCTGACTCCACGCCACTACATACATCCACTGCGTAAGGTTGCACCGTTGTTATCGCCTGGCTTACATTATCCTTGTTCAAACCACCCGCAAGTACCAGAGGCTGATCAAGATTGGGCAACCCCCGCCAGTCAAACGTCATGCCGGTTCCGCCCTGCTGACCTTGCACCATGGAATCAACCAAAATTGCCTGACTGGATGGAAAGTGCCGCACCCTGGATGCCAGTTCAGCGCCGCTGCTAACCTTAAATACCTTCATATAGGGGACATCGAACTGTTTGCAATAAGCTTCATCTTCATCACCATGGAACTGTAATAAATCGATCTGGACTTTATCTAAGAAGGATCTGACTTCAACGACATTTGCATTAACGAACAGGCCGACCTTGGTTACAAAAGCGGGTACCACCGCCACAATGTCAACAGCCTGCTGGACAGAAACATAGCGGGCGCTTCTTGGGTATCGGTTCAAGCCAATCGCATCTGCGCCAGCCAGCACAGCATCCCTGGCATCCCTGACGGAGGTAATCCCACATATTTTTGCCCTGGTTCTGACCAATTCCCTGATCCCCGCCCGGATTGAGCTCAAAAAAAGCCGTAGTCTAACACGGCATACCTATTCGATGGGCAATAGTCCAAGAAGGTGAGGTAATTGCGCCTCCACGGGTAAATAATATTGGTCCGGATAGATGACACTGACGAGATAGAGGCCACAGGCAGGCGCCATTTTTCCTGCTCGGGATCGATCCTTCATTGCCAGTAGTTGCCCTACCCATTCCAGGGGTTTGTTTCCGCAGCCTACTTCCAGTAGCACACCGATAATATTGCGAACCATATGATAGAGGAAGGCATTGGCGATTATATCCACAAATACCAGACTCCCCTGACTTTTGACTGTAATACGATGAATATTCCGAAATGGTGTCCTGGCCTGGCAGTGAGCTGATCTAAAAGAAGTAAAATCCTGTTCTCCTAATAACGCCTGGGCCGCCTCATGCATAACAGCAGGTTGCAAATCCCTGAAATACCGAGCATATGAATTCGATGCAATCGGGCTGCGCCGCCTTTTATTATAAATAATGTACAGGTAACGCCGCGCAATGGCAGAATGACGAGCATCAAAGGCACTGGATACCGGTTGCATCCAGACAACGGCAATATCATCGGGAAGAAGCGCGTTGGTACCCTCGACCCAGGCTTTACTGGTACGCACTACACCCACATCCACATCAAAATGAACCACTTGCTGAGTGGCGTGAACACCTGTATCGGTACGACCCGCACAACTAACCTTTATTTGAGTATTGGCAATCTTACTCAGGGCACCCTCCAGTTCGGCCTGAACCGTACTGACACCCCTTTGTCTTTGCCAGCCATGATATGCAGTACCATCGTAGGCAATACCCAGCGCTACTCTATCCAAATCAGATCAACTTTCCTGGAGGTTACTCTTGCTTGAGCTCGGTTAGCATCTGCTCAGCCTCATCGACTTCAGACTGCAATCCCTGCTTCACAACCTGTCGAAGTAATTTAACCGCCCCCGCTTCATCGCCCATCTCAAGGTAAGCTCTGGCTAAATCCAGCTTATTCCCTGAATCATCGTCCAAATCCAGTTCTTCTAACGCCTCATCCAGATCAGGTTCTGCTGGTTCGACAGCCGCATCAGCCTCTGCGCCAGTTTGTTTGCCGTCCGATGCTAACTGGTCTAACTCTGCTTCCAGGTCGAGCTCGGCTAAATCATCATTGGTCTCATCGATCTCCAATTCAGTATCCAGATCAATATCCAGTTCCAGATCCAGGTCTATCTCATCCTCGCTAAGATCGTCTTCCAAACTGGCGACAGGGTCCTCTGAATCAGCGACATCATCGAGACCCAATGGTGGATCCTCCTTAAACACAACACCTGCTTCCTCGCCACTTGAACCTGCTTGCTCTGATTCATCATCCTCAGCGACAGCATCGGATTCCGCAGTCGCCTCCATTGTATCTACTGCATCATCTGTTTCTGTTATTTCATCATCGGTTTGGGTCAATGATGGGTCCATATCCAGCTCGTATTCCAGGGCCGGGTCGTTGTCCTCGCCCTGATCCTTCGCCTCATCGAGATCTGAATCCTGTTCCTGCACTGTTTCTGGTTCGGTGGACTCATCCGGATCAAAGCCCAGTGGCGGTTCTTCGGTACTTGCTTCGTCCACTTCCGGTGCTGCCTCAGCTGCATCACTATCCGGTGAATGGACAGTAGCCTGCGCTGGAGGCTGTTCCTGGGAGGCCGCCGCATTAATGCCATCATCTTCAGGTTTACGTCGGTTCCTTGTATAAAGCATGGCTGACACAACTAACAGCACCAATAATCCAGCCAGAGCCATCTGGATATACAGATTTCCCAGTAATCCCAGTGAGGCAGGCTGAACAACAAGGTCTGATCTATTCTGTTCAAGTTCAGCCAGCTGGTTCTGCAATGCGGCAAGTTGCTGATCTTTCAACTTTACCAGGGCGCCCAAATCCATCATTTGGTTTTCGATCTGATCCAACCTGTTACTCAACGCCGTATTTTCTCTCTGGGCAAGATCGAGATCTTCCTCTGCAATGGCCAAAGCCATTTCGGCAGCCTGAACATTTTCCTGTGGATTTTCGGCAGCGGCTACAGCATCCTGGCTAGATACCAGTCTCAGCTCAGCTTCTGATTCTTCTGATTCCTTCGGGGCCAAAGAAGATCGATTTTTTTTTTGATTCCCGACAGTTCGATCACCGCGAGCTAACCGCGATTCGTTGTAGCGATCATTCTGCAATGCAACTTCCCTGATAGCTTCGGGTTGGCTTGACGCCTCTATGGCATTGAGATCTGGCAATTCAAGACGATAGCCCGCTTTAAGCCTATTAATATTATCTGCAATGAAAGCATCGGGATTCGCTCTTTGCAGGGCCAGCATAATCTGTTGAACGCTGACCGATTTATCGGGCCGAATACGAGAGGCAATCAGCCACAGCGTATCGCCTGCTCCCGTCATGGACTGCCAGGAATTGACCTGTTCGGCACTCTGCGAAAGACGCTGGGGCTGTTCATTATCTTCGTCCCGCGTTGTTTCTTCGGGCCACTGGACCTTCCTCACTGAAGAAGTCGTCAGAACTGGCGGGTCGAGCAGAACCGTATATTCCCTGACCAGCCTGCCAGAGGGCCAAATAACTTCGATCACAAAATTCAGAAACGGCTCAACTATCGGGTCTCGGCTGTTCACCCGGATAACAGTTTGGCCATCGGCCCCGGAAACCACATCAAATCTAAGGTCGTACAGTTCAAAGGTACGCTCAACATTCAACCGGTCAAAATCTTCCTGGGTCGCCAGATTAGGGAGTATTTCTTCAACGCCCAGCCTTTCTCTATTAATAATTTCAATTTCTGCGGAGAAGGCCTGATTAAGCGCCGATTTTAACTGTAAACGGCCAAGACCCAGGCTGAAAGCAGTCGGTGCACTCAGTACCAGACTTAGTGCGAGACTTAGTACCAGTAGACATTGAACAGAACTTATCTTCTTAATAAAAAACAAAGCGACCCGCTCCAGTTGCACCACGTTGCCAACTCCTTTCTTGATTTACTAGCGTAAAAAAATATTTATTTCTCAATATCTTATAATAATTGTTCTATCAAATGCTCAGCTATTTGTACACTGTTCAAAGCAGCACCTTTGCGAACATTGTCGGAAACAACCCAACAATGCAATCCCAGTTCATTAGCAACATCCTTTCGAATTCGGCCCACGTAGACCGGATCCGATCCCGCAGCTTGTGCAACCGCAGTGGGATAGATATCCGCTTTGACATCATCAATCACTTCTATTCCTGGAAAATCAGCAAACAGTTGCCTGGCTGTCTCGGCTGATATGGGTTTTCTGGTTTCAATATAGACCGCCTCCGAATGCCCATAAAATACCGGAATACGAACACAGGTAGGACTGACCTGAATGCTATCATCCTCGAAAATTTTATGGGTTTCCCATATCATTTTCATTTCTTCACTAGTAAAACCGTTTGCCTCAAATTCACCGATTGCTGGGATCGCGTTAAAGGCAATCTGCGCAGGAAATACCCGGTTTTCTATCGACTGCACATTCAACAATCGGGCCGTCTGGCCTGCCAGCTCTTCAACACCCGATTTCCCGGCGCCAGAAACTGCCTGATAAGTACTTACGTGAATTCTGGATATGCCCACTGCATCATAAATGGGTTTTAACGCGACCAGCATCTGGATGGTCGAACAATTGGGATTGGCAATGATATTCTTATTCACATAATCAGGCAGCCGGTGCAGATTCACCTCAGGTATGATCAAAGGTATCTCAGGATCTCTCCTGAAATAAGAAGTATTATCGATAACAACACAACCAGCGGCCGCCGCTTTGGGTGCAAACTCCGCTGAAACAGAACCACCAGCGGAAAACAAGCCAATATCTACCTGGCCAAAATCAAAATCCGCCAGGTTCTCTACTCTGATATTCCTTTCAGCAAAAGGCAACCTCGACCCTGCACTGCGTTCGCTGGCCAGGAGATACAGATTATCTACTGGGAATTTACGCGATTCCAGCAACTCAAGCATGCTCTCTCCAACCGCCCCAGTGGCCCCCACTATGGCGACATTCTTACTACCCATAACCGTCCTTCCTTTAATGTGGTTGACTCATTTAAGGGTCAACCAATAACTTTTTTAGCAATCAAGCTCTTAGCCACACTTTTAGCCGATCAAGCCTCTAATCCATAAGGTCCTTAACGCCCTTAAAGCCCTTAAGGTAAGCTGAGCCGTTAACACTTCGGACTAAAACCTCGATCCAGGCATACACCGGACCAAGTCGGGACTTGCCCAGAGGCCTTGTACAACGAACCTACAGGACAAGATTTCAGCGTATGCTGAACTACCAGTGAATCAATACTGAAAACGCCTGAGCCAGTGGTTTGTCCAAGTCGGAATTCCTGATACTGTTAAATCAAGATAATCCATTCTGCCCCCTTTGCCTCAGCAGGTGATCCATGAGAACGATAGCCAGCATTGCTTCGGCTATCGGCGTGGCTCTGACGCCAACGCACGGATCATGCCTTCCTTTGGTGCTGATCTCGGTATCCTTGCCATCCACCGTAATCGTGCGTGCAGGCTTGGTAATGCTCGAAGTCGGCTTAAGGGCGATACTTACCCGCAGGTCCTGACCTGTTGAGATACCACCGAGAATCCCACCGGCCCGATTGGAAACAAACCCCTGCGAAGTGATTTCGTCCCTGTGGATCGACCCCAATTGCTGAACTACCTGAAAGCCATCACCGATTTCAACGCCCTTCACAGCATTTATGCTCATCATAGCGGAGGCTATTTCGGCGTCCAGTTTATCAAATACAGGCTCGCCTAGACCACTTATCATACCCTCGGCAACGACGTTTACCCTTGCTCCTACCGAATCTCCCTGGCGCCGAAGATCATCAATTAATGCCTCCATTTCCGAAACCTTGGTAACGTCAGGACAAAAAAAGGAATTCTTACTCACCTGATCCCAGTCAAACTCTGAAATACTGATATCGCCAATTGCCGCGAGATAACCACGAATCCTTATGCCACAGAGATCGGCAAGGTATTTCTTTGCAACGGCCCCCGCTGCGACACGCATTGCTGTTTCACGGGCTGATGCTCGGCCACCGCCTCGATAATCCCTGATGCCATATTTTTTCTGGTAGCTAAAATCAGCATGGCCAGGACGGAACACATCCTTGATATCAACATAATCCTTTGATTTCTGATCCACGTTTTCAATTAACAAGCCTAGACTGGTTCCGGTCGTCACACCTTCGAAAACACCGGATAAAATGCGCACCCGATCGGGCTCTTTTCGCTGGCTGGTATATTTTGACGAGCCCGGTCTGCGGCGATCGAGATCATCCTGGAGGTCTTTCTCAGACAGGGGCAGTCCCGCTGGGCATCCATCTACGACACAACCCAGCGCCACCCCGTGGCTTTCACCAAAGGTCGTCACTTTAAACATCTCACCAATACTGCTGCCCGGCATCTAGTCGGCCTCTCAAAATCGCTAATTATAACCCAAGATTGACGCAGTTTATCTTTACCCGGAATATCATTTGCCTTAGTGTTAGTTTTTTTTGGTAAAGGTACTGGGCATGGAACTGGCATTTGAGAAAATACTACGCAGTATCGGAGAAGACCCGCAGCGAGATGGTCTACGTGACACACCCGCTCGGGCAGCAAATGCGATGCATTTTCTTACCAAAGGATACCGGGAAACACTGGAAGATATCGTAAACGGTGCCCTTTTTGCCTCCGATACCAGCGAGATCATCATAGTTCAGGATATTGAACTCTACTCCATGTGTGAACATCACTTACTACCTTTTGTGGGCAAATGTCATGTTGCCTATTTACCCACCGGCAAGGTGCTAGGTTTATCCAAAGTGGCCCGAATCGTTGATATGTATGCTCGGCGATTACAGATTCAGGAAAGCCTGACCAAGCAAATCGCCGAAGCTATCAGCAAGGTGACCCTGGCTGCTGGCGTTGGTGTCATCATCGAGGCAGAACATATGTGTATGAAAATGAGAGGGGTAGAAAAACAGAATTCGGTAATGAAAACGTCCATGATGCTCGGTCAGTTCCAGGAGAATCAGAGTACCCGCATGGAGTTCCTCTCGCTCCTGCAACTACACAGCTGACCTTCGAGCCGCTCAGTGCGGTAGCAAAACCATATCGACCCGGGGGTAATTCAGGGCCTCGACAGGTCCCAAAGGCCCTGCACCATGGGCAGTTAATCGACCTTCCGGAAGCCCTTTTCCAATCAGCTGTTGCCTTATCGCAGCTGCCTCACTTGCGGTTCGGTTAATAGCCTGCACCAACGTCTCGGTTCCCTGCTGGGCATCATGGACAACAATTGCCATCTTCTGATCAGCTACCTTGTCCAGGTATCTCTGCAGCAGCTCAGCAAGCCCATCTAGATCAGATGCTACCTGCTGCAGGGGCAAGCGGGTAATACCAGCCCCATCAAACAATATAGGCGTATTGCCTGGTTCTTTTGCACTGTCTTCGGTAACTATGATTTCGTGATGGATATAGATCTTCCGGGTGCCCCGTCTACCCAGATAAACCATTTCATAGTCCTGGGTTTCACTGTTCAAACCTACCCAGTAATACTGGAACTGCTCAGGGCCATAGAGAATCCTGTTCTTGAATACCGTATTAGCCCAGTAATTACTGCTACCGCAATCTCGACCCTGACAGGAAAACAAGGTTTCAAACGCCTCGGTTGAGCTGACTTTATAATGCGCAATGAGCGCTTCGACATCGCGTTCATCGGGCACGTAATAAGTACGCGTGCTGCTACGACCTTTGACGGTAATGGTTCGGTCTGGTTGCAGTACATTGCGGATTTTTTTTAATGAACTCAAAACGATTCGGTAACGATCAATGCTGTCGCTATTGCTCGCCTCTATGAGTTCAGCACCAGGATAGACCGGTAGAGCCTGCGATGCGGATACACTGCACGCCACAGCCAGCAACAGTCCCGTCAGGGATAACTGAACCAACCAGTCATGAACCAGCTTCGGAGTCAGAGTTTCCATAGCATTTTAGCACCTGTCATCTGGCCCGCGGGGAGCGCCATCGTGAAAACCGAGGCCGTTGGTACATTTATCCTTTCACCTGTCAGAGCATAAATCAATTGAGCAATTAAAGGCATATGAAATACCAGAAAAACAGGATTGGTCTGCTGAAAAACTAATTCCATGACCGTATCAATACTTCCAAGCGGAGTAATTTCCGGCCACTGAGGCGCTATCAGCAACTGATTAGTTTCTGCGACTATAGCAGCAGTCTGTCTGGCACGCAGGTAGGGACTGGAGATAATTGCATCAGGAAGCGAGTGACTACCAAGCAATCCAGCTACCACCTGCACTTCCCGCCGACCTGAGCCGGTTAAGGGTCTTAATGCATCCGATGGCGCTGTTGCAGCAGCATCCCCGTGACGCATCAAAGTAATTAACAAAGTCCTGTTCCGATAAATTCCGCCGAGCTTGGCAATTTAACCCCAGAAAAGCGGGTCAAGCCGTCAATTCCAGCAGCAGTTTATTCAATTTCTGCACATAATTAGCCGGGTCATCCAGCTGGCCACCCTCAGCTAACAATGCCTGATCATAAAGCACGCCAGACAGACTCTTAAAACGGTCAACGTCTACCTCCTGGTCAAGCCGCACAATTAAAGGGTGTTCCGGATTGATTTCAAAAATACGTTTAGAAGAAGGTACTTCCTGACCTGCAGACTCCAGAATACGACGCATCTGCATACCCATGTCATCCTCCGTTACCACCAGGCATGCGGGGGAATCGGTAAGCCGGTGGGTCACCCTGACCTGTTCTACCTGCTCGCCTAATTCATCGCTGAGCCGGGTTACCAGATCAGAGAACTCTTTAGCGATTTCTTCCGATGCCTTCTTTTCTTCAGAATCCTCCAGTGCACCCAAATCAAGTGAGCCCTTGGCAACATCCTGGAGCATTTTTCCATCAAACTCCATGAGATGATTAACCAACCATTCATCTATCCGATCGGTGAGCAGCAGCACTTCAATATCTTTCTTTTTGAATACCTCCAGATGGGGACTATTCGATGCTGTTTGAAGATTTTCCGCGGCTACATAATAAATCTTAGATTGCTCAGGTTGCATACGAGACAAATAAGCATCGAGCGATTGATCCTGAACCTCTGACCCTGTATGGGTAGTCGAAAACCGCAGCAATTTAGCAATTTTTTCCTTATTGCCAAAATCCTCTGCTGGCCCTTCTTTCAAAACCTGGCCAAATTCATTCCAGAATAGTTGATACTGTTCCGCTTCCTTCTTCGACAGTTTATCGAGCATATCCAAACTTCGTTTGGTAAGCGCGTTCCTCATGGACTCTATTGCAGGATCTTTCTGCAGTAGTTCCCTTGAAATATTCAGAGACAGATCATTGGAATCAACAACCCCCTTAATGAACCTCAAATAAAGCGGTAGAAACTGTTCAGCATCGTCCATGATAAACACGCGCTGAACGAACAGCTTCAGACCCTTTATCGATTCTCGATTCCACAAATCAAAAGGGGCTTTACCCGGCACAAAAATAAGACTGGTATAGTCCAGTTTCCCTTCAACTTTATTATGGCTCCAGGTTAATGGGTTCTCAAAATCATGAGAAATATGCTTATAAAATGCCTCGTACTCCTCCTTACCGACCTCACTCCTAGGTCGAGTCCACAACGCAGTCGCACTATTAACCACCTCGTCTTGGGCTACTACGTCCGCATCAGTATCTGATTCAGCCTCATCTGCCGAACCGGGCTCCGCTGGCAGAGCCATGATAACGGGCACCGAAACATGGTCTGCGTATTTTTTAATGACCGTCTTCAGACGGAAATTGTCGAGATATTCTTCGTTATCCGCCTTCAGGTACAAGGTCACCTGAGTGCCCCTTGCTTCCCGGGTTATGGTTTCCACCTCAAAATCTGCTTCGCCGCTAGAGGTCCAGCGCACGGCTTCTTCTGCAGTGACTCGGGCTGAACGTGATTCAACCACCACCTTGCTGGCAACGATAAAAGAAGCATAAAAGCCCACACCAAACTGACCGATCAGTTGAGAATCCTTCTGCTCATCACCCGTTAACTCTGACATGAACTGGGCCGTTCCCGACTTGGCAATGGTACCGAGGTTTTCAATGGCCTCGTCCCGTGACATGCCTATTCCATTATCAGTCAAGGTTATTGTTTTCGCTTCTGGGTCAACGTCGATACGGATACTCAAATCGCCATCAGAAGGTGATAACGCTGCTTCTGTGAGACTGGCAAAGCGAAACTTATCGATGGCATCCGATGCGTTTGATATGAGTTCCCGCAGGAAGATTTCTCTATTTGAATACAAAGAATGGATCATCAATTGCAGCAGCTGTTTAGCTTCTGTCTGAAAACCCATTTTTTTCTTTTTAGCAGTCTTGGCCATTTTCTTTCGCTCCGTCATATCGATGACAGATAGCTGGGGGCAATACTACAAAATTTCAACCCCGACCCGGGTTAAAAAACAATCGCTTCAGGTTCAGAGTTGCCTGCTGGTGTTAACACCAACCGGTAATTTCACCCAAAGCTGAGCCAATAGAATCAAGACTTTTCACGGTACACACTCCGGCGGCAGCTAAAGCAGAAAACTTATCCTCTGCGGTGCCTTTTCCTCCGGCAATAATGGCCCCGGCGTGCCCCATACGTTTACCCGGCGGCGCGGTCACGCCAGCTATATAACTCACCACTGGCTTGGTCACATTTGCTCTGATAAATTCGGCGGCTTCTTCTTCTGCCGTGCCGCCAATTTCACCAACCATGACAATCGCTTCTGTTGCCGGGTCTTTCTGAAACAACGCCAGGATATCCACGAAATGACTTCCAGGTATGGGATCACCACCAATACCAACGCAGCTACTCTGGCCAAAACCCAGGTCGGTGGTTTGTTTTACTGCTTCATAGGTCAGCGTTCCTGAACGAGACACGATACCCACCCTTCCAGGTAAGTGAATATCACCTGGCATAATTCCAATTTTGCACTCCCCGGGGGTAATAACGCCTGGGCAATTTGGACCAATCAGACGCGTTCCCAACTCGTCCATCCGTACTTTCACGGCAAGCATATCCAGCGTAGGGACACCCTCTGTAATACAGACTACCAGTTTAATTCCAGCTTCAGCCGCTTCTAAAATACCATCTTTAGCGAAAGGTGCGGGTACATAAATGACGCTGGCATCTGCCCCGGTAGCCTGCACAGCTTCAGCAACGGTATTAAATACCGGTAGATCCAAATGGGTCTGGCCACCTTTCCCGGGCGTAATACCGCCTACCATTTTAGTACCATAAGCAATTGCCTGCTGAGAATGTAAGGTCCCCTGAGCCCCTGTGAAACCCTGGCAGATAACTTTGGTATCTTTGTTGATTAGGATACTCACAATGCTTCTCCAGCGGCCTTGACCACTTGTTCAACAGCATCGGTTAAACTCGTTGCTGCAATAATATCTACATCACTGCCAGCCAAGGTCTGTACGCCTAAGGCCGCATTGTTGCCCTCAAATCGAACTACCACCGGAACCTTAACGCCAACGTCTCGTACTGCACCAACGATACCTGCCGCGATAATGTCGCATTGAACAATGCCGCCAAAAATATTAATAAGGATGGCTTTAACAGCACTGTCCGACAGGATGATCTTAAAAGCCTCACTGACTGCTTCCTTGGTCGCTCCCCCGCCGACATCGAGGAAATTAGCCGGCTCACCTCCACACAGCTTTACCAGGTCCATAGTCCCCATGGCCAATCCAGCGCCATTCACCATACAACCGATATTACCTTCGAGGGCAACATAGTTAAGCCCATATTCCCCGGCCTGCCTCTCTCTTTCATCCTCCTGGCTGGGATCGCGCATGGCAGCCAGGCTCTGCTGTCTAAATAGTGCATTACTATCTATTGATACTTTAGCATCAAGACAAAGTACGTCTCCTGCATCGGTGATCACCAACGGGTTGATTTCCAGTAATGAAAGGTCCCGTTCCTGAAACATCTTGGCCAGGGCTAGAAAGATACTGGCAAACTGGTTGATCTGCCGCCCCTCCAGGCCCAGCTTAAAGGCGAGTTGTCGCCCCTGATAGGCCTGGGCCCCCTGGGTAGGATGTATGATCGCCTTAATGATTTTTTCAGGTGTTTGTCGAGCTACTTCTTCTATTTCTACACCGCCCTCGGTTGATGCCATGAAAATGACTCTCTTTGACGACCGATCAATGACGGCACCAAGATAGAGTTCGCGGGAAATTCCAGTACATGCCTCTACAAAAATTTTACTGACAGGCTGCCCATACTCGTCAGTCTGGGCAGTAACCAGGTGGGTACCGATCAATTTGTCCGCGAATGCACCAACTTCATCCAGATCCGAAAATAACTTCACACCGCCAGCTTTGCCTCTCCCTCCAGCGTGAACCTGCGCTTTTACGACCCACCGGTTGCCACCAATAGCCTGGGCTGCTGCTATAGCCTCAGCGCCGGAATCAACGGCATGTCCTGCCGATACGGGCAGCCCATACTCAGCGAACAGTTGTTTTGCCTGATATTCATGAAGATTCATATTCTTTACATCCTTAGCTTGAACATTATGATCAATTTATTGGAATCGACAGCATGTCCCGCCGATACGGGCAACCCCCTATTCAGCAAACAGGCGGGTCTGCCTGATACTCGTGACGATTCATATTCTTTACATCCTTACCTTGAACATTATGCTCAATTTAATCGCAGGAACGACGTTATTTATTTTCTCTTTTTGCGGTTGCTAATATGTATAGCATGACCCGAAACCGCCAGCGCAGCCTCATGCAGGCCCTCTGATAGTGACGGGTGAGCAAACATGGTCAGCCCCAGATCTTCCGCAGTGGCTCCAAATTCCATCGCAATAACCGCTTCTGAGATTAACTCTGAGACATGCGCGCCCATCATGTGCACGCCGAGAATCTGGTCTGAGTCGGCATCCGCCAACACTTTAATCATGCCGACCGTTTCTTTGCTAGCCAGGGCCCGTCCACTGGCCGCCATGGGGAACACACCACTTGTGTAGGCAATGCCAGCAGCCTTCAGCTGTTCTTCGCTCTGGCCAACCCAGGCGACTTCAGGATTGGTATAAATGACCGATGGCACGCATTCATAATTGACCACAGGCTTTGCCCCGGCAATTCGCTCAGCAACCATGATGCCTTCTTCCATGCCCTTATGAGCCAACATCGGCCCACGCACAACATCGCCCACTGCAAAAACACTCACCGCATCAGTAGCGCAAAGATCGTTAACCTGTACAAAGCCTCGCTCATCCAATTGCACACCGCTATCTGCTGACAGTACGCCCTGAGTGAACGGCCTCCGGCCAACGGCGACAATCACCTTATCCACAACAAGTTCCTGATCTCCTTGTTTGTCAGTGTAGCTCACCACCACTTCATTTTTCTCGACCCGAGTGCCAGTTACTCTGGTACCCAATCTGATATCCAATCCCTGCTTTTTAAACTGTTTCGCGGCTTCTTTCGACAGTTGCTGGTCGGCATTGGGCAGAAATTCATCAAGCGCTTCCAGAACGATCACCTCAGCTCCCAGGCGACTCCAGACACTGCCTAATTCCAAACCAATTACGCCTGCACCAATGACCCCCAGTCTGTCTGGGACAGCTGCAAGCTCTAGTGCCCCTTCAGAATCAATCACCCTTTCCCCATCCATTGGGCAAGGCGGAATATCTACCGGCACCGAACCCGTTGCCAGTATGACATTGTCTGCACCGAGTTCCTGTGACTGACCATCTGTGAAAGTGAGCGTTACCTTTCTACCTGCGCCTAATTCCGCTGTCGCGGTATAGACTTTAACATCATTGGCTTTTAAGAGTCCGGCTACTCCCCGGGTTAAACCTTTTACGATGTCACGCTTATTTTTCTGCATGGTGGCAATATCAATTCCTACTTTCCCAGTGGTAATCCCAAGACCAGAAAACCCATCCTTGGCCAAGCTATATTTGTGCGAAATATCCAAGAGTGTTTTTGAAGGAATACAACCCACATTCAGACAAGTCCCACCAAGAACCCCTGTTCCGGAAGCATCAACCCATTTATCGATACAGGCCGTTTTCAGTCCAAGCTGGGACGCCCGAATAGCTGCATGGTAGCCTGCAGGTCCTGCGCCAATCACTATTACATCGAAATAATCGCTCATTTACCTTCCCTCCTTACTCAAATATCCAGCAAAATTCTAGCGGGGTCTTCAAGGAACGCTTTAATGGTAACTAAAAATCTTACCGCTTCGGAACCATCAATCAATCTGTGGTCATAGGACAAAGCCAGATACATCATGGGTCGGATCACTACTTGTCCATTATCAGCGACAGGTCGTGCCTGAATTTTATGCATCCCCAATATGCCAGTCTGGGGTGGATTCAAAATAGGAGTCGAGAGCAATGAACCAAAAATACCTCCATTGGACAAGGTAAAAGTACCACCGGTAATTTCATCAATGGACAGCTTGCCATTCTGAGCTTTTTCACCGAAAGCCTTTATCCTTTCCTCAATTTCGGCCAGTCCAAGGCTATCTGCATCGCGAAGAACTGGCACCACCAGCCCCCTGGGTGATCCTACTGCTACGCCAATATCCTGATAACCATGGTATACGATATCATTGCCATCAATGGATGCATTGACTCCCGGAAATCGCTTCAGGGCTTCCACACAAGCTCTTACAAAAAATGACATAAAACCCAGTCGGGTGCCATTATGGGCTTCTGCGAAGGCTTCTTTATATTTACTGCGTAGATCCATTATTGCCTGCATATCAACTTCATTGAACGTCGTCAATATCGCCGCTGTCTGCTGAGCTTCGACCAATCGCCTTGCTATACTAGCTCTGAGTCGTGTCATAGGCACACGGCGTTCAATACGACCCCCCTTGGTTGAATTGGCCTCCTCGGCAGACGAGGTCTCCGTGGGCAAGGCGACCGACTGCGTTTCCTTAACCACTGTTTGCGGATTTGCCTTTACTACATCACCCCGGGTTATCATTCCGCCCTTACCCGTTCCTGTTATATCGCTTAATTCCAAGCCCCTTTCACTGGCCAGTTTCCTGGCGGACGGGCTCGCCCTCAAAGGCTGTGCTGCAACCCCAGACGATACCGGCTTGACAACCATCGTCTCGACTGCGGGCTGATCGTTTGAGCCTGATTCAAAATCAGCCAGAACATCTGCTGACAATATCGTATCACCCGTGGTTTTAATTATTCTGGTTACCTTTCCATCCGATGGTGCTACCACTTCCAATACCACCTTATCGGTTTCTATGTCCACCAGGACCTGGTCTCGGAGCACAAACTCATGCTCTGTTACATGCCATTGAGCGACTTCACCATCGGCAATTGACTCCGGGAAATCGGGTGCTTTAATTTCCATCATTTAACTTCCTTAAACTTGTCCTGGGTCCTGCTCCTGAATACGGCCAAATAAAGCAGCCTGCAGTAACTGTTTCTGTTGTTGTAGGTGAATTGACATATACCCAGCTGCAGCTGCAGCTGACCCTGCGCGACCTGCATAATCGAGATTCATGTCAGGATGGAAACGATGAATCACACGCCGCATATGGTGCTGACTACTGTACCAGGCACCCTGGTTCATTGGCTCTTCCTGGCACCAGGCTACTGCTATTACATTAGGGTATTGCCCGACAATCTGCTCCAGCAGCTGTTTCGGAAAAGGATATAGCTGCTCAATTCGAATAATAGCGACATGCTCCAAAGCTGCTTCTGAGCTTGCTTCGAGCAAGTCAAAGTAAACCTTGCCACTACACAGGACCAGTCGTGTCACCTGATCGCAACACTGGCTCCGACTGCTATCATCTATCACTGGTGAAAACTCACCCTCGGTTAGATCTTCCAGCGAAGAAACTGCGTCTCTATGTCGTAATAAGCTCTTGGGCGAAAGAACAATCAGGGGTTTTCTAAGTGGGCGGATCATCTGGCGGCGCAGCACGTGAAAAATCTGTGCTGGCGTCGTGGGTACGCAAACCTGAATATTATGCTCGGCACTCAACTGCAGATAACGCTCAAGCCGGGCCGAAGAATGTTCCGGGCCAGCGCCCTCGTAGCCATGCGGTAGTAACATCGTCAATCCAGACAGGCGCCCCCACTTATGTTCCCCACTGGTAATAAACTGATCAATAACGACCTGAGCACCATTTGCAAAATCACCGAACTGAGCTTCCCAGACTACCAGCGTATCAGGGCTTGTCTGCGAGTAGCCATATTCAAAGGCGAGTACCGCTTCTTCAGAAAGAAACGAGTCATAAAGCATAAATTTTCCAGCCAGACCAGCATTGGCCAGAGGCGAGAAATCTTGCTCACTACCCTGGTCATGTAGAATTGCGTGGCGATGGGCAAATGTGCCCCTGCCAACGTCCTGGCCAGTCAATCGAATCTGAAAGCCCTCATCAAGCAGTGTTGCATAGGCCATCATTTCTGCAAAACCCCAGTTAATTAGTTTCGCCCCGGCAGCCATTTTCCTGCGATCGGCGGCTATCTTTTCTACCTGTCGATGCAACAAAAACTCATCCGGCAGTGCCAGCAGTTTACCGGCAAGGTGCTGGAATTTTTTAATATCGATCTGCGTGTTCGCCGGGATATCCCAGTCGTGGTCTAAATAAGGTCGCCAATCCACATGCAGTGCTGTATTAGATTCCTTCAGATAATCCCAGGCTACGGCGTTGCCTTCATCCAAGGCATCTCGATACGCTTCCATGCGTCGCTGGTACTCGTGCTCATCGATAGCACCTTCTTTGATCAATTTTTTAGAATACTGATCTAAGGTGGTGGGATGTTTCCTGATGACTTTATACATAGTCGGCTGGGTAATAGACGGCTCATCACCTTCGTTATGGCCTCGTCTTCGGTAACAGACAATATCTATAACGACATCTTTACTAAAAGCCATTCGGTAGTCCAACGCCATCTGCGATACAAAAAGCACAGCCTCTGGATCATCACCATTCACGTGAAAAATAGGCGCTTGAACCATTTTAGCAACTTCGGTGCAATATCGAGTGGAGCGCGCGTCTTCTGGTTTACTAATGGTATAGCCGATCTGGTTGTTGATAATAACGTGAATCGTACCACCCGTATGAAAGCCTCTGGTCTGGGACATCTGGAAAGTTTCCATCACCACGCCCTGGCCGGCAAAAGCTGCATCACCATGCACATTTATGGCAAGCACTTTTTCCCCAGCAGGATCTTCGCGTCGGTCCATACGCGCCCTGACTGAGCCGACGATCACGGGTGCCGCAATCTCAAGATGGCTCGGGTTAAATGCCAGGGCCAGATGCATTTCACCACCTGGGGTCATTAAATTTGAAGAAAATCCTTGGTGATACTTTACATCCCCTGAGCCTCTCTCAGCTTTGAATCGGCCTTCAAATTCATCAAATAATTGCGCTGGGTCTTTACCCAGCAGATTTACCAGCACATTGAGCCGGCCCCGGTGTGCCATGCCAATAACGGTTTCCACTACCCCAGCAGTACCGGCTCGATGGATCAGTTCAGCCAGCGAACAGATAAAAGTTTCAGCACCTTCCAGCCCAAAACGTTTTGTACCGGGGTATTTTTTACCAAGATATCGCTCCAAACCTTCCGCCGCCAGGATTCGATCCAGCAATCGTCGCTTTGTACCATGTCCATAGTGTGGCCTGGAGCGAGAGCTTTCCATTCTCTGCTGAACCCAGGTTAGCTCTTCCTGATTAGTGATATGCATGTACTCGGCACCGATCGAACCGCAATAGGTCTCTTCTAGAACCTGGATAATATCGCTGAGTTTGGCTTCAGGTTCATCCATGGACAATGAGCCTACCTGAAACCGAGTGTCGTAATCAGCTTGGGAAAGTCCATGATAGGTTAACTCTAGAGAAGGAACGGCATCTATCTCGGTCAGGCCCAACGGATCAAGATTTGCCCTTAAGTGTCCTCTTCTCCGATAACCGTAAATCAGTTCGCCAATAGCGAACTGCTTCTGCTCATAATTAGCTGAAACGGTAGTGGCCGAAACGGGTTCCACCCTGTTCTGATTCCTGGCCAGTAACAGGAAATGCTCTCGAATCGTTTTATGAGACAAATCAGACTGGGCTCGGCCTGTGTGATGAGGCAGAGAATCAAAATAATTCCGCCAGCAATCAGGGCTATTAGCTGGATCAAGCAAATAATCCTCATAAAGAGACTCTACATAGGATGCATTGCCCCCGGAAATATGGCTGGTTCGCCACATTGTTTCCATGAAGCTATCTGACATCTTAACCCATCTTTCTTTTATGAATATTTTCCAATTGTAACGGAGCTACAACTCAAGTTGTATGCTTTAAGGAGAATCCGGTATCTTATCCCCAAACTAATTCAAACGGCTCGACCCATTAACATAGTACGGATATGACCAATGGCCCGTGTGGGATTGAGTCCTTTCGGACACACACTGACACAATTCATAATGCCCCGACAACGAAATACACTAAACGGGTCCTGCAACGCTTCAAGACGCTCATCAGTTGCAGTATCACGACTATCGGCCAGGAAGCGGTAGGCCTGAAGTAAACCTGCCGGGCCAATAAATTTGTCTGGGTTCCACCAGAATGAAGGACAGGAAGTCGAGCAACAAGCACACAGAATACACTCATAGAGTCCGTCCAGCTTTTCTCTGTCTTGCGGGGACTGCAGGCGCTCCGTGGCCGGCGGCGAATTGTCATTGATCAGATACGGCTTTATGGCCTCATAGTTTTCATAAAACTGGGTCATATCAACAACCAGATCCCGTACCACAGGTAGTCCCGGAAGCGGTCTGAGTTTCAGCGCACCCGCACCGGCAACCTCAGATATGGGGGTAATGCAGGCAAGCCCATTTTTGCCATTCATGTTTATGCCATCGGAGCCGCACACGCCTTCCCGACAGGATCGCCGATAAGACAGTGATGGGTCCTGCTCCTTCAATAAAGCCATTACGTCCAACACCATCAAATCTCTACCCGCAGGTATATCTACATTAAAATCCTGCATACGAGGCTTTTCATCAATTTCCGGGTTAAATCGATATACACTTACCTGCATCTGCCTGCCCTCGACCAGTTAATCCAAATTCATCTATCATCTGAAACAAAACTCCAGTACTGCGACTTTTCTTTAAAGCAACAAGGCTTGATTGCAAGCCAATACAAACCCAATTCCAATAAAGCGAGCCAAAGCGGCGAGCCTAACAATGCTGACTAATACGTCCTTACTTGCGGTTGGAAAGTCTCGACGGTCACAGGCTCAAAATTTACAGCTCTTTGCGACAGCGTCTTTGCCACAGGGTTATAAATAGAATGAGCGAGCCAGTTTTCATCGTCACGATCCTTATAGTCGTCTCTTGCATGAGCCCCTCTGGTTTCTTTTCTACCTTCCGCACTGAACGCGGTGGCTTCCGCTACCTCGAGCAGATTGTCGAGTTCAAGTGCCTCCAGGCGAGCGGTATTAAAGGTGTTACTTTTATCCTGCAAATAAGCGTGACCAATGCGCTCGCGTAAATCAGCCAATGTCTTAATCCCTTCCTGCATAGGGGCTTCTTTTCTGAAAACACCAAAATTCATCTGCATACAATCCTGGAGCTCTTTTTTCAGTTTCGCAGGTGACTCACCTTCTGCAGTGGAATTATTCCAGCGATTCAGTCGCTGCATTGCCGCATCCATATCAGATGAACTTGAAGGCTCAAGTTGCACTCCCTCGGTCAGTGCAGCGTTGATGAAAAGGCCTGCAGAACGCCCAAAAACCACCAGATCCAATAACGAATTGCCGCCCAGTCGATTCGCCCCATGTACGGAAACACAAGCGGCTTCGCCAACCGCATAAAGCCCATCTATAATCTGATCTTTACCCTGTTGATCAACAGTAATCGCCTGACCATGGACATTGGTAGGCAGGCCACCCATCATATAATGACAGGTAGGCACCACCGGTATCGGTTCTTTAACGGGATCAACATGAGCAAAAGTTTTCGATAACTCGACAATGCCGGGCAAGCGAGAATGAAGAATATCTTCTCCAAGATGATCTAACTTAAGAAACACGTAATCACCATTTTCACCGGCACCACGGCCATCAAGTATTTCTAGAATCATACTTCTGGCAACGACATCTCGACCGGCAAGATCTTTAGCGTTGGGTGCGTAACGCTCCATAAATCGTTCGCCATCCTTATTGATCAGATACCCCCCTTCGCCCCGACAACCTTCGGTTACCAGCGTTCCTGCGCCAGCAATACCAGTGGGATGAAATTGCCACATCTCCATATCCTGCTGCACAAAACCCGCTCTGAGCGCCATTGCCGTGCCATCGCCAGTATTCATCAGCGCATTAGTAGTCGAGGCATAGATCCTGCCAGCGCCACCGGTAGCAAGAACGGTTGCTTTCGACTTCAAGTAATTAACTTCACCTGTCTCTATACAGATGGCAATCACTCCGGTCACAGCTCCAGCCGCATTTTTTACGAGATCAACGGCAAACCACTCACTGAAGACAGTGGAGCCTGCCTTGACATTGGCCTGGTATAGCGTATGTAACAGGGCATGACCGGTTCTATCAGCAGCTGCACAGGTCCTGGCGGCCTGGCCGCCCTTGCCAAAGTCCTTGGATTGGCCACCAAAAGGGCGCTGGTAAATCCTACCACTTGGGGTTCTGGAAAAAGGCAATCCCATGTGTTCAAGTTCAAAAACCACTTCTGGACCAACGCTACACATATACTCTATGGCGTCCTGGTCACCAATGTAATCAGAGCCCTTAACGGTGTCATACATATGCCAGCGCCAGTCGTCGTCTGGATCATCACTGGCAATAGCACAGGTAATCCCGCCCTGGGCGGAGACAGTATGGGATCTTGTCGGAAAGACCTTTGAAACGATGGCCGTTTTGTGACCGGATTGGGCAAGCTGCAGGCCAGCCCGCAACCCCGATCCACCACCACCTATTATAATTGCATCAAATTCAAGTTCAGCATATTCGGCCATCTTATTGATTTCCCCAAAGAATCTTCATGCCCCAGATTACATAGGCGATTAGTACCAACGCGCAGAGAAGCTGATAACCATAGCGCAGAGGGCTGGCTTTACTGCCGGCATGGTGATCACTCAGATAGTCCGTACCTATCGTCCACATCCCGATCCAGGCATGGGCGCAGGTCGCCAATAAGGCTATGACTGTGGCGACTTGCATCCAGGTCATGGAAAACAGATTTTGCCAAGCTATAAAATTCAACTCAGGGATAGCCACTATGACTGCAAACAGCAAGAGGGTATAGGCTGCAAGCAACAAAGCAGAAAATCTCTGGATATACCAGTCACGAACGCCGTTTTCAGCCAAACCCTTCATCTTAAAAACCTTTCTCCTTTAACCTATTTCCTTGCAACTCAATTGAAACCAGCACCTGGCTCATTTAAGTATTGCTCAAACAGATACTTTTGATATCTCAATTTTGCTTATCAATACTTTTCTTAACAATATTATTCTTTACAATATTTTTCTTAACAGTATTTTTAAGCAGCCCATTTAAACTTGCAGCCTCACCAGCTGAAACCAGTCCCTGAGCTGACCCTTAAACGCCCTTTTTCACAAAACCCAATAACCTGCCAGCGAAGAGAGAATGGCGGTTATCACAAAAACACTTTTTGCAGCAAAGGAACCCATTGCAAAGGAATGTTCCCGGCCGCTATCCAAAATGAGATGCTTAATACCTGCGAAAAAGTGATATGCCAACGCAGTCAGGATAACCCAGCTGGCCATCTTACCTGGCACAGATGCCAGTATCTTGATGATCTCTGCAAAACTTTCCTCTGATGCCAACGAGGCATCCAGAACATATAACGCCAGGCCAATGGCCATAAACAAGACTATACCTGCAATTCGGTTGCTGATTGAAGCCAATGCAGTAATCGGCCACCTGAACTGCAGCAAATCCAGCAGGCCCACATTAGTTGGCTGGGGATTATGTTTCATCGATCCTGTCTCCAGTTGTGAGTCGACTCGATCCATTCTTATGGATATGCTAAGTTTTACCGAAAACATCGAGCCCTGCCTGGTCGGCAGTAATCGCTTCAAGTGCTGACCAAGGCGCGAGCAATGATAAAATTTTCATCATTAAATTACAATTGGCAAGGTCAAATTCATCACGTCTGTTAGACTGTACAAATCCTGCAGGTTTTGCTTTCATACAATATTCTTAGACGAGTTAAGGCAACCGTACTCGAATTAAAACAAGGGAAACCTGATCGGCTTGGCTGCGAAAGATAGGCAACAGATAAATCAGTATCGTAGTGCCAGAACAGGACCCAGGACAGCATTCAGTCTAGAAGCTTGAGACTTTTAAATAGAACCAAGGATTTATTGAGAGGCTATTTAAAACAATAATATAGACTACGAATACTGAAAGCCGCTTACAAAATGGAACCATATATGAAACAAATGGCCACCCTCAATATAGATGGAAAATCAATAGAGTTACCCGTTCTGGAAGCAGCATCTGGTGCCAATGTCATTGATGTACGCAGCCTCAGCGGCGCCGGGATATT
Organism: Gammaproteobacteria bacterium; assembly: GCA_012960535.1. Taxonomy (GTDB): domain Bacteria; phylum Pseudomonadota; class Gammaproteobacteria; order Pseudomonadales; family Azotimanducaceae; genus UBA9926. Next base: position 201,265 of record DUBB01000007.1, read on the forward strand.
CACCTATGACCCGGGGTTTTTATCCACCGCAAGCTGTGACTCGAAAATCACCTACATCGACGGCGATGCCGGTATCCTCATGCACAGAGGATATCCCATCGAACAACTTGCGGGTCAGTCAGAACACCTGGAGGTTTGCTACCTGTTATTACATGGCGAATTACCCAAAGAAAACCAATTAGCCGCATTCAAGGACGACATCAATAAGCGCATGCCAGTCGACGATGAGTTCGCTAAACTGTTTGATGGTTTTAACAGTTCAGCACACCCTATGTCCATGCTTTGTGCTGCAGTGGCGGGCCTCGCGGCTCAGTTCCATGACGGTCTGGACATCTACAATGAAGATCACCGAACAGAGTCTGCGCTACAGTTAATTGCAAAGATGCCGACTCTGGCAGCCATGACCTATAGAAAAATAACAGCCCAGCCCTTTGTGGCTCCCAACCCAGAGTTAGACTATGCCGAAAATTTCCTGAACATGTGTTTTGGTGATCCGGGCCAGACGTCAAAGATCAGCAGCACCATGGCAAGCGCTATGGATAAAATTTTCATTCTTCACGCCGACCACGAACAAAACGCGTCAACTTCTACAGTACGCTTGGCTGGATCTACCGAAGCCAATCCGTACGCCGCCATAGCTGCTGGCATTGCCGCTTTATGGGGCCCTTCGCATGGTGGTGCCAACGAGGCCGTGCTCACAATGCTGGAACAAATTGGCGATATAAGCGACGTGGCTAAATATGTAGACAAAGCCAAGGATAAGGGTGACTCATTCAAACTGATGGGCTTTGGACACAGAGTCTATAAAAATTTTGATCCAAGGGCGCTGGTCATGCAAGATAGCTGTCATGCGGTTCTTGCTGAAAAGAACATTGAAGACGAACCCCTCCTCAAAATAGCGACCCGCCTGGAAAAAATCGCCAGAGAAGAACCCTATTTCATAGAGCGCAGACTGTACCCGAATATTGATTTTTATTCCGGCATCACCCTCAAAGCGATGTCTATCCCGACAAGTATGTATACCGTCGTGTTTGCCCTAGGTAGGACGCCAGGGTGGATCAGCCACTGGTGTGAGATGCTGTCAGAACCCTTTAAAATAGGTCGTCCTCGGCAGTTGTACCTCGGCAGCCAGCAAAGGAATTACACAGAGATCAGTTCTCGCTGAAATAACAGTCCAATTATCCATGCTCCGATCATCATCACAAGGAACCTCCATTGACCATCAGCGCTATTATCGAAACCAACCAAGGAACCATTAATCTACAGCTCTACAGCGACGAGACACCTGTAACGGTAGCCAATTTTATTAATCTTGGACAGAGAGGCTATTACAACGGTTTGGCCTTCCATCGCGTCATAAGCGATTTTATGATTCAGGGAGGTTGCCCTCTAGGCACGGGCACGGGTGACCCCGGCTATCGCTTTGAAGACGAGTTCAGTAACGATTTAAAGCACAATCGACCCGGCATCCTGTCCATGGCAAATGCCGGACCAGGAACCAACGGCAGCCAATTCTTCATCACGCATGTCGCCACATCTCATCTAGATGGCAATCACAGTGTATTCGGTACCGTTGTTGATTCCCAGGACCAGGACGTTGTCAATTCCATCAGTCAGGGAGACCACATTGTCAGCATGGAATTTTCAGGCGATGTCCAGGCCTTACTCGAAGCCCAGAGCGGGAGAATAGCGCAGTGGAACGAAGCTCTTGCAACTGCATTTCCGGATCTGTGAAACCCAGACGACTATTCAGCGACCTGAAAGCGCATGCCTGAAGCCGGCCTTAATCCGATATGAAAGGCGTTATCCTTGATAGCAGTAGCCTGGGTGATCTGGTTGATCTAACTCCCATTACTGCCTCGTTAACTGAGTGGCAGGTGTACCCGTTCACCCGGGCCAAAGATATCCTCCCTCGGATACGCGATGCACAGGTCATATTAACTAATAAAATTCTGCTTGATCGAACCGCATTCGAGCAGAATCCGCAAATTGAGCTTGTCAGTATCATGGCCACCGGCAGCAATAATATCGACCTGATAGCCGCCAGGAACTCCGGCGTGACTGTATGCAATGCTATTGCCTATGCGACGCCCTCGGTGGTGCAGCATACGTTGACGCTGTTATTGAATTTATTTACCAGCATGCCCCGTTACCTAACAGATACTCGGGAGGGCCGCTGGCAGCAGTCTGACGTGTTCTGTCGACTAGACCACCCAATTATTGAAATAAAGGGCAAGACGCTGGGTATTGTAGGACTGGGTGAACTAGGCCATGCAGTTGCACTGGCAGCACGGTCGCTCGGCATGGAAGTCATTGCCGCAAACAGTAGCGGCAAAAAACGTGCCGCGACACCTGACATGCCGGGCACAGATCCTATCCCAAGAGTTACCTTGAACGAATTACTAGAAAGAGCAGACGTTGTTTCGCTGCACTGTCCCCTCACTACCGACAACGATCAGTTCATCAATGCCGAAAAACTGGCCTTTATGCGATCAGAAGCTTTCCTAATCAATACTGCACGGGGCGGACTTGTCGATAGTCAGGCGCTGATTGATGCCCTGGCCAACAACCAATTGGCCGGTGCCGCAGTAGATGTCCTGGATCAGGAACCTGCAACTGCCAATGAACCGCTACTCAATCATCCCAACTTGAATTTATTGATTACACCGCATAACGCCTGGGGTGCGCTTGAATCTCGGCAAAGACTAATCGTTCAGATGCAAGAAAACATCACCCACTACCTCAATAGGGCCCCGGTCAGGATGATCACCGGGCCAGCACTCGCATAGCCGCTTCGATACCTTTTGGAGACAGATGATACATTTCATCTGCTACCAGCTTTCTTGTCAGCTGAATACTGGGTGAGCCCCGCCAAAATTTTTCTTGAACAGGATTCAACCAGACCAACTTACGATAGTGCTCCTTCAAGCGCGTCAACCACGCACTACCCGGTAGCTGATTAAAATGTTCCAAGCTTCCGCCTGGCTCCTGGATTTCGGGCAAGCCAACCTGGGCATCACCTACCAGAATTAGTTTGTAGTCAGCTCCAAACCGGCCAATCAGTTCGGTGATGCTGATTTTTTCTTCGAGACGTCGATCATTGTCTCGCCAGATGGCTTCATAAAGAAAGTTATGAAAATAAAAAATATGCAGGTGCCGAAACTCGGTTGAAGATGCTGAGAACAACTGCTCACACAATTGGACATGCTCATCCATTGAACCACCGGTATCCAATAGCAGCAGTACTTTTACCGAGTTTCTTCGCTCTGGCATCATCACAATATCTAACAAACCGGCATTTCTTGCTGTATTGTTAATGGTAGTTCCGAGATCAAATTCTAATTCAGTAGAAGTGCGAGCAAACTTACGCAGGCGCCTTAAGGCCAACTTTAAGTTCCGCGTCCCAAGTTCTACATCTGAGTCATAATCCCTGAATCGACGCAGCACCCATATCTTTTCAGCCGAAGATCTTCCAGCCTCATCCGTGAGAATTACCTTCTCTCCAGACTCACCTTCATACCCTGCTCCCCTGCCTTCAAAACCATTCTCACCGTGACCCGCGTGATCAGAACCATTTTCGCCTTCACCACTACCATCAGAACCACTTGAGTCCTGATCACCATCCTCAGAACCACCTTCCTCCTGAGCACTGTGGGCGGAACCAGGGTCACTTTCACCCAGGCTTGCGTAGACGGTTGTCGCGTCATCTGCGTCTTTGGGATCGCTGACTTCACTCAATGCTGATAACTCAGCAGGCCAAGGAACCACTTGATTAACACCCTGGTTATTGACTGCGGATGCTTTTTCCAGTAGGCCGAGTTCCTGCCTGGGTGTTTTGCCATCAATCAAATCTTGGTTCGCTGCAGCAAGCCGCGCTTGCACTAGGACATTGCTCTCGTGATAATCCTGTAACAGACCTTCCAGTACGGCTTTTTCAGATTCAGAAAGTTCAGCGAGGAATTGCTTGCGTAGAAATTCCAGCATCGTTTTACTTGTCTCATAAGTAAAAACAGGCGCAAGCGTATCAAGGCCAGTCATAAAATGCTGGAATGCACGATCGAATTTATCAAAATAAGCTTCATCTTTAACCAGACATAGCCGACTCAGATAGTAAAAATCTGCCGAGTTCGCAAAAATCAGGCCTTGGTGCATTCCTAGCATGAAATCCAGCCATTCTCGGATAGAAACGGGAACCTGATACGATTTCAGTAAGTAGAAGTAACGAAGTAACATCATTCACACCATACTAGCTCAAGCCAGTTTAAGGACACATCAAACAAAAATAGACCCCGCCAGGGCGGGCTTGCCAGCCAATCGTAAGCTCATCACTAGACTAAACATTGTAACCTGCGCCTTATTAGCTGGTGCTATAATGCGCGGATGGATGCATCAAGCACAAACGCCGATCAATTCCTGACAGATGAACTTCTAATGTCACTGGAACAGATGACCCGGTTATATCAACGACCCCATTCAGCTCAGGGACTTGCTGCCGGCCTGCCCATGGCTGATGGCAGGATGGACACGAGCCTTTTCGTGCGGGCTGCCGAGCGGGCGGGTTTCAAGGCCAGCGTTCAACAAAGAGCAATAGTCGAAATTCCACAACAGATACTTCCTTGCGTGCTTTTACTTTCTGAGCAGCGAGCCTGCATTTTGGTCGGTAGCAGCGAGACTGCTCTGCAACTTATATTTCCCAGTCACTCGGATGTTGCCGTTGACTGCGACCAAGATGACATCAACCAGGCTTACACTGGCACGTGCCTTTTCTTTAAGGACGACCAGGCTGGAAATATCGGAAACCAGGGTGAGCCATCTCGTAATCATTGGTTTTTTGGCGCTATGGCGAAATCGAAAGGCCTCTACCTGGAGGTCATCCTCGCTTCACTTCTGGTCAACATATTTGCTCTGGTAACACCGTTATTTATTATGAATGTCTATGACCGAGTCGTGCCCAACCACGCTTTAGATACGCTGTGGGTACTGGCATCAGGCGTCGCTCTCGTTCTGGTTTTTGATTTCCTGATGAAATCAATGCGCGGCTATTTCATCGATACCGCAGGAAAGAGAGCGGATATCATGCTGTCAGCAAATACCTTTGAACGCGTCATGAATATGCGAATTGCTGACCGCCCGGCAAAAGTAGGTAGTTTTGCCAATAATCTCCAGGAATTTGACCAGTTCAGAGAATTTTTTACTTCGACAACGCTGATCACAGTGATTGACCTACCTTTTGTTCTGCTTTTCATCACCCTCATCTATGGTATAGCTGGAAACCTAGCGCTCATTCCGCTGTTTATGATTCCTATCATTATAGTGATCGGCCTTTTATTCCAGAAGCGGCTGCAAACTACCATTGAGGATATATTTACGGAGTCATCGCGCAAAACAGCGATGTTGATTGAAACACTATATTCCCTGGAGGCAATCAAAGTAGCTCAGGCAGAGGGCGCCATGCAGAGTCGCTGGGAAGCTCACAACAGCAAACTGGCAAAAATGGGTCTGCGATCCCGCTTGCTTTCTCTGTCAACCCTTAATCTAACCCAGTTAGGACAGCAGGTAGCATCCATAGGCGTCGTAATTGGCGGGGTTTACGCCATCAGCGACGGAACTCTTTCTGTCGGCGGACTAATAGCCTGTACCATCCTGACCGGTCGATGCCTGGTTCCCATGTCACAAGTTGCCGGGATACTGACTCGCTATCATCATTCCATTGCTGCCTATCGAACCATCGATGCGATGATGTCATTGCCCACCGAAAGAGAACCTGGCCAAAAATTTCTGCACAGGCCAAAAGTTTCATCTGATTGTCAGTTCAGGGATGTCGGATTCGCCTATCCCGGCCAGGATACAAAAGCACTGGAGCATGTGTCGTTCCACATTCATGCCGGAGAAAAAGTAGGCATTATTGGTCGAACAGGATCAGGGAAATCCACTCTGCATCGTCTGATGTGTAAATTTTATCTGCCCGAGTCAGGGTCAATTCTCATCGGTGGTACCGACATAAGGCAAATTGATCCGGCAGACTTGAGACGAAACATTAACTATGTGCCCCAGGATGTCACCTTAACCAGTGGCACAGTCAGGGATAACATTACCTTTGGTAATGCCCTGGCGACTGACGCCGACGTCCTCAAAGCTGCCGAACTGGCCGGCATCGCAAGTTATCTGAATCAACATCCTCAGGGCTTTGATCTAGAGGTAGGAGAACGGGGACAGCAACTTTCAGGTGGGCAAAGGCAAGGCATTGCCATCGCTCGCGCACTACTTAGCCAGGCCTCATTACTACTGCTAGATGAGCCCAGTAATGCTATGGATAACGTGACTGAAGCAAGTTTTATCTCAGGGCTACAGAAATACATTCAGGACAAGACCCTGATACTGGTGACACACCGTTCTTCCATGCTGGCCCTGGTCGATCGCCTGATTGTCATCAACCTCGGTAAGGTTGTCATCGATGGTCCCAGAGAAGAAGTTCTGGAAAAACTCGCCAGCGGAAGCAATCAACAATGATTCGTCAAAAAGACCGAGAGTTCATGTCAGATAGAATAGTAGCCGAAACAGAGGCTGCCCCCCTGATTAGTCATGGCATTGTGATACTGACGGCACTGTTTGTAATAACCGCCCTCATATGGGCAAATTATGCCAGTCTGGACGAGGTTGCCCGGGCACAGGGCAGGGTAATTTCTTCTACCCAGATACAAATTATCCAGAACCTCGAAGGCGGCATCATAGCCGAGGTCATGGTCTCTAACGGTGATATGGTGATTAAAGGCCAACCTCTGATTCGTATAGATGACACTCGATTTGCTTCATCCTTTAACCAGAGCCAGTCATCCATCGATGTGCTGCAGTATCGGGCAGCTCGACTAACTGCTGAACTATCCGGCGAGGACCTCGAGGTGCCTGCCGGGCTGAGCAGCGATCAACTTGAATTGTTCCAGAATGAGGTCAGCCTGTACCAGACTCGAAGAAATGAATTACAGAGCAGCCTTGGTATCTTAAAGCAACAGTTAAAACAGCACTCCCAGGCCCGACAGGCCTTGCTCAGCGAGTTCCAGAAGCTGAAAACCAACGCAGCACTCGCCAAGCAGGAACTTGCGTTAACCACGCCTGCGGTTAAATCAGGTGCCGTATCAAAAATCGAACTACTCAGGTTGCAACGAGCAGTCAACGAAGCCAAGGGCCGCCTGGAGGAATCCCGCTTGAAACTACCCCTGGCAGCGGCGGTAATAGAGGAAGCAAGGAAAAAGATAGATGAACGCAATCAGCACTTCCTGTCCGCCGCTCAGGAAGATTTTACAAAAGTGAAAGCAGAATTAAGTCAACTCACATTTTCAAAGGTAGCGCTGCAAGACCGAGTCGCCAGGACTTCAGTTCGCTCACCGGTGGATGGCATCGTTAACCAGGTTTTAGTTAACACCATCGGCGCCGTTGTCCAGCCTGGAATGGACCTTATTGAAATTGCGCCAAGCAACGATACGCTGCTGATCGATGCCAGAATCAGGCCTTCTGATATTGCCTTTATCCGTCCCGGCCAAGCAGCAACCGTTAAACTAACCGCATACGACTATTCGATTTATGGTGGATTGGACGCTGTTCTCGAACGCATCAGCGCAGATACCATCGTCGATGCAAGCGGTGAACATTTTTTTCAGATTCAAGTGCGTACCCAGACCAATTATATTGGCTCAAGCAAAGATCCTCTGCCAATTATTCCAGGCATGATAGCGACCGTAGACATTATGACGGGAAGAAAAACAGTCATGGACTACCTGCTAAAACCGCTAAAGCGAGCTCAGGCGAATGCACTTCGAGAACGTTAATTTGAAGCTATTTGTTACTAGCGACGATCGGCTGAACAATGGGCCTATCGACCTTTGAATTCAGGCGGGCGCTTAGCCATGAAAGCCTTGCGCCCTTCCACGTAGTCCTCACTGTTGAAACACGCATCAATCATCTGACTAATCTTATCCAGGTCTCTGCTCGACTCATCCTTTACGACTTCATTGATAGCCACTTTTGCCGCCTTAACGGTCAGCGGCGCATTAGCCGAAATACGCTGGGCGTAAGCTGTGACTGCGGCTTCTAATTCGTGACTTTCCACCACAAAGTTAATCAAACCCATCTGTAATGCTTCCTTCGAATCCAGGAAACGTGCTGACATCATAATATCCTTGGCTCGAGAAGGCCCCACTATACTGGAGAGCACACTAAGTCCAGCATATTCATAGCCTAAACCAAGCCTTGCTGCAGGAATAGCGAAGGTGGAGTCCGGCGTGGCGAACCTGATATCAGCGCTCAGTGCGGTTGCCAGGCCACCACCGATGCAATATCCCTGAATCATTGCTATCAACGGTTTATCCAGTTTATTCAACCAGCGATTGCCATGCGCTGCTACCTTCGCATATTCAAGCTTCTGTTCTGCGTTACCTCTGTGTGCATCAAACTCAGAGATATCAGCCCCGGATACGAATGCTTTACCACCGGCTCCTTTCATCACCACCACACGAACAGTTTCGTCATGCTGAAAAGCTTCCAGGATAATGCCCAGGCCCTGCCACATTTCCAGAGAAATTGCGTTGCGGCGCCGAGGATTATTAAAGGTGACCCAACCGATGCCATCTCGGATCTCCGCGATCATTTTGGTTGTACTTAGTTCCAACTGAATCACCTGAAATTAAATTATTAAATTACCTTTGCATCCCTCAACGCAGATATCTCATCTGCTGTCGTGCCCAATTCCGCTAATATCTCGTCCGTATGTTCGCCTAATTCTGGCGCAGGCAGTGCAAACGCGGGCTCATATTCTGATCCCGAAAAGTTAATAGGAGAGCGAATGAGGTCTATGTCCCCAAGCACAGGATGAGTTGCAGTACGGGTCATTCTAAGCGACTGAGCCTGCTCATCCTCGAAAGCTTGCCCTACATCATAAATGGGACCACACGGACAACCTGCTTCGTTCAATTTCCTGACCAGTTCTGTTACCGTTAATCGGCGGGTCTTGCTATTTATTTCTTCGGTCAGCTGGTCGCGATGTTTAATCCGCCCCGATGCTCTCAAAAAGCGCTTATCCTGCAATAACTCCTGCGCTTTAATTACCCGACAGAGATTGGTGAACATCTTGTTGCTGCTCGCAGCTAGGTTAACCTTGCCATCTTTCGCTTGAAAAACACCCATGGGCGAATTAGTGGGGTGATGGTTACCGGCACGCTCCGGCACCTCTCCAGACATAGTATATCTCGCGCCTTGAAAATCGAGCTTACAAAGCATCGATTCCAACAAACTTGTATGCACCCATTGGCCCTCACCGGTCTGCTCTCGTGCAATCAATGCCAGCAGGATACCTTGCCCTAAAAACATACCGGCAGAAGTATCACTGATAGCAATACCGACCCTGGTCGGATCTCCCTCAGGATCGCCGGTAATACTCATCAGACCACTGGTACCCTGAACGATCTGGTCAACACCTGGACGCTCACTGTACGGTCCAGTCTGCCCAAACCCTGAAATACTGCCATAAATCAATCGGGGGTTAACTTTCTTTAACGACTCATAATCGATTTTAAGTCGGTGTTTGACATCGCGACGGAAGTTTTCAACAACGACATCTGCCTGGGCAACCAGCTTGAGAAACACTGCCAGTCCCTGGGGATGTTTGAGATTCAGGCACATGCCGCGTTTATTTCTATGTAGGTTCTGAGCATCCGGCGAATACCGCGCCCCGCCTATATCACCTGCTTCGGTCTTCGCTGGAGGCTCGACGCGGGTAACCATAGCGCCCCAGTCAGTCAGAAGTCTTACCGCTGTGGGACCGGCCCTGGCCAAGGTCAGATCGAGAACCTTAATATGACTCAGCGGTTTCATCATTGTAAGCAGAGACTAGTTCAGAATCTTTCTAAGCTGACCTGCGATGTCGCTCATTTTGGACTGTAACCGACGAGTATTAGCAGGGCCCATTCTAACCAGTTGCTTCTGTGCTGGGCTCAGAGCCTCAAGCGTTGGATCGGTATAATGATACATAACCACTGGCCGAACCAAGCCTATATCACCTTCTACCACAGGCGTCTCCAGTAATCGGCCAACGGCTTTAAACAGGACTGCGTTGAAACTACCGTCATCGTTACCTAATTCTGTGTAAGCCTGTTCCAGCAACGGCAGGATCAAAACATACAGTTCGGCCACCCGCTGACTGTCCAGGGAAACGAAAATCTCAACAAACATCGAATACCTTTCAAAGCTTCCCCTACCCATTAAATACCGATCATTACTGAGCTTAAGTGCTTTAAACGAGCCGATAGGACCCAGTACCTGCAGAGGTTCCTTCACCACTTCACCATTGGCAACAGCATTGGTAAAACCAACAAATTTGCGGATCAGCTGACTAACAGATACCCACCGGTTGATGCCTTCGTGACGACTCAAGCTAATCAGGCCATCTCGAATTAACGCATCACTGCTATTAAGCAATGGCAGGACAAAATCGGGCTCAGCCGGCTCTGGTTCTTCCATAATGGCCAATGGCGCCTCAGGCAGTGGTTCTATCTCGTCCACCAACAGGGGTGCCCGTTCGGGTTCCGCTTCTGGTTCCGGCAAAACAGCAACGGATTCAGGTTCGGGAATCGAAATCTGTGTAGCTTCAACAACCGGTTCAACCCGAGGACTCGAAAAATAATAAACCGAAGCCCCTATCAGTGCGATCAGCGCAATACCCAGTGCAATGAGTATGGGTTTGTTATCAGCCATTAATCCGCCTCCAAAATGAAGTACCCTATTGTTGAACTTTAAAGCAGGCAAATACAAGACCGCCAGCAATAATCCAGCAAATTTTTATGGTCAAATGCCTTTTATCCGCTCTAATGCTTGGTAAACAACAGTCTTTGCCCATTTAGTCAAATCAAAAATGTCGAAAACGCATCAGTTTCCCTGTTCATCCTGTGGCGGGCAATAACTTAACGCCTGTATTTTACCCAGCAACTAGAATCAAGCCAGGCCCGCAAAATGGTCAATTTCTTTACACTGACAGTGATCACCTAAATCAACATCTCCTGATAATGGTTATTTTTCCTGGCAACGGCTTGGTCACGACCAACCCGGGTCACCGGAAGTATCAAAAAGCTTTAAATCAAAAGCTTTATATCAAAAGCTTTAAATCAAAAACTTTAAATCAAAAGCTTTAATTTCTCAGCATTAGGTCCTTTAATTATACCCTTCTCCGTGATCAGCCCGGTAATCAAAGCCGCAGGTGTTACATCAAAGGCCGGGTTAAACACGGCAACGTCAACCGGCGCGCTCGGCCTGCCCAGGACCTGCCTGACCTCTTCCGGGGCACGTTCTTCAATCTCAATCTGAGAACCTGTGTCAGTGCCCAGATCGATGGTTGAACAGGGACAAGCGACGTAAAAAGGGATATTAAAGTGGTCACACAGAATGGCCAGATTCAGAGTGCCTATTTTATTGGCCGTATCACCATTAGCGGCAACTCGATCAGCACCCACAATCACCAGGTCCACTTGCCCTAACGACATAACATGGGCAGCCATATTGTCTGAAATCAAGGTGCAATCAACACCCTGGCGACCCAACTCAAAAGCGGTCAATCGGGAACCCTGTAGCAGCGGTCTTGTTTCATCGACATAGACATGCACCGGAACGCCTTGTTGATGGGCAAGGTATATGGGTGCCAGGGCGGTCCCCAGTTCGGACACTGCCAATGATCCTGCATTACAGTGAGTCAATACCCGCGGCCGCTGCCGAATCAGATGACGACCATTTTCACCGATCAATCGACAGGCTTTTCTGTCCTCGTCAAAAATCGAATCAGCCGCTTGCCTTAAGGCCCTGGCCAGCCGAGCACCATATCGCTCCTCTTCAGACACGGTTGTGTCAGCATTTTGATCATAGAAGCGCTCCGCCACAACCAGCACTCGATCAACTGCCCAGCATAAATTTACTGCTGTGGGTCGAGTTGCTTTGAGGCGGACAGCACGGTCTCGAATTTCCTGCTGCAGAGCGGTTGAATCAAGGCTCGAATGTTCCAGGCCCAGAATCAAGCCATAGGCCGCAGCAATACCAATGGCGGGCGCACCTCGCACCGAAAGATTACTTATCGCCCTGACAACCTGCTCCACTGAGGTACATTCAAGATAAACCTCCGTACCCGGAAGCAGAGTCTGATCCAGAATTCTAAGCTTGCCCGAATCAAAAACCACACTCTTAGGTATTGCCATTGCTGAAACAGTATTCAGGCGCTGCGTAATTCAGCGACCATGTCCAGCCGCTGCTTGGAATCCACAAAGCCAAACGATCCGCCGGTACGATCGGTAAAGTCGCCATAACGCTTTTTCATCTCGCCAACAACCATTCCAGGCTCACCCATCACGCCAAAAGCATTCAGCATATCATCTGTAATCAACCCGGCCATGTCCTGCCAGAGTCCCTGCTTTGACATGGTATTTAATTCCGGCTGCAGGTCTCCCCAGCCATGAACGCCCAATACACCCTTGTAAGCGGGGGTTGACGCGTAGAAAGATATCCTCGCTCTGGCGGCTGCTTTTTCTGCGTCAAATGCGCTTTCATCCTGCCCCGATACAATAAAAGGGCTGTAAGTAATTTCAAAATTCTGCCGCGAATGACCTGACTTAGCCAATCCGCGTTCAACGGCAGGTAAGGTAACCTCGCGAATGTATTTTTCATTGCTGAATGGGTGAATAATCAAGCCATCAGCAACTTCAGCGGCAATTTCCGTCATGATTGGACCCACTGCAGCCAGTATGACCTTTGGCGCACCATACTCTTTGTCCTGTGGTGTGAACGCCGGTGTCATCAACGTATGACTGTAATACTTGCCTTCAAACCTGAGAGGTTCACCGTCATACCAATTGGCCCAGATCGCTTGCATCGCTTGTATCAGCTCTTTCATCTGCGCTGCTGGGGCACCCCAGGGCATACTGAAGCGCTTGGTTATATGCGCCCGTATCTGAGATCCCAGCCCCATCGTAAAACGGCCTTTAGAATAGGCATTCAGGTCATGCCCAAGGTTCGCTAAAATCATTGGTGATCGTGCAAAAGCAACGGCAATACCCGTGTGCAGTTCGATGTTCTCACTATGCTCGGCTGCCAGCAGCAAAGGGAAAAACGGGTCATGATTCATCTCAGCGGTACCAACACCGTCATACCCGTCGGCTTCAAGTGCCTTGACATGCTGGGGTATTTTCCGCCAATTCGGGGTTAAATGATTATCGACTTTCATGCTAGCTCCTATTTTCTGGTATCAATCGCAGCACCTTATCCTAATTGGCTGGCAATCGCATCCACTGCGGCTGTTCACACGCCCCCCGAACCACGATTCTGAGCTTGGCGCAGTTCCATTGCCTTCTGTTCGGGAGAGCCATCATTCAAGAACTGACCGGCCCCGGTTTCAACCCCGGCTAGAAATTTCTGTAATCCCGGAGCCCGCATCAGCGGAATTATCTGGATAAAGCAGCGGTAATCACTTGTGTCAGAATCAGCGACTGGTGCTTGATGAACCGACAGGATATAAGGCTGCGGCGTATTCCAAAGCGCATCCAGGGCAGCCAGCATGATTTTTAGTCCCCTGGCCATAGACTCGACCGCGCCAGACGGGCAGTGCCTCAGATCTGAGAAATCAGATCGAGTCATGAGGTACATCTCGTAGGGCAGCCTGGCAAAATAAGGCACAAATCCCAGCCAGTGATCATCAGAGAATAAAATCCGACGACCATCTTCCTGTTCTGCACGCAGAATCTGGGAAAACAGATTCACATTATGCTGCTGTCGATATCGCTGAACCGCCGCCAGTTCCCGGCCTATGGTGTCCATGACAAAGGGCACACCATAAATCTGGCAATGGGGATGTGGGTTTGATACCCCGACCAATTCACCGCGATTTTCAAAGATGAAAACCGTCTTAATCTGCCTGTCCTGATACAACAAACGACTTTGTTCTACCCAACTGGCGATGACTGCTTGGATCTGCTGTACAGGCAACTGCCCTAACGCAGTCTGGTGATGACGGTCATAACACATGACACGACAGACACCAGAAGCAATCGAGCTCTTGTAAAATGGAGCAGAAGGTCTGGGCTCAGGCGCCTGTATATCAAAAGAAGGATGGTCATTGTCAAATACAAAAATTTCTTCGTAATCTGGATTGATCTCGCCTGATATACGCGTATTTCCCGGGCACAGATAACAGTCGGGATCATAGCTCGCAGCGGTGACAGGTTCTTTATTTGCTGCATTTGCTGCATTTGCTGCATTTGCTGCATTTGCTGCATTTGCTGCATTTGCTGCATTTGCTGCATTTGCTACCGATCCTTTCCAGGGCCTAGCCCCTCGATGACTGGTAATGGTAACCCATTGCTCTAATAGTGGATGCCAGCGATTTTCCCAGTCCATCAGATACCTCGTTGACACAGTAATTGCGAATCAGGATGCTGTGAATAAAACAGAATTCTATGAATTCAATTCATCGAGGTAGTCACTGTGCTGCATCAGGGCATAATGGTAAGCCTCTGTCAGGGCCAGCCAACTTGCCTTGATTATATCTACGTTGACACCAATGGTGCCGAAACTTTCACCTTCAAATTGATGCTCAAGAAAAACCCTCACCTTGGCAGCCGTTTCTTCTGTTGAATTCACTACCCGAACGGTGTAGTCGCTCAGATGTAGATCTTGTACCACCGGGTAGTCCACTTGCAAAGCCTTACGCAAGGCCTGGTTTAGGGCATCAATTGGGCCATTGCCTTCAGCGGCGCACAGTGTTTCGCTGCCGTTAATGCGGATTTTAACTGAAGCCTCAATAGTTCCATCCAAATCCGAATCAGCCTGATCAGCTACTAATTCATTACTCGGCGAATAAATTCTGTAAAAAATGGTTTCAAAGCAAGGCTGATATCTACCGATGTGTCGACGTACCAACAAGTCAAAACTTCCATCTGCATTTTCATAAGAGTAACCCGCGTGTTCCTTCTCCTGGACCTCTCCCAGTATTGCCTGGCTTACTTCCTTGCCCTCAAGTTGCGGATATCGATTCGCTAGCTTGGCCCTCAAATTCGAGCCCCCGGAAAGCTCACTGATGAGAATTTTTCGACTATTACCAACGACTTCGGGTGGAATATGCTCATAGGTTTCTGGATTCCGCAGAACAGCAGACACATGTACACCCCCTTTATGTGCAAACGCCGAATTTCCGACAAATGGCTGGACTGATGGTCCATCCATGGCCAGAATTTCCCAGACTTTTTTGGAGATCAATTTCAACCCGCTGATGCGCCCTTCAGGCAAGCATCGATAACCTAGCTTCAATTCCAGATTACCAATGACCGACGTTAAATCTACATTTCCGCATCTTTCACCGATGCCATTGATCGTGCCATGAACCTGGACCGCACCAGCTTCAATGGCTTGGAGCGTATTAGCAACTGCCAGTCCACCATCATTGTGCACGTGAATTCCCAGCTGAACACCAGCAATACTGTTACGAACTGCTTCTACCGCTACTTTGACTTCGCTGGGTAATACGCCACCATTGGTATCACAGAGAATGATCCGCTGTGCACCAGCATCAAAGGCAACCTGCAAAGAGGCCAGGGTGTAACCCGGGTCACTCTTAAAACCATCAAAAAAATGCTCTGCATCATAAAAAACCGGCTTTTTAGTGGTTTCAACAAGATACGCTATGGACCCTTCGATCATTTCCAGATTTCTATCGGCCGATATGCGCAGAGCCTGCTCCACATGAAGATCCCAGGATTTACCGAAAATACAGGTTACATCAGCGTCGGCCTGCACCAGTTTAGCAAGGAAAGCATCGTCCTCTGGGACGCTGTCGGCCCTGTGAGTAGAACCGAACGCAGTGATCTTGGCATGGCTGAAGTCCATGTCCTTTACTGAAACAAAAAAATCATCATCCTTAGGGTTCGAACCTGGCCAGCCACCTTCTATGAAATCAACCCCTAACGCATCCAGAACCACGGCAATATCCAACTTATTGCGCAGGCTCAGATTAACGCCTTCGCCCTGATTACCATCTCGAAGTGTCGTATCGTAAATTTCAATTTTCTGCTGAGACATATCTGGGACTTCCTAGGCAAGTCGTGCAGCAACCAGTGAAACTGCCTCTGCATTTTGCATCAGTTCATCCAGCGGGTCATAACTTGCTGACAAAAATGCCTCTCGAACGCTCTCTTTCATGGTGAAATCAAAAGTCTGATTGAGCATGATGATCTGCATGGTTTCAATGTCGAAGAACATCTCCTCCTGAGGGTTATCCTGAACCAGATCTGCTAATGCAGATCGCGCATCCTTAGCCATTATCAGGCAGGGGATGCCCAGCGTAGTGCAATTACCATGGAATATTTCTGCGAAAGATTCGGCAATAACAGCTTTAAAGCCGAATTTTTGAATAGCCTGGGGCGCGTGTTCCCGGCTCGAGCCGCAACCAAAGTTAGCGTCCGAGATAATAAATTCCGCACCCTGAAACTGCGGCATATCAAGCACATGCCCTTTAGACTCCCCTGAATCGTGAAATCGTTCATCATAAAACAGGGCCGGGCCTAACTCATCAAAAGTCACACATTTCAGATAACGAGCCGGGATAATTCGGTCGGTATCAATATCATTGCCCTGAACATAGATACCCCGGCCCGACATTTTAGTAATCTTGCTCATTTGACCGTCCCGAGATTGAATGTAGTCCTGACATCACTGACCTTTCCCTCAATTGCAGCTGCGGCCACCATCGCTGGACTCATCAGAATGGTTCTTCCTGTGGAAGAACCTTGCCTGCCAATAAAATTTCGATTGGAACTTGACGCACAAACTTGATCTCCAACCAGCTTATCCGGATTCATTGCCAGACACATGGAACAGCCTGGCAATCGCCACTCAAAACCGGCAGCTTCGAATATCTCAGGCAAACCCAGTTGTCTGGCTTCTAGATCAACCTGTTCAGAACCGGGCACAGCGAGTGCCCGCACATGCCCGGCTACCTTGCGCCCTTTTATATACTCAGCAACCTCTTTAAAGTCACTGAGTCTTCCATTAGTACAACTTCCCAGAAAAGCAACATCGATACGCACACCATCGATGGGTTGATTAGCCTGTAGCTGCATGTAAGCCAGCGCATCCGATATCAAATTTCTGTCGAGACCGGATACCGCTTCTGGGTCTGGAACCAATTCCGTTATTGATATCGCCTGGCCTGGTGTCACACCCCAGGTCACGGTAGGTTGAATTGAATCACCTTGAATCAAGATTTCATCATCGAACGCAGCATCTGCATCGCTGCGATAGGAAAGCCACTTTTCTGCTGCTGCCTCAAATTCCTTACCAACCGGTACTCGTTCTCGGCCTCGTAAATACTCTATGGTCACGTCATCAGGACAGATATAACCACATCGAGCGCCACCTTCGATACTCATATTACAGACCGTCATGCGCTCTTCCATGGACATGGCTTCAATAACCTCGCCTGCATATTCGTAGGCATAACCAACACCCCCATTGACGCCCAGGGTACGAATAATATGAAGCGTCACATCCTTCGCTGTAACACCGGCAGACAAACTTCCTTCAATCCGTATTCTTCGCACTTTAAGCGGATCCATGGCCAGTGTCTGGCTGGCAAGGACATCTCTTACCTGGCTGGTGCCAATACCGAGTGCGATACAACCAAAAGCGCCATGAGTCGAGGTATGACTATCGCCACAACAGATGGTCATACCCGGCTGGGTAAGTCCAAGCTCAGGTCCCACCACATGAACAATGCCCTGCCGCCCTGAGTTTGGGGCAAAAAATTCAATGCCATTGTCGCTGCTGGCATCGCTTAACACCTGAATCATCTTCTCCGCCATATCATCCTTGAGAGGCCGGGATTGATCCGTTGTGGGAATAATATGGTCCACAGTGGCAAAAGTACGCTCAGCATAAGCCACCCGCAGGCCTTTATCCCTTAGCATTCCAAATGCCTGTGGACTGGTGACTTCATGGATCAGATGCAGGCCAATAAAAAGCTGAAATTGTCCGCTGGCGAGTTGCCCGACAACATGGTTTTCCCAGATCTTTTGGTATAAATTGTTTCCCACGACTTTAACTACCCTTTTTGCGAAGCGGCAAGTTTAACATGAACTGCGGGATATCCTAGGTTGCAGATAACTCAAAACTTCATCTTCACACCAAGCAAGCCTTTGTTATGAATAGCCAGTCAAATCCGCCAGAAACTTTTGAAACAAAACGCCTGCTGGTCCGGGCCCTTACCCCTGAAGACGACATCCTCATCAATGAGGCTGTTCAAGCATCACACAGCGAGCTATGCCAATTTATGACCTGGTGCCACCCGGCCTATGGCTTAAAAGATGCGACAGCCTGGATCCAGCAGGCAATCAGTAAATGGCAAACAGCGGAGCATTTCACCTTTGCCATAATTGAAAAATTATCGGGGAAACTCATAGGTAGCGTGGGCCTGAATATAATTGACAAGCCAGACACGGCTAACCTGGGCTACTGGATCCACTCAGCGTACTGTGGCCGCGGTTACGCCAGCGAAGCAGCTACCGGGCTGTTCAAGTATAGCGAAAAATTTCTAAGCTTTAAAAAACTCGAGGTTGTCATGTCGACACGCAACCCAGCCAGCCGCCAGGTGGCTATCAACGTAAAAGCAAAATTTGAAGGCCTAACCAGCCATAGATTGGTCAGCACGGACGAAAACCATGATGCTTTCGTATATGCTCTATACCCGGAGCCGCCAAAATAAAAAAGGAAACCAGCTATGCAGGAATCTAGCCAAAGTAGTAACGATACGATGAGCAAAACCCTGGAACTGCAGAAGGCCGCACATATCGCTGCTGGCGCAGTCCCGGCGGAGGTTAGAATTGACCGCTTGAAAAGAGCCATTAACGTGCTAGAGAACAACTCCAGCGAGTTCTGCGAGGCTATGTCAGAGGACTTCGGTAATCGGAGTATGCAGCAATCCAAACTCACTGATATCGACGGCGCTATAGGGCCGCTCAAGCATGCCATCAAGCATCTGCGCCACTGGATGAGGCCGGAAAAGAGATCAACCACCTTCCCGTTTAATCTGCTTGGCGGCAGAAGCCACATTGAGTACCAGGCGCTGGGCGTAGTCGGTTGCATCAGTCCCTGGAATTTTCCGGTACAACTCACATTTTCGCCTCTTGCCGGCATCTTCGGTGCGGGTAATCGAACCATGATTAAACCATCAGAGTTTACCCCGATAACATCAGAACTAATGAAGACAACGCTGGAGGCCGCATTCGACCGGGATGAGCTGGCTGTTTTCACCGGTGGCTCTGAAGTGGGTAGCAGCTTCAGCGGCCTGGCCTTTGATCACCTGTTGTTCACCGGCGCAACCGCCATTGCCCGCCATGTAATGCGATCTGCAGCAGACAATCTGGTGCCGGTCACTTTAGAACTCGGCGGGAAATCCCCTGTGATAGTCGGACGCAGCGCTGATATGGCGCTGGCAGCCAGAAATGTCATGACGGGCAAAACCATGAATGCTGGACAGATCTGCCTGGCACCGGACTATGTCATGCTGCCGGAGGAAAGCAGAGATGAATTTGTTGCCGCAGCCCAGGCTTCAATCGCCGACATGTACCCCCAGATAAAAGATAATCCTGATTACACTTCGGTCGTCAACGACCGTCATTTTGAGCGGCTTAACCACTATGTCAGCGACGCGGAGGAAAAGGGGGCCAAGGTGATAACAATCAACCCGGCTGAGGAAGATTTCTCGCAACAGGAAAACCATAAGATCCCACCTACCCTGATTATCGACCCCACCGACGACATGCTGGTAATGCAGGAGGAAATATTCGGACCGATTCTACCAATCAAGTCCTACCAGAGTGTCGATGAAACCATCGACTATGTAAACAATCACGATCGACCACTGGGTCTATACTATTTCGGCAAAAATGCACAGGAAGAAAAGGGTGTGTTGGAAAAAACGACTTCAGGTGGCGTTACCGTCAATGATGTCATCATGCACGTCGCCCAGGAAAACCTCCCATTTGGCGGCGTTGGTTCCAGCGGCATGGGCGCCTACCATGGCATCGATGGATTTAAGACTTTCAGCCACGCAAAATCAATCTACCGGCAGTCAGCAATCGTCTCCAAGCTGGTTGCAAAAATGGGCCCCCCTTACAAAAAAACGGGTTGAGCAAATTCGAGCAGTGGGCAACTAACTGATTCGCGCCTATGCTGGGTCGTTGCCGTTCATATTATGGGTTTAAATTATTGATTCGAACTATCGTCTCGAACTATTCTCTCGAACTATAGGCTCGAACTATTCTCTCGAACTATGGGTTCAAACTTTACCCGAGCGCTGACAACCAACCAAGCGCCGCGCCTGCCAGCCGACTTCCGGGCCCATGCTGGCGACCCGCGGTGACCGCCCGTCTATAGCTAAACAAGCAAAGTATTCTCTGTTTGGACCCATGGGGAACCGCACGGCGACTCTTGCACGAGATTAAGCCCTGGCTAAATATCAGACCTGGGACTGCTGGCTTGAGCCGTCACCAACGTAACCAAGGCTGCATCCACCTCATCAGGTCGACTACCACTGGAAATATCGGGCAGCCCATCAGCCTCTAGCGCATTAACGTCCAGTAAATTCGGGTTTGCGTTTTTCAATAAATGCCTGCACACCTTCCTTGAAGTCTTCGCTATGAAACATACCGCCCAAATGAACCATCAAATGATCTACAGCCGTGTCATAAGACTCCTCCAACCCCATTCGCATCATTCTTTTTGTCGTCTGTACAGCCATCGGCGCATTGTCTGCAATCTCTTCAGCCCACTGCATTGCAGTCGCCATTAATTCTTCGGCGGGCACAATGGTGTTTACCAGGCCTAACTCCAGGCACTCTTGTGCCCCTACCGTTCTGGCACGATAGTACAGTTCCGCCGCTTTGGCCCAGCCAATCAATCTGGGTAACAACCAGGTACCGCCACTTTCAGGAACGACGTTTCGTTTTGCTGTCACAGCGGCCATCTTGGCATTATCTGCTGCTATGCGAATATCGCAAAGTAAAGCGACGTCCATGCCATAACCCGCGGCCGCTCCGTTTAAGGCACATATAATCGGAGTATCAATATTCCACATTACATTGATGGGCGCATCACGCAGATCAAATAGTTGACGGGGCGGGCGATTGCCGTCTGATGCCTGTTCGCCACCAATATTACCTTCACCGACGCCGATTAAGTCCAGGCCAGAACAGAATCCCCTTCCGGCACCGGTCAGGATAATACAGCGGATTTCCGGATCCTTATTGGCTTCTGTAACTTTAGCAGACAATTCACCCAGCATTTCTCGTGAAATTGCATTCAATCTCTCTGGGCGATTTAGGGTCAGCACAGCGATTCTACCCCGCTGCTCCACAAGTAATTCCTCTGTTGTCGAAGCTGTTAAAGCCATTCTAGGTACTCCTATTTTGAAATTTTCATCGCCTTAACGATGCGCAAGATCTATAATCACAACCCTTAGCACGCCACCGCAGTGCCACCGGGGATGTGGGTAAACAGGCATAATATCCAGTTGCAAGGGCTTTGCATACACCCTGTTTGAAGCGCCTACAAATAATCTGGTTATAGGCCTTGTCTGTTGGACGCCTCCTTCAATAAAACAGCTGCCTTTTAGACATCCCCTACAGCACTTAATTATTAAGCCCAATTATTAGTCCGTTCAGTAAGCCATTCAACGAGCCTTTCAGCACTCGATCCCCAGTCATGGATCGTACAAGCTGGCAGCTTCGATGCGCTAAACACTAATGGCACTCCAGTCTGATTTAAGGTATCTTTCGACACCTGACTAATTCCGCTGATATAGGCTAACTTGAATTATTATAGTATCTACAATCGACCAGACGTCCCATCTGTAATCGCTTTACCTCCAACTCTCTGCTGGCAAACCCAATCATGATCAAGCAGACAATGACCGTGACGTTATGGATTCTGTGCGTCAGTGTCAAACTAGTCTGTCTGGCTGAACCAACGCGAGAGCAGCTTCCAACTCGCCCGGTTAAGCGAGACGAAGCTTTGGCAAGCATCAAGATTGATGGCCATCTCGATGAGGCGGTCTGGGCTGAAATTCCCTGGACTGATGGCTTTCGGGTAACCGAACCCGACACGCTGATCCCGGCCGCTCTAAGAACCCAGGTGAAAATTTTTTATACCGAAGCTGGCCTGTATATAGGAAGCTGGAACGAACAGGCAGTCGATACACTCATTGAACGATTGAGCAGTCGAGATGCCTGGCTTACCCGGGACAGACTTACTGTCACGCTGGACACATCAGGTGAGGGACTCTACGGCTACTGGTTCGGGGTGAATCTGGGCGGTAGTCTGTCGGATGGTACCGTGCTCCCCGAACGGCAGTATGGCAGCGAATGGGACGGCCCCTGGCGCGCAGAGACAGCACAACTCAAAGACGGCTGGTCGGCGGAAATGTTCCTGCCCTGGTCAATGATGTCGATGCCGGATTCCGCCAACTATACCAGGACGATGGGAATCGCCCTGCAAAGAGCAGTCGCCCATAAAAATCAAACCTGGGGCATACCGGCGCTTCCCCGAACAACCGGGTTATTCATGTCCCGTTTGCATAAGCTGGTTCTTACCGATGTTAATCCCAAACAGCAAATCACTTTTTATCCCTTTATTTCAACCAGCTTCGATGGACTCAAACACGAAGCTAAGGCAAAAGCCGGGTTCGACATTTTTTGGAGACCCACCACAAATTTTCAGATAACTTCTTCTATCAATCCCGATTTCGGTAATGTGGAATCGGATGATATTGTCGTCAACCTGACCTCTTACGAAACTTTTTACCCTGAAAAACGACCTTTTTTCCTGGAAGGTCAGGATATTTTCATTACCTCTCCCAGAGCATCTGCCCGCCACGGCGCTTCTCATAAATCGCCGGTTACTCTGCTCAATACCCGGCGCATCGGTAGCCCGGCAAGAGCACCGGATGACGAGGACCTGATATTAACCCGGCTGGAAAGAAACCAGCCGAGTGAACTGCTTGGCGCCGTTAAAATAACCGGCCAAACAGGTGCCCTGCGCTATGGATTGCTCTCCGCTTTTGAAAATGAAACTGATTTCAACGGCATCATCGATGAACAATCCGTCAACATACGTCAGACCGGAAGAGACTTCAGTGCAGCACGCATGCTCTATGAACGAAGTAATGTCAACGGCAGAAGCTCGATTGGGTTTATTACCACCCAGGTCAGTCATCCTGAGGAAACCGCAATCACCCATGGCGTTGATGGTCACTACCTTTCCGGCTCTGGCAAAATAGAAGCGGACGTACAGGGGCTTGCCAGTGATATAGAAGGATTACAAGGCTATGGAATATTTGCCGATCTCGCCTATCGTCCGTCAAGGGGACTCAAGCATGGTCTCGCGCTGGATTTCTTTGATCGACAACTGCAGATTAATAACTTTGGCTACCTGCAAAGAAATGATGCCAAGGGCTATAGTTACGGTCTGGAAAGGCAACGATCTGGGCTTGAAAACTTCACTTCGATTCGAGACAACTTTTCCTTTAGCCAGCACTGGAATCTGGATGGCCTGCTCACGCGATCTGCCTTATCTGCATCAAAGCAACTGGAATTCAATAATCACACCAAACTAAATATGCGCATGAACTTCTTTCCTGAACGATACGAAGACCAGGATAGCAAGGGCAATGGCGCCTACAAGCTGATCGACCGCTGGCAGATCGCGCTCGATTGGGATAGCGACCGATCTAAAAGAGTGGCGTTTGAAGCGGGGATTAAATATAAGCAGGAAGATATAGGGGGTAGCAAGTTATCTTACGATGCTGAATTCAAGTTTCGTCCCAATGATCGATTTTCAGCTTCGTTGAATATTAAATTCGAGGAAGGCGATGGCTGGTTGCTGCATAGTATCGACAAGGATTTTACCCGCTATAACTCGACCATCTGGAGACCTAACTTTGATATATCCTACTTCCTATCAGCCCGGCAACAATTCAAGATAGTCGCGCAGTGGGTGGGTATCAAAGCCTTCGAAAGGGATCGCTGGTTTCTTGAAAATGAAGGAGATCAACTGGTGGCTAAAGCCACCGCAGACGCTGATAAAGGTTCAAGGAATTTTTCGATCAGCCGGTTATCGTTTCAGGCCCGCTACCGATGGGAATTGGCGCCGCTGTCAGACTTGTTTGTCGTCTACACACGGGGATCAAATATAGGCAGCAACATCAGTAAGCGTTTTTCCGAACAGTTGCAGGATGCCTGGGACGAGGCCCTGGTTGACTCCCTTATCATAAAGCTTCGATATCGCATGGGAAACTAACCTTGTAACAGTGTCAGAATACCCTGTTCTGAAAATACCGCCTCGGCAAATCGCTCCCCCATTCGAATATAACCGGCAGGGTTAGGATGGAGATCATCGGGTAAGTCCTTTGCATCACCTTCTGAGAATAGTGCCAGACCATCCAGATAAACCAGGTTTTCATCCTGCCTGAGTTGCACAAACTCAGAGATCAACCGGCGGACTTTAACCAGGGTTAAACACCCCTCCCTTAATTGCTCATTACCGCCAAAGGTCTTAAACACGCCTGCTTCATTGACTAGAGTGGGTCCTGGGCAGTTTTCAGCGCTGGGGCAGAAAATAGGAGAGATCAGCAATATCGGAGTGTGTTTCTTAACTTCCCTGATGGTATCGATAAATCCATGCAGCAGAGGCAGAAAAATACGCTCACGCATGGAGTCCATATTGATGATGTTGATACCCACTTTTATCGATATGAACTCGGCATCACTATCACGCAGCGTGCGGGCCACAAATGGGTCCAGATGACACTGGCCACCAAAACCAAGATTATGAAGTACAGCACCGCCCTTCCGGGCTGCAACAGCCGGCCAGATCTCCGCAGGCGAAATAGCTTCCATACAGTGGCTGATCGAACTGCCGTAATGATACCAGCGCCGCCCTTCCTGTCGAATCGCCTGAAAAGCCGTTGCAGCCGTTGCCTGCAGAGACACCAGTTCAACATAAGCGTTGTGGGGTAACCAAAGCATTAACTGTTTGCGACCTGGCGGCAGGTTATCAAATACGACGGTTCCGGGCTGGCCACGCTCTAGGGTAAAAGCATTGGCCTTATCCGGGTCTATGATTAATTTATTGCCTTCATGCATCTCAACCTTCTGCCGATCACCGGCCATGGTCTCAAGCTCAAAAACCACCGACTCATTGGCATTGCCCGGGCGCTGAAATCGAGTCACCAGGGCGTGAAGTCTGATTTCCCGCGCATCTGTTTCAAACACCAGCCGGACGCCGCTTGGCATTCTCACCATCACCGAGAGCATGGCTGGCAACTGTGGTTTAGTCCAATCCGGCAAGCGTCTTGGACCGACACCTTGAGGTCTGTAATCGAAACCCATTGCACCAGGCATGGTTACTGCTCCAGATGCCAGTTCCTTTCCGCTGAATTTCATTGCTGATCCCCTGATGCTGTGTTGCAGCTTTAAGCTGTCTTACAGTTTACTCGCAAACTGCTATTCGTTGCTGACCTGAAGGCAGCTGGTAAAGCGGCAATAATTCATTTCTGGCCCATGGGTACCAAGATCGAGCCATGCCATGCATCTCCAACAGCTTCACTGGTCGCCATAAAAGCAATATTCCCGGGCAGATTTAGATCCAGGAAGTGCGCTTGAGCCATGCTCCTGCAACCCGGAAACACGCCTGGAATTGATCCGTCATCTATCACCTTACTGTCTTTAACCCCCAAAAATCTATGGCACAAGAGAACTGCTGGCAGGAAGATTCTGCATTGATAACACGGTAATATATTACTATGAATGAACCTCTCTGGATTTTTGGTTACGGCTCAATTATATGGAAGACCGAATTTCCATTCATCGCGGAGTCTATCGGTTGCCTGCAGGGTTGGGCTAGGCGCTTCTGGCAGGCCTCCCTTGATCATCGCGGCATACCAGAAGCATCAGGGCGCGTGGTAACACTTGTCCCCAGTCGCAACAACCACTGCTGGGGAAAGCTTTTCCTGCTGGAGTCGCAAAAGCATAGCAAAGTCATTGAAGCTCTGGATCATCGAGAAAAAGGCGGTTATGAACGAATGCAAGCGGATATCGTGAACGCCTCTGGCGCCATTGTGAAAGCGGTTACCTACTGGGCACCCCAGCAAAATGATCACTTTCTAGGTCCCGATAGCCTCTCTGCAATGGCCAGGCAGATTAGCAGGGCCCAGGGGCCAAGTGGGAGTAACCGGGACTATCTTTTTAAACTGGAGTCTGCACTGCGGGCCTTGGGACATCCAGATAGTCATGTCACGATTCTGGCCAACAAAACCCGCCAACTGCTAGGCCAATCATAATTCCAGCGTTGCATGGCTGGAAACCTTTGCTAATATGCGGAACGAAGAACAAGGAACATACCATGAACCTGATAAACGATATTGTCGCCCTGTCTGATGAGATGCAGCAATGGCGGAGACACATTCATGCCCACCCTGAACTCGCCTTTAATGAATACGATACAGCCAAGTTTGTGGCTGAAAAATTGCAACAGTTCGGCCTTGAAATTCACCAGGGTCTGGCTGGCACCGGCGTTGTCGGCAGCATAACCAGAGGTGGAAGCAACCGGGCAATTGGCCTGCGAGCGGATTTAGATGCACTACCCATTGAAGAAACCAATCAATTCAATCACCGATCAAAAAATCCAGGCATCATGCATGCCTGTGGCCATGATGGGCATACCTGCATGTTGCTGGGTGCGGCCAAACATCTCGCCCAGGCAGATAGCTTTGAAGGTACCGTCCATTTTATTTTCCAACCGGCAGAAGAGAACGAAGGCGGCGCCCGCACCATGATCGAAGATGGTCTGTTTGAACGCTTTCCCGTGGAATCCGTCTTCGGCATGCACAACATCCCGGGCATGGCAGTTGGCTCTTTTGCTATCAAACCCGGACCCATTATGGCAGCGTTTGATGTATTCGATATTAAGATAACGGGCACAGGCGGTCATGCTGCCATGCCTCACCTGGCAATCGATCCCATACTGGTCGGCACAAAAATAGTTGAAGCCTTCCAAACCATAGTCTCCAGGACTATTAACCCACAGGAACCCACTGTATTAAGCGTAACTCAATTCCATGGTGGGGATGCCTACAATGTTATTCCCAATGATCTTGTCATATCAGGCTGTACTCGCTGCTTTTCTCAAAGCATTCAGGCACAACTTGAAAGCAGCATGAAAACGGTGGCCGAGGATATTGCCAAAGCCCACGGTGCTTGCGCCGAATTTCGCTACGAGCGACGTTATCCACCCACTATAAATTCCGAGCAGGAGGCTGAAACTGCACGCCAGGCCGCTGCGCAGGTTGTCGGCAGCAGTAACGTCCATGACCCTAGGCCGTCCATGGGCTCCGAGGATTTTGCTTACATGTTGCAGGCCAAACCAGGAAGCTACATCTGGATAGGTAATGGTGATGGTGAAGGATCATGCATGGTCCACAACCCCGGTTACGACTTCAATGATGAAATTCTCCCTATTGGTGCCAGCTACTGGGTACAACTGGTCAACAACATCCTGCCCAGACTAAGCGCTTAGTGGGTCAACACAGTGGCTTATATTGAACACCCTCTGGGCAGGGCCCATTACACTAAGAAAGGCCCCAACAAAGGCAAGCTTCCCGTTATCTGGTTACATGGTGGCCCAGGCGGGATGCACAAACCACAAGGCGAACAGTTTCGTCTGGCAACTGACCGTACGGTCTACAGCTATACCCAACTAGGCTCAGGTCGAAGCAGTGAAATACCACGCAGCAAGTGGAAAATTGCAACTTTTGCAAAAGAACTCAACTATCTGGTCACTGCCTGGGGATTATCGGATTTTCATCTCATGGGAGGGTCCTGGGGCAGCAGTCTTGCAATTGAATACTATCTCCGATACAAGGGCCGCGGGGTTAAGTCGCTGGTATTGCAGTCACCGCTGATATCCGCTTCTGACTGGCAGCAGGACGCTAACAGGCTAAAAAAGCAATTACCCGATGATGTACAGAAAGTCATTCGCTATTGTGAGGCCGTTAATGCAACCGATGCTAGGGTATATGAGCAAGCCGTGGATTTATATTACAGTCGACATGTATTGAGAAACGCTAAAAAAAGATTAGCCGCAAAAAAACGAAAAAACCCGAACGGTGCGGAAATTTACAAATACATGTGGGGTCCAAGCGAATTCACAGCCACGGGTACCCTGAAAACATATAATCGGTCAAAGCGCTTAGGTGATATCCTGGTGCCTACCTTGATTGTCTGCGGTGAGCATGATGAGGCAAGCCCGGCAACGGGCCTGAAATACACGAAGCAGTTACAGCAGGGTAATTTTGCGTTGGTAAAAGGCGCCAGCCACTCTATATGGGACGAAAAACCTGCCAGACTAGCCAGTATCATCAAGCGTTTTCTTAAAGCAGTTGAGACCTGAGCCAGCTCAAACTGCTTTTGCTTTGTGACTCGTTAGAAAGTCATGGCCATCATGCAACACCGAGGCATAGTCAGTTATTTCCCCGCGCTACCCGCATATCCTCATGAATGAACCCACAGCACCTGTTCATTACCCTTTGCCTGCCACTCGACACACTGACAGTTTCCCTCGTATAGTGCTCCTTAAAAGATAGGAATGAAGTAAAATGAGACTAAACAAGCCAAGAATTTCACCGCTCGAGGAAGAAAACTGGAACGAACAGCAAAAACAACTGCTGGCACCCCAGGCCATGCGCGGCAAGGTACAGAATATATTTCTAACCCTGGCTAATCACGAAAAACTGGCAAAACGCTGGATGGTATTTGCAAATCATATATTGCACAAATCGAGCTTACAGCCACGGCATCGGGAAATTCTGATTTTAAGAATTGGCTGGTTATGTCAAGCCGGTTATGAATGGGGCCAGCATGTCCTCATAGGCAAGGCCTCAGGTTTAACCGATTCCGATATATCAGCCATCAAGGAAGGCCATCAAGCCAGCAACTGGGACCAAATCGAGACGCTGCTGATCAAGGCTACCGACGAACTGCATCAAGACGCATTTGTATCAGATGCGACCTGGAATGGTCTTGAAAAAAGTTACTCACAAGAGCAGTTGATGGACCTTGTGTTCACCGTTGGACAATACAATCTGGTATCCATGGCACTCAACAGTTTTGGCGTTCAGGCAGAAGACGATCTGCCAGGATTCTAGCGCTCTGTGGTTCTCTCAGGATTCTGGCCAGTTTCAGCTGGGCCTATTATTAAGGCTCTAAATCATCCAGATTAACTGTTTTATCAATCTGTGCCCAGGCTAATTTAGCCATGTTAAACGCACCCGCGCCTGCCGCTTCTGCGTGTTGACTTGCGGCTGTACCATCCTGAACCCGTCGGGCAATACCTTGAAGAATCGCTGCCATTTTGAACATATTAAAGGCGAGATAATAGTCCCAATTATCAATACCAGATCGTCCGGTTCGCTGACAGTAAGCCTCAACATAGGCTTCCTCGGAAGGAATTCCCAGTGCTTTCAAGTCAGTACCCCGCAAAGCGTCCCTGTAAGGGCGGCATAAATAGGCGAAATCTGCCAGTGGGCACCCCAACGTACTTAACTCCCAGTCCAGAATACCGATGACCTCTGCTTTTTCCTTATGCATCATCATATTAGCAATCTGTAAGTCTCCGTGTACCACGGTACAATCTGCGCTGACCGGAATATTTTCCTGTAAATACTCGATCAATTGATCCATATAGGGATTGGTGGTTGTCTTAGTATATTCGTATTGTCCGCCCCAACGATTCAACTGGCGGGCAATATAATCTGAGTGTTTGCCATACTCAGATAAACCAACTGCTTCAAAATCCACCGAGTGAAGTTTTGCAACAGCGAGATTAGCAGCATCCCAGATATCACTCCGATCGGTTTTAGAATAGGGTCCATGGGTGCTGTCCCATATAACTCGACCATCCAGATATTCCATAATGTAAAACCAGGTGCCAATAACTGATTCATCAGTACACAAGGCATAAGTTCTCGCCGTTGGAACATCTGCATTCTGCAACGCGGTCAATACCCGATACTCCCGGTCCACGGCATGGGCAGATTTCAGCAGTTCTCCAGGTGGCTTTCGTCTGAGCACATACTGCTGATCGCGACCGGTCAGCAGGTAAGTCGGATTAGACTGCCCTCCGGCAAATTCCTCTACCGACAGGTTTCCACGAAAGCCGTCAACGTTAGCAGCCATATATTCAGTCAAGGCTGCTATATCTATCTCATGACGTTTCTGTACTGCTATGGTCCCTGTATTATCTTCAGACTTGAAGTCGGTCATAAATGCTTCTCCTGATTCATTTTCAGCGGATATCATCCATGTCAGATTATCATGTCGCAGCCTCCTACATCAGGGCTTTTGCGAGCGCTGTGTTATGGTTGCACATCCACCCATAGGATAACATCAGACTGGAAGGCATGCTTTTGGACGCGAGCGAACAAAAACTACAGAATGAATTTAAGGTGGGTGGTCGATACGCCAAATATGTACTTGTTGTTCTGGTTATTGTCTACATCTTCAATTTCATCGACCGACAGATCCTGTCAATCCTTGCCGAAGACATCAAGGCAGACCTGGGTATTTCAGATGCCGAGATTGGATTTCTCTATGGCACTGCCTTTGCTGTTTTCTACGCTGTATTCGGGCTCCCCCTCGGTCGTCTTGCCGATACCTGGGTTAGAAAAAGCCTCATTTCCATCGGACTGCTGTTCTGGAGCGCAATGACGGCGCTTTCCGGAACTGCGCGCAGTTTTCAGACGCTAGCGATTTATCGAATAGGCGTGGGTATTGGTGAATCCAGCGCAACACCGGCTGCTTTTTCAATGCTTGCCGATTATTTCCCTCCTCAGTTAAGAACAACGGCACTTTCAATTTACTCCAGTGGTGTTTATATCGGCTCAGGAATAGGTATCTTCCTCGGCGGCATCATCCTGGACAGCTGGCACAGCGCCTACCCGGACGCCCTGACTGCTCCCTTGGGTCTAAAAGGCTGGCATGTGGCTTTTTTTGCAGTGGGCCTACCCGGTATATTAATGGCAATCTGGGTTTGGACATTAAGAGAACCTATTCGGGGTCTGAGCGATGGGCTCATAACGCCGGCCCATCCTAATCCTTTTGCTGCCGCCGGGACTGAACTCACTGCAATGCTGCCTGGGCCTCATTTTTATCGATTGTGGCTTTTGGGTGGTGGCCTGAGGGCCCTGGTGATTAACCTCATCGCTCTGACTCTGATCTCTT
This sequence comes from Gammaproteobacteria bacterium, assembly GCA_012960535.1. GTDB lineage: Bacteria > Pseudomonadota > Gammaproteobacteria > Pseudomonadales > Azotimanducaceae > UBA9926. Next base: position 232,608 of record DUBB01000007.1, read on the forward strand.
CTCTGGCCATTTTCCTGTACCAGATCACCGGCAACCCGATCCAGTGGACAGCGCTCGGTATTGGTGTGTTCGCTGCTTTTTCCTGGGCTCAATCACTTCGATTGCGTGATCCTCCTACGTTTCACCTGTTATTTAATACATTTACCCTGCGCTGCGCTGTCATCGGCTTCCCATCCATGGCTTTTATTACCTATGGCATCGGTTTCTGGTCTCCACCATTTTTTCAGCGAGTACATGAAGTCAGTGCTTCAGAAACTGGAACCATCCTGGGTCTGACTGCGGCTATCGGTGGATGGAGCGGTGTCACCCTTGGAGGCGTACTTGCCGACAAGCTCCGTGGCTGGTCACCGAGAGCCAAACTCTACGTCAGCCTGGCTTCCGTTGTTCTATCTGCTCCCACAGCACTGGCCTTACTGACAACAGATGACCTGACCACCGCATACTGGCTTAATGCCGTATTTGCGGTCACCTCACCCATGTGGGTAGGACCCGCAGCGGCGACGGTTAATGAACTTGTGTTACCCCGCATGAGAGCGATTGCATCAGCTTTCTATCTAATGATGGTCACCTTCATAGGGCTTGCTCTCGGGCCATTTACTATGGGGAAAATTAGCGATTACCTTTATGCCGGTGGCTTATCCACGGATAAAGCGCTGACCCAGGGAATGACCTGGGGGTTATCCATGTATGGCCTGGCCGCAGGTTGCATGCTACTGGCGATGCTAAGGGTAAGCGAGGATCAGAAAACAGTAGCAAGTCGCGCTGAACAATACGGCGAACCCGTTGGGATCAATACCTGAAAACCAGATAATCAGGCTGGACGGGACCTGATTCAGGTTATCTAATTACTCAACCTGCCAGGTATGTCCTTCCCTCAGAAGTAAATTCAGATCCGCAATGCCTTTCTTTGCCCGAACTGTACTAATCTGTTGATAGACTGAATCTACATACGATTGTTCGGGCCGACAGAACAGAACCCCTATAGCTTCTGGGAAATCTGGGGTTTTCAGCTCTGCAAGCATCTGAGCAAGGGGTTTACTGGTCTCATCGTGAACCATTATATCGTTCTCAGTGACACCATCCTCGCCCAACGTTACCACTTCGAAGCTCAGCGTCCGGGCATTAAGGCGCAGGCCTTTCTGCCTGTCAGCACCAAACAGCAATGGTTTACCATGTTCAACTACCAACCGGGTTTCTGCAGCTGTCTTCTTGTCCTTAACATAGTCAAAAATGCCATCATTGTAGACGGGACAATTCTGGTAGATCTCTATGAAAGAGGCGCCTTTGTGCTCATGCGCTCGCCTTAATAGCGGTGTCATATGCTTGGTATCCGTGTCAATCGTTCGGGCGACAAAACGGGCCCCGGCTCCCAGGGCAAATAAGCACGGATTTAAAGGCATATCCACGGACCCATCAGGTGTGGAAGGCGATCGGGTACCCAGTTGTGAAGTCGGCGAGTACTGCCCTTTAGTCAAGCCATAAATTTCGTTATTAAACAGTAAAATCTGTAAATCAACATTTCTACGCAGGACATGCAACATATGATTGCCGCCTATACTCAGCCCATCTCCATCACCGGTTACTAACCAGACATCCAGCTCCGGATTAGCCAGTTTTACCCCAGTGGCAATGGCCGGCGCCCTGCCATGAATAGTATGAAAACCATAGGTATTCATGTAATAGGGAAACCTGGAAGAGCAGCCAATTCCAGAAACAAAAACGGTATTTTCTCTGGTTACGCCGAGTTCGGGCATCAGCCTCTGCACGCATTTCAAAATCGCATAGTCACCACAACCTGGGCACCACCTGACTTCCTGATCAGTAGCGAAATCCTTCAGCGTTAATTTTTCCGGCGCATTCATTTAATCTCCTCCCAGCAGGGAATGGATTGCATCCACGATTTCTCTGATTTTGAAAGGCTGCCCAGAGGTCTTATTAAGCTGTTGCATCTCGATCAAAAATTTTGACTTTAATACCTCTACCAACTGCCCGGTATTCATCTCCGTCACCAGGACCTTTTCGTAACCTTTCAATAATTCACCCAGGTTGGCGGGAAACGGCAGCAGATATCTGATATGGATATGGCTTACATCTGAACCACTTGCTCGGCACTGTTTTACTGCCTGATGTATGGCACCAAAGGTAGAACCCCAGCCGACCACCACCAATTCTCCCTGAGTACTGCCCAGACTGACTGCCTGCTCAGGTATAAAGCGATCAATGCCATCAATTTTTGCTTTCCGAATAGCCGTCATTTTCTGATGATTATCTGAATCATAAGAAATATCACCTGTTTCAAAATCTTTCTCAATCCCGCCTATGCGATGCTCAAGTCCGGGCGTACCGGGCTTCGCCCAGACCCGCGCCAGGGTATCTTCATCCCTGTTAGCGGGAGAAAACCCTTCGGGATTGGTTTCATGGACGACATGAAAGTCCTGGTAATCATTCAAATCCGGTATGATCCAGGGTCCTGACGCGTTCGCCAGGTAACCATCGCTAAGTAACAGTACAGGTGTGCTAAATTTCGTTGCCAGACGAACAGCTTCAATTGCCACATCAAAACAATCACCCGGCGTAGACGAAGCCAGCACGGGTAAAGTCGTATCGGCATGCCGTCCGTATAGGGCCTGATTTAAATCTGATTGCTCGGTTTTAGTGGGCAGGCCCGTGGACGGTCCGCCACGTTGCGTATTAACAACCACCAGGGGTAATTCTGTAGCACAAGCCAGAGAAATCGCTTCCCCTTTTAGTGAAATACCTGGACCAGAGCTAGAGGTAATACCCAGAGAGCCTGCAAAGGAAGCACCGATTGCGGCACACACAGCTGCAATTTCATCTTCAGCCTGAAAAGTTACGATATCAAACTCTTTGTGTGCAGATAAGGTGTGCAAAAGCGACGACGCCGGCGTGATCGGGTATGAAGCAAAGGTTAATGGGATATTGGCAAGTTGGCCCCCGGCAATTAATCCTAAGGCCAGCGCTTCAGAGCCCGTGGTATTTTTATACAGACCAGGCAAAACGTCTGCTTTTTGAATCTTATAAACTTCGATTCCTGATGGTAGTTCAGCGGTTTCTGCAAAGCTATTGCCTGCATTCAAAGCAGCGATATTAGCTTTAGCAATATCTTGCTTCACAGCAAATTTTGCGTTCAGGTTGTCAATGGTGGTCTGCTTATCGCGATCAAACAGCCACATGACAAGACCCAGGGTCCACATATTTTTACAGCGTACTGCAAATTTGTGTGAGAGCCCAAAAGGCTCGACCGCTGCAATAACCTGTTTGGTAATATCAATGCTTATCAATCGATAGGCATCCAGGCTACCATCTTCAAGCGGATTAGTGGTGTATCCCGCCCTGGCTAGGTTTCTATTGGTAAATGCATCCTTATCAGCAATGATTAAGCCGCCTTCCAGCAAATCCTTTAGGTTAGTTATAAGAGCCGCGGGATTCATTACCACCAGAACATCTAGATCATCGCCGGCAGTAGTTACTTCATCTGCACCAAAATAGATCTGAAAAGCCGACACACCAAAAGTCGCTCCCGCAGGCGCTCTAATTTCAGCAGGGAAATCGGGAAAAGTCGCCAGGTCATTACCATACAGTGCCGTTGCCTGCGTAAAATTGCTACCTGTTAATTGCATCCCATCACCAGAGTCACCGGCAAATCGGACCACCGCTGACGAAGAATCAGGGGTAGGATCCTCTCGAACCGGAATACTCTCAACAACTGACATAACATTCCTCTTCTAAATTTTCTCAGGCACAGACAATATTCTACTGGAGCAAAGCCAACTATGGGGAAAAAAGCGAATTCGGTGCATCAGAAATCGATTTTGAATTTGGCTTAACTACCAGGGCGCTCCCCGTTTTCTAACTTATAAAATCGTTAGTTTTTACTTCCAAGATTTACAATAAACTATGGCTGGTAGCTCGTGCTATGACCGGTTGCAGAACTAGCAGAGTTCAGATGGATTCTTGTCCCTTTCTTCCTCTTTTTGGAAAGCTTCAGCAGTTTTTTACAAAGCCTCAGCATTAGGATCCTCACGCGCGAGTATAGCCGAGGAAATAAGGCTTTAACAGTGATTCTATGTAAGAATTTATCTTGGATTTCAAAAAGAGTGGTAACGGCACAGGCCTGCCATTATTCAAGGTCTGTCCCCTGCAGCAACGAACCTATCCTATCCAACTGGATTGACCCGCAATTAGACAAAGGCTTCGATCAGGAAAGGACCGGATTGCGCCAGACTCTCCTCTAGCGCCCCTGAAAAACTCTCACAGTTCGTGGCCCGGCGACCCGGTACTCCCATGCTGGCCGCCAGACCGACAAAATCTATTTCTGGATCGGCTAAACTAAACAGACTACCCGCTCGTTCACCTATCTCATTGACACCCAAACGCCTGTATTCTGTCTCTAATATACCGTAACGCTGATTGTTGAATATAATTGTGGTCACATTCAGGGACTCTCTGGCCTGGGTCCAGAAAGCTTGATTGGTATACATCGAGGCTCCATCACCAAGTAAGGCAAAAACTCGCGCATCAGGTGCTGCAATGGCAGCACCAATCGATACGGGACCGCCCTGTCCGATTGAGCCCCCTGTTAAATTTAACCAGGTATGCGCCGCTGCTGTCTGAGCCGGCTCATAGACAGCACCACCGCCTCCTGAGTCACCACAGAAAATGCTCTTTTCAGGCATCTGCGATGCCAGAATTCTGGCGACTTTAGCTGTGCTCAAGCCACCTTGTGGAATATCAACTGATTGACGCTGATAGCACTTTGGTTTCTCGTCTAAGGCCCCCAGCAATGCCTCGAGCTGCGCCAATGCGCCAACCACATCCTGATGGCCGCCGGCCAGCTCGAGAACCTTACACCCCTCGGGCACTAGTAAGGACTCAGATTCAGGGTAGGCAAAGAAACTCACCGGCGCCTCCGCACCAGCAAGAACAATGTGACGGACACCGGCCAATGAAGCTAATACGTGCTCAGGAAAATAAGGCAATCGTTCAACCAAAGGAGTACCCGGACCACCCTCAACTCGGGCCGGGAAAGTAACCATAGCGATCCGACAACCTAATTTTGCCGCAATTCTTGCTGCCGAAAAACGCGCAGCAAGGTCCAACCCCTGTTTGTCCAACAGAATCAAGCTGCGATCATCGATGTGCTCCGCTACCTGTTCAACCTGTTGCAAAGTAACACTTTCTCGTTCTGGTACAGCCGTTGCCGAAGCTACCTGCTGTGCTTCCAGCCAACAGGCGTCAGCGGGAATGATCAGCGTAGAAACCTGTCCAGCCGAGCCCGGCCTGGGCTGCATAGCGGAACACAGTGCCTGCATGCCATCACGACTTAAAGATGCCGCAGTAGAATCTGATTTAATCCAACTTGACACGTTCCTGGCAAGCGTATCGATATCAGAAGTTAAAGGTGCGTCGAAATCCACGTGATACAGCGCATGATTACCCACTAAGTTAATCAGCGGTGTAGCCGCTCGCCGGGCATTATGCAAATTTGCTATTCCATTACCCAGCCCTGGCCCCAGGTGCAACAAAGTGGTTGCCGGTCTACCGCTCACTCGAGCATAACCATCTGCAGCGCCAGTACAGACACCTTCAAACAAGCACAGGACGCTGCGCATCTTTTCTACACCATCAATCGCTTGTACCAGGTGCATCTCTGAAGTGCCCGGATTAGCAAAGCAGACGTCTACGCCGGCATTGACCAGGGCCCGAACTAAACTTTCTGCGCCATTCATTTTTTCGACCCATAACCTTTATAATATCAACGGTTCAACCGCTGGAGTGTGAGCGAATTCCTGATCTCCTGCAACAGGTAAGGCAGCGCGCTTCGGCCCCACCAATAACCTGCAGTTGCAGATACGGATACAGATACAGATACAGATACAGATAGCAATATACGATAGGTCAGCCTGTCTAGCTGACCTTCGGTGCAAATTATGGCAGCATTACCTCGCTAGATATTAATGCTGGGAAATTGAGCCGAACGGGTCGCGGCTATAGGATGATTATTAAAATCATGATAAGTAAATACGACAGAAAACTTGATCTGATCGCTCAAATTCCGCCCGGCAGCGTGAAACAACTTACTATGAAAAAAAAGAATGTCACCCGCTTTGAGTTCAACTCTTTCGGCGCGTTTTATGAGTGCTTTATTCTCGGCAAGATCGGCTCGCAGGAACAGCGAAGCATCAAAGCGCCCCGGATCCAATGCCAGCCGATGACTTCCCGGAATCACTCGTAAACAGCCGTTCTTGTGGTTTTCTTCATCCAGTGCCAACCATACGCTGATCAGATTGTCCTGATCAAAAGCCCAATATCGATTGTCCTGATGCCAAAGGGTCACGCTGGAAAAGCCCGGTTGTTTAGTCATGATGCAATTGTGATGACATTGTGACAGACCAATCTGCTCGAGTTCAAAAAGTTGCTGCAAGCAGGCTTTGACACTGGCATGCGCAGCCCACTTTCTGAATGCTAGATCTCTGGAACAGGCCTGCAATAGCCTTCGAACTGTCATGCCTCCGAGCGCTTCAGGGTGTACTGGAGACCCTGGATACTGTAGGTCGACTTCATACTCGACAGGCGCCAGATTCTGTTGCAGATGGTTCACAGCCAATGCCTGCAATTCATCGCAGACCTCACCGTCGGCAAGTCCTTCAGCCACGACAAATCCGTTCTTGTGAAAACGACTGACATCTGCTGCGGTTAACAATTCATTCTTCCTTCTACACATAGGCACAGCTTAAGCGGCTGATTATACTTAAATTTCCAGCATTGCGCTGACCGGCCGCCTGCAAATTAATGCCAGGAAAGCCAGTCAGAGCAGTTTCGATCTACTGGCACCTGCTTGCGTCACCCATGAGCCAGAACCAAGCGCGCTACCAGACCCGCTTAGGCGCCCAGCATCAACGCTTGATCTCCTTATAGCCTTTTATGGCTGAGTAATCCTGACCCAGGCACCCCCAGAGTAATCAACTCCATCCAACGGATAAAATTCACGAGACCATTGCCCCCTGCAGACTTAACGCGTGACCCTGCAGTACCCGTCTTAGCGCTGGCCGGCGAGGTAGTCACACCCCGTCAGGTGGGTAATTGCGACCCAGAAGTTTCTCTTCCCAGGTGGCCGGTATCGTTAAAACGCCTTAGCACGATGCGCTCACTATCGACCACGATATTGCTGATGGACCCATTATCTGCCCCATTAAATGCAAATGGGCGTGATTCAGTGATGGTGGCAAGCACCTTGCCAATGACACCGCCGTGAACAAATGCAGCAACCAACCGGTCTGGATTAGCACGGGCGATATTTCGAATTCCTCGCATAACCCTTTCCTGAAATGCTTGGCCTGGTTCTGCTCCTGGCACTACATCCCAGCGTTCCAGCAACAGCATCTGCTGGAATATCGGGTCATTCTCATGGGCTTTCATCCTGAGTAGACCACCCTCCCAATCACCTAAATGAACCTCGTGCAAATCCGGCTCCAGGGTTGGCATCAAACCCAAATGCTCACATAGAGGCGCGGCTGTTTCGGCAGTTCTCCTGAGCTTAGTAACATACACCGCATCAATTGCCAGGTGCGCCAGCCTTAACCCAACCCGAATAGCCTGTCGCTTGCCGTCAGGCGCCAATTCAGGGTCACCCTGGCCATCCACAAGTGGAAAGGGCTGGCCCGCTCGAGCAGCCCGCGATTCACCATGACGCACTAACAGAATTTCAGTTGAGCCTGGTGGTCGCTCAAACCTGGATTGTCGGTATTCCTTTTCAGTCATGAATCTCTACCCTTTATTACCAAGGCCTTCATTACCAAAGCCCTCATTACCAACGCCTTTATTACCCAGGCCCTATCTACCAAGAGCCTAATTATCAAGGGCCTATTTATCAAGAGCCTATAGTAACGCAGATCAGATTGTGCCAGCCAGCAACTGGCGCTATTCTTGAAATATAAAAGAATCAAGCTTAAGGAACCATCATGGGTTGGCAAAAGGAAATCACCGAATTAACAAAACGAGGCAAACTCTCCGAGTTAATGGGTGGAACTGAAAAGGTTGAACGACAACACCATTTTGGAAAATTGACCATAAGGGAGCGTATTGACGCGATCACGGATGTTGGCAGCTTTAGGGAAATCGGCAAGCTTGCGGGGGTCGGCCAATACGATGACGAAGGTCATCTCACCGGCTTTACTCCCTCTAATTTTGTGTTCGGAACGGCAAACCTGGAAGGTCGGCCTGTAATGGTATCAGGCGATGACTTTACAGTTCGAGGCGGGTCGGCCGATGCTTCCATTGCTGGCAAGCGACAACAAGCCGAAGGTCTCGCACTAGAGCTCAAACTACCTCATGTAAGGCTGGTCGATGGCATGGGCGGGGGCGGTTCCGTAAAAACGATCGAGACGGCCGGACGTACTTACATTCCCAGAGTGGCGGGCTGGGATACCATAGTCAACCATCTGGCTGTGGCACCATCAGTATCGCTGGCTCTGGGTTCGGTAGCTGGCATCGGTGCTGCACGAGTGACCACTGCCCATTACTCGGTGATCGTCAAGGACACGGCTCAGATGATGATTGCCGGCCCAGCCCTGGTAGGCTGGGCGCGATTGGGTGAGGTGTCCAAGGAAGAACTTGGCGCCAGTAGAATTCATACTAGAAACGGTTCCATCGATGATGAAGCGACTTCTGAAGCTGAGGCTTTTTCCCTGGCAAAAAAATTCCTTTCCTATCTGCCCAGCAATGTGGATCAACTGCCGCCGAGAACCGTTTGTAAGGACCCTGCCACTCGAACCGCCCCTGAACTGCTGGAAATCGTACCCAGGGACCCTCGCAAAGTGTATAAAATGCGCAAAATTATTGATGCCGTGATTGATACCGGTACTTTTTTTGAAATTGGCAAGCAATGGGGTAAATCCATCATTACCGGGCTAGCGAGAATAGACGGCATTGCTGTTGCTGTATTTGCAGAAGACCCCATGATATATGGTGGCGCCTGGACCGCAGATTCATGTAGAAAACTGATTCGTCTCTGTGACCTTGCTTCTACTTTTCACCTGCCCCTGCTGCACCTGGTAGATTGCCCTGGATTCCTGATTGGCAAACAATCGGAAGAATCAGGCACTATCAGAGTCGGCTCGACCGCGTTTGCTGCGTTAGGTCAGGCATCAGTGCCCTTCTGTAGTGTCGTAATCAGAAAGGCATTCGGTGTAGCTGGCGCAGCCAATACAAAACCCGGAAGTCATCACTTCCGCTATGCCTGGCCATCTGGTGACTGGGGATCTCTGCCCATAGAAGGTGGGATCGAAGTAGGCTATAAAGCAGAACTTGCTGAAGCAGATGACTACGATGCCCATCTTGCCAGTATTAAGGAGCGGCTTAATCGAGTTCGCTCTCCCTTCAGGTCTGCGGAATTCTTCGAAATAGAAGATATCATCAACCCACAGGAGACTCGCCAACATTTATGTAACTGGATTAATCTGGCTTATCAGGCGCTGCAAACCGGCACCAGCCACTTCAGCTATCGACCATGATATCTAGCATTGAGAAGTGGGACCCAGGGTGCTGCCGGCGCTGTTAAGCACCCAGGTAAACGCCAAAATCAACGGTGTCCCGTGATCTGTAAATCAGCTGGATTGACAACAAAAGGCGTTGTTGAGTATCCGTAAACACTGCACCGGATGCCCTGTCAGGTCCCCTACCAAAAAGTGACTGAAGGCACTACCTAACCCTGGCACGCATAGCATGAAACCGGATACTGCGAAGCCGCAGTAGAAAAACTCAGCATGAAAATGCAAAACCTGAGTTGGCAATGCAGGCAAACGCAGGCAGTTAACCAGACACCATCCAATGTGGCCAGTCAAACGCCCTGATTACTCCTGGATATTACTGAGATCCGCACCCGATGTTTCAGTCAGCATCGCCAGCGAAACCAGGGTGAGCACGGCTGCCACTGCGATATAAAGTGAGACATAAAATATACCGAAATTCTTCCACAGAAGCACGGCTATGGTGGGTGCCAGAGCACCACCGATTATAGCGCCCATCTGGTAACCCAGTGATGCACCTGAATAGCGCACCTCTGTGCTGAACAATTCAGTGAAAAACGCTGCCTGAGGCCCGTACTGCATGCCCACAAAAATCAGCCCCAGACTCACAGCCAAAACGATATTTTCAGTACTGCCAGTATCGATTAATGGAAACAGCACAAACCCCCAGAGCCCCGTTAACACAGCACCCCACTGGTAGACTTTTTTCCGTCCGATCCTGTCGGACAAGCCCGAAAAATAGAACTGTGTGGGTATCATAACCGCCGCTGCTATCAACACCGACGTCAACATAACATCCCGAGATAAACCTACCGTGGATGAATTGACACCATAAGCGATGACAAATGCGATAAGAATATAGAAAGTAACCTGCACCGACAAAAATGCACCCGCGGCCAGGACGATGCGACGGGGGTACAAGCGAATGGCTTCCAGTACAGGGGATTTCTCTATGGGGACACTGGCTGCTTCTTCACCTTTTTGTTCTCTGGCCTTGACTAAAGCCTTAAACGCCTCGGTATCTTCCAATTTCAATTGCACATACATCGAAATAGCAATGAGAATTACACTGGCAATAAACGGCACACGCCAGCCCCAATCCATAAAGGCCTCCTCTGAAATAGAGGTACTGACACCAAGAAAAGCCAGATTTGCCAGAATCACGCCTACCGGTGCTCCGGCCTGAGCATAGGCGCCGTACCAGCCGCGACGATTAGCCGGCGCGCTTTCTGTGACCAGCAACATAGCGCCACCCCACTGACCGCCAATTGCCAGCCCCTGCACAAAACGCAGCAAGACCAGAGCCAGCGGCGCCAGTATGCCTATACTGGCGTAGGTCGGCAGAAACCCAATAAGGGTGGTGGCCCCCCCCATCATCATCAGGGCTACCACTAATGTCTTCTTTCGGCCAATGCGATCACCATAATGACCAAAAATAATGCCCCCCAGCGGTCGGGCTATAAAACCAACGGCAAAGGTACTAAACGAGGCAATGAGAACCACCATCACCGGCAAATCCTGAGGGAAAAATGCCTTTGGAAATATCACAGCGGCGGCAGTACCATACAAGAAGAAGTCATACCATTCGATACTTGTACCGGTCAACGACGTTAGCGCCACGCGGCGCATTGATTGACTCTCGTTAGTGTTATCAATCTCGCTCATACAGTACCCTTGTTCAGTTCTAGCCGCCCTTTTACCAGGTTAATTCGCAACAAATCGTTAGCGCCTTCAACAAGCCTAAGAGATCTCACTCGACGATACAAGTTCTCAAGCGGATGCCCTTCAACCAGGGCTTGTCCTCCCACTAATTGAACCGCCATATCAATAACTTCCCCGGCTGTCTCCGTGCAAAAAACCTTTGCAGCGATCACTTCATTAACCGAATTCTCACCACTATCAACGATACGTGCCGTTCTGAACAGCGCGCTACGCGCCGCAAAAGTTTTAATTCTCATATCGGCATAGCGCAATCGGACCCCTTCTTTATCTCCCAGAGGTGATCCTGAGCGATGCGGGGCGCGGAGATGTTCTTCTATGAAACTGAGAGACCAGAGACACATCCCGGTTGCCTGTGCGGCAATCATCAAACGCACATTACCAATGTTAGCCAGCGCTCTCGGTAATCCTTCGCCCAGCTCACCGATAATCTGGGTTCTAGGTACACAGACATCTTCGAAGAGAAATGATGAATGACCACCGCCTTCCATGGAGCGAAACGATTTTTCTAATACAACCCCTTCAGCTTCTCGATCTACCACTACCATGGCCGTGCCAGCCTTACTTGCGTCCGGATGCTCGACATTAACAAGAATGGATAGAAAATCAGCGGTTGCACCGCCCGTTACATAACTTTTCTGACCATTAATAATAAGCTGATCGCCTGACAGGCGGGCCCAGGTTGGCCTATCGGATTTATCCGGCTCAGTAAAGCCAAAAGCACCTCGTTTTTCGCCTTTCATGACAGGGTCCAGATAGTGCTCTTTTAAACGGCCTCGAGCGTGATGAAGGATCCCGGGGCCAGGGCCGAACAAGTAACCGGTAAGCCGACTGTTGGCTTTGCTCCAGATTTCTCTTAACACAGTTAGTTCGAGGCTAGAAGCTGGACTACCACCGTACTCTACTGGCTGGGTCTTATAAAAAAACCCGGCCTTCTTGGAAGCATCTATAATTTCCTTTATTAAAGTTTCCGAAACCGCTTCGGAAGCCTCAAGCTGCGCTTGCCTGGGATAGATCTGCTCTTCTAAAAATCGATCAGCCTCCACAACAACCTGTTGAAGCTCTATTGATAACTGTTCAACCATACCCTTGTTCCCTTTGCCCGAAGATTCAATCTAACGACAGAGGCAATAAATCGCAACCCGACTAACCATCCTCAAGGCTTAAATCATACAAAATCTCGAAATACATAAAAAAAAATTCCAATGGATCACTATCATGAGTTAATTTCAACTAAAATATCGTTTATAATCAATTAGTTACCAATTTATTTCTATGACCCCGTGTTATCCACAAAGTTATACACTGATTAATCAGGTTATCCAAAAGTTATCCCCAACTTTTACACTGGTAAATGCAAACCTTTCACTGGTACATTTTACTGAGCATGCTAACTTAATATTCAACGGAGACAGGAAGTGGAACCGGATCGAGAGAAAAGGGAAAACTGAACGATCTACCGCAAGACCCGTGTCGGGTCGGGGTCGCTGAGACACTCGCGGCTTAAGGATGACAGTATTCGTGAAAACGATTCGTTCACCTCTCGAGGGGTGGCGAACCTGGAGTCCGCTGCAGATTTGAAGGGATCATGAAGAATCTGCGAGACGTAGCAAGGCGTCTGAAAATAACGCTGGAACGGCGAAACGGTTGAAGGTGGCCTGAGAAACGTGTCAGGCAGGCTGGATACCAGAGAGCAGAGGAAACCAAGGAAGCTAGAGTCAGACACTTCGGTGAAAAACTGTGGCGGAAAAGGCAAACCAGCTTTCGACAGAGTCGCACGATCAGGGCCGCTCCCTGATCGGGGACTCGACTCAGGTTTCGACCTGGGGTGTGCAGGACAGCGAATTTAGGTTCAATGGGCTGCGCTAAAAACAACCCTGCTTCGGCAGGGTTTTTTTATGGTCATGTGAAATAGGCTAAGCGATTGAGCCGTCGCACCATATACACCAACCGTAGGTTTGCCTTACCTTCAATTTCACGATCAAAATACGCTATATTAGGACCTTGGAGTCAATGAGTCAGGATAATGAAAATAGCAATAGGTATTGGTAGCGCATATTACAATGGGGACGATTGGAACGAAATTGTCGATTACGCCGTGGAGGCCGACAAAATAGGAGTAGATTACCTTTGGTCTGCTGAAGCCTGGGGCATGGATGCGGTGGTACCCTTGGCCTATATTGCGGCTAAGACAAATCGAATCAAACTGGGCACCGGCATAATCCAGATCAGTTCAAGAGTTCCCTCCATGATTGCCATGACTGCCCAGAGTCTACGCACAGTATCAAATAACCGATTTGTTCTAGGTCTAGGGGTTAGCGGCCCCCAGGTTGTTGAAGGACTGCATGGTGCCAGTTTCAAACAACCTCTGTCCCGGTTACGGGAGTGCGTTGACATCATTAAATTAGGATTAAGCAGCGAACGAATCCAATACCAAGGCAAGCACTACATCCTGCCTCGACCCGGTGGCGAAGGTAAAGCCATTAGATTGTCACAACCTCCGCAGACTGATTTACCTATCTATTTAGCCACGCTTGGCCCCAGAGCAATGGCCATGACCGGAGAGAAAGCCAATGGTTGGCTAGGGACTTCATTCATACCAGAACAGGCAAATATTTTCCTCGAACCTTTACTAGAAGGTCTGGCTAAATCTGGCAGAACCCTGGCCGATATAGACATTCAGGTAGGCGGTAGTTTCGAGATTGGAGAGAACGTTGAAGACCTTATCGCAGCCAGAAAACCAGCAATGGCATTCACCCTGGGCGGTATGGGCTCTGCGCAAACTAATTTCTACAATGATGCCTTCAGTCGGGCCGGATATGCCGACACTGCGAAAGAAGTGCAGAACTTATGGGTCTCTGGAAAAAAAGAAGCCGCCATTCGAGCTGTTCCTGATGAATTGGTGCTCAAGACCAATCTGATCGGTGATCGTCAAATGATCATTGACCGGGTTAAAACTTATGCAGCTGCGGGCGTCAATACATTACGTATCAGCACGACAGGATCAAACTGGCGTGAACGAACCGATACGCTTGCTGAAGCAGCTGATCTCATCCATGCTATCAGCAGTGACTCTGCTTGAACCCGTCCAGACATTCCCAGACAAAAGAAAGCATCAGACCAGTCTTTGTATCAATCTAGCTAACCCGAATCTTATCTTAGGAAGCAACCCAGATGATGAACTGCTACCGCCGCGAGATGACCGGCTTAACGCTGTTAGCAATGTGCTAGCATTTAGCAAACGCGACAGTCACTTAGTCGATCTCTGAGAGTAAAGCCACCACCCGATTATAAAGGAGCATTCATGAACAGCTGGCAAATCGGTAACATAAAAATCACCCGAGTCGTGGAAATGCAGGTAGCCGGGGGAACTCGATTCATCCTGCCACAGGCAACCCCTGAAACCATCTTGCCAATGCGCTGGCTGCAACCTCATTTTGCTAACGACAAGGGGCAATTAATAATGAGCATCCATGCCCTGGTAATCGAAACACCTGATCGAAAGATGATAGTCGATACCTGCATTGGCAATGATAAAAAAAGAAGTATTGCCAACTGGAGTAACCTGCAACTGCCTTTTCTCGAAGATCTCCAGAAGGCTGGTTATGATCGTTTCGATATTGACACCGTCATGTGCACCCACTTACATGTAGACCACGTCGGCTGGAACACCATGCTGGTGGACGGCGAATGGATCCCGACTTTTCCAAACGCCGAATACCTCATGGGTAAGAAAGAGTATGAATACTGGCACAATACTGAGCCCGATCAACTCAACGACGGCTTGCTGGAGGATTCGGTAAAACCCGTATTCGACGCCGGATTGGTAAAGCTGGTACCTATGGACTTTGAGGTATGCGAGGGCATTTACCTTGAAGCCACGCCGGGGCACACGCCCGGCCACGTCAGTATTCATATTGAATCGCAAGACCAGCATGCCCTGATAACCGGAGACAGTATTCATCATCCCTGCCAGATTGAAAAAGTACAGTGGAGCAGCAGTGCTGATTATGACCAGGTCGCCTCCAAGCAGACAAGAGAATCTTTACTGGCAAAATATGGTGATAGTAACGTGCTCATCATAGGCACCCATTTCGCCACACCCACTGCGGGCTACCTGCGAAAAGAAGGCTCTACCTATGTTCTCGATGTAGTTTCCACTGATCCTGTTATTTAATAGAATTCACCTGACGAATGAGATGCAGTAAACCGTAATAAATGAAATATTCCTGTATGATAGGCCTATTTCGGAAACAAGCATGAATCACGTCAGCAATATTCTCGAATACCCATTTGCGTCGACGCCTGGTCCCGGTGAGACGATGGAAGTAGCGCCAGGTGTGCATTGGCTGCGCATGCCGCTACCTATGTCATTGAACCATATCAACCTTTATCTCATCGAGGGCGACCAGGACTGGACAATCGTCGACACAGGTATCCGCGGCGAAGAAACGAGCGAACTATGGAAGCAAATATTCGCCGATCGACTGGGCGATAAACCTGTAGGCCAGATCATCTGCACTCACATGCACCCTGATCATACCGGCCAGGCTGGATTCTTATCTGACTATTGGCGAGCCCCTCTGCTGATGAGCTACTCCGAGTATTATCAAGCTCGAGTCATGGGCACTATGATGCAGGAAGGTGGCTCATGGCATATGAGCGATTTTTTTATTCGCGCCGGCGTAACCATGGAAACACTGGAGGCTATGCGGGACACCCGAAGCAGTTTTACACCATCGACTGATGATACACCATTACCTAAATCGTACTTAAGGCTATCAGAAGGAGACACCGTCAAGATAGGCGCCAATGAATGGCAGGTCATTGTCGGCACAGGCCACTCGCCAGAGCATGTCTGCCTGTACTGTAAAGCACTGAGAGTGTTTATCTCAGGAGATCAGATCCTGCCGGTTATTACGTCCAATGTCAGTGTGCATCCCACTGAACCATTGGCAAACCCCCTATTGGGCTGGATGGATTCCCATCTTAAATTAATGGCTCTGATACCGAATGACACGTTAATTCTTCCTGCCCACAATGAACCATTCTACGGCGTAAGACTACGCCTGCAGCAACTCATTGATCACCACGAAGACAGAATGCAAATTGTTCTGGATCAATGCGTAACCCCGAAAAAGGCCATAGATCTACTTCCTCATCTATTTGAACGAAAGCTAGAAGACCACGCAATATTTATGGCCCTCGGAGAAGGTATAGCCCATATTCATTGCCTTGAAGCCAAAGGCCGGATAAGAAAAACACGCCAGGATGAACATTTTCTGTACCAGACCATCCAATGACACCCGAGCATACATCCAGCCAGGTAAAATCTACATAATCTAACTGTTACCCACAATAGATCCAGATGCTATACCGCCCTTTAGAATAACCTTCCTGAGGCAGGTAACTGCTTAATCCTTTGGAATTACCTGAGGGGGGAACGGTCCGATAGTGCATCGATCCCCATGGAAGCAAATTCGATATCACCAGGCAGTAGGTCCTGCTCACTGAGCAGTTCACTGACCGCATCTACAGTAATCACCTTTTGAAACGACCGATTGGCCCGGGAAAGACCACTGGGCTTTCAATTCCATCTTCGTTTACACTGGCCACCCCAAAAAAGTAATTATCGATAACGATATTTTCCAGAGTCACCGAATCAACATTCCCCAGCGCTCGGAACCAATGCCACTGAGGCTCGGTTGTCAGTCTCCAATAGACCTTATAGGCCACAGCTCCGATAACCTTGCGCCACTTCAAAGTGGTGTTAGCGGATACCATGCCCTCTATTTCAACAGCTTCTGGTGGTGCTGGCGCCCAGGCCATACTGGCCAGGGTAACGACATTCAGCGCCGTGAGTTTCGCCGCATATTCAAAATTTACCCCAGCAATTTCATCGCCGAAGCGAATACCGTTTTCAATCCTTAAATCCTGATGCTGACGATGATAGTGCTCGTTGGTTTCCATAATACGGACCGCGGGAAAACCAAGATCGTTAAAGGGTCTATGGTGCCCGCCTCGCCCAAAACGATCCAATCGATAGATCATCATAATGTCCAGATTAGCTAGATAGGTATCTGCCATGCGATCAATATATCTGGCCAGGTTGCGTGACGGGGAATCCACTTCACCTCCCGTGAAGCGGCGAATCCTGGCCTCGGCACTGGATTCAGAGGGTCTTGTCCCTTCTGAAAAAACTCTTGCTGTGGTGTTATTAATCACGCCGTTAAGCCCTGCTATATTGCCAATCATGTCGTTGTTCAAAACGCCCTGAACATACCAGTCCTGCTGCTTTGCATGCGCTGCTAGAATCTGACCACCGAACAGGCCCTGCTCTTCTCCTGATAGACCAGCAAAAACAATGCTGGCAGGAAAGCGATATTGACTCAGTAATCTGGCTGCTTCCAGGGTGCCTGCCATCCCCGATGCATTGTCATTAGCGCCAGGCGAGTCCGATGTGGAATCCATCGGGTCTGAAACCCGGGAATCAATGTCTCCAGACATAATTACATAACGTTGCGGTTCCTGTGTCCCCCTCAAAATAGCAATAACATTGACCACCTCAGTTGCCTCAGGTATGCGTCGTTCACCGGCGAAAACCTGTTGCTGTATCTGCACTTCCAGGCAGCCACCACAACGCTTGGATATCAGCGCAAATTCCGCTTCTATCCATCGACGAGCAGCGCCAATACCTCGATCCTGTGACCGGGTATCAGACAGGCTATGGCGTGTACCGAAACCGGCCAGCATGTTTACGTCCCGTTCTATTCTTTCTGCTGAAACAGCCTGGGCCATAGCAAATAATTTTTCGTCGCTGGCCTGGCTAAATGACAAATTGCCCAGCAAGGTCAATAGCCCAAGAAAAACAGGGCTAAGCCAAACAGGAAACAAACGGCTCGTCTCCCGGCGGCCATCGCCTATCTCAGCAGCAGAGGTCAGATCAATCAGCATACCCTTTCTCCCTTCATTGCCTTTTCACCCCAAGAATAACGACAGTCGGCCCCGCAAGTAAAACAATCCCTTCAACTAAAAAAGCTGCCCGTTGCATATGCGGATAATTTACCTGCCGTCCACCCCGCCAAACCAGACAACAGCTTGGCTGCATGTTTAAGGATGGTTAACCCTACCTGTGATCACCTGGCTGTACTGGCGTAAACGCAGCCATTTGGCAGCTAGACCGATTACCTCAAAAATAGTCGTCTAAATCCAGCTGGAAACAGATTTCATTAACCGATCCTGAAGCCAGGTTACGAGTCCTTTCCATACCCGTCACATTGAAGTTCAGGCCTACAGCTATACTTTCTGCTCTTCGCGCCTTGTCGGGTATCCAAATCACTGCCCTGTTAAAAAGGCAGCGCTTTAATACGCTCACTCCATGAACCAGCAATTTTCGGCCGAGCTTCTGACCCCATGCTTCAGGCTGCACAAACCAGGCAATGATCTCACCCGTCTGGCCATCTTGTAGAACAGATTCGCCAGCCAGGCCAGCGACTACCACACCGAGGAAATCTTCTCGCTCTGCGACATAAGTGAACATCCCGGTATCAGATAACCAACTGTGCCAGGGTGCAACCTCCTGCCAGCCCACATCCACACCTATTTGAGCTGCGTGCTGCAAGGCTGTTAAATGGCCCACATCCTCTAGTCTCGCCCGGCGAATTCCGACACCCTCTTGCATACAGGCTAACCTAACAGCAAAGCAGCTAGGCTACGCGTGTGAGACAGATTGCGGTTG
This sequence comes from Gammaproteobacteria bacterium, assembly GCA_012960535.1. GTDB lineage: Bacteria > Pseudomonadota > Gammaproteobacteria > Pseudomonadales > Azotimanducaceae > UBA9926. The sequence goes on from DUBB01000007.1 coordinate 251,613, forward strand.
TTAACCAGCAAGGTAGTTACTGGCGATTCTCTCCACGCGGGAGGGCGATCCTTAGTAAAATTTACATCACAGCCCAACTGCTCCGCCTGCTGAGCCACCTCTGCCATCCTGGGATCTGGAACTGCTCGCCAATAATTCATCTGCACACCCAGTTTTAATTCTTTCACTTCGTACTCCTGTTAGCGCTTGGCCGACTGTGCAGAAAATCCTACCATGGACTGGCTCTCCTTACCGTCTCGCCAACCCACCACACGGACTATCTTCAATCCTGGCACGACCTTTCGCATTAATTCAGCAGTGACTGCAACAACTTAGACATATCCTGCTGATTCTTGCATAAAGGTGACAGCAAGCAATGGCGGAGCGCGTTAAGCACTGCTATGCTTCGCACCTGAATATTTAACTCTAATTGCTTGCAGAAGGGCCTTCAAAGATGAACGAGGAAACCGAAAATCTGAAACCTTCATCCGCTAACTTCATGGATGAAAAATTGTTCAAATCTCGATCTATTTCTATTTTTGGCCAGATAAATGAAAAAACCGCCAGAACAGTCAGCGAACAACTTCTCGCGCTGTCCAGTGAAAGCGATGATCCCATTACTATTTATATCAGTTCCCCAGGTGGCCACGTGGAATCCGGAGATGTGGTATACGATATGATTAAATTTGTTAAGCCTGTGGTTCGCGTTGTCGGGACAGGCTGGGTGGCCAGTGCAGCCACCAATATTTACCTTGCCGCAAATAAAGAGAATCGCTTTTCTCTTCCCAATACCCGCTATCTGGTACACCAGCCCTCGGGAGGATCACGTGGTGATGCAACCGATATCAAGATTCAGATGGAAGAAATTCTGAAGACCAAACAACGCATTAACAAAATTATCGCAGAGGAAACAGGCCAACCTCTGGAGCAGGTGGAAAAAGATACCGACAGAGACCACTGGATGTCTGTCGAAGAAGCCATGGACTATGGCATTGTCAATCAAGTTATCCATTCCATAAGTGACTTAGACTAGCCCCCTAGCCCCCACAAAAAAACCAAGCACATAACCGGCTGCTGTCATAGGTTTGTTGGCCTGGTGCATTAACAAGCGAACCCAGACTCAATTTAGGGGACCTGGCTCCCTGCTGCGAAAGTCCTGGAAGGCCCTACCCTGGATGATTACCCGCCGGGTTCAAACCGATGGCTTTAGCCACTAGAACGATCACTTTCGTTTTGCCGCGTAACCCAGCAGAAACTGTAACCCCCTAGCGCACCTGCAATACCCTGAGCGAACAGCCCCAGCAGGGTCCGAGTCGGCGCGATACCGGAAAGGCCGAGTACCTGTTTCAATATCACATGAATAGCAATCATCCCCACAAAGCCAGCAAGAATATACCCTAGCAATCTCAGATGGGGTACACGCCGTATTACAAATGCCGCAACGGCAAAGGCAATCAAGAGCGCTATGGCAATCAAAGGCAGATAAATACCGTACATATTCATGAGATCATGGCTAGCAGCATCAAAACGCTGCTGAAGGGTTATCTCAAAGCCTAGTTCAACGATAGAGCTGATATTCCCCTGGCTAACCAGGACAGCCCCCACAATGTAACTGCAGATAACTGCCAGCCCATAACCTATAACGACTCTCATCTCTGGATTACCTCATTTAATTTGCATGCTGTTATAATGACCTGAATTAACGCCTGGTAAAAGCCCAAATGCGAATCCTATTTAGTTTAAGTCTGATCTTTCTTTACTCGTTGTGCACCGCAGAGTACAAGATCGAGACGCTTGCTGATGATCTCAACTATCCCTGGTCAATCACTTTCCTTCCTGATGGTTCCTCACTCATCACCACACGCTCGGGTGAGCTCAGGCAACTCAGAGAAAACGAAGCGATCAGTGCTCCCCTGGCCAATGTGCCGGTCACCTATGTCGAGAGCCAAGGCGGTTTTTTTGACGTTATCGCAGACCCCCTTTTTTCAGAAAACAGGACTATTTACCTTTCCCTTGCTGAGGGAAGCAAACGGCAAAATAGCACCGTTATCTATCGGGCTGTGCTGGAAGACCGTGAATTAACCGATGTGAAACGGATATTCAAGGTATCTCCCGAAAAAGACACCCCTGTTCATTATGGCGGGAAACTTTTGTTCCTGAGCGATAATACCCTCCTGATGACAACTGGAGACGGTTTCGAATACAGAGAGGCAGCCCAGGATCGACAGAGTCAATTAGGAAAAGTGCTGCGCATGAATACCGATGGCACGGTACCGGCCAATAACCCATTTGCCAGTGGAAGTGATGGCAATCCGTATGTATTCTCCTACGGCCATCGCAACCCACAGGGACTCATCCTGGATCCCGTTACCCAGACTATCTACTTGCATGAACACGGGCCCCAGGGCGGTGATGAGCTAAATATCATTCAGGCGAGCCATAATTATGGCTGGCCTGTTACCACCTTTGGCATCAATTATTCCAGCGCCCTGGTATCACCCCTCACGTCTGCAGAAGGTATTACCCCTCCAATAACCTACTGGGTACCCAGTATCGCACCGTCAGGCATGGCCATCTATCGCTCTGCTCTGTTCCCTGAATGGCAAGGCAAACTCCTCATCGGCGCACTGGTCGATAAAGACGTAAAACTACTAACCCTGACCGACGGTAGCGTCAGTCAGATCAAAAGTCTTTTCGCCGAGCTCAATGAACGCATCAGAGATGTACGCGTCGATAGCGAGGGGGCCTTATATCTGCTCACAGACAGCGCCAAAGGTCGGGTCTTAAGAATTACCCCTGCAACCTAAAATAATACCCTGGAAGGTGCCCAGGTTTTGCTGTCGCCGCGATATCCCGGCAACACACCCTCTAGAACAATGGGCTGTATTTTTATCAGTAAATAGTCGACCGGGAATCTAGGGTAGAGCTTATCCGTATCCACATCCCTGCGCATAGCCACTTTCACACCTTCGTCGTCCACGATAGTAGCCATACCCATAATGGAAACATAACTTCGAGTTACAGCATGCCAGTAATATAAAGTGACTTTTGGATTGTTTCTGATCTGTTCCACTTTTCGCGTAACCGGCCTTGTTGCGACCCAAACCACAAAATCTTCATCGGGGGGAAAAGCATCCACTGTTCTCGATCTGGGCTGGCCGGTATGGTCCAGGCTAATCAAGGCAGCATATCGTGCTGAGTTGATGGTTAACCGCGCTGCATCCAGCAGTTCTGCTCGGCCATCAGCTTGCACCTGCCCGCTGCTCAGGATAAGCGCCAGAGTCAGTACTCGAAATCTATTAAGTGCCAACAACCAAGTTACCCGCAGCCGCCTATGTGATTAATAATTGTCTAGGAATCCGCTCAATAAAGCAAAGACACCAGCAAGGTGATGCGGATGCGCACACTGATCATGAACGCCCAGGTTAATAGCGCAGCCCCTAGAAACACCGGCCAATCTATTTTACTTCACTCAGCTGATATCAATCGTACTACTGAAGTCTGAGCACATTTGCTATTACCTGAGATCGAACAAGCGCTTGTACTCATGGCCCCAAGAATGAGTGAAAGTGCTATCGGCCTGAGGGGGCACAACATCGACATTACCTTACGGCTCAACATCATCACGCCTGGCAAACTGCTCGAAATTCCCGCGATGCTGGTTCCATGGGATTAGTGGAAGGGCTACCGGAGTCGGTACCGGCATACGCGGGTCAGTGGCGGCAAGCACCTGTGCCTACTAGCTGGGTTGGAGCGCGGTCTAGCCCATTAAAGCCATAGGCCCACGCTAGCCATAGACGGTAGAGGCTTGAGACGTCTATCGCCCGGCCGTTAAGGCAGACTAAAATGCGGTCAGGGCTGGTTGTATGAAAGCAGTCTGATTGCGATATCGCGTTCTGCCAATGCCGCTACCAAATCGCTGGACAGTAAGTTTTCAGCCTCTTGATTATCTCTTAGCACAGCATCAAAGTGTGCCAGCCCTATGCCGTTTATGAGTGCGTAGGCGCGGCTACCGGCAACAAGATCTGAGGACGGTTTCATGTTGGCCAGCATTGTTTCCATGTCTTGACGCTGATCGTTATCCATCCCTGTTGCCATCATTGCCATCATCATCTTGAATCCATCATGGCTCTGCTCTACGCTGTCGTTGAAATGAAAGTGATCCGCATTTAATAACACAATAGTAGTTTTAGGTTCAGGGTTGCGATCATATAGATCGAGCATGCCATCCAGGGGCAAGATCGAATCCAACTCAGCGACGATATATAGCGCTGGCACCATTTGACCCCATTGAAAGTTTAAAGACTTTGCCATTACGTTGTCTGGATCAATTGATGTAAATCCGCCGCCGGGTGCTAGCGGCAGAATTGCTTTGATCCGATGATCCGTTTCAAGTGTCTTCAGCGTTGTCCACCCGCCAAAACTATGTCCGGACATGCCCACCTGGTCTGGCATTAAATCCAGGCCTGATCGGCCAGCCAACATCTGATCAATGACAAAACTCGCGTCAACCGGGCGACTCTGAATGAATTTTTCCAATACATCAAGATCACCAGCCCTGCCGCTGCCGGAAATCATGTCGAGGGTAGTATTTCCAACATGGTCCATCGAAGCCACTACATAGCCATGGCTTGCCAGGTGGCTGTAAAAGAATGTGGACTGGCGCCGCTCTCCGCCGAAACCGTGGGAAAAGACAACCAGGGCATATCGACCGGGTTCTGCAACAGCATCTTTAATCGCTTGCTGAATCGATTCCCCCATCCCCGGCACCATCTCGAACCTGTCTTGGGTAGCAGGATCAAGGTCCTGTCCTTGGTAAGCTGCTGTTGCCGGATACCATACATCCACCGGTATGCTCTGGTTTCGTTTATTATCCATCCAATTAAATTGACGAGTACCAACCGGATGCGGACCTCTTTCAAATGGATTGTATTCAGCCATTGTTTCTTCCTTATTAGATCATGATAGTCCGCCCTATCAATGGTAGCGGTCAAATCCAAAGCTTGTAGCACTTGGTGTTGTTCCTGAGGTAACCCCTGTATATTGAACTATTGGTAACGATAAAGCCTTTTGTGATAACCCGTCCAGCCTCGAACAGGCCAGATAATGGGTGCTTAGCTGCCTTCGCGCCCAGCAACTTCCAGTTGGTGTATTTCCTCGACGACAGCCTTCAGGGTTTCTAGCGCAGCGGTATATTTCTCATCTTCGTCCGGGTTTTCTCCGGCGCTGTAATCCGCTGGCAGCTTCATATAGGGATCAAGTTGCAACTGCCGCAACTGCGACATCAATTCGCCGTGGCGTCGGCGTTGTTTTAAAGTCATCTTCCACATAGTTCCGCCTGGGGGCCTATACCTGACAGCTATTATCACAGATTTGCAATTAAAAAACGGCCCAATATCAATATCAATATCAATATTAATATTAATATTAATATTAATATCAGGTTAGCAGACCGCTGGCTCATCCTGATAATTCGCTGCCGTTACCGCCAGAGGAACTCAGCTGGATAGCGTCTTAGACTACCAACCAGGGGAGGTGAAGATTCGGTCCTTACTCGGCGCAACATACAAATGTTGCCTTATCAGGTATAACAAGAACAAAGATACTTTTTCAACCATACCCACCTTACCTCATGGGTCAATTAGGCCGGATCAATCTATTCCCGATTTAAGAGATGACCCTCATAGTATCGTGTTGACACATCTGTTTCAGGTCAAGACGAATCCGAAGGCAGACGCAATAACCAGACGCATACGCCCGATACGCCATAACCCAGAAAAAGGAAAGCAAAGGCAGGTGTGTAACTGCCCGTCATCTCGAATATTAATGTGGTCAGCGGCAGGCCTATTAGACTAAATGGCATTGTCAGGGGCATCGCCAGACCCATCACTTTGGCAAAATCAGCCAATCCAAAGCGTTCTGCCAGGAGCAGAGACCACAAGGGTGCAATGCTACCATAACCCAGTCCAAACAACGCTCCAGCCAGGCATAACATGAACAGGTCGGATGCAATCAGGAGCACACCAGTGGCCAACAGCTGTAGTACGATGGCAATGCCTACAACCAGCCGTTTCGACATATAGTCCGATACTGTGCCTGCAAGCGGTTTGGCGAGCGTGCCAAACAGGGTCGTTACCAATACCGCTGTTGATGCCTGCATGGGAGATAATCCCAAATCCAAACCATGGGAAGGCAGCGCGATGACAACAGCTGCCACGCCCATATAACAGGGGCCGGCTATCAAGCTGATCAACCAGATATCACGCTCACGGATGGCACGTGCGAAATTCCAATGGGTACCCTGCCCCACATGCATATCAATATTCTGCTGGCTATCACCATCCGGGTGCAGGCCAATATCCTGGGGCGCCCGGATCGCAAACTTCCAGATAAGTGGCAGCAAGATGGCAGGAGTGAGTACTGCAAACACCAGAAAAGAGGTTCGCCATCCGAAATTAACAACAAGATAAGTTGCAAGGGGAACGAGCAGCACCCCGGATACGGTAATACCAGCCTGAGAAATACCCAGCGCCATACCACGACGACGAACAAACCAGTTGGCCAGCATTAGGTTACAGGGAATATTGCCAAGGAAAACAACACCCACGGAAATCACGACGCCAAAGCCCAGATACAAGAGCCACAGGCTATTAGCCTGTGAGCAAATGATAAGGCCCGCGGACAGCATACAAACACCGAAAACCATCGCGCTGCGAATTGAATAATCACTAACAATGCGCCCTGCCAAAGGGCTCAATGCTGCCATCAATACCGTCTGCATGGACAATGCGAGAGAGACCCAGAAGCGATTTTCCCCGAGCGACTCCGTGAGCGGCACCAGGTATACGCCGAAAGTATAATAGCCGATGCCAACGCTGAAGAATTGCGCGGTTGCGGTAAAACCAACTATCGTCCAGCCCGATGTAACCGTTCTGTTTACATCGTTTGTCGCAGTATCATCTGTGTCTGGTTTAGTTGACATATTCCATGTCTGTAACGGTTTTGCATCGTACGTGAAAAAGGATGTCAGGTTAACATGATTCCTACTGGTTCGCCCTACCGCAGGACCCTTGACTTCGCTAACTTCAGAGTCCAGACCACCGCCTACTACTGGAACAGCATATTCGGGACAATATCATCCCGCAGCAAAGGGATTCGAGCTTGTTGATACCTTAAGCGTAACTCGTGGAGAATTTCCCCAGCGAAAACAAAAGCCGCTTAAAAACCCTCACTTCCACTTATCTGGCACGCTCATGATCCGCCAGGTTATTAATGTCTTACAAATCACTAACGCAAATCGTAAATAGGACTTGTGCCTGTTCCAATCCTTAGTCTCACACAGGCGAACAGGTCGGTGTGCGCCCAAGCGGGTTCGTCCGGTCACTTCTCGCAGAAATCTTTCCATTTATCTCATTATGGTTGGCAATTTCTGCACAGAACTGTACATTCACTCGCATGCGAAAAACTTATCTTACTGCCTTGCTCATTGCGATACTGGTTTCACTCTGGATTGGATCTGGTTTGCTCGGCGACAGCCCTGCCCCACCAGCCGAAAATATTACTGACTTGAATCATCGGCTCAATGCAATCGCTGAAGAACAACCAGCAACTCTGGTTCGTATTCTAACAAGTCATGCGACCCTCGAGGATCGAGTATTAGCGGTTCGCGGCAAAACCCAGGCGAAACGTTCTATCGTGGTTCAGTCTCAGACCAGTGGCCTGGTGATCGAACGTCGGGTAGAGCGTGGCGATAACGTCAGCAAGGGGAGTGTCCTTTGCCGAATTTCCGTAGAAGATCGGAACGCCAATATTCAGGAAGCCGCCGCTGCGCAAGACCAGGCACAACTAGACTATGAGGCGAGTAAGAAGCTGGTCAGTAAAAGACTGCAATCTGAGATCGATATAGCCAAGGCTAAAGCCAGATTGATGGCGGCTGAAGCAAGCGTTCAGAGACGCCTTCTGGAGAAAGATCGGCTAATAATTCGAGCGCCTTTTGCCGGCATCATCGAGGATATCCACATGCACCTCGGCGAATATGTCTCACCTGGAACCGCTTGCGTCACTTTAGTTGATCTCAACCCGATGCTGCTGACAGGTGAGGTAACAGAGCGTGATCTTGGTACATTAGAACCTGGACTGGATGCCACCGGACAGCTGATCAACGGCGTTTTAGTTCAAGGTCAGGTGACCTTCGTCGGCAGAACCGCAAAACCAGGGACCCGCACCTATCCCATAGAAATCGAATTCGACAATTCGAAACTCAACATTCCCAGCGGAATCACAGCCGATATCCGCATTCCAGTCGAACAGGTCAGGGCCCACAAAGTCTCTCCTGCTTTGCTCGTTCTGGACGATGCAGGCCGTAGCGGTATCCGCACAGTAACGTCAGGCAAGGTTGTGGCTTTTCATGCAATTGAGATCATTAGCGATGAGGCCGATGGCATCTGGGTATCGGGTTTACCCGACAGCGTTGATCTAATTGTCGTTGGCCAGCAGTCAGTCATCCCCGGAGAAGTGGTCACCACCCGACAGCTGACATCGCAACAGACACAGCCCTTGGCAGCAAGTGATACTAATCCATGAAAGGATTGATTGACGCTGCTGTTAATCGCAGTCGAACATCGCTACTGCTCATGGCAATGGTCTTCATAGCTGGGTTTGCCAGCCTTCGAGCCATTCCGATTGAAAGTGACCCGAATATTACGGTGCCTTTTTTTCAGATTATGGTCTTTAACGAAGGCATCTCCCCCGAGGATGCCGAGCGCCTGTTAGTGATGCCCATGGAGGTTGAGCTTCGCAGCATCGAGGGGATTGAAGAAATGACCTCCTATGCGACCGAAAATTACGGCATTATTGTGATTGAATTCGATGCAGATCATGATGTAGATGAAGCCTTAATAGATATCCGGCAAGCCATAGACCGAGCCCGGCCGGAACTGCCTAGCACAGCAGAAGAGCCGATCATCAATGAACAGACCACGGCTGATTTCCCGATTCTCCAAATCAATTTTGTCGGTGATGATGTACCAGAAAGAATGTTGTATCACGCTGCGCTTGGCGTTCGTAATGCCATCGAGGGGATTCCCGATGTAATGACAGCTGAACTCCAGGGCGAACGCGAAGAAGTACTCGAAGCGATTATTGACCCTATTGCTCTTGAAGCTTATCAGATCTCGGGCGAAGACCTGATCAGAACTATAGCCCGAAACAATCGCCTCGTCCCTGCCGGCAGTCTGGACACCGGCGAAGGCCGCTTCTCCTTGAAAGTACCCAGTATCATCGAAACCGCTGCCGACTTATATGATCTACCCGTAAAAAGCAGCGCTGAAGCCGTGATCACGTTAAAAGACGTGGCTACCATTCGGCGTAGCTTCAAAGATCGAACCAGCTATGCGCGCGTCAATGGACGCCGCGCTATTTCAGTCAATGTCATTAAAAGAGCGGATGCCAATATCATTGATACGGTGCATGCGGCCAAAGCTATGGTAGAACAAGCCCGGCCTAACCTTCCGGGAAAGATTGATATCTTTTATACCCAGGACCAGGCTCCTTTTGCCCTGCTACAGATCAATGAACTTCAAGGTAACATCCTTACTGCGCTTGCACTGGTCATGATTATCGTGGTTGCGGCTATGGGACTGCGGTCAGGCTTAATCGTGGGATTGGGCATTCCCATGTCCCTGCTGTTTGCTTTATCCATTCTCTATGTCATTGGCTTTACTTACAACTTTATGGTGATGATGGGCATGTTACTGGCCCTTGGGATGCTGATAGATGGCTCCATTGTGGTAACGGAATACGCCGACCGTAGGATGCTCAAAGGAGATCATCGCCGAGTGGCCTACGCAACCGCTGCAAAGCGAATGTTCTGGCCCGTTACAGCCTCTATTGCCACTACCCTGGCCGCTTTTCTGCCACTGATGTTCTGGCCAGGGATGGTCGGAAAATTCATGCGTTACCTGCCTATTACTGTTTTTGCAGTGCTTGCAGGTAGCCTCATCTACTCATTATTCTTAGGACCTGCGGTCGGCGCCATTCTGGGACGGGCAGGCGCTGACCAGGAGCAGTTTCGGGATAATCTAGACACATTGGAAACAGGTGACCCGCGCTCGCTGCCAGGAATTGTTGGTACCTATGCCGAGGTTCTTTGGTGGTGTAGTCGCAGTCCATGGATAACCCTTCTAGCAACACTCAGCATATTAGTCGCTAGTTTTATAGCTTATAGCCAATACGGTAAAGGTGTCATCTTCTACTCAGATGCCGAACCTCAATATGCGTCCTTGGACGTGAAATCCCGCGGTAATATGTCTGCAGTTGAGATCAACGCACTGGTTACAGAAGTTGAGAACATCGTGGTAAATGTTAACGGTATAGCCGCCATCAATACCTGGACCCGTCTTCCCGGCGGGGCTTCCCGGGGTGCCAGCGACCGGATCGGTACCATATTCATTGAATTGCTGCCTGAGGGTGATCGCGCCCGTTCAGCTAGAGTTATTCTTGAGGAAATCAGAAGCAAGACCAATCACCTAGCCGGTTTTACCATTGAAATAGACGAAATGCAGAACGGACCACCACAAGGCAAACCCATAGAGGTGCAGCTTACCTCCTACAATCGAAATCTGCTCGAACCGACTCTAAAACAAGTTAGAGCTTACATGGACAATGTTCAAGGCCTGAGAGATATTGAGGACACCCAATCGTTACCCGGACTTGAATGGCAGCTAGCAGTTGATCGAGCCCAAGCCGCACTTTTCGGTGCGGATGTAAGCTCGGTAGGACTCGTGGTGCAATTGGTTACCGCTGGCATCAAGATCGGCGAGTACCGCCCCGACCGAGCCGATGACGCAGTTGATATTCGTGTTCGCTATCCACAGGAATACCGGGGCATACGTGCGATCGATGAACTTAAAGTATCAACCCAACATGGCATGGTGCCCATTTCTAACTTTGTGGTTCGCAAGGCAGTGGCAAGTGTCGATACATTTCAGCGAACCAACGGTATACCGGTTGAATTCATTAGAGCCAATGTCATGCCTGACGTGCTGGCTGATGACAAAGTCAAGGAAATGCAAGCATGGTTAAAAAACCAGGCATTCGATGCTGACCTGAATATTACATTTCGAGGCGCAAACGAAGATCAGCAGGAATCTCAGGCCTTTGTGCTGGTCGCCTTTGGTTTATCGCTACTACTGATGTTTGTACTGCTGGTGACCCAGTTCAATAGTTTTTACCAGTCTGGCCTCATTTTATTTGCCGTTGTTATGTCAACTGCGGGCGTCCTGCTTGGACTTTTGATTACAGGTCGACCCTTTAGTTCCCTATTAACAGGGATCGGCATCGTGGCTCTGGCAGGCATTGTTGTAAATAACAACATCGTCTTGATTGATACCTTTAACCACCTGCGCAAGGCCCACCCCGATGCGGATCATATTCAGCTAATCATACGTACAGGAACCCAAAGACTGCGCCCCGTTATCCTGACGACCCTGACCACGATTTTTGGACTATTACCCCTGGCCATGAATTTCAGCATCGACCTGCTAAATCGAACCATTAACTACGGCAGCATGCTATCGTCGATGTGGGTGCCTCTGTCGCAAGCAATCGTCTCCGGTATGGCCTTTGCTTCTATTTTGACTCTGGTGACTACCCCGGCCATGTTAGCCTTACCTTTTCGGGTTAAAGAGCAGTTTGCCGGGTTTAGAAAACCAATGACCGCAAAGGAAACCTGAAGCCGCAAGTAAATTTTTTACGGGGCTGCAGGCACTTAACTGTTCAGCAATCTCCCGCGGGCTTCCATTGTTATCTAGATCCTGATTAGCGACAGCATTGCTTGTGTTGCTCGGCCCGCTCTTAGTAATCTGTCCAATTGAACGATCATAACCGGGTTTGACCAAACTCAGCTTTAAGATTGTCGCTTGCTGAAATCGGCCAATAGTGGACGGCTAGTCAGACTGCTTTTTCTGTCCTGGTGCAAGCATGACCCATGCGGCTTTTGCCTCGCTCACCTTGGCCCAGGTGGCACCACTTTGTTCAGTGGTAAACAGCATCAGCACTTCGTCCGCTACATTTTCCGGTGTCATGAAAACGGCCTCTTCAGTCCGTTGATCATGTGGGATGATACCTGTATCAATGCCGCCAGGACAGAGTGCGTTAATGCGAATCTGCCTTGTACCGAGTTCAGCCTTCAGGCTTCGAACCAATCCAGTAACAGCATGTTTAGTCATTGCATACAGAGGATCAATGCCGTAAGGCACAATGCCGGCAAGCGACCCAGTTACCACAATGCTGCCTCCATCACGCATGAGTGGCAGAAGATGATGTAGACCATAAACGACACCATCGATGTTTACGCCAGTCAAGCGTTTGTACCGCTCCGGCGTCATTGCGGTGAATTGATATTCAGCTATGCTAGCCTCCGGTGGTGCAATTTGAATACCTGCATTCAGGTGCAAATGATCGATTGAATCCATACTTTCACCCAGCATGCGGGCGGTTTCTTCCCAACTGGCTAGGTCGCTGACGTCACAGCAATGGAATCGCCCGCCCCGTTCTCTGACAATCGATTCGCCCATACTTTCATTGATATCCAGCCCAACTACCTGCGCGCCGAGTCCTGACGCACGGCTGACAACTGCCGCCCCGATGCCAGAAGCCGCGCCGGTGATAACGATGTTTTTCCCAGTGAGGTCGCTCATCATAAATTCCTGTTGTAGATTCTTGCTCTCGGTATCCTACACATAGTTTCAGCTAACAGTACACCGACAATACCAATAATGGGGTCAGTACCCGTGTTGGGTCCACAGCACGGTGTCAGGGTAAACATCAGATTTAAGGCTTTACTCGGACAACGGCGACAGGCAGTGGCTGGATCTGGGTGAAAAAACTGGCGTCGCTTTTAACTTGAACCGTGAGAGAACTATACTCTCAGAGGGTAGGCCCGCGTTGTTTCTGACTTGTGATACTCACAGGAAATAACAGGCCTTCAGAAAGCCCAGAGGATGTAACCTGATGGTCTGGTTGATGTGCAAGCCCTATTAAGGATTTACCTTTTCCTTCCTTATAGTAGAAACCTCCTGTTAGCAGAATCAAATTGCTAGGTATATGAAGGTTCTCTAAATCCATGGGCAGTAAGCGTGGTTTATCTTCTACCTGCCCTGACAATCAATATCTCCGGGGCCGAACAGGCCTGCGTCATACAAAAACCTACCGACAATCAACTGCAGCGAGTTCGCTTAGACTGTGATTGTATTGGTTGCCAATTTAGCCGATCTACTATAACGGCCCGTGCCAAACCGATGCTGTTGCGCTTTTTTAAGACTCGGTTATCATCCTAGAAAATTCCGGAATTTATCTATGGCTGAGTCACAATTCAAAACCATTCATGAAATAGTCAAAGCAGCCAGGCTGAATCTCAACCAAAACCACTGGGATTATTTGGTGGGGGGTACTGAGACCGAAACGACTCTGAACAGGAATCGAGCCAGCATTGACTCAAAAGCACTGCGGCCGAAGGTGCTAAACGACGTCTCAAACATCGATACGCAGATCCAGTTCATGGGTACTGACCTTGAATTACCACTCATCCTGGCGCCAATAGGCTCCCTACAGGTGTTCGATCCAGAAGGGGGAGCAGGTGCAGCCTTTGCAGCTGAACAAGCCGGAATCATGAGCATTGCAAGTTCGGTCTGCTCGCCCGACATTGAGGACATTGCCAAAGCCTCCAACGCAGCAAAGATCTATCAACTCTACGTTCGAGGAGACCAGCGCTGGCAGGACGATATTATCAAGCGGGTCATCGATAGCGGCTACATCGGTTTCTGCTTGACCGTGGATACTGCAGTCGTCAGCCGAAGGGAACGCGATATAGCAAAAAGGGTCATACCCACTTCTCCTGCCTCACCGGGTGATTTCAATTATCAGGCCAGCCTCAACTGGCGAGATGTAGCCCGAATAAAAGAAAAACATGACATCCCATTGATTCTTAAAGGTATTAACCGAGCCGACGATGCTGAGAAAGCACTGGAATACGGCGTGGACGTAATCTATGTTTCAAACCATGGCGGTCGTCAGCTTGATCAGGGTTCAGGCAGCCTGGATTTACTGCCGGCTATTGTTGACGCCGTCAACGGCCGGGCCGAGATCGTCATTGATGGCGGGTTCTATCGCGGCACCGACATTCTAAAGGCTATGGCACTGGGTGCGAATGCTGTCGGCCTGGGAAGACTCGAAGCCTGGGCCATGGCGGCCGGGGGAAGTGCCGCTTTGGTTCGATGCCTGGCCATCCTCAGGCACGAGATCAAGGAATCCCTGGCTCTCTGTGGTGTTACCTGTTTTAGGGATCTTGACAAAAGTTTTATCTGTGATGCTGCCAATCCTAACCCAACAGGCCTGCACAGCGCGTTTCCGCTGCTCGATCTAACCAATGAAGGCTACTGACAGAGACTATCAGGCAATAACAGTTGATCTTCTCAGGACAACTATTCCTGTTCTCAACTGCCTCTACGAAAACGATGAAAATGCCGGGCAAGGCGCAGCGCCCATTCAGGTTTGTGTTGTCGTCGGTAAACCCCAGCCACATACTTATTCATCTCCGAGAAGGTCGGATAAATATGAATGGTAGACAACACCTTATTCAAGCCAATACCATTTTGCATCGCCAGGGTAAACTCACTGATCACTTCTGAGGCTAAATGACCGACGATAGTCACACCTAATATTCTATCCTTACCGGGCTGCGTCAAAATCTTCACAAACCCCTCGGCCCAACCATCGATACGGGCTCTGTCTAATTCCGCCAGTTCAAATCGTGTCACTTCAAAAGCAATACCGTGTTCCCCGGCTTCACCTTCATTAAGCCCGACTCGAGCCACCTCCGGCGATGTAAATGTACAGGAAGGGATTGCCGAATAATCAACCTTAAATCGCCAGAACAGGCCAAACAGGGCATTCACCGAGGCATACCAGGCCATATGGGATGCCGTATGGGTGAACTGATAGGGCCCAGCGACATCCCCTACAGCATAAACATTGTTATATTGAGTGCGCAGGTATTGATCAACCTTAATTGCGCCGTTATCCATTAATTCGATACCAAGGGTTTCCAAGCCTAGACCTTTTGTTCTGGGTCGCCGACCAAGCGCCAGCAAGGCTGCATCAAAGGCAATTTCGATCTCTTCGCCTCCTCGGCAAATGAGCCGATTGCCACCCTCCTGTGAATCTACCCTTACCGCCTGATATCCGGTTTTTATAGTGATCCCGTCGCTCTGAAGGCTCTGAGCGATTAACTCGCTGACCTCCACATCCTCTCGAATCAGAATTCGTGGCGCTTGCTCGATCAGGGTCACTTTACTACCCAGGCGGGCAAAGGCCTGGGCAAGCTCTACACCAATTGTCCCAGCACCGATAACAACCAGTTGACTCGGCAGGTCTGCCAGATTCCAGATAGTCTCCGAAGTAAAGCAACGTTCTGGCGGCATGCCCTCAATTTCCTGCCAAATCGGTGCCGCGCCCGTAGCGATTATAATGTTCCGGGTGATGATGGATTGGCCGGCAACCGCGACTTCAAACGGTGAGATTATTTCCGCTCGCCCTTTTCGGACATCGACGCCTAAGGACTGGTAACGGCTGATAGAGTCATTAGGCTCGATCTGTGCAATCACCGACCGGACCCTGGCCATCACATCGGGGAAGTGGACCCGAGCCGGGCCAACCTGTATCCCGAATTCATCGGCTGAGCCTATCTCCGCCATGAGATTAGCGGCGCGAATCAGTGATTTACTGGGGACGCAGCCAGTATTAAGGCAATCACCACCCATTTCATTTTCCTCGACAAGAGTCACCTTGGCGTTGACCGTCGCGCCAATCAACGCCGATACCAGGCCGCCGGCGCCTGCACCGACTACCACAATATCCTTATCAAATACCCTGGGACGGGAAAAGCCCAACCGCGTCCGTCGCTTTTTGAACGCTTGGAGCCATCGACGGGTCACCAATGGGAAAATACCCAGCAGTACCAGCGCCGACAGTAACTGCAGCGACAGGATGTCCTCAAACGAATTCAGCCGGGCTAACTCTCGGCCGGCGTTCACATAAATAAACGTTGCTGGCAGCATCCCGAGCTGTGAGACGACATAAAATACCGACACCTTGATACGAGTCAGACCCATTGCGAGATTAATAACGAAAAAGGGAATCAGTGGTATCAATCGCAACGACAACAGATAATAGGCGCCTTCGTTCAATAACCCCGAATTAATCTTTGCTGTCTGGTGTGAGAAATGTGTTTCAACCCAGTCCCTAATCAGGAACCGGGCGGTCAATAAAGCCAGAGTAGCACCGATGGTCGATGCAAAGGACACGATTAATGTACCGTAATAAAAACCAAACAATGCGCCTGCCAGCAAGGTCATTACGGTTGCGCCGGGAAGAGAAAGCGCTGTCACAAGAATGTAAGCAACCATAAATAGAGCTGCCGACATGACTGGTTTGGCCATCACTATCTGCATTAAAGCTTGCTGCTGCAGTTTCAGCTGGCTGAGTTGAAGAAACCCATCCAGGTCGTAACTAAAAAACAAGCTGATTGTGACCGTCACAAATACTGCAACAAGCCATCTGGCTGTTGTCATCAATGTTCCTCTATTACCCTTTTATGGCCAGCCTTTGTTATTAATACCATCACTGATTTCCAAAAACTGTTAATATGACTCGGTGTTTCAGCAAATTATGCTTTCCTTAATCCGCCTGAGGGTGCGTATTCATTTAAAATGATGAGACGTAATCAATGGCAGATTAAGCCTCGGCAGAGAAGCCTAGCCACCATCACACCGATCAATTCACAGGACTCAGCACCATGAGTAATTCTGCTTTTAACCCCGCTACTACTGCAAGTTGGACTCGACTTAAAACCCTGGCAGGGAATGCCCCTCGAATTGAAGATGTTATTAAGAAAGGCACGCAGTTTAACCAGCATCCCATCAAAGTAGAAGGCCTTAGCCTCGATTTCTCGAGACACGGCATGGATGTGGACATACTCAACTCGCTGTTGGAATTAGCAGAACAATCCCCGCTTTATACCCTTCGCGAAGGCCTATTCAGTGGGGCAGCCATCAATATCACGGAATATCGCGCCGTGAGACATCCCCAATTACGAAACAGCCCTGCAACCCTTGAATCTGACCGGCTCGCTATAAAAAACCTTTCGGAGCGAATCCGTAACGGCTCTCTCAGGGGTCATACTGACAAGGTCTTCACCGATGTCGTCAATATTGGTATAGGCGGTTCCGACCTGGGCCCTAAGATGGTCTGCAGTGCTCTGCGGGAGTTCTGTATCGACACCATCCGAGTTCACTTTATAGCCAATGTTGATGGCGCAGAAATACGCCACCTACTGGATGGCCTGGACAGTGAAACCACGCTGTTTATTATCGCCAGCAAGACCTTCACAACGCAGGAAACCATGCTCAATGCCCATACAGCAGCATCCTGGCTTGGCAAAACACTCAAGCTCAGTAAACCCTGGGCAAGCAACCATATGATTGGCGTGACATCCGACCGAGAGCGTGCTCGGACTCAGGGTATAAATGATGCCAATATTATAACTTTCAGCGAAGATATCGGCGGTCGTTACTCGCTATGGTCTGGTATCGGGCTGAGCATCGCCATCTCTATTGGCTTTGAACGGTTTTCTGAGTTACTTGAAGGCGGGGCCGTGATGGACCACCATTTTCGGACCGCGCCGTTATCTGCGAATATGCCCGTGATTATGGCACTGCTGGGCATATGGTACGGTAATTTTCTGGATGTCCAGAGCCAGGCTATCGTACCTTATTGCGAGCGCCTGAACCTGCTACCGTCTTTTCTGCAGCAACTGGATATGGAAAGCAATGGCAAAGCAACCAACAGAGCCGGACAACCTATAGATTATCGTACCGGACCCATTATATGGGGACAGACAGGTACCAACGGCCAACATGCTTTTTTTCAGCTACTTCATCAGGGACAACATCTAATCCCAGTCGACTTCATTGCAATCCGCAAGGACCGCACATCAAGTCCAGAAGCACACAACTTGCTACTGTTAAACATGATTGCGCAGGCCGCCGCTCTGGCCCTTGGTGAACAATCAGAGGATGCCCACAAGAATTATCCCGGCAATCGGCCCAGTTCAATTCTCCTGCTTGAAGAATTGAACCCGCGTAACCTCGGCATGCTTATCGCGCTGTATGAACACAAAGTATTTGCATCCGGGGCCATCTGGAACATCAATTCCTTTGATCAATGGGGTGTTGAACTCGGCAAAAAACTCACCCAGCAACTCCTCAGCCCAGACCGAAGCTTGCTGGATAAGGCAACATTGCGATTACTTGATATTGTGCAGGGTAACGGGTAGCAGTCATTATCCAGTGGATGCTACCAGGTGGAATCTCCCCCGCAATTTTAGCAAACGCGACTGCAAGCTGTTAGATCCACTGGAACGGCAGGCAGGTCTGCTGTATTTCTGAGCAAGCAAGCGGGGCCGTTGACAGGCGCATTTTCAATCTAACCTCGAACAAACACAGGCAAAAGCTTGCACCCGTCGTTATTCACTTATGGCATACTTAGCGCTGCTATCAGGGATAAAAGCCATGAAAAATATCCTCTTCATCACAGCAGATCAATGGCGAGGCGAATGTCTATCTGCACTGGACCACCTGGTCCAGACTCCCAACCTGGATGCACTGGCCGAACAGGGTAGATTATTTAAATGTCATTATGCCAACGCAGTTCCTTGCGGGCCATCCCGAGCGTCGCTTCACACTGGCATGTACCTGCAGAATCACAGATCGGGCACCAACGGTACGCCACTGGACGCACGGCACACCAACTGGGCCATTGAGAGCCGTCAAGCCGGTTATGATCCAGTTCTGTTCGGGTACACCGATACGGCAAACGATCCTCGGTTTTTTGACCCGGATGACGCCATCCTAAAATCTTATGAAGGCCCTCTGCCAGGTATTAACCCCGTGGTCCAGATGGGTACCTATCCCGATGCCTGGGCTGACTGGCTGGAAGCAAAAGGCCAAACCATTCCGGACCCAAATTTTCGACTCTATACAGACAAAACCGGTGCCAGCGAATATGAAGACGGCGGCAACTACCCGGCTCCCATGAAAGTTACCGCAGAGCACCATGATACCTATTTCATGGTAGACCAGGTCATCGACTACCTAAAACAGCAGGACAAGCCCTGGTGTATCCATTTGTCACTACTCAGGCCTCACCCCCCCTGGATCGCACCTGAACCGTTCAACCAACTCTACGATCCTGACCAACTCAAGGAATTTGTGCGCCAGGCTAATCCACAAAAAGAGGCGCAGCAACATCCGTTTCTGGATTATTTTCTGAATAGGAAACATTCGGCAGCTCCGAGCAATACCAACAAGCTAGCCAGGCTTAAGAGCAGTTACTATGGTTTAATGTCGGAGGTTGACAGTAATCTTGGCAGGCTCTTCACAGAGCTGAAATCTTCTGGTGACTGGGACAATACCTTGATCGTATTTACCTCAGATCATGGTGAGCAATTGGGTGATCATTGGCTTTTAGGAAAAATGGGTTATTTTGATCAGTCCTATTACATACCGCTCATTATCCGTGATCCGGATAGCCGGGCCGATATTACCCGCAACAGCCATTGCCAAGAATTTACTGAGAACATCGACATTATGCCGACAATGCTGGAATGGCTCGGCCTGGAAATTCCCAGCCAGTGCGACGGCCGGTCTCTGCTACCGTTGCTACATCACAAAGAAAAGCAACCCGACTGGCGCAAGCAAGCCCACTGGGAATTTGATTTTCGAGACGTCAGCGGTGGCGAAGCCCTGGAACAGCATCTGGGATTAAACCTGCATCAATGCTCCCTCAATGTCATTCGTGATGAGTACTACAAATATGTTCACTTTACCAACCTACCACCCCTGTTCTTTGATCTGCAGCAGGATCCTGAAGAATTCACTAATTTAGCGCAGGACCCGGATTATGCGCATCTTGTTCTCGAATACAGCCAAAAAATGTTATCTTGGCGCATGCTCCATGACGAACAGACCTTAACGCATATGAAACTGACCGAACAAGGCGTAATCAGCAGGCCGGCAATGCGTTATCCCACTAAGTAAAACCCTGAAATAGAATAAAATATGGCAAACAAACACCGCAATGACATCTATGGCGATCTTGATAAAAACCAACCCAGTGAACAACCACCCATTCCAGCAGCGACCGTGGTGCTTCTTCGCGACCGACCTGATGGGGTTGAAACGCTCATGCTGCAGCGAACATCGAAAGTTCATTTTGGCGGTATGTGGGTTTTTCCAGGAGGCCGGCTTGATGCTGATGATTATCCTGCGGATGGCAATGCCGATAATGCAGCCCGAGTTGCGGCCGCACGTGAGACCAAAGAAGAAGCCGGCCTAAGCGTTCTGCCAGAAAATTTCGCCTGGTTTGCGCACTGGACACCGCCTCCGGGAAGAACCATCCGATATGCGACCTGGTTTTTTGCCTCACCCATAGAAACCGACTCACCGATTGAGGTAGACGGCTATGAAATACAGGATCATGAATGGATAACACCGACGAAGGCACTGGCCAGACATGCCCGCGGGGAAATAGACCTTGCGCCACCCACCTGGATTACTCTACACCAGTTATCACTGCATTCGCCCACCAGCGCCATCATGTCGCACCTGCACCAGCAGACCGTAAGAACCTACCAGACCCGGGTTTCACAACGGGCAGATGGTGTGCGAGTGGCTCTCTGGGCAGGAGACGCAGGCTATGAAAACAGTGATGCTGATCTACCCGGACCACGCCACCGCCTGGTCATGTCGACCTCAGGATTTATCTTTGAAAATAACGTTTTCCAGTACTGATCAGAGCTAAAACCTGACCGTGTAAACCCTGCTTGCTGGGTCCATCAGTTGGAATTCTTCATCATCCATTGCAGCGCGATTTGGTTAAACAGCGCAGCCTGCTCATACTGCAGCCAGTGGCCCGCGTCAGGCACAATTTCAAACTCCACATCCGCTCTGACCGATTCAAGCAGCTTCTGTTTGGCTGCAATATTAGGAAGTCCCGGCGCATCGAACTGACCATAAACAACCTTTAGGGGAACCCGGATTTGACTGACGCCGTCGAGCACAAGTTTTGAACGTGCAAACTGGGGGCTGTTAAATCTGGCTTTCTGAGTATTGAGTGTCTGGATATAAACCGCCAGGTCATCAACCCGATTCCGATCATAAATCATCAGTCTGGCGAGGTTTTCCCGGTTGGCGTCATGTACCTCCTGTTCCGACATGCTCCGCGTCCGCCTGATCAGGGGTTTCATAGTCCCGCGCCGCGGAATATCTCCGAGCGAAGCCGGACCGGTCAGTAACAGAGAGCTCAGCTGTTTTCCCAACTGGGCCGCAGCCTGGGCGGAGACCGCGCAGCCCCATGAGAAAGCAGCAATGTGGAAATTCTGCCCCTGCATCACCTGCAAAGTGCTCTTTACAAAAAGGTCCACAGCATCGGCTGCTGTGTATCCGCCTGGTAATTCAGCCGAGTCTCCCAGGCCGGGCAAATCCACCGTTACCACATGATAGTGCCGCTGCAGGAAGGCAATGTTACGGACCCAATGCAGCCAGGAACCCGAGCCGCCGTGAACCAGTAAAACCGTTTCGGCCTGAAACGGCCCCTGCCAGATGCGATAGGCCATGGTCCCTTCATGGCAAGGTATCAAAAGTTTCTCAGCAGGGTTTTCCAGCGTCTGCAACTCACGCCTGAGATCAGCTATTTCCATCTACTTTAAGGTCATCTCTATCTTGTTTACAGCGACTACCCTGTGAATAAGGGTCACCCCACCCAATATAATGCCACCTCTCTCTAAAGCCAGCTCACCTTTAACTAAATTGAGGTCGCTTTTAATGATGTTAAGGGTCCTCTCCGGAAAATAATTCGGCCAGTTCACCCATGCGAGATTCTCCCTCTCGCGTCTGCAAACCCACTTGCAGGGCACGTCGCATGTTCTCCTGGGCGCCTCGGCTACGTAGGGTCTGCTGAAACAGATGCGCTTCCTCTAATAATCCTTCCATAATAGGTAATTCGGCATTATTGATGGATTGCTTACACAGGCCGATGGCCACTGCTGGCCATTTAGCAATGCGGTAGGCCAACTGATCCACAAAGTCACTCATTTCACCAGAAGAATCAAATATCCGATTAAGGTAACCCCAGTTCGCGCAAGTCTCCGCGTCAATATCATCGCCTCCCAGGCAAATCTCCAGGGCTCGTCCTGTACCCACCAAACGCGGTAACCGTTGCGTTCCAGAGCCACCTGGTAGAATTCCTAATGGCACCTCCATTTGATTGATCACCGTCTTATGCCTCACGCCAAAACGCATATCACAGGAGGCGGCAAATTCATTACCACCCCCACCCGCTCTACCTGCCATCTTCACCAGCGTAGCTTTGGGCATGGTGCGCACCCGTTCACACATCAGGTGAAAAGCACTCAGGCTCTCGCTCTTAACAGCCTCGCCTTCAGCAGGAAATGTCAGAATCATCTCAACATCAAAATGGGCGATAAAAAAATCCGGATCCGCACTCTGAAATACAACAGCCTTAATGCTGTCGTCATTTTCCACCGCCTCGGTCACCTGCACCAGATCCTGATACAGCGGTAGGGTCATTACGTTAACCGGTGGATTACTAATCGTAATAAAGCAGACACCCTGATCATGCTGAATTTGTAATGTCTCATAGGATGTTTTCATGCAGCCTCCTTTTAATTCCATAATGGCACAATTTAACTGGCAATTTGATTTATGCGACGGGGCCTCTATTCCTGTATCCCTTGAAACGCGTCGAAGCCCCCTAGCCACCCTGCCAATACCTTAATCGGCTATTTCTCGATGCATTCGGGAATAACCTGATCACGCCATTCGGATTGATATCGGTTAGCGTATTCCACGATGCTGCGATAACCTATACATCAGTAAAGCCGCTCGTTCGATCAACAATGGCAGGGTTGCCAGATCAATACTCTCGTTTAAGGTATGTGCGCCATTTCCTTCGGCACCGATACCGTCTATGGCATCAACATAATCTGCCACGAAGGAAACATCCGCTGCCCCTCGTTGACCAGGATCTCCAGGTATCATTGCACCATATCCCAGATCCAGGCTGACGGCATCAAGCACATTGAATAACGCCATATTTCCCTGGCTGGGTGACATGGCAGGATAACCATCAGAAAAACGGATCACAGCCGAGGTCCCAGGTAATGAGCCATTTTCAACAATCGTTTTCATGGCTTGTCTGGCACGTCGTTCCTGCTTTCTTGAAATTGTTCTCAAGCCGCCCTGGATAACAACGGTCTGCGCTATCACGTTACTTTTTCCAAATGCCTGTGCACTATTCAGGACCGCCTTATGATCTACCTTTGTTCCACCAGCAATCATCCCTGGATTAAAACTCAGATACTGCTCGCCTCTCACTTGCTCATGGAAACCCGTTAGTATTCTGGCAGCTTCAAAGATAGCACCGCTACCGACACCATCGCGAAAAATAAGAGACGAATGCGCTCGTTTCCCCGATACCTCAACTGACCAGCCACTGGAACCCCTACGCGCGACTGCTGCGCTATCGAGTCCCTTAGCGTATTCAAATCCCAGCGCGAGATCACATTGCTCGGCCGCCTCCAGCAGATGCCCGCGGCTCACTGATTTGGGACTGCCTGATTTTTCTTCATCTCCGGTAAACGCCACAATGTAGCGGCTATAGTCAAGCACACCGGCATCTGCCAGGGTTTCCAGCGCCTTGATAATAACCACGTCACCACCTTTCATATCGTTCACTCCCGGTCCGGTTGCTTTATCTGCCAACCGGGTGAACTGCTGAAAAGCACTGTTCTGCTCGAACACCGTATCCAAATGACCAATCAATAGCTGGCACACGCCACTACCTTGATTCTCTGCAAACAGATGACCACTACGATTAACCGTACTCATGTCGTGCCAGTGAGTGGTAAAGCCAAGGCGATCCAACTCCCTGCGGAACACATCGCCTACTGCCTTAACCCCTGCATGATTCATGGTGCCACTATTGATATTGACGACTTCTTCCAATAGAGCAATGGCACTGTCCTTTTTCTGTCTGGCGATCTCGGAAATACGGGACTCCAGCTCGGTCAGCTCCGCGAAAGTTACAGGCGATGTCAGCAGCACCCATAAACAAAAAAATCTGATCATCTATTACTCCTACCGCTATTTAATTCTAACAAGTGCGTCAATCGGCGAGCTGACCATCAAACGCATGCACATATCAATAAGTGATTACTTTAACCACAGGGTATTTATATCAGGCCCAGGCTTGATAATGGTGCCTGCGCCCCCCGCAACGAATGAGCCAACTACTTTACAATGCGCTGCTTTTTCACTATAGCAGACAACCACGCTGGACCCTGGACCGCTTGTTAACCGTTAGCCAGTTAAGTTATCAGAAGGGATGAACCTTAACAGTCAGATTACTGAAACCCTTCACAAACGTTGAGTAAGTGCGCGTTGGCTCAGCCACTACTTCAACAAAGCTGAAGCGCTTATGAATTTCCTGCCAGAGGATCCTTAATTGCATTTCAGCGAGCCGGTTTCCCATACACCGATGAATACCAAAACCGAAAGACAGGTGCTGGCGTGCTTTTCGCCGGTCTATCAGAAATTCATCAGCCCGGGGAATAGCCGTTTCATCACGATTCCCTGAAACATACCACATCACCACCTTATCACCGGATTTGATGGTCTTTCCATGCAATGTAACGTCTTCTGTAGCAGTTCTGCGCATATGCGCCAAGGGGGTCTGCCAGCGAATTATCTCTGACACCATGTTCGGGATCACGGCTGGATCTGCGCGTAGCTTTTCATATTCGAGGGGATTCTCGTTAAGGGCCAGCACACCACCTGAAATAGAATTTCGAGTGGTATCGTTACCACCAACAATCAACAGCAGCAAATTGCCAAGAAACTCAAAGGGAGACATATCCTTAGTTGCCTCACCGTGTGCAAGCATGCTGATAAGGTCATTTTTTGGAGGCGCCGAAACTCGTTCGTTCCACAGATGCGTAAAATACTCAAGGCATTCAAGCAATTCTGCACGGCGTTGTTCAGGGCTTTCCACAACACCCTGACCCGGCTGGGTCGTGGCCAGGTCTGACCAGCGAGTCAATTTCCATCGGTCTTCAAAAGGAAAATCAAAAAGCATGGCCAGCATCTGAGTGGTTAATTCTATAGAAACCCGATCAACCCAGTTAAACTCTTCAGCCACTGGCAGGTTATCCAGAATCTCAGCCGCGCGGCTTCTTATGGTGTCTTCCATCAGTGCCAGATTAGGCGGCGCTACCACGCCCGTTACAGTAGCACGCTGGAGATCATGTTTCGGTGGGTCCATGGCAATAAACATGGAGAAACCATTCCACTTCGGCTTTGCATTCCCCTGATCAGAAGCCGATTGCGCCGATTGCTGCGCTGGTTTAGTTCCGCCTGCCCCGCCCACGGTAATTCCCGAAGCCGAGGAAAATCGCTGATGATCCGTATCAATAGCAAAGATGTCCTGATAGCGACTAACCGACCAGTAAGGCCCATAATCGCTTTCCCGGCAGTAATGAATCGGCGCTTCTTTTCTAAGCCGGTCAAAATAACGCCAGTGCGCATCCGCCTGAAAAAGCCTGGGCTGCGCCACGTTCAGATCATCAAGGTGTAATTCATAAGGATCTAGAATAAGCCTCTGTTCCGACATTAATCCCTCCACATTCTGTTAGCACGGCACAACCAACCATATATCTCAGCGACGCCCTTAGGCAAGCGTAAAAATAAACAAGGCTAACACCCGATCTGGTCGAGGCCCTATTGGGTGCGATTTTTCCCTAGTAGACAGCCTTTTTGGTCCCTACTAGGCTGCCTTTAATATACCGTATCTGAATTCAAATAAACCAGCCATGAATAACTAGGTGAGCCTAACCTCTTAATGTTGTCATCAATTGAGGTCAGCCGAATCAAAACCAGGCCAAACTAAAACATAATTCCAGAACTGTTTGCAGACCACGATAGGTTATTCCCTGCAATGCCAGCACAGTTTCTAATACTGATAGATTCCAACCATCCAGCGGGTCGGTTAGGATGAAGGAAACCCAGCATAGACTGTCATGTTACGCCTTATAAGCTCAAATGATCTCAGCGAACTGACCCGTATTTTCTGTAGCGAGGCGATCAACACAGACGGTGACCCTTTCGTTCCGGCAACCATTCTGGTTCAAAGCTATGGCACTGGACAGTGGCTGAAATTACAGGTAGCCAAACAACTGGGAATTGCAGCAAATCTCGAATGTCTGTTACCCGCGCATTTTATCTGGCGGCTCTACCAGAAGCTACTGGATCAACCTAATCTGGCACCGCTCCAGGACGACTTACTTGCTTTTCGTCTGATGGCCATACTCGGTAAATCCACCGAACCGGCCATTGCTGACTACCTTTCGCAGCCTGGAGATCAGGACCTTCGTTATTATCAACTGGCTAAACAGCTTGCCCAGGTTTTCGAGCAATACCTCATGTACCGGCCTGACTGGATACTCGCGTGGCAGCAGGGTAATGATCCTGTTCCTGCTAATCCTCAGTCCTGGCAGGGCAGGCTCTGGCAAGCTCTGATCAGGCGGGAACCAGGCCTGGCAGAAGTGCACAGAGCGGCTTTACACCAGCGTTTAATGGAGACCTTCGAATTTGCGGAAAAATCCAAGCATTTACCGCAACGTCTGAGTATATTCGGTCTGGCCAGTCTGGCACCGCTGCAGCTTGAAACCTTCCGAAGGCTGGCTGAACTGATCCCGGTCGACATCTATTTCATGAATCCCTGCCAGCATTACTGGGGTGACATCGTGTCCACTAAGATCAAAAGTCATCGTTCCATTCAGCAGTTGCTCAGTCAGTCGCCTGCCGAACATCATAACGATTACAGCCATGTCGGTAACCCACTGCTGGCTTCTATGGGGCAGCAGGGAAGGGAGTTCCTGGAATTACTACTCGAGCAGGACGAGACCCAAACCGTTGAGAGCTTCCTTGAACACCATCCGGATACCGCTCTAGGCCAGTTACAGGCAGATATCCTGGACCTCACCTTCGGCGGTGAATTTGACATCAATCCGAAACCAGAAACCAGAACACTAAATAGTGATGACCAGAGCATTCAATTCCACAGCAGCCACTCAAAATCAAGAGAAGTTGAAATATTGCTTGATCAAATACTGGAGATCGTAAGCACAAGTGACACCAAGCCATCAGAAATCATCGTTATGGCCCCTGATATTGACGAATACGTGCCGCTAATCAGAGCCAGCTTCACGGGTAAAATACCATTTGGAATTGCTGATCAGAACAGAAAGAACCAATCAACTGTACTGTCCAGTATTGTCACCCTACTGGCACTGGGCCGTAGCCGTCTTACCAGCATAGAAATCATGGGCCTGTTAGAGGTGCCAGCCATCGCCAGGAAATTCGGCATAAAACCAACCGACATTGACCAATTAGAGACCTGGATCAGCGAAACGGGCATTAGATGGGAGTGGGATGGCGATACCAAGGCGGCCAACTGGAACGTCCCAGGAACAGATCAAAACACGTGGTTATTTGGTATTCAGCGCATGTTGATGGGTTTGATGATAGACCAGGAACAAGGGCTTTATGAGCAGCACATGCCTTATGATATGACCTCAGGCGATATCCCTTTACTGGAAAAATTGCTGGCTTTGTTAAATCAGCTCACGCAGCTGAGAAAACACTTGAAGCGTCGCAAGACAGCCCGGCAATGGCAACAACTACTGAACCAGATGCTGCGCGACTTTTATCTTTGCCGGGATGCTGAAGGACTGGATCTGGACCATATCAAAAGCAGCCTCAGCAAACTCGTCGACGATATGGATATCTGCCAATTCAGCCAGCCGGTTTCTCTCGACCTCATGTGCTACTGGATTCAGAAGAAGATCGAAGAATCGGCTTCAAGCATGCGTTTTATTGCCGGTGGCATCACCTTCGCCACCCTGGTACCCATGCGCAGCATTCCTTTCAGGATGGTCTGCCTCATCGGCATGAATGACGGCGAATATCCCAGAAAAAAAGCGATCAGCCCATTCGACCTGATGGCCCGGACCCCATATAGAAAAGGCGATCAATCGCGGCGACAGGATGACCGGTATCTTTTTCTGGAAGCCCTGTTATCAGCGCGGCAACAACTCTATATAAGTTACCAGGGAAGGAATATTCGTGACAACAAGTTATGCCCTGCCAGTGTTCTGGTCGGTGAACTCAGGGATTATTGCAGTAGCGTATTTTCTCCCATTCCGGTAATTGATCACCCCCTACAACCTTTTTCGACGCGCTATTACCAGGATGAGAACCTGCCGACTTTCGCTCAGGAATGGTATGCGGGCCTAACCTCTGTAAAGGGCACCCGCGCCTTTATTGATAGCAAACCCCTGACCTTACCGGAGAATGATCTGGCCAGCCTTCAGGAACTGGTACAGTTCTATCGGCATCCGGGACGTTACTTCATGAAACAACGCCTCAATGTCAGCCTGGACCCATACACCACGGCGTTAAGTGAAAGTGAACCATTCAGCCAGGATCACCTGGACAAATACCTGTTAACCCAGTCAGCACTGACCGCGCTTTTAAAGGGCGTTAGCGAAAACACCTGGGCGGCTGAACAAATAGCCTCAGGAACTATCATGGACAACGCGGCAGGCCATAGCCTGGCCCGTTCTAACCTGTCCCAGGCAAAAATGCTCCTGGAAGAAATTAACCCTTATCTGGATGAAGACTTGAAACCTTACCAGGCGATCATAGAGCTTGACGACGTTTCCCTGAGTGGCGAAGTCAGTCTAGTGGGAGATCGGCATCGTCTCTACTTCCGGGCCGGATTATTAGCAAAGCGTCATCTGTTAGGCCCCTGGATAGAGCACATCTTTCTACACGCCAGCGGTTATCAGCAGCAATCAATTATCATTGGCCGGGAAAGATCAGATGTTCAGCAGGGTCGATTCACAGCAATAAAGCAGACCCACGCCAGGGCCATTCTGCAGAGACTCACTAAACGCTATCGGCAAGGCAACCGCTCGCCATTACTCCTGCCCGCTGACACCCTTTACTCACTGTATGCAAACTACCAGAGTTCGGGTGATCTTGATCAGGCAGTGGAAAAGGCAATGGCTAAGTGGTCGCATGAAATGGGCGGCGACGGTACTGACCCCTACTGGCAACGACTGATGCGAGTGCCTGAGGACCTGAATCAACAGGCCCTGACCCTGGCCCAGGAAATATTTCAACCGCTGGATACACACTGGGTCGATTCTGATGTCGACCAATAACATCTCTCTGACTGGCCAGCAGCTGCTAGAGGCCAGTGCCGGCACGGGTAAGACCTATACAATTACCCACCTCTATCTGCGCCTTCTGCTAGGCCGGGGGAGACCTGAAGCGAGACCACTCAAGGTTCAGGAAATTCTAGTACTTACCTTTACCATTGCAGCGACCCAGGAACTGAAAGATCGAATCAGGGCATTGATTGCCACTGCCAGAAACGCCTTTCAGGCGGGCCAATCAAAGGACCCTGACCTGCAGAACCTGATGCAGGAAAGCGATGATCTGCGGCGAGATCAACTACTCCTGATCGATGCCATTCAGTGGCTAGATGATGCGGCGATTCACACCATTCACGGTTTCTGCGCTCGGATGCTTGCCGAAAATTCATTCCAGGCAGGGATTTTATTTGATCAGGATCTCGATGCTGATAAAGCCGCCCTGCTGAACCTGGCTGTTGAGGATATTTATCGCCGGGATATCCTAACGCTGCCCACGCTGGAACGGGCGATAGCTTTGCGGGTCTGGCCTGACCCAAAGCGTCTGCGCAAATCACTGGAACCGCTGTTATATCGTCATAATCTGCTATTGCTACCAGAAGCAGAGCCAGCTGCCACTCTCCCGGTCTCCCTTACCGAGAAAATGCTGTTCGCGAAACGCCTCTGGTTGAAAGAAAACTTATCCACTCTGGTCAGATCCAGCGGTGTGAAGAAAAACTTATCAGCCTATCGGTCGCTGGATAAGATGGACTACTTCTGCAGAGATCAGGAGGACCTGGACCCAGAGAGTAAACTCTGGACCTACTGGGCACAGCAGAACCTGGCCGCGGCCATGAAAAAAGGCCTGCCTGTTCCCTTTCACCCCTGCCTTGATCTACTCACTGACATCCAAGCTGAGCTGAGTAACCTGGACGTTATAAAAGTCCAGCTCTGGCATCAGGTCCTGCAGGCAGTCCGGGAACATCTGGAGCATCACAAAGCAAGCAGCGCGCAACTGACTGTTGACGATCTGCTCATTCAGATGCAAACGGCAACCCGACTAAACCCGCGTTGGTGCGAACAGCTAAGCAGAGACTTCCCGGCCATTTTAGTGGATGAATTTCAAGACACTGATGACATCCAGTACGAAGTCTTCAGGAACATCCATCGCAGCCGTGATGATCATCTATTATTACTGATCGGTGACCCCAAACAGGCCATCTACCAGTTCAGGGGAGCTGACGTTTATACCTATATCCTGGCAAAACGAGAAAGCGATGACCAATACAACCTGAATACCAACTATCGGTCCAGTAGTCTGCTGGTGGAAACTATAAACCATTTATTTGACCAGCCAGACATATTTGGCAATCAGCACGATATTGCCTTTTCCCGCTCCATTGCCGCCGACACAGCCCAACAAAAAAATCTGACTATAAACGATCAAACCGTACTGCCCATCGAGATTTACATTCCCCATGACCCTGATCGCCCCCTGTTACAGGCGCAAGGGCTGGATCTGAGTATGGCTTACGCAGCTGAAAAAATATGTAATATCCTGAACTTTGAAGAAAATCATCAGATGTTAATCGATGGCAAACCCATTCAGGCCGGACAGATTGCCCTGCTTACCCGGAGTCGCCGGGAAGCCAGGGCCGCGCGGCAGGCGCTAGCCGAACGACGAATAGCCAGCGTCTTTCTGACCCAGGACAGCGTCCTCCTCGAACAGACGGCAGCCGATTTAATATTGCTTCTGCAGGGGATTATTACTCCCTCGCAGGAAAGACACCTCCTAT
Organism: Gammaproteobacteria bacterium; assembly: GCA_012960535.1. Lineage (GTDB taxonomy): Bacteria > Pseudomonadota > Gammaproteobacteria > Pseudomonadales > Azotimanducaceae > UBA9926. The sequence goes on from DUBB01000007.1 coordinate 282,777, forward strand.
CTGCCATGAGCTGTCAACTGATCCAATCCAGCATGCTGCAAATACAGGGTTATCGAGAAGACCAGTACCAGCAAACCAGTATCATGCTCGAATTTCAGCAGTATCAGACTATATGGAAACAACAGGGCATAGCAGCGATGATCCACGAACTAATCCGTCAACGGCAACTGGCCGAGATCTGGCTGGGAGAACCTGAGGGTGAACGCCAGTTAACCAACCTGCGACACCTAGCCGAGATCCTGCAGCTCCAGGCACTCGAATTAGACGGTATGCAGCCGCTGCTGAATTGGTTTATAAAGGCACGCCATGCCGAGCTTGACCGTCCTGCTGACAATCGCCAATTGAGACTTGAAAGCGATGAAAATCTGGTAAAGATCATTACCATGCACGGCGCAAAAGGCCTTGAATACGATATTGTGGTGGTGCCCATCGGCAGTTTCAGTGGCCGGGCAAGACAGAACTCCAATTATCCAGCTTTGTTTCACCAGGAAGATGAACAGGGGCGAATCCAGGTCTGCGCCGAACTCGGACAAAATGATGCCCATCGAAAGACAGCGATACAGGAATCTCGCGAGGAAGATATGCGACTGCTGTATGTTGCCCTGACTCGCGCTAAATCTCGATGCCTGATCGGCCTGCCCATAGTGCGAGGATTCCAGAATACTGCGATGGCCAGGCTATTAGGCTTGTCCCAGGCCAAACTGGATGCCGACCAGGTGCAACAGCACATTGAGAACTCACTCGAGGGAATGGCCACAGTGAAAAAGGTCCAGTCAGTGGCCAGAAGTCAATTAATACAGAGCCAGCAGCGATCAGCGGTTATACCACCCAAGCCAATGCCTATAATTCAGGATCAATGGCAGATTCACAGTTATACGGGAATTACCCGAACCCTGGAGCACCGCCAGGGCAATAGAGAACTTCCCCAGGGGTTTACTGACGATGATCCGCCGACAGCGGACCCCCTTTATCAGCCGCTATCTGTCCCATTCAGACAAAACGGCGAGGTTTCAACTTCCCTGGATCCAGGCAATGACGGCTATAACCGATTTAATTTCGACCGGGGTCCGCGCATTGGCGTCGCCCTGCACAGCTTGCTGGAAAAAATTAACTTTCAAACTTCGCCAGAATCACTAAGCCTGGCCTGCCAGCAATTTCTACAACAGCTTGATCTAAAGCCCGACCAATGGCTTAAGCCCACTCTGGCATGGCTACAGGATATACTCAGCACGCCGCTTTCCAACAGCGCATTTGCTCTGCAGGATATTGCCCTTTTCGACCGGCTTGATGAACTAGAATTCCACTTCCCGGTGACGAGTGGTCAGGCACTTGTCAGCACCTGCCAGCGTCATGGCTATCTGCAAGGCTATCATCCTGAAACCCTCGCGCTGGAAGGTATGATGACAGGGAAAATAGACCTGATCTGTCGTTATAAAGGTCTATATTACATCATTGATTATAAGTCGAACTTCCTGGGTTTCAGGGAAAGCGATTATGCTGAAGATGCCTTACGCAGCAGTATCCACCAGCACCAGTATGACTTGCAATATCTGATTTACAGCGTCGCCTTGAAAAAATTCCTGAGCAGCCGGTTGCCTGGCAAGGATTTCGAGACTTTATATGGCGGCATCTATTACTTGTTTTTAAGAGGTATGAACGGTAAGGCAGGCTCAGGCGTGTTTACAGATCGCCCTTCTATGGCCTTACTCAGGGCATTGGAATTAGTCCTGGAGCCGGAAGCTTGCTGAAAAGCATGTTATCCGCCTGCTGGCAACAGCCAAACTTAAATACCATACTGCACAGTCACAGCTCAGGCATTGTCAGCTACAGGCTTATAGATCAGCAAACAAATGTCAGTCAGCATGAAGCAGGGAAAGGACTGCCCGCAATCAGCAAAGGCCAGCAATAGTCACGCCGTGGCAGTGAAACATCAAACCTGCCTGTGGACTGCACAGGCGATACCAGCACCAAACCAAAGATTGCGGCTGCCTGATCAAATGATGCCGAAAGCATCTACTGGGCTATTGTGTATGTAGGAATCCAGGACCATTGCTTGCGGCGGGGCAGAAGAGCCAACCAGGTCACTATGAACGTACACAGACACGCCAGCATCCTCATAGAGGTAATAGAGTTCACCGTCACCAAACAAGTCAACATCGGTAGCATCTGGCGAGATAAGATCAAGAGCGAGTCCACCAATTAAAACCGTATCTTCTGCATCACCCTTAATTACCAGCACTTTGTTGTCGCTCTCTACTTCATAACCACTGAGGCTGTTATCACCGACGATATCGAGCACATCAGACAGATTCAGCTCAATAGTATCTGCTGTGCCATTGTCGCTCATATCCAGGATTTCAATATTTTCCAGGTTATCAACGCGACTGAGATCCACGTTGCCGGTTATAATTGCCGTATCAACTCCTCTGCCACCATCAATCAAGCTATCCAGTCCATCATATTTGATAAGATCGTTGCCATCACCACCGAGTTGCACGTCCATGCCCAGACCAGCATCAAGATCATCATCACCCTGACGCCCTGACAGGGTCTCGTCAAATGGGGTACCAGTGAGCACTTCACCTTCTGCGTTCCCATAGATACTGGTGCCTTCATCAGTTTCATACACCGTTACGATGGTATTCTGGTCAAAATACAAGGAGACATTATCTTCACTGACTTCAGAAAAAAGTATCGGTGTACCATCAATCTCCGCATAGCGATCCTCGCCGGCTTCAAAATTGCCATACAGGTTGACCCTGTCACCGATATTTCCCACCACCACCAGCGCCGCGGCATCGCCAACCAGTTCATTATCGCCATCGACGATACGACCTATATCAGCCCCATCCATGTGCAACGTCTGGTCGCTGGTATCAGCCATGCGCAGCAATTCGATATTGTCAAAGGTGGTGCCGAGCCAACCGGCACTGGCACGGAAATCAAAAGCCGAGGACACGTCAGGCAGAGCGACCGAGTCGATTCCTGCACCGCCATCAATCCGCCTGACATCAAAGGCTGAGAGCTCGAAGGTGTCAGCACCTTCTTCCCCGTACACCGTATCTCCCGAGCCGATATGGCTGATGACATCATCGCCGCCAGCGGCAATAACATAGGCCTGGGTTGTGGCGCTCATATCAATGCTATCAGCAGACTCGCTACCTTCCAGAACCTCAGTCGCTGCCACTGGCTCGAGCGTGATGCTGGTGCCTGTCTGCACCATATCAAGCAACGGGCTACCACCTTGGCCGTCACCCATGCTGACCAGTCCATCAACTTCATCGAAAGAGCCAAGAATACTCACCGCCGTAATAATCACGGCACTGGTGCTCGCGCTGGCCTGGATCTGGTTAATATTCAGGAAGCCCCCATTGATGCGCAGTACCCCACCGGCACTGCCTGTAGAGGTAATCATCAACTGATTATAGAGAGGCGCAGCACTATTTAAATCGGCATCTATGTTTAGCTGACTGCCAGTCTCAAAACTGACGTCGCCAGAGACATCTGAAGTTCTGAATTCGTGGTTACCATCCCCATCTTCAAAATCGCCAAGATGGATCAGACCATAATTAACGAACGAGGCATTCTCGGCCGTTAAATCAAGCAGGGACCCGGTGTTGCGTGAGTCAGCAGCACCGTGAAAAGTGCCTAACTGGTTGTTAACGAGGCTGTTATTCGCACCCAAAGTCAGTGCCGAATTATCGAGGAGATCTATGTGCCCATTATTTTCATGGGTCACTGCCACACTGGTTTCATTCAGGGTCAGCGAATTGCCAAGCTCGACTTCTAAATAGCCCTCATTAATCAGAATTCCTTTCAGCACCATCACCTGGTCCATGTCATTTTCACCGGCGTAAAATTGACCTTCATTGGTGAAAGTTCTTATTTCCGTACCTTCACCCATTTCGATGCTATTAATATTGTAATTACCAGGCTCAAAATAAAACTTACCCTCATTAACGAAATCGTTGCCGAAAACCAGTGAAACCTGATCGCTGGTGTAATGTCCCACGTAGATGATGCTATCTTCAACTGTATAAATATTGCCCAAAATGATAATATCGTGGTCGAAACCCAGCTTGGCATAGGCGTCGAAATCCAAGTCGGCATAGTCGTCAATCTCTGAGTTCAAAATATTATAGATATCACCTTCAATCCTGGTCACACCCGAAAAATTAATCTCATTAAAATTGACGATAGTGACATCACTGGCCAATGTCAGGTTATTAAAATCCATATAACCCGAATTAACAAACGCTGCTGCTTCCACTCCGGCGTTGATCAGATTCAGGCTGTTGGCAGTTGATCCATCCAGAGTGAGGTCTCTGCCATCATCGGTATCAAAAACAACAATGCCCTGGAGCGACAGGGTCAGATCACCTTCTAACACGAGAGTAGGGTAATCAGTGGCGCTGTCGACATAACCACTACTTGCAAACCTGGTCCCAGAATCCATCATGATGATACCATCGCTACCCGCAGCGCCGCCTGCGAGGGTGGCATGGAAACCTGCAGAATCATTGATAAACAGTGCCAGTTCACCACCGCGGGTATCCAGTACATTGTCGTTCAAATGCAGACTGACAGAATCATAACCATCCGTGGCTAATAACCCACCGTCATTGGAAAACACCATCTCTGAACCTGCCATGAGGGTGATGGAGGCACCACCATTGATTCCGACAAAACCCTGGTTATCCAGATCAACGCCCAACCCTAACAAGCCATCCAACACTATCGTGCTAAGGTTGGTAATACTACCAAGACCGCCTAGCTCTGATTCTTGGCTTCCATCATAAGGGCCAACGAATGCATATGACCCATCTAATAGGGTTAGGTCCACATCCAGCGTTCCACCATGGATATAAACATCACCTTCATCAGCAATGACAATACTGCCAGAACCACTCGTCCTAATCTGTCCGCCTGCTGCCAGGTTTAGGTATCCATTGACGGTAAGCAGACCATCGAGTATTAATACCGAGGTATCAACACCACCATAATTACCCACGGTAAGATATGTATCAGGTGCTACCGCAGACTGGCTAGCGACAGTCAACTCGAATGTCTCTGCCGTGGTGTCACTGTTACCCAGGTACAGTCCACCTTGGCTAAAGCTCGAATTTGAATCCCAGACCTCTATACTAAAGGAGTTTATCTCCTGGCTTGTCCCCTGGACCCAAACAGCGCCAATGACGCGTACATCATTACCAGCCTGGGCTGCATTGAATTCGGCATCGCTGCTGGCCACCACCTCCATACCATCGCTGACCTCCAGGATAATATCACCACCCGATTCGGTCCAGCTCACATCATAGCCAGCCGCGAGATTGGTCAACACGTTAGAAAAATTGACACCAGGCTGTGAATTTTCAACCAGGTTCATGCTGTACGTCGACGGATTAGTGGTTGTAGGATCATTATCCGGATAAAACCAATGATCAGGTTCAAACAGCAGACTGAGTGTTCCCAGGTCCGCTGAATTCGCCGATGGCAGTAATGAACTCGCATCAATACCCTTAATCGTCATGGTTGAGGCGTCGTCATAACTCGTGCCCACCTCAACCTCAACAAAACTGGAGGGTTCAAGTATCAGATTACCAGTAATGTTCAGGTGCGAGCCACTGAGGCTGGACAGCTCGGACGACATACCACTGGATCCGATTACCCGGATAGTTCCGGCATTGGTCAAGTTCCCGGTTATGGTGACCTGTCCGCCCTCAACCTGAATCAGATCCTTGTTAATAATAGAGGTCTGAATATTGACATTAAAGTCATGACTAGGCGCGACATAAGGATTATTGCCATCGCCATCATCTTCCAATACAGCCAGATCATCAACGACATAAATACTGCCACTATTGATCCATGTATTATTAGAGGTCAGAACAACATTAAGTTCCGGGTAAACATCCGACCCTGGCTGGGTAATGACGTGGCCAGTTGCCACAATTTCAATTATGCCCTGATTATCAAATGGCGAATTGATCGCCAGAGCGCTATCAGTTGTCCAGCGTTCGTCGACTATGACGCTGTTATGGGATCGTCCATAGCCGACTGATATCACAAGCGCTCCGGAAGCGTTATCGAAAGTACCGTTAATCTCGTTACCCATACCACCCACGGTGATCAAACCCTGGTTAACCAGATCAGTGTTGATAACATCTGAGTCGAAAAGGTTTAATTCGCCATCCAACACTACAAGTTCGGCTGTGGACCCTTCATAACCGGAGATCGTTACTGCAGCTTCATCCAAGGCCAAATTCAGGTAATTGGATATAGAAAAACTGGTATCGATGAGAATTGTACCGGTATCATCATTACTATTATCAATATCTGGAAACCCCAGGTAACCATAACCGCGGAAGTCACTGTTTTCACCCAGGATCAATGTCCCCCCTTCAAGGCCAATTGCACCTATGCTCGGGTCAAAGGTAACCTGCCCAAGTCGCAGGTCCAGAGTCTGTAATGGGTTGCTGAAAAATAACCGCGAATCTACAATAATCTCACCGGAGGCCTCTAGGACAAAGGTATGCAGGTGTATCACATTGACACTACTCACATAAACACTGTCAGCTGTGGTTGACCACAGCGTCCCAGACTCATGATAGCTACCGTCCAGCAACAGGCTGGCGTGGTTATAGTAGTCAGATTCAAGTATCACCAGGCCTTCATTGTGAAATGACCCAGCACTGACGATGCCACCACTGCTAACAGAAAGCGTCCCCGAAGCAGTCTGGGTGAACGAGCCCCTCTCCAGTTGGCCACTTGAAATGGATTGAACTTCAAGCACGGAAACGAGCGTATTAAACATATCCGCGTCACCAAAAACTGAAATTAACCCTGCGTTTTCCATCTCCAGAGTAAGCATGTAACCACCATAGTCATGGCCACCTTGCGCTGAAACTTCGAGCAGCCCGGACACGCTCTGAATGAAACCCCCGGTATAGGCAGGACCCGCTATATAATGAGCCTGTTGATAATCCGAGCCATAACCCACAATATAATTAGCACCGCTTGAAGACGAACTGACATGGATATCACCGTTATTTTCAACAGCGGCATCCACCGTAAAGTTATCAGCTGTAGCTTCGATAGTGGTTTCATTGATCAAGGTATCATTGAAATCCAGGCCAATAAAGGTTAGGTCAACGATATCTCCGTAGAGGGTGATGCGGTCAGCCCCTGTGCTTTGGACTGCATCTATATATCCGCCATCGCCACCAAAATCGAGCGTGACTGTACTGCCTAGCCCTGAAGTCAGGTACACTTCGCTAATATAGTGTAGGAACTGAACCCGGTCTCCAGGTCCCGCATCGATCAGTTCTACGTCCCCCAAACCTGGGTCATCACCATGATCAGAGACGACCAGTTCGGCTTCGCCAGTGACAAACTGATGTGCACCCCCTTCTACAATAATGCCCGGGTCCCTGATGCTCAGGACATAGGTATCGCCCTGCGCAGCATTTATAGCGTCGTCTACCCACACCGTGACTAAATAATCTCCTACCGTTCCCTCACCAATTGTCCCTGCTAATACCAGGGTGCCTTCGTTGTACCCTTCGCTGGTGGTACTGGTACCAGTGGTGGCCGATAGATAACCGTCAATTGCAGAAGGAACCGAATAGCTCAGAGTAAGTAGATCACCATCCGGGTCATAGAATAAAAAAGACTCTGAATAGGATTCATTGATAACGACCTGCTGATAGACTATATCGTCGCTATTCTGATATGGCGGCGCATTGGGAGCATCGTAACTACCCACTAGGGTCACCGTCACGGTCTGGTCAAAGCTGCCGCCCTGGCCATCATCCACGGTCACAATGTAATCCTGGGTCAGCGCTTCTTCCGCTTCAAGATAGTCAATGTCTGCATCGATGACTGAGAATGTCCACTCAACCAGACCGGTACCCTCAACACTGGTATCTTCTTTCACCGTCACAGAAAAATCACCCAGGCTGGTTGCATTCGAGGTGACCGGCTGCACCGATACCGTGTGCGTATCCAGGTCGATATCCTCAAAGGCAAACGAACCTTTATCGGTTAGGTAAGCGGTAAGCTCATTGGCATTATTGTCTTCTATTTCGCTGACCGCACCGTTGGCGTCAGTAGCATCCAGCAGCGTCGGTGCATCATTTACGCCGGTAAGGTTAAAGGACAATTCTGCTGAATCGCTTAGCGAAGTCAGTGCGTCATCTGAGACAGTATAGGTAAACACATCAACTGCGGTTACCCCCTGCGCCAGTGCATCCGCTGCAGCCAGATTCGCCTGGTAATCATAGGAACCATCTGCATACAGGGTTAAGGTGCCATAACTGCCTGCCAGGGCTGTACCCGGCACAGCCGAAACACCAGCATCACCCATACCCCCGCTCCTGATGGCAGATACCACCAGCATATCCGACGTATCCGGGTCTTCGTCATTAGCCAGGACACCGGCCGTGGAATCAACGGAAACCGCAGCATTCTCTGCCAGCGTATCTGAATCCAAATACGCCATCGGAGCATCGTTACTGCCCTCAACCTGAAACGTAAAAGTACCCTGGCCGGTTGCTTCATTCTGGTCCTCAACGGTGATACTGAAACTATCTGTTGTGGTCTCACCTTCGCCAAGATAGATAAATATATTACCGGGATCATAGAGAATACTACCCTCGGACAACAAACCACCCTGGGCAGAATGACCATCGAGTAAGACCACGGTCAATACACTGGCGCTGTCTGCATCAGAAAATATCGCCGTTAATGGTATTTCAACCTGCCCACTTGCCGCATCCACAGTGAAACTACTCGAATCAGATTCAATCACTGGTGGGTCATTGACGCCGGTCACCGTGATGGTCACCGTTGCCGTACTGGTGGCAGTACCGTCACTGACAAGGTAGCTGAATACTTCTGTGCGCGTACCCGAATCCATATCCTGTGGTGGGCTGTAGATCAGGAACTGGGCATCCGCAGAAATCTCCACGGTTCCTGTGAGGTTTGAAATATCCAGACCAGCGATGGTTAAACTATCCTGGGTGTCCGAATCAGTGGCGTTATCAAGGACATGCAGTTCCAGCAGAGTGTCTTCGCTAATCGCCGCAGATTCTGACTGCAGCACGGGCGCTTCGTTTTCACCTATATAGGTAACTGTCAGCGTGCCTGTTGCATGCAGTCCGCCTGATTCCACCTCATAGGTGACCAGTTGCGTATCAGTCTGGCCCACACCCAGGGATAGCAGCAGTGCCTGATCGGGATAATAGGTAACGCTATTTTCGTCGACTTCAAGACTGCCAGTGCCACCACTGGCACTGATGACATTGAGCGGTTCACTTGAATCAGGGTCATCATCATTGGACAGCAACAGGCTGCTGATCTCGATGGGTGCTGAATCGGTAATATCTAGAGTGTCAGGCTGCGTTACCGGAGGATTGTCAAACGGTAATAGCTCTTCAACAGGTTCAGCAAGCACTTCAATGGCGGTCGTTATCTGCTCTGTCTCGACAACAGCTTCATCCTGGGTATCCAATAACGCCAATGGCGCCGCCATTTCGTTATTAACCTCGTTAGGATTTTCCAAAGACTGTGGGGTACCCTGAGAATTCGCGGGTTCACTGCTGCCTGATTCTCCTTGCGGCTCCTGAGATGCCTGGGAATCTCCGCTACCTGCGACTTCCTGTGTTCCAACATCCACTGCTTCTGAATCGTCATCTCTGTCTCCGCTCGCAGCACTATCACTATCACTATCACTATCACTATCTTCTACAGTTTCAGCTACTATCTCAGTCTCAGCTTCTACCTCAGTTTCAGCTTCTACCTCAGTTTCAGCTTCTACCTCAGCCTCAGCTTCTTCGACTTCAGACTCTTCTTCCACCTCAGTTTCATTGCCATCTTCCGGCGGTAACAATGCCTGCTCCAGAATGGACTCTACTGCTGCTGGCGGTTCTGAATTAAACACGGGGCTGCCATTGAGTATCACAACGGCGGTATTGCCGGGCTCTACCAAGGAAATCGGGTTTTCACCATTAACATCGGTGATCTCCAATATACCTGAATGATGCACTACCACCGTCTGCCCTTCAGGACTGACGCTACCTTCTAGCTCACTGCCCCTAACGCCAATAATGGCACTGGGCGTCTTGAGCGTGGTATGGGCACGGTTAAGATTGGACAACATATCAGCAATTTCACCGCTCCTGTAATAAAAGCCACCCACGCGGATGGTTGCATCAAACTGGCCCTGACCAACAGCCTCATCATAAATGTAATCATCCAGTGCAATCTCACCGCTCTGACCGAGATGAAAACGCGTCCCATCCAGCATTTCGGCCTTAACAAAACTGCCTGTAGCCGTGATAATCACATCACCCTTAAAAAGGGTATCCCCCCTCGCTAGGGGTGCCTGGCTGCCGTCGGCATGGCGGACCGTGACGGTTCCCACCACTAGGGTAATGGTACCGATCTCGGTCAGAGCGGCGCCCGATGAAGCAGGCCCTGCGAACAGGACATCATCCCCGAACGCCCTGGGAAACAGGGACTCTACCATCGCCGGCGTTAACCCGGCGCCGTTGGTTAGAACTAGATTCGGCGGAATATCAAAAGAAAAATAATCTACTACAGTAACCTTGTCAGCAGCGGGATTGGTGATGACCAGGTCAAACCCATCCTGACTGAAAGTACCGTAGAGTAAAAACGAGGCATCAGGAAGGATGAATTCTGGCACGGCGCTATAGTAATCAGTGCCTGGCGACTGATCTTCCTGACCTACCTGAATGCGTGGCTTCATGTTGGCAATATCTTAAGCCCCCCTCTTGTAGCGCAGCATAAATGGATACTTAGACAATCACGACCAGGCAACTGTAACTTCAAACCGTGTATAAGGCCTGTGACCGCAGCGTACCACTGGTAAATGTTCCTACCCAATCTTCATGGTACATTATTAATGAACTATGAAGCTATTTGTGCGCCATTTTTTTTCGTAAAGACAATCTCTCTATTAGCCGTTTCATTTAGAGCTTATTCGTAAGATACTCAGCGGTTCATAAATGCGGTTACATCTGTATATGTCACTCGCCCTGACGGTATTAATAATAGGCCTTATATTACCGGTGTTCAGTGTATGCTGGTTCATTGAGGGTGCTCTTGCGACTGTTGCCCATCTGGGTTTACCACCGCTATCAATTGAATTGCTAAAAACGGATTTCGGTATCCAAGCTCCTGAAACACAGCTTTCTGCTCTCGCCAATTACCGCAACAGCCCTTCCCCGCCCCAGGAACTTTCTGATGAATGCTCAGACTGAATACCATCAGGTCGCCAACGCCATAACGATCCTTCTCACCGATATCTCCCCAGGGCTGTCGGAACAGGCAATTCAGGTCATCAAAAAACTGGTCAACAGCATAAGCCAGCAACATAGCTGCCTGCACCTTAATCACGATGAACTCTCTGTCATCGCAGAACTGTTAGCTAGCCCTATTGCCAGTACTGGTGATGTCGTCACGCCCCTGATCATTCGGGGATCACAGCTGTATTTTCATCGCTATTATGAACTGGAACGGAAAATTGCCGAAAAACTGCGGATAATGAACCAGCGTTCAGCTATTCCCGGTTTTTCCGTAGGTGAGTTGGACAGCTTATTTCCTGAGAGTCAGCCTTTTAACATGCAGAAAATAGCTGCTTACCTGGCGGCCACCCGAAAACTCACTATTATTACCGGTGGACCAGGCACAGGTAAAACCAGCACAGTGGCAAAAATCATCAGTCTTATGTACGCCCTGCAACCCTCCCTGACCTTTGCCCTGGCAGCGCCCACAGGAAAGGCCGCATCGAGACTCAGCCAATCACTACAGCAGACCTGGGCTGGTCAACATCTTGATCACCCCCTGCAGGTCTCCGAACAGGTGCAGACGCTGCATCGTCTTCTGGGTATCAGTAAAGACTCCAGCAAGCCAAGATATCATGCCGGCAGAAAACTTGATTTCGATGTGCTCATCATAGATGAGGCTTCCATGATCGACCTGGCCATGATGTCTAATCTGCTGGAAGCTATGCAGGATACGGCAAGGTTGATTCTGCTCGGTGACCCGGGCCAGCTTCCCAGCGTCGAAACCGGTAATCTCCTGGCAGACCTGACAATTCCATTCCCTGGTTTCTCAGACCGCACTCGACAGGAACTCAAGCAGCACTTTAGCGGTACAACTATACCCCCAGAAGAGCCGTCTCAACTCACTAATGCCGCCTGCAGACTGACCTTTAGTTTTCGATTTTCAGAGCTGGAAGGCATCGGCAAACTGGCGAACTCAATAATCAGGGGTGACCCTGAAATCCCCAGTAACTCGGAACAGGTACAAAGACAAGATTTATCGAGGTCAACTCTGGCGCAGGTCACCCAACCGCTCAACAATTATTTTCAACTGATGCAGCAGGAAGTACCCCTGCAACGACTATTCGACGAACTGAATCAATGTAAAATCCTGACACCGACCCGAGAAGGACACTGGGGTGTGGTTCACATCAATGCACACATTGAACAAATACTTGAATCTCAGAACCTCAAGGCAGTCAATGAATTTCACTATCATGGCCGACCGATTATGATCCTCAGGAATGACTATGTGAATGGTCTGTTTAACGGTGATATTGGCCTATGCATAGATACGCGATTATGTACCGATTTAGCTGCGACAGCCTCGCTGGACACTTCAAAACAATCCTCCCTGGTAGCGTGCTTCACAGACTCTCCCGGACTGAAAATCGTACCTTTGGGCAGACTACCAGAACATGAGACCTGCTTTTCCATGACAGTTCACAAAAGCCAGGGATCTGAATTTGATCAGGTTTGTCTGGTTTTAGCAGAGGCCGAAAGTGAAGCAAGTCAGAATTTACAAACCAGAGAATTATTGTATACCGCTGTGACAAGATGCCGATCTAAGATCTCCATCTTTGCGGAGCAAAACACCTGGAAGCAGGCAATCCAACGACAACGCAGTAGAAGCAGCGGCCTTGCTGATTTTCTATGCAGGCCCTTAGCAAAGCGATGACGCCACAACATCAATTGCCAGTGGAATCAGCGTAGATGACTATATTTCAGCCTGGTGGCTGACCTCAAGTTAAAGCCAGCCTGTCTGCATGGCCTGAAGGACTGATATACCCCGTCTATTTAATGACTACAAACGACGCTTCAGCTTACACCGAAACTATCTACCGGTTTATTGTGAATACATTAATCCAGGCCCTTACCGGCTAGTGCTGTATTAGAGTCGACCAGGTCAAACCAATCCTGCCTGAAAGTACCGTAAAGTAAAAAAGAGGCATCCGGAAGGATGAATTCCGGCACGGCGATAGCGTGATCAACTCCGGGCGACTGATCTTCCGAACCTGTCTGAATGCGTAGCTTCATGATTGCAATATCTAACTTTCCTTCGAGCACTCAGCATGGAGATAGTGGGACAATACGGCCAAACCCGGCGCCTTTAACCACACCTGACTGTTCTAATAGCAGCCAACCAATGGTTGACTAACCTGTTCAGTCTTTATGGTACCTGATTCATTAATATTTTGTGAGTGTATGGTTAGGGTTTTGTAAAGACCGTATAAATCCTAGTCATTCCATTTGAAGCCCATACATAGGATACTCACTGGTTCGTAAATGCGGTCACATCTGGATATGGCACTCGCCCTGGCGGTACTAACAATAGGCCTTATATTACTGGTATTCAGTGCGGACTGGTTCATTGAAGGCGCTGCTGCAACAGCGGCACATCTGGGTTTACCACCACTGTTAATTGGCCTGGTGATTATTGGTTTTGGAAGCTCGGCTCCGGAAATGCTCATTTCTGCGCTGGCTGCCTTCCAAAACAATCCTGGCCTGGCCCTGGGGAATGCTGTCGGCTCGAACATAACCAATATCGCGCTGATACTGGGTATTACTGCATTGATCAAGCCCGTCCCAATCTCGGATGAAATCCTACGCAGGGAAATGCCTATTTTAATACTTATCTGTGGCACAAGCTGTCTGCTCATTGCTTTAGATGGTCAGCTACAGTTCACGGATGGTATTTTACTCATGATTGGGTTTACTGGGGCAATGGCCTGGATGATTGGGGCCAGTCTACGAGACAAAAAGCCTCAAGATAACCCGCCCGATGCCCAGAAATATTCTCTCATTATATCTATCACTTTGACGCTACTGGGATTTCTTTTACTGCTGGCCAGTTCACGTGCGATAGTCTGGGGTGGGACCGAAATTGCCCGCGCCTTTGGAATCAGCGATCTCATTATTGGCCTCACCATTGTTGCAATCGGCACATCACTACCTGAATTAGCGGCAACTATCACAGCGGTTAAAAAATCACTCTATGACCTGGCGCTGGGCAATATTATCGGTTCCAATATCTTCAATGGTTCCATTGTCATCGGTATTGCTGCACTCATATCACCGACTGAGGTGGAACCAGCGCTCATTTACCGAGATCTACCCATCATGATGTTCCTGACCATTACCCTATTTATTGTCGGAACGCGCGTCGTCACTTCTTCATCGGGCATTATCAGTCGAAAAGAAGGCCTGGTCTTCATTACGATTTATCTTGCCTATAACACGCTATTGGCAGCTAGCCTATTTTGATGACAACCGACTCTGCTAGCAGAGCGCCTCGGGCCGAGCGCCCCGGCTAAGCTACCCCCTTTTTTATCTGTAACGGCAACTATCACTGAATGTATGACAGATTCCCAACAAGAAAAATATCGTGCCTTCAAAGCGCTGTAGGAAAAAGGACTTGTGCCAACCGACGTACAAGGAAGCGAGGCCAGACCAGATCAGATCAGACCAAAAACTATACAAAAAGTTGAATCTTTCTTCTGTAACTACGACTCATTTTCAGTACTGTTCCGGAAAACAGTTCCAACTGATATTCCCCATTAATGTGGCTACGGACTTTGTGGACTAACGATATATTCACTAGCGTACTTCGGTGAATACGTTGAAAAATCCGTGGATCCAACAGCGCCTCAAGATTTTTCATGGTCATACGTAATACGTGAGTTACCCCACTGGCATGAATACACATGTAATCTCCCGCTGCATCAACCCATTCTATGGTCTTTACCGGAACACGGGATATTACGGCCCTGTCCTTAATCGACAATATTTCGGTGTAGCGGTCATGGCCAGCATTTTGTCTAGCCATATTATTAGCCAACGCCGACTCGGTTAATTCATGTACAACACGCTGCAAACGGGCTGTTTCAATCTCCGCTCCTTTCAGCAGCAAGCGTTCTCTGACCAAGTCAAGCGCCTGTATCAATCGTTCGCTAGAAACAGGTTTCAGCAAATAATCAACCGCATGTAATTCAAAAGCCTCCACAGCGAACCGATCAAATGCAGTAATAAATATCACCATCGGCTGATCTTTACCCTGCAAGCGAGAGACCAATTCAATCCCACTGACCTTCGGCATATTAATATCGACTAAAAGAAGATTTGGCTTATGCAATGAAATGGCATTCAAAGCCTGTTCTGCATTGCCACATTCAGCCACAACCTCAACATTATCCAGACCTTTCAACCTGGTAATTAAGCCCTGCCTAGCAATAGCCTCATCATCGATGACAACAACACGCAATATTAGAGGGTTCATGCTCTGCCTACTTCATTTTAACAAAAGGAAGGCGCACGCACACACACAGACCACCCTGGTCTGCACGAGAAAACTCCAACCGGCCATCATCGCCATATAGGTAAATTAGTCTTTTCCTGGTATTTTTCAAACCCACTCCGGAATCTCCCAGTCTGACCTCATCGGTTGCCGGTTCAGGCATCATTACAGGATCCAGACCCGGACCATCATCTAATACCTTCAGTACTAAAGCCTTATCTTCTAACTGTGCTGAAAGCACGACCATTCCTCCAGCCTCGCGATCTGCCACCGCAAATTTAATAGCATTTTCCACCAGGGGCTGAAAAATCAGACTTGGTACTTCTGCTTCCAGGACCTGTGCGTCAATCCGGGTGACCACCTTCAGTCTTTCGGCAAATCTCACTTTTTCTATATCAAGATACAAATGCGTTGCCCTTAATTCATTCTCCAGAGTCACTAATCCCATGGGCTGGTCGTTTAGGGAATAACGCAGAAATTCGCTGAGTTTATGCAGCATCGCATCTGCTCTTATGGCGTCTTTGACTACTATCAGAGTACTGATGGCATTAAGCGTGTTAAACAGGAAGTGCGGATTGAGTTGATAGCGGAGCATCTGCAACTGGGCATCAATCACAGCACTTTCAGCCCTGATGCTCCGCTGGGTTTCAACGACAAGCAATCGATAAAATTTCAATCCAAAATACAGCCCGCTCCAGCACAGGATAACGAAATAGGAATATCCCAAAACACCTGCAAAATAGGAACTAATACCAAATTCGTAGACTGACTGATATTCTGAAAGATAGACTATTTGGGAGAAATTCTTAATCGGTTGCCAGATCAAAGCTGTAAAAAGAGAAGCCAGTAATATGGTTATCGCTCGAGTCATAATCGATCGATTCCACACCAATTGATAACAGTAACGAAGCATTGTGGTCAGCAGAAAACCGGCACCGGCATCAAATACCAACATCAGGCTTCTTTCAATCGGTTGGTTCCAGTAAGCGTCCCTGAGTGCAAACAGGATTATCCATCCCAGCCAACCTGAGAACTGAAGCGACCAGAACGGACTATTGCCCTGTAGAAGGATATCAAGCTGCCCGTGGCCGATGATGGACTTACCTTCGTCCTGTAAAAAAGTATTACCCTTCATAGTGACATAATCTCTGCCCCCGTTCTGGGGCTTCCAACAAGAGCCCAGCCACATTACCAGCGTTGCACCTCATGGCTTACCTTTTATCAATAGCATTAAGTCAGTAACATTAGGTCAATAGCAACCCACAATCAGTGCAAAGCAGGGTCTTCTCAATCAAATAATGTTTCAAAATCCCTCGCAGAATTGCTGGTACGGGCAGCGGAAATACTACGCGCTAATACTGGGATACCCTTTTTAATCAAGTCATCCGGGACATGGCCAAAAGCCAGACGGAGATAAGGTACCTGCTTACTGTCAACATGGAAATCCTTGCCGGCGGCGAAGTAAAAATTATTCGCAGCAGCCACCTGCCGTAACTTATCCATATCAATATCCTCCGGTAACCTTACCCAAATAAAAAGGCCGCCGACCGGTACAGACCAAACACAAAAATCTGCC
Organism: Gammaproteobacteria bacterium; assembly: GCA_012960535.1. Classification (GTDB taxonomy): domain Bacteria; phylum Pseudomonadota; class Gammaproteobacteria; order Pseudomonadales; family Azotimanducaceae; genus UBA9926. Next base: position 299,992 of record DUBB01000007.1, read on the forward strand.
AAGGTTTCGTTAAGCAACTCACAAACCAGGTTACGTTTATGCCTGAGCACGGGATTAGCCACATCACAATGCTCCCAGATACCCTTTTTATAAAACTGCGCCAGTACAGCGGCGGCAAAATAATTACTGCCAGCGTCGAAGCGCTGACTAACAATATTATTAAAGTGGGGTTTTCTCGCAAGCAGGTAACCGAGCCTTACCCCGGGTGCGAATATCTTCGATAACGACCCGATATAAATCTGCCGTTCTGAATCATCTAAAGCATACAAAGACGGGACTTTAGCTCCATCAAAATGAACGTCACCGTAACAATTGTCCTCTACGATAGGAAGTTGATACCGATCTGCTATTTCTAGCAATTGCTTTTTCCTGGACAATGGCATGCAGGTCCCAGTCGGGTTCTGGTAGGTCGTCAGGGTATAGATAAATCGAACCTTCTGATCAGATCTCTGCAACTTCTGCAAGGTGTCAGCCAGCGCATCCATACGCATACCTTGTTCATCCATGGCGACCCCAACCATGGTTAGCCCAATGCCCTTATAAGCACTGATGGTGCCGCTATAGGTATACTCCTCGGTAATAACAATATCACCAGGCGCCTGCATCAGCGCCTGTCCTGCCAGGGTAACAGCCTGCATGGAACCATTCATCAAGGCAATCATCTCTGGGTCAACTGGCACACCTTCCCGCTGAGATTCACGTTCCGCCATTAATTGCCGAAGTCCAGCATGACCTTTCCCACCAGGATAACGGTTAAAAGCGTCATGCTCTTCTTCTATCGCAGCAATCGCGGCATCCCTGAACGCATCCATCGGGAAGGTTTCAGGATTAGTCTGACCAATAGCAAAATCGTAAACTTCCATCATTACTCCTTGTAGCTGTTTGCAAAAAGCACCAGTTTCTCTAACCCTTCCTGCAGCCGCGCGTGGGACAGAGCAAAACAAATTCTAATATATTGTTCATTACCTGGGCCAAACGTAAATCCGGGTGCTACGCCAACATCCTTGTGGTCAAGGAGCCCCTGGCAAAAGGCACGACTCGAACTGATACCATCAATTTTCGGAAATGCATAAAATGCACCCTCGGGCGGTGTTAACAGGATTCTCGAACAGGTTGCTAGAATTTCATTCACCAGTATTGCACCTTTTCGGTATTTGGCATTAAGCGCTTCAATCACTGATTCGGAATTCTCCAGCGCCACAATACAACCCTGTTGAGCAAAAGGAGCACTGCCGGTATTGAAGCATTCTGACAGCACGGCCCATTGAGTCTCCATAGCCTTGGCAGCCACAACCCAACCTACCCGCCAGCCGGTCATCGCCCAGGCTTTTGAAAAACCATTGACTATCACAATGGGGTCATCATCCCTTGCCAGGTCCAGAAAAGAGGGGGCCAGCGCCGCATTAAGCACCGCCCTATGATAAACCTCATCAGCCAACAATAAGATTGATTTTTCACGACAAAACTCAAGTAGAGCCAATTGCTCGCTACGGCTCATTATCCAGCCTGTGGGGTTGCAGGGAGAATTTATATAAATTAATCGGGTTTTTGGCGTAACAGCGGCAAACAATGCCTCCATGTCCAATACCCAGGACGTTGCACCTTCATGCTGTCGAACCGTGACGATATCAGCACCAGCGACCCTGCACGCCGTTTCAATATTGGGCCAGTATGGGCCAACCAGCAGCGCCTCATCTCCTTGGGTCAGGGCCATTTGTACAGCGATAGTCACACCCATCATGGCGGACCCAGGCACTGAAATACGCTTCGGATCAATTCTCAATCCATAGACTGAATGCAGGTAATTACCAATACTGGTTCGAAGCTCGGGCTTTCCTCTTGTATTAACGTAGAACGTATCACCGGCTAATAATGCGTCTGATGCTGCCTCACGAATAAAACCCGCGGTCGCTTCATCACCCTCGCCGAACCAAAGCGGAATAACGGAAGGATCACCCAGCCTGGGTGTGGCAAGCCCTGTAATGCCATTTTGCTGCATCGAGGCGATATCCGGTCGTACACCTTTCAAAGAGACTCCTCAAAAGAAAACATCAATATGGGATTAGTTTAGCGGCTTTGACTATCGCGGGGATTGTTCCACATGTCACGGGTAATTTTCCATTGCCCTGACGGTTGTCTGGCAATAATCCATAGATGCCGACTGATGGATCTTATCGGTGCAGCTCCGGAATCCTGTTTAGCAACTAAATAACCATCGAAACTCAACCGTGCAAATCCCCAGTCATCAAAGACCCGCAGTTCCTCAATGGTGGATTCCTGCTCGAACCTGAATTTATGCGTAAAATTATAGAACTTCCGGGCTTCATTAATGCCTACATCACCGAATCTCGATGGCATCATCCAGATCGCATCCTCCGAAAACAACTCAAAATACGCTTCAAACTGATCGGATTGCAGGCATCGAATACCCGCTAGAATCAACTGTCTGGCTGAACTTTCCGCACTTGTCTGCTGAGCAGTAGTTTCGCTCACCCGCTCGCTCCGTTGTCGTTTTCTTAAATAGTATCGGATTCACTCCCGAAATGATATTTGAGGTACGCCATCAAACCTGCAAACCTCAGCTGTTTCTGCGCAGCCATGTTGGTTATCATAGGATCTCAAAGAATCGTCTTACAAGTGCCTCTACATGCTCTACCTTAAATACACAGGCCTTATCCTGCTTGCTCTTTTCGGTATGCTGTGCATCCACATGTACTCTCCCGACCTGCCCCGGGATATTGTCGATGCTCGTTATAGTAGCCCAGCATCGCAATTTCTTGTCAGCGAAAATGGCTTGCGTATTCATTTCCGCGATGAAGGCAACCAAAATGGTCACCCCATAGTGTTAGTGCATGGCGCCTTCTCTTCATTACATGCATTTGAAAGCTGGTCACGGCTTCTGGGCGATCAATTCCGTATCATTAGTCTCGATTTACCGGGTCACGGGCTGACCGGCGCCACTGCCACTGGTGATTATTCCAGTGGTCTGCAACTGGATGTGGTTAACGCAGTCAGCCAGCATCTGGGACTCAGTAAATTCACCATTGGTGGCAATTCAATGGGGGGCGGTGTCAGTTGGCGATACGCCCTGAAATATCCAGATCGTATAACGACATTAATACTAGTCGATAGTTCAGGACCCCGACACTGGCATACGTCTGTGGGGGATAAAGACAGCGACTCGCGAGCGCCTCTGGTCACACGGTTACTCGAGCAAAACTGGTTTCGAGCCATAGCAGCAAACCTGAATCCGTATTATCTTGCCAAGCAGGGGCTAGCCAGTGCCTATCATCAGCAGCAAGCCATAACTGAATCGCTCATTGACCGGTATGTCGATCTTAATCTAAGAGCAGGCACCAGACAGGCAATTCTAAGCCGAACTCAAAATCGCCAGAGTGCCCCCTCTGAAAGACTGGATCCCAGCAATCTACTTCAGCCTACTTTGATCCTCTGGGGTCAGGAAGACCACTGGATAGACCTGTCGTATGGCCACCGCTTCGCCTCGGTAATAACCAACAGTCAGCTGATTGTTTACCCTGAGGTCGGCCACCTCCCCATGGAAGAGGTGCCCGATGTTTCAGCCCAGCATGTGCGGGAATTTCTAAATGATATCAACCTAGGGCGACCAGCAGACATGACTAACCCGCGAGTGGCTTTATGAAAATCTCCAAACATCCCATCAGTAAGGCTCAACTCAAAAATGGGGGTGACCTGGATCTGCTACTGCTGGGCAGTGGATCTGCATTTGCTACTACTTTGCACCAGACAAATGTCCTGGTGGTTAAAGGTAATGATCACCTGCTCATCGACTGCGGTACCCAGTGTACCTCGGCCTTAGCCCAAGTAGGCCTGAAACTTTCTGCAATACAGACGTTTCTCATTACTCACAGCCATGCAGATCATATTGGTGGCCTTGAAGAAGCCCAGCTTAGCGCTCGCTATATCAATAAAAAGCGACCAAGTATGGTCATCACCCAACAATACCAGGACATACTCTGGAATCAATCTCTCAGAGGTGGCTCAGAGCAGTCAGAGGTAAAGCGACTGACCTTCCCGGACTTATGGAAGGTTATCAGACCCAGCCCTATAAAAGGTTTCAGCAGGGATTGTTGGCAAACCAGCATTGGTAGTATCGATGTCAAGATGTTCAGGACTATGCACTTCCCCGACAAGGCAAAATCCTGGCGCGATTCCGCCTGGAGCTGTGGCTTAGTCATTGATGAGCGCATTTTATTTACTTCTGATACCCGTTTTGATCCCCAAATGCTGGCGGAGTTTGACAGCAAATTTAGCCTGGAAGTCATTTTTCATGACTGTCAGTTGTTTACCGGCGGTGTCCACACCAGTATTACCGAGTTGAGCCATTTGCCCGAATCTATCAGGCGAAAAATTATCCTGGTTCATTACGGCGACAACTGGCGTGATTTCATGGCCCAGGCAAATGATGCAAAGTTCCATTCCTGGGGAAGACAAGGCCACACTTATCAGTTTGATTAACCGTAGGGAACGACAACTCTGGCCTTAAAAGCGCCAATGTGATTAACTGGCCCGCACATTTTTACCCAATTAACGAGCATGTAAGGAGCAAACTATGGGTTTATTAGATGGCAAAGTAGCCGTGGTTACAGGGGCAGGCGGCGGACTCGGAGAGACGCATGCACTACTCCTGGCAAAAGAAGGCGCCGCTGTGGTCGTTAACGACCTGGGCGGCAGCAGGGATGGTTCAGGGGCAGGCAATGCCATGGCGGATGTCGTGGTGGAGAAAATTATCGCCTCAGGTGGGCAGGCGGTCGCTGACTATGGAAATGTTGCAAAACAGGAAGATGCCAAGGCAATGGTCCAAAAAGCAGTGGATAGCTTTGGAAAACTTGATTTCATGATTGCTAACGCTGGTATCCTCAGAGATAAATCCTTCAAAAACATGACCGATGATATGTGGGATATCGTAATTGATGTGCACCTGCGAGGCACTTATCTGACCGTGAAAGCAGCTTACAATCAGATGCTTGAGCAGAATACGGGTGGAAGCATTGTGGTCACCTCTTCAACCTCAGGCCTGCTCGGTAATTTTGGCCAGTCAAACTATGGTGCAGCTAAAGCCGGCATTGCTGGTTTCGCGCGCTGCCTTTTCCAGGAAGGCCTGAAGTACGGTATCCGGGTTAACGTATTAGCACCGGCTGCGTGGTCACGATTAACCGAAGATATTTTCCCACAGGGGCAGAACATGGAAGCACTGTTATCGCCCGATAAAGTTTCTCCTTTGGTAGTCTGGCTAGGCTCAGATGATGCCAAGGAAGTAACAGGACGCACCTTCCTGGCTACAGGCAACACCGTTCAGTTATTATCCTGGCAATCCCAGACTGTCTGCCAGAAAGACAACACTGACGGCCCCTGGGAAGTTGCTGAAATTGGCGATGCCGTCAGAGCCAATTTCGAACATTGGCCCAAAGGCATTCAGCCCACTTCCAGACCCTTTCAGTAAGCGCCTGGAAAAGAAAATAAAGGGGCGGCTATGCCGCCCTTTACACCACCGGAGATTATGGTATGGAAAATCATTACGGCGATATAGAGGTCACCAGACTGGAGAACTATGTAGTCACTTGTGAGATTAAACGGGGCCCGAATAATTTCTTCGACCAGCATCTCATAGGTGATATGGCTGATTGTTTTACCGACATAGATAATGATCCAGATGCCAGAGCCATTGTGCTATGTTCAGAAGGGAAACACTTCTGTGCCGGTGCTAATTTTTCGTCCAGTAGCCGGGATAGCGATGTGCAGACGCGCACGGCTGATAGCCCCAATCCTCTCTATACGGAAGCTGTTCGCCTGTTTCGCTGCCAGACACCCGTTATCGCGGCAGTACAGGGCGCTGCAGTCGGGGGTGGTTTTGGATTAGCCGTCATGGCCGACTTCAGGGTTGTTTGCCCTGACACCAGGATGACCGCTAACTTTGTTAAACTCGGATTCACGCCGGGTTTTGGCTTGACCCATACCCTGGCCAGGATTATTGGTGTTCAAAAAGCAAACCTGTTATTCCTCACGGGACGACGCATTGATGGTTTAACAGCGCATGAATGGGGCTTGGGAGATCTTCTGGTCGACACCGCTTTGGTAAGAGATAAGGCCATCGAACTTGCCGCAGAAATCGCCATTAATGCACCCCTGGCCGTTACTGAGGTACGCGAACAACTCAGACCGGGACTGGCAGATGCTGTACAGGCCGCCACCAATATAGAAGGGACTGCCCAGTTTCACCTACAACGCACAGCAGATCACAAGGAAGGCGTAAAAGCTGTATCCGAAAGACGTCCAGGAAATTTCAAAGGCATCTAGGACTTATCTGATTACAATGGGTGCTATGGCCATGTCACGGGAGTAAAGCCCTTGAACCATCATACTAGTTATGTTTTATTGTCACTGATGAAATTAACCGCTTTTCGCTATTTTACTAAGACCTGTTTTCAGGCATGTTCAGACCCTCTTGGATGGTCCAGGTTCATTATATTCTTTCTGGCGATGTCAATGAACCAGGCAGGCTTTGCCGAAGCCGCCAAGCCCGGCACAGCCAAGGAAATTATCGACGAAATGGAAAACCTGTATCGGGGACGTTCCAGCGATGCCTCGATAACCATGCTCATAGAAACACCTAACTATCAACGCAAGCTGTCAATGAAGAGCTTGTCCCTGGGTCAGGAGCGTGCCTTTTTCCGGATACTGTCTCCAAAAAAAGACCGTGGCGTGGCGACCTTAAAACGAGATCAGGAAATGTGGAACTACTTTCCAAAAATCAACAAGGTCATTAAAGTTCCGCCCTCCATGATGATGGGATCGTGGATGGGTAGTGACTTCACCAACGATGACCTGGTCAAAGAAACCTCCCTGGTAGATGCCTATGCATTGTCTTTGACAGAAAATGAAGCAGAATACATCATCGAGCTGGTTCCAATGGAAAGTACCGTAACAGTGTGGGGAAAGATCGAATACATCATCTCTAAATCACCGCTGATACCTAAAGCGCAAATATTCTATGATGACGATCTCGTAAAAGTCAGGGAAATGATATTCCTTGAACCCAAGGAATTTGACGGCAGACTGATGCCTTCTATCATAGAGATGCGGCCACTGGACAAAGCTGGTCACTTAACCCGGATTATCTACGAAGCAATTACTTTTAACGCAGAGTCTATTACTGAAGACACCTTTTCTCTGCGAAATCTTAAAAGTCGATTCTAATGCTCCTTTTACGCTTAGCTCTAAGAAATTTACTGCGCCAGAAACGACGCACAATTCTGACTGGATTAAGCATGACAGGTGGATACATGCTGTTTGTCTTTTCGATGTCATTGGTTGAAGGGTCCTGGGGAAATCTAATTGAGTTATTTACCCTGGATCATACAGGCCATGTACAGATTTACCGGGATGATTATCTTGATCATCCTAAACTGTTTAAAACAATCCAGAAAAGACAGGCTCTCGAAGCAGAATTAAGCTTAAGGGAGGAAATTATCGGCTTTGCGCCCAGAATCTATTCGGCCGCGCTGGCTTATGGTGACGACAAGACCTCCCCAGCCAGAATTATCGCCGTTGACCCAGTCCAGGAACCCACGGTGAGTCGATTATTCGAGAAAGTCCTTACTGGCAGCTACTTTAGTTCCCAAGCCAATGAAAACGGTTATTTCCAGGCAATGATCGGCCAGGGTCTGGCGACCAAATTGAGCCTGTCTGTGGGCAGCGAACTGGTTCTTATTTCACAGGGTGCAGACGGGTCCATTGCCAACGATATATTTATTGTTTCAGGCATAGTCGGTAACAAAAATTCGTTCAATAAAATGACAGTATACCTGCCCTTAAATGCTGCCCAGGAATTCTTAACACTCTCCGACGATGTCCATGAGTATGCCCTTAGATTGCATTACCCAGATGACAATACTGAATTTGCTCAGTCCCTGGATCTGCAAAATCAGAATCTGACTATATCAACCTGGCAGGAAGTGGAAGCAACTTTCTATCGAACCATGCTATCTGACAAGCAAGGTAATCAGTTCATGATGGTTCTGGTCGTATTTCTGGTGTTTATTGCTGTATTAAATACTGTGCTAATGACTGTGCTCGAAAGAACACGCGAATTTGGCGTGTTGCGAGCCATAGGCTGTCGGCCCTTCGAACTGGTGAAACTGATTTTTATGGAAACGACTCTGTTAGCTTGTTTCAGTGTTGTACTTGGACTTATTCTGATAGCACCGGTTATTTACTGGTTTACGGTTGTTGGCCTTAAAATGGCCATGGCAGTGGACATGGGTGGCATCTTATTCGATAGCATGAAGGGCGAATTTTCGAGTTATGTTTTTTTTGCGCCCATGATATTCATCATCCTCGCAGCCGGTATAATCAGTATACCTCCCGGAATTAGGGCAGCTAGAATACAGCCCAGAGACGCATTGGGGAGTCATTAGAAATGCTCATCCTGCGTCTCGCCTGGAGAAATCTGTTCCGGAATATCAGAAGAACGGTGCTGACCTGTATGCTGATTGCAAGTTCACTGCTCACGATCATTCTCATGGACGGGGTGATGCTTGGCATGATCGATGTGATGATTGGCAGCCTAACCCATACGCTCGAGGGTGAGGCCCAGATTAACAGTAGAGGTTTTCGAGACGATTTCGAACCCAGCATCCGTATCAACAATTATCGGGAAATTCAAAACGAACTAGTGCATGACCCGGTTGTTCGAGGGGCCTCGGCACGAATCATTGTTGGCGCGATGATAGCGTCTAGCTACAATAGCGCTGGCGCCCTGGTCTACGGTGTTGACGCGGCATCTGAGAAAGACGTCAGTAAAATTGAGGAAGCTGTTTACGCGGGGCATTTCCTTTCCGGCCAGGAGCGAGAAATCCTGTTGGGCCGACCCATGGCAGAATTACTTGAAGTTGAACTGGGAGACCGCCTGGTACTGACCTCGTCGACCGTCGATTCTAAAGAAATTGTTCAGGAACTATTCAGACTGAGCGGACTGTTTGAATTCGGGCCAGAAACCCTGGATGAGAATCTGATATTTATCAACCTGGACAAGGCCCAGAGTCTTTTCGAGCTCACGGGAGCTGCCCACCAGATTGCGATTCGTTTTAACCGACCGGAAATGGCAAATGACCCAACGCTTAATATCTACAAATCATTTAACAACGATCAGACTGAAGCCAATGGCTGGCTTGCACTGCAACCCACCATGGGCGCTATGCTTGAAATGACCGGTTATTCCACCCTGATTGTCGGTGGCATCCTGTTTTTGCTGGCTTCGCTGGGCATTATTAATTCCATGTTCATGTCTATTTATGAACGCATTTACGAATTTGGGGTGATTAAATCAGTGGGTACTCGTCCAGCAGAAATTATTAAACTCATTCTCACCGAAGCCTTTTTCCTGGCTCTGATCAGCTGTTTTTTTGGGATCATACTGGGTTACTTTGTAAGCTCTTATTTTTCAACCAATGGCATTCCAATGGGAAGAATGGAAATGTCTGGAATCGTACTGGATGGCAATATGAATACCATATTAGAACCCTACCAGTTCATAAACTTCCCGATCTATGTCACCCTGCTCACCCTGATAGCTGCAATCTATCCCGCTCTGTTTGCCTCTAAAATCGTGCCGACCGAAGCATTGCAAAAAGCATTGTAGGAGAACTTTATGATACCCCTAATCAATACCGTCGCTCTGAGCAGATTTTTTGGTACAGGTGAGGCAATGGTAAAAGCCCTAGATGAGGTATCCCTGTCAATTGAACCAGGTGAATTCACAGCGATTGTCGGGCCATCGGGGTCTGGGAAATCAACGCTGCTACATCTTATAGGGGGACTGGACAAACCTGACTCTGGAACAGTGGCACTCAATGGAACCAATATTGCGGATATGTCAGGCAACAAGCTGTCTGATTTCAGGCGCGACAATATCGGCTTCGTTTTTCAGGCCTACAATCTCATTCCCGTTCTTTCAGCGGCAGAAAATATCGAATACATCATGTTACTTCAGGGAATAACTGCCGTTAAACGAAGAATCAGGGTAAAGGAGATGCTGGACATCGTCGGTTTGGCTGGCATGGAAAACCGTCGCCCTGCGCAATTATCCGGTGGTCAGCAGCAAAGGGTGGCTGTTGCCAGGGCAATGGCGTCTAATCCTTCTATCATCCTGGCAGATGAGCCAACCGCAAACCTGGATTCCAAAACTGGCATCAGCCTGCTCAATGTCATGAAAGATTTAAACCAGAATAGAAATATGACTTTCGTGTTCTCAACCCATGATCAAAAGATCATCGAACGAGCCAGGCGACTGGTCTACCTGAGAGACGGCAAAATCGAAAAAGAAGAAACCCAGTAACGACGTAGGCCTACCTTTGTCTAAACCATTGGCAGCGCTGGTTACCATGCTCTGGCTGCTTGCTGCAACCATGCATGCCCGTGCCAGCGAGCTTAACCTTCAGGGCTATATCAAATCCTATCTGGTAGCCCAGGAGGGACAGTCGAATTCTTTATTCACCCTACCCAGCCTGACCAGGTCGCAGAATAATATTCGACTGATGCTTGATATTTTCAATTCTAATACCATCTGGCAAATTCATTACGAGGTAAGTCCGTTACTGTCTTCCCGTGCTGGTAATCCATTTTCCACGAATACCCAGCCAACTGCACCTGGCTATCGCCTAACCGACCTCGATCCCCTGCTCAAGGCATCCGGGAACAAACGATCGGTCCTGCAAAACCTGGATCGATTTAATGTACAGTTTCAGTTCGCAGATGGTGATCTGACCGTAGGTCGCCAAGCCATTACTTTTGGTTCTGCCAGGATGATAAATCCAACAGACGTATTTCTACCCTTTAACCTCGGTACTCTGAATACTGAATACCGTATAGGGGTCGACTCAATCCGCTACCAGAAAGCCTGGGGTGCACTCGGAGAACTGGATGCCGGTCTGGTTTTTGGCGATAACGCTCAGAGTAGAAACTCGGCAGCATTCATCCAGATAAAACAGAATTTTCGCGGCAATGATTTAAAATTCAGCCTGATCCAGTTCGCCGACCAGACGCTGGTTGGCGGCGGCCTTGAAGGGGCACTGGGAAACTTCGGAGTCTGGCTGGAAATTGCATCGGTCAGTGGCCCAGACGATTATACGCGGGGCTCAGTGGGTGTGGACTACGCTTTCACAGCAAATACCTTTGCGATGGCTGAGTACCATGTCAGTAGCGCAGGAACAACTGAGACTGAGCAATACCTGAATCATTTTGAAAGCCTTGCCTTCAAAACGGGCGGCGTGTTCCTGCTTGGCAGACACTATATCATTGCCAGTCTCAGCCAGACCCTATCTCCGTTATGGCAGGCATCTGTACAAACTATCCAAAATCTCGACGATCATTCATCCTTTACCTCCCTGTCTGCCAATTACAATGTGGCAGAAGATATCTACCTGGATTTTGGTATTTATCTGTTCCAGGGTAAGGGCATTGAAGTCAACGACACGCTAGGCCAGTTTCTGCTGGGTTCAGAATACGGCGCAAATGCCAATGCTATCTATACCAGTATCCGCCTTTATTTTTGATCCGTGCTTATAACCTGGAGCAATCTCCGGTCTGGGGAACCAACCATAACCTGGTTTAACTGATCACAGCGGTGCGTTACTGTACCTGTACTGACAATAGCGAAGTGAAACCCCATGCCGGATCGCCCTACCTCTAATCCTAACCAGTTCATTCAATCGGCCCCGGTCCTGCAGGTCGTTGACGTCATTGAAACAACAGATTACTACCGCAATATTCTCGGTTTCAACTGCGATTTTGTCAGCTCGGAATATGGTGTTGTCTGGAGAGACAATGCAGCGATCCACTTTGCCAGGTCAGATGAAAATCAAAAAGCTGCACGGCTGTTCCTTTGGCTTATCGACGTTGACCGTTATTACCAGGAAATCCTGCAACGAGGCGCCCACATTAGCATAGAAATCGCTGATCGTGACTACAAAATAAGAGATTTTGGCGTCGAAGACATCAATGGTGCCATTCTTATTTTCGGACAGGACATCTACTGACGACATGTTTACCAGTCAGGCAACTGCCTGACAGACTCACTGGTTTTCGGTATGATCAGGCCATCAAAATCCTCCTGGACAGGTAAAACAATGGCATACCAATGGAGCTACGGGAACATTCTCAGGGCAGTCGACAAGGTTACCCCTGCCGATCGACTCGCACTCATCCATGGCAAACGCATCATCCGCCATGCCGAATTCTCCAGACGGACTAATAGCCTGGCCAGGGCCTTCCTGGAAGGTGGTGCTGAACCCGGCGATAAAGTGGCCTTCTACATGCGAAACTGCCCTGAATACAGCGAGGGCATTGCTGCTGCATTTAAAGCCTGCCTGACCCACGTTAATGTCAACTATCGCTATATAGAACATGAGCTGATCTATCTATTCGATAATTCAGACGCGACTGTGGTCATGTTTCAAAGTGAATTCAGGGATACCGTTGATCTTATCAGGCAGCGCTTACCCAAGGTTAAACAATGGATCGAAGTTGCTGATAGTCCGCACGAATTACCCCTCGACCAATCACCGTATGAGCTTCTACTTGAAGGCACTGATGGCAGTCCTCTTGACCTCACTTATTCACCCGATGATTTGCTGTTTATCTATACCGGTGGAACAACTGGCATGCCAAAAGGCGTAATGTGGCGCCACGATGATTTATTTAAAGTTATGGGCGCCGGCGGTAACCCCCGAATAGGGATTCCTCCTTGCGCGGATCTCGACGAGTTTATCGCCCGGATTGAAAACCAGCCTTCGCCTGTCAATCTACCCTTACCACCCATGATGCATGGCACAGGCTTGATATCTGCTATTGGCGCTATGAGTTCTGGCGGGACCTGTATCACCCTGCCGACAAAACGATTCATACCCGAAAAGGCACTGCAAGCAATTGACCAACACGGCGTAACAGCGGTCACTATCGTGGGCGACGCCTTTGCCCGGCCTATGCTGGACGCCCTCGATGACCACCCCGGCGAGTATAATATTTCATCAGTAAAAGTCATATCCTCCTCAGGTGTTATGTGGACCCGGGAAATAAAAGCCGGCCTGCTGCGTCATAACGAAAATCTATTGTTGGTGGACGGTTTTTCTTCATCCGAGGCGATCGGCCTTGGCAGCAGTGTCATGACCAAGGAACAAGAGATCGAAGTGGCAAATTTTACCATTGGGCCCAATTGCAAGGTCTTCACTGAAGATGGTATCGAAGTACAGCCCGGCTCAAATGAGTCTGGCATGGTGGCAGTCAAAGGGAACCTGCCCATTGGCTATTACAAGGATGCTGAAAAAACAGAAAAAACATTTAAGATAATCGACGGCACCCGATACTCAATCCCAGGAGACTGGGTACAGGTTCGCCTGGATGGCACCCTAACCCTGCTGGGCCGAGGTAGTAACTGCATCAACACGGCAGGAGAAAAAGTGTTCCCCGAAGAGGTAGAGGAAGCCATGAAGATGCACCCTGCTGTGGATGATGCCTTGGTGGTCGGCCTTAGTGACCCCAAGTGGGGTCAGGCCATTACCGCCGTCCTGCAATTAAAACCGGGAGAATCCTGCGACCTGGTTGAAATGCGAGAATCCAGCCGCAAGTATCTGGCAGCCTACAAATTACCCAAGTATATCTTTATCAAAGACAGCCTTGAGCGTGCACCAAACGGCAAGGCCGATTACAAAAGCATCAAATTATTTGCAGAAACCCAACTTGCCAAGCAGGACGCCTAAGACCTTGCGCATAATTACCCCGGAACACGGCTTATTCGCGGTTTCAAACATAATATTTGGCTGCGGCGCTGTGGGCGGTCTGCTCATCAATGGCAAAGATGAGGAAAAGCAGGACACTTTTGAACTCGCCATCAGGTCCGGCGTAAACTGGTTCGATACTGCGCCCAGCTACGGTGCCGGTGTTTCTGAGTCAGCCTTAGGCAGTCTGCTGACAACAGCAGATGCAGCAATCCAGGTTTCAACAAAGGTTTCCATTGACAGCAGAGATTCAGATTATTACGGCCAGGTGGAACGATCATTGAGTGACAGCTTAAGACGACTCAATAAGAGCCGTGTGACACTGATCCAACTGCACAATCCCATCGCCAATGACACTAACGGTCGAGTCATTGGCATCAATGAGATCATGAAACCCCACGGTGTTCTGGATGCTCTGGATAATATCAAGATGCAAGGCATGGCCAGCGAGATAGGCATTACCGGCCTGGGCGAAACTGCGGCGCTGCTAAAGGTTATCAAGAGCAATCGCCTTGCCAGCATGCAACTGGTCTATAATCTACTCAATGCCTCGGCGGCGATCAGCATGCCACCGAGTTGGCCACACTATAATTTTACCGGTCTGGTCGACACCTGTTTTGAACATGGCGTCGCGGTATTCGGCATAAGGGCTTTCGCCGCTGGCATCTTGGCCACAACCCAGCGCCACGGCAAAGAACAGCCTTTAACCCCTTCTGATACCATTTCCAGCGAACAATTTAAGCAACAACACCTCTCTCAGGTATTATTTGGGCACAAAAAACCGGATGCTCGCCTGGCACTTCGATTTGCCTTATCGCAGCCGCGTATTCATGCTGTCATCATTGGTTTAGCGCAAAGAAAGCATCTCGAAATGGCTCTTCGGGCCACCGAAGAGGGCCCTCTGGATGAACAGAGCCTGGCTCAGATTCAGACGGGCTGGCGTTCGTTTAAAGGCTAAATACCGTGCCACCGGGGCTAACACTTTGTGCCGGCCGACCCTCGCTGTGAAGTCCCGCCCGTACTGGTTTTCAACCGCTAAGCCCGTGACATGTACTTGCTGGTACCGGAATTGACCTTGACTGGTTCGCCAGTTTCAATATATTCAGGAACCTGAATGACAAGGCCTGTAGTCAACGTCGCAGGCTTGGTTCGTGCGCTGGCACTGGCTCCTTTTATAGCTGGCGCAGTTTCCGCTATTGACATAACAATGGCCTGGGGCAGATCAATAGCCACCATCTGACCGTCTATCAGCAAGGCGGTAATATCGGCCAGTCCTTCGCTAAGGAAAGGAAGCTGCGCTTCGATGTCAGCCCGATCGAGTCCATGCTGGCTATAATCATTGGTATCCATGAAGATAAACTGATCACCATCAACATAGGAGAACTGAACGGTGATTCGTTCACAGTCCACCCAGGAAAAGCTCTCGTCACTTCTGCAGGAGACATCTTTTTTCTGCCCCGACAACAAATTGGTAAACCTGATTTTATAGATCGTTGCAGCGCCTCGCGAGGATGGGCTCTTACTTTCTAAGGTTTTTACGACATGCGGGATTTCATCGATATCAACCACATCACCCTTCTTAATTTCGCTTGCCTTTGGCATTATATTCTCCAATCACCACAACAATTATGGCAATTTATAACCCATGTTTGAATCAAAGGATCTAATTTCTGTGGCAAATACGAAAATGCCCTTTGGTAAATTCAAAGGTCAACGGCTTTCTCGATTACCCGAAGCCTACCTCTTATGGTTTGTAGACAGGGGCTTTCCCACAGGCCGCTTAGGCGAACTGATGAGGTTTACTTTAGAAATAAAAATAAACGGCCAGGAGAGCCTCTTGTATCCGCTTGAAGAAGGTCCTTGATATCAGGACCCAAAAAGGTCCAGCCCCTTTTTATCCGGCTACAAGACATTCTCAGGAATAGTTGACTCAAGCTCATCAGCCACTGAGAATAGAGCCTGATTAAACACAGGAATA
This sequence comes from Gammaproteobacteria bacterium, assembly GCA_012960535.1. Lineage (GTDB taxonomy): Bacteria > Pseudomonadota > Gammaproteobacteria > Pseudomonadales > Azotimanducaceae > UBA9926. The sequence continues at coordinate 315,781 of DUBB01000007.1, forward strand.
TGAACATGTCTATTGGCGTCATTGCAAAACTAACCATCAAGGAAGGCTGTAACCAGACCTTTGAAGAAAAGTTCGCGGAACTGGCAGCATCAGTTCGCGCTAACGAACCCGGTAATAATTTTTATTCCCTGCACAAATCCAGGACTGACAACTTAGCGTACGTGGTATTGGAAGAATATGTTGATGAGGCTGCCCTTGCCGCACATGGTAAATCTGACTACTTCAGGACATTAGGTGCTGAGCTCGGTCCGAACATGGCTGGTGCCCCCGATGTTGAGTACTTTGACGGTATATAATCGTCTTGATAGACGATAGAACGATCAGGAACTTGCTTTAATGCTTTGATACAGATTGGGCAGTGATAGATCCATTCGATAATCAATTGCTGAATGGTTGTCTTCAAATTCCTCATAACAGTGATTAATTGCCAGCGCCTGTAATCGTTTTACCAGGGCCCGGGCACCAAACATCAGAAAATACTGATCACGGCTGCCGCAATCAATGTACAGGTTATTCAACCTGCTGAGGCTGGCCTGTACCTTTTCGTCCTCGATCAGGGCCAACGGATCCCAGGCTAGCCAATTCTGCCAACGCTGTGGAATCAACTCACAGGTATCCAGGGTAACCGGTAGTCTTATGCCATAATCACTGTCCGGGTCCGGATCATAGGACGCTGCCATCGCCAACATCATCAAGATGCTCATGTCGTGTCCCCCCACATTCTTCCTGTTAACAAGTTTATCCAGATAGTCCTTGATACTGCCGCCTGATTGCTGCAGCGCCAGAACGACTCGAGGAAAATCAGTCTGATAACAGAGCTGAAAATTCATATCGCCGGAATGACAGGCCACAGCACCCCATTGTTCGCCATTGGTCATGCCCTGCATCAGGGCACCATAGCCGCCACTCGACTTTCCAAAGACAGCACGGTGAGCGGGCTCCGGTAGGATAGGAAAGCGACTAACAAGCTGAGGTAACATGTCATCGACAAGCCAGCTCGACCAGTTCCCCATTACACTGGAATTAACGTACTGATTGCCACCCAATGAGGTAAAACAGTCTGGAAAAGCAACAATAGTCGGTCCCATCAAACCTTCATCCAACAGCCGATCTATTCGCTGAGGCAAGGTTTCAGCAAAGCTTTTCCAGCCGAGATGGCCCAGACCGCTACCGGTGAACCCGGCAAGGTCAACCATCAAAGGAAAACGGCTTTGCGAAGAGGCAACAATACCTTCAGGTAAATAAACGGCCACCTGCCGACAGACCGGATCACCCAATCTATTGTGGTCAAGATTCCCTGAATCAATTTCCAGTAACTCAATCCGGCCTCGGTGTGCAGCAAACGGATGATCAGGCATGAACAGTTCCTTATTTAGTCACTCTATTTAGTCACTTTACCTAGTGGCTTCCTAGTATCTAATCTGCTTTGATCCAGGCTATTTCTTCGACAGCATTCACCGGTTCACGCTGGGGAGGTATTATCTTCCTGATCAGACGCATCCAGCCTATCATCAGTTTTTTCGGGATGTAACCAGGCCCGTAGATCTTCGAAAAACAGATAAGAAGACGGAACCACTAACAAAGTCACTAAAGTAGCAAACAAAACACCAAAGGCCAAAGACACCGCCATGGGAACCAGGAACTGCGCCTGGACACTGGTATTGAACATCAAGGGCGTCAAACCCGCAAAGGTTGTCATCGAGGTCAATATAATCGGTCTGCAACGGGATACCGATGCATTAACAACGGCATCGAAAAGCGGCTCGCCTGCCGCCCGACGGGCATTTAGATTGTGAACCAATACCAGACTGCTATTAACGACAACCCCGGAAGCCGCTATAAATCCAAGAATTGACATCATTGCTATACCTGAAACCAGCCCTGCCAGCTTCATAATCTGATGCCCCCAGATGGCGCCGAGAAACGCAAACGGAATGACACTCATGATAATCAGAGGTTGAACATAGGATTGCAAGGGAATGGCTAGCAGGGCGTAAACCATAAATAAGGAAATCAAAAACAAGGGGATTAAACTGCCAAAATATTCACCTTGCTCACGCTGTTCGCCTTCCAGGCTGTACTGGATACGAGGGTAATCCTTCATGATACCGGAAATATGCCTGGCTTTAAGGTCCGCCAAGACCTCATTGGCTGTGGTTTGAGCCCGTATAACGTCTGCAGTCACATTCACCACTCGTTGTCGGTCAGTTCTTCTGATACTAGAAAAACCGCGGCCCAGTTCAGCTATGGCAACCGTTGCAAAAGGCACTTCTGATCCCTCCGGCGTCCTCACACGCATACTGTCAAGCGTAGCCAGCGATTTCCTTTCCTTCTGTGAATATCTAACCATGACCCTCACATCATCTCGACCGCGCTGAATACGTTGTGCTTCTTCACCATAAAAAGCTTGTCGTATTTGTCGTCCCAAGGTGCCCAGGCTCAAACCAAGCGCTTCACCACCCGGTAATATCTTGAGCTTAAGTTCCTGTTTGCCCGATCGGAACGAGTCCGTAATATCGATGACCCCTGGATACTCTGCTAACTTTCGTCTTAGACGTGCTGCAGCTTCGCGCAATTCAGCGACGTTATCTCCTGCTAGCTGAATATCAATCGCGTCACCCGCTGTAAACAGGGCGCTGTTAAATCTCAATTCGAGTGCCCCGGGGATCGAACCAGACGTTTCTCGCCACATATTTGCGACTGCATTGGTCGCCAGGTCTCTTGCTTCGCTCGGTGTTAACTGCAATGTGACTTCACCTAAATGACCGCCGCTGGCTGCATTTTCATTATTACCAGGTGGGCCGCCACCACTGTTACTACTAGGTTGATTACCGACAGCAGTCAATATATGCCGTACCGGCGGGGCATCCGGAAATCGAGATTCTAATTCTTCCGCCAATTGAAAAGCTGTTCTTTCAAGCTTCATCACAGCCTCCCGGGTCACCTCAGCCGGCGTTCCCAACGGCATGGTCAGTTGCGCTATCGCCTGGTCAGATGCCAGAGGAGGAAAGAAGGAAAACGGCAGGCGGCCGCTCATAAGGATACCTACTCCAGATAGCAACGCTGCAATAGCAACTGCTAGAGTAATATAACGTGCCTGGGTGCTTGTTCTAACCAATTGTCTGAACCCGCTGTTAATATGATGCTCAAGCCAATCAGAAAATCGAGCCTGCCCTTTCATCAGTTTTTCTGCAATGCTAGCTGAGTAACCCAGTAAATGGATCGCCATGAGGACCGACAAAGAGATGCAGAGAAGTACCAGATAATTTCTGACATCTGCGGCGAACTCCAGTAACGCAATTAAGACAATGGGTATCATCAATAATCCAATCTCACCTGCAGACGTTTTTACATCTTCATGGCCAAGATGAGCAGGCAGAATAAGCTGCGACTCAATCAAGGAAAAAATCAGGCAACACACCACAACAGTGGCAATCACACCACCAATCTGGCCAAAGGTGCCCGGTCCAACAATTAGTGGAAAAAAAGTACAAATTGTTGTCAGCACGCCAAAAATAACTGGCACCGAGACCTGCTGAGTTCCTGTTATTGCCCCTTCAAGCAGTCTTCCAGAACGGAGTTGGTTTGCATACACGTTTTCACCAACAACAATGGCATCGTCCACCATTATGCCTAGTACCAGGATGAAGCCAAACAGTGAAATACCGTCAATCGATAAACCAAGAAAATTTGTCAGGAAGAGCGCTCCCAGAAACGCGACTGGAACACCCAGGCTAACCCAGAAAGCCAGCCGCGGCCTAAGAAACAGCGCCAGCAGTAATAACACCATCATGAACCCCTGGCGGGCACTCTGGAGCAGTGTGCTCAGTCGATCTTTAAGCATCTTCGAACTGTCGTTCCAGATAGTCAGGTTTACCTCTGCAGGTAATTGCGCTGCCGCACCTCTCAGGTAGGCTTCAACTTCTCGCGTAATCTCTAGAATATCCTGATTACCAATCCTAGAAACCCTGATAAGGGCCGCCGGCATGCCATTAAACCGCAACATCTGATCGGTATCTTTAAAGCCGTCCACAACCGTAGCCACATCGCGCAGATACAATCGGGAACCATCGGCTCGACTTAGCAATACCAGATTTTCAAACTCATTCCCCCAGTAGGCCTGCCCCTGGGTTCGAAGCAGGATCTCGCCGGCTCTGGTTTTGATTGAACCACCCGGTAAATCCAGGGAGCGGGTCCGAATGATCTGCGCAACAGTATCAAAACTGAGGCCGTTTCTTCTTAGTGACGCCTCTGATAACTCGACTGAAATTTCATAGGGTCGGGTATTTGATAGTGAGACCTGGGTGACATGAGGTAAGCTTGCAATATCATCACGAACCCTCTGACCGATCACTTTCAGGGTTTTCTCATCTTCGGGACCGGTTATGGCTATGTCCATAACCGAGCGTATAGAACTAACCAGATTAATGATCGGTTGCTCTGTTTCATTTGGAAAGGTGTCTATAGCATCAACTCTATTCTTGACTTCATCCAGAGCCTTAGCGGTATCGGCATCCTCCAGAAGTTCAACGGAGACCGAACACATACCTTCATTAGAGGTTGAACGAAGCTCCTTGAGCCCCTCAATACCATCTAATTCCTCTTCTACCCGGATACATACCCCCGACTCAACCTCCTCTGGTGCTGCACCCAGATAAGGGATCGAAACTACGATAATGGGAACATCAATGTCCGGGAAGGTTTTCTGAGGCATGTTAGACAGCCCCGCAAAACCCGCAAAAACAAGCAGAAAAAGCAATAAATTGGCTGCAATATGGTTTCTTGCAAACCAGTCAATAATACCGCTCACGAACTCACAACCGGATTATTGGCCAGCCGAACTAGCATGCCTGGGATGGCATCATCCAGACTCGTAATACAGACTAGATCACCCTGGTTGAGACCTGCTGAAATGAACACCCGGTTACCTTGCCGCTTTACTACTTCCAGTGCGCGCAGTTCCAGTCGGCTCTGACTGTTAACGATAAAGACCTGATCACCCGGTCTGACTGCCTGGCGGGGCAAGACCACAACCGCGGGTAACTCTTTACCCAGAATTTCAGCTTCAACAAAAAGGCCAACAGCAAGGGGTGGTTTGCCACCAGGGGTAGAATAGGGATCAGCAACCTGGGCAACCAACTGGATCATACGAGTCTTAGGGTCGATTTCACCTTCAGTACGAACAATAACGCCCTGCCATTCATGATCTTTACCCGCAAAACGGGCTTTTATCCTGGTTACCACATCGCCATCAACGCTATTTTTCGAAATTGCCAGCGGCAGATCCAAAAAGGCTAGCTCTTGGTCGTGAACCGGCAGGCGGACTTCCGCAAAATCTGTCGCATAAATAGTCGCGACCGGTGCACCTCGGTTGACAAACTGACCTATATCCAACTGCTCTGTCCTGACTCGACCATCATACGGCGCAGTTACCCGGGTCCTGGACACATCTCGCCTTGCCTTGGCAATACGTGCTAGTGCCTCCCGCAAGGTAGCCTCTGCAACTCTGAGTCTGTTTAATGCATCATCCTGCTGTGATTCACTTGCTGACTGTCTTTTTGCCAGATTCTGCTGTCGAGCATGAGCTTTCGAGGCATTCGCTAATTCACTGACAGCACGGGCCTGGCCCGCTTTAGCCTGTTCAAGAGCGACTTCATAATCCAGGGCGTCAATAGAAAACAACAGCTGGCCTTTGTTGAAAAAACCACCGCTGACCAATTCATCCGATATGGATATCACTCGACCGGAAACTTCAGCAATGAGATCAGTCTGGCTACGCGGTCTGACTGTGCCGTGCGTGTATACTGTCATCTGCATTTTTACGGGCATTGCCATCTGAGTTTCTACTACCGGCGCAACAAACTCTGGCACTACCGATTGCATTGACGGCCCTGTCATGACCAGAATGGCTGCCAGACCAATGCCACCCATTACGATGCCCATGGGCAGCAGTTTCTGTCTTAAATTCTTCATGCCATACTATCTCTGTTAGCTTTTCTGCTATTCATTGTTCAAAAATCCAGCCACGCAAAAATCCAGTAGTTTCTGATACATCACCTCTTTACTCACGTCGCCAATCCCCATAAAAAAAGATCGATTAAAAATAGTCTGTAACATAGCTCCCACCACAAATGAAAACCGAATATTTAGATCCAATTCACTGGTCTCAGGAAATACTAGTTTCAGAGCCACTGTAAATCGGGTAATCAAGTGGCCGAACCCCCTGGCTATCAAGGGTTGGATAAGTTCTTCAGGTTCAGCAGTCAATTGCGCCATAAATTCCAACGTACCCTGATTCGAGTGCAGCAATACAGGTCTAAGAAAAGCCGCCAGAATCTGCCGTAAGTCAGGTTTACCTGTTGCATTCAACAGTCTCTCAAGATTCGTTAACCGCTGTTCATTAATGGGTTCTATGCGCCGGTGGAACACGGCTGAAAACAGGCCTTGTTTTGACTCAAAGTAATAATGTGCAGCAGCTAGATTGACATTGGCATCTGAGGTTATGGCCCGCAATGATGCACCGGAAAAACCCTTGCTGACAAATATTCGTTCAGCTGAATCCAGTATTCGGGTTCTTGCAGAATCTGTCCTATCCGCATTTTCTGTATGCATAGACTAATAACTAAAACGAACGTTTGATTATATCAAATAATCCGCAACAATAAAATATGCTGGAAAGCTTGCTTTCAGTCCTGCTGGTATGCCAGTTTAAGGTCTGTCGAGGCTGCACATACGACCGTTCTGGCAACGGCCGTTTACCCTAAAAATGGGGTCTGATACGGGCATGCCGGGAAAGACATATGACCCCATCAGGAGAAATAATTGACCCTACTTGATCCCAGCTCAAACTCAGAATCCCCAGAACTGAACCCGTTATTTAATTTAATATCACAGTCCATGGGATTCGTGCCAAACAGTATGCGTACCATGGCCCATTGGCCTGAACTGTTACAGCATTTCAGCCAGCTGGCTGGAACCGTGCTTAATGGCGGCGTGCTCTCCGCAGATCTAAAACAACTCATCGCCCATATCACGTCTACTGCTTCGGGTTGCCAATACTGCCAGGCGCATACAGCGCATCAGGCCATAAAAAAAGGCGTAACCCAGCAAAAATTACTGGCCGTATTTGAATTTGAAGACAGTGACCTCTTCTCCGAGGCTGAAAAAGCAGCGCTGAAGGTCGCCCTGCATGGTGGCACCTCCCCTAACGGGGTTGAACCGGAACATATGGAAACACTGCTCAACCATTTTAATCAAAGAGAGGCCGTTGAAATAATTTCTGTTATCGCGCTGTTTGGCTTTCTCAATCGATGGAACGATTCGCTAGCAACTACGCTGGAGCCCGGCCCTCTCGAATTTGCTCAGAGCAGCCTAACCGAAACAGGTTGGCAACCGGGCAAACATGCCACTTAATCCTTCAGAATCAGTTCGGGGATACCAGACGGGGGTATCCAGATATAAGCCCTCTGCTGGAAGGTCGCAGCCCAGTCAGCGGCCTGACTTTTATTGACGCCCAGCACAAAGTAACTCTGCTGAGTCCACCCGGAAAGGGGATGTTCAGCCATAGCAATAAAATAATTTAATCTCTCTTCTTCAACTAAACTCAACAATTGCATCTGTCGATCAATACGCTCATCCTCCGATGAACAGACAGCGACAGGGTTAACGCCAGACAAAAATACCGCCGTGTCAACAGCAAAGCTCTGCAACAGTAAACGCACCCCATCATGCCTTTCGCCTACTCTCATGATTATGGGCGGATCGTCTAAAATAACGAAGTCAGTCTCGCTATAGAATGCTGACAACTCAACTTTATTGTCCATGCTTCCTTTCTACCTTAGAAACGGTATATTCACTAAACTGAACCCGCATCGCTGCTCATCCAGACACCTCCCGAATAACGGTTCTTGCACAAAGCTGATGCGAGTCTTTATCGAAAATCATTTTTCATTACTGCCTCTTAGTGTATCATTGCAATTAAGACCAACCGCCGACGTGCAGGTTACCACATGGGTCCATGGTTTTGATTTTACAGTCTAATATTCCAGCCGCTTCCTGGCTTTTAAGAGCGCTAAACTGAATCCATTGTGAATACGCCACTGGAATTCCAAATCAAGCTCGCCGCCACCAATCGCGCCGCATCTTTGATCGTTCTGAACATGCTTCTGACAGCCATTTTATGCGCTTTCTTAGTCTACAATGCAGTACTTAATTCTTCAGTAACCACCCTTGTTCTGCTGTTCGATTCAGCATCCTGCCTGGCCGTGTTCGCAATGTTTGTAGCGGCTGCCACTATTAAGGTAACACTGGCCTCAAGACCGATCCTGCTAACCAGTTTATTTATCCTGCAAACAGGAAAGGTACTGGATGCCGCCAGTCATCTCTTTATTACAGAAAGTTCAAACTGGTTGAATTCTGGAGACGCCCTCATTTTAGTCGGTGAACTCGGCCTGGCCGTTGTTGCCTTCCGATTTGTCCGGGCAGCCAACGAATTGACCAATCGAGATCCGCTGACAGGACTTTATAATCGGAGCCACCATATGCGGCACCTTTCTCGGCTATTGCGGGAATGCCGTGAAAAAAAACAATCTGTGGCCGTAGTTGCAATCGACCTGGATCACTTCAAACATATCAATGATGTGCATGGTCATGGTTACGGCGATACCGTTCTACAAACTGTGGCTACCGCATTGAAAGACCAGGTCGCAGGCGCTGACCTCATCTCCAGGACCGGTGGTGAGGAATTTGAAATTGTTATTTCCAATACCGATGAGCCGGCAGCCAAGGCTTTTGCAGAAAAAGTTAGGGCCACCATAAACGCCATTCATACGGATAAACTGGAATCATTATCGGCAAGCCTGGGTGTGGCCGTCAGTCATCTAAGTGAGGCAATGCCATCCTTAAGAGAACGTGCTGATGCGGCAGCCTATCAGGCAAAGAATTCAGGGCGCAATCGGGTAATCCTTGCCAACTGAAGCCGATGCGGGAAACAGGTCGCTTCAGTTCATACCATCACGACTGAGCCTTGCCAAGCAGACAGCTAAAGCAGGGTCTGGCTAAGCCTTACAGCAATACTATTCCTTGACAGGACAAGCAATGGTTTCACCCGATTTTAACGAGGGGAAACCCGCCGGCTGGAAAGTAAGAATCATTGCCCGCCTGGCGTGGCTTGAATTATTCTGTCCTGATCCATGGATCAAGTGGGGGTCAAAGAAAATAACAGACCCTTTGCATACTTCAAACAATACTTCATCTGCCAGCGTTATTACGCTGGGATCCGTATAAAACCCGCCTAACTGGGAGCCATCGCTTCTACCGGGCAAACACCCTTTCTTGTGACTACCAGCAATCGCTCGAAAGCAACCGTTTTCAACACTAAAAGAATCGAAGCCAACCATTACATTGGGTAATAAATCAACATGATCGCTATCATGGACCCAATAGGGTGAGTCCTGGTGCCAGCCAAATCCAGATCCTCCCGGGCCTTTGCAGTTAAGCTTGTCGGTCCAGAGCCCTACCGACGAGCAACCCAGAATCGATTGCATAGGCTGTAATAAGCGTTGTTCTGACAGCAAAACCGCCAGATTATCAGACAAGGTGTGTACAGGCTCAACAACCCGCAGTCGATCACTGTCGGATTGGGGCTCGAATTGGAAAGTATATTCAGCAAAGTCAACAAAGCGTTTCCCGTCCAGGACATACTCTCTCCCCTGCCGGGCTAATTGCAATGCCGTTTCAACAGCCTCTTCGACGCCTTCGTAAAAGCCATCGACTTCGCGCTCTGAGAAAACCCCCTGCCTGACTACAAACCCTTCCTGCTTATACTGGTGTTGCTCCGCCGCCGTAAAACCCAATTCTTTACTGCCTGCCGATGTCGTCATTTCCACAGAATCCATAGCCTCCGAATCTTTACCTTTCAGTCCTGTCCAATTGGCGCCGGTTTGCATCGTGGTCTTCATCAGCCCACCAGTCCAGGGCTCGAACATTACAGCGAGCAATATTTTTTAGTTCCGTGGTATCCATAAAAGTTTTTGTTTCACCGGGCTGCAAAACCGATTCCTCGCTCAGGACATAAACCAATCCTGTATCCACTACCGTGCCATATTTATCCTTCCAAATTGACTGGACCGTCACCATGGTAACGGGCACGTTACCCTTGTTACTGATATGACCTTCCACTCGAGTTACTGTCCCTGAACGGCTACATTTGGTCATTGAAGCACTCACCCAGGTTCGAGAACTGTCCAATACCGGTGTTTCCACCTCCACCCTGATAACTGGATCGGGTTTATCGGTTTCAAGGAAGAAATAGAGTGCAACGAGCATCAATACCACCAGCACAGCGATAATAATTGGCGGCTTCCGATCAAGCATGCAGGTCTAAAGCCATCAATAAAACTTCCTTATGACCGCCTTCCGTTGATTGAGTGCCGACGACACGAAAGCCCAGTTTTTCATGGAGTGCAACTGACGCTGGGTTAGCCGGAGATCGATTCACCTCGCAGGTGAGCGCCCCGACTCCGATTGATTTTGCATAAGTCATCAGGGAACCATAGAGCTTCTGGGCAACGCCTTTCCTTCTGAACGCAGGGCTGGTAATAATCCGGTCTATATACAGGAAATTTTCGAATTCATTTACAAACCATTGATAATTGGGGCTTTTATAGGATTTACCTGTTGTCATAGCAATAACAAACCCGGCGAGCGTCTGATCTGCCACGATCGCCTTTTTGAAGATTTCAGATATCTCGAGAAAGTATTGGATATCAGCCTCGTCAATCAGGTTAACGTGAGGAAGGCTGGCATTATTCAAAGCCAGCAAAGCGCTTAGATTACTATTTACTACAGGCACAATCTGCACTTACACCTCACTTACCCAGGCTCATGTCTTGCCAAAAACGAATTTCCTGTCAGACCAGCAGTCCGGTAAACTAATTCATGCAGGCATCAGACTGCTTATTGAACCTCATGTGTTGCATTGATTCAATACAAGTGTTCCAGGTAAGGGACAATAGGCACTCCCAATAGTGAAATTAATGTCATGGCAAACGCAGAGTATCTGGAAAAACTGTTAGCAACCGGTAAGGACAGCAGTCTGCTGAGATTCGGCCTAGGCAGTGCTTATTTCACAGCGGGCAATAACGATAAAGCAGTTGAACATCTCCGCTGCTGCATTGCCCAGGACGACAACTACACAGCCGCCTTCAAACTACTCGGCAAAGCCCTGTATCGCCTGCAGCAATGGCATGCTGCAGCCGAGGTTTTCAAACGAGGTTTTTCCTGTGCTTCAGGAAATGGCGATAAACAGGCAGAAAAGGAAATACGCGTGTTCATCGAGAAGATCAAACGCCGGCAAACCAAGGCCTAAAACCCCGCCAAGGCCATGCCAGCTATCACGCCCTGATATCGTGACTTTTTCGCCGGATTAAACCGGCATACATAGTTAGTAGCTTCTGGTCGACCAGCCAGCCCGAGAGAGTTTCAGTTAATTTCCCGGCATGCTCTGCAGTGACTTTTTCCAGTTCAGTCAGGAAGCTGTCCAGCATGGAAATATTGGCTGGCAGATCTGCCTGCATAATATCTTCTGCGTAAGTATTGGCCAGCATCAATCCATCCGATACCCCCAGCCGGTACAGTAAACCGGTAAAAGCCAATAGGATCGCACCCGCCTCATACAGGGGGAACAATTTCATGGACGACATCACGAGCACATCACGGTCAGTAATGACCAAGCCATCAAAGACAGCAACTCCCTTGTGCAGCTCAGTTAAAAATTCATCCTGTTCAGGAATATCGATCAGTAATCCCGGACGATCTCGGTCAACCTTAAAATACTCAGCGGCATCGCCCCTGCCGACCTTTACGATTAATTCATCAACCACTGAAGCAGCAGCGACCCATGTCTTCGCGCCCTTTAGCGTAACTAAGCCTGCTGCAGACTTTTCTATACTAACCGCTGGTTTGCCTTGCCCGCCTTCACTCACACAAAAAGCTGACCACTGGTTACCCTGCAGCGAAAATGCCCGCCGCATGGCAACCTGGTAACCTGCTGCAAATACCCATGCCAGGCGATCAGAGAGCATGCCACCGGCAAACGCCAATGTCGCCATATTCATAGGTCTGGCAAGATTTGATTGCCACAAATCGTAGTAACTACGCTCGTCTGGGCTAGCTCCAGTGATAGGGATTGCATTTATCAAATGCATATCTAAACAGCTCTTGTGTTGCCGATGCATCTTTTTCCCCGCAAGAAGTCGTTTCACTAACTGCATAGGTTAGCGGTTATATTATTATCGGCAAACCAGCCTGGCCTGCTGGGTGTAGACCTTCTGAACCCGCTGACCCAGCGCCTGCTACCACTAGCCTGACTTACCCAAACGGCATTGCAACCGGCGACTGCCGCCTGCGAACAAGGTGGTTAAGGCGTTAGAGAATTTGCTCTGCCTTAACCGAGACAGCTTGTTCACCAGCAGACCGCCACAAGCCTGCAATACTCTGGCGCACTGGCGCAGCCATACCCGCATTTTCAATTCAAAGGTGTTAAAGCGATGGCTGTTATCAATCCAGGCCTGCAGTCCAGAGGATACCCTGGCGAAACAGACTATAGCCAGGAAAAGGAACACAACGCCTGGTAGTATGGGCACTATCAGACCCAACAGGCCTAATAGTAGTAATATGAATCCTGCAATCGCATAGAATAACTTAGCTAGCATACCCTTTGATCTCTCCTGAATTATGGTCTCAATTTTTACGAAAAAAATTAAGTTACCTAATGAATATCAGAAGATAATGCATATCCCATGCCAGAACCCAACGGCCTGTTTTCAGCCTCCTGCAGCATCAGCACGATACGGACTCGGTCATAAATGCCAGGTCTTAGCCATATTAACCATCTAGTGATGCAAATGTCTTTCCTTCGGCTACCAGCCGCGATAGCAAAGCGGCAGGTTTCCAGATATCAGCCCCGGTTTCATCAAAAAACCGCTTAATATCGGCAAGCACCTTGTCCAGACCCTGAGTATCTGCAAACCACATGGGGCCACCGACGTGAGTCGGGAAACCGTAACCATTCACATAGACGGTATCAATGTCCCCAGCACGCAGCGCATGGCCCTCTTCCAGCAGCTTTGCTCCGATATTAATCAGCGGATAGATACAACGTTTTAGAATTTCCTCGTCACTGAAGGACTTCCTCTGGTATCCCAGGTCTTCCGAGACCCTGGTAATGACCTCATCGGCAACAGGGTCAGCGATGGGCGCCCGGCTACCCTGTTCATAACGATAGTAGCCAAGACCATTTTTCTGTCCATAACGACCCAATTCACACAATTCATCTGGGATACGACTGGTCACCTCATTGGACCCACCACGCATTTTCCTGGCGCGCCAGCCCAGATCAAGCCCTACCATATCTGCCATTGCAAACGGTCCCATTGCCAGACCAAATTCATAAATAACCTTGTCAATCTGTGCTGGAGCGGCACCTTCGAGGATCATTAGGTTAGCCTGATGACTGTATCCCCCGATCATGCGATTACCAATAAAACCTGGACAATTACCGGCCATGACACTGACTTTACCTAATCGTTTACCCAAGGCCATAGCGGTCCCAAGGGCCGCCGGAGAAGACTTTTCTCCCTTGACCACTTCCAGCAACTTCATCACATTAGCTGGGCTGAAAAAGTGCATTCCGCAGACAAATTCCGGTCGAGAGGTACTGGCTGCGATAGCATCCACATCCAGGCCGGAAGTATTGGTGGCCAGTAAAGCGCCCGGTTTCATGATTGTATCGAGTCGAGCAAAAATTTCTTTTTTCAAATCCAGATTTTCGTATACCGCTTCAATCACAACATCAGCATCACCCAGTTCATCGAGCCTTTCCGCAGGTTGAATCAGCGCCATGCGCTTATCCATTTCCTGTTGCGACAATCGGCCTTTAGAAACCGTTCGGGCATAATTTCCAGCAATGACTTTTAGCCCCCGCTTAAGGCCTTCGCTATCATTGTCATGAAGTAACACAGCGATACCGGCGTTAGCAAAACACATGGCGATGCCACCTCCCATGGTACCCGCACCAATAATAGACGCTTTGTGCACGTCGATCAGGGGCACCTCTTTAGACAAGCCTGGTATTTTATTTGCAGCTCTTTCAGCAAAAAAGATATGAATCAACGCTTCCCGCTGAGGATGTTTCAGGCATTCAGAAAAACACTCCGCCTCCACCGCCATGCCGGCATCAAAATCTGCCGCATTGACAGCTGCCCGTATGCACTCAAGTATCTGCAGTGGCGCAAACTGCCCGCGGTGCGTTCTATCCAGACTGGCAGCAGCTGAGTCAAACACAGCCGTGTCTCCCCTGTCGCTTAGAATTTTGTCATCGAGATCTCTAATTTTTCGTGTCGGACACCCTTGAGCAATAATCTCGTCAGCAAACGCCAGTCCACTTTTCACAATATCCGTTTCTACCACCCTGTCTACAATGCCCATATCCAGAGCTTTAGCTGCCGGAATAGGATCACCCGATACAATGGCCTGGATAGCTGCTGCTGCACCGACAAGCCTGGGCAAGCGCTGTGTTCCCCCTGCACCGGGCAATAGCCCCAATTTAACCTCGGGTAAGCCAACTGGGGCAGTATTACTCGCTATCCGATAATCGCAGCACAGCGCCACCTCCAAGCCCCCGCCAAACGCCGTACCGTTAATGGCGGCAATAATCGGTTTTGGGCTGGATTCCATCTGCTTGAGAACATCGTTCAAACTGGCACCCTGCATCGCTGCAGCGCCAAACTCACTGATATCAGCACCGGCAATGAAGGCTCGATTCAGACCTGTGACTACAATCGCCTTAACTTCATCATCCTCCAGAGCCTGACTAACACCATCGAATAGGCCCTGTCGAACCCCGGAGGACAGGGGATTAACCGGAGGATTATCAATGCTGAGTAACGCCGACTGTCCTTGCTTTTCGTAATGTACTTGTCCCTTCATCTGTTCTTCCTCTGGATCATATGTAAAAAGGCGCTAGTATAACGTCATTGACCTCAATTGTTATGCTCTACGGCAATAGACCGAATTTTCTTGAGTGATCTCAGGTATAGGCAACCCCAAACTTGCATAGCGTCATTACAGTGGTGATACTCAAGCAATTAGATACAGAGTCCTGATGCCATGACTGAACAGCCCGGTAGCAGCGCCTGGTTAGCGCTACACAATGAATCTGCCCTCGATCCCGACAGACCCATCATCGATCCGCATCACCATCTTTGGCGCAGAAACGGCAGCAATTACCTTCTTGACGATCTATGGAAAGATACGCAAACAGGTCACCGTATTGAGAAAACCGTATTTATCGAATGTCATGCCGAGTATCGCAAAGAAGGCGCGGACCACCTCAAGCCACTCGGCGAGACTGAGTTCGTTGCAGCACAGGCAGAAAAAAGTGAAGCAAACAACCAGCGCGCAACCATTGCCGGAATTGTTGGTCATGTAGACCTACGCCTGGCTGCAAAAATTGAACCTATTGTGAATGCCCATATCAAACTGGGCGGTGGTAGATTCCGGGGAATTCGCCACGCTGGTGCCCATGCAACCCACCCGGAAGGAATGACTATAATAGGTAGGGCGCCCGAAGGGCTGTATGAAGATGAGGGTTACAGAACAGGCCTGCGCCTCTTAGGCGAAATGGGAATGAGCTTTGATACCTGGCACTACCACTACCAGAACACCAGCTTTATCAACCTGGCCAGGGCATGTCCTGGTACGACGATGATACTGGATCATTTTGGCACGCCTTTAGGCGTGGGTGCATTTGCGAACAAACGTCAAACCATTTTTACGACCTGGCAGCGAGATATCGAAGCCATAGCAAGTTGTAGCAATGTCATTGCCAAGCTCGGAGGATTGGCCATGCCTGATAATGGATTCGGCTGGAGTGAACGTGCTAATCCACCCTCTTCGGATGAATTTGCAGACCTGCAGTCCCCCTATTACACCCATACCATTGATTGTTTTGGTTCTGAACGATGCATGATGGAGAGCAACTTTCCCGTAGATAAACTCTCGATCAGCTATGGTGTACTCTACAATGGCCTAAAAAAAATAGCAGGAAGCTACGATGATGCGGAGCAACATCAACTATTTTATGGCACCGCCGAAAGAATTTATAAACTCAGCTAGCGCTCAGGTGTTCCATCCAAAGCCGGGTTCCGCCAGCAACAGCTGCAGGTATGAGGATGATATTAAGTAACGGAACGGCCAACAGAAAATAGACCGGTAACCCGAAGGTAAGCACCTGCCGCCAGTTTCTTCTCACCCGATAGCGCAAGATTGAAAACGACATAGCATTATTCTCAGCTGCATAATCAGCATATTGAAGAGTCATCGCCCAACCGCCGAACAGTATCCAGAGTGGGGCTGCAAAGAGATTGATGCCAGGGACCAGACCAAGTACCAACAGTAACAACCATCGTGGCCCTAAATAGATAAACTTTGCCCATTCTCTGCCAAACGTCTGCATTACGAACTGAACTAAACGGGTTTTGTCTGAATGCAACGTCTGTTGGAAGTGTTTCTGTACCGCCTCTGCCAAAAGAGCATTGAAGGGCGCAGAAATGAGGTTAGCCAGAAGTGAATAAGTGAAAATGCCAAAGCTCAGCATAACCAGCCAGGAAAGTATCTCAACAATCCAACTGAGCCAGGCAAGCCACTGAGGTAGCAAACCGGCAAGGTATTGATTCAAAATCGCCACATTTTCTATAGCAATCAATATCAGTGCTGCTGCAACCAGCGTATTCAGACAGACAGGAATCAACACATAGGGCCGAATACTGGGTAGGTAAAGCAATCTGAAACCGTCCAGGAAGCAGTGCCAGCCATTAATTCGGCTACGTTTCAATTAAAAACCTCATATTGATGTTCAGTTCAAACAAATGAACCCACAAACCTCGTAATGATGCCTGCCCGTCAATGCAGTGCAGCAACCGAATCCGCCGATGGTCGCTCTGCTGAAACAATGGACACCCGTTCACCATAGCGTGTATGCGGATAATAATCCCAGACTGCGTGATGCTGGGTACACCTGTTGTCCCAGAAAACCAGCGTTCCGGGTTGCCACTGAACCCGGGCTGTCAATTTAGGGGTGCTGTTAATATGTCTGAACAGAAGGTCTAATAGTGCCCTGCTCTCTTGGGGGTGTAGACCTTTTATTCTCGAGGTAAACCCGGAATTAACATATAACAGTTTACGTCCTGTTTCAGGGTGGGTGACGACCACTGGATGCTCATTTCTCGGGTAACCGCCCGTGGGTGGCGCCGATTTATAAGCTCCTACATAGGGCAGAGCACCGTCATGAACAGCAACCAGGCCCGAAATCATCTGCTTCAGCGTATCTGACAATAAATCATAGGCCAGATACATGTTGGCAAACAGCGTATCTCCACCGCCGCCATCGGGCGTCTTGGTTACATACAACATTGAGCCCATGGGTGGGTACTCGTCACAAGTAACATCGGTATGCCAGCCATCGCCTGCCGTATAAGCTGAGTGCGCGGTCGTCTTTACTGTCAGGATATGAGGATCTTCTATAGCGCGCTCTTTATGCATAGGGTGGATATGTAATTCCCCGAATTTTGAGGCAAATACTTTATGTTGCTGCTGAGTCACGCTCTGGTCTCGAAATACCAGTACTGACCAATCCAGAAACGCCTGATGCAGCAACGCAAACTGGGCAGCGTCCATCGGTCGGCTTAAATCTGCCCCCAGCACTTCGGCCCCCAGATGGGGCGTAATCGGTTTAATGTCCATCTCTTGCCTCCCAGTTGGTTAGAACTTGATGGTATACCCAGGCATTTAACACAAGACCTTGGCAACCATCAGCGACTATCAGCCTCCGGACCGACAGGTTCTGCCAGCAGAAGAACCGAACCATCAAGCACCTGAGGTACCTCTATTCCTATATGATTCGCCAAAGTTGGCCCAATATCAACACTCATCGCGGGTTGCTGCAGCAATGCCGGTTTTACTTTCCAGCCATAAAAAACGAGCGGAATGTGTCGATCATAATGATAAAGAGAGCCGTGGGTCGTGCCCGCACCAGGAAGCATACAGCCTTCATGAAACTGAACGATCAGATCAGCTGAACGACCGGCTACGTAACTATGCCGCATCAGTTCAGCCTCGGGCCCGGCATTATGCTCAATTTCCGTTTTGGTCCAGGCATTAGCGACGAAATCATTCGCTTCAAGCAAGGATTCAATATATGCCCTGACATTTTCAAAAGTCTGGTTATGTTGTCGCACACTGTCTCGACTAATTGATAACCCAGCACCGCTGAATGACACCATTGGCCTTGGATCACCAAACGGGAAGGTGAATTCCCAGTAAATTTTCCAGTACAGCTGGAAAGCTAAAGGTAACAACTCAATTCTGCCATCATTCTTACTGCACTGCAGATTGCCCTGCCGTTTCTTCCATTCCGGTAAGTCTGCCACACCATGATCGGCCGTAAAGGCAACAATATAACCCTGCTTGCCCAGGGCCTGATCCAGTTCATCGAGCAAGGTTCCCAATAAAGTGTCAAGACGGTTCAGGTTGTCTTCTGCTTCAGCGCTGTTAGGTCCATATAGATGACCAATGGTATCTGCCGCAGACAGGGATATCGCCAGCAGGTCAATGGAATCACCGCGGCCTAACTGCTCCTCGCGAAAAACCTCAAGTGCCAGGCCAAGGGTAGCCTCATCTATGTAGGGAGATTGAAACACCTGAGCAGCAATGCTTCTGGTCTCTCCCAGGGTGACTGGATGGCCACTTGAAATACCAAGCTCGTCATCTTCACCAGGAAAGTCATCTTCTCTCTGGGATCCAGGCCCATGCTGCCACCGCTCCGGAAAGTCTTTCATGTAGCCATCAGCAACTGGGTCGGAGCCATTGAATTTCGCCACATAATCAGGCAGTTCCGTCATGTAATAACCACTACTGATAAAACGTCCCGTTTTCCTGTTAAACCAGTAAGCTGCATCGGCATGCTGCCCGCCCAAGGTTATCGCTGCCCGATCTTTGCCCGACAGGGAGAACACCTTGCTATTGGGATCGGATGTCTTCATCCAATCACCCAGGGTAGAAACCCGCATAATGCGAGGGCTTCGCTGTTCATCACCACCAATTTCTAGCGTTCCAGGATCATCATCAAAGACGCAATAAAGTAATTCACCGGACTGCTCGTCAATAAAGCTGTTACTGGGTATACCTATCTTGCTTGGATGAAAACCGGTAAGCACCACAGCGTGACCTGGACAGGTCGTACTAACAGCGTGACCCAGTTGAGCTTTTTCATAAACCCTTCCTTCACCCATGAGGCGGGCAAACCCGTGTTGGTATTGCCGCTGTAATAAGTCAGCGCGCAATTGATCGACAACGATTACCACGACTAACGTTGGTTGGGGCAGGCTCGGTGTGGTCGCTGCCATTAGCCGTAAAGGAGAAAACACAAGAACCAATGACATGGCCATTATCACTGAAACAGAACGCAATGCTATTACCCAGCTGAGTTGGTCAGATAATAGACAGGACCTGATCATCGGCCGGATACTAACGGTAGCAGCTGCATTGACTCAACAACAATCGGGACCAGAGGGACATCACCAAACGATCCCTGCTGACCTGTTTCAACCACTTCGATACGATTGACAACATCCATTCCTGAAACCACTGCCCCAAAAACTGCATAACCAAAGCTCGCACAACTCAGTGGTTTAAACAGACCCTTTTGTCTGGCTTGCATGACCTGGCTTTCCTGTTCTCTGGTGCAGCTGTCTTTCTGATGGTCCAGTCGGGGATTATCTACCACATTAATGAAAAACTGCCGGCCGGCACTATCAATCTGATTCATCCTGGCCATGGCAATCGTGCCAGCGCCGTTATTAATGCCATTATCGGCTTCGTTATGAATACTTTCGATCTCCTCAAGTTCTGTGAAATCGGGCGAGTAACCTCCGCCCTGAATCATAAATCCTGAGATCACTCTATGAAAAATAGTTCCATCATAGCGACTGTCCTGCACATAACGTAAAAAATTTGCAACCGTAATAGGCGCTTGCTGAACAAACAATTCGACTTCAAATTTGCCCAGGGTCGTCTGCACTAGTACTCTTGGATTTTCAGCTGAAACGGGTGGGGTTAATAGCAAGCCTACCAGAATCCCCAAAATTGCTGACCCGTACTTGAAAAATATCATTGATCGCAACACCTTCTATCTCCCCATCGAGCATTCATTAGCCTATCCAGACCAGCCTGTATCGATGTTCTCCATAGAGCCAAACTGCATGTCACAAATACTCTAACGGGAGGCCAAAATCGAGCAGACTGGTCAAACCATCTCTCTTTAGCATCGATTTTAGTCGTTTGTGCAACCAGCGGCAACTCAATAGCAGCTGATCAAAGATCTGAAAGCAGGTATTATACACTGCATAATCGACGCTATCAGAGAGCACTCGTTATGGTACAGACTATGCAAGAATTCAGGTTAGAGAGCCGGCAGTGGTTGCACGACAACTGCCCGGAAAGTATTAGAAAACCTGGGTTTATTCCCTGGGGAAGCAGCAAGATAGCACTTTCTGAAGATAATACGCTTTGGTTGTCTCGCATGTCACAGAAGGGCTGGACTGTACCCACCTGGCCAGAAGAATATGGTGGAGCAGGACTGAACAAGGACCAGTACCTGGTTATCCAGCAGGAAATGCAGCGCATCAACGCCCGCCCGGCGCTCACCGGAAGAGGCATCAATTACATTGGACCAACTGTGCTGGAGTTCGGTACTGCTGAACAAAAATCCCACTGGTTACCCAAGTTTGCAAGAGGCGAAGGCGGTTGGTGTATGGGCTACAGCGAGCCCGAAGCAGGTAGTGACCTGGCTAATCTGAAGCTCCGCGGCGAACAAGATGGTGACAACTATCGGTTAAACGGCATGAAAATCTGGACGTCTGATGGCATCTATGGAGACTGGATTTTTTGTCTGGTCCGTACCGACCCAGACAGATCAAAGCATGAAGGCATAAGCCTGATCCTGGTGAATATGGACCAGCCTGGCGTCCGGGTCCGGCCGATTAAACTCATCAGCGGCAATTCCCCTTTCTGCGAAACTTTTTTTGAAGACGCTGTCGCCAAGAAATCCGATCTAATCGGCGGTCTCAACCAGGGCTGGAGTGTGGGTAAGCGACTGCTGCAATATGAACGATCTGTCCATGGTGGCGTTAACACCAGCGGTGCTCAAACCCGTGAACAGAAATCTTCCCTGGCAGATATTGCCAAACGGTATCTTCCCCGAGGCCAGAACCCGGAAACATGGCACTCGCTTCGCACCAGGGTATTGCGCCTGGAAATGAACAGTAAAGCCTATAAATTAACGCAACAGCGGGTTATCGCAGAAACACAGGCTTCGGCGCCTGCGCTTGCCACCTCTATTCTTAAAGTGAAAGGCGCGGAATTCAGCCAGGAACGCATCGACGTGCAACAGGCGCTGATGGGTATTCAAGGTTGTGGCTGGCAAGGTGATCAGTTCGATAGCAGCGAGTTGGCCCTGACCAGTGAATGGCTAACCAGCCGGGCAATTTCAATTTATGGTGGCACAAGCGAGATTCAAAAAAACATTATCGCAAAACGAGTGCTAGGTCTACCCGATGAGAAATCCGGCTAACCTGGCTAAAAGAGAACAACCACTACCCGAGCGTGGCTTGTGCAACACTGCCGTCATCACTTAAAGGGCTACACGATAGCTTTTACAAGGCGCCAAACTGTTTCTGCAGACCCTCATTCATTTCATCCTGCTGATCTGAATAAATCCAGGTTAGCAATATTCCTTTTATCGCGGTCACTGTAGCCAGAGGCTCATCCAGCATAAAGTGGTGGTACGATTCAGGTATGGTAAAAATAGGCAGTATTCCTGCCGTTATTTCTCTCATATAAGGCGCTGCCAATGCCCCTTCATCGGTCGAATATTCGCCCAGTAGTACGGCACTGCGACATTTCAGGCTTACAAATTTGTCTCGCTGGTCCACTCCCATTTCCAGAAAATCAAACATCCCTGGATCAAACTTCCAGGTGACCCCGCCTTCGACGCTGCGAAGCGATTGATGTGATATAAAATCAACCACATAAGGATGCTTGCAGGGTTGCTCCGGTATGAAACGAAATCGAGCCAAGGCTTCCTCTTTAGCGGGATAAATTCGCGTCGACCTGGCTGGTTCGCCATCACGCAGTTCGGCCTTTCTTCCCCATTCAACGTATCGTTCTGGTGGCTCGACTGTAAAATCGGCAAAAATGATGCCACCGAGCTGATCACCGAAGCGATGGCCAGTTTCCAGGCCAACAAAGCCACCAAAGCTATGTGCAACAAGAAACGGTTTCTCACCCAACTGCGCCGCTTCACATACGGCCATAATCTCTTGGGAAAATAATTCTCCGCTGTAGTTTGTCCGCCAACCGCTATCACCATGGCCAGACAAATCTACCGCCACCACTCTGAACTGGTCAGCAAGAAACGGCGCAACAAATCGCCACCATTCCAAATGAGCATTACTGCCATGAATCAGTAGCACACCTGGTAAACCAACCTTCCCCCAGGCCACATAATGAATTTTACAATTCTGCACCTCCACAAAAGCATCTTCTGCTTCTATCTGCAATGCTCTGTCAAACCAATCCGGCGAATTTTCTACACTCATCATTATCTCGTCACTTACGGCGCCGGATAATGTAACACATTCTCTCAACTGCGGTAGTCATCTATCCCATATTTGCTTTTCTACCCTGAACTGATAATGTCCCGCCATCATCCAATGCAATGAAAGGAGAATCATATGGATATTCAAGGACAAAATATTGTCATTATCGGTGGCACTTCAGGTATTGGCCTGGCAACTGCCGTAGCTGCCCAGAAAGCAGGTGCAAACGTGTGGTCGGCGAGTAGATCAATGGACAAGGTTTCGCTGTGTCAGACAAACCACCCTGAAATCCAGTTCTCCCAGGTAGATACGCATGACCCAGAGGGGCTGAAATCACTCTTCCAATCAGCAGGCAGGATTAACCATATTGTCGGCGCAGCTACAGGTGCCGATCGAACCATGCTGCCTTTCATGGAACAAACTGATGAACAATTCAGGGAGGCCTTCAATAAATTCTGGGGTTACACTAACGTTGTTCGGCAGGGGGTTCCGTTTCTAGTCGATGATGGCTCGATAACCCTCATAAGTGGTACGCCTGCTCGAAAATGTAATCCTGGAATGTCATCCGTGTCCTGCACTGGAAATGCCGTCGAGGGCCTGATCAGGGCGCTAGCAACCGAACTAGCACCCAGGCGAGTCAACGGTGTTGCACCCGGCATCATCGATACCGCCATGTTCGACCGATTCGGGGATAAAAAAGCCGCCGCCCTTGAAAACATTGGTAAAGGTATCTTGTTAGGCCGTGTTGGCGCTGCTGAGGAAGTTGCTGCCGGGATTATGCTGGCGATAAGCAATCCCTATATGACCGGCGTTGTGCTCGATGTAGACGGCGGTGCGCTGCTCCCCTGAACCACTTGAATCGGTCCCAGCAAGCTACTTTACTGTGGCAGTATAGCCTTACCCAGAGGTTGCCTGGCTTGATAGGCATCAAGAATGTGCTGAGCACTGCAGGCTTTCTGGAAATAATAGCCCTGGCCAAGATTGCAGCCCAACTGGCGCAGAATCTCCAACTGGCTCGCAGTTTCAATCCCTTCTGCAATGATCTTCAAACCAAGGCTGCGCCCCAAATCGATAATAGCTTTAGTAATGACAAAGTCATCAGAATCAAGGGCTAACTCCCTGATAAATGCCTGGTCAATTTTCAATGTATCTAAAGGAAATCGTTTTAGATAAGCCAATGACGAGTAACCAGTCCCAAAATCATCGACACTAATCCTATGGCCACGATTGTGAAAAGCCTCCATCAACTGAAAATTACTCTCTATCGCCGCCATGGCAACCCCTTCTGTGATTTCCAGGCTGATGTCCGAAGGCGACAAGCCGGTTTCCGAAATCAAATTATCCAGGCGTTGGGGTAGTTCCACATTAAACTGCTGTGAGGAAATATTCACAGCAATGCTAAATTCTTTAAGACCTTCCCTTTTAAAGGCCGATAATTGCCTGCATACCTGTTCCAACAGTTGATCACCCAGCGGCAAAATCAGATCACTCTGTTCTGCCACTGGTATAAAATCTGTGGGTGACACGTTTCCTAATTCCTTATGATTCCAGCGCACCAGCGCTTCAAAACTACTGATTTCCAAAGTTTTGAGTTCAACAATAGGTTGATAAAAACAAACCAGCTCATTTTCAAGGATAGCCTCCTGAAGCGCCGAACGAATATAGACAAACCGCTTAGCCTCTTCATACATTGCTGAATTAAACACCACGTAACTGTTTGCTGGCTCTTGCTTGGCTCTTTGAAGTGCGGTTTCACCATCTCTGATCATCTCCTCCGCAAAAGTGTACTGCTCAGAGTTAACGACAATACCCGCACTGGCTACAACACTAACGCTTGACTCACTTGCAAGGCTGAGATTCTTTTCAATTTCTGCTTGGATATCATTGACCATCACTACGGCCTGACCCGCATCTCCCACATTAAACAGCAATACAGCAAAAGTACCGCCGCCAAAATGAGATATCGTGTCCTGTGCTGTTAAGGCCGTACGAATCCGTTGTCCTACTTCAATAATCACCTTATCACCAGCTTCGATCCCAAGGCCCTGATTAATAACGCTAAGTCGATCAATCCCAAAGATGACAATTGCAAAGCGGCTCCTGCCAGACGCCTCGGTTGCAATTGCTTCAGGCAAAATCATCCGGCTGGTTAGACGATCCAGAAATAGCTGTCTGTTCGGTAACAGGGTAAGAGCATCATAAAAGGCACTTCTAACAAGCTGTTCTTCCTGAGACAGTCTTTCTCTTATATCCCTGAAGGTAATCACCAGCAGTTGTTCCTGACCAAGCTCAAACCAACTCGAACCAATCTCAATGGGTACCTTTTCACCATCTGCATTGGTAAGGTACTGACGGGTTACGGGCTGATTAACAAGTTGGGTAGCTTCTTCTGGCGTGCTCAGAGAGAAAAAAGGATCGCCGCTGGCAAACTCACTCAGTTCAAACGTTGAAGCTAATTCAGCGCCTATCAGGTTATCCTGATCAAGGCCGAGCATTCGAGTCGCAGCAGCATTCACCAACAGCATTCTTCCCTGTCGATCTGCGGTCACGATGCCATCATCGATATTACTAACGGTGGCAAGCAGTCGTTCACGGGCAACTTCGAGCTTCACATCCATCTGATGTTCGTAAAGTGCCATCTCAATGGTTATATCGAGTTCTCGATTATCAAATGGTTTTAAAACATAACCATAGGGAGCCGTAATCTTAGCTCTGGCCAAAGTCTCTTTATTTGAATAAGCAGTGCAAAAAATAATGGGTACGTCATACTCGGCTCTGATATTGGCAGCTGCGTCAATACCATCCATTTCACCGCGTAAGTTTATATCCATCAAAACCAGATCCGGCCGCTGATCAAGAACGCGTTCAACTGCATCTTCGCCTCTGGCTGCCGTGCCTGTTACCTCATACCCCATCTTCTGCAATCTGGACTGAATGTCCCTGGCTACAATCACTTCATCTTCAACAATAAAAATTGTGCTCTCAGCCATCATCAGGGTTCCGCGGGAATTCTATGGTGAAACTGGCACTGGGCTTACCCTGAAAATTAAGCCTGCCTTCAAGTTGCCCGGTTAATATAGAGACGATTTCCATCCCCATGGAAGCATTCTTACTAATATCAAAGCCCTCAGGCAAACCGTTTCCATCATCGCTTATTTCGAGGCGATAATAATCACCCTTAGGAGCAAATGCTATATTAATATTGCCAATGCCTTGTCTGTCCGTAAATGCATGCTTGAGTGAATTTGAGACCAGTTCATTGATGATCAGACCACAAGGAACCGCGGTTTCAAGTTCAAGGGAAACATCGTCAACGACAATGTTCAAGCGCACTTCTATATTGGGAACAACATAAAATCGACACAGGCTATTCGCTAGCATCTGGATATAATCTTCGAAATTAATTTCAAGCAAACTCTCGGACTGGTACAGATTCTCATGAATCAGTGACATCGATTTGATTCTCTGCTGACTTTCACCCAGTAAATTTGACAGCCCCTCATCGATTGCCGAATCAGCCTGCATATTAAGAAGACTAGATATGACTTGCATATTATTTTTCACTCGATGATGCACTTCCTTTAACAGCAATTCCTTCTCTCTCAGGGACTCAGCCAATTCCCCTCTTGCATATTTGTGCTCCTGAACTTCGTTCTGCAGAGCAGCAGATCTCTCCGCCACCCGGAGTTCCAAATTACGGCGATAATCCTCCAGTTCAGCTTCTGTTTTCTTGCGCAATGAGACATCTCTGGATATGCAGACTAATGCCGAGCCCTGACTGCCATTTTCACTTACTGAAGCGATGGTGACCTCCGCTGTGTGTCCTTGTCTTTCTTTCTGCAGAGACACTTCACCGTGGTACCTGCCCTGGCTTAGTAAGGCTTCTTGAACCTCACTGATATCGTTTTCCTCCTCAAAAATCAAGGGCAGCAACTGTGTACCAAGACTATCTTTCGGGGCGAGTCCAAACATCAATTCAATGGCATGATTGGCATATAAAACAACACCTCCAAAATCGGCTATCACAATACAGTCAGTGGCTTCTTCCAGCGACTCAATATATAACTGCAATCGCTCGCTATAGCGCTTTTCTGTTTCAAAACGCTGACGACGAGAGTTGTTATGCAGAAACAGATAGAGTGCAATACTGAAGACTGTAAGATAAGCCAGATAGGCCCACCAGGTTGCCCATATGGGCGGCTCAACCCTCACCTGTATACTCGTTATTTCATCGTTCCAGAGCTTGTCATTATTAGCACCAAGTAACTCGAAAGTATAATTACCCGGATCCAGATTAGTGTAGGTTACCCGATGCTCGCCCTTAGCTGGGATCCAATCCTCGTCAAAGCCGTAAAGCCTGTACTTAAAGTCGTTCTTTCTCGGTGCCGTAAAATCAATTACTGAAAATTTTAAGCCAATAACTGAATCAGTGTACTTGAGTACCAATTCATCTGTTTTAGACAGTATTTGCGGTAAAGGAAAATTTTGGTTGAATTTGCTGAATTCGGTCAGTGATACAGGTGCTATATGGGTATTTTTGGCGCGGATAGTTTCAGGATCGAACATATTAAAGCCATTATTTCCGCCAAACAGAATTAATCCATTTTTCAATTTCAAATAGGCTCCGCTGTTGAAGTCATCACTTTGCAAACCATGTGTCGAATCATAAGCCTCGAACTTCCCGGTAGCCGGGTCATAGGAAGTAAGCCCCTTGCCACCACTGATCCATATCTTTCCGGTGCTATCCTCCAATAGACCATATACAGAACCACTGGCGAGCCCGTCGGATTTAGTAAAACGGGTAAATATTCCCGTTTCGGGGGAATAAAAATTAACCCCTCGATCGCGTGTGCCAACCCATACGCCCTTATCAGTTTCCAGTAGAGACACGACATTATTGCTGGATAACGTTGTGTTCTCACTCGGATCATGCCTAAAGGAAAACGTATCCCCACTGTCCACATTGAGTACAATGACACCCCCCCCATTGGTGGCGATCCAGATAGTCCCATCCCCAACCTGAATAATATCAAGTGCCAGTAGCGATTCGAACTGACCATGGGGATTAGTCGAAATGGGAAAGCGCCGAAATCGATCATCACCTAAATAGAGGTTTATACCGCCACCATAGGTTGCAACCCAAAGCCTTTCTTGCTTATCTACATAAATTCGAGTAACAGCGTCGGAGGAGATAGTTTCAGTCCCATTCTGGATATGCCGATAAACCCGGTTAAGCTCGCCATTTCGGAGCACATTAATACCCCCTGTCATGGTGCCAGCCCAGATTTCCTTCTGGTAGCTCTGAACCGCCATAACTCTTCGATCGCTCAGACCCAGGCGAGTCGAATCATAAACTTCAGTTATTTTCTTATTCTGCCGCCAGACACTCAGTCCCTCAAAGCTCCCTATCCACAGATTTCCGTTATCATCTTCTGCAAAAGAAGAAGTTGAAGGGCTGGAAACACCCCTTTCTGAACTTGATTGCAAATTAAATATAGGGAAGGTATCGACAGTGGCATTCCATTTACTGATACCGTCGTAGGTCCCCACCCAGATAACCCCACCAAGATCCTGAAATAAATCAATAATGGTCTCATCATTTATGCTCTTCGGGTTGGTCAGATCCGAACGAAAATGCTGAAAATCATTGGTCTCGGACCTCCATAGATTCAGACCTGCGTCCGCGCCGATCCATAGGGTGTCGTTGTCATCTCGAATAATTGCCCTGACTCTATTGCTGCTCAGTGACCTAGGATCACCGCTATTGGATTCAAAATGAAACCATTTACCATCGCGTTCATCAAGTATGCTGATTCCATTTGAAAAGGTTCCAATCCATTTTCGGCCCAGATTGTCCGATTGAATTGCCCGGATTTGATTTCCGGCAATTGAATTGAAATTCAAGGGATCATGGATATAACGTGCCTTTACCGAACCTGATTGATCTATAACGGCTACACCACCCGCTTCTGTCCCCACCCAAAGTTGATTCTGTTCATCCAGAAACAACGCTCGAACGCCGCCCTTACCAATACTGTCGACCTTGGTCAGGTCATTCTTGATCCAGGAAACCCTGCCATCCTTATCCAAACGGACAAGGCCAATATTGGTACCTATCCATATATCACCCTGGTGACCCTCAATCAGGGAGAAAACAGAAATAACAACATCGGCACTAGCGTGTTGGTCAGCATCCAATGGGAAGTGAGTGAAATTGCGCTGAACAGGGTCATAAGTGTCCAACCCTGCATCTGTACCGACCCAAAGCCTGCCGAAAGAATCAGAATATAGTGCATGCACTTGATCATGAGACAGCGATGAAGGGTCGTTTTCTACATGATAAAACACTTCGAAATCATAACCATCATATCGATTAAGGCCTTCCTGGGTGCCGATCCAAATCAACCCATCGATATCCTGGGCAAAGGAAGTCACTCCGGTCTGGGATAAGCCTTCTTCTGTATTAAGATGATCGAAATTGACTATTCTTTGATTAAGTAACTGACTCACTGCAAGAGCCTGCAGAGAAAACTGACTGCAAAAAACCAATAAAGCAACAACCATTAACCTTTCGTATAAACCAGTAAGAAAATAGCGCCTGGCCGATGTTTGTAGATTTGACCCTGACCTTATTTCTACTAGCCTAATTAACGCTTTAAAGTGAGTTACTTTGTCTCCTGAGAACGAGGATACCATCCAGGCCATTACGATAACCTGTGAAATCAGTATTCTCCAACTGGAACAA
Source organism: Gammaproteobacteria bacterium (assembly GCA_012960535.1). Lineage (GTDB taxonomy): Bacteria > Pseudomonadota > Gammaproteobacteria > Pseudomonadales > Azotimanducaceae > UBA9926. The sequence goes on from DUBB01000007.1 coordinate 345,241, forward strand.
GAACCAATTAATTGGATTCTGTCTGTTCTTCTGAATAGTTGAGGCACAAACATTACCGCATTCCTACGGATTCTGTATAAAACCCGCATTGGCAGGTGACGAAAGATTCCAGATAAAACCTACTGCTGTGGCTCCTGCCATATTAAAGTAGAACCTGAAATCATTATTTCCAGGCAAATCGATTAGCAATTTCTGCTCGGACGCGACCGCTTGCTGTTGCTTGAAGTCACTGGTCTGTTCTTCTGAGGGTTGCCATATGTAACCTTGTTCGGCCAGGGTATCCAGGTCCCATACAAAGCCATATGCAGCAAAACCTTGCTCATTCCAGACAGACTGGTTCTGTTCTAACGCCTGTGTTTGATACTCACTGGTGTCATTAGCCTGAACGGTCCAGAGCATTTGACTACGCACTGGAGACTTAGTAGATGCCGCTGGCATTGGCTCTGCCAATACAGAAAGTTGAGCAAACGCTGTAAGTAAAATGAAAATTAATCGCGACATTAGAATACTCCTATTAGTGTTATTCGCCCTGAACAAAAAATGAATCAAATCATATCTAGCACCAGATCTAGATGCACACTCTGTGCCATCTCAAAAAAATCTCCCTAACTAGCTGTTTCATATAAATATTATAGAATTCAGTAAAACAGGCATGGGAATTTCGTCAATATTTTGACACTGAAGATACTGCAATGTGTCTACTACAGCAGGAATGTGACAGCAGGGCATTTGAACCATTTAAAAATTTCTTGATGGCGCAGAATGCAGTTTTTCAAAACAATGGCTAAATGTGATTGACACTGGCGAACAATGAGATCACCCGAATAGGATAGCTGGCAAAAACTGAAATTAAGGGATCAGGATAAATTACGCCACTCAAAGCCAACTTAAGAGTAAGCCAAAACTTTATCGAGAAGCAGCGCGCTAGACCGTACTGATAACCGGAAATTCCTGATTCAAAGGCTAAAAACATGTGCACAGGGGTCAAAACAGCGATGATTCACTTTATATCAAATGACCCTTTGCAAATTAACCTTCTCTGGCTTTGACTCGCCGGCGCCCCCTATGAAGCAGCGGCTCGGTATAACCGTTAGGTTGTTGTCTGCCTTTGAAAACCAGATCACAGGCAGCCTGGAACGCTATACTCTTTTCAAAATCTTTGGACATCGGCGTGTAGTTATCGTCATCGGCATTCTGCTCATCAACGACAACCGCCATTTTCTTCATGACTGCTGAAACTTCAGCCGGACTGCATATCCCATGATGAAGCCAGTTGGCAATATACTGGGAAGATATTCGCAGGGTAGCGCGGTCTTCCATTAAACCGACATTATTGATATCTGGAACTTTTGAACAACCTATGCCCTGATCAATCCAACGAACCACGTATCCCAATATCCCCTGAGCATTGTTCTCCAGTTCACTGCTTACCTGCTCTGACGTCAGATTTTCACCCTCCAGCAGGGGCAGTTCAAGGAGCGTTGCAAGGTCTGCTCTCGGGCTTTGCAGCAGTTGACGCTGCCGTTCAGGCACACTGACTTCATGATAATGCAGGGCGTGCAGAGTAGCCGCCGTGGGTGAGGGTACCCAGGCACAGTTTGCACCTGCTTCGGGATGGCCTATCTTAATCCGCATCATTTCGGCCATTTCATCGGGCATTGGCCACATGCCCTTACCTATCTGTGCCTGGCCGCTAAAACCGGTCGCCAGACCGATATCAACATTCCAGTCCTCGTATGCACTTATCCATGCCTGCTGCTTCATAACAGTTTTGGGCACCATAGGCCCAGCTTCCATACTAGTATGAATCTCATCCCCTGTTCGGTCTAAGAATCCTGTATTTACAAAAATAACCCGATCTTTTGCTCTTTCAATACACGCTTTGAGGTTTAAAGTAGTTCTTCTTTCCTCATCCATAATTCCTATTTTCAAGGTGTTCGTCGGCATACCCAGGATTAACTCAATTTTTGAAAACAAATCCACGGTGAAAGAGACTTCATCCGGGCCGTGCATTTTTGGTTTGACAATGTAGACACTCCCCGTCCGCGAATTTTGAAAATTACTGGAGCCCTTTAAGTCATACATCGCCAGTGTGCTGGTGATGAGCCCATCTAATATCCCTTCCGGAATTTCACTTCCATCGGGCAGCAGAACAGCTTCACTGGTCATCAGGTGTCCAACATTACGAATCAGTAACAGGCTTCGGCCAGGAAGCACGACTTCCCTGCCCTGTGCAGACGTGTAAACTCTATCCGGGTTCAGCGTGCGTCGAATATCCAAATCACCCTTCTTAAACTCTTCTGAGAGGGTGCCTTGCATCAGACCCAGCCAGTTTGTATAAACAAGGACCTTGTCGTCGGCATCGACTGCAGCTACAGAATCTTCACAATCTTGAATAGTCGTGACGGCTGACTCCAATACAACATCTTTCACACCCGCTGGTTGATCTTTACCGACAGCGTCCATTCGGTCAATCTGGATCTCAATATGCAGATTATTGTTGACTAATAAAATAGCCGATGGCTGATCAGATTTGCCCTGGTAACCAACCAGCTGATCTGGTGCAGTAAGCCCCGTTATCTGCCCATTCGCAAGATCTGCCTGTAGCTGGCCATCTTCCACAAAGTATCGCGTAACAGCCTGATGGTCAGCACCCTTAAGGCCCACGCTGTTATTCAGAAAGCTCTCGGCATAAGCAATGACTTTGACCCCACGAACAGGGTTATAGCCGCTACCTTTTTCCTCGCCGGGGTTTTCAGGTATCACATCGGTGCCATACAAGGCATCGTACAAGCTACCCCACCTTGCGTTGGCTGCATTCAGTGCAAAACGAGCATTCATGATAGGGACAACCAATTGCGGACCAGCGATGCGCGCGATTTCGCTATCGACGCCAGCGGTAGTGATATTGAAATCGTCCACATCGGGCAGGATATAGCCTATCTCAAGAAGGAACGCATGATATTCCTCGGCATTTATGCGTTTACCCGAATGACTGCCATACCACTCGTCCAGCTTCGCCTGCAATAAATCTCGCTGTTCTAACAAGGCGATGTTGCGAGGTGCAAATTCATCTAAAATGGAGGCTAAGCCCTTCCAGTAAGTGCTTGAGGACAGCCCCAGTCCAGGAAGAACCTGTTCCTCTATAAGGTCATATAACACCTTGGCTACCTGTAGCCCAGCAACGTCAACCCTTTCAGTCATCAGTCCTTCCTATCTACGATCTCTGTTAAAGCTAAGTTTACTATGAATACAAGTTTATTATGAATAATAGATGGGCGAAATCAAAGCGCCCTGTTCTGCTCTATTTTACCCTGTTGTGATCAGCGCAAACCTGCCATGTCAGCCAATAGCAAGCTACAATCGAACAGCGACATCGAAAATGATTATCCTAATTAGAGAGGTTAGAGCACATGCTGGAGAGAGAAATTGACATCGCTACCACAGATGGCCTCATGAACACATTCATTACCCACCCAGAAACAGAAGGTCCACATCCTACCGTTATATTTCTGATGGATGCACCCGGGAAACGAGAAGAACTTCACGATATGGCCCGACGAATTGCCAGCGTCGGCTACTACGTCATGCTGCCTAATTTATATTACAGGCGTGCCCGCGAGTGGGCAACTACCGGCACCCAGGAAAACCGGGAAATACTGTTTAGCCACATGAATAGTCTGAGCAATCATATGGTAATCGAAGATATCAAAGCGCTGCTGCATTCAAGCAGCCAGGACCTGTATGCACGAACCGGGCCGGTGGGCTGTGTGGGCTACTGCATGAGCGGACCATTCGCCTTTGCTGCGGCATCTGAACTCGGCCACACCATAAAAGCAGCTGCATCCTTCCACGGCATACGATTGTTAACTGATGAACCCGATTCTCCCCATCTTGGCGCAGCGCATATCAAGGGTGAGGTTTACATCGGATGCGCACAAACCGATGAATGGGCACCCACCGAGATGATCGAAAAACTAGAGCAGCACCTGCTTGACAGTGGCGCCTGCTACCGAGTCGAATGGTACCCGGGGACAGAACACGGCTTTGTATTTCCGCTGCGGGAGGGCAAATACAACAAACAGGCGGCTGAGCGACACTGGGAACGCCTGTTCGATCTATTTAAAAGACGATTATAGGCTAAGATCTCAAATTCCTTTTCAGGTAGTAATAAGATGCCCGGACAACGATTCGACTCTACCCTTGATAGGGCACTGACAAAAGACGTTATAATTAACCCGTCATTTTCAAAAACATCATCGAAAACATCCTGGAAGAGCTTATATGGCCAGGCTCGACTCAAGGATAGTCTATGTTAAACCGCCTAAGAAGATGCCAGCTTTCTGTCCCGGGCAGCAGCCAGAAAATGATTACCAAAAGCAGCAGTCTTGATGTAGATGTAATCGTGCTTGACTTAGAAGATTCGGTCGCGCCCAGTCAGAAAGCTGCTGCTAGGGAACAGGTGGTCGAGGCTCTGAATTCGATGCAGTGGAAAGCTCGCTCAGTGGCAGTACGCATCAATGACACCCTGTCAGAACACTGCTATGCAGACATCATCGCCCTAGCAACGGCCCGTAGAGTACCTGATACCCTTATTTTACCCAAGGCTCAGCGAACCACTGACATCTGTTTCGTAGAAACGCTTCTAAATCAAATTGAAAAAAACGTATCCGCAAGCCAATCCATCGGCATCGAAGCACTCATCGAAGACGTAGAAGGAATGATGCGCGTAGAAGAGATAGCGGCCTGCAGCGATCGTCTGGAAAGCCTGATATTCGGTATGGGAGATTATGCTGCCAGCCAGCAGATGGACCTGGACGTTATCGGTGGATCTGGCAGTCATTATCAGGGTGACCTGTGGCATTACCCTCGCTATCGACTAACCATTGCCGCCAGAGCAAATAATCTCGCTCCCATCGATGGGCCTATGGCTGATTTCAACAACAGCAAAGCACTCATAGATGACTGTCTTTCCATTAAAACCCTGGGCATGGCAGGAAAATGGGCGATTCACCCAAACCAGATAGAAAACATTACTAACAGTTTTACGCCCTCGAGCAAAGCCATTGATCAAGCCAGACTTCAGTTTTCAGAATACCAGAAAGCAATCCAGCAAGGCCTGGGCGCGATTGAAGTCGATGGTATTATGGTTGATGCAGCAACAATAAAAATGCTCCAGCCTCTGCTGGATACTGCAAACCAGCTAGGCTTGTAATACTCGATCCAGATAAGCCTAGCACTGTGCAACCAGCCAACTTAAATTCATCCGAACACATTACCCCTGGCCCTGCGGCACTTGTGATTGTGTTCGTAACTGCGCTTATGGATTCCATCGGGTTCGGCATCATGTTACCCGTATTACCCGAACTGCTGATGGAGATCAACGGCAGAGACTTAGCTGCAGCCGCCCAGATCGGTGGCGTGTTGATGGTAATATATGCCGCTATTCAATTCTGTTTTGCACCCCTGCTGGGTAACCTATCTGATGCCATTGGCCGCAGGCCGGTATTACTGATTTCACTCGGTGTCGCCAGCAGCAACTACATTTTGATGGGACTGGCTGAGTCACTCACAGTCCTGTTTATCGGTAGAGTCCTGTCTGGCATGGGTTCAGCCACGCTAAGCACCTGCAATGCCTACATTGCCGATACCACGCAAGCGGACAAACGAGCGCAATACTTCGGCATGATCGGCGCAGCTTTCGGGCTTGGCTTCGTAATAGGCCCGATTATCGGCGGCCTGGTCGGCGGTTTCGGCAGCAGGACACCGTTCTTCCTCGCCGGGACCTTGCTTGCTGTCAATCTCTTGATGGGACTACTCTTGCTGCCGGAATCCCTGAAACATGAAAATCGCCGCAGGTTCATTTTACGTAACGCTAACCCAATCAGCACTTTGCTTAGATTAAGCCAATACAAAATGATTCTTGGCATCCTGTCTGTGATCTTCATTTATCATCTCGGGCATCATGTTCTGCCATCCATCTGGAGCTATTTTACCATGCAGCGTTTTGCCTGGTCGGCGCAAGAAATTGGCTACTCGTTGGGATTCATTGGACTATTAATGGCGTTGGTCCAGGGATTACTGATTAAAAAAGTTATCCCTAGAATCGGCCTCAGAGGCGCAGGGATATTAGGCATGAGTTGTACCACAGTTGCCTTTCTAGGTTATGCAGGGGCGTCCGAAAGCTGGATCATGTATCTCGCTATGATTCCAGGCGCGCTAGGCGCGCTGGCAGGCCCAGCCCTCAATGGCCTGGCATCGACCAAAGTGGATGACAATCGTCAGGGAGAGCTACAGGGTGGCCTTGCCAGCCTGATGAGCCTGGCTTCTATTATCGCACCACCGCTGATGACCCAGATCTTTTACAGTTTTAGCCAAGCCAGCAGTGCTTTTTATTATCCCGGCGCACCTTTCCTGTTGTCGGCCATGTTAACGCTCATCAGCCTAGCGGTATTTATCAACATAAGCAGAGGCCAAACCGGAGAAAAGTAAGCCGTTTTTCAGGAACACATACCCGCAGCTTGAACTGACCTGCTGAATCAGTGGACCTGCCCATAAAGCCATACACGGCATCTGCTTCCCCACTGTAGCAGTGATGACACCTGGTCCCGTCCTTGCCACCGAATGCAATCTACCAAATGCCTGAACTGTAGGCTTGAAAATGTCCGATTCCCTGCCAAAAGCGACTATACTCAAGCCCTACCATAAATGAGTATCGAGGTCTCTATTGGCTGCAACCCGACTGTTCGAACAATCCGCAACCCAATTGCATCATCTCATCAGCAGCCGTGCGGTTTCTGCAACTGAAGTGCTCAATGCACACCTGACGCGAATCGAGGCGGTCAATACCAACCTCAATGCGATAGTGACTCTCGTACCGGAAATGGCTCTGGCTCAGGCTAAGAAAATCGACCAGCAGTTAGCCCGTGGCGAAGACATTGGAATACTCGGTGGGATTCCTGTTGCTCACAAAGATCTTGTCCTGACCAAGGGAATCCGTACGACTTTTGGATCAAGGATATTCCAGGATTTTGTTCCAGATGAAAATGCCTTAATAGTTCAGAGGATGCAGGATGCGGGCGCCATTTCTATCGGCAAAACAAACACGCCCGAATGGGGAGCCGGCTCGCAAACCTTTAATGAAGTATTCGGGTCGACAAAAAACCCTTTTGATCTGAGCAAAACCTGTGGTGGTAGTTCAGGCGGCGCGGCTGTCAGTCTTGCAGCGCGGATGCTGCCCCTGTGTGATGGTAGCGACATGGGAGGTTCCCTTAGAAATCCAGCAAGCTTTTGCAATGTTGTCGGTTTTCGTCCGTCCGCAGGGCGAGTTCCAAGCATCCCCTCGGAAGCCGGTTGGTTCAACCTCCCAACCAGCGGCCCTATGGCAAGGACTGTGGAAGACTGTGCCCTTCTGCTGGCAGCAATCGCAGGCCCAGACCAGAGAGCACCACTTTCCATCCAAGCATCAGGAAGGGAATTCTTAACGCCCCTGGACAGGGACTTCAAGGGTGTCAGAGTTGCCCTCAGTGCCGATTTTAATGGGCAAATTCCAGTCGATAGCGAAGTTAAAGAAGTCATTCGCAGGGCCGCTCAGCCGCTCTCTGATATTGGCTGTGAGGTAGACGATCACTGTCCCGATTTCAGTGGCGCAGACCTTGCCTTCAAAACGCTCAGGGCATGGTCGTTTGCAATGCGATTCGGAGATGACATCCAAAAAAACAAGGCCTTATACAAGGACACTATTATCTGGAATACCCAAGCCGGCCTGGCACTCACGGCCAAAGATATTGGCCAGGCAGAACGGGCTCGCACGCAACTATATAGCCGGTTATCCGATTTTTTTGCCGTCTACCAGTTCCTGTTGCTCCCTGTGGTTCAGGTCCCTCCTTTTTCAATTGACGATGAATATGTCAAGGAGATAGAAGGCGTAACCATGGAGACTTATATTGACTGGATGAAATCCTGCTACTATCTGTCGTCTCTGGGCTTACCCTCAATTTCTATTCCGTGCGGATTCACACAACAGGGTCTACCTATCGGCCTGCAGATTGTGGCGGGTGCGCAGCAGGATATGGCAATTCTGCAACTCGCGTTTGCTTTTCAAAAAGCCAACCCGGCCTGGAAAATTCAACCCTCAACCGGTTCCTGCTAAAATGCAGGAATTCCCGGACCGAAAGACTTTCGTCAGCCACCTTGAATGCAGCGAGACGGGTCGCCACTACCCGGCAGACCAAATACACAATTTATCCGATGCGGGCAAACCCTTGCTTGTTCGTTATGACCTTAATGCCCTGAAAACCTATTTGACCAAGCCTATGTTACGTAACAGACCGGCAAATCTCTGGCGCTACCGTGAATTTCTGCCGGTAAGAAAAACCGAAAACATTGTTTCCCTAGGCGAAATCATGACCCCTGTCATTCGTTCACGCTATCTGGAATCAAAACTAGGAATGGATGCGGTGGCCATTAAAGACGAAGGTCGCCTGCCTACCGGCTCGTTTAAAGCCAGAGGTATTGCCCTGGCAGTATCAATGGCAAAAGAACTCGGTTTAACAAAACTGGCCATTCCCACTAACGGTAATGCCGGTGCTGCTCTGGCTGCCTACAGCAGCAGAGCAGGCATGCAATCATATGCTTTCTGCCCGGAAGACACGCCTGAGGTCAATGTACGAGAGATAGCCATGCAGGGTGCCGCCACCTTTCGGGTGAATGGCCTCATTAACGACTGCGGTAAGATTGTCAGAGAAGGTCAACCCCATATGGATTGGTTTGATATCTCGACTCTAAAAGAGCCGTATCGTATCGAAGGCAAGAAAACCATGGGTTTAGAGCTCTGTGAACAATATCAATGGCAGCTACCTGACGTAATTCTATACCCCACCGGCGGTGGTACCGGGCTAATTGGCATGTGGAAAGCTTTTGCTGAACTAGAAGCAATAGGCTGGATTGGTAGTAAAAGGCCTCGCATGATTGCTGTTCAGGCTGAAGGCTGCGCGCCCATCGTCAAGGCATTTGACGCAGGCGATCGATATGCTGCGCTCTGGCAGAATGCATCTACACTGGCCGCCGGCATCCGTGTCCCTGTGGCCATCGGTGATTTCCTGATTCTGGATGCTGTAAGACAGAGCCAGGGCTTTGCCTGTTCGGTTTCTGATGAGGATATCGAACTGACCCAAAGAGAACTGGCCAGCAGAGAAGGCTTGCTGCTGTGCCCGGAAGGCGCTGCTACCGTTGCTGCCTTAATACAGGAAATCAATACCGGTAGAATCGACAAAAATGAATCAGTATTACTGTTCAACTGCGCCACCGGACTTAAATATGAGATGCCAGAAAGTCAATCTCACCTGGATATCACCCACCCCATAGACTATGCGGGGCTGGTCCATGAGTAAAAATCGGCCCAGAGTGGCACCGGTTTTAGGGGCGCAAGATGTGAGCCAAGCAGTTCAATGGTATTGCCAAAAGCTCGGTTTCAGGTGTCCTTCGGGCGTATACCAAGGGATGGATGGCCAGCCGGTGTATGCCATCCTGAAACGGGATGAAATCGATATTCATATCCAAATCAGAAGAAGGCAACCCCAGCCGGACTCCAGGCAAAGCATAGAAACAGATGCCTATTTATATATCTCCGAAGCAGAATCGCTTTTTAATCATTGTAAAACGCAGGGCATTAATATTATCCGGCCTCTGCAGGCCTCTCACTACGGCCTCATCGACTTCATGATTGAAGACCCCGCTGGTAATCGACTCGTTTTCGGGTCAGAAAACCCGGACCTTACAATATAACCCGGCCCGTTATATAATCTGTCACGAACTTAGGGGTGGTCTAAGGACCTGAGATGCTGAACGAAAGCAAACCCTGGAACCTGATCCGGATAATGCCGGCGTAGGAAAAGATTGTTGATCCCAGTCCCGCCCCAACGCAAACTCACTCCGGCATTGTTAGTGATAACACGGAGATCTGCATGTCCTTTCAAGCAAAGACAATTCAACTGAACCCTCTTTTCGAAAAGGCATGCTATTTAAAGGCCCTGCTCCAAGGGTCGTTCCTTGTAAAGACTTTGCCAGCAAGGGTCGTTCGACTGCTACCCCTGTTGCTGGGTACGTCACTTTCTTACGCTGACCAGGCCGACAACTCTCAGCAGGCCCTGCCTGAAATACCGGAAGTAAAGGTCAGTGCAGACTTTCGCAATCGGCCTGAACTCGATACCATCACCAGCATCACGGTCATCAGTGCAGAAAGCATGTCCAGCCGCAATATCCAGCACCTGGAAGGCGTGCTTAATGCAATCCCGAATCTCAATTATTCCATGGGTTCCAATCGAGCGCGTTTTTTCCAAATTCGCGGAATTGGTGAACGCAGCCAGTTTGTGGAACCGCTTAATTCCTCTGTCGGCGTGCTCATTGACCAGATCGACTTCAGCGGCTCAGCAAGTATCGCAACGCTTACAGATATCGAACAAATTGAGGTTCTGCGAGGTCCAAGAGGAACCCGCTATGGTGCAAATGGCCTGGCAGGTCTTATTAATCTCAAAAGTTACGATCCAGCACCAGATTATGATATGAAACTGGCATTGAGTGCAGCCGAATACAACACAGCTTCTATTTCAGCGATGTTTAATCTGCCCTTAAACGACCAGGTGAGTAGCCGGACCGCTATCTCTCGGCATCGAAGCGATGGGTATTACAACAACAGCTATCTCAACAGGGCCGATACCAATAACCAGAATGAATTGTCGATCAGAACAAAACTGCTATTCGATCTGGGGCAGCAAAATAACCTGCTGGTCAATGTTCTGCACGCGGACATTGACAACGGCTATGATGCGTTTTCACTGGATAATACGCGAACCACATTGTCAGATGAACCGGGTTTCGATCAACAACGAAGCACTGCCATCGGCATCCTGGGCCACTTCGAACTAACCAACCTGAATCTGGTGACAATCGGCAACTTCAGTCGTTCAGAAATCAACTATGGTTATGACGAAGACTGGAGTTTCACAGATATTCACCCCTGGGCCTACAGCTCAACAGATCACTATTTCCGGGAGCGCGACAATCTCAGCCTGGAACTGAGACTGTTATCAAATCAAAACAGTAAAATTTTTGCCCAGTCAACAAGCTGGCTAATGGGTATCTACCACCAGCGCAGGGAAACCACGCTGGCCCGGCAATATACCTTTGCATCAAGTGATTATCAAAGTGCTTTTGATGTGGAGTCCACAGCGCTTTATGGTGAACTGGAAACTGCTCTATCGGATACCCTGGCCTTGATTACCGGGATTCGCGTAGAGCATAGAACCAGTCACTATGTCGACAACAGCCTGCTCACATTCAACCCAGAAGATACCCTGTGGGGCGGTAGACTGGCCTTACAGGCTCAACTGAATGATAAAGCCATGGCTTACCTCAGCCTTGCCAAAGGCTTCAAAGCCGGTGGCTTTAACACCGACGGCAGTCTCGATGAGGACCTCAGGGAATTTCAGCCCGAAACCCTGCTCGAAACCGAATTGGGTTTTAAATCAGCATTTTATGACAATCGTATTCGTCTCCGGACTGCTGTTTTTTACGCCCTGCGTCGGGATCAGCAGGTAAAAAGCTCTCTGCTGAGGTCGCGACCCGATAGCAGTACAGAATTCATTGACTTTCTCGGTAACGCGGCTGAGGGAACAAATAAAGGTGTCGAACTGGAAGCCCAGTGGCTAATAAGCAGCCATTGGCAGGCAGGCTTATCAATCGGCCTGCTGAGAACTCGATTTGACCAGTTCATCAATGAATTTGGCGAAAACCTGAGCGGTCGCGAGCAAGCTCAAGCGCCTGAGTATATGGGTACCTTGACTCTGGACTATGTAGCCGATACCTGGTTCGCTGGTTTATCACTGGATGCCAAGGACGACTACTATTTTTCCGACCGCCACCGCAGTCGTAGTCGATCTTTCCTTCTGGTCAATGCCCAGATCGGTTTGGAAGCCGAGCATTTTCGCTTGAGCCTGTGGGGCCGTAACCTTACCAACCAGGTGACTTATACTCGAGGCTTTGGCAGCTTTGGCAATGATCCCAGGAAATTTTACATCACCGAACCTTATTTTCAATTCGGCGAGCCCCGTATTGCTGGAGTGACCCTCGAGTACTTCCCGTGACGGGGTTCTGGCAGCTGTTGTCAGGCCAGGCAGTTTCTAGCTCAGTTATCGAACTGATCGCTGTAATTCTGGCTATCAGCTATCTTCTACTCGCGGTGAAACAACAGATATGGTGTTGGCCTGCTGCTTTCTTATCCAGTTTGATTTATCTATACGTCTTCTTTGAAGTTCAGCTTTATATGGAAAGTATGCTGCAGGTCTATTATGCCGGTATGGCAGTGTATGGCTGGCAGCAGTGGCAGAAAAAGGAGAATGACCAAACCAGGCCGATCAGGACATGGCCGCTCAGGCAGCATCTGATCAGCCTGGTCCTGATTCTTGCTGGTACTTATATCGCTGGTCGGCTCCTGGTTCAGACTGATGCAAGGCTACCTTACATTGATGCCTTCACCACCGTGGCAAGCGTCTTGACAACTTATATGGTTACCCAAAAGATTCTTGAGAACTGGATTTACTGGTTAGTCATTGACCTGGTGTCTATTTTCTTATATCTGGACAGGGCTTTGTACTTCACGGCACTGCTTTTCTGTATTTACATCGTCATTATTGGTTTCGGCTGGTTACAGTGGCTGACACTATGGCGCGCATCCAGGCCCCACAACCTTAACCAATAGCGGCTTCAGCGGTCACTGATAGCTCGTTGGTTAAACCGGTTAACTGCCCATTGGTTACATAGCACCTTCGCATCTACCAACTTCAGAGACAGGCTGGAAGAATCCGGCTTACCCGGTTGGCAACAATTAGAGGCGACCTATCGCCCCTTCCAGGAATAGGACTCTCCCTCCAACCAGGCGGTCATAGCATTAGCAGCATCTTCAGACCTCATACAGCTTGCAAAAGCCTCTTGCTCCAGCAACAGGCCCTGCTCTAGAGGCAGGGCTGCGCCCTGCAGTACTGCACGTTTTGCCTGGGCCAGCGCTATTGGCGCCCGCGCTGCGAGCACGCCGGCAAATTCCAGCACTTCCTCCTTAAAGCTTGCTTTATTGAAGACTCGGTGCAGCAAGCCAAGTGAGTATGCAGCTTCGGGAGATAGTGTCTGGCCAAGAAGAATCAACTCCAGTGCCTTTGCCGTACCCAGTAGTCTGGTAAATCTTTGCGTGCCACCCGCACCCGGGATAATACCAAGGCCAGTTTCCGGTAGGCCGAATCGATAGTCTCCCTTTGCCGCTAGTCGAAAATCACAACCGAGCGCCAGTTCAAACCCGCCTCCGGCTGCGCTGCCATTTAAGGCTGCGATAAAGATACAGGGCAGGCTGGCAAGTCTGATTGTCAGCTCATTCAGGGGATGTAAGCGGCCATTAGCAACCGGTTCATCCTGAGCCTGCTGTGCCCGGGAAGATTGTGCTAGCTCGCCAACCTCATAGTGACGAATGAAAATATCCGGGTCAGCACCCGTAAAAACAACCACACGAAGACTGCTGTCAGCTTCTACTTCACCAACAAAAGCCAGTAACTCGCTGACGCCTGCGGCTGTCAAGGTGTGACTCGGTGGATTGTTAAGGGTACAGATAGCGATGGGCCCCTGCCTGTCAATACTCAAATAGCGAAATTCCATCTAAACTCTCATGCCGTTATTAGCCTAGTCGATACTTTATACCCTGGCCGCGATCAGTGCAGCACGCTTTACCAGAAACAGACCACATCCTGCTTGATTCTGAAAGAACTGGCCGATCACAGAAAAACCAGGAAGTGTCAACTCTGACCGTGGGGAATATCTGACCCAGGGTGGATAGTGATATTTGACCGATCAAGATTTTTTATGATCATGTCAAGCGGCGCTCATATCTACCTTGATGAAACAAAGCACTTGTTCGCCAGCCATGCCAAGCTCATTGGTAACACGCGCTTGGCTGGCCCCGTAGCGACCTGGTTGAGGAAGTCAGGCCGGTTGTGCTGGCCGCTGCGTTGACAAACACCAGGGCGCTTCCAGAAGTTGCAGGTAAACGAGGCAGGAAATCCAATATCTCACATTAAATGTCCCAAAAGCCTCGGATTTATGGAAGAATTGGCTCGCCACCCTGCGGGGGAAATTATATAAACGTCTTCTCAAAGACAAATACTGGAAGGACTCGTTATGACTCAGGCCTTTGAAGGAATAAGCATACTTGATTTCACGCAGGTGTTTGCCGGCCCGTTTGCCGCAATGCAATTGGCCCTGCTCGGTGCTGAGGTTATTAAGATAGAGCAACCCCTACATGGTGACCAAACACGAAACCTGATGAACACTATCGATGATAAAGCGCTATCACCTGCCTTCGTGGCGATGAACTTTAATAAACGAAGCCTGACCCTGAACCTGAAATCAGATCAGGCTACCGCTATTATCCGAAAACTGATTGCCAACACCGATGTTGTAATCGAAAACTTTAAAGCGGGCACGATGACCAAATTAGGCCTGGACTACAATGCCCTGAACAAGATAAAACCCGACCTTATTTATTGTTCTGTCACTGGCTATGGCCAGCATGGACCCAAGGCAGGAGAGGCAGCTTACGATGGCGCGATTCAAGCCGCATCCGGCATGATGAGCCAGAATGGCCACCCGACAACCGGACCCACCCGGACAGGATTTATGCCCGTCGATATGGCCACCAGTTTGAATGCTGCTTTTGCCATTGCAGCATCACTGCATAGAAAAGCGCAGACCGGTGAAGGGCAATACATAGATGTGGCCATGCTCGATACGGCCATCGTCGTTCAGGCCGCTCAGTTCAGCAATTACTTCAATCGGGGAAAGAAACTGGGTTTGATGGGCAATGCCTCGCCCACCGGGCAACCCACGGCCAACGTCTTTGCCACTAAGGATGGCTTTATACAGATCACTGCTTTAAGACAAAATCAGGTGGAAAAGCTGTTTGACGCTTTCGGTCGAATCGAGGATCTAAAAAGACCTGAATTTGTCGACCCTAGCAGCAGGGCAAAAAATGCAGCATTGATCAATGATCATGTGACGGAGCAACTTCAACAAAGAAATACCCGGGAGTGGCTGCTTGATCTCGCCAAGCGTGGTATCCCTGTCGCTGAAATCAGAGATGTCCCACAGGTTATTGCCGATCCTCAGTTGGCGCATCGAGAAATATTTGCCAGCGTTGCTTCACCCAACGAACCCGGCAAGGAAATCAAAGCTGTGAAAGCGGGTTTCATGGCAACACCTGACGGACCAAAAGTCGTTTCCGCCCCACCCCTGCTGGGCGCTGATAACCATCAAATTCTAACCGCATTAGGATACAGTGAATCGGAATATGCAGACCTGAAGGCCAAGGGGGTCATCTAAAAAGGCGCTTCGCTATAGACTGCGCTAATTTAGCAGCGGGTCAATCCCTGTTCAGCTTTATTGCTGTTCTAAAGCTTTTGTTCAATAAACTTTGTCCAACACATAAGGTTGCATGCCAGCGCGAGATCGAAATCACCTTAGCCAATACCCGAGTTAATCATTGCACAGTTATAGACAAGGCCTGACCTATAACCCAATTATATCAGTGGGTGCTTATTAATGATCATCAAACAGGTCAGATAACCTCGAATCAAAGTCACTGCTAACATCGCTTCGTGACGACGATTGCTGCTCATCGGTAAACAGCGCATCGAGTGAATCGCTGGCACGCTGGTTGTTGCTCTTGGATTTACCGCCCTGCCGCTCGCCGGGATTAAAATAGTCGCAGAAATTTGCATTAGCCTTCTCAACTGGCGGATCGGCTAAATCATGATCACATTGTCCAGGTGTACTGACATTGAAAAAGCGACACATCTGGCAGCAATGAAAAAACTCAAAGCAATTTCTACAGGCAAGATGACGACTCAGCGGTAAAGCCGGGTCTTGATGCGTTTCGCCGCAATTCCAGCAGCTCAAATCCCCAGCCATGTCGGCTCCTTATCTTGAACTTTCGACCTGAACTGGCAACGCTTAACGGACCTATGGTATAGGCCTAGAAGAGGGTTATTTCCTGTCAGGATAGCGGCCCCAGCAGCAGCAATCTGCTAGCCATAGTTGATTCCCATGCCCGCTCTGACATCGTTATTCACACCGTACTGTGCTAGCCATAGTTGATTCCCATGCCCGCTCTGACATCGTTATTCACATCGTACTGTGCTAGCCATAGCTGATTCCCATGCCCGCTCTGACATCGTTATTCACACCGTACTCTAGCCATAGCTGATTCCTATGCCCGCTCTGACATCGTTATTCACACCGTACTCTAGCCATAGTTGATTCCTATGCCCGCTCTGACATCGTTATTCACATCGTACTGTGCTAGCCATAGCTGATTCCCATGCCCGCTCTGACATCGTTATTCACACCGTACTGTGCAATTGGATAGCGCAGACCATTACCAGACAATGCTTCCAGGCCCGCAATGATTCTGGGCAAGAAGCTCGGCGGAATTGCCATCAATAATTCATCCTCCATAACACCGCCGTAGCGACGTTCGGCAAAGCAGGGAATGGATAAGCTGGGCTCTCCTGTTTTCAGCGCGCGGCCCCAGGAATCAGCACAGGCAGATTCGCCTACACATCCCCAATCCAGTTTTTTATAACCGGTCCATTGCAGCCCATTTATAAATAAGATCATCTGCGCGGGCGTTGCGTAAATAAGACATATATCAGGAGGATCCAACCGACCCGATGCTAACGGCGACACTGCCATGGCTTCATATTGACCAAACTCAAGGACATCCATGGCATCTTGGTGGGCTGCAGCTTCTTCTTGAGTGGCATACCAGACGCCTGCCATCCGATCCCCTGATAACCAGGCTTCATCCCTGGGTGATAAGCCAATAACGGTGCCACACTGGGCTCCGACCAGATCAGCCATGGTGATGCCCACAGTCCAGCCATTACGGCTGGCCTGACCCACAATCTGATCAGTCGTATGCACGCTGCTGGGCCTTCTAATTCTAGGAATAGCCTCCATTTCAGCCTTGCTGGCAAACATTTTCATCGCAATAGGCGTGGTTCTTAGTCTCAACAGGCGGTTCAAATCTGCAACAACCTGCTTACCATCGACGTAACCAAGATCGGTTGTAATGGTATTCTCGGACATGGCATTTCCCCTTTTGAATGTCTGAGCCTACATTATCTCGACCAGGTCTCAAGGGGAAGACCTATCAAGCGCCTATTTCAAAAAGGGCTGCATTTTCCTGAAGGCAGCGGCTTCAATCTGACGGACTCGTTCCATAGAAATAGCATACCGCTCCGATAGCGCTTTCAGACCCGCTTTTTCGTCCTGCATCCAGCGACTCTCAACGATATCCCTGGATCGATGGTCCAGGGCAGCCAATGCGGCATTCAATGAAACCTTGTACTGACGATTAAGTTCGCCCTGTTCAACCAGAGATGCCGGGTCCTGGTCTTGTTCCAGACTCAAAAAAGTCTCTGGCGCGCCATAATCTTCATCAGATTCAGCATGGAAACTTCTATCTGAAAGACCTAATCTTGCATCCATTTCGACAACATCGTCAGCAGATACATTCAATTGGGAGGCGAGTTTTTCAGTTTCATCGAGATTCATCCAGCCCAGTTTTTCCTTATTCTTGCGAAGGTTGAAAAATAACTTCCGCTGGGCCTTGGTTGTCGCTACTTTCACGAGCTTCCAGTTTTTCAGCACATAATCATGTATTTCAGCCTTGATCCAGTGCACCGCAAAAGTGATCAGGCGTACATCTCGATCCAACTCAAACTTCTTTACTGATCTCATGAGGCCGACATTACCTTGCTGGATCAGATCCTCAAGGGGAATCCCATAACCGACGTAACCTTTTGCAATATAAGCAACGTAACGCAGGTGCGCCATGACCAGCTTCCTGGCGGCCTCAAGATCATCCTCGTCCAAATCCAATCGATCCAGTATCGTGCTCCGACCCAGGGCGTTGTAACTGTCCAGATGCCTGACCCCGCAACGGGCCAACAGCTCGTATCGATCCTCCATCTTGTCGACCGCCCACGCCAACACCGCCTCGGCCTTCTTCATGTCCGTGATCACAGGATGCATCAGGTGAGGAATTCGACGGTAAGGACTCAACTCGACCATCTTCGGATCGATCATCAACATCCGGACTTCGTCGGGCCGACGAGTCATCAGCAGC
>DUBB01000008.1:0-1101 GCA_012960535.1 Gammaproteobacteria bacterium
TTGCATGGCGCCAAGGACACAACGCCTGCGGCTCTGGTAGTACAAGGCACGACACCAAATCAACAGGTGATTGTCGGCGATCTAAATACGCTTCCAGCACTCATCGCGAAATCACAACCGCCATCACCTGCCTTGATTATCGTTGGTGAGGTTGTCAAGTTACACAGCTCACTACAGTGGTTTGAATCAGAACAAAGCCAAACAGCCTCATTCACAAGGCCATCCAAGTGCGCGCTGGGATCGTTAGACTCAGTTGCAGAAGTTGATGCTGCATACTAAAACTATTGTTGTTCCGGAATCACGACAACTGGACGTGCTTTCGCGACTGTTGGAGAGGCGGGGTGCTAGTGTGTGGCGATGTCCACTTGTTAGGATAAAAGATGCACCTGACCCCAAACCGATCATTGAGTGGCTCCGGAAATTTATCGCCTCACCACCAAAACTTTTGGTGCTTTTCACTGGCGAAGGATTAAGCCGGCTTCTGAAAACTGCAGCCAAGCACGGGTTGCACGAGAATTTTGTGTCGGCCCTCGGTCGTACCGCAATTCTCTCGCGGGGTCCAAAGCCGGCAAGAATATTACGCCAACTGTCCTTGCGCCCGGAGTATGGTGCGCAACCCGCCACCACAGAAGGTGTAATTGAAGCATTACGACTATTGAACATAGAAGGTTGTCGGATCGGCGTGCAACTCTATGGTAGCAATCCAAACGAAAAGTTGATGGCGTATTTGAATACGCGTTCGGTCGAGGTGGAGCCCGTCTCGCCCTACGTTTATGCGGACGATGCGGATGATGGCAAGGTGAGAGACTTAATTCTTGCTCTGTCCGATGGCTCGGTTGATATGATCGCCTTTACCAGTAAAACTCAGGTAGAGCGGCTGTTCCGGGTCGCGAACAGATACGATTTCGTGTCTCCGCTCACCCGGGGTTTGCAAGCAACCACGGTGGTAGCAGTAGGCCCGGTAGTCGAGCGATACCTGCAAGAGAGAGCCATTGTGGTATCTCTAGTACCTGACGAACGCTATTTCATGAAGCCCATGGTGCAAAAAATTGTTGATGTGGTTCGAGATAAAAACCTGGCATAGTTCAAGCAAATAAAAAA
>DUBB01000008.1:1111-56978 GCA_012960535.1 Gammaproteobacteria bacterium
TATGTTGTTCCCCAGAGACCTGTAGAAGTACAAGAAAATCCGAAACCGAAGGCCTACTCGAGACGGGGCCGCCTTCGGATGAGCTCAGCGGCTGAAGCGTGTGTTTGCCATAGATCCGAACGCGGCCCGATAGAGAAATGCGAAAAGTGTGGCGGACCTGTCCGGATCATAGCGTCGATAGAAGATCCTGACGTTATCGAGAAAATCCTGAAGCACCTGGGCTTGGATCAGCCAGGCGATCCACAGAACCGCTCACCGCCGTCAGATCTGACCGACCAACAAACGACACTATTCTGAATTCCAGCGCATCGACTACACATCGGTGAGGGTCGCGATCGGCCGGAGTCTGGATTCGGAGGCCAATTCGCCAGGTTTTCGATCACTCAACATGTGTCTAGATCAGTCGAAGGGGACGGCAGGCTATCCACAGGGTTCTGAGTACTTTTCTGAAAGTCGAAACAGGTGGTGCCAGAATTATGCAAGGCGCCAGCAGCTATCTTGCGACACTCATCGATGGTGTAGTGACACGGTTGAAAGACGAAGATACAGGTGTCCGTCCTGGCCGACTGCTCAGAAGCTAATTTTGCCCGAAATGTGGTAAATTCTGGGCCTTTTGAGAAATGGTAAACAATTGATGTCCGAGCAAACACCCATCGAATCGTCCCCTGAATGGTTTAACCGAGCCCTTGATGCACAAAGAGAAGACGGCTGGTCGGTGGTTGACGATTGTCGTATTCACTATGCAACCTGGGGTGAGATTGGCAAACCGGGTATTGTGCTTGTACATGGCAGCAATGCTCATCTTGAGTGGTGGAGATTTGTTGCTCCCTTTCTGGCGGATCACTTTCGCGTTGCTGCCATTGACTTGTCAGGTAACGGCGACAGTGGGTGGCGCGAGAAGTACTCCGGCGAATCGTTCGCTAAAGAGGTTAAGGCGGTCTGCGATGATGCGCAGCTTGGTGATAATCCGTTTGTCGTTGCTCACAGTTTTGGTGGATTTGTTGCACTTGAAACCGGCCATTATTTTGGCAAGGAACTGGGCGGTATTATTTTTGCCGACTTCACCGTCAGTCCACCCGAGGATCACACGGAGTGGGGTAAAAATGCCGAAGAGACTGGGGAAAAAGCGAGGCCTACCCGGGTTTATGATAACTATGAAACAGCGGTAGGTCGATTCAGATATGTGCCGGAACAACCTAATCGGTATCCTGAAGTTCTTCGCTATCTCGCGACACAATCTCTGCATCAGGTCGAAGGCGGCTGGACCTGGAAGTTTGATCCAGCGTTGTTTGATCATCTGGTCATGGGCGTGGACCAACGCGACAAATTTGTAACTCTTGAATGCCGTTCCGCTGTTGTGCTGGGTGAACACAGCACAGATGAAGGTGCGCTGGCGGGTGATTATATGTCCGAGATCACAAACAGCATCTTGCCTGTGTTTTACATTCCAGCCACACATCACCATTTTATGTTTGATGAGCCGATGGCTACGGTCGCTGTGATCAAAGGAATTATACTCACATGGATAGCGGAGGACCGAAGGACAGAAATGACAAGGGCCTTAGCCGAGGTGTCAATAATATAGTATCAAAATAGTATTATGCTCTGAGGTCGAGATACACAGAAACACATCGAAACACCAATAAATTGTAACTTATTGATTTATGCCCGATCGCCTTCAGGCCGGAACGGCTCTGACCCCATCACTACATGCGGTTATTGTCGGCTATAACGAGTAGGTTATCTGTCTGTGAGTATGCTCTTTTAATAAAAGCCTACACCGCTGCATGATCATCCACATGACTTGAATTAACGCGAATTCTGTTACCGCCGGGTTCTCTCACATAAAAGGTGTCATGTATCTCGCCCCTTTCGATGTCTGTGACAGGGTAGCTCAATTTATCCAATCTGGAGTACATAACATCGATGTCTTCCACCATGAAATCAAAGTAGCTTTCAGGGTTTTCAAGTTCATCTCGCTCAAACATGATGAGATGTGTACCGCCCCTTAGTTCTACAATCACCATTTCTTCATTGGCAAATACATGTCTTAAACCGACGTCCTCAAGAAACTTCGTGGAGCCCTTAAGATTGGTTGTCCGTAAATCTACATGCCCGATCCAGATTTCAGGTCGCGTCGCCATAACCTCTCCCTCCATTTTATCTATGGGTGGCTCGATCTGTGCTGGTATTCTTATCACTTAGTCAAGACCAGCAGTATTAAATAGATGCGAGGACAAGTAGTTTAAAACAAGTGATGGGGTCAGAGTAGGGTGCCAGGGTAAATATTGGATTTGAGGCATTGCGCGGACAAGCCTGGCCGGCGGTGCGGGATCTGTCTTAATCTAGCGACACAAAACTGGCGCGAAAGCGGGGTTCTCAGCAAAACTCATCGGTCAGATTCGCTGCTTTAAATTTCAATATTCAGCTGATTCTGAGAAAACGTGTGGAAGTAAGGCAGAGAAATATTTGGTAACCGATGCCGAAACGTGGTTAGTTCTTCCTACCCCCCATTAATAGTTTGTGCTAACAGATGGAAGAAGCGCGAGTGATGGCTGGGAGTAGCCCGTTATCTGAACGTTGAGGTACGACTGGGGTTGAAAGCATGAATACCACTGCAAACGCGAGGCACAGGGGGATACCGTGATAGAACAGGGTAACGCGAAAAAAGCTGCTGGTGGGGTTGAGTACCATGTGGCCGATGAGTCGTACTTTGAGAAGCGAACCCTGAAAAAATATGCTGGAGGCT
Source organism: Gammaproteobacteria bacterium (assembly GCA_012960535.1). GTDB lineage: Bacteria > Pseudomonadota > Gammaproteobacteria > Pseudomonadales > Azotimanducaceae > UBA9926. Next base: position 3,861 of record DUBB01000008.1, read on the forward strand.
GGTCCCTTTGGGCCCTCGGTGTTGGTGCCGTTATCTCCGGAGACTTTTCCGGTTGGAATCTCGGTGTCGGTCAGGCTGGCTTCGGTGGATTTTTAGTTGCCTTGTTGATTGTTACGGTTATGTATATTGGCTTGTGTTTTTCCATTGCAGAGATGTCCACCGCCTTGCCTCACACTGGCGGAGCCTACTCATTTGGGCGAACTGCGATGGGCCCATGGGGTGGCTATATCACGGGCCTGGCTGAAAACATGGAGTATGTAGTCACCACGGCCGTGGTGTGTTATTTCGCCGCTGCTTACCTGCAGAATATTTTTTCTACTGCCGATTCAGTGCAGCCGCTGTGGTGGCTGGGCCTGTACGTTGTTTTTGTCGGCCTGAATATATATGGGGTGGAGGCGTCATTTAAATTCATTGTCTTCATAACAGTTTTAGCGCTGCTTATTTTACTTACGTTTTATCTCAGCGCAGTGACTCACTTCAGTTGGGGAGCATTGTGGAATATTGAACCTGACCCCGGGCACAGTGTGTGGTTACCACGAGGTTTGATGGGTGTAGGGGCAGCTTTGCCCTTTGCGATTTGGTTATACCTGGCCATCGAGCAGTTGCCCCTGGCGGCAGAAGAAGCCACTGATATATCCCGTGACATGCCACGTGGACTGTTGTGGGGTCTGGGCACATTAATGGTCACAGGTATTTTGATAACAGTGCTTAATATGGGCATCGGTGGTGGCGCAGCATTTTTTGGATCGCAGACTGAGGAACCCTTATTGGATGGCCTGAAACTGACTGTGGGTTTGTCCAGTGCCAAGGTACTGGGCTTACTGGCGGTGGCCGGGTTAATTGCCAGTTTCCATGCGATCATCTACGCCTTTGGCCGCAATATATATTCCCTGGGGCGGGCGGGTTATTTCCCCCATTGGCTGTCGGTAACGCACGGTACACGCCAGACGCCGTATGCTGCATTGATCGCTGGAGCCGTGGTTGGTTATCTGGTTTTGTTATTGCTGTATTTTGTCGATCCCAATGGCAGCGGTGCCTTCGGCGGGGTTATTCTTAACATGGCAGTTTTCGGTGCAGTGATCGCCTATGTAATGCAGATGGCCTCTTATATTGTCCTCAGGAACAAGTACCCAGACATTGCACGACCCTTTGTAAGCCCGCTGGGTAACACCGGGGCCGTGGTTGCTCTGGTCATTTCTCTGGTTACGCTGCTGCTGTTATTCCAGAATCCTGACTTTCGCCCTGGGGTCATCGGGGTGGCCATATGGTTTATCTGTGGCTTGTTGTACTTTGGGTTATACGGTCGTAAAACCCTGGTGTATTCACCTGAAGAAGAATTTGCCATTCGAGTTAGTGCCGGCATATCGACTGACGCTGAATAGTATGCCGGGGGGTAGTTCAGGAGGCCTGGCCAGCCACCCTGGCCGGGAGGGTCTGCACCATTCGGGTAGAGAACTATAGGCTTCGTTTTAAAGATTCTTATTGTTTGAGGTGAAAGGGAGTTTCATCAACAAATCTTTGAATGACGTTGCCAGTAATACGAGCAATATCGTTATCATAGCCATTGACCGCTAGTGCACCGAACCAGGAAATCGAGCCAACCGAAAACACGGCGCCGCCACCTGGGGTTTCGTAGAATACAATATCAGCACGCACCAGAGGATCGGGACAAGGCGCATTCACGGCTGCTTCGAATTCTTCTTTAGTTCGGATCATGTCGGGGCCAAATTCAGTTGCTGAAGCTAACACCACTGCATGTTGCGGAGATCCCAGGGCTGTGTCGTAGCGATCAATTTCCTGTCCAGCTGCTCCTCCGCCCAAGCCTGACGTGCCGATCAAATCTTCTTGCACACCTTCGAAAATCCATGCGGCTCGTGAGTTCCAGCTGGCCTCACTTCTTTGATAGTGGGTTGCTTTCTTAAATCCCTGGGCAGCAAACCCAATACCTACTGATTCATTGGGTGCGCGTCCAAGACGCCGCCACAGGCCCCCATATTCACCATTAAATGAGTGATAGGATTCACCTGGTTCCGTCTGCCAGTTTCGCACGCCGTCTTCTGCTCTGCGTAGTTCAATCGCGCCAGGCCAGGCTTTATTGAAGGCAACTCGCCAGTAAAAGCCGTTGCCACCCAGGTAGATCAATCGTCCTCCCTGGCGTTGCCAACCCTTCAATGCGTTGAGCATCGAGGTGGACCAATATTCAGGATGAGTGCCTGTGACGATGACGCGATAAGGCGCCAGAGCGTCCAGACCTTCAAAATGAACATCTTCGTCAGCAACGATATCATGACCGATATGAAGGTGATCCAGGTACGCGTTGATGTCAGTATCCGGCGTGAAATTCCACCTGTCAGCCCCGGGTCGCAACTGCAGTATGGGTCGATTTCGAGAACTGTACATCACGCCACTGCCATCGGCATGTTTTTCATAAAGAGAAGCACCCAATTCGGGATGCTGGCGAATATATTCGTGTTCAGGGCTTAATCGAGAGCGTGCACCAACAAAATCTGCCCCCTCAAAAAGCATCCGATGATTGGCATATGCCATGTACGTGCAAGTTGACATGAGCAGCGCTATTTTAGCCGTGCCAAAACCCTCAGCAGGCCGAACAAAAAATGGCACGCGATCCTCGCCCTGTTCAGAGCGCAACCGAAAAGCATAGATCCCACTTGGAAGTTCTTTAGGTAGATCCAGGACCGCTGTTGTGTGCCACGCTACGTCATAGAGATCGTCTGCGTGAAAATGAACGGCGTCGTAATGGCTTGGATTTACTGTCCACGACTCACAGGTGCCGTCCCAACCTGGACCGGTAACCCCTCGAGCAGGGAGTTGATGTAGGAGGCCATGACGACTATTACCGCTCACATCGACTAAACGACAGCCATCGATTTCTTGGCCGAGATCCCAGACAATCTCAGTATCATCTATTGTAAGGTGAGGACGAGCGATGCGTCCGTCGAAGTGTTCACCATTGGCAGATGCGGCAAAAAGGCATGAATCAAGGGACCCAAGGTAATTCAACATGCCTGCGTGAGAGAAGGTACTCCCATCTACGGGTTCTAGAAGGTCACGAGCAGGAGAATGGCTTTCCTGGGAGGTGATGGCACCTTGGATTTGCCCATCAGTTAGATCCATCTCCATCTCAACACGGTACCAGCGCCGGGTTGTCAGCGGCTGGAGGTAGGTATCCAGCTCCGTGTTTCCAAGCCGGATTTTCAATAGACCGTCCACTAAGATAATGGCCAATTGATCATTATTGCCTTTTACGGAGAAGATAGTCTGAGTGCCAATGGGTCGAGTGGGAAGCATATCGAAGCCGATGTTCAGTTTTCGATTTGCGGTCAGCCCGGACAAGTCAACTTCGCCGAACGAGCCAGGTTGTAGTAGTTGCTTGGAAAGCTTTACGTGTTGGGGAAGATCACTGCTTACTTCTTGTTCGTTGAAACCCGAGCCGCTGCTGGTGGGATCGCCGCAGATGATACGAACCAGATCCAGTTGAGCCTGTGCGGGTTTTTCACTGGAGGCCATGAAACGGATTTGTTCGCCAGCACGAAGTGATAAAGGCTGACAATAGCCTGTAATTGTTTTGCTGGGTTCGGTTTGATTCACAATCTTCCTTAAACAAACTGAGTTGATCTATATCCCAAATATAGCCTTGTGGGATTATTATTCAACAACCCCAAATGTTTTATAAGACCCCACTGAAAGAAAAATCATCTTGGCTGAAACGGTATTCTGTTTGCTTTTTCAGAAGGGATATTAATTATCACAGAAGATCTGGGTCCACAAAGCAGAGCTGAAACGCCACTGTGTTTTATGATTCTGCACTTATCAGGCACGATCGGACCTTTCATTAAGGCGTACGTTTCATTAAGGCGAACGTTTTATTAAGGCGAACCTTTTATTAAGGCGAACATTTCAATAAATCGAATTTCCCAGTGAATCATATCTGTTAATAAAAACACAGATACTGACTACCGAAATTGTTTGCGGTAGATGTCGCTGGTGTCCGGTCCGTAATAGTAAAGTCGGGATTAGTACGGGATCGCTTAGAGCCCAGCAAGGATTTTGTCAACCAACGCGTCTATAACCGGGTCTGGCTTATAGCCTGATGAGAGGCGCTTGCTGACGTGCACACTTGCTAGTCGTAGACCTTCTCTGAGTGGAATCTCACACTGCCAACCACCCACTGTTGCATCGATATGGGCATTATCGAAGACAACAGAATTTGACTTGTCGCCCCGGAGAGGCCCGGACCAGTCAGCGTTGTATCTAACCAGGTTGTCCGTGGATACATGCAGGATATTGGCTTCCCGCCCCAGGATATCGGCGGTTAGCTGCACGATAAGGTCCCATGTATGCGCGCGGCTGTCCGTGATGTGAAAGGTCTCACCCAGTGCTTTGGGGTTGCCGCACAGTTGTACGAAAGCCCTGGCAAAATCAGCTGAATGGGTGAGTGTCCAGAGTGACTGACCGTCACCATGAACGATGACTGGTTTTCCCTGGAGAATTCGCCAGGTCTGGTGGTCACCATCAATGACAGTACCTGGAAGGCGTGTACGGTAGGTGTGGCTGGGTCGGACGATTGTTGTAGCAAGCTTGCCTGAAGCGTTTGCCTTGGCCAGCAAGGCTTCACAAGCCGCCTTTTTTCTGGCGTATGACCAGTAGGGGTTAGCCAGTGGTGTTGCTTCAGTAATAATCGGGTCCCGGCAGGGCTTCTCATAAGCAGAAGCCGATGAAATAAAAATATACTGTTCACATTGATTCGCAAAAACCTCGATATCACGCTGCATGGCATCAGGGTTGAACATCAGGAACTGGCAGACCACATCAAATTTGCGTTTTGCCAGGTTGAGGTAGGACGATTCATCACCCAGGTCACCGCTGATAACCTCTACCGCCTCTGGCAGCAGCGCCGTGTGGTTGCCGCGATTGAATACACTGACCTGGTGGCCAGCAGCTATTGCCTGTTCAACGCAAGCCAGCGAAATTTCTCCGGTCCCGCCAATATACAGCACCCTTGTCACTAGGTGTCACCAGGCAGATATGGCGTGATGTGGTCGCTTGTGACAACTCGGGCGCCACCCAATGCATGGGCATCCAGGAAATGGTTGACACGATACGGATCTGTGACGAATCTCACATTACGGTCTACGCCATGTCGGTTAACGGATTCAAAGGCGCTTCTGCCGCTATCATCGAATATCAACCGGCCGTCGCCAAGCTCACCATTGTCTAGAACACGCAATGAAGGATCTTCCTTGCAGCGACGTAATTCGTCGTCGGTCATATTTGCAACAACCAGCCCCCGCCAGTGTTTGGCTAAGCCTGAGTGGTATGTCAGCGCTATCATAGGGCGGGCCAGTTCCGACAGGTTTGGAACACCACGGTGCCACATCCTCGGATCCCGAAAGCAGATGCCACCAGCCGGAATGGTCATTCTACTCGCCGGTCCCCATTGCTCGATCAGATCTGGGTGATTCTCGGGTCGCTCGCCAGCTTTCCAGCTGGCCACCACCGTTTCAAGTTGGCTACCCGGATAAATTTCTGTTGCCCCTGTCGTTTCGGTGATATCAGATAAAGCCAGTGAACATGAAAGCGTGGTGGTGGGGGGTGGCCAGGACTTTCCTGCCGCAATTGCCTGTTCCTGAGTTTTCCAGGAGTAGGGTCGGTCAAAATGCAGAGGTTGATAACCGCTACCGGGGCAGTTCACATTGCCGTTATAGAAACCTAGCCATGCACCCGCGCCCAATAAGCTGCTGACGATGTTTTCGATCAGCCCATTTGCAACCAGGTCAGGTTTCACATAGGGCGCGTAGCGACGCAGACCCAATTGCAGGTGACCTATGCCGGTGTGTTTTTCATGGGGGGTTGGCTGTTCTCGAGCGCGTATCAATGCGACGTCCTCGACTATAGCCTGCGACAGATACTCACATGACTGCAGCGAGACGAGTCCACCGACTACAGCGAAACCTTTTGTTTCAAAGCTGTCTCGAATATTGCCCAGGCTTTGGTTTGTCAGCGCACCTGAAGCCCGCTCCTGCTCTGTGATTTCGAAGTACGATGCAGCCAATCGAGTTCCTCTTCTGTTTCACCCAGTCCTGTCTACAGACCTTGCCGTCAATCAAGCCAGCTTACTGGCAAACCAGAACGCAGATAACGACATCGCCAAACCAGACAGGTGATCTATAACAGGCTCTAAACGTTGCTTCACGCGGCTTCAAGGATCTGGCCAGACTATTTACGCGAACTTACGCTTGACTCATATCCACGCCATAAGAAGTGCAGGAAAGCTGCCCAGATCAAAACATAGGCTAACGCAAAGCCCCACTCATAACCGCTGTAACCTAATGCAATGCCAACCACGGGTAACATTGCCAGAAAATGGCCCTGCACCCAACTGCTCGTTAGAAAACTGATAATAAGAGCGCTAACAAACGACAGTAGCATCATTGCGGAGAATGCATGTACTGACCAGGAAAACCCGTCAAAAAACATCAGTGCACCGAATATCAGGCTAAGAACGCCAGCACTAGAGTGAATAATCGCATCCCAAGCGATAGTGCTTTCTCTGGTCGGTGATTTCGTCAAACTGTCGTCTTCAATTATCCCGCCTATGAGAAAGAAAAGTAACACGGTTGAGGGAATGAGTCACAGATATCCTTGAGGTCGAGCCATAGCGTTACTATGGTGTACCCAAATCGAGTGTTGTCTGCTAGTTCGTCTTGGCGCAGCGGTATAGACCTGGCCTGAAAGTAGCGTCATTTGACTTCTGTTAAGGTACATGGAAGCTTTGTGGGCAGTATTGAACGGGCTATGTGACGTGAAAGTATTATCGGCTCCTTTTCCATCTCTTGACGATTCCAAGTGGGTAAGACTCATTGCCCTTGCGTTACTTTATGCAGGGCAAGGGCTTCCTATCGGTATTTTTCAGGTTGCGCTGCCAGCCTACATGGCTTCACTGGGCATGTCGCCAGCGGAAGTTGGCGGATTTATTGCTTTTGTCTTCATTCCCTGGAGCTTTAAATTAATTGCTGGTCCTGTTATGGACAAGTTCGTGTTCCCGCCAATGGGTAGGCGACGACCCTGGATCCTGCTGGCGCAATCGGGTTTGCTGTTGAGCTTTATTGTCCTTTGCCTGCTGGCACCAGACCCCGGGTCACAGTACTGGCTGCTCGCTGCGCTGGGCTTTTTGAGTAATGTTTTCGGCGCCTTGCAGGATGTAGCGGTTGACGGTATGGCCATCGATCTGCTCAGAGAGGATGAACGCGCCCAGGGTAATGCTTTTATGTATGGCGGACAGATATCCGGCATCAGTGTGGCGGGTTCGATCAGCAGCTGGGCTTTGATGAGTTTTGGGTTGCAGCTGGCGGCAGCTTTGATGGCATTGTGTGTGTTCCTTATTTTACTGATTCCGTTGTTCCTGCGGGAACGGCCCGGTGAACGAATTCTACCCTGGACCGAAGGGGTTACCGCTAAAACCGGCACAGCGCTTTCCAGTGAGAGCTGGGCCTCCATCCTGTCCAGCGTATTTCAGGCTTTATTACTTCCCATGAGTATTCTATTGATTCTGATTGAGGCACTGAATCGAATGACCTCTGGACTTCTGGTAGCAGTGAGCCCAGTGCTGACTGTCCAGGAATTAGGGTGGTTGCAGCTCGATTTTTCTAACTGGGTAGCGGTGACTGGTGTGATTGCGGCGCTAACGGGGGTCGTATTAGGCCCTATCATTGATCGCCTGGGTTCGTTGCGTATTTTGAAGTGGATTGTGATGTTTCGTCTTGCAATCTTTCTGGCTATGGGACTCTTCGAAAGTATGTGGGGCGTATCCAGCGTATTTAAGTGGTTCATGCTGGTTAACGCGATTGCAACTCAGATTGTGACTATTGCACTGATTGCTCTTTTTATGAGGCTATGCCTGAATCGCGTGGCTGCCTCACAGTTTGCAGTCTATATGGCGCTGGCTAATCTAACCTATTCCATGGGATCTGGGCTTCTGGTACTGCTGAGCGGCTTCACTGACTACAGGGGTATGATGCTTTTCTCCAGCCTGATGATTGGCCTTATGCTATTGCTATTGCCGTTGGTCGACTTGGATAGGCATGAACAGGATCTTTCGAGACTGCGCTGAGTGTAGCGGTTTTGTGCGATGGTGTTTTCATACGATTAAACAGATGTAGCGTGTTGGTTCGATGCTCAAGCGAACGGCTGAATAGGGCGCAGGCCGCCCTTTAAGGTAACGCGTACGGATTTTCGCCGTTAATAGGTAGAATAATGTTATTCCTGGTTTTGTAGTCTTGCCAGAGCACCGCTAGTGCAGCGACCCTGCCTGGATTTTCTGCAGCGAGGTCGCTGGTTTCCGCTGGGTCATCATCCAGATTAAAAAGCTGCCACTTGCCATTGCCAAAAGGCGGCGCCTGGGTCACCATTTTCCAGGATCCTTGCCGTATTGCCTGACGGCCAAAAAGCTCCCAGCCGTTGATATCATCGGCATCGTAAACCGCCAGTTGTTGATTGCGCAAATGAGGCAGCAGTGATTTCCCGCTGATGGGGAACACCTCTCGGCCTTTATAGATGCTTCCAGGGTGTTGAGTATTTGCCAGTTCAAGCAATGTGGGGGCGATGTCTTTTACGCTCATCATCTCTTCGTCCATGTCGCCGTCGTAGTCAAGATCAGCGTAATGAATGATGGCCGGTACTTTAATACCACCTTCCGATACAAAGCTTTTGTAGTCACGAAACGGTCCGCCGCTGGCCTGCGCCCATTGGGCGCCATAATGAATATATGAATTCACCTTGCCCATGTTCTCAAGGCTGTTATCAAAGGAACGGGGAATCCACTCTTCGTTATCGCCTAAAGTGCCTATATCGTTTCCCTCGGCACCATTGTCGGACATAAACATGATGAAGGTATTTTCATACTCACCTGTTTCTTTAAGATGGTTGATCACCCTGCCAATATTACGATCGAGATTTTCGACCATGGCAGCATAAAGCTCCATTTTACGTGCTTCTACTTTCTTTTCGTCCGTGCTGAGCTCCTGCCACGACGTAATGTAGGACGGGGCGATTGCTGCAACGGTTGCTTCGTCGATAATGCCAAGTGCCCGTAACCTTGAAATTCGAGTCTCGCGCAGCTTTTCATAACCGCCGTCATAGATCCCCTTATAAAGATCCATATCTTCTGTAGGGACCTGCAATGGCCAGTGTGGGGATGTGTAGGCAAGATAGCCAAAAAACGGATTACCGTCCGCACGGTTCTGATCGATATAGCCAATCATTTTGTCGGTATAATAGTTTGTAGAATAAAAATCTGAGGGGAGCGCTGTAACTTCCCCATTCTCAAGATAATCGACAACCATGGTTTCGGTCAGGCCTTGCTGGTCACTGAAATGACTGGCACCACCCTGAACCAGGTAAAAGGATTGTTCAAATCCGCGGCTGGGTGGTTGAAGATCTGGTGCGCCGCCCAAATGCCATTTTCCAGCCATATAGGTATGATAGCCACTGTCCCTGAGAATGCTGGATACCGAAACCACGTCCTGATTAAGGTGCGCTTCATAGCCTCGTTGACCCACTTGATTGGTGTCCCACTCTCCGTGCATCGTACCCAGGCCAGCCAGATGATGATCGGTGCCGGAAAGCAGCATTGCCCGGGTTGGGGAACAGGTTGGCGCCGCATAAAAATCAGTCAGCAACAAGCCCTCAGCAGCAAGATTGTCCAAATTTGGCGTGCGAATTTCACTGCCGTAGGCGCCCATATCCGTATAGCCTAGGTCATCGGCGACGATCAACAGAATATTGGGGCGAGGGGACGTGACATCGACATCACCACATCCTGTTAGAAGCAGAGTAGCGAATATATAAGCAACTATATTTCTCATATTATATGCCTTCTATAGCTCCGTTCTTATGCGCCATAACTCCGGGAAAAACCGGTGATCAACTATCTCTCGCAGCCAGCCAACGCCTGCAGAGCCGCCTGTTCCTGGTTTAAATCCGAGTATCCGCTCGACACTGATAAAATGGCGGTGGCGGTACTGAGAGAATAGATCGGCAACTTCTGTCAGGTTTTCACCCAGCATATAAAGTTGATTTTCAGGTGTCGGGTCTGCGTAGACAGCAAGCCAGGCTTTTTCAATTGATGGATGGGTTTTGTATGGTTCTGTCCAGTCCCGTACCAGGCATTCCGGGGCCACTTGGTAGCCATTTCTATGCAGAAGTTTAATCACATCATCGTAAAGGCTGGGCGACGAAAAATTCTTGAGAAGCGCAGGATAAACATGAGCAACGTTACTGTGGGCATCGCACATTTTTTTGTTTTTATTACCCAGAATAAATTCAATATGGCGGTACATGAATGACAGTTGACCTGAGGCGGCACCTAAATAATCGCGAAATTTATTAAAACCGTCGGTTTTTATGGTCGACAGCACCTCCCATACATTGATGATCAATTTCATTATTTTCTTCGAGCGGTCCAGAATGACAAAGGCGTTGGCAATATCATCGGCGTTAAGGCGAATCTGCAGGTTATAGAGCTCATAATACAACGATTTAAACAGCAGCTCTTTTGCCTGCCCCATGATTATGAAGCACATCTCATCATATCCTTCCGAGCGTGGATGCTGAAGACTGAGCAGCAGGTCAATGCTTTCATAGTCAATATAAGGATTGCTGGTGCCGTGAAAATCGGTGATCGGCTCACCTTCATTTTTGACGGCTTGATCCTCCCGGATTTTTTCGTTGAGAACATCCATTGCACGCGCATAGGGTGAACTGTCGACACCGCTCGGATCGACAATATCCGGTATTATAAACTCAAAGCTCATCACTTTTTCCCAATGATTTTCAGGCTATATTAAAAAATTTCGCCGCATTGTCACCTAAAATAGCAGATCTATCTTGTTCACTCAGGCCGCTGTGATTTCGCACAAGTGAACCCATGTCAATTTCGCCAAGCGGAAACGGGTAGTCCGTGCCGAACATTACCCGCTCAACCCCGCTGCAACTTAGCAGTAGATCAAGTGCGTCTTCACTAAAGACCGCGCTGTCTACGCTAAAGCGATCAACGTAGGAGGAGGGCAGATTAGGACAGTCTTTAGCAACGATATCACGCTCCCGCCAGGCATTGTCAACCCGGCCCATAAGGTAGGCAAAGCTACCTCCGCCATGAGCAAAGCAAAGCTTCAGGTTTTTTGGAAGCTGCTCAAACGCCCCTGACAGGATCAGCGATAAAATAGAAAGCTGGGTTTCAGCCGGCATGGCTACCAGCCACTGAAGCATATATTTCGGCATTCTTTCCGGCGCCATCATATCCCATGGGTGGATCAGCACTGGCGCGTCAATGCGGGCACAATGTTGTAAAAATGTAATGATTCCTTCATCGTCCAGATTTTTATCTTTAACGTGGTTGCCGATCTGCACTGCCACATGACCGCACGCCATCGCTCGGCTGGCCTCAGCGCAGGCTAAATCAATGTCCTGTAGTGGCACCTGACACATGGCTTTAAGTCGTGCAGGCTCATGCGAGCATAACTCAAGTTCTGCATCGTTAATTAGCTGCGCACATGCTAGTGCCTGGTCGGCTGGTTTTTCATAGGCAAAGAGTATCGGCGTTGCGCTCATGATCTGAATATCAACCGAGTATTTATCCATCTCTTCAATCCGCCGAGGTGCATTCCAGCAAGCGTCATAAATAGGGCGGTAATCTTTCTTGCCTAGCGTGATCATGCCTTTTTGTTCAGATACTTTGCGAAAACCGGGCCAGGCGCCGTTGCCGAAGCGGCTATCCAGATCATCAATGCCATCAGGATAAAAGTGTGAATGAATATCAATCGTCTTCATGCTTTAAGCTGCACCCAACCTTCCGGCGGTTTGCCTTTGCCGGGATGTATTTCACCGCAATGAGCACATTTTCGTGCTTCCATATTATCGTGGTAATCCTGATAAACTTTTGGCAGGGCTGTGACAATCATACTTGGATCAGCAAGTGATACCTCCACCCGATGAACTCTTTCACCACACTGAAAGCAGAACCATTCAAACCCTTCCATCATGTCGGGCTGACGGGGCGCTTCGATAACCAGACCAATGGACCCCGCTTGTGGCCTTTGCGGCGCGTGTAAGGCGTGGGGTGGTAGTAAAAATACTTCGCCTTCGCGGATAGGCACATCATAAATCTCACCCTTCTCAGCGATCTTGAGCATCATGTCGCCCTTGATTTGATAGAACCATTCTTGGACCGGATCATCGTGGAAATCGACACGGGTATTCGGCCCGCCAACCACCATAACAATCATTCCTGTTGTTTCATCATGGAGTATTTTATTCCCGACAGGCGGCTTGAGGAGGTCTTTGTGATCCTCCACCCATTTTTCAAAATTAAAGGGTCTGAATCTAGGGTGTGCAGGCATGATTACTCCTTTTTGTAGGCAATCGCCTTAATTTCAATAATAATATTTGGATGTGGCAGCTCGGCTACGGCTACAGTGGTTCGTGCCGGGCCTGTAGGGTCAAAATATTCACCATAAACAGTGTTATACCCCTTAAAATAAGCCATATCAGTGAGAAAAGTACTGATTTCAACCAGATCGTCCAGGCTGGCATCCGCTTCCTTCAATGTGGCTTCGATATTTCTAATAACTGCATGAGTTTGCGCTTTGATGTCCAGAGTCACTTTGCCGGTATCATCAGTCTCGGCGCCCTCGTGACTATTATCTTTTCGGCGCGAACTGGTGCCGGAAACATAAATAAAATCACCTGCTTTTTTGAAATGTGGGTAATTACCGAGCGGTCTAGCTTTGCCGTCTATTACTTTGCTCTCAGTACTCATAATTTATCCTAGAGTTTCGCACGAATAATAAGGCCTTCATTTGAAAAATAAAGACAGTTAAATCGTTCCCGCCAACTCGGGAATGGAATGACCAAACTATCTTGAAATAGCCGTATCAGAGTATAACCCTTTACTCTGTAATTACGGACATGCCTGAGCAGGGCTGTGTTCTCGCAATAGCGAAGTTTCCTTATCTTAACTATCCGGCAGGGCTGTTACTAAGCCTGGCGTGTGATAGTGCTTTAGGCCGGCAGAGTGAACTTGGCGGGACAGCGGCTCTTACCGGAGTCGTAGTTAACCAAAGGGATTGTCTGGCAGCAGTGGAGAAATGGGGAGGGTAGGGTGGCGGAATCTTAACCTGGGAGCGTATAGGCTGAGCTCGGATTTAACCAGGCATGGTTTTAATCTCAACGGGCCGGTTACGCGGCTCGACGCGCCTCTAGTTGCGCTCGTATGTTATTGGCGCGCCGCTCATCCAAGTCATAATTACGCATGACCAGGATAGCAATCAGAGTCCCGATCGCGGGTATGGCAATGTAGCTTAACCGTAAAAGCTCAAGGGTGTCCTCAGTTTGTACAGCCACTGTTTGATCAAATCCGATAGTGCTCAAGATAAGCCCGCTTGCGCCTCCGGCAAAAGCCGCCCCTAATTTGACCATCCACCAGTAGATGGCGCCAAAGGTACCCTCCCTGCGTTGTTTGGTTTCCAGCTCATCGAGATCGCAGATATCTGCGGTCATTGACATCATAATGGTAAACAGGCCACCAATACCAAAGGCGAACAGCGGCAGTGGTATCAGCATCAAGTAAGGGTTTTCCGGCGAGAAGCTCCACCAGAACAAGATATAGCCAACTAGAGAGATTGATTGAGAGTATAAAAAAGTAATTTTTTTGCCGTATTTCTGCGCGGCGTGGTTAATCACAGGAATAACCAGAAAGCAGGTACACAAAGCTCCTACAGAGCCAAACAAGGTCGGCCACATACCGGCTTGCCCGGGGTCTCCATTATTCATGTAGTAAACAATAATAAACCAAGAAAAAGCCGCTACAGTCTGAAAGGCATTAAAAATCAGGAAGGTCGCTATACAGATTTTTTGAAAGGGTTTGTTGCGCAGTGTGATCACAATACCACGGCCAAAATCGTTTAAAGTATCCTTAAGATTCCCCTTTTCAGCTACTTGCCGATGGTCATTTCCAGGATTATTGGTAAAGGTACAAAAGATAGCCGGTACTAGCGCCAGGGCCATACAGACACCGCCGACCCAAAGGGATAGCGTTCTAGCCCCCTGGGTTGCAGATTCAAACCAACTGGGATCATAGAGAACTATCCAAAACCAGGGTGCAATCACCCAGGCCCACTGACCAATCCACTGAGCCACTGCCATCAAACGGGTTCTTTCGTGGAAGTCATTGCTCATTTCATAGCCCATGGCGACGTAGGGCACGCTGAATATAGTCATTCCAATCCAGAACACACAGCACCAGGAAAGGAAGTAGTAGAAGTTATACATCTGAGAATTGTCTGCAGACAGTTGCCACATCATCATGAATGACAACCCCGATATAATGGCACCTATAAATACATAGGGTCTGCGTTTGCCCCACCGGGAGACGGTGTGGTCTGAGATATAGCCCATTAGCGGGTCGGTGATGGCGTCAATCAATTTGGGTATAAAGAAAATCAGCGCCCAAAGGATAGGGCTCATGCCTAGAGCCTGCACCAGAATGACCATAAAGATGCCCAGCGCGGCGGGAAACATTTGATTGGCCAGCATACCAATTCCAAAGGCGATTTTCTGATCAAGGGGTATTTGATTGCGGTTAGTATTTTGAATGCTGGTATGGCTCATGGGTTTTTGTTTCCGCAGTTATTTTTTATTAGATACCCAGTTGAAAAGACCTTTGCCTGCGCATACGAATATACAGCTAGTTCAGTTCAGCCCTCTTTTTATAAAGGGGGAAATACTGACCTGTTTAGATCGGGAAACCGACGGCATCGAGTCTAGGGTTTTAGTATCAGCCAGTCCATGATGATTCGACCAAGGTGGGCAAATTTGCGATAACGGAGCCGCCGTATCTATGTTTGATTAGATACAAAGTCGAGAACCACCGGTGCTGGTGTGTTAGGTCATGCCCGGGAAAACGACCAGTAGCCAGTAGCCAGTAGTAGCTAGAAGAAGCTGGTAGAAGCAAGGCCA
Organism: Gammaproteobacteria bacterium; assembly: GCA_012960535.1. Lineage (GTDB taxonomy): Bacteria > Pseudomonadota > Gammaproteobacteria > Pseudomonadales > Azotimanducaceae > UBA9926. The sequence continues at coordinate 18,894 of DUBB01000008.1, forward strand.
TGGCCACCTTTTTGTCTTTGCCGCGTTCGAAGACGGTTACGACCTTATGATTTCAGATCGGCGCAGTTGCTGTGAGCTCGTTCGGTCACAGTAGATCCATAACCGCCCGATGAGCTTGGGCTAACGCGCTTTCCGTCATAGCGTTGGCGGCAGCATCTGAGTTGGCAATGGCGATTCGACCGAACGACGCCCGTCCTGCGATCCACGGTGCGATCTGCGTAGAAACCTCGTCCAGCATATAAGCGATCTCGCCTGTCGAGGGGTTCTGGCCGTAGGCATAACCGTGTGGCCAGCGATTGACAGTGATGGCTTCAATGTCCCGGGCAGGATCAAACCCACCGGCCGACAACATTCGGCCCAACTGATCTCGTACGTTTCGCTCAAAACTTTCGAAGGTGGTGGTTAGCAGATCCCGACGACCCGCCCGCCATTGCGCCTGGGCTGTCAGGCCCGGGGCCAGTGGAGTCCGGTACAGGTTCACTATAATCGGGTCTTGCGGGGATTGGGCGTGCCGGTAGTCGCCGATATTGATCGGGTCGCTGAGTCTGAAGTCATTGAAATACCCGCCGGGGCAGTGCACACGGTGAACGCCGAGCTTAGCGAAGGACGTCCAGTTGTTGATCAGCACACTGGTGTAAACCAGGGGCGCCTTCAGGGATTGCGCCAGCGCCCGTTTTTGCTCTGCAGGCAATTCCTCGCACAAGTAAGGGATTACCGAGTTATAACAGGCGAGAATTATTTGTCCTGCGCGTACTCGGCGGGCGCGACCATCCTGGACATAGGTGGTTTCCACTTCTCGCGCTGAGGTTGGGTCGCCCAGGTGATGTACGTCGACGACGGTACTATTCAGGCGGACGCGAACCGGTGCCCCGGCACGGTCCAGCTGGGCGTAGTCAAACCGCGCGGTTACTATGTCCTGCATGGTAGACCCTGGCGCAACAGCCGGAATCATCGCGCGAACCAGCAGTCGCGCAATAGAGGCATTACCGTCCGGGAACCGGAAATACATACGCTCATGTTTGGCTTCATGGTATAACCCCAGGCCAAGAGTGCCGGGCGCACCATCTCCGGCCGCACTCCAGGCAGATAAAGCATCCATACCGATTGCCCAGTAGCCATCCCGTTGCAGTATGGCCAGTGATTCGCGCTTTACTCCCACCAGGTTTAAAAGGTAATCCTGGTAGCTCATGCCACGCAGTCGGTCTTGCTTGTCGTGGTCGCTCAGACCGGCCAGATAATCTATCCGGGTTAAGTGTAAATTGGCAATATCATTGCGCGCCTGTGTCGATAACGGCGTTCTGGCGAGGAACTCCTGCCAGGAGGGCTCACCTTCTCCAGTGACCAGACGGTCAGTGCCGAAGGTTTCCTTGCCGAAGAAAACACCCCTGCTGAGTCCCAGGGAAGTGTATAGATCCTTGTCGGCAAAATCTCCGTAACGCTCCGGGGCAATACCGAGTGAGCGGATCAGGCGCTGTGCGGGAACGCCATATTCATTGAAATCCTGGATGTTGATGGTACCGCCGTGAGACAGCAACATTCGGTCGCCGTGCCAGAATTCATTACGCTTGGCATGGCCGCCGAAATCGTCATGGTTATCGAGGATGAGAATCCGTGCGTTGGCTTTCTGCTCCCGGTAGAACCAGGCTGCGGCAAGCCCGCTTAAGCCGCCACCGACGACAACCAGGTCATAACTTTCCCCTGTATCGGTGATTTCTGCGGGCAGCCAGCGTTTGCCATTGCTCAGTTGGTGTGCGACTTCAAAAGAACCGACGTGGCTTCCGCGCAGACCGGTACGGGTTGGTGGGTAGAGGGCGCTGGTCTGCTGCGGTGCTTGGATCTCGGCCCAGGTACACGAGGCCAGGCTGCCGCTGAGAGCAATGCCGACACCGCTGATGAAATCCCTGCGGGTAATGCAGGATTCCATCCCCAGTTGTTTATCGCGTTTATTCATCGTCTGGCTATGCAGCGCTCTTTGACCGTCGAGCTTAGCATGGCAGAAGTTCCAAGATCGAATATGAAGGGCCAATGTATCACGATCCCATTTGCCGCGTTCGCCACGTGGTTCAAGAGCCTAACAGGTCCACTCCAACGAGCCAGGCGTTCGATGGATCGTTGGTGAGCAATTGGCCACCCACGCTATTCACCGGGTAGGTGAGATGTACGCGGTCATCGTCAGTGAGTAATAGCATGAATTCAAACAGGCGTGTGCTTCATGCCATGGTTGCCGCTTGTGCAAAGCAGGAATTGCTGGGTTTGACAACGTGAATTTGCAGCAAAGGCCCTGTAGAATCTTTGTCAACATTCCCTGGACAAATGGATCTAAACGATGCCGAGACTAATTTTGGCTAAGATAGCCGCGACCCTGGCCCTGCTGGCGACTGTACTGATCTCCACGACGACTGTCCTGGCAGACGAGACCACTGTCAACTACGATATCATTCCCAGGCCATTGGCAGACACCGCTGTTTTGCTGCGCGAACGCGCATTGTTGGACAATCTTTCGGTTGATATTGTCGAGTCCTTGACGACCGAGGTCGGTGCCCGTCGGGTTGGCACTGACGGCGATAAACGGGCAATTGCCTGGGCCCAGGCCAAATTCCGGGAGCTTGGCTTCGACCGTGTCTGGACGGAAGAAGTACCGGTTGAATACGGCTGGAAGCGCGGTGATGCGAGTGCGGAAATTGTCTCGCCATATCCTCACCACATTGTTTTGACCGCGCTGGGTTATAGCGTTGGAACCGGCGGTGATCTTTCTGGCGAGATTGCCGAGTTCGCGGATTTTGAGGCGCTTGAAGCAGTGCCTGAGGGTAACAGTCTGAAGGGAAAAATCGCCTTCGTTTCCTACAGTATGGCGGACTTCGTGCCGCAACCCGGTGATACTCGCATGGCCGGTTACGGTAAGGGTACACAAGCGCGTAGCCGAGGACATGTCGTTGCCGCAAAACGGGGAGCCGAGGCCATTATCATTCGCTCGGTCGGAACGGACAATAACCGTTATGCGCATACCGGCAGTGGCTATGGCTATGAGGATGACGTCAGAAAAATTCCGGCAGCGGCGATTTCTCCACCGGACGCCATACTCATCCAGAATATGCTACGTCGTGGCAAGCCGGTTATTTTCAAAATGAATATGACATCCCAGATCACGGCAGCTATTAAGGGTGCCAATGTGATCGGTGAGATTTCCGGTCGCTTGGACCCTGACAACTACGTCGTTCTCGGTGCGCACCTGGATTCGTGGGACGAGGGCACCGGCGCAATTGATGACGGTGCCGGTGTCGGCTCGATGATGGCAGCAGCGGCATTGATCGGGCAGATGGAGCAGCGTCCGAAGCGCAGCATTCGAGTCCTTTTGTTTGCCGCAGAGGAAATCGGCCTGATCGGCGTCAGGGAATATTACCGGGCCAACCTAAACAATCTAGACCAGCATCTTCTCGGGGCGGAAGTCGATGGCGGGGGTGGTCGCCCGCATACCCTGATCTCTGGTGTGGGTGAAAATGCACTGCCGGTTGTTCGGGAAATGCACAAGCTAATTGCACCGCTCGGAATCGCGTGGAGTGATGCCAATGATGCGACCGGCGCATCGGACATGAGTGTGCTTGGAAGGGCGGGTATGCCGGCTCTGAATTTCATGCAGAATTCGAATGACTATTTTGATTATCACCATACCCCTAATGATACTTTTGACAAAATTATTCCGGCCGACATGCGTCAGCTGACGGCGGCCTATGCCACCATGTTCTACCTGGCATCCGAGATGGAAATTGATTTTCGAAAGTAGGCTGTTGCTCTTATCCTGCTGCTATCTCATATTCGAGGTCATGCAGTTCGGTACAGGCGTAGCTCCATGGTGCAGGCGGTTCACCCAGACGACCGTTCCCAGGTACATTTTTTATACTGGTGGGGGCATAAACTTTGTTAGATCTGTAGTTCAGAGAGAATTATAGCTGTTGGAATTTTAATGCCAAACTGAGATGAGGTGCTCTGTTACTGTTCCTTGAGGTGAACAAGTTGTCCAAGCCCTTCCGGCATTCACTGAACAGAGCATACGGTCAGAATTAAACCTTTGTCTTCCCGCGGGATGGCATTTTGAAGGAATTTGTCTTTAGGTTAGCGACTGGAGTGGGGGCTGCCAGGCATTATCCTACTGGGGCCTCACCTGCGCAGATGTTGATATTGACCCGCCTTTGCCAAAGCTCAATGCAGTAAAGACGGTGAAAGAAACAAAAAGACCCGGCCATAACGGATCAATTTTAAATACCGGTGACAGCGCCAGCCCTGAAGCTGCATACCAGACTATGACGGTCAGCAACGCCAGTACAATGCTCCAAAATGCTGCGACATTGCTGCTTCCTTTCGATGTCACCATCGCGATAGTGGGTACAAATAACGCCGCTGAATTTATGGTGAAAGCCATTAATAATATATCGATGATATCTTGCATCTGCCAGGCCATAAAAGTCGCTGCAGCACCAAAAATAATGGCTAAGCCGATGCTTAGACGAAATAGCTGGCGTGCTGTGATTTTCGGATTAATGTAACGCTGATAAATGTCTCGGCTGCCGTTAGCAGACGCTGTGAGAATACAAATGTCTGCGGTCGACATCAGTGCAGCTAGTATGCCAACCAGGATTAAACCCTTTAAACCAACCGGGAAGGTGTCGAGCACAAATACTGTCAGAATATCGGCACTGTTTTCGACCTCTGGATACAATAATGCGGCGGTCAAGCCTAACCAAACGGCCCCGGCTGCTAAAGGAAGCAAAAACACGACTGCCCAGAGCGTGCCTCGCTTTGCTGTTCTTTCATTTTTTGCGGCATACATTCGTGTGTAACTATCCATCGCAACGAAAAAACTCATTGGGATTGAAACGCCGAGCGCTAACATGGTGGGAAGGCCCCAACCTACAGGGTTGAAATGGCTAGACGGTAAATTCGTTGTTAGGGCCTCCCAGGAACCGCCATTGGCAATGGCAACGGGGATACCCACAAGAACAACACCCACGAACAGCAAAGCAAACTGCACCCAGTCGGTATAGGTAATTGCCAGGAAGCCACCGGACGCCGTATAAATAATGATGATCGTGCTGGCCAGTAACAATGCCTCAAAATATTCCCATCCGAGGAGGGTGCTTAAAACGGCTCCTGCGGCGGCCAGTTGACCGGCCGCAAAGCCGATAAAAGCAAGCGCTGTAGAGACCGTCGCTACAATTTGTGTGCGGCTGTCGTAAGCCGACTCCATCAGATCCGGGTAAGTGAGCAGACTTCTCTGTTGGCCCCACCGTTTAACTCTGACTGCGAAGAACAGACCAAAAAGGAGACAGCCAATCGCCATACAGATGATATACCAGCCGCCTGAAATGCCCAGGTCATAAACTTTCGATGTGCCACCGACAATGGCCGCGCCACCAACCCATGACGCCAGCCAGAGACAAGCGATCGAAAAGGTACCAACGTTGCCACCGCCGATGAAGAAATCCTCGATGCTGTGTTGTTTGCGGCTTGCATAGAAACCGATCATGATCATGAGGACCATGTATGCAAGGATGATGCTGGAGTCAATTGCGCTAAGCATTCAACTAGTATGCCATCATCGGGCCTGGATCACCTGTTGGGTTCTCGATTGACCTGCGCAGGGTAAAAAGGGCCAAGATCCCGGTGTTTAAGGCTAAGCCATCAATGCCTTCATGCCGGCGATTGCCCGGTCGATATGTTCTGGCGAGTTATAGATTGTCGGGCAAAGCCGGACACCACCGGTTGCAGCAGCGGCTATGCCGTGCTCAGTGTAGAGCCTGTTTGCAATGCTGCGGCCGTTACCCTCGGGCACTTTGGTAATGCAGACACCAAAGCTGAGCTCGGGGTCCATGGGTGTTACCAGTTCCAGTCCCAATTCGGAGATGCCGGTCTTTAAGCGTTGTGCCAGTTCTACAATCCTATGGTGGGTACGATACAGGCCGATGTCATTATGCTCCCTGGCAGCAACCCCCACGGCAGCAAGTCCTGCATCGTCGCGTTGGCCAAGGGATTCAAACTTGCGTGCACCTGGCAGGGTTGTTTTGACATCAGAACCCCAGCCCGGCGCTATTGTATTGGGCCAGATACGGTCTATATGCTGTTCCTTTACGTACAGCACGCCAGCTTCCTTTGGTCCCATATACCACTTGTGTGCACTGGCGGCAAAAGAGTCCACATCCAGGTCCTTTAAGTCCAGCGACATTGCGCCCCATACCTGGGCTCCATCTACATGAACATAGATTTGTTTGGCATGGGCGGCCGCTACAATTTCCTTGACAGGTAGTTTGATGCCACTGACATTGGAGACGTGGGTAATGGATAGAACCCGGGTGCGTGGCGTGAATTGGGATGTGAAGGTGTCGATAAGCGCCTGCTTTGTTGCTGGCTTATCAGGGGAAGACACTTTATTGACTACCAGACCGAATCTAGCGGCACGAACATCCCAGGCGACATTATTGGTAGGATGATTCTGATCCCATATTAAGACTTCATCGCCTTTGTTGAGATCTAACCCGTTGTTGACAATATTGTTTGCTTCACTGGTATTGCGTACCAGGGCGATTTCAGTCGCACTGACATTTAGCTGTTCTGCAACCAGTTGGCGGGAGCGTTCGAGAAGGTCCCTAAACTTGGCACGGTTGTTAAAGGAACAATCCCTGTCAATATCATAAGTCAGTGCCGCGACGGTTTCTGCTACCGCGCGAAAAGAGGGGCAAAGATTGGCGGCATTCATTGGCACGGTTGCTTCGCTGAAGGCAAACTTTGATCTGACCAATGCCCAGTAATCTTGCCCGATAGGGCTAGCGGCAGGCGATTGCGCTGTGCTGACCCCAGAGGTGCTAGCGGCCGCGCCTAGCAGCAGGGCACCAGAGGATTGTAGGAATTTTCGTCTTGAAGTTGTCATTTCCATGGTATGGCTCGCCTGAGTGAATTCGTTCTCTAAGAGTAACTAAGGATTTTGAGCATATCTACTGTCCCAGGACCGAGCTTAAAGGTATAACCCCTAACCAGGGAAGCTCCAGCCCCGGTTCAGTTGGTTAAATGTGCGTCGTAGCTATTTGCACCGGGTTTAAAGCATTCCGGAGAGCGTACGCATAATGTTCTCTGGGTCTTCTGGTTCCTGCTGTCCTCGCCAGGCCACATGCTGATCGGGCCGAGCCAGATAAAGCGCGTGGTTGTGAAGATCCGAGGCAGGGATATCGATGATGGCCAGTGGAATAGCCAGCGTCCGCGCTGCCTTAACCAGGCCAGCGGCTTGGTCAGGCCCGGTTCTTATCAGGGTGTAACCAGATCCGAAGTGATCATAGAGGGAGGAGCCATCGGCCATCACAATATGGGCCATACGGCAGCCTGGCACCGTCGAAGGCGTGTATTTGTCCATGGAGTAATCAGGATGGTGCGCATCGTCGTAGTTGATGATCGGTGATGCATCATAAAAATAGCCGAAATTAAGCCCCGTGCAGCAATACTGGGGTGAGTTGAGGTCCCGGGTATGAGCCCCGAACCAGGCCATTGCAGTTACGCCGGCTGGCGTGTCATCCTCTATTTCCGGTGGTACCGCAGCGCGGTTTTTAATCATGGTCTCTGCTGTTTCCATGGCAAATTGAGAAACTTGACGGGTGATCCTCAGCCGCTCAGCGGAATAGGCCGCCAACATGCCGGTGCCTGCCCAGCCCTTGAGTCTGGCATCCAGGAGCCAGGTAAGACCTGCGGCATCGGCAATGCCTGCATTCATGCCATAACCGCCCATGGGGACCCAGATATGGGCAGCGTCGCCTGCCAGGAAAACGCGGCCCTCGGCGATCTTGCTGGTGACCAGGCGACGGCCGATCCAGTCTTCGTTGCGGGTGAGCTGATACTGGAAATCGTCTTCGACACCCAGAATCGTTCTCAGGCAACGGTCTCTATCTACCGTCTCGAATCCCTCGCCCGGGCGCAGGTAGTTGTGGACCAGGAAGCGGTCGTCGTTGTCGATGGTGTAAATAGTGCCGGATCGCCGCGGGTTGATGTTGAGGACGCCCCAGCAGGGGTCTGCCTGCATCATGGCGGTAAGGCCCGGGGCATGAATGAAGGATGACTGGACCCGTTGTACCACCGCATCCCCCTGTAATTCTGCGCCGATTTGCTTGCGGATAAGCGATCCACCACCGTCGCAGCCGATCAGATAGTCACAGCAAATTTCGAGCTCTGAACCGTTACTGGTACGGATACTGGCCAGTACTTGATCACCCTGGTCGGTGATTGAGGTGACCTCCTGGTCGAAGTGCAGGCGGAGGTTGCTGGTGGTCTCTGCTGTTTCCTGCAGGATGGGTTCCAGAAAAATCTGGTTCATACGATGTGGCGGCTCCAGCGTTGGCCACCCAGCGTCAGCGCCTTGCTCACCGGTTTTACGTCCGGCTCGGCCAGGTATCCTGATTCGGGCCATTTCTTTGCCGATCGCGGTGAGCCTGATGGACACGTCATGCGGGAAGTCATCATGAAAACCACCCGCTCTTACTTTATCGGCGATGCCAAGTCGACGAAAAATCTCCATGGAGCGCGAAGATATGTGGTTGCAGCGAACGGTGAGTGGATCAAAATTCCTTCGCTGGTCAAGTACCATTACGTCGATGCCGCGCTGGGCCAGATCGATCCCGGCTACCAGACCCACTGGTCCTGCGCCAACCACAAGCACCTGGCAGGTCTCTTTGCGCATTAACTTGTCCTCTCTGTTAACAGGGTTGATAAGACTTTTTTCGATCCTGGTTTGTATACCAAACTCAATAGTGGAATAGCAAGTTCAGGTAACGTGAGGCCTCGATGGTGTTGAGGCAGTGGTAACAAAAGGTGGTGCTTAATCTGGGTCTTCATTCGCATAGGCAGCAACACTTTTAGCCGGAGCAGATCGATCAGGTGCAGGCAAGGTTAACTTAGTGGCCTGCGTTGGGTCGGTTTTTATCAGGCGTTACAGTAAAAGAGCGGTAGTGGATTCGGTCGCCAAAGGGAGAGCCATCATCGTTGGCACCGGCGACCGCCAGATAGAAGGTCAGCTTTTTATCTGCGAGGTCCGGTGCCGTCCATAACATGGCCCAGACGACGCCATTTTTATTTGTAACGGGTCGGGTAGATCTTATCGAGGATCCAGTCGTCTCGATATGCTTTTGTGAGGTGCTAAATTGTCCCGTAGAAGCGAACATCTGAAAACCAGCGATGATTGCAACACTATCGACGAAGGAAACCATTAATTCATAAGTGGTGCCGCTGACAGGCGCAACTGGGAGTCCTAGAATTGTCAGGGATTTCGAATCAGGAATTGCCTGGTAATCAAAGTGACAGGCGGTGCAGTTCTGGCCTGACTGAGGATTGGCTGTGCCCCAGGGCGCCCCCCCTGGGAAAGCACTGGCGCTGCTCATAAAACACGCCGCCAGCAGGACAATCACTGATTTCAACTATTTCCCCGGTTCAACAATCGCCCGGCCTATGTAGTTGCTATCGGTACCGAACCAGACGGTTCCCGATGTTTCCTGGTAGTGCATATGCCGGACCGAGCCGCCACCGGAGTCTATCTTGGTTGCGCCTATAAATTGATTGGTGGCCGGGTCGAAGCCAACAAATACATTGGGCTGCACACCGGATGCCACCATCCAGAGTCTGCCACTTGCATCAGATGCCATGCCGTATGGCCTGGCACCTTCACCCTGAGGCATCTGCCATTCTGTAAATTTGGCTGTGCTGGGCTGGTACCTGCCCAGCATCCCTTTGGCGTAGTCGACATACCAGATGTTGCCATCAGCGGTCACTTCGAGTCGGCGCGGTCTGGCCTCTGGGCGTGGCAGCTCGATTTCGTCATGTGCCAGTGTCTCGGGGTCGATATGGGCCAGTTTGTTAGAGCCAAACAGCACCACCCAGATTGAGTTGTCCGGTGCGATTTTGATCCCGTAAGGTCGGGAACGCTGCGTTCGAGATGGGATTAAGTCAACTTGACGCGTTTTGATGTTGAGTCGGCCCATCATGTTACCGCCTTGCACCGTGAACCAGATATTCTCCTCGTTTTTATCGAATATCAGGGTATGTGGATCACGAGCACGTTTATCGGGCATCATAATTTCTTGGATGTTGTTTGTTTCCGGGTCGTAACGGCCGATCATCTGGTTTAGATTTCCGGCATACCAGACAACTCCGTCTGAACCGACAATGAGGTTGTGTGGCCCAGAGCCTTGTTTTAGATCAATTTTTCTGAATTCCCCGGTTTGTACGTCCAGATGGGCCAGGTAGCCCGCGCGCTGGCCAACAAACCATACTGAGGAGGCACTGTCGGCAAATGGATCGCGAGGCCGGGATGCATCATAGGGCACCTGCCACTCTTTGATGTCCAGGCTGCTAGCTAGTGTGGTGGTCGCAGACATTAAAACGACTGCCAATACGCAGTATTTGATCGCATTCATAATTTTCTCCGCCGGTTATAGTGGGAAATCTAACACAATCTCAAGTTGAAACTAAGTAACCAAAACTGGCCGGGTGTGCAACATAGCTGATGTCATGGCAGTCTGTTGTTCGCGCCTGGCTGGCAATGCCACTAAAATTAGCTTAAAGCGAAACCGCTGGAGCCGCTGAAGAGGCTAAACCAGCTATCTGAATTGGTTTTTGTCGGCGCCGGGTGCTGTTTATGCTGCCAGGTGTTTACAGTGTTATCGGCCCTTCCAATCGGGATCCCGTTTTTCTGCAAAGGCATTGAAGCCCTCCAGCATATCTTCACTGCCATAAAGCGTATCTATGCTTGCCAGTTGCCGGCTGGTAATCCGGTTCAGGGAGTCCTGAAATTTGGATGCTTCTGCATCCCGCACGACCTCTTTAATCGCCGCCATGACCAGCGGTGGGCCGGACGCCAGTAGCCGAGCCAGTTCCCAGGCGCGCGTCATGAGCTGATCTGCGGCGAGAATTTCGTTAACGAAGCCCCAGTGATGTGCTTCTTTTACATCTAACCAGCGGCCTGTCAGTAACAGTTCCATGGCAATGTGATACGGAATGCGTTTTGGTAATTTTACCGATGCGGCGTCAGCGATGGTACCCGAGCGGATCTCTGGCAAGGCAAAGGTTGCATGTTCAGCGGCGAGTATAATATCTGAGGACAGGGCGATCTCGAGCCCCCCACCGCAACATATACCATTGACCGCGCAGATGATGGGTTTGTTCAATCGAGGTAATTCCTGCAGGCCACCAAAGCCCCCCACACCGTAATCGCCGTCAACCTCGTCGCCATCGGCTGCTGCTTTGAGGTCCCAGCCGGGGCAGAAGAATTTTTCACCTGCCGCGGTCAGGATGGCAACGCGTAAATCCGGGTTATCACGAAAGGATTGAAACACCTCGCCCATTTTTCGACTGGTGATCAAGTCAACGGCATTGGCTTTAGGCCGGTCCAGTGTGACTTCAAGAATACTGTCTTGGGTGCGGGTTTTTATGGGTTCGTCAGTCATACTTTCCCTCTTGCTTGGTTAGATACAAAGGTTTTAATTTTGTCAAATTCAGCTAGGCGCCTGGTCATGGATCTGCCGTCAGCCGTAGCAGGGCATCAGCAGCAATGGCATCTTTCGCTCGAGCGAGCAGGGGGTTGACTTCTAACTCAACCAACCGGCGTGCGTTATCCTGTGCGTAGTGACCGATAGCGACTATTGCATCAACAATAGCCGTCAGATCTGCTTTGTTGGCTCCCCTGTAACCGGTTAACAGGGGATATAGTTTCAGCTGGGTTAATGCGTGACCAATATCACTGGCATTGCAGGGTAACAATATTGAAACTGAATCGTCGATCAGTTCAGTGAGTGTGCCACCAAATCCCAGGGTCAGGACCAGCAGGCCAGTGGGGTCGCGGGTAATGCCGATCAAGAGCTCTGCAATGACGTCGGTGACCATGGCTTCTATCAGAAATCCCTGCTGATCGGATGGCAGTCGCTTAAGCATATCGGTAGCAGCAGCGAGAAGCGTTTGTTTGTTTTTAATATTTGTGATTACCGCGCCGTGATCGCTTTTGTGTGCCAGGCCCTGTGCTTTCAGGACGCAGGGATATTGCACCGTTGAAATTATCTGCTGAAGATGTCCTGAATCTCTGGCGGTAGTCCATTCGGGTATTTTTACGCCATAGGCAGCTAAAGATAACTTAGCGCTGTGTTCGGTGCTGGCCTGAATGTTTGAATGCGCTTCGGCCACCCCCTGCGGCACGATGATCAGCCTCTCCGGCATAGTTCGACGGCGCTGATGCTGGCCCGCGCTGATCGCGGCTTCAACAGCCTTTAGTCCAGTGCGCATGCCAGCCAGAGGCACACATCCTATTTCCACCAGCTCGCTGGCTAAGGCTTCGCTCATGTTGTCGGTAATGCTTGACAGGATAGCAATCGGGGCTGATGTTGCCTGCTTTGTTGCGCGCAGGCTTGTTAATACGCAGTCCCAGGCAGATGGGTCACAGTAATCATCTCGTGGGCGATCGTAGACGAAGATGTTGAGCGCCGATGTGCCGGAACAGACAGCGGTAAAACAGCGGGTCATGGCGGCGATATCAGCCCAGATGTAAGTATGATAGTCCAGTGGATTAGCGATGTTCACTTGCGGGCCAAGACAGGTTGCCAATGCTTGCTGCTGCTGTTTTGAAAACGACTGAAAATCCAGGTCGAGATCGGCACTGGCATCTGCCATTAAGCCGGCTTCACCGCCAGAGCAACTGACTGAACTAATATGCTTAGAAGCTAGTGGCCCCGCATAATGCAGAATTTTCAGGGTCTCTATAAAAACGTCCAGATTGTCGACTTCGACAATGCCGAGGCGTTCGAGTAAGGATTCACCGGCTCGGCTGCTTCCGGTCAATGAAGCAGTATGACTTAGCGCCGCAGACCGGGAAGCTTCGGTTTTGCCGGATTTAAGCGCGAGTAACGGTTTTTTTAGTGTGTGTGCCAATGCAGCAATTCGTTCCAGTGAGCGGATATCACCAAATCCTTCCAGGTAGAATCCGACCACACTTATTCTTGGGTCAGACAGGAGCGTCTCAGCGACGGTGGCCGCATCGGTTTGTGCCTGGTTGCCTACCGTGGCGAGAAAGGCCAGGGGCAGGCCGCGCTGCTGCATGGTGAGACTGATAGCAATGTTTGACGATTGCGCAATGATTGCAACACCCCGCTCAACTTTAAGACCACCGTGTTCATCAGGCCAGATCGGTATGTTATCGAGATAGTTCAGCAGGCCATAGCAGTTCGGGCCAAGGATCGGCATGTCACCGGCCGCCTGTAATAGCTGTTGCTGGAGTTCGGCACCTCCAGCGACATCAGCTTCGCTTTCCAGAAAGCCTGATGCAAAGCAGACAGCACCGCCGGCGCCTCGCTCGCTTAGCTGCTGTACCACTGTAACGGTCAGTTGTTTATTGACGCCGATGAAACTGGCATCGGGTGCAGCAGGCAATTCAGCGACAGACGCGAAACAAGGCAGATTCAGGAGCTTCTGCCGGTGTGGATGGACCGGCCATATTTGACCAGTGTAACCGGCTTTTTTTAATTGCTTTACGACGTTTTCTGCCCATGACCCACCGAAAATGGCTATGGTTTTTGGGCTTATCAGGCGAGAAAGGTCCCGGGACATGAGATTCTCAGGCACCCAACGGGCGCAACAGCGCACGTGAAATTATATGCCTTTGTATTTCAGATGTGCCTTCCCATATGCGCTCAATGCGGGCGTCGCGCCAGATACGTTCCAGGGGTAGTTCATCCATTACCCCCATACCGCCGTGAATCTGAATCGCCTCGTCGGCAACAAAGGCCAGCATCTCTGTCGCCTTGAGTTTGGCCATAGCCATGTCCGAATCTGTGCAGCTATCCTGGTCGAATTTCCAGCCGGCTTCCAGGGTTAACAGTTCCGCAGCCTTGATTTCCGTGGCCATATCAGCCAGTTTGAAACTTACGCCCTGAAACTTGCCGATTTTCTGGCCGAATTGTTCACGCTCAGCTGCCCAGGACAGCGCCAGGTGCAGAGCCCGTTTGGCGCGACCAAGGCAAGTTGCCGCGACCTGCAGCCGGGTTGCACCCAGCCACTGGTTGGCAACGTCGAAGCCCTTGTGAACCTCCCCAAGCATATTTTCCTGGGGTATACGGCAGTCATCAAATTCCAGTATCGCATTGGTGTAACCGCGATGAGAGACGTTGTTATAGCCCTGTCTGACCGTAAACCCAGGCGTACCTTTATCTACGAAAAAGGCTGAAATTAGTTTTTTCTTGCCCTTCGTGGTTTGTTCTTCTCCTGTGGCCATGAAACAGATTGCGAAACCTGCAATATCAGCGTGGGAAATAAAATGCTTGGTGCCGTTCAGAATCCAGTCCGTGCCAGAGGGTACCGCAGAAGCCGTCATACCGCGCAGGTCTGAGCCAGCGCCAGGTTCGGTCATGGCAAGGCAGTCCCAGGTATCACCCTGTACGCAGGGGAGCAGATATTTCTCCCGCTGTTCTGGGGTCCCGGCACAGAGAATATTTGAAGGGCGGGCAACGCAGGTCCAGTGCAGGGCGTAGTTGGCTCGGCCCAGCTCCTGCTCGTACAGTAACCAGGACACGGTATCCAGGCCCGCGCCGCCGAATTCAGCTGGTATGTTAGCAGCGTACAGCCCTGCCGTTATGGCTTTTGCCTGTATCTCCTTGACTATTTCCGGGCTGAGGACGCCGGTGCGCTCTACCTCTGCTTCATGCGGATACAGTTCCTGTTCAACAAATTTTCGCGTGGTATCGATAATCATTTGCTGTTCTTCAGTCAATCCAAATTGCATGTCTTTCTCTCTAAGGTTTTAGTCGTGTTTCAGCTAAGATAATCGGGTCTTGGCAGCATGCTGTGAGCTAATGCTAGCTGTTCGGTTTTTGCCAGCACAGATGCCGAGGGTAGACAGGATCGTCTGGTGTCCAGGCTCACATGGATAAGCATCTGTTCACCAGTGGCCAGTAAACGCCCACCCAGGTGATGCATTTCATGCAGCAGCTTTAATTTTTTGCCTTCAGCGTCAAGAACCTGCGTATTGACGTATATGCGTTCGCCTGGCTTGGTCTCATCCAGATAGCGGATTCTGGTTTCGACGGTAAAGTAGCTCAGGCCGGAATCAATATAAGCCTGATCGGCACCGATATGGGCCATAATCGCATCGGCGGCATCGGAAAATATCTGGCCATATCGGCTTTCGTTCATGTGCCCGTTATAGTCTATCCAGTCAATTGGGATGGACCTTGTTACACTGACAAAGGGTTTGTTGTCCAGGGCAGTTCGCTCGGGTTGTAGTCGCTGGTCATGTTGGTTTAAAAGCTTACCAGCACCCCAGTTACGCGTTTTTAAAGCACGCAGTATACCGACCAGGTTGTCATCCCGAATTCGCTCTAGCTGGCGAATACTATAGCCCCCGGATTGTTCATCGGATTGACTGGCAATGCGCTCGATTAAATCGTCGGTTAACTCGGGTACATCCATTAATTTCGTCCATGGCCATTTCAAAGCCGGGCCAAATTGGGCCAGGAAGTGTTTCATGCCGGCTTCGCCGCCGGCTACGCGGTAGGTTTCGACCAAGCCCATCTGTGCCCATCTCAAGCCGAAACCATAGCGAATGGCATCGTCGATTTCACTTGTTGTCGCAATGCCATCTTTTATCAGCCAGAGTGCTTCACGCCAGACCGCCTCCAGAAAACGATCTGCAATATGCGCATCGATCTCCTTGCGTACGTGCAGAGGAAACATGCCGAGCTTAGCTAAAATTTCTTTAGCTCTAACGATGGTGGGGGTGTCTCCGACCAGTTCGACAAGGGGCAGGAGATAGACAGGGTTGAAAGGATGGGCAACAATCAGTTGTGCCGGGTTGTTCATGTGCTGCTGGAGTTGTGATGGCTTGAAGCCGGAAGTTGAAGAGGCCAGCACGGCATTGCTATCGCAGACGGCCTGAACCTGGACTAACAGATCTTGTTTTAACGCAAGCCTTTCGGGAACGCTTTCCTGGATCCAACTGGCGCCCTTTACCGCTGCCTCCAGACTACTGGCAAAGCTGAGCCTACCTTCGCCAGGCAGATCAGTCTCAAATAGACTGGGAAGCGAGTGTCGGGCATTGCTGAGCACCTCGTCGATCTTGCGTTCGGCTTCCGGATCGGGATCAAAAATATTGACATCCCACCCGGAGAGTAAAAAGCGGGCTGCCCAGCCGCCGCCGATAACGCCGCCACCAATTATTGCAGCCGTCTGGGTCATCGAGGAGCGCGCTTGTTGAGTCCTAAATGGTCGCGTACTTCCTGGGGTTGCATGACTTTTGCGCCCATAGCTTGAATAATGGTCACTGCGTTAGCGACTAGATCAGCGTTTGTTGCCAGCACGCCTTTATCCAGCCATAGGTTGTCTTCCAGCCCCACTCTGACGTTACCACCTGCCAGCACGGCTGCAGCAACATAAGGCATCTCATTGCGACCAAGGGAAAATCCGGACCATTGCCAATCTGCGGGTACGTTGTTAACCATGGCCAGGAAAGTGTTCAGGTCGTCAGGTGCACCCCAGGGAACACCCATGCATAGCTGCACCAGAGCCGGGCGTTTGAGTACGCCATCGTTTACCAGCTTTTTTGCAAACCAGAGGTGACCGGTGTCGAATGCTTCAATTTCCGGCTGTACCTCCAGTTCGGTCATTATGCTGCCCATCGCCTCGAGCATACTTGGCGTGTTGGTCATTACATAGTCGGCTTCAGCAAAGTTCATGGTGCCGCAATCTAACGTACAGATCTCTGGCAGGCAGTCAACCACATGCTCCATACGATCTTCGGCGGAGGCCATATCAGTTCCCGCCTGGAGTGGCAGGGGGGCTGATGGTGGCCCGAAAGTCAGGTCACCACCCATGCCTGCGGTCAGATTTAACACCACATCAACTTCCGAATCGCGGATTCGTTCGGTTACCTCCCGGTACAGCTTGGGGTCCCTTGCGGCAACGCCTGAATCAGGATCTCGGACATGACAGTGGACGACGGCAGCACCGGCTCGTGCGGCTGCAATAGCACTGTCAGCTATTGCTTTGGGAGACCTCGGCACATGCGGGCTACGGTCCTGAGTACTACCAGAGCCGGTGATTGCGCAGGTGATAAATACGTTTCTATTCATTTCCAGGGGCATATTAAATCCTCTTAAGATTGCCGATAGTGTGCCATTTTATACCATCCTTAGGCGTCTTTTACGTGCCTTTTTTCACTCTATTTTTGACAAAAATCGAATTAGTCATTGTCTCTGATTTTCATTGGTTTTTTATCGTAGCGCTGGCTTGATCTTCGGATACGCCCCTGGCAGTCAATTTGATTCATTTGCCTGTCGTTACTCGCCTGAGTTTCTGGATCTAATTCGAATGATGTCGGGCCTTTGCCAGCGGGGGTTGATGTATTTTTCTGGTAGGTTCGGAGCGCTGGGCGTTGGCTCAGGTGCTAAGGCTACCGGCGATGACCCAGAGGCGACCGCACAGAACTTCGCTGCCCGCTGGTAAAGCGCTTTAGTAAGGTTTCTATTCAGCGCGCCAGCAGGTCTTCATCTTCTTGGTTTTCCTGTATTAGTAGATGCAAATGCAGGAATTTCTGCCCGGTAGCGGTGGAAAGGCTTTTTTCTGTCCCTGTTCCTGTGTCAGACTGGGTCGTAATAGATAAGAGATAGCTCATTGTGAAGGATCGATTCCCAGGGCCGAAGACGCTCGCCGCGCTCGAGCGAGGTATTCCATTTTTCAAGAACGGCTTGAGATTTGGTGCTGAACTTAAACGCGCCGGGCAACGTGGGTTTCGTCCCGTGCGGCAGATCGTTATTGATAAGGCATTGGGCGACTTTGTCTGGGACCTTGACGGCAGGCGTTATATTGATTTCCAGAACGGCTGGGCCACCAACCCGCTTGGCAACTGTCATCCTGAGATTCTAGAGGCGGTCGACGTAGCAAATCGGCGGTTTGGCTTTCACTATGACCATCCGCTTCGCTATGACCTGGCAGAAATGCTTGCCGACATCATGCCAGGCAAGGCCCTGCCCAGAACCAATTATGAAGTATCAGGTACAGAGGCCGCAGAAGCGGCGGTCCATCTGGCGCTGACACACACAAAACGTCGCTACATCATTACTTTCAGCTCTTCCTACCATGGTATGGGCCTGGCAACGAAAGTCCTCAGTGGACTGGACGCGGGCCACGGTACTTACCTTGAGGGTTGGGGTGGGGGCGTTATCAAGGCACCTTACCCGTACAGTGAACGAATACCAGCGGGCATGAGTGAAGACCAGTATACGGATTATTGTCTCTGGTATCTCGACAACCATATTCCATCCTGCATCGCAGCGCGTGACAACATTGCCGGCATTCTTGTTGAACCGGGGCTGGCCGAAGGCGGTAACTGGATTCCTTCAACTCGCTTCCTTCGCGGTATTCGTGATATCTGTAACCGAAACGATTGGTTGATGATCTCCGATGAAGTGCTGACAGGGCTGGGTCGGACAGGCCGGATGTGGGGGATTGAACACTATGGGGTAGAGCCTGATATTCTCGTTTATGGAAAGAATCTGTCCGGTGGTATAGCGCCACTGTGTGGAATCTCGGCACGTGATGAAATCATGGGTGATAACGAGGACTTTGCGTCGGGTTCGACGTTTGCCGGAATGCCAGCAGGGTGTGCCGCGGCGATTAGGACGCTGCAGATATTCGAGCGGGACGGTATTGTAGAACAGGCCAGCCGGCTCGGTGATATCGCGGTAGAAATCATGAGCAAATGGGAATCCAGCAGTATTGTGCGTCAGTCAAGGAGTAACGGATTATTGTTGGGAGTGAGTTTTTGCAAGCCCGAAGGAACAAATGCTGATGAAAAAGACTGGTGGACGGCACGCGCGGTTCGCTCAAAAATGCTTGAACTGGGTGTATGGGCCATTTCAGATCACGAGGATACTATTCGTATGTATCCTGCACTCAATATGGAAGAGTCTACGCTTCGGGACGGGTTACAGGTTATGGAGGAGGCCATCGCTTATGTCGAGAAACACGGCCATGATGAAGGCGATGCGCCGGCCTACCCGGCCGGTGTTTCCGGCTTTTAGGTAGGGGTTTCATCTAAATTGACAGAACAGACTCTGGCTAGGTCGTTGCCCAGCAGATTTGTTCTGGTCGTTACCATTGGTGGCGTCATTGGCCTGGGTATTCTGCGCGGGCCTGGGGAAATTGCGGAAGTCGTTCGGGAGCCTTCTCTGTATCTGGGGCTTTGGTTACTTGGCGGCCTGTTTGTGTTGTTGAGCACGGTGGTGGGCGCTGAGTTGCTTGCCATGACGCCACGTTCCGGCGGCACTTATTCGCTTATTCGGCGAGCCTATGGGCCTTATGCGGGTTTCGTCATCGGCTGGGTTGACTGGTTGAGTTTCGCAGCTGACATCGCCTTGAAGGCTGTAGTGATCATGGAGTTCATTGCAATTCTGATCCCCGAAGCAGCGCAATGGGGCACACCGCTGGCGATTATGGTGACGACGATTTTTGCTGCAATTCAGCTTCGAGGGGTTGCCCTGGGTGCTCTCATCCAGGAGTGCGCGACATCAGCCATCGGCGTGATTATTATCGGCCTATCACTGGTGCTGTTTTTTGTGGACCCTGCTGCGATCAGTACCCGGCAGGTGATGCCAGCCAGTGACGGGCTGGGTGCCTGGAGTCTGGTGATCGCGACTATTATTTTTACTTATGATGGCTGGCTCTACGCGTCCTATTTCAACGGTGAGATCAGGGGAGGTGCTGGAGCGGCAGCGCGATCCTCAATCAAGGCGATCACGGTTGTCATTGCATTGTATATGCTGCTGAACGTCGCCCTTGTCAAGAGTACAGGGCTGGCAGCGCTGGCGGGAAGTGAACTGGCATTGGCCCACGCCGTGGAACTTGCTATTTCCCCGGCCGCTGGCAGCTTTATAATTGTTGCAGCGGTGCTGATGCTGCTCAGCCATCAGAACCTGGAATATATGGGTGGGCCACGAATTCTCCAGGCGTTGGCAGCAGATGGTTTAGCAACGCAGCGGGCAGGAAATGTAGGCAGGGGGGGTAGCCCGGTGTTCGCAATCATGGTCACCTGGTTGGTAGCGGTTGGCCTTATCCTGGTGGGTGGCTTTGAATTCCTGTTACTGCTGTCGGTATTTTTCTTTGTACCTATTTATCTTGCCATGATCGTCGGCGTTCTTATTCTGCGCAAGCTGGAACCCGACAGTGACCGCCCATACCGTGCCTGGGGCCATCCGTACAGTACCATCGTGTGCCTGGTAGGCTGGACTATTATTACTTTGTTTCAGGCCTATGCCGAGAGAGAGACTGCTTTGTATGCAGTGGCTATGACCGCTGTGTCCTGGCCTGTGTATCGATATCTTGCCCGCAGGTGAGACTGGACAGCGCGCCCAGGACCCGTGCTCGGGTTCTTGCACTGAGCTTTCTTTATCGTGTTGTTTACGGGTTAAACAGGCCAGTCCAGAACGTCATCATATCCTCATGAAAGGCCTGAGCCTGGTCGCCCTGTGAACCCAGTCGCGCCCCCCTTCGACCATGGCCTGTCTTGACCGAATAGAGCATGAGGTCTCGCTCGGTCAGGCTTTTATCCGGTAAAGAAGTTCTTGGATCAATCAGGGTGCCCTCATCATCGATATAGACGGTGGGTGCACCCGGTGATACGGAGGCATCACCAATCATCTCAACAGGGGTATTTCGGTCAAAACTATGTTGTGCATCGGCAAATAACCTGAAACTGGCGTCGCCTCCCTGTAATTGTATGGCGTGTATGTGCCCCTGAACCTGCTGCGGCAGACACCACTCGTCGCGTTCACCAATGACCGCCCTGATCCGGCTTTGGCCTACTTTTGGATGCAGGAACTGATGACCTGACCAGGGATAGGCTGCATAGATGCCCACCAGATTGAAGTCAGCCTGCGTATACTGGGCAATACTGGCTGCAGACAGGACCGCTGTGCCACCCCGGCTATGACCCTGTGCGCCGATCCGGGTTGCATCAATCTCATCTCGCATAACAAGGGCGGTGGTGGTTGCCAGAACGTCCCAGGCACTGGCCGCGAAGGTGTACTGGGACTGGTTGGCCACGGTTGATGTCACCCCGCGGGTGCCGAAAGGATCGATCACGCAGGTTGCTATGCCACTGCTGGTGAAGTGCTCTGCCTTGTTAATATGAGAGGGTGCGACGCCGAGGCTACCCGGCACGACTATGACCACGGGGAAGGGTCCCTGGCCACGGGGTATGAACAATTTGGCAAAGATTTCGGCTGGTGGGATCTCCAAGGGCTCGGTGATAGCCTGATGATAACTCCGCGGGTTTCCCGTGCCGATGGAAATGGTTTCTGCCTGAATACCGGAACTGAGATAAATACTTTCGTTGCCAGGTTCTGATGTCATACATGCCTCGTTGTCAGTTCAGTTGTTTGCACGCTGAAAGATAAAACCCTCAAGCCAGAATGCACGGGTCAATGCGAGCACCGAGCGAATCTTAGGATTGACTTCCAGTTATAACACAGGACCTTGTTCATGGTCGGTAAGCCTTTCCGAAAAGTACGCTAGTCAGTTGCATACCCTGCTAACGACGTCGAAACTGGCAGATGCTCGGTGATGGGAAGCCTTGGCAATGTAATAGGCAATGTAATAGGCAATGCTTTAGTACCAGGTAGAACTGGCTATATTAAAGTACCAGGCAATCCATAGATTGATCAACGCCATCAGGCCAACCAGGCTGTAGAGAACGCGCATGGATAGTGTTCCAGAACCCTCTAGCCAGTTCTGAATTGCGCAGACAATCACATAAACTCCCATCAGGAGGTTGAGGGTCATTGCCAGCAGCAGCCCCTGCATCCACTCAGGCATACCAAAAACAAATTGGTCCATATTACCTGACAGTGCCCGGTACATTTTAGTGTACAGATAGAGTAACGACAGGGCATGAAGCCAGGCGGCAATAACGCGTATGCTTGGCAGGCCCACATCGCGAGAAGGTACAATCGCGCGATAACCGAAACCTGCAACGGCCCCAAGGGCGATAATTATCATCAGTGTGATTAGAATGCGCTGGTTAGCCGGCGCCTGCAATCCAGTGACTTTGCGGTAGGTGCCCAGCGGTGAGCCGATGACCGCATGACTGATAGCGCCGGCCTCATTTCGTTTAAAAATCAGATGCGTGTCCTGGTACTTATGGACAAATTCATCGATGCCTATCGGCACCCATTGGCTGTAACCTGCCAGGAGCAGGTTGTCACCGATGATGCTGATGGCAGTGTCGTCCATTAGTGTTGCCAATCTTTCGGTTGTTGATTGGTTGCTACGTAAAGGCAGGTACTGACCAACATATTCTGCCAATTCAATATCAACCGGTTGCGGGGCCTCTCTCAGGTATTCCCTTGGGAAAAAGTAGTCAACAAATGCGGGCACCAGGTTGCTCCGGGCTGCAGCTCCCGGGTCTGAATTAAAGGAAACAAATAGACCCAGGCCCAGTTCCGGAAACAGTGCCATATCACTGTGAAATTGATTGATATCACCGCCGTGACCAAAGATCACCTGGTCGTTCTGGTGGTAGCCCAAAAACCCGTGCAACAAGGGGGGTAATTTGCCATGGGCATCAAACAGGATTGACTGCATCTCCCGCGCTGTCGCTGCATTGAGTAGCTGCTGCCCGTTGTACTGGCCATCGGCGAGGTGGGCGAGCATGAATCGAGACATATCATCTGCCGTGGAACTCATATTGCCAGCTGGTGCATCGTTGAGGACTTCAAAGGGTGTTGCTATAAATTCCCCGTTAGTGAACCGGTATCCCTTGGCATGCCTTTTTCTTAACGGCTCGGATATCTCATTCTGGGTATTGGTGGATTTCATGTCCAGCACCATCAGTATATTTGCATCGACATAATCGGACCAGCTCTGGCCCGAGATCTGCTCGATAATGTAACCTGCAAGGGAAGCGCCCCAGTTGGAATAGGATGCATGGCTGCCGGGCGGTCTGACCCGAGCTGGCATATTTGTTTGCAGATACCGCGCTAGCGGTTTCATCTCCTCCAGATTCCTGGCACTCATACCCAGTGCGCTTTCCTCCAGGCCAGGCGTATGGGTGAGCAGGTGGCGTATACGAATGGGTTCGGGGAAAGTGTCTGGTATCTTGAATTCGGTCAGATAGTCATTTACATCATCGTTGATATCCAGTTTGCCCTGCTCCTGCAGTTGCATGATGGCGGTCCAGATGAAAGTTTTAGTGATGGAAGCAATACGGAACAGCGAGATTTCTGCATCGGCTGGAATACGCTGGTCGATATCAGCGTAGCCATAACCAGCCTTGAATAGGGGTTCTCCCTGGTAAACGACTGAAACAACTGCCCCTGCAATGCTGTGTTCCTGTTGCTGAACGGCAAAAGCAGTATTAAAAAAGGTTTCGACATTTTCTGCGGTTATTGCCGGGCTGCTATGAACATGTAAAGGGAATAACAGCAGGATGCTGGCGGCGAATAACTTCATGAATCTGTACCAGGGGTAGTTGCAATTCGGTTAGTCTAAATTGTATGTGCTGCATTCACTAGCGATATTCTGTCCGGCGCTGGTGAAGCCCGTTCAAACCGGTTATTGGCTGTGCACTGTATGCCTTGACGCTTTCACCCAGTAGGGCAATTGATCAGGTTAAATCATTGATACCGGTAATCATGTCTTAAACGCCTGGCTTGTACGTCTGTATCATGGTTGTGCCAGGAAGGTAAGAGGCCTATCCCTCAAGGTGTTCAAGGGTTATTGCGGCTTGATTCTGGCCTGTGCGGCGTTGGCACTTTAAGTCTTTGAATACCGGTCTAAGTCGCTGTCCAGGTTGCCGGGTCACCGGGCATATGCGCGCCCAGGTCTGTGCCAACTTCCTGCGTTACCAGCTGGTTCAGCTTTGCATTCATTGCCATAATCAAGGTGCTGTTCTGTTCCGGGTGGTGAGCCAGATTATTTAATTCATCCGGGTCATTGTTAACGTCATAGAGTTCAAGATCGTTGCGGCCTACTAGCACTGACCAGGTCTCTGGAAGATGATGGTCCCCCGGCGTGAACCAGCGGGAGAATTTGTAACGGCTGTCAAATATGCCGCGGCCGAGGGTACGTGAGTCGAACTGGATGAAATTTTCAGGGAAGTGAAACTGCTTTGCCGGGGCCCCCTGGTCTTCAGCCCTTTTAGCTGACATCCTGATTTTGTCCAGGCGGGGGTTACCCTGGGTGGTGTTGCTGAAATTGACCAGCAGTGCCTGGCGTGGGCTGTTGCTGCTTCTCCCAAAAATAACATCGCTGTGATCATAACCCTTGAAGTCAGGGTTATGTTCTAAAGGATTTTCACCTACCAGCCCCAATAGCGTGGGCGTTAGATCCAGGGCGCTGAATAACCCCTTTGAGGCAACGCCGGCCAGGCCTTCAGGATGTCGGATTGACAGAGGCACATTGATGTTTTCCTTATACATAAAAGGGCCTTTATGCCTGATGCCATGGGAACCCGCCATTTCTCCGTGATCGGAGGTCATAACGACAATGGTATCGTCTGCCAGACCGGTTTCCTCTAAATAACTTAGCAGAGAATCTATTGTTCTGTCTGAATCGAGCAGACAGGCAGCATAATAATTGAGGACCCGGCGATGAGCCTGCGCATCACTCGGATCAAGCTGGCCATAAAAGTATTGTGCCTGATCCAGAAACAGCTGTTGTGCTTCCGGCTTGGTTGAAAGGTCATCGCCAAAGCTAGTCGGAAGTTCAAACCCAAAGTCATGACTGTAAGGGTACTGATCGATCGCCGGGGCCATGTCGCTGACTAAACCAGGACGAAGCCGGGTCGCTGCCTGGCGGCCGTTGGCATCTAACCACATAACGTCGTGGGGATTGTGGAAATTAATGGCAAGAAGCCAGGGGTCGGTCCCGTCATGCTGTAATTGTCTATTCATATAGTCCTGGGCATCTGCCAGGATGTCGCTGTCCTCGTTCGCGCCCTGGTAAACCAGGCCGCCAGTGTCCTTGCCCTTTTGCCACTCATCAAAGCCGAAAGGTTGCAGTGATTGCCTGTTGTCTTTGCGATTCAGGTCGTTGACTGACGATAAGTGCCATTTACCCTTATAGGCGGTCTTGTATCCTATATCTTTGAACAATTGACCCAAGGTCGGGGTTTTCGACGGGTTCAGATCGACTGCGCCATCACCGTATCCCGGGTTGTTGAAAAGCCGGGTCTTCTGTACATGCTGCCCGGTATAGATAACCGAGCGTGACGGTGCACAAGAAAGTGATGCGATATGATACTGCTCGAAAACCACGGCATTGTCATCGAAGCGACGCCGTGCCGGTAAAGTGAGATTTTCCGGCAGGGTCAGCCGGGCGCGTTCCTGGTCGGTGACGATGATGAGCACATTCTTGCGTTTAGCATTCTTGTTATGCCTAGAAGGTTTGTTATGGTCGGAAGGCTTCAGTGAGCTGGCCAGGGATGGGCTCATGAGGGCAGTGGAAGCTGCTGCCGCGAGGCCCTTGGAGATGTCTCTTCGCGTGATTTTCATGGGTTCAACTCTCCCTGGTGTTTAAATCAGTTTCCATTGTATGGTCTGCGGCCGTGCTGACAGCAGCACCGTGGTTGCACTGGCTATAGATTAGCCGTTATTAGTACAGTCAGCCTTGCTAATGTGCTCCCTTGCTGCTTGTTCTTGTTCTTGTTCGTGTTCGTGTTCATTAGTCTCTGCTTTCAACTCGCGATGACAAGGTCAGCCGGGCGGTTTGTTTTGGCTTGACCAGGGCGTTTAATACTTCAAATTGCAGACTGATCTGTTTGACCCGATTGCCGGTTTTTACACCGATAGTCCGAGTTCCGTGTGGTTTAATGGAGAGAAAATCTGTGCTATTGGTAAAGGTATATTGGCTTTTATTCTGAAGTTGGAAGTCTGCATCGGAATGATTACTTATTTCAAGCCGAAGTATCTGAGACTTTTTCGCATAAAAGGCCGCGCTGATTTCCAATGAGGCGGTCAGCAATTCATCCATATGCGGCTGGTGGCCGATTAACAGATTATCAAACCAGACCAGGGTTCTCCCTGAAAATAGTGCTTCACGGATTGCTGATGGGGATCGCAGTTCAGCCAGGACCAGCGTCACTGGGCGATGGCGCCCCTGGGCCGGTGGGAAGTCCCAGTCGATCAGGTTGTGTATGTCAGAGACACCCAGCAGGGTCAGGTCCAGATCTATCGCGATCTGGAAGGCCTCTTCTGAATAGCTGTTGCCATTGGCAATTTCAATACCGTGGATCAGTTTCCTTTCAGCATTTGATAGATGGAACTCGGGTGCGACGGGAATGCCATTGGGGAAGTCCTGGCGCCACCAGGCGTGATTCCAGAACAGAAATGCACCCTGTGCATTGGCAGCGTCAACTGCAGCTTGAGCAGGCCATTGGTTGGTAGCGCGGTAATAAGCGAGGGTATCACCTGGGTCACTGGGCGTGACATCTTTTAACAGCAGATTAGCGTCCTGGAGGAATAACGCGTTGATATGGCCGGCAGGCGCGTTCCTGGTAATTTCCGCCCCCGAAATCACCATAAGCGCATTTTTACCATTCGCGTCGACAGCGATGTTGTACGAACGATTCCTGTCTTGATGCGGAATATCCGCCAGGTGAGGTTGCCACTCCAGGTGTTCGGTGATTGCTATGGCATCAAGGCCATCTTTCAGGGCTTCGGCAATTCGGATGGTGGGCCATACATGGCCATCAGAAAAAGTGGAATGGGTGTGCGGGTCCAGTATCAGGGTTTTGTAGGTTTTTGTGTCGGGAAACTGGATCAGTCTTTTCTGATCGATGGACTCTGAAACCGGCAGTACACCATGGCCCTGGCAGTTCATGGCAAGTAAGCTGAATAAGATGGCGATAGCAACAACAAGCTGTTTTGTCATAGGTACTCCCGATTTTCTGTTAACCTACTTTTGGGAAACCGGCATCTCTGAAAGGTGCACCAACACCCCGCTGCTTAGCCCTGTTCATGGGGTGGACATTGGGGCTGGAAGCGGTTTTTGCGATGCGTTCCATGGTGTCGTTGGGCCGCCAGGCAACGCTTGCATCCGCACCAAAGTAACGTAGTGACAAGGTGTTGCGCGTCTTTCCTGAATCGGTAGGGGCGCCTCCATGCAGCATCATGGGATGAAATATGACAACGTCACCAGGTTCAATTGCAAAGGATATAATATCGTAGTCCGGCCTGTTTTTTTCGATGTCGGGTAATCTTGGTAACTCACCGGTACCGTACAGGGGTTCGGTATCGTCACGGGGATCGAATTTTGATCCATCAAACAGCGTTCCCAGGTGCGAGCCTCTGACAAATTCAAGGGATTCATTTTTGTTCAACGGCTCAAAGGATATCCAGACTACGGCAAGATCATTACCCTCAACCGGCAGATAGGGTAGATCCTGGTGCCAGGGTGTTCGCCTGGCAGGCCGACCATCATCGCCACCTGCTTTTTTGAATATCTGTTCGTACATAAACCAGATATCAGGTTTATTCCAGAGCGCAGTAATCAGGCTAGGTATGACAGTCTCGGTATGCACCTGGGCGTACGCATCAAAGCAATAGGGGTTAGCGAGGTCGCCATAAAATGAGCCTGGCGTGCCTGGGATCAGCCTGGTCGCGCCCCTGCCTGGATTGGCCAGCGACCATTCAAAAGCCTTGCGGGCGATAGCCATGGTTCTTCTATCGAGTGCCTGTGGTTGAAACACCACCCCGTCACGATGAAATGTATCTGCTGGATTCATGGATTCGTCCTCCACTTCAACTTATTAAAACATAATCTCCTGCTTTCGGTGTGGCCTTGATGCCTCAGCGAAGTAGGCCATCAATGGCCAGGTCTGAGCCTGCAAGCAAGATAACGGTTTACAATCAGGCAGTTGCAGCTTTAATTTCGCCTGCGGCCGTTCACGCCTCGTTCGGAAAGTGTCCTTTTAGCTGAATTTATAGGGTATGGAAAATATTAAATTGATCCTACTGGTATAGCAACCTGGTCATATGGCTAGAGGTAATGTGGCGCTTCGCCTATTGTCCTGACCCTCCTTGGCCATTCGGATGTTGACGTAACGGAGTATTGGTGGTTAATTTCCAATCAAGCTTTACTTTTTTCACTAGAGGGTACTGTCATGACCACTACTTCTGCTCAGATCAGGGCGAGTTTATCTCACCCGTTAATCGATGGTGATTCACATATTATTGAATATCTACCGGTTCTTATGGATTACATAAAAGAAGCCGGTGGAGAGGACGCAGTGACTGATTTTCGAACCAATATGCGCGGCGGCAGGCAAGGCCCAGGCTGGTATCAGATGGACTGGGATGAAAGACGTGATACTCGTTCAGTCAGGGCACCCTGGTGGGCGCTGCCGACCAAAAACACGTTTGATCGCTGTACGGCGATGTTGCCGAAACTCTATCACTCCAGGATGGATGATTTTGGGCTGGATTTTGCTGTTCTTTACCCTACAACAGGTTTGGGCTTCCATAGTATTCCAAACCAGGAATATCGCCAGTTGGCCTGCCATGCCTACAATGAATATGCCGCTGCAGCCTATGCTGAATATCAGGACCGCATGACTGTCGCTGCGGTAATCCCTTTGCACACGCCGGAAGAAGGCATTCGTGAACTTGAGCATGCTCATGCTTTGGGCATGAAAGTGGCAATGATTCCATCGTTTGTCCGAAGACCAGTACCCAGTGCGGCAAGAGATTACCCGGATCTGGAAAATCAACTTTTCTGGCTCGATAATTTATCAATAGATAGTGAGCACGATTACGATCCTTTCTGGGCTCGGTGCATTGAATTGGGATTTCCTGTCGCGGCGCACTCTGGCGGTATGGGATTTCATGAGCGTAGCTCGATTTCTAATTACATGCATAACCACATGGGGCATTTTGCCGCGGCCGGGGAAGTCCTTGCCAAAGGCCTGCTCATGGGCGGCGTTACTTGTCGGTATCCCGATTTGCGAGTGGCACTGTTGGAGGGGGGTGTGATTAACGGTGCCCGGCTTTATACCGATATCGTTGGGCGATGGAAAAAGCGCAATCCAGCTGGGCTTGAGAACCTGAATCCGGCTAATATTGACCTGGCCCGGGCACAGGATTTGTTTCAACAGTATGGCGATGCTGCAACCCTGGCTAAGCTGGAGCAATTGCCGCGTTCTCTGGGCGTAGGCGGTCACGATATACCTCCTGAGGTGAGAGATGATTTTGCAGCTATGGGCATTTCCAGAGTTGAGGATATTCGTGATCGATTTATTCCAAATTTCTATTTTGGCTGCGAATCGGATGACACCCTGGCTTTTACTGCGTTTAACCGTAAGGCTAATCCCTTTGGCGAGCAGGTCCGCGCCATTATGAGTTTTGACCTTGGCCATTGGGATGTCCTCGACATGGGGCATGCTGCTGCCGAAGCCTATGAGCAGCTGGAGCATGAGCTGATATCCGAAGAGGATTTCCGAAATTTTGCCTTTAGTTTTTCGGTCCAACTGTATGCCGGGAATAATCCGGGCTTTTTTGATGGCACCCGCATCGCTGATGCTGTCAAGGCAGAGTTGCATAGTACAGCTTAACATGAGGCCCAGGGCCGTTTGCTGGTGAGGGTTGACGCCGGGGGTGAGGTTGAGATGTACGGCTCGATTTCAGTGGCTAGACCCCAATGAATTGCCATAAAAATTGGGGGAACTCATCCAATATCCGTGACCACTGTATTGTCCTGATAACTATTGGCCTTTGCTGTGAAGGCTACCTGGTCGGCAGGCCAGGTTGGGCGGGTAAGTCCTGATTATATGAACCTTCCTGTTCTAGCAATCATAGGTGAAAACAGAATCTTTTGGGTTTGTAATTAGCCTCAGTTAAATACACTTTTTGTTTCAATATGAGTTATATTGATCAAGCTAGGAGAGCCTGCTCAAAACTTTGGATGACAGTGTGAAATCGACAATCCAGAGGCGCTATTTTGCGCTTGGATCCTGGGTAGCAGAAATTTTGGGGCTGGTCTCTGTTTGTCAAATAAACCAATAGAGGAAACGGTAATGTTGAATACAAAAGTTAAAATAGGCTTGATGCAGGTATTGCTAGTGGTTTGTTGCTCAGCAACCGCACATCAACATGAAGGTAAGATTAAAGCGATTGCTAAAGCTGATAGAGGCATTGTTGAGATAGCCCAAGGCTGGATTAAAACCCGTTCTACCAATCAGCAGCTAACTGCTGACTACGTTAAGGCTCATATGGCGGAATCAGGAATCATTAACGGTGGTCGTTATGTGGGGTTTGGCTTCGTCTTTGACCCGGAAAACGAGGGTCGAATGGTAGTCGCTCGAATTGTTGATGAAAGTCCTGCCTCGAAGGTACTGGAAGCAGGTGATGAATTCGTTGAGGTGAATGGGGTAGAGGTAAACCAGGAAAATATGGATAAGCTGAGTTTCCGGGGCAAACCCGGCGAGCAGGTACAGACAGTTCTGATACGAGACGGTAAAAAGATGTCGGTGTCGATTGCCCGGGGTATCATCAGTAATGTTTATGGTAAAACCATCCTGCTTGACGAAATTGCCAGTGCAAACCCAGACAACTGGGGTGTTGATGAATTAACGATTCATGAGTCTGTCAGGAAGGACAACGTTGTTTATGTCTGGAGCGAATTCAAAGCCGTTGAAAATTCATCGAAACTGCCGTTTGAATCACACCAAGTGACACGGTTTGTCTTTGATGACCATCACCAGGTTAACCGGGTCGACCAACTTCAGGAAGATCGATTTATGCTTGAACAACAGGGTTTTCAAATCAGTCGATAGGCCCTGTGCGGATGCAATACATTATTCCCAAAAATGGGTTGGCCGATTCTGGCAACGCTGACCGATTTTTGGCCTACCGTTTGTTTTTACTTGTCAACTATTGAGTGGGCCATAATGGCTGCCCCTGTTTTTCGGCATTGCGGCAATAGAGCTTCCACGGCGAAAAATATTTATGGCAATTGATAAACATCCCCATTGGCTTTAAGGCAGTGCGTGTTGACCTAAATATATCCATTTGTTGACTCTTTACTCAAAAACAGGTTAATTACCACCGCATCGTTCTACCCTTATCGCGGCTGCCAAGTCCATTAGACTCTAAAAGAGAAATTGATTGATGAATGTTAAGACATTTAGTTATCTGACTTTATTTTCGCTCGTGATCGCTTACGCCGGTTGTGGTCCTACGCAGGAGGAGCAAAGTCTAGAATCATCGTTGATTAAGACGCAAACGGTAACATCTGGCGTGGCTGCTATTGCCATACCGGATAAATATGCAGCCCAGATCAGTCAGGATATTCTCAGCGCCGGTGGTAATGCGGTTGATGCGGCAATAGCAGCCGGTTTCTCGCTTGCGGTTACTTTTATTGACGCCGGGAATATTGGTGGCGGTGGTTTCATGACCATCAAGATGGACGATGAAGTTGCCTTTCTGGACTACCGGGAAAAGGCGCCCATGGCGGCTCACAGGGATATGTATCTCGATCCCGAAGGCAATGTTATCGAGCATAGTACTCTGATAGGGGCTCAGGCGGCAGGGGTTCCGGGCACGGTGGCGGGTTTCTGGCAGGCCCACCAGCGGTTTGGCTCGATGCCCTGGAAAGATCTTCTATTACCGGCGATTCGATTGGCCGAAGATGGTTTCATACCAGCGCCTATATTGGTCAATGATATTCATAGTGTTAAGGACTGGTTTGGTGACCAGACCAACTTTAATCGGTATTTCGCAGCAATACAGCACGACAGAATCTTCCGGCAGGCAGAACTTGCTGATACCTTGAAGCGAATAGCCGAATTGGGTGCTGATGATTTTTATCGTGGTGAAACGGCCAAGCTGATAGTTGCGCAGATGAACAAAGCCAATGGTCTTATCTCGATAGATGACCTGAATAATTACCAGGCGGTATGGCGTGAGCCGTTGCGGGCAAAGTGGCGGGAATACGAAGTGATATCGGCGCCGCCACCGAGCTCAGGAGGCTTTGCTGTTATTCAATTGCTCAAAATGAAAGATTATCTCAGCCATTTGTTTAAAGACCTTGAACATAACTCAGCACAGTACATACATCTGGTTGCAGAGATGGAGAAAAGGGTTTTTGCTGATCGAGCTGAGTATCTGGGGGATCCGGATTTTGTCGATATTGATATCAACGCATTGATTACCGAGGACTATATCAACAGGCGCGCAGCGCAGGTCAGCGCTACAACCATATCTGAGCTTGAGGGCGTCAGTCCAGGGCTGGAATCACCTAATACCACCCATTATTCAATCGTTGATGCGAAGGGTAATGCAGTATCTAACACCTATACTATCAACTGGAGTTATGGCAGTGGTGTTGTCGTTGAAGGCGCTGGATTTCTGCTTAATAATGAAATGGATGACTTCAGCGCTAAACCGGGTGTACCTAATATATTTGGCGTAGTGGGTGATCAGGCTAACGAAATTCAGCCGGGCAAACGTATGCTTTCTTCGATGTCACCTACTATTTTGCTTAAAGACGGTGGCGTTGAAATGGTTTTGGGCACTCCTGGTGGTTCAACCATTTTCACCAGTGTGTTCCAGGTCATCGTTAATATTCTTGACTTCAACATGAGCCCCTATGAGGCGGTAGCGGCGACACGGTTTCATCATCAACTACTTCCAGCAGATCTAATTACCTACAATGGCTTTAAGATCGGCAGGCCGCTGCCCGAAGAAATCATTGCGGCGCTTGCTGATAAGGGATATCGAGCCACGCCCCATGGGTATGAATACGGCGATGTTCAGATCGTCATGAAGCAAGGTGATTCCTGGATGGCCGCATCTGATCCTCGAGACAGGGGAGATTCACGGGTGTTTGAAGTCGCTAATTCCAGCCCTTGATTTAACTAATCAGTTTCAGGGCGGGTGAGTGCCGCAACGACATCAACTGTGGTAACCATTGCGCCGGGTAAAGCATTCGTCTTATGCTTTAAAAATTGGCTGTCTGCCAGGAGCTGATATCTTTGTGCTGACAGCACCCTGATTGGCATTGTTTAGGATGTATAAAAAGGAACGCAAATGGATTTAGGAGTCAAAGGAAAAGTCGCTATTGTAACCGGTGGCAGTGATGGTATTGGAAGAGCTGCTGCAGAAAGGTTATCTGCAGAAGGCGCATTGGTTGCACTGGTGTCGAGGACGCAGGCTAATCTGGATGCGGCTGCATTGGAAATCAGCGATATTACTGGTTACGAAGTGATCGGAATTGCCACAGATGTGCGTAGCGAGGCAGCGGTTGAAACTATGACGCAGGCGGTTGTTTCCAAATGGGGTCGGATCGATATTCTTATCAATAATGCTGGAACATCGTCCTTCGCCCGATTTGAAAAGATGACCAATGAACAAGTTGAAGAAGATTTTACCTTGAAGGTCATGGGAGCAATTTATTGTACGCGTCATGCTTTGCCCCAGCTTAAGAAAAATCAGGGGGTGATTTGTAATACAACAACGCCTGGCGGTAAAGCGGCTGGGTTTGGCAGCCAGCCGACCGATTTATCGAGAGCATCGGGTATTTCACTCACCAAGACCTGGTCAAAGGAGTTTGCCGCAGGGGGTGTTCGGGTCAATACTGTTTGTGTGGGGCTGCTAAAAAGCCGCCAACATGTACTACGTTGGGAAACAGCTAATCAAAAGGATGCAACTTACAGTTTGGAGGATCATTACCAGAAAATGGGTCAAAATATACCCATGGGTCGGGTCGGCGAAGCATCTGAAGCCGGGGATGTCATCGCATTTCTATGTTCTGGGCTGGCAAGTTACGTCACCGGTGCAGCAGTGAATGTTGATGGCGGCTCCTCACCCGTAGTCTAGGTGTTTGGGTTCACAGGTCAGGTTACCGGTGCAGCAGTGAATTTTGATGTTGGCTCAGCAGCGGTGGTCCAGGTGTTATGGCAAGGTCATGATCCATCGGTAAAGCTGAGTTAACGGCGTAGTTGGACTGCGGGAATTGACAGCGTCCCCGGCTACCACTGCCGGGCTTATCTGGCCTCAGCAACAGCAAGCACCAGAACTCCGTTATGGGTAGGAAATAAATTAATCGGGTAAACCCAGTACACGTTTGGCAATAATATTTCGTTGAATCTCATTACTGCCACTATAGATAGACGCAGCCCTGGAGAAGAAAAATCGATTGTTCATTTCTCTTTCCGGTTGAGTGAAATTCTCGTCAATACCAAATGCCCGCGAGCCGTGCAGACGGGTTAACAGATCGTTATAGTCCTGTTCCAATTCTGTGCTCACGACCTTGAATATGGATGTGGCTGGGCCCGGTGTAGCGCCATCCATGGATTCTGTAACCACGCGTCGCTGGGTCAGATGTAACGCCAGGGAGTCCATTTCATATTTGAGGATCTCGTCTCTGGTCGCAGTATTGGCGAGTCTGCCGTTCATTTCACCCAGGAATGACTTGGCCACTTCGGGTAAGCTTGATGTCTTTTCTCTGGCGCCACCGGAGACCAGCGATTCCATCCCCGATCGTTCGTGCTGCAGCAGCCGTTTGCCCACTGTCCAGCCCCGATTGGCCTCTCCAACCAGGTCCTCCCGGGCCGCCAATGCATTGTCGAAAAAAGTTTCATTAAAAGGTGATTCACCGCTGAGTAATTTAATGGGTTTGACGGTCACGCCGGGCTGATCCATGGGCAGTAACATGAAGCTGATTCCTTCATGTTTAGGTGCCTGCTTGTCCGTGCGTACCAGAATAAACATCCAGTCAGCGTTATGCGCACCCGAGGTCCAGATTTTCTGTCCGTTAATGACATAGTGATCACCTTTTAATTCGGCTTGGGTCTGCAGGCTTGCTAGATCTGAGCCAGAGCCCGGCTCGCTGTATCCCTGGCACCACTCAACTTCAGCCTGGGCAATGCGAGGCAGGTGTCTTTTTTTCTGTTCCTCCGTACCAAACTCCAGCAGCGTGGGGCCTATCATGGAAGTGCCAAAACTGGACAGAGCGGGGCGTGCCTTAATGCGTTGCATTTCTTCGATCAGGACAATATATTCGGGTGTTGATAGGCCGCCACCACCATAAGCTTTAGGCCAGTTAGGGACGGTCCAGCCTTTCTCTTTCATTCGCTCTAGCCACAATAATGTATCAGTATCCTTGATTGTGATCTTAGTGCTGCCATTTGATACCTCACCTGGACCCCTGGCGCCTGGTGGGCAATTCTGTTCCAGCCATGCTCTGGTTTCTGATCTAAAGGAGTCGAGTGACATGTTTATTATTCCAAATTGCTAAAGAGCTAAAGCTATCAAAAGAACTATTGCACGGCAATCTTTATAAGGGTTGATGCTCTAATAGCGTTGCTAAGCAGGTATCAATAAATGATGGTGTCGTAATGAGCAGGCCGCGCCCATGCTCGCAATGCATGGATTCGGTTAGGCTGTTGGTGCGAGCCAGGTAATCAGTTGGTTGAGAGAAGAGGTTATCAGGGACCTGACTATGATGGGCACCATTAACCAGATTATCGGCAAAGTGTTGTTGGCTCGAGCGCAAAAAGAATAGAAGGTAGGATTCGGATACCATCTTGTCCTGACCGACTTTGACCGACTTTGACCGGCTATGGCAGGGCCCTAATCGCTGAATATCGAACGGTATAGTTGCGCCCGCAGTTATACTGCCGCAGACTGATAGAAACAGTTTGAGGGCAGGCTAATGTTGACATCGGAAGAAAATCGAACGTTGACCGAAACAGGCCCTGGTACTGCGATGGGTGAAGTTTTTCGCGCTTATTGGCAGCCTGTACTTCTGGCTCGGGAACTTGAGGTCGATGGTGCACCGATTCGCTTAAAGCTGCTGGGTGAAGATTTTGTCGCTTTTCGGGATACTTCAGGGCGTGTTGGCATTGTTGAACCAAGATGCTCGCATCGTGGCGCGAGTCTATTTTTTGGTCGCAACGAGTCATGCGGATTGCGTTGCGCTTACCATGGCTGGAAATTTAATGTTGATGGCCAGTGTGTGGATCTGCCTACATCAGAGGCCGAGACGGCAGAGCGGCAGAAACCGGAGGCCGCCATCCGGGCACTCAAGGTCACTGAGTATGGCGATATTATCTGGGCCTTTCTAGGAGACGGTGAAGCCCCGCCACTACCTAAACTCGAGTTTGCAGAATTACCGGCCAGTCACCGTTTTGTTTCTAAGAAATTCCAGCAGTGTAATTGGGCACAGGCTGTAGAAGGGGGGCTGGATACCGCTCACTTCTCGTATTTACATGCAGGCATTAGCGAAGGTCAGAAAACCTCGTTGCTTGGCAGGATGGATATTAATGAGCCGCCGCCGATTGCTCGTTTTCGCTGGCTGGTTGAAGACGGTATACCAAAATTCACAGTGCTGCGACATGGTTCAGGTCTGGTGCTTGGCGCGTCGCGGCAAGCCGATGACAGCCAGCTTTATTGGCGAATCACGCAGTTTATGATGCCTAACCATTCGCTTGCCCCGAATACCTTTCCTGGAGAGACCTGCCAGGGCAACAGTTGGGTACCCGTTGATGACCGGTCCTGCTGGATTTTCTGTTTTGCCTACCAATTGGAACGAGACTTGTCTCAATCAGAGCGTGACCGCCTGGCCGCAGGGCAGGGAATTTTCGCGGAAGTGGATGAGGATTTTGTACCGCTGCGCAGGCGAGAAAATGACTATCTGCTCGACAGGGATATGCAGCGAGGGTCTAATTTTACCGGCATTCACGGTATTTCTGAACAGGATGCAGCCATTGCTGATAGTCAGGGTTTTATTGCTGATCGTAGCCGGGAACTGTTAGGGCAGACGGATCTGGGGGTCGTGCGTTTTCGACGCATTATGTTGCAGGCGGCCGCTGATAGGTTAGCCGGAATAGCGCCCCATGGTTCAAACAATGCGGAAGCCTACCGGGTGCGTTCGGGAGATGCCATGTCAGGCTGTGACGCAACACTTCCAGAAGTGCTTGAGCAGCGGTTTGGTCAGTATGCAGGCACTTCAATCGAGTGACCCTCGACCCTTGCGGTTTTGCCTCTAACCGGGCTACATCTCCTCGGATTCTCTCCGGTTGTAGCCTGACCCGCTGATTTTCTCAGTTGTCGGCGAGAAGATGCGCTTGTGGCTCCTGTTAATAAAGAATAGGGTTAATTTATCGATTAAAGGACTCACTATGATGACCCGGATTGAGGACGCGCCGGTTGCGACTGGTAAAACCATACGTGTGGCCGGTCATGATGAGTTGAAACAGCATGGCGTGATTGTTGTTGCAGGCGACCATCGGCGAATTGCTGTCTTTGCGGACGGTGACAGTGTTTATGCTGTTGAGAACAATTGTCCACATATGGGTTTCCCCCTTGATAAAGGCACGGTCCGCGATGGCATGCTGACCTGCCACTGGCATCAGGCTCGGTTTGATCTTCGCTCGGGCTGTACCTTTGATCTGTGGGCGGACGACGTGCCTAGATACGCCTGCTGGATTGAAAATGGGGTGGTGCTGGTTGCGGCTGAGTCTCTAGTGCCTGCCGATGAGGCGTATCATCGAATGAGATTGCGACGCGGTATAGAACAGAATGTGGGACTGGTTCAGGCAAAGAGTTTACTTGCTCTGTTAGAAGGCGGTGCTTCCCTGGACCGCATTACCAGCGAGGTCGTGGAATATGCGCAGCGCAATCTGAATAATTTTAGCGAAGGTATGATTCGCCTCGGGTGCATGATTAACCTGTTTCCGTTAGTCAGCAGAGATACCGCTTACCTGGGCTTGTACTATAGTGTGCGTCAGATAGCACAGGAAGCGAGTAATTCTGTGCCGCGACGTGTTCGACAAGCACTCCATGGAAAGACGCATGATCACACTACACTCAAACGATGGCTGGTACAGTGGGTACAGACTCGCCATCGGGATGGGGCCGAGCGAACCCTGCTGACCGGAATCGAACAGCTTGATAATGATCAGATTGCTGATCTGGTATTTTGTGGTGCATCCGAGAGATTGTATGCTGATGGTGGACATTTACTGGAAAGTTGCAATAAGGCGTTCGAATTACTGGAACTGCTGGGTAAGGATTGTGCCAGGTCGGTGTTTCC
>DUBB01000008.1:57056-57430 GCA_012960535.1 Gammaproteobacteria bacterium
GAGCCCCTGCGAAGCTTGGAACAAGACCTCAGCGAGACCATAGAACAAGGCAAGACAAAGCAGTGGGCTGGTGATCCGGACCTCCTAGGGGTAATTTTGGGGGATGATCCCCTGGCAATTATCCGTCGGCTGAAAGAAAGTCTTGGCTCTGGTGCAACGCCTGAAATACTGGCGCAGACTGTAGCCTATGCTGCAGCAATGCGGCTGGCACGTTTCGCGACTTCAAATGAAGTAACAGACTGGTTTAACCCTCAGCATACCTTCATCTTCACTAACGGTACTTATCAGGCGGTGCGCAGAAGTGCAACTGCCGATGTGGTGCGAGCCATTTTCCAGGGTGCTATCGCTATTTACAATGATCGCTACCTGAATGT
>DUBB01000008.1:57449-158515 GCA_012960535.1 Gammaproteobacteria bacterium
CCCGCCGCTCGCCTGCCTAGTGAACGACAACCCCCGGCAAACTTGCCCGAGGACGGCGGTGAGTTACAAAAGTTGTTACTTGATGCCCTTGATCAGCGAGGCAGCATTGAGCTATCTGCTGATATTGTGTCGCGCTATCTGCAACTGGAACTGCCCTTTGAAAACCTGGTGAATACACTGGTTTTTGCAACAGTTAGAGAAGATCTTGATTTTCATTCACTGCAGGTGCTCGATGCAGGGGTTCGCCAGTGTGCTGCCTGGGGCCCGGGTGAACAGCGTCAAAATATTATGGTTGGTGTAATTCGAAATCTGGCGGCGCATTGCCCAACGCGTCGGGCAGGTCAGCAAACCTCGCAGATTGCACAACGACTGCATCGAGGAGACAAAGTATTTGAGGAGGATTAGGTAAAGTGGCGTTACATCCTGTTTGACAGACTGCGCCTTCTCGCCAAGATAACCGATCACCTGTAGCCTATCGCCTGCTAGTTTCGGCCCGGGTTAAAGTGGCGGTTGCTCGCCGGGTAGCAACATCTACACGTTCTTTGCCGCTACCGTGATAAGTTCATGTGACCTTTATGGATTGCCTGCCGGAACCGGGGGGCTGGGGTTTTTCCGGCCCTGGCTCAGGCGCGTCAAAACGCTGCCAGCTGCCACTGCTCATAACCCTATCCAGGATATCAATGGCATCCCAGATATCGGTATAACGTATATACAAGGGAGCAATGCCGAAGCGTACCGTATCAGGAGCGCGGAAATCACCGATCACACCTTCGGTGATGAGGGCCTGCATAATTGCATAACTGTGCTTGTGGACAAACGACACCTGGCTACCTCGCTGCTCTGCTTGCTCAGGACTGATTAAATCGAATCCGTATGCCGAGCAACGCTGCCCAACCAGGTCAATCAGTAACTGCCCCATTCGCATTGATTTCTCGCGCAGGGCCCTGGTATTGACCTGGTTAAAAATCTCCAGCCCCTTTTCAACCAGAGCCAGGCTGACGATAGGCTGGGTACCACTGAGCATCTGAGAGATGCCTGTGGCGGGACGATAGTCTCGCTCAAATGCGAAAGGATCAGCATGCCCCCACCAGCCTGTTAAGGGTTGCTGGACCTGGTTGTGTAGACGCGTTGCCATGAACAGATAGGCGGGGCTGCCCGGCCCGCCATTAAGGTATTTGTAGGTGCAGCCAATGGCAAAATCAACACCACTTGTATTCAGGTTGACTTCCATAGCACCCGCGGAATGGCACAGGTCCCAGATAGAAATTGCGCCTGCATCATGGGTTTTCTCCGTGATACTGTGCATGTCCAGCAATCTTCCAGTTTTATAGTGCACCTGGGTCAAACAGACAGCAGCCAAGTCATCGTTGATTGCATCAACAATTTCACCTGCCTCAGCATAGCGGATGGAGTAATCTGTTTTTAGCTGCGCAATCAGGCCCTGGGCGATATAGTTATTGGTTGGGAAGTTACTGCTTTCCAGCAGGATGACTTTTCTGTCTGGTCTCAGTTTCAGAGCTGCCGCCAGTACTTTATACAGATTGATGCTGGTTGAGTCAGTGACAACAACTTCACCCGCTGCCGCGCCAATGAGTGGGGCAATTCTATCGCCAAGGCTGTATGGCAGATCAAACCAGCCCGCGTTGTTCCAGCTTTTTATCAGGCCCAGACCCCAATCTCGTTCTACCGTCTGGTACACCTGTGAAAGGGCCTGGGAAGGCATTGCACCAAGGGAATTCCCATCCAGGTAGATCACCCCATCGGGTAGGGAAAACCCACTGCGCAATTCTGCCAGAGGGTCGTCCTGGTCCCATTGTCTGCACTCTTGCCTGGTTATCACCGTCATATGAGGCCAATCTTTGATAGTATGAATCAGCCAGTTTATATTATATTACGCCGTTTGCGTTTATCTGCGGTATAAACTGGCTCATTCAGCCTTGGATTCGCGTCAGGATTACCTTTAAACATGAACAAGCCATTTCAGCCAGCAGATTTTTCCCTTCCAGAGAATATCGAGCGATCTGAACTGGTTCTCAGCTGTGCTCAATTCAATGAAAACCTGCAGTTTTTTACTGATAAGCTTGGCTTTAAGCTGGATTCTATCTCTCCTGCCGATAACCCCCGGGTAGCCCAGGTCAGTGCTTATGGGCAGTGTATCCAGTTGCAATTCGGCGAAGATCCCGAAGCGCCTTTAACCCTCCGGTTGCTGTATCAAAGCGCAAATGGGGATGAGAATGAGGATGAAGAAGAAACAATTCTGATCGCACCGAATGGTACCTGCATTGCTTTTGCCCCAGCCATTGAAGCGCCCACCGTGCCAGCGATTTGTCAGTCTTTTGTGGTGAGTAAAAAAGATAGTCCTTTAACCTGGAACGACGGACGCGCCGGCATGTCCTACCGTGATTTGATTCCAGGACGGCAGGGTGGCCGGTTTATCGCTTCGCATATTCGAATACAACAAGGTGGTCCGGTAGCGGACTACAACCACTATCACAACGTCCGTTTTCAGATGATTTACTGTTATAAAGGCTGGGTTCGGGTTGTTTACCAGGATCAGGGTGCGGACTTTGTCTTGAATCCCGGTGACTGCGTTATGCAGCCACCAGGAATACGCCACAGAGTGATGGCGTGCTCACCCGGACTGGAGGTCGTCGAAATCAGTTGCC
Organism: Gammaproteobacteria bacterium; assembly: GCA_012960535.1. GTDB lineage: Bacteria > Pseudomonadota > Gammaproteobacteria > Pseudomonadales > Azotimanducaceae > UBA9926. Next base: position 60,116 of record DUBB01000008.1, read on the forward strand.
CTGCAGAGCACCAGACCTGCGTGGACCATGATATCGAGCTACCCACCAAAAATTTAAGCCTTGAGCGACTGTTTGGCGGACAAGGCTTTGTCCGGCACCAGCAAGACGAGGACCAATGGGGACCCTGGCGTTTAGCTGGATTTGAGGCGCTTGATATGGGCATTGCTGGGGCAAGCCAGGGGCTGGCGGGTGCTTATCACGTTCGAGCCGTGGAAACCTCAGACAGTAAGGTGAGCGTAATCAAGCACGATGAAGAATTTCTGTTTCTTTTCATATTAACCGGCCAGGTCACGCTGGCATGCGAATCGCACGGTGAAAATCATATCTCTGCAGGGGATGCCTGCGTAATCCCGGCAGGTCACAGCCATGCCCTACTCAACGGTTCCAGCGGATTGGAATTCCTGGAAGTAAGGCTATCCGCCGATTTCAGTTTAGCCAGCGAGGCCATGGACCTAAAACGGTTAATGGAAATTGTTTAATGGATTAGATTTTTGCGGTATCTGATCTGGTTTGGCTCTCCGCGGTCATTCAGCTTGAGATTAGCCGAACCTTGCTACCGGATCAGCAATGCCTGTTAAGGCAACACTAGCGCCCATTTCTGTGATCCTGGTATAACCTAAAGTCCCGAGTAGACTGGGGTTAATCATGGGTTAATAAGGAGAAGCAAATTAACCGTAATCAACTGCAGTTGTTAATCATCTGCCAGCTTGGCACGCTTATCATTGCCGGGGTGGTTACCACCATGGGCCTGATTGTTCCCATGGCGGCCGAATTTTTTCAGGTAGGGGTGACTGAAATGGCTTCTCAGTTCACCTGGTTCACTGGTGCGGGATTGATTGGCCAGTTTATCTCGTTCTTTATTTTCGATTATTTTTCAATAAAACGAGTCATGCTGCTATCTCACCTGTTTTGCGGTTTGTCCTTGGTAGCGGTTCATCTCACTGTGAACTTCGAGCTGCTGGCGATCCCGTTTTTCTGTTTCGGAGTTGCCATCAGCACGGCGCTTTGCGGATCAAGTACACTGATTGCTCAGGTCTGGGATGGTCGTGTCCGACATGCCGCGATTGTCGGCCAGGATGCCATGTTTAATGGTGGTGGCGTTATTTTTGCCGCCCTGACGTCATGGTTTCTTGCTCATTCCCTCCCTTTTAGTAGCACTTATCTGGTTACCTTTGGCGTCATTACTTTGGTCATTGTGTTGATGCTGATAACCGACTTCTCGATGGCGACAGGTACCCAGCAGGAGTCTGAAAGTAATCTGCACACTGAATGGAATAGCCGTATGGTGCTAATAGGGGTGAGCCTGCTGCTGTATATGATGGCGAAAATATCCGTATTCATCTGGGCGCCGCAATACATAACAGAGAAATTTTCTGTTGATCCATCGGTCGGCGGCCAGTTCATGTCAAACGTGTTCACCACGGCATTGATTGGCTCGATTGCCGGTACCTGGCTTGTTTCCCGAGTTGACATTAAATACCTGGTATACGGGTTTATTTCCGTCTCACTTGTGGCCACTTCGCTGCTGACATTGATTGACTCTGTGGAGGCCATGCTAATGCTCGCCTTTGTCTATGGTATTTCAGTGTCTGCCACCTTTAATGCCTATGTGGCGTTTTCTCTTTCACAGGTGGGTTCACCGACACACCGTAATATTGCTTACATGCTGCTGATGTCTGCCCTGGGATCATCCTGCGCGCCTCTGTTCAGCAGTAGGGTGGTAGAAAATACCGGTTCCATTGAAGCTGCACTTCTTGCCTGTGCGGCTACCCTGGCTGTAGTCGCTCTGATCCTAGTCGCAGTTGAGGTACTGTCCCAGCGCCATGCAAAAACAGGCGGTCAGGTAGAACAGTAGAGTTATCAGCAAAGCTGTTCAAACAGATGCTGGCAAGAGGGTATTAGAAGTGTCCCAGGGGCGAGCCCTGTCAAAGGCTGCTGACGGTTGTCCGGGCCTACACTACACATGGTAACTGGCGTTCACAGTCCATAGCTTGAAGCCAGGCTGGTGCAGCAGCAGGGCATTAACGGCTAATCAGATGGTAGCATGGCAAGTACCCGATTGAGCCAGAGGCAATGGCTAAAGCGAGTTGAGCCGAAGGTTGTGAATGGCTGAATGCACGTTCTTGCAGATCACTAATTTTGCGATTCCTGCAATTGATTGCGGCCACTTTTCTTGGCTTTATATAAAGCAGCATCTGCTTCCTTGAGAACCGCGTCGGCTGTGTCAGTTCTTCTCGATTTCTCTGCCACGCCTATGCTGATGGTGACTGAAACTTTTTCCGTAGCGGCTCGGTAAGAACCCCTCGTACGCTCGGCGTGATCGCTTATTTCTGCCTCAGTTCATTGTTTTTGGCGAATAACCATCTCGTAGTCCTGAATGGGCTTTCTGACTCTTTCGAGAAAGTAACTGGCATCATGGAGGTGCTCGCCGGCAAAGACGATGGCAAACTCCTCGCCGCTGTAGCGATAGACTTTTCCTGAACCTCTGATCTTATTAAGCCTGCGCGCAACCATCTGCAGGACCTGGTCTCCTACGTCGTGACCATACTTGTCATTGAACTTTTTGAAGTGATCTATATCCAGCATGGCGATACTGAATTTCTGCCCCTGCGTCAGTAACTGTTCGTTCAGGGTACGTCGTTGAGGCAAGCCGGTGAGTTCATCACGGTAGGCCATTTTGTACGAGTCACGCAGGATGGCTATAGACAGAAATATTGCAGAGGCCATGATCAGCGCATTGCTGGCATTTTCGAGTTGCACCATGGCACCTGCCAGTACCGCCACAGTGGCCGTGAATATTGCCCTTGCAGTAGAGGTTCTCTGCCAGTAGACGGTTATTAAAAGAACTGCACTATTGATGCACAGGGCAATAGTGACTAAAGGACTAAAGGGTGAATGTAACAGCAGGTTCTGGAAGGGCGGCCAGTGGCTGCTAAAATCCACGGGCAGCTACACTTTTTGAACCAGGTCAGGATACAGGTACCCTAACGTATAGATACCCGCAGATAGCATAACAATGAGTGCCAGCCGCCAAAGTCCCATTGACGTGAAAACACCTCGTTCCTGTAGAACAGGATCAGTATGATGTTGGCGGGAAACAGGACGTAGATAATTAAGCTACTGAGTGCTTCCGGGAATGTTGAGATCGGAATTCCCGTTAGAAGTGTTATCAGTATGGCGACATAGAAGATTCGGCTGCGATTGAATGCAAGGGAAAGCAGCAGCAGAAAAGCCAGACAGAGATGTGGGCCGATCTGCCATACTTCAATGGGAATTTTAGGTAGTTTGTGGAGGTTGGTGAGGCATAGATAGATTCCACCGATGAGGGCACCGGGTATCAGTAAGGGTGATATCAGATTCAGGATGAGCTGCCTGGGCATGTTGAGAACGAGATCGTAATCCTAGTAGCCTTAGGTTATCACATAGAGTATACCCGTAGCGGCTTGCCCACTGCTGAGAAACCTAAGCAACCCTTTGCCAGATGAGATGGTCAATGCCATGGCACAAAGTAGTGGTCAGTTGATACCGAACAGTTCAGCCATTTCAGATTATTACTTTTGTTTCCAGACGCTGGCATCAACGTCAGTCAGTCCAAATACCTGCCAGCCTGGCCTTAGTTCACCGGCGCTGTCTCTACTTAAACCCGATCCAGATGATGTGGACAGCGCCTGCTGGATGCCCCAGCGGGTTATAGTTTGGACGCCGGTCATGTCATTCATCTCTGCGAGGCTACAAAACCTGGCATCGGCTGTTTCCTCGCCATCGAACCGGGGTTCGCCTGATTCATAATGCAGGCGAAATATCATATATAGGTTATTTACCGTGCCACCCGCCATGTGTCGGAAGCCTATGGCATCACGCACCGTTGCGGTAATTGCTGATTCTTCAAACACTTCGCGCTCGACTGCCAGAGCCAGTGGTTCATCGTGTTCTGCGTAACCACCTGGGAGCTGCCACATACCAGCGAAAGGTTCCTGTCCTCGTTGCACTAGCAGCGCCTTAATCAGGCCTGCTTGTTCGCGCAGGACCACACCGGCGCAGCCGATTGAAAAAATACCGTAATCGATGAAACCGCAGTCGAGGTCCGGGCAGGCGATACGTTCTCTGCCGCCGTCAAAGCGACGGTCCAGTTCGATTGCACAGCGTGGACAATAAGTGATATTAGCGATGGTTTTCTCCTGTTATTGGTTGATTGACTGTAGCTGCTTACGACTTTGAGCAGATTGTGCCTGTTAAAACGATTAGCGCAACAGGTCATGTCTTTCGACCCATTCAAAGGTATCACAGGAGAGCGTTGCAGACGTACCCATCAGTTTCATCACTTTGGTGGATATTTGAAGATCCTTCCAGATTCTACCGTGGGGTACCAGGATAACAGGGATAAACACTAAGCAGCGATATCGGAGCTGGAGTGTTGTTCTGCTTATGGCTATTCATTTGCCTGGGTTGGAAAGTTACCCTTATGGGCAGGCTTATCGCATACTGATGGCGCAACGGTTGCGAGAGAGCCGTTAATGTAGGATTTAAGGATGCCACTTGCAGGCAGGATTTGAACCCAAACCCAGAGTTTTTTACGGCTGGACGATTGTATTCGTTGGCGCCATTTTAACTTTTCTTGGGACTGGTTTTTATTCTTATTCTCGGGGCGTTTTCCTGCCATCTTTGGCGGAGGAACTGGCCGATGGAAGCCGTTTCGCCATTGCCATGGGTTTTTCCATTGCCGCTGTGACCAGTGCGCTGCTGGCGCCGTTTTTAGGCAGGATCCTGGATAGTTTTTCACCGAAGAAAGTGATATTAATTGGCATCGTTATTGTCACGTTTTCCTACCTGCTGCTTTCTATCTGCCAGACCCTATGGCAGTTCTATCTCATAGTAGGCATTGGTATGGGTGTGGGTATGAGTTGTATGGGAAACCTGGCCTGGCACCGAACCATTATTTCCTGGTTCGACCACTGGCGCGGTAGAGCCATCGCTCTGGGGGTTCTGGGTGCATCGCTGGCGGGGGTGGTCATGCCGCCTCTGGTGACATCACTGGTAGAGGAAATTGGCTGGCGGCCCAGTTTTATTATATTTGCCATTATCGTTATGACATTGTTGACCCCCCTGGTGTATTACCTGCTCAAAGATCGCCCGGAGGAAATTGGTGAAGTGCGCGATGGCCATGCTTATCGAGCGAAACAGGCAGATATAAGGTTAGCTTCAGAATCTGAAGATCGTCTCTGGCACTGGCAGGACATGTTACGCTCCCCGGCTTTTTGGAGTATTGGTATGATGTTTGGTGCCATGGGCTGCGTTTATTCGGCTACCATGCTGCATCTATTTGGCCATTTAAAAGATATTGATTTATCTGCCACTGAAGCTGCTTATGTATTATCGATTACGGCACTGTTCGCGGCCTTGGGCAAACCCATAGTGGGTTGGATGGCGGATGCACTTGGCGCCAGGATAACCATCTGGGTTGCTCTAATTGTTCATGTTATAGCCCTTTTGTTATTTGCGACCGGAAGCGGTTTTGAGATGTCTCTGATCACCGGCGCAATCTATGGCTTTGGTTATGCCGGAATGAGTCCACTGCGCACTTTTTCACTATCAGTGGCCATTGGGAACCAGTCTTTTGGGGCGGCTAATGGCATCCTGCGTCTGGTTGAATTACCTCTGGTAATATCGGCTTCACCTCTGGCTGGTTATATCTACGACACGACAGGGAACTATCGAATTGCTTTTTTCATTCTTGCAGCATTGATGCTGGTCTGTTGTATCGGGCCTTTTTTTATTAAGGCGGGTGGCGCAAGGGAAAGGGCACCTAACCTGAGCAGTTCTTCAGCTTAACAGCGGATTGATGTGGTTCACGGCGTGAGCACCCTCAGCGCCATACCATCCATACCGGGGTCCGCGCCACCCTGTAAGCCGGTGGCGGTTGACTCGATGCCGTGCACGCCGGCAATGCCGAATGAAAGTGGTGAACGAATGACCTCATAACCTTCATTTACCAGTGGTTCAACGCTGTATTGTGGAATGCGGTTCATGATGTCAATGGCATCGCTGGTCGCAGAAAATCGCGGCGCAGCGACGGCTTCGCTCATGGTCATGTCGAAATCGATGACGTTAAGCAGGGCTTGCAGGACACCCATTGCTATCTGGGTGCCGCCTGGAGCGCCTAGTACAATACGTGGTGTGCCCTTGTTAAAGACTATGGTCGGGCACAGTGAACTGAACCGGCTCTTGCCGGGAGCCACTGACCCGGTACGACCGGGACGCGGATCGAACACCCCCATGCAACCGTTATACATAAAGCCGAGACCGGTGGTAATGACGCCTGAGGGCATACCCAGGGAGTGGGTCATGGTGAAGCAGTTACCGCGTGCATCGATAACGGCGACGTGGGTGGTATCTTTTGATTCCTGCTGAGCGTTGAATCGTTCGACATGCATTTTTTCACCGGATTTGATTCGATCTGCTATAGCGCCAGCATATTGCTTGCCAATGAGCCTGCCGACCGGCACATCAACGAAAGCGGGATCTCCAACGTGGACTTCCTTATCGGCTGTCGCTGCCTTCATCGCCTCAGCCAGTGTTCGAATATAATTTGCAGAGTTGTGACCCAGGCTGGCAAGGTCAAAATTTTCCAGGATATTCATCATCTGCAGTAACATGATGCCACCACCGGGAGGGCGGTTTGTGGCAATGTCCATACCCCGATAAGTACTTTGCATTGGCTGGTATTGTGTCGTCTTGTAGCTCTGCAGGTCTTTCAGGCTCAAAAGCCCGTCGTGCTCTGCCATATCACTGGCAATCTGCTCCGCAATTTCTCCCTGATAAAAGATATCGGGTCCGTGCCGGGCAATTCGTTCAAGGGTATCTGCCATATCTTTGTTAACGATTTTCTGGCCGATGTCCTTAAAGGACCCATCCGCCTGGAAATACAGGTTTTTGCCGGTAGGCGAAAACCTGAGACGTTGGTCAACCGCTACGCGGCCCAGACTGGCGCCGCTGGTCCACCAGGAATGCACACGTGGTCTGATGATAAAGCCGTTTCGGGCAAACTCGATTGCCGGGGCACAGATATCCAGCCAGTCCCAGCTGCCGTAGTTTTCCACTGCTTGAGCATACGCCATGAGACTACCTGGCGTGGTGATTGACTGATACCCTAGATCATTGATGTGATCACGCAGCACGTAGCCAAAACCGTCACGTGTTTCACTGATCAGTCGATCGGCCCACATATCTTCGGTTGCGCTCAGGGGGGTCTTGCCATGGAAGTCGATACAGGCATGGACGTTTTTCTCGGGCTGGAAGATCTGGCAATTACCGAAACCGGCTATACCTGTCATCTGCGGGTCTACCACGCCCTGGACCAGCGCTGCGGCTATGGCCGCATCAATGGCATTGCCGCCTCTTTTTAAAATGCGAGCACCGGCTTCGGCCGCTTCCGGTTGTGGCGCGACGATCATGGATTCTGTCATGCCTGCTTATCCTGATAAGTTAGTTGGTAAAAGGTAGCATGGTTTATGGCATAGCTCTCGCTAATGATTGGTCCAAAGGGCTTTGCTGGCAACTGTACTGAGGCAGGCTGAACTAAACCAGTGCCTGGCCTATATTTCCCGGTCCAGGGCGTGAATGAGTTTGTTGACCTCCTCTTTACTGGTGTAATGGACAAAACTCATCCGAAGTACGCCATGAGTAGGGTCTTCATCCATAGCCTGAATGACCCGTACACCGTAAAAGTCCCCGCCAGCAGCCATAATGCCCTGGTTTGCCAGCCGCGCAGCAATGGCTGCTGCTGGTTCGGGCAATGCGACTGTCACGGTTGGCGCGCGAATAGCTGCATCTGCCGGGCCCAGCAGTCGAGCTTGATTGTGCGCCGAGAAATAATCGAGTAGCGGTTGCAGCAGTAGCTGTTCATGATTGCGCATCAGGTCATGAACCACATCACCACGGTCTACAGGGCTATCATGGCCGCTAGCATGGTGCTGGTAGAGCGCGTCAAAATAATCGATCATGCCTGCCGAGGCTGCAATCTGAGCATGATCCGGACCCGCTGGCGTGAAATGTTTGTCCAGGTGGCCGTCGTTGAAGTAATGTCCCTGATTAGGTAGTTTCTCGGCCAGATCGCGACGAATCACCATAATGCCCTGGTGGGGGCCATAGGTTTTGTAAGAAGAAAACAGATAAATATCGGCATTCAGTCGGGTCAGGTTGGGAAGGCCATGAGGGGCATAAGACACACCGTCGACACAGGCGTAGGCGCCAGCTTCGTGGATGATCGAGACAATCTCAGCGACGGGATTAATCTCCGCAACAATATTGGAACAGTGCGGGAAGCAGACCAGCTTTACCGTCTGGTCCAGTAGATTGCTTAATTGCTCAATGTCCAGATGACCCGTTTTGGGGTCTACCTGCCATTCACGAATAGTGATACCGGCATCCGCCAGACGTCGCCAAGGGCCGGTATTGGCCTCATGGTCCTGGTTTGTAACAATGATGACGTCACCCGGATTCAGGTATTGCTTGAATGCCTGCGCCAGCACGTAGGTGTTCTGTGTGGTTGAAGGGCCGAAGCTGACTTCATCCTGTGCTACTCCCATCCAGGCCGCCAGTTTCCTTCTTGCCTCGTCCATTTCCTCTCCTCCCAGGCGGGAAGGATCAGAGGGTCCGTAGGGTTGTACTTTTCTCTGGTGATAAAAACGGACCAGGCGATCGATTACCGGTTTGCAGGTATACGAGCCGCCGGCATTCTCGAAAAAGGCCTGGTTGTTCAAGGTAGGTTCTGAGAACGCAGGGAACTGCCCGCGAACGTAGTTAATGTCTAATTGCAATTGAGTGTCTCCTGCGGGGCCGTCGGTTGTGATCTTTGGTAATGATTGAAATGCTTGGTTTCATTCGTGAGTTCGATCAGGTCAGGCTCATGGATTATGGGTAAGCGGTTTTGATGTTTCATTTTTCACCAGAGATCAAAGTGACCTGCTTCTCTGATCCGTGTTGCATAAGTTTGCTGAAGGCACTTTTTTATTACTCAATACAATGCCAATTGTCACCATGAACAGGGCCACAGTAAACTCAATGGTAATCTGATCGTTGAAAATGACCCAGCCAAAGAACACGCCAAATAGGGGTGACAATAGACTAAATGATGCCATGTCGGAAGTGGGATAAACGGAAATGGCCCAGAACCAGAAGATAAAACCAATAGAAACGATAAAAACAACCTGAAAGCTGAACACGGCGAGAATGATCGGAGTGAGATTGCGGATGGGATCTTCCAGCAGCGGCGCCAGAGAGGTCAGAATTATTCCTGATACAGCAAGCTGGTAAAGCAGCTGCATTTCCGGTGTGCTCACTGATATTCTGGTGGTTCTTGGCATCAAAGCAATCATGGCCCAGAAGATAGCTGCAATCAGGCACATCACATCACCCTTAAGGGTTTCTGCAGAAGCTGATGCCAGACCATTGAACAGGCAGAGCGTGATTCCAGCAATCGCTATTAGCAATCCCATGATCCTGTTGCGATTGAGTTGCTCGCCTGCGATGAAGAAATGTGCCCCCAGTGCAACCCAGAACGGTTGGGTGTAGAAGAACAGGGAAACGCGTGAGACTGTTGTGTAGTCCAGGGCGGTGAACAATAAGAAGAACTCTGCAGTAAATAGCAGGCCAATAGTCAGGCCTGGCAATAAGCTGCCATCCTTTATTGACAATTTCTTTTTAAAAATCAGAGCAAATGTAAGCACAATAAAAAATGCACAGACAGAACGTAGCCCGGCTTGGAAAATTGGCGAAAACCCGGCGTTAACCAATTTCACCAGAGCTTGATTCAGACCCAGCATGGCGCTGAATATGGTCAGCATGATGATACCGGCATTGTCGACCCGGGTTTTACGTATCGTCCCTGACCCTGCTGGGTTTCTGCTGGGCTCTAACTTGTCTGAAGTGCTTTGGTTGGACAATTAAATTTTCACCTAGCTGCAGTTGGACGTTTGTGTCCCCATGTGCTCGCCGCATTGTGATGTGCAACAGACCAGTTTTCATCGACAACGCGTGCACCATAGCCATATTCAACATCAAAACCGGACGGCGTCTGGGTATAGAAGGACACCATCTTGTCGTTGGTGTGACAGCCCAGGGTAGTCGATAGCGTCAACTCAAGGTTGTGGGCACGATCAAAAGCAAAACCCACGTCATCGAGGCTTGCGGCCTGCAACATGAAGTGATTCAGATGGTTACCAGCGGGATTGCTAACCAGCGCCAGCGTATGGTGTCTTGGATTGCAATGCAGGAAAGTCAGCATCAACTGGCCCCCCATTAAAATGGTATCGGTAAGCATAAAACCCAGACCTTCGGTATAGAACTGATATTTTTCAGTTTCTTTCCCGGTGTACAGTACGATATGGCCAAAGCCTTGATCACCGGTAATAAAGCCGCTCACCCCTTCTGGTGATACAAACACCTGCTCGGAATTTTCAGTGGCTCCATAGTAGAGTTCGACTTGCAGGCCATCTGGATCAGTGGTCTTCATTAGGACCGCCACGTCTCTTGATGCTGCTAGATTTTGGTCTGCTTCCACTTGATAGCCCAGGGTGGTCAACTGGTGACAGATGGTGGCAAGGTCATTGCCATTTCGAACATCAAAGCCGACATAGGACAGGTCTTCTTTATCGCCTGGTTCAATAGCGATACGCCAGGCCTGGTCATCCATTTTGAAGCGTAGAGCATCATCATCTCCACTGACATTCATGAGGCCCAGAAACCCACTGCAGAAATCTTGCCATGCCTGCAGTTGCTCAGATGCTATACCTATATAGCCAAGGCAATTTACGTTCATATTATGCTCCTGCTGAGGTTATTTCTGGTTAATCAAGACCGAGTTTTTCGATTAATTGATCACCGCCCCTGACACGGCCAAACCCTCTGACTGCCATACCACCATCATGATTAAGTATGCTGCCCGTGGTAGGGATATTGTCACGCCTTGATGCAAACATGATATAGGCGCCAGCATATTCTTCTGGCGTCGGCATGACGCCGACGGGCACCCTATCTGGAATTGATTTTGACAAGGCTTCACCCGGGATGACTCTCTCCTGCATGCCCATAGCAAGGGGGCCTCGAAGGTTAGTTTGGATGGCCCCGGGGGCGACTCCATTGACTCTGATATGGGGTGCTAGTTCATAAGCGAGTTGCTTGATCAGGCCAGTTACTGCATGTTTGGTTGCAGTATAAAGTGGCCCGCCCCCCGCCGGGTGGAATCCTGCATTGGAGACTGTATATATGATTGATCCTTTACTACGGGCAAGCGGTGTCAGAGCGGCCTTGGCCAGAAGGAGGTAACCCTTGACATTGACATGAAAGAGTTCATCGAAGGATTGATCCAGGGTATCTACTGGCATGTCGACCAGCGGTATAGAAAAATCCCAGATGCCGGCATTTCCGATCACACAGTCCAGCTTGTCAAATTTTTCAAGAGCGACAGCAACAGCCGCCTCATTATCGCTGAATGAACGCACATCCCCGGCGAAAGTCGTTAGCCTTTCGTTATAACGGGTGCGCCTGAGTTGCTCTAGCAGCTTGTCGTTGGCATCGCTGGATTTGTCAAAAACCGTCACCAGCGCACCATCTTCAAGACATCGCTGGGCCACAGCAAGCCCGAGTCCGGATGCGCCACCGGTGATTAGAACTGATTCGTTGTGCAGTCTGTCCATAGTCCACTTAGGGTTGATGACTCAGTTAGAAGATGCTGCTCATATTCTGAGCCAGGATCAAAGTTTGTTCGAGGAAGATGTATCGTTGCGCTAGCATCAGTTGACCATCAACACGGCGTAACTTGTCTTCGCGTCTACCCAGCCAACTATCCTCAACGCTGTCCAGCCGGGTTCGGTAGAGATGGAAGTTCAGATCCAGGGTGATTTCGGTGTCCGTAACAGAAGTGATTTTAACATTGCTTACGAAATGCCGGGTCCTTGAGGGAGGATCTTCGGACCAGGCATTGCCCGCCGAAATTTTTTTGATACGCATCTCAAGAAAGTCTTTGTTATCATCAAAAAAAGCCATATCGCCCATTTTAGTAAATTCACTGTCGGTATTTCGGCCGGTGGTAGTTCTGCGAATCGGCATCCAGTAATAAATATCATCAGTGAGCAGGTTGAGCCAGTCCTGGTAAAGACGCCGATCAAGCAGATCTGCTTCTTTGTACAGGAACTGTTCTACTTCATGCTGAAGCAGCAGGTGCTCCATTGGGCTCAATTCCGTCAGCATCTCTTTTTGGCTTTGTACTGGATCAGGCATCAGATTTTGCCCTCTGGGGCCTTTGAATGATTTCTCATGAGGGAATCCCAGCTGTCTGCTTTCATCCACTCCTGCCAGGATCGATAAGTCCAGCGCTGGCCGTGCTCGTTAACGACGGTGTTAATATGGGATTGTCCTGAAGGGTCTTCTACTACCTGGTCATGACCCTGGCCCATTGAAATGACAGCGGGACGGGCACCGGTCAGGGTGCCTATGGAAGCGCGGGTGCTATGAGCCCAGTTTTCACCGTCGTCCTGTTCCAGTAGCCCAGCGGGCCCGAATATGTGGCTGACCCCTCTGACAAACTCTCGTCGGGCCTCTGGCGGTATCGACTTGTCTACGAAGGTAAACCACCAGAGCTCAGTTTCCAGTGGCCCTTTAGGAATTCTTAAGCATGCCTGGGTTCCTCCCAGTGTAATCCAGAAATTTGGGAATATATTCGGGTGTCCCCTGGACCGAACGCCCACGGGTCCAAGGGTCTCACGGGCCTGGTCAGTGGCTCGCCAGATGTCAGTGTATTCTTTCCTGTCGTAAGCCGAAGTTGGCTTTTTATGGCCGTGTTCTTTTACTATTTTCAGCTGGCTTTCTTCGCTTAAGCCGGGGCCGCCGATGGCATGGCCATATTCACCGAGGATCACCATCTGATTCATTGGGTGCATGTCGGCATTTGTAGCGATGCCGATATCCATGGCTGAGCCGTGACTGACTTTGGGGTGATACCAATCAAACAGATTATCCACAGCAATTTTCCAGTTGCATTGCACCCGGTTTTTTTGGATACCATCGACGACTTCAATATCACCTCGAAAGGCGATCTGGTCGATACCCAAGCGACCTACCCAACCCAAATACGCCTCCAGTGAAGGTGCGTCTTCATCCAATGTTGCAAAAACAAAGCCTTTGTAATTTGACACTTTGGCAGCTTTTTGCAGTCCCCACTCGGTTTTATCTATATCGCTTCTGTAGAAGTCTTCATAACCTGGTATAGCCAGAAGGGTTCCGTCAAGGTCATAATTCCAGCCATGGTAGGAGCAGAAGAAAGAGCGGGTATTACCCTGGTCGGCACGGCATACCGTGTTACCCCTGTGTGAGCAGGAATTGAGGAGCACCTGGACCTGCTGTTTTCGATCTCGGACAGCGATGACTTCATCTTCGCCAATGTAGGAGCGAAAGTAATCACCGGCCTCTGGAATCTGGGAGTCATGGCAGATAAAATTCCATGCCCTGGCAAAGATATTTTTGAGTTCTTCCTGATACAAGTCTGGATCGGAGAAGATTCTTCGATCCAGTAAGCCGGTTTCGACGTTGTACCAGCTATCGTTGGCTATCAGTTTGTTTCGCATACTGTTTGTGGGCCTCTGATTAGCTGTTAAGTGAGGGCAGATTTTTGGCCTGCCCTGGGCTATTTTAGCTCCCCTTCGGCTGGCATCATAAAGTTAACTGCTACTATACCAGTTTGTGTTTACTGCAAGGCAAGGTCAAGGACTGCAGTTTTACGCTCGGTGTACTCGTACCTGGGCCTGAATTTACTGGATTCCAGCCGTTTGATATGGCTGAATAGCATCGGTCCTGGGTCTTCTCGGCAAGGCCAGGATAGCAAACCGAAGAGGTTAATATACCCAGATATTAACAGGCGGTATCCTGGATGATTTCACCAGTTTGTATAGGGCTGTCATTGCAGAGTAAGAGTTATTGCCTTTAAGGTAGGTGTTGTTTGACCGACAAGCATACTTTTGATTTAGAGAATGACAGGCAGCCAAAGATTTATTGCGACGCATCCTTAGAAAACGCGTTCGAAATATTTCAGGAAATACCTTCGGTTATGGTCGTCCAGCCAGCCAGGGCGGATTTACTTTGGATCAGGCAAGGGCATGCCGATTTCTTCAATAGATTATCGCTTTACCAGTTATTGAATCATATCCCTGGTGAGAGTTGTCTCGCAAACAAGGGGTTACTGACCGAGAGTCTCCAGTTGTACTCTGAGAGTCAGACCGAGTTTGATTTTAAGCTCGAGGATATTTATCAGGAAACCTACTTTCTCTATGACAAGCAACAAGCGGAGCACTTTTTTGCAGAGTCCGGTCCGGCTGATGAGACAGAAGACCTGTGGATATTAAAGCCGACTGATCTCTCCCAGGGATCCTGTATCAAGATAGTCTCGAATCGGAGCCACGCTAAAAGCACTATTTCTGGTTCAGATGCCACTTCCCCAAATGCCAGAGGAGGTTATATTGTTCAAAAATATATTCAAAATCCTCTATTGCTTGAACAGCGAAAATCAGAAATAAGAATTTACTGGATGATTGCCTGTCTTCAGTCTCTGTAGGCGCTGATGTTCCATGAGCGAACAGTCAGGCTCAATTCACAGCCGTTTAAATTGGCCGACTTTGATCATCCTGCTGAGATCGCGGGGAATATCGCCCTGTTGTCAGAGTCAGGCCTTATTGCGACTACCTCATGGTCAGCAGCTATCGCCTGGACTATTTATCAATGAGGTTCAGCCAGGTGCCGGGTAAGTACATGGCTGAATCCATGATATCCAAAATGGTTAACATGACCTTGTGAAGTTCATCGACGGCCACCTTGTCCAATGTGTCATCGGAAAAAAATAAGTATTCCGGCATGGACATGATTGAAAAAGTGGGAATCCCCTTTAAGAAATAGCTTTGAGTTTCGCCGTAGACTGGAATGGCACCGGGTTTGGGAATGATGGTTGAGTGCAGGTCATTTTTCTCGATGGCGCTAACAGCAGCTTCATATAATTGCCTGTTGCGAGGGGCCCATAGAAACCTGGGTTCGACCTCACCGGTATCCACCAGCTGGCCGTGCTTACCAATAAACCGTTTGCCGATATGCTCGACTCCAAAACACAGAACCAGCCGATTCATAACGTCAGCATTCATTTGTGCAAACTTATTGGCGCCAAACGGATAATTCCAGGAGTAGTGGCTTCCATTGAAGACGAAATAAAGGTCTTTCTGGATGTAATTCGATGGAAACCGGCTGTAGAAGGCAGCCAGTCCAAGTACGACCGCTACCCCTGATGCATCCTGCACTGCGCCTGACCAGCCAGCATCATGGTGAGTGTTTACCAGCATGGCATCCGACTTCTGTCCCTGAACATGGGCCACGATATTGCCGCTGGTGCTTTCGCTGGTTTCGCCGCGCACCTTGAGCAGACCCTGCAGGGGAGAGCTGGCTTGATTGATGTGATTGATGAGGGTCTCGCCTGTGCTGCCACTGACGAAAACCCCAGGGATCTGAGTCTGGACCATTGCGGTAGGGTCTGCATAGAATTTAAAGGCATCTGAATCACGATGCCTGAATACGGCGATGAAGCCGATGGCGCCCTGGCGAACGGCCTCGTAGTAGGGTGCCGGGAAATTTCCAGGAGCGGGTCCGCCAGTTCCGCCAATACTTGACTGGGTTAATAAGTCGTCTGGGTCATAGAGATAGTCGGCGATATGCGATAGCGCCTGCCCTTTCATGGCCGGCCCGTTTTTCAGGTCGTAGACAACGAGCTTACCCCGTAGATCCTGGTCAGGGTTTATGCGATCCCCCACATACACCAGCTCACCCCTGAGTCCTTGTTTATCCGTAAATGCACAGCCATTCATGAAAAAGCATTCGATATCCATGCCATCAACGGTTAGTGCCCATTCGTGGTAATGCCTGGTTTCAATGGGATAAGTCTGCTGCGCCAGATCGGTGATTCCCTGGGCTTTGAGGGTCTGCAGTAACCAGTCTCGACAGGCCTGGTCGCCCTCGGTTCCGATTCTTCGGTACTCCGGAAATTGCTCGGTTAATTCAACTATCTCGGTGACCCACTGAAATAATTGCTGGCTTGATGTTGTCGCTGGCCGGGCTCTTTTAAAGGATGGTTTTTTTGTCATAGGTGGATTGGCCAGTGCTGCATTGTGTTAGATGATCATGTTTGCGTAGGCCTGGCAAGTAAAGCGGGGTACTTTTCTGGCTAAACCAAAAGCTCTGAGTCAGAAGCTCGGAGTCAAAAGCTCGGAGTCAAAAGCTCGGAGTCAAAAGCTCGGAGTCAAAGGCGCTGAGTAAGAGTTATGGATAAACAAAGCAGCGATCAATGGTGGTGTGTTAATCCAGGTGTGTGAGGGCCACGCTGTGTCTGACCGCGTAAATGGGGTGCTGCAATGATAGTGTCTCGTTCCGCTTGCTGCTTCTGCAACTGCGCAGAGTTCAGCTAACCTGGTGTTGGTTTTGATAGATGATGCGGCCTTACGGCTGGTGATAGTCTCAGCCACGTTGTATGGCGGAGGCGGTACTTTGGTAGACATCGTGTTGAAAGACCCAGTGAAGCGGGTTTCTGCCGGTAGTACGCCTGGCCACTTGATCTCTGATCCAGGCAGCTGGACCTCTCAAGTGGAATAATCTGGCATTGGCCTGTGATCCCCGCTGGATGGCTTTAGTCCTGGTTAGCCTGAATCGGTAGTAGTCTTCCAGTTTCTCCTCCAGACCTTTTCCCTGAGCTAGTACGGTTGCCAGAACAGCTGCGTCTTCGATGGCCATGGCGGCGCCCTGGGCCATGAATGGTAGCGTCGGGTGGCAGGCATCACCCAGTAAGGTGATGCATTCTGTGCCCCAATATGGCAGTGGCGGTCTATCGAACAGGCCCCACTTGAATAACGTGTCTGGCTGGGCGAGATCGAGCAGCATCTGAATATCGGGGTGCCAGTTGTCGAAACTGGCTTTTAGTTCAGCTGGGTCACCGGGTTCCGTCCAGGATTCAATTTGCCATGTTGGTGTTTCAACAACGCAGACGCAATTCAGCATCGCGCCTGAACTGACATAGTAGTGAACAAAGTGCGCACCAGGTCCCCACCAGGCAGTTGCTTTAGGTTTTATCAAACCTGTTTTGATGCGCTCTGAAGGCACCAGCATTCGCCAGGCAATATGCCCGGTAAATCGTGGCTCTTCTGGCCCTAACAGGTATTGTCGAGCCATGGAGTGAATACCGTCAGCGCCTATTAGCAAATCTGAACTGAATTGCTGGGGCTGTGACGTTTTGGTAGTTGTTATGTTCGCTTGAGCAGAATCCTGGTCGATATGTATGACCCGAGAAGACAGATGAATTTCTATATTTTCCTGCCGGTCGACAGCCTCTGCCAGTATTGATATCAGGTCTGCGCGATGAATATTAATGTAGGGGAAACCATATTTTTGCGTGCAGGCATCACCCAAGGCAATGTCGCTAATTGTCTTGCCGTTTTGCCAGTGCCGCGTTTCAATTCCGGTCGGTAGAAATGCTTTAGCTGCCAGTTGTTTGCTTAGGCCAAGCTGGTATAACACTCTGTTGCAGTTGGGGCTGAGCTGGATACCGGCACCGATAACAGCAAACTGCGTGGATTGTTCAAACAGGCGTATTTGGTGCCCTGCCTGGGCCAGCGCCAGTGCCGCTGTCAGTCCACCTATACCGCCTCCGACAATGGTGATAGTTAAAGGATTCATTTAAAAGCCAATCCTGTTCGTCGCAGATCTTTTAGACCGAATTCCTGGCGGCGCCATTCTTGTATCCTGGTCTCTGATGGATCCATCTGCAGTATCGAATCAGGTTATCGGGTAAGTGTATGCCGACTGCCGTGGCCCAATCAAGGTTGATGGTGAGCAGGATATCGAGCTCGGAGAAGGTATTGCCCCAGATGAACCGGGGTGTTTCGGTATCCATTGAAATTGTTTTGATCATCCTGAGGAAGTAGGCCCTGGCTGAACTGACCGCTGTGCTCGACTCACCATAGATCTCAGGAAGCCCCTCATGGCGGCGAATAACATAGAGACTGGTTGCATCCAGTTCCATCAGACAGAAGGCGGCGATTTCATCGTACCGGCACAGGCCTTCCTCGGTGCCTTGATAAGCATCATACTCAAGCACATCAAAAGACCTTCTCAGGTGTTTCATGATGGCAAAGCTCTCGCTGAGCACCAGATCACCATGAACCAGCACCGGAATTTTCTGTTTTGGATTAAGCGACGTGTACTGAGATGTTTTTGTTTCTCCCGTTCGGGGGCCTATAGCTTTAGTCTTGTAGGTCACCCCGAGTTCGGCTAAAAACCAGTGAACCCGCAGGGTACGGGTTGTGCCAACACCCCAGACAAGCAATTCTTTTTGCTGTTCAGACATACCTGCTCCGTTAATCCGGGCGTGAACTAATCAAGTCCCTACTGGTTTTTGTTGAGCCAGAAATACACCCGTTCGGTAATAGTGCCAGCAGGCCCAGAGGATGATTACTAAAGTGGTCATAAGTGCGTAACGAAGGCTGTCTATGCCAAATCTGGGTTCAAACAGGTCGCTGAAAAAACCCACCGAAAAAGGACCAATTCCCAGACCAATGATGTTTCCTATGAATAGATTAATAGCTGCTGCAACCGAGCGCATTTCAACAGGGGTTTGGTTCTGGATCAGGGCAAACCCGGGCGCTACATAGACGGTTGCCAGGGCTGCGGGCAAGGCGTAGGCCCATAGGGCGCTGCTGGCAGTCGATGCTGTAAAAGCCAGATAGAGGAAGGGCAGACCTGCCAGGCTGACGATCGCTACCATCCAGGGTAGCCACTGCTGGCCGAGCCGACTGGACAGATAGTCTGCAACCCGGCCACCCAGGTATATGCCCAGGGCACCGCCAATACCAATGATCAGAGCGAGATAGCTTCCTGTTTCACCCGTGCCAAGCTCGTGGATACGGACCAGATAGATGGGCACCCAGATAATCGAGGCATAGCCGGCAAATGAAATCAGTGCGCCAGCCAGAATGATATTGCGCAGTGCAGCATTGTGAAATAAGAATCTGGCAACGGACCAGAAACTGGGTGGAGCGGGTTTCTCGGGCAGGGCCTCGGAATAGCCTCGAGGTGGCTCAGTAACCGTTAATCTAACCAGTATTGCCAGTAGAATCCCGGGCAGGCCAACCACCACGAAAGCGGTACGCCAGCCGTACCATTCATTGATCCAGCCACCGATTAAAAACCCGATCAGGATGCCCCAGTTAATGCCGGTACCGAAGATAGCCATAGCAGTTGCACGTTGCTCTGGTGGATACAGATCAGCAATAATCGAGTGGGAAGGCGGGTTGGAACCTGCTTCACCAACGCCAACGCCAATGCGCATCAGAAGTAGTTGCAGGAAGTTACTGGCAGCGCCACAGAGTGCAGTCATCAGACTCCACAGGAAGACAGAAAAAGAAATAAGGTTTCTTCGGTTATGTCGATCGGCCCACATCGCCATGGGCATGCCCAGGGTGGCATAAAATACAGCGAACATGATACCCGTCAGCAGGCCGAGCTGCGTGTCAGAGATTAACAGCGATTCCTTGATGGGTTGGCCCAGGATGCCCATGATCTGCCGGTCGACATGGCTTGAGGTGAACACCAGCACGAGAACAAAAAGGGTGTAGTTACGTTGCTTGTTGGATATCTCATTATTCATGGTAGACGGTTTAGCTTGGTGCTCCGGATTCTCGCATTAGAGGTGGTCTATAGCCTAATTTTCAAGCAGAGACTATCATAACGAAGAAGAGGTGCACGATACGTTTTTCTTTTAGTTTGAGGAAGTCTCCAGGACATCGCGCTTTTGAGCGCGTATGCCAGGATCAATAACCCCAGCGGCCGGGCGCTCTGGCACAAATTGCTGATTTTTCGTGATGTTACATAATGCGTGATGTTACATAAACGTGATGTTACATAAACGTGATGTTACATAAAGAGGAGGTTATCAAATGCAGTTAGGACCAACCAATAGAACAGTTTTCCAGAATGCCTGGGTTGTCAGTGATCTTGAATCGGCCTGCATGCAGTGGGTCAATCAGATGGGTATAGGTCCTTTTTTTGTTTCCAATTATGAGGATGCCTTTACCGAGGTAACCTATCGAAACCAGCCAGCCGAGTTATCCATGCGGGTGGCTCTTGCACAGGCTGGACCTGTTCAGATTGAATTGATTGAACCCTTGACGCAGCAGTGTGCCTATCGAGATGTAGTGTCTGCGGGCCAGTCTGGTTTTCATCACATGTGTGTGTGGAGTGAAGATTTTGAGGCAGACAAGATCTATTTTGAGGAGCTTGGATACGTTGCTGCCAATACCGGAAGGTCAGGGATAACCCAGTTTGCTTACTTCGATACACGCGCGTTTATGGGCTGCATGCTTGAGCTGGTAACGCGAAACGCCGCCATTGAAACCCGGTTTGCAGAGATTGCCGCAGCGGCTGTAAACTGGGATGGTAGAGATCCCATTCGTGCCTGATGAAAATAACTGATGTAAAACTAATTGCTGCAAAACTAATTGCTGTAAGAATAGTTGATGGTTAAACGACAGTAATAACCCAAAGAGGATAAAATACATGCAAGTCTTAGATAACAGGTCCCGTTACCTGCTTTCGGCCGGGCAACTAGAAAAGCTGCTGGCCCAGGGTCATGTCAAGGTGTTCGACTGTGCGACGCATTTAGTACCTGATCCGGATAAGGGTTATGCCGTAAAGTCAGGTAGATCGGACTATGAAAAATCTCACATACCAGGCGCACAATTCATAGATTTGCAGGAGGAGTTATCGGACCAGGCTTCGCCCTACCGGTTCACGATGCCTTCGGCAGATGAATTTGCACAGCTGGTTGCTTCAAAAGGGCTTTCAAACGCAGATACGGCTGTTATCTATGCCAGTAATCATCCCATGTGGGCTTGCCGGTTGTGGTGGATGTTTCGAGTATTTGGTCATGACAGGGTAAAGGTTCTCGATGGCGGCCTTTCCGGGTGGCTCGGTCAGGGCTATGAGGTGAGTTCCCAGGCCAGCGTTGCATCAGCCGGAAGTTATAGTGTCCATGACAGTTCTGCCAGGGTTGCTCAGGCTGAAGATATTCTTGATGGGCTGGCCCAGGGGAATGCCTGTGTTTTGAATGCGTTGAGTGAAAAACAGCATCGCGGCGAAGGCCCCCATTATGGCAGGCCTGGTAGGATCACGGGCAGTAAGAGTGCTTCCTGGGACAAGTTTCTAGACAGAGATCAGACCTTTCTAGATAACGCTGAACTCGAAACCGTGTTAGCTGGCGTGGGTGCGCTGCAGGCCGAAAAAGTCATTACCTATTGTGGTGGAGGTATTGCAGCATCGATACCTTTATTTGCAATGGCGCTGCTGGGTCAGGAGGAACAAGTCAGTCTGTATGATAACAGCCTGTCTGAGTGGGCTAATAATGCGGATCTGCCCATGACCAGCGATCTATAACTGTAGTTAATATTCGCTGTTAATAACCGCTGTTAATAACCGCTGTTTACGAGGCGCCCAGGGATAGTAGATTATCAACGCATTGGTAGAGCGCTTCGAGATACTCAATATCGGCCTGCGAGAGTTGTAAATCAACCGCCGCCGCCAGCTCAGAGAGCTGCTGGGTAGTAGACACGCCCACCACGGGTGCGACTACACTGGGTTTCTGTAGCAGCCAAGCCAGGGCAACCTGAGCAGAAGAGGCATTGTGCTGCTCGGCAATCTCAGCACATCTCTCGGCGATTTGAAAATCCATTTCGCCACGGTACAGGCTGGCGGTGCGAAGCCTGTCTGCGCCTTTTGAGCGATTGGTGGAACCCGATTGCAGGCTGCCACGATAGGCCCCAGTGAGAATACCACGCGCCAGTGGTGACCAGGGGGTTACACCGACTCCGGATTGAATGCAGTAGGGTAGCATTTCTCGTTCTTCTTCTCTGTAGATCAGATTCAGATGATTTTGCATGGATATAAATTGAGCCCAGCCATGTCGCTCAGCGGTCAGTTGCAGCTCGGCAAATTGCCAGGCAAACATGGAAGACGCGCCAAGGTAGATGGCTTTGCCGGCTTTGACGATATCGTTCAGCGCTTCGAGCGTTTCTTCAATGGGGACTTGTGCCTGCCCTGGAATGCCATGTGGATGCCGGTGAATGATGAGCTGGTCTACGTAGTCCAGTCCAAGTCTGTCAAGGCTGGCGTTGACGCTCTCGATTATATGCTTTCTGGATAGCCCGCCCTGGTTGGCAGCTTTACCCATGGGCATGGATACTTTGGTTGTGAGCACATATTCATCACGGCGGAAGGTTTCTCTGAGTAATTGCCCCACCACTTCCTCAGAGGCGCCTATGCCATAGATATTGGCACAATCGAAGTAGTTGATGCCCAAATCCCTGGCTAACTCGAAAACTGGCCTGGAGGCGTCAAGGTCCAGCGTCCAGTCGCCTTGATGGCCTCTACCCGGAATCCCAAAATTCATGGTCCCTAAACATAGTCGAGAAACCATCAGGCCTGAGGATGAACCAAGTTGCGCTGTTTGCATTGGATTTTCCTGTGATGAGGTTTTTTTCATCATACAAGGCTAGGCCGATATTGACGAGCGTACCGGACTAAAGTATTGGTTATCGACTCTGGGCTACATTACAAGTCGCTTTCGACAGGCGAGTAGAGGTAAGTTGGTCGCACGGGGGTAGTAGGCGCGATGCCAGGAGCAATGTCCTTTTGCGCCTCCTGTGAACCCCTCTCCTGTGCTACTGTTAAGCTGTTTCTACAAAACGCTGTGGCCAAACTGGTCCGAGTTGACGCTATGAGGAGATCAGGTGGCTGAGCAAATCCCAGAGGATGATAAGACTGCACGTAAACCACTGACCAAACTGGTATTGGCCTCCTATTCTGCGCCGGCTACACCTTTAGCCCTTGTCGGTCTACCCATGGCGGTTTATCTGCCAGCGATATATGCGGACCCAGATGGTTTTGGGCTGGCTCTGGGAATGGTCGGCATTATTCTGACCCTGTCACGCTTTACCGACGTTGTTACAGATCCAATCATCGGATTCTTATCAGATCGGCTGAAGAGCCGCTGGGGAAGGCGCAAGCCGTTTGTCCTGGTTGGTACACCCATCTATGCTGCTGGAATCTGGTTGTTGTTTGTTCCTCCCATTGCTTTTACTGAAGTCACTTGGCTGGGTTTTGAGTTTAGTACCGGTTATCCCTATCTGTTTTGTATGGTTGCACTCACCTATCTGGGTTCGACAATTAAAGATCTCCCCTACATGGCATGGGGCGCTGAGCTTTCCAGAAATTATAACGAAAGAACTCTGGTGACTTCCTGGAGAGAAGGCTTTGCTGTTACCGGGGCATTGATTTCAGCCTTTACGCCCGCCCTTATTTTGTTTGCTGGTTACACTAAGCCAACCGATGCGGTTTATTTCCTGTCTGTCGCCATGTGCATAATCATGCCTATTGTCGTTTTGAATGCGTTATTGGTGGTGCCGGAGTATCCAGTGGTCATTACCGCCAAGAAGATACCCTTAAGAGACAGCCTGAAGCTGGTTTTTGCGAACAAGCCTTATGTCATGCTAGTGGTGATATTTGTCTTTTCCACCACCGGTGCAGCGATGACAAATAGTCTGAGCTTCTTTTTTGTCAAGCATCTGTTGCTAGCAGGTGATTTGTATGGTCTTTACCTGGCACCCTATTTTGTATCCCAGATTGTGGCGATACCATTGTGGTTTGCGTTGTCCAGAAGAATAGGTAAACACAGAGCAACCATGGTGGCCATTGGCTGGTATGCGTTCTGGTCCTGTTTTATACCTTTGATTGCGATTGCGCCGGCAGCCTGGTTTACGTCCTTTGGTATTCCCGAAATGCTTTCTTTCCTGCCAGACCAGCAGCATCAGACGGTGGTAGACCGGTTTGCTGGAATGGATACCGGCAAGTTCCTGTTTTTTGTTCTGATCATGTGCCTGAAAGGTTCTGCAATCGGTGCTCTGGCGGCGCTTCCTGCCGCGATGGCCGCTGACGTGGTGGATGTTGATACCTTAACCACAGGAGAACAGAGAGCAGGGGCGTATTTTTCTATTTGGAGTATGACGCGGAAAGCATCCTATGCGATAGGAATCACAGTGGGTACAGGTTCTGCTGTATTCTTTGGGTTTGACTCCCTGGCTGACCCTATGGATACCACAAATACCACCCAATCCTTGGTAATGCTGGCCTGCCTGTATTCAGTTATTCCAGCCATGTTTAAATTTGTGGCCATGCCTTTGTTATGGAAATACCCCTTAACTGAAGAAAAACTCGCAGAAATACAAGCAGGAATTAGTCAGTCTAAACCGGGCAGTTCCAGCTCAAATGGAGTCTCAGCTGATGCGTGATGAATCAGCGCGTCATAACTATCGATCACCCGGTCAGCCAGAAGTCGATCATCCTGATTCAGGTAAGGACTATTGATGCAAACCACCTTCATGCCGGCTGCCCTTGCTGCTATGAGCCCTGAAGGTGAATCTTCGAATGCCAGACACTGGCAGGGGTCAACGCCTAGCTGCCTGGCGCAGGCTAAAAAGATATCAGGCGAGGGTTTACTCTGGGCAATCTCATCGCCGCAGACAATGACTTGAAATAGTGATTGCCAGTTCTTTTTTGACAGTTTCACCTCCATCAGCTGACGCGATGAACTGGTGGCGATACCTATTGTTAAACCCTTGATCGACTCCAGACTTCGCAGGTAAGATTCTGCACCGGATATAGGCTCTGCGTCAGGGAATAGTTCGCTCAAAACGAGTTGTCGACGTCTTAGAAATTCCGTCGGTGTCATTGGCAGGTCGTAATGATCGACAGTCATCTTCGCAGACACAGTGGCCTGCCTACCAATGATGGTACGCTTAAAGGCCATTGTGAAGGTCTTGGCAAACGGGTCCATAACACTTTGAGTCGCTATGCTGTAGAGAGGTTCTGTGTCGAGCAGGGTTCCGTCAAGGTCAAAGATGATAGCTGCTGGTTTGAATAATGCGCTCATGATAAATTTAGCTCCAGTAAGAATTCTTCTGTTAGAGATTCCATCAGCTTGTGGGGTATTATTTGCTTATATTGTTGGATGGTCTCTACGGCTTGTTCGGATAAGTTCATAGCGGAAAACAAAAGTGCTGGAGTCAGATTCGGTGGCTGTGCTCGATCTACCATGATACGGGTGAATAGGTATGCCATGGCATCATATTTTGAAAGTTTTTTTGAGGGCATGGTTTTACCGAAGTCGAGAGCGTTATGTCTGTTAAAAGAATAACATTAAATCCAGGGATAATTTTTGGGAAATTGCGGTCTATAGGGGGCATGGCAAGCTCACGCCAGATTAGCCATTGAAATTATTGCAGGGTTTAAAATAAAGGGCGTTAGCATCGGCGAGCTCTAGGGTTAGTAGTCTGGAAATAGCAGGCCTGAAATTATCAGCAAGGGTGTCTGAGTGGTGCGCCACTATAATCCCTCAGTTCTTTAAACGCATCACCCAGGTTTTCTGGCTGAGGGTGTTGTGATTTTTTATGTAATTGGAGATCAGAAAAAGTGATAAGAGTGAGTAACTTAGAAAAACGGTTTGGTCCGGTGGCCGCTGTTCGGGACATTTCCTTTGAAGTTCAGGCAGGGGAGGTTCTGGGCTTTTTAGGACCGAATGGAGCGGGTAAATCGACCACCATGAAAATGCTAACGGGGTTTATAAAGCCCACATCGGGTGAGATAGAAGTGTGTGGGTCTGATGTCCTGCTCGAGCCAAAAAGAGCACAACGCAGCATAGGCTACTTGCCCGAAGGCGCTCCCTGTTATGAGGAGATGACACCGAGGCGGTTTTTAAGATTCATAGCCGAAATAAGAGGCTTTCGCGGTGTTCAGTTAGACTATTGCGTTGACGAGGTAGTATCAAAACTGTCTCTTCAGGAGGTGCTGGACCAGAAAATAGAAACACTGTCAAAAGGCTTCAAGCGACGGGTAGGCCTCGCTCAGGCTATATTGCATGATCCCGAAGTGCTGATTCTAGACGAACCGACTGATGGCCTTGATCCGAATCAAAAGCATCATGTAAGAGAAATGATTAGCGGTCTCTCTGAGACTAAAATAGTCATCATTTCGACTCATATTCTCGAAGAAGTATCTGCCGTCTGTTCAAGGGCTATTATCATTGCCGACGGCAGAGTCGTGCTGGATGGTACGCCGGAGTCGCTGGAAGCAAGATCGAGATACTACCAGTCGGTTGTGATTGACCTGGATCAAAGCCGGCAAGCTGACCTTAAGACAGCCCTTACAGGGCTTGCTGAAGTTGCGACGGTGGAGAATGATGCCCGTGGCAGGTTGATTGTTTTTCCAGTTCAGCAGGACAATCAATTGCTAAGCGTTGTAAACCAGCTATTGCAGCAGGGGTCCTGGCAGGTCGATATGATTTATCAGCAACAGGGTCAGTTAGACGAAGTGTTCAGGTCTGTGACAGGGGGTGACACCCATGGATAATCTGTTAATCCTATATAAACGGGAATTTCAAAGTTATTTTTCAACGCCGTTGGCCTATGTGTTTATACTGGTTTTTCTGGTGCTGTCCGGGGTGTTCACTTTTTATCTGGGCAATTTCTATGAACGGGGCCAGGCTGATCTGGCTCCCTTCTTCAATTTCCATCCCTGGCTGTACTTGTTTCTGGTGCCAGCAGTCTCTATGAGGCTGTGGGCGGAGGAACGGAAATCTGGTTCAATCGAGCTGTTGTTAACTTTACCGGTTAGCCAGTTCAATGCTGTTGCCGGGAAGTTCCTGGCAGCCTGGTCGTTTACCGGTATTTCTCTGATTGGCACCTTTCCGTTGTGGATTACAGTTAATTATCTGGGTGACCCTGATAATGGGGTTATTTTTGCAAGTTATATTGGCAGTTGGTTCATGGCGGGTGGCTTTCTGGCGATCGGATCCTGTACCTCTGCGCTCAGTAAGAGCCAGATTATTGCGTTTATTACCTGTGGCTGTATTTGCTTGCTTTTTGTTCTTGCTGGATTCCCTCTGGTACTTGCAGCATTTCAGTCCTGGCTACCGCAAGTGTTGCTGGATACCATTGCCAGCTTGAGTTTTTTAACCCATTTTACTGCGATTTCGAAGGGTGTACTGTCGCTTCAGGACTTTCTCTATTTCGTATCTATGATTTTGTTATGGTTGCTGCTGACCTCAGCAGTGATCGATGCGAAGCAAGCGGATTAAGAGGAAAAACCTGTGAAAAAATATCTAAATTCAGTTTCCAGTGTCGTCTTTATCCTGTGCGGCTTTCTCGTGTTCAGTGTTTTTAATAACACTTTTTTCCATAATGTACGGTTGGACTTAACTGAAAATAAATTGTTCACCCTGGCTGAAGGCAGCCGGGAAATTGTGGCGGCCCTGGACGAACCGATCCATCTGTATTTTTTCTTTTCGGAGAAGGCAAGCGCTGATCTGACCTCACTACGAACCTATGCGGATCGAGTAGCTTCACTGTTGGAGGAATATGCGCTGCTCAGCAATGGGAAGATCCAACTGAGCCGGGTGAACCCTGAACCTTTTTCGGAACAGGAAGACCAGGCAGCGGCTTTTGGCCTTCAGGCTATACCGGTTTCAGCCAGTGGAGATGAACTTTATTTTGGTTTAGCGGGCACCAACGCGCTGGATCAAGTTGAAATCATCAGCTTTTTTCAACCTGATAAGGAGGAATTCCTGGAATATGAGGTCAGTAAAATGATCTATGGCCTGAACACAACAGGAAAACCCAGAGTTGGTCTGCTGTCGTCATTACCGGTGCGTAGCAGCGTCGACCCGAATACCTTTCAGCCTTCCCCGGGCTGGGTTGCCACTAGTCAGTTGGATTCCTTTTTCGAAGTCATTGAAATTGAAGCTACGGCTGATGCTTTGCAGGAAGATCTGGAACTGCTGATTTTGTTGCACCCGAAGAACCTGACCGAAGCGATGCAGCATTCCATAGACCAATACCTGATGAAAGGGGGTAAGTTGCTTGCCTTTATCGATCCGCTGGCAGAGATGGATCGGCCAGCCCAGGCTAATCCGATGATGCCGGTGCTACCCCAGGGACAATCATCAGATTTGAACTGGCTGACGCAAGCCTGGGGTGTCACGCTTCGATCATCGGTGGTTCTGGGTGATTCGCAAAATGCTTTGACCGTAAGTAGTGCTTCTGGCATGCCGGTCAGGCATATGGCAATACTCGGATTGGGCCCGGCTGCATTACGAGCAGATGATGTCATCACCGCTGGTCTGGAGAGCCTGAATTTCTCTACAGCCGGTATTCTGGATATCGACCAATCCAAGGATGTGGTAGTGACACCGCTGATAATGTCCAGCGAGTTTTCGGGTCCTCTGGATGCTGTTCAGTTTCAATTCCTCAGAGATCCCTCTGATTTACAAAAAAGTCTGAATGTCACAGGCCAGGCATATCCAATTGCTGTACGATTCAGTGGACCTGCGCGATCATCGTTTGCTGTTGAAGATGAAGCTGTTGAGCAGACTGACAGTACAGACTCGGTTGATCATACAGATGATCTCAATTTTATTCTGGTTGCGGACACAGACGTTCTTTCTGATCGTTTGTGGGTGCAAGTACAGAATTTCTTTGGCCAGGAGATTGCCTCGCCCTGGGCAGATAATGGTGATTTTCTGGTCAATGCTGTCGATAATCTGGGTGGTAGTGCTGCCTTGATCAGTGTTCGTAGCCGAGGCCGGTTTACCCGCCCGTTTGAGGCTGTGCAAAGTATCCGCAGGCAGGCGGAAGCAAAATACCTTGCGAGCGCAGAAGCCTTGCAGCTGCGCCTGACTGAAACTGAAAGGAAACTGAGCGAATTACAGTCATCGAAAGTAGATGACATGAGCTTGAGCCTGTCTCCTGAAGAAGAAAGTGCCTTATTGCAGTTTCAGCAAGAAAAACTGGTGATTCGTAAACAACTCCGCGACGTTCGGCACCAACTGGATAAGGATATTGAACAGCTTGGCACAACACTGAAATTCCTCAATATAGCGTTAGTGCCGATTTTACTGACCCTGCTGCTGCTTGGCATTAACCTCATGCGGGCCAGAGCAGAGGAGATTAGTTCATGACCGGGCGTAGACTATGGCTTGGTGCTCTTATTCTCGGCGTCATGCTGGTCGCTGTCTGGCAGCATTATCAGACGAGCGGATCTCGGCCGGCGGCACTGGCGCTGTTTCCCGAGTTATCTACCCATCTTGCAGGACTCAGCTCGATACAGGTGCAATCTCAAGCTGATAAGGTGACTTTATTGCGTCAGGAAGATGGCTGGGTAGTGGCTGAGCGCGACCACTATCGAGCAGATTTTTCTAAGATTAATTCGCTCGTGGAAGCCCTGGCCAAGGCCAGGCTCGTTGAAAGCAAGACTGCAAAACCAGCCAATCACGCCATCCTGGGGCTGGCTGGACTGTCCACACAGACCAGTCATGCTAGAAGAGTCAGTGGCGTTAGCGGAGACTATGAATTTTCAATTCTGGTTGGGAATAAATCTGACCTGCGAGAGGCAAACTTTGTTCGCCGGGAGTCAGAAGACCAGGTCTGGCTAACTGATGTGGTTCTGGACCCTGATAGCGAAGCTCAAATGTGGTTGGATGCGACGATTATCAATGTCGAGGAAAGTCTTATTCTGGAGGTGGAATTTTTTAGCGCTCAGGGCGAAAGCACCTTACGAGCATTCAAGGCCGAAACAGCAGAGAACTGGCAGCTTGCCGGTGCTCATGAGGGATTACCCTTGAAATACTCAACCATTGTTAACGCCTTGGGGCGGGCCCTGACCAATGTGCGCCTGGTCGATGTGGCTGTGCATGACCCGGTTCGATGGAAGGATAAGCGCGCTGTGACATTTGGATTGACCGAGCAGCGAGTGGTTGCTGTTTCAGTAGCCGATATCCAGGAACAATACTGGCTCAGGGTAGAGGACAGTGATGGCTTGCCCGATCAGGCAAGGTGGGATTACCGGGTCGAGCGGTATGTCTTTGACGAGTTCACTAAAACAGCAGAAGACTTTCTTCAAGAAGCCGATGAATTGGTACAGGACTGAGGTATTAAGATGTATGAATTTCTTAACATGGATCGTAACGGCCCGGTTGTAACGGTGACTCTGAATCGACCTGAAGCGCTTAATGCCCTCAATAGAGAAATCATGAGTGAAATCGAAGCGGCTTCGAGATCATTTCTGCAGGACGAAGCACTGGTCGTCGTTTTTAAGGGAGCAGGCAGACATTTCAGTGCAGGCGCAGATCTTAAACAGGTTGCCGAGCGGGATGTTCCCCTGGTCCAGCGAAGGCGAGATGCTGCGCTTGGGTCAAGAATGATCAAGGCTATTCAGGCGATACCACAGGTCACTATAGCGGCGATTCAGGGTGCAGCCCTGGGCGGCGGCGCTTGTATACCTACGGCCTGCGATTTCCGGATTGGTGCGGATAATTGCTATTGTGGATATCCGGAAGTGAATCTGGGAATGAACCTGATGTGGCATGCCGTGCCGCTTTGTGTACAGCTAGTGGGTATTGCCAGGGCAAAACGAATGATAATGCTGGGCGAAAAAATCCCTGCCGATACTTTGTATAACTGGGGATTTTTGGATGAACTGGTGACCAGGGAGGAATTACCGTCAGCCACGACTGCTATGGCAAAGCGTTATGCTGATCAGCCACCAGTGGCAGTACAGATGATTAAGCAGAGCATCAATCAGTATTGCAGTGTGTTAGATAGTGCGGTTATGCATATGGATGCAGACCAGAATTTGTTGACCGCCGGCACCGAAGATCGGCGCGAGGGAGTCAATGCTTTCTTTGAGGGTCGAAAGGCCCGTTATACTGGCGATTAAGTTAATTAAGCCAACAGGCCTTGGCAGTATCAGTCTCCGGTGTCGAGAATAGCGAGGTCCTGGCCTTCCTGGATCTGGTCTCCTTCGCTAACCAGTATCTCTTTTATGATGCCTTTCTCGGGGGATTCAACCGGAATTTCCATCTTCATGGATTCCAATATCAGGATCACATCTTCTTCTTCCGTTGCGGTACCTGCTGCAGCTTCAATTTTCCAGACGTTACCAGTAATTTCTGATTCTATTGTTACGAGGGCCATGGGTAATACTCTTATTGGTCAAACATGATAACGTGTCGGGCTTCCTGGCCGGTTTTGAGTGCTTCGAGGGCGAGGTTTATATCTGCCAGTTTGATGTGTTTAGATATCATCTCATCAAGATGCAGCTTGCCGGCAAGATAAAAATCAACGAATCTTGGCATGTCGACACGGAATCGGTTAGAGCCCATATTTGAGCCCTGGATTTTTTTCTCTGCCAGGAAATCAACGCCGTGAAGCTCGACCATGGTGCCCACCGGAATCATGCCGATGACAGTTGCAGTGCCGCCACTGCATAGCATTTGGAATGCCTGTTCGGCGGTTGCTTTCAGGCCAATGGCTTCAAAAGTATAGTCACAACCACCCTGGGTCATCTCTATGACCTCGCCAACGGCGTTGCCTGAACTCGCATTGATGGTGTGGGTTGCTCCCACAGCCTTGGCTAACTCCAGTTTGGAATCGACCATATCAACCGCAATAATCTGTCCCGCACCCGCGATTGCTGCGCCATTAATGGCCGCTAAACCGACCCCGCCGCAACCGATGACAGCGACTTTCGAGCCGGGTTCGACCGCGGCCGTATGAAATACGGCGCCGACGCCCGTGGTGGTGGAGCAGCCGATGAGTGCAGCGCGGTCCATGGGCATGTCTTCCCTGACCTTAACCAGCGCATGTTCATGAATCAGCATCAGCTCAGCAAAAGAAGATAGGTTTAGAAACTGATGCACTGTTTCTCCCTGTATGCTCAGTCTGCTTTGTTCGCTGGCTGCTCTGGATACTTCAGGGCTGGCACAGAGAGACAAATGGCCGGTCAGACATTTATTGCAATGGCCACAGAAGGCGGAAAGGCAGGTAATGACGTGATCACCTTTCTTAACATAGGTTACATCTCTGCCGACTTGTTCAACAATGCCGGCACTTTCGTGGCCCAATATGGTGGGCATCGGGTAGGGATAGGACCCATCTAGAAAGTGCAGGTCGCTGTGGCATACACCCGCCGCCACAGGTCTGACGAGGACTTCTCGAGGACCTGGCTTGGAAACCTGTACTTCTTCTATTTCCAGGGGTTTGTTTGCTTCTCTTAAAACGGCTGCTTTCATTGTCTTTGTCTCCGACAGGGTATAATTCAGGTTTGATAGTGTGCAAAACTACCACGTTTCGCCAATGATTTACTATGCTCGATGAAAAACAGCTAAGAGACAAAATCGAATATTCTGCGGTCATAGCACTCGGAAGCAATCTGCATAACCCCCGGGCACAGATTAACAAAGCAATCGGGCTGCTCAGCTCCGAATACCCTGCTTGTTTTTGTGCATCATCGGTTTACCGCACAGCACCGGTAAAAATGCGAGACGCTTCTGAGGATTTTGCCAATGCGGTGGTCACATTTAAGACGACCCGCAGCCCACAGCAATTGCTGACCCAGCTGCGAGCCATGGAGCGAGATGCAGGGCGCCCTTGGCAGCATGGGCCCAATGAAGCCAGAATTCTGGATCTTGATATTATTGCTTATGGTGACCTGATGGTGCATCAGGAGAATCTTTCGATTCCACATCCCAGGGCCCATCAGCGGCAATTTGTCATGGTACCCCTGCTGGAAATCTGTCCGGATTTCAGATTCCCCGGCATGGACCAGTCTTTGCCGGCGTTAGTGAATCAAGCGCCAGCATTGCGGCTCGAAAAATGGCGCTAGAGAATATTGGAAGTATGATTTTCCCAGTAAGGTGCTTTTAATTCTGCTTTGTACAGTTTGCCGTTGGGGTGTCTGGGTAGGTCAGTCATGAAACTGATTGATTTAGGGCATTTAAGGTGGGAGAGGTTTTCTCTGCAGTAAGCAATCAGTTCTTGTTCCAATGTACAAGGCTGGTAATTTTGGTGTGCCGGTTGGACCACTGCTTTGACTTCTTCGCCGTATTCGGCATTAGGAATGCCGAATACGGCTGCATCCATGACTTGGCCATGGCTCAGGAGAACGTCTTCAATTTCCTGGGGATAGATATTGACGCCGCCAGAAATAATCATGAAAGATTTTCTATCCTTCAGGTAGAGATAGCCATCAGTATCCACATAGCCCATATCGCCAAGGGTCGA
This sequence comes from Gammaproteobacteria bacterium, assembly GCA_012960535.1. GTDB lineage: Bacteria > Pseudomonadota > Gammaproteobacteria > Pseudomonadales > Azotimanducaceae > UBA9926. Next base: position 93,352 of record DUBB01000008.1, read on the forward strand.
CCAGCCATACCGATTTTTTGCTTTAGTTGTTTTCTCCGGGTCCTTGAAATAGTTGAAATCGGTGCCATTAGCGAAATAGACAACACCAACCTGCCCCACAGGAACGATCGAACCCTCGTCATCAAGGATACGTAACTCGCCATGGATGGGTTTGCCGACACTACCTTTATGTGCGAGCCATTCAGCAGAATTGATAGCGGTTGAACCGTTAGCTTCGGTACCAGAATAATATTCGTACAGGATCGGCCCCCACCAGTTAATCATTTTTTCCTTGATGTGGATGGGGCAGGGTGCAGCAGCATGGATAGCAAAGCGTAAACTGCTGGTTTCATAGGAATGCCGAATAGCTTCCGGAAGCGCCAGCAGGCGCACAAACATCGTTGGCACCCATTGACTGTGGGTGATTTTTTCTTCCTGGATGAGACGTAAGGCGTCCTCTGCTGAGAATTTTTCCATGATGGTTGAGGTGCCACCCAGCCTCGATACCATCAGGTTGTATCGTAGCGGTGCGGAATGATATAGGGGTGCTGTTGACAGGTAGCGGACAGTATCATCGACCTGGTGGAGCTGGATTCTCTTTTTAGTGAGCTCTGTGACAGCACCGGGTGGGCTCATGGCAAGGTCGAAACGGACGCCTTTGGGCTTTCCGGTGGTGCCCGAGGAGTAAACCATTTCTGAGCCTTCAACTTCGTCCGCGACAGGGTCGGTGGATAGCCCTTTTATTTCTGTTTGCCAGTGGGCGTAGCGACCCGGGTCCAGGGTGATTACTTTAAGCTGAGCCGGCAGTTGTAACTGTATCCTGTCCAGAATGGTTTGCTTGGTTATCAACAGTTTGGCATCTGAGTTGTCCAGAATATAGTTGATCTCTCGGTTTTGAAACAGCGTGCTGATGGGCGTGTAGTACAGGCCTGAGCGCTGCGCAGCCCAGCAGATGGTCATATAGTGAAGGTCATTGTCGAGCAGGATGGCGATGCCGTCGCAGATTTGCAGCTGCCACTTTCTAAATAGGTGGGCGGTCTGATTCGATAGTTGATCCAATTGTCGATAGGTTACTGATTCGCCTGTGCCGGCAAGTTTGAAAGCTATTTTTTCAGGTCGCAGTTTATGGTGAATTCCGGGGTGCAGGGGATGGTACCTCTTTCAGCGACTAATCCTTACCGCCCTTTGGCGTGAAGGCAGACATTGGGAAGGGTGATACATTGCCTTTGGCTTCGGTAATTTTACCAACACCTTCTTTGGTTACTTCATCAATGCGCACGACTGAATGCAGGGGTAGGTAGCTGCGAGTCACGCCTTCGAATTCTGCTTTGAGTTTTTCTTCGCTTGGGTCAACCAGTAATTGTGTTCTTTCGCCGAAAACCAATTCTTCTATTTCAATGAAACCATACAGATCTGACTGGTAAATCTGGCGGGCATAAACTTCAAAAATCTGCCCTTGATTAAAGAAAATGACTTTGTATGTTGGAGTTTTTGACATATAGGTTGCTCAGTGTAGGACGCCGTGGCGCCAAATATAGACGAAAGCAAGGGAGTTATTCCCCTGACAAGGCTATATCAGGGCTGATTATACGGAATTCAAGCCTGCGATGCGATTGCTCTGGACTAGATTATTTCCAGACGATGCTGTCAGCCCGGAATATCTCTAGGTGAATGCGCCGGTGCAGAATATAATAGCCGTCCGTTTTTTAACTAAAAGCTGTGAGTCTGTGCCCGAACCCAAGGTATTTATAAAAACGCACGGTTGCCAGATGAATGAGTATGATTCATCTAAAATAGCCGACCTGCTGAAAATGTCTCAGGGCTATCAGTTGACAGAACATGAGAGCCAGGCGGACCTGTTACTCTTGAATACCTGCTCGATTCGTGAAAAAGCCCAGGAGAAAGTTTTCCATCAACTAGGGCGTTGGCGAAAGCTGAAAGAAGCTAATCCTGATCTTGTAATAGGTGTGGGTGGCTGCGTTGCCAGCCAGGAAGGTAAGGCGATCAATAGCAGGGCACCCTATGTAGATGTAATTTTTGGCCCCCAGACCTTGCATCGACTCCCAGCTATGCTGAGCGAACTCAAGCAGACAGGTACAAGTCTGATTGACATCAGTTTTCCGTCAATAGAGAAATTTGATTCGTTACCTGAGCCTTCGGTGAAGGGGCCGTCAGCTTTTGTTTCAGTTATGGAAGGCTGTAGTAAATATTGTACGTTTTGCGTAGTTCCTTATACACGCGGTGAAGAAGTGAGCAGGCCGTTGCCTGATGTACTTAAAGAGATTCTCCAGCTGGCCGCCAAAGGTGTCAGAGAAGTGAATTTGCTGGGACAGAATGTTAACGCCTACCGAAGTGTGCTCGACTCAGGGGGTACTGCAGATCTTGCTTACCTGATTAGTGTCGTTGTTAAGATAGAAGGCATCGATCGGGTCCGCTATACGACCTCTCATCCAGTAGAGTTTTCCGATGGCCTGATCGATTTGTATGATGAAGTGCCGGAATTAGTTAGTCATCTGCATTTACCTGTGCAGAGTGGATCGGACAGGATACTTGCAAGGATGAAACGGGGACACACGATACTCGAATATAAATCGAAGATAAGACGATTAAGGGCGATCAGGCCGGAGTTGAGTCTTTCCTCAGATTTCATAATTGGTTTTCCCGGAGAGACAGAAGATGATTTCTCACAAACTATGCAACTGATAGATGACATTGGCTTTGATCACTCCTTCAGTTTTATTTATAGTGCCCGTCCAGGAACCCCTGCAGCAGATTTGAAAGATGAAACGCCCCTGGAGGTCAAGAAACAGCGCCTTGCTGTTCTGCAGGGTAGAATAAGCCAGCAGGCCACGCGCATCAGTGAGGCTATGATAGGGTCTACTCAACGCATCCTGGTTTCAGGCGTTTCACGAAAGGATCCAGGTCAACTGCAGGGCAGAACCGAAAATAACCGAGTGGTTAATTTTTTTGACCTGGACAGGTGTCATATAGGGACCTTTGTAGATGTTGAAATTTTTGAAGCATTGCCCAATTCGCTCAGGGGTAAGCTAGTGTGAGCGTTTTAGTGCTTTTTTTTTGGTCTAAGGACCAGTACTCTAGTCTTTTGATCTAACAGCATAATATGAATTTGGAATTATCTCCGTACCAACTGACCCTGGAACCAGACGATAGTCGGCAGTTAGTGAACCTATGTGGTCCTTTAGATGCCAATTTGCGACAAATTGAAAAGCGTCTTGGCGTGACAATTCATAATCGTGGAAATGAATTTGAACTTTTTGGTGATCAAGAAACAGTCTGTGCTGCAGGAGAATTGCTCTCGCATCTGTATCGGGAAGTTTGCAGTGGAACGCAGATGACGGCAGATACAGTACATTTGTTTTTACAAGAGTCTGGCGTCGAAGCCCTATCCATGGGCGTAGATGACAAAAGCGATATCATTCAGACAAGACGCAAAGACATAAGGCCCAGAGGGCGTAATCAAATTGCCTATGGGCGTGCTATTCGCAGCCATGATATAAGCTTTGGCATTGGCCCGGCGGGTACTGGAAAAACGTTTCTTGCAGTGGCCAGCGCTGTGGAAGCTTTTGAGCAAGAGCGCATTGGTCGCATTCTGCTGGTACGACCTGCTGTAGAAGCCGGGGAAAAACTCGGCTTCCTGCCGGGTGATCTGAGCCAGAAAATAGATCCGTATCTTAGACCGCTGTACGATGCCCTGTATGAATTATTCGGCTTTGAGAAAGTAGAAAAATTAATCGAAAAGGGCTTTATTGAAATTGCCCCCCTGGCTTATATGCGCGGCCGAACCTTAAACGATTCTTTTATCATTCTTGATGAAAGTCAGAATACAACAATAGAACAAATGAAAATGTTCCTGACTCGAATTGGGTTTGGTTCTACGGTTGTAATTACCGGCGATATTACCCAGGTTGATTTACCATCACATACCAAGAGTGGTTTGCGCCATGTGATGAGCGTGCTGGGCCAGGTTAAAGGCTTGTCCTTTACCAGGTTCACAGCAAAAGATGTGGTAAGACATCCTCTGGTGCAAAGAATTGTTGAGGCCTATGACCTGCATGAAGAGCAGATATCTTCTGGCAATCCTTTGGACAGCTAACATCTGAATATGGATAAATATCTCATTGAGATGCAACAGGTAGGGCTTTGCCAGGGGCTTTTTGACCCGGAGTTGGCGAGGCCATGGTTTGAGCGCAGCCTTGAGCGCTTAGATCAGCCGTCCTGCGAGTGCTGTATCCGGTTTGTGGAAAAGCAGGAGATCCAGCAACTGAATTTGCGTTATCGGCAACAAGATAAATTGACTAATGTATTGGCTTTTGCTCAAAATTCTGTTGATGAGTGCGGTCGTATTTTGTTGGGTGACGTCGTTATTTGTCCTGCAGTTTTGGCGGCTGAAGCACAGACCCAGGAAAAAGAGCTATTGCAGCATTTTGCCCATCTGGTAATTCATGGAATACTGCATTTAAAAGGCTTTGATCATATTGCCGAGCGCGAGGCAAAAGAAATGGAGCGGTTGGAGGTCATGTTGCTGGAAGCGCTTGGTATCAGGAATCCTTACCATGAGGACTCATTATGAGTGAAGGTGATTCGAGTAGTGATGCCAGTCGAAGCTGGTTAGAGAGACTTTCTCTGGCCCTGACGGGTGAGCCAGGTTCCAGGCCTGAACTGCTGGAACTTTTGCGTGCTTCCAAAGAAAGAGGGCTGCTTGACGCTGAGGCATTGAGTATTATCGAAGGGGCGTTGACGGTGTCTGACATGAAAGCCCGCGAGATAATGGTGCCCAGGGCGCAGGTGGTGTTTTTGAAAAGTGATCAGACTACCAGCGAAATCCTGTCTCAGGTCATTGAATCCGGACACTCGCGGTTTCCCGTGGTGGGTGATAACACGGATGAAGTACTGGGTATTCTGCTGGCAAAAGATCTGTTGTTTCTTGCTCATCCTGACAGCTCGGAGAAATTCAGCCTTCGTAATCTGTTAAGGCCGAGTTCCGGTATTCCGGAAAGCAAGCGGTTGGATGTGCTACTCAAAGAATTCCGCTCGAACAGGAATCACCTGGCCGTAGTCTATGATGAATATGGTGGTATGAGCGGCATCATCACCATCGAGGATGTACTTGAACAAATTGTCGGTGATATAACCGATGAGTTCGATTACGATGAAGATGACTTTATCAAACCGCACTCTGATGGAACTTATACTGTAAAAGCATTGACCACGATCGATGATTTCAATGACTTTTTTGGCAGTAGTTTTAGTGAAGATGAATTCGATACCATTGGTGGGTTGATGATAAACAGGATTGGGCGGTTACCGACCAGGCACGATAATATTGTAATGGACGGTTTTTCTTTCAGTGTTTTGAATGCAGATAACCGCAGGATTCACCTGTTACAGGTTGCCCGCCGCAGTCTGGATTAATTAAACCTATGAAGGGATTGCCGATCTTGACGGGCATCTGGGCCAGGCTTGGCCTGGCCTTATTTTCTGGCATGCTCATGCCTCTGAGTTTCGCGCCTTTTGACGTGTGGCCATCTGGTATCGCCGCCATTGCTCTGCTGCTTATAGCGATCCATGAAGGTACGATAAAACAGGTGGTTCTGTGTCACTACGTATTTGCAGTGGCCCTGTTCGCCGTGGGCACATCCTGGCTTTACGTCAGTATTTACACTTTTGGGGGCGCATCAGTCGGTCTGGCAGTGATTCTGGTTATGCTCTTTGTCATTTTCTGGTCCCTTAGTTTCCTGCCACAGGCATGGCTGTATGCTCGTTTTATACGGCAGTGGCGTTTTCAGGTGGTGCTGGGGTTTCCGATAATCTGGGTCCTGGGAGAATGGTTGAGAGGTTGGTTGTTAACGGGGTTTCCCTGGTTTTATCTGGGTTACAGCCATCTTTATAGCCCATTGGCTTCTTTTGCCCCCGTTGCCGGCGTGCTCGCTGTTAGCTTCGCGGCGTGCCTGCTCGCTAGTTTGCTGTTTAGTTTCCTGGTTAAGCGGCAGAAGCGATTCGCGCTCCTGGGCATGGCAGTCATCTTGCTGGCTGTGGGTGCCGCTGAGCTGGAATTCGTAACGGCAGGCAGTTCCATCCAGGTGGCCGCGGTTCAGGGAAATATAGACCAGCACAGCAAGTGGCAGAGAAATATGGTGATGCCCATTGTCAATCACTACAGCAAATTGACTGAACCGGTCTGGGGCGCTGATCTCATCGTTTGGCCTGAAGCAGCCATTACCTTGCTGCGCGGTGATGCGCATTGGTTGCTTGCTCAGTTTAAGGCCCTTTCAGAGGCATGGGGCAGCACGTTGCTGATGGGTATTCCTGATCGGAATCAGGATGGCAGGTACTTAAATAGCGCCGTTGTTGTTGGTGAAACACCCGGCCAGTATATTAAGCAGCAGCTCGTTCCCTTTGGCGAATATGTTCCTTTTGAGGACTACTTACGGGGCCTGATTACACTATTTGATCTACCCATGTCGCGGAACGTAGCAGGCGGATCAGGACAGAAGCCGCTTATGGCAGGCGACATCAGATTATCAGTGTCTATCTGTTATGACGTTGTTTTTCCGGAGCTGGTTCGCGGTAATGTCAGTGATCCCGGGCTGATGGTGACCATCAGTAATGATACCTGGTTTGGTAACTCCTATGGTCCTGATCAGCATATGCAGATTGCCAGTATGAGGGCCCTTGAAAATGGCCGGTACCTGCTCAGGGTGACCAACAATGGCATAACAGCTCTGGTTGATTACAAGGGCCAGATTGTTCAGCAGTTGCAAAGAGATACGGCGGCGGTATTGTCTGCTGAGGTGCCAATTATGCGTGGCCTGACACCTTACCACCAATATGGCCAGGCGCCTTTTCTAATCATTCTGGGTTTGCTGCTTACCGGTCTGTGGTTGTCCTCAAGACAGGAGAATCACCGGAAGCCATAGCTGCATCTAATAGGCTTCAGGTACAATGCAGATTTGCGGCACTCTCAGGGATCCCATGCATCACGAAAAAGCGATTACCCCATATTCTCCTAGCCAGTTAGAACGTCAGGTCCAGAAGACCTGGCAGGATAACGGCGCCTTTGTCGTCGATGAGCAGAGCGACAAGCCGAAATTTTATTGCCTGGCCATGTTTCCCTACCCCAGCGGGCAGTTACATATGGGCCATGTAAGAACCTATACACTGGGTGATGTGATTGGTAGATTCCAACGTTTAAATGGCAAGCATGTATTACAGCCCATGGGCTGGGATGCATTTGGCCTGCCGGCTGAGAACGCCGCTATCAAAAATAAAGTAGCGCCTGCCCAGTGGACGCTGGGGAATATAGCGCAGATGAAACGGCAGATGCAGAGTTTGGGTCTGTCTTATGATTGGTCACGGGAATTTGCAACCTGTAACCCTGAGTATTATCGCTGGGAACAGTGGTTCTTCACCAGAATGTTCAGCAAAGGTCTGGTTTATAAAAAAGCGGCCTGGGTGAATTGGGATCCGGTGGACCAGACAGTGCTTGCTAATGAACAGGTTGTTGATGGCAAGGGCTGGCGTTCAGGGGCGGTAGTAGAGCGGCGTGAACTTTCCCAGTGGTTCATAAAAATCACCCAGTATGCCGAAGAGCTGCTCAACGAATTGGATCGTCTGCCAGGCTGGCCGGACAAAATAAAGACCATGCAGAGAAACTGGATTGGTCGATCGGAAGGCGTTGAAATACATTTTACGCTGAGCGACGCCGATGCGGTGTCGGTCTATACCACTCGCCCGGACACGTTGATGGGGGTGACCTATCTGGCTGTTGCTGCACAGCATCCGCTGGCCCGTGAAGCTGCCAGCAAGGATCCTGATCTGCAGGACTTTCTGGAAGAGTGTAATCAGGTGAAAGTCGCAGAAGCTGATATGGCCAAGCTTGAAAAGAAAGGGATGAATACAGGCTACTATGCCACGCATCCTCTAACAGGTGAACCTGTCCCAATCTGGGTGGCAAATTTTGTGTTAATGGAGTATGGCTCCGGCGCGGTTATGTCTGTACCAGGACATGACCAGAGAGACTGGGAGTTTGCCACTAAATACAGTTTGCCGATTCAGCAGGTTATAGAATCGATGAGCGGAGACCCGGTTGATCTCAGAGTTGCTGCTTTTACTGCAAAAGGAAGTCTTGTTAACTCTGGTCAGTTTAATGGCCTGGGATTCAGTGAGGGTTTCTCTGCAATTGCCAAAGCGCTGGAAGAAAAAGGCCTGGGCAGTAAACAGGTCAATTTCAGGTTGCGTGACTGGGGCGTTTCAAGGCAGCGATACTGGGGTTGTCCCATACCCATTATTCATTGTGAAAAATGTGGTGCGGTACCGGTACCCGAAGATCAGTTGCCAGTTGAATTGCCGAGGGATATCGTTTTTGAAGGTGTTGGCTCACCCATCAAGAAAATGCCGGAATGGTATCAGGTGGCTTGTCCTGAATGTGGTCACGATGCGGTCAGGGAAACGGATACTTTTGATACTTTCATGGAGTCTTCCTGGTATCACGCCAGATTCATGTCCAGTGATAGCGATACTGCCATGGTTGATGACAGGGCAAAGTACTGGCGTCAGGTTGATCATTATGTAGGCGGTGAGGAACATGCCATTCTTCACCTTTTGTATGCGCGGTTTTTTCACAAGGTCATGCGTGATGAAGGCATGCTGGTTTCCAATGAACCCTTTGAAAAACTACTGGCGCTGGGTATGGTGCTACAGGACGGCAGTAAAATGTCTAAGTCTTCCGGAGATGCCGGAGATCCTAAAATTTTACTGGAAAGCTTCGGTGCCGATGCTGTTCGTATGGCTATGATGTTTGCAGCACCGCCGGAACAGAGTTTTGAGTGGGCAGAAAATGGCGTTGAAGCGGCGCATCGATGGCTGAGAGCTCGACTATGGTTAACCATCGAGCAACATTGTCAGACCGCTGAAATAGCCGATCTTGAGGTAGCTAGACTGAGCGACAGTCAACGTGAATTACGTCGTTTAACGCATGAGACACTGGCAAAGGCCAGGGACGATTATGATCGCAGGCTGGCCTTCAACACCGTTATTGCAGCCGTTATGACGCTGATGAACAGTGTTATCAAATTTTCCGATAGATCCGACCAGGGGCTTGCTGTTAAACATGAAGCGTTGCAGGTTGCCGTTCTGGTCATGTCGCCCATCACCCCTCATATTTGTCATGTTTTATGGAAAAAATTGACCTCGGAGGATATTGAGTCGGCGTGCTGGATCGAGACAGATGAGGCAGCGCTGGAGAAATCGACTATTGAACTGGTTATCCAGATCAATGGTAAATTAAGAGCCAGGCTCACTGTTCCCGCTGGCCTAGATGATGCCTCAGCGCAGTCAGCAGCAACAGAACATGAAACAATCAAAAGACTGCTCGAAGGCATGAATCTGCGCAGGGTGATTCATGTGCCTGACAAACTGATTAACTTTGTTGTCAGCCAGTGAGTGGATAGGTAAGGGGAAAGTCAAATGGTGCTACGCTTTACCGGTCTGATGCTTTGTATGCTGGTGTCTGGCTGTGGTTTTCAGTTGCGTGGGATTGGGGCAGATTCGACTCTGGACGTGCCTGTATATTTGAAGGTAGAAGGCGTTGCCGCAGAGTCCAGACGTGACCTCAGAGCGGTGTTAAGCAGCACAGGATTAAAGTTTGTTGAACCTTCGCAGGCCCGATTCATGTTGGTTGTTGGTCACGAAAAATTGAATAAGTGGCCGATTGCGAATTCTTTTACCTTGAATAGCAGCGATTATGAGTTTGTTCTGGAACTTCAGTTCAGGCTCGAGAGTATCAGCACAGGTGACGTTCTTGTAGATGATGTAGTGACCGCATCTGCACTTTTTGAATCTGATAGATCCAATTTGCTGGCAAGTCGACGCGAAGAAGCAGTAATTTTGTCAGAAACAAGAATACAGGCAGTGCAGCGGCTGGTAGAGCGGATACGGGTATCTATTTCTAATCATAGAAAGGAAAACCTGCTGGGTCCGGTTAGGGAAACTAAGTAACACAGGCACATTATGAGGCAAGTGAATTGAAAGTTTATCCTGAAAAGCTGGCTCAGGCGCTCTCAGGCGGGCTGTCGTCGATTTATATTGTCAGTGGTGATGAACCGCTGCTTGTTCAGGAATGCTGCGACAGTATTCGCCTGGCAGCCCGGGAGGCAGGTTATTCAGAGCGGGAAATATTTCATGTGGAAACAGGGTTTGACTGGCAGGAGTTTATCTATAGCGCCAATAGCCTGTCTCTGTTTGCAGATCAGAAGCTCTTGGAGTTGCGCATGTCAGCTGCCAAACCGGGTAACGAGGGAGCACGTTATCTTAAGGAATATGCTTCTGCGCCGGCTTCTACCAATTTACTGTTGTTGAGTTTGCCCCGCCTGGATCAGGCAACACAAAAATCACAATGGTTTAAAGCGCTGGAAAAAGCCGGCGTGTTTATTCAGGTTTGGCCCGTTGCCAGCAAGGATCTACCTCGGTGGATTGATACCAGGTTTAAAAAAGCAGGTCTGCAGGCTAGCCGTGATGCAGTCTGGTCTATGGCTGCGCGAGTCGAAGGTAATCTGCTGGCAGCCGCACAGGAAATTGATCGCATTAAATTAATTTCCCAGAGTCCGAGAGTAGAAGTTGATGCCGTTGAAGAAGGTGTTGCCAACAGTGCCCGGTTCGATGTGTTTCAGCTGCTGGATGCAGCGCTGATGGGAAAAGCGAGTCGATGCCTGAAGATTACTGATAGTTTGCGAAATGAAGGAGCCGAAATACTCTACCTGAGTGCCATGCTTGCCAGGGAAGTTCGCAGTTTGGTTAACATGGCGGAGATCATGCAGCACAGCTCGGTTGAAGCTGCCCTGCAACAGGGCCGGGTATGGCAAAAACGTAAGCCAATGGTGACGGCTTGTTTGCAGCGCCACGATTTAGCTGCATTGCTGAACTTGCAGTTAAATGTCAATTCGATTGACCCGCTGGTAAAGGGAGTCCAGGCCGGCGACCCGTGGGATGCGTTAACCCGAGCCGTATTGATGCTCGCAGGCATAGTGCTGCCATTATCTGGGTTACACCCACCAAGGGTTAGTTCACTTTAGTCTCAGCAGCTGAACCCAGTTTAATGAGATCTAGTTTTTGCCGGCTGTTGTCAAAAATCGTGATACTGCCGTTATCAGGCCGGCACACAGATATCTGGTCTTTCCCTAATGCCACCGCAACCAGGGCATTGATTGCAATGAAATGAGAAAAAATAGCGGTATCTGATGGCAGATCGAGCAGACAGTTCACCATGTTGTCCTGCCAGCTTCTGAGTTCTGTTGATTGTTCTGACCAGTAGCCCTGCATGACTTTCTGTAACCAGGGTCCTCGTTCTGACAAACTGAGTCCGGTCGATGGCACCTCAGCAACCCGATTCTCGATTACAGCAGCAATGCCACAGATGTCCTCTAGGGGCTTTGCAGTTTCCAGGGCCCGCTTCAGAGGGCTTGAAACAATGGCGACGGGCAGGACAGAATTGAGTTGCTGGGCTGCTTCAATAGCCTGCTGGTGGCCGGTTTCATCGAGCCCCGGATCAGCATCCTCTGAGAAGCCGGCAGCCGCTCTACCATGACGGACCATATAAATTCTAGCCATAGATACCCGTTTCGAGAAAGAAAGTGTGTTAACAGTATAGCGTTTTTTTGCATGCAAGCATGGGTCTGGACATGGCAATTTGTATAACAAATCGCTATTCTTAACGGCGCGGCGGGCAGCGATCATAAAGCTTTTGTTAAGACAGGCATGTCGATGAACTGCAAGGTTGATCCACTGTAATAAAATGAACACTTGACCGGGGGCTCGCAGGTCCTGCAGGGAACCTAAATAAGGGCTTTCGATAGCGGATTGCAGTGAACTAACGCGGCACGGGAATAGGTCGTTCGATCAACGGCCAGTAGAATAGATTAAAGCATGCGCAATAAAGACTAAAAGGTAGTAAGAGTATGGCTGAGCAACTTGGAGCATTGGCAGGCGACGGTATTCCTGATACACAGGTCAAGGTACGGGATGTCTTTGGATTGGATACCGATATGGAAGTACCCGCTTTTTCGACGCCGTCCAGTCATGTACCATTATTGGATGAAAGTTATCTTTTTGATCATGAAACGACCATAGCGATTCTGGCGAGTTTTGCTCATAACCGGCGTTGTATGATTCAGGGTTATCATGGCACGGGTAAGTCGACTCATATCGAACAAGTTGCGGCGCGTCTTAACTGGCCCTGCATTCGCATTAATCTGGATTCTCATGTTAGCCGCATGGACCTGATCGGAAAGGATGCGATTGTTTTGCAGGACGGTCAGCAGATAACTGAATTTAAGGAAGGGCTATTACCCTGGGCGCTGCAGCGTGCCTGCGCTATTGTTTTCGATGAATATGATGCGGGTCGTCCTGATGTGATGTTTGTGATTCAACGTGTGTTGGAGGTAGAAGGGAAACTCACCCTGCTGGACCAAAGCAGGGTGATCAGCCCACATCCCGGTTTTCGTCTGTTTGCCACTACCAATACCATTGGGTTGGGTGATTCCAGTGGCTTATACCATGGAACCCAGCAGATTAATCAGGGACAGATGGATCGCTGGAATATAGTGACCACTTTGAATTACCTGCAACACGATAAAGAAGTGGATATCGTTGCATCCAAGCAACATAATCTGGACAAGAAAACCTTATCCAATATGGTTTCAGTGGCGGCGCTAACCAGGCAAGGCTTTATCAATGGTGATATCTCCATTGTGATGTCACCCAGGACCGTTATTATGTGGGCAGAAAATGCAGATCTGTTCGGGGACCTGGGCTTCGCGTTCAGGCTCACGTTTTTGAATAAATGTGATGAAACCGAACGAGCTATTGTTGCTGAATACTATCAACGTTGTCTTGGTGAAGAGCTTCCTGAGTCCAGCGCCAATGTTGTTCTGATTTAAGATCCCTGGGGCATTGCTAAATGGACGACTCGACCGAGGTCTTTAAGCAGGCCGTAATCTCAACCATGAGAGCGATCTCGGGTGATGAAGACCTGAGCGTTAGCTTTGGCCGAGGTAAAGCTTATCTGCAGGGAAGCAAGGCTCGTATACCCCTGCCTGAAACCGCTATCAGCGAACAAGCCTTGGCGTCGCTTAGAGGCACCGCAGATCGCTTTGCATTGCGAAGTCGTTTTCATGACGAAACCCTTCATTTAAGGAATAGGCCTTCCACCGGAATTGCCCAGGAGCTTTTTGACTGGGTAGAAGAATCTCGGGTAGCGGCTATCGGCTCGCATCTGATGCGAGGTGTCCAGCATAATCTGAGCGCGCAGTTGGACCAATACTGTCAAGACAAGGGTTACGCAGCAGTCGAACTGGCTGAAGACGCGCCGCTGGGTGAAGCGGTCGGCTTACTGGTGCGTGAAAAGCTGATTGGAGAGCCTGTTCCATCTACGGCGCAGGCTATTCTGGATCCCTGGAGGGACTACATTGAGCAGCGTATTGGTGATCGCCTGGACGACGTATCGCAAGTCATATTTGATCAGTCGGCGTTTATGGATGTAACCAGAGAACTCATCGCAGATCTTGGTTTAACAGATGACTGGGGAGAGGAAGGCAGTAGCGATGACGCCGATGATTCTGAAAGCGATACCGAAGACATGGAACCCGAGGGTGGCGATGACTCAGCTGACGCCGAAGTAGGACAGGATGGAGATTTAACCGACGCAATTGAGGGTGAGGTACCGGTCGATATCGACTCTATGGACATGGTAGAGGCAGATGGCAGCGATGACGAGTCAGGTGCACCCCCGGATATGTTGCCGGATAAGAGTTGGCTGCGGCCCAAGACCACTGATTATAAAGCCTACACCACGGCATTTGATGAGGTGGTTATAGCAGACCAACTCTGCGATGCGGAGGAGCTAGATCGTCTGCGCGGGGTCTTGGATGCGCACTTACAGAATTCACAGATCATCATCAGTAAGCTTGCCAATCGATTGCAGCGAAAATTGATGGCACAACAGAATAGAACCTGGGAGTTTGATTTAGAGGAAGGCACGCTGGATACATCAAGGTTGCCTGGCATTATCATAGACCCGTTTAGTTCCCTTGCTTTTAAGCAGGAAAAAGAAACCAAGTTTCGAGATACCGTGGTTTCGCTGTTAATTGATAGTTCAGGTTCAATGCGTGGACGGTCTATTTCCATTGCCGCGATGTGTGCAGATATCCTTGGGCGTACCCTGGAAAGATGCTCTGTAAAAGTTGAAATTCTTGGATTTACCACCCGTGCATGGCGTGGCGGGCAAGCCAGGGAAAGCTGGCTCCAGCAGGGTAAACCTCAACAGCCAGGTCGGCTCAACGATTTGCGCCACATCATTTATAAGGCTGCAGATACACCCTGGCGGCGGGCCAGGCGCAACCTCGGTTTGATGATGCGAGAAGAACTTCTTAAAGAGAATATTGATGGTGAGGCGCTACTTTGGGCCCATAACCGCATTGTTGGCCGCCCCGAAGACCGTCGAATTATGATGGTGATTTCGGACGGCTTGCCCGTTGACAACAGTACTTTACTGGTTAACTCGAGTAATTATCTTGAACAGCATCTGAAATATGCGATCGACAAGATCGAGAATTTTTCGGACGTAGAACTGGTGGCGATTGGGATTGGTCATGATGTTACCCATCACTATCGCAGGGCCGTGACTATTACCGATGCTGAGCAGTTGGGTGATGCGATTACCGAGCAGTTAGTTGACTTGTTTGATGAACAGGCTAACCAGACTTTGGCCAAGAATTCAGCGGGCCGCTGAGGTTGTACCGGCAGTCGCTGGATAGAGCCCTGGGTCGATATGTGCTGCGTTACCCGCTTGAAAAGTCCCAGGCGGATCGGTTTTCTGGCTTTATCAGAGACAACAAACACTGTTTTGAAAGGTCTTCCCTGGCAGGTCATGTTACCGGGTCAGCCTGGATTGTAGATGCGGGTCGCAGGCACTGTTTGCTGACCAACCATAAAAAGCTGAACAGGTGGCTGCAACCCGGAGGGCATGCTGACGGTGACGGTGACATTGCTGCTGTGGCTTTAAGGGAAGCTTATGAGGAATCCGGGTTACCCTGCCTGCATTTAGTCGATCCAGAAATATTTGATATTGATATCCACACGATACCAGCGCGTCAGAATGAGCCAGAACACTTTCATTATGATGTGAGATTTTTAATTGAATGCGGTGGCGATGAAAGATATGTGATAAGTGAAGAGTCCCATGATTTAGCCTGGATCCCGCTGACCCAGGTAAAAAGCTTCTCGACCGAATATTCCGTTCTGCGAATGGTTCAGAAAACACCTTGAGGTTGCTCTAATCAGTGTATAGGTGACAGCTTACGCTATGCTGCTCAGCAACCTGGGTTGCATTGGGGGTTACTGTCAGGCAATGCTCCATGGCCTGAGGACAGCGATCGGCAAAACGACATCCTGGTCCGATATTGATGGGCGATGTCACTTCGCCAGTAATGGGTTTGTGCTTTCGCTGGCGTTCAATGTTGGGGTCGGGTTCTGGGTTTGATTCAATAAGGAGTTGCGTATAGGGGTGTTTGGGGTTGTAGAAAACCTGATCAGAAGGCCCGGATTCCACCAGGGTCCCAAGATACATGACCACCATGCGGTCTGATACATAACGGACCATGGACAGGTCGTGAGCGATAAACAGCAGTGTTAACCCTAGCGTTTGTTTGAGTTCCTCCAGGAGATTAACAACCTGGGCCTGTACGGATACATCCAGAGCTGAAATGGGTTCATCGCAGACCACGAACTTGGGCGCTATAATCATCGATCGGGCTATACCAATACGTTGTCGCTGGCCGCCTGAAAATTCGTGTGGATAACGAGACATATGGTCACTATGCAGGCCAACCCGGCGTAACCAGTAACTAACTTGTTCCTTGATATCGGTTTTGTTCAGCTTGCCCTGGATTTCCAGACCTTCACCGATGATGTCCAGAATTGTCATGCGTGGATTGAGTGAAGAGTAGGGGTCTTGAAAGATCATTTGCATAAGTTGCGAATAGTGCAGGTGATCTCTTGCAGAAAAATTTGCCGGCAGCGGAATATCGTCAAAATACGCCTGGCCACCGGTCCTTGGATGCAGGCCAATCAGGGTTTTGCCGAATGTTGATTTTCCAGAACCGCTTTCGCCTACCAGGCCGAGGATTTCATTTTGAGCAATTTCCAGGGATACCCCGTCTACCGCGTGTAGGATCTGGCCTTTGCCCAGGGAGAAATGCTTTTTGAGATTATTGGTTCTAATGAGCACTGGATGTACCCTTAAGCTTTAGGGGTTGGTACAGTTCTTCAACATCAGGTGCATCCTTGTGTTGCAGCCAGCATCGAGACAGGTGTCCGGAATCGCCAGGATCTTCCGTCAATACGGGCAATTTACGCTTACAGATTTGCATGGCCTGAGGACACCGGGCGGCATAACCGCAACCTTGGGGCGGTGAGAATAAATCGGGCGGACTGCCAGGAATAGGCTGTAGTCTTTTATCTCCCCTGCCTGTATTGGACGGCATGGCTGATTTAAGGCCCAGTGTGTAAGGGTGAGCGCTGCGATAGAAAATATCGTCAAGGGAACCACGTTCGATAATTTGTCCTGCATACATCACGGCAACTTGGTCAGCCATTCTTGCTACCACGGCTAAATCGTGGGTAATGAGAAGAATTGACATGCCTTCGGTTCTCTGCAGTTCGGTCAGTAATTCGAGAATTTGTTCCTGAATGGTCACGTCCAGTGCCGTGGTGGGTTCATCTGCAATTAACAGAGAGGGGTTGCAGGCCAGGCTTTGTGCAATCATGGCTCTTTGCAGCATGCCGCCGGAGAACTCAAAAGGATACTGGCGCGCCCTTTTGCTGGCCTCTGGAATGTGCGTTCTGTCCAATAGTTTAATAGCCATTGCAAGTGCTTCTGAATGGCTTTTGCCGCGATGAACCACGAGCGTTTCGGCAATTTGATTGCCAATAGTCATGCTCGGATTTAAGGAAGTCATGGGATCCTGGAAAATCATACCGATTTCTACACCTCGGTAGCGATTTGCCTCGATCGCTGTGAGTCCCAGAATTTCCTCGCCCTTTACCTTTGCTGAGCCGCTGGTGATCTTTCCCGGTGGCATGGGAATGATACCCATTACCGATTGCACGGTCACTGATTTGCCGCAACCGGATTCGCCGACAATTGCCAGGGTTTTGCCGGCCTCCACCGCAAAGCTGACCCCTCGTACGGCCTGAACGGTACCGCCGAATGTTTCAAATTCAACGCTGAGGTTGGTAACTTCTAGTATATTGGCGGTCATTGTTATTCTCTCGATCGCATTCTTGCATCGAGGGCCTCGGTAAGACCGTCCCCTAATAGATTAAATGCCAGTACCGTGATGCTGATGAATAGCGCCGGAAAGAATAGTTCGTGGGGATGGCTCAACATCGTCTTGACACCTTCATTACACATTGAACCCCACGAAGGGGTAGGCGGCGCGACGCCCATGCCAATGAAAGAAAGAAATGCTTCTGTAAATATAGCAGAAGGCACTGCAAAGGTGAGTGTAACCAGTATCACGCCCATGGTATTTGGGATAATGTGACGCAGGATTAAGTACCGGGGTTTACCACCCAGTATTCGAGCTGCTTCAATGTAACCTTGTTCTCGGATCTGCAGTACCTGGCCTCGTACCAATCGTGCTGTCGCTGGCCACAATAGCAGCACCAGAGCCAATAGCATGGGAAAGATGCCACTTTCGCCTGGGCCAATGCCGAAGGCAATCTTAAACAGAATCATAAACAGCAGAAACGGCAGGGCCACGACAAAATCAGCAAAGCGCATGAGAAGTTGATCGATACGGTTGCCAAAATAACCTGCGAAGCCGCCATACAGGATACCAATGGATACGTAAATAAACGGCGCTACTATGCCGATAAACAGGGATACGCGAGCACCTTCCATTAATCGGGCGAGCATGTCTCTACCTAGATAGTCGGTTCCAAAAGGGTGGAACTCAAGGGTGATAGCACTTCCGATTGCTGCGTCTTGGGCTGGTCCCAGGATATTTCTTTCCATCGCTTCACGGATACTAATGGCTAGTACAGGCTCGACCTTGATGCTGGTAAATTGATCGTATTCGTCGAACCCATCGCTCGGAACGATGGAATAGTAGTAGGTTATGGCCTTGAGGCTGAGGCGGTCTTCATAACCAATTTGATTGCCTGCGGTAATAGATATCAGTGGCAGGCCCAGGTCGTTGAATCCCTCGGGTTTGGATTCGTTTCGATAAATATTGTAACCACCCGCAGTGGATAGCCCGTCCCAGAGTAACCTGACTGCCTGGGTTGAGGCGGTTTCGGCGAGCCTGAATGCCGATACCGGATCAACTTGATCGGCAATTTCACTGGGTATGGCGGGCAAAGCAGGGTCAACAGGCGGTGTCCAGGGGATGTGGTTTTCAACTAAAGTGGCCAGTTTGGGCAGCGATGGTGCCTGGGAGATTTGATTCAGGTCCTGCAGGGTAGGATCCACATTCCAGGCAATGGGGCCCACCAGCGTGAATAATGCTAAGGCGGCAATCAGGTAAAGTGAGATGAGTGCCCTTACATTCTTCTTCAGTCGTCGCCAGGCGTCCTGCCAGTAAGACAGAGAAGGGCGGGTGATCAATTCACCCTGGTTTTCTGCCTCAAGGGGCAGGAAGTCTGCTGGGCTGAGTTCCCCGTGATGGCTCATTGCAGCCGGACCCTTGGATCGATGAAACCGTAGACAATGTCAACCAGGATCACCATCAGTACCAGAAAGGAGCCATAAAAAACCGTGGTCCCCATAATGACCGTGTAATCTAGCTGTTGTACGGCCTGTACGAAG
This sequence comes from Gammaproteobacteria bacterium, assembly GCA_012960535.1. Classification (GTDB taxonomy): domain Bacteria; phylum Pseudomonadota; class Gammaproteobacteria; order Pseudomonadales; family Azotimanducaceae; genus UBA9926. The sequence continues at coordinate 112,214 of DUBB01000008.1, forward strand.
TATCGACCCAGGCCCGGTATTGCAAAGACAAGTTCAACCACAAAACCACCGGTAGTGATCGCCGCTATTTGCGGGCCTAATACGGTAATGACCGGAAGAATGGCGTTTCTGAGCTGATGCCTGAAGAAAATCCTTAGCGGCGACAAGCCTTTTGCTTTGGCTGTCTTAATATAATCTTCGTTGACCACATCAAGCATTGACGAGCGCATTAAGCGAGTCAGCAGCGCCATAGTGCTCAGGCCTAATACCATAGAAGGCATGAGCATGTGCGAGAAGGTTCCCCAGCCTGCAACAGGCAATACAGATTGCCCCACTAACTGATTGAGGTTCACCAGCAGTAACTGACCCAGTGCTGCGAACACAAAACTGGGCACTGAGATTCCGAGTATAACGAGGAACATGATGATGATATCGGGTAACCGGTTTTTGTAGACTGCGGTTATTGCTCCCCATAGAATCCCACCGAGCGTAGCAAAGAAAATGGCAAGAATGCCCAGTGTGGCTGATACTGGGAAATGATCTTTTATGATGTCATTTACCTTGCGATTCTGCTGGGTGTAAGAAATCCCGAAATCTCCCGTGAGCATATTTCCCAGGAATATAAAATACTGTTCGACCACAGGTTTATCGAGCCCATACTTGCGCTCAAGGTTGAGTCTGATCTCAGCTGAGACCGCTTTTTGATTCATCAAAGGATCGCCAGGGACAAGGTGCATGGCGATAAATGTAGCGGTTGCTATAAACCAGACCGTGATCAGCCCGGCAACCAGCCTTTTAGTAATGTAGCTTAGCATGACAATTTACTGAACGATCCGTGCGAAGGTAAAGTCTGGGTCAGCCCCGACTACCTTGCGTACTACGCCTCGTACTTTTGGATTAAGCAGATAGATTACGCCCTGCTCATACAAGGGCAGTATGACCGCATCTTCATGGATAATGCGTTGTAATTCGGCCATAGCATCCATGCGGATTTTTGGAATGGAACTGTTCATGGCGGTTCTGACGAAACGGTCATATTCAGCGTTGTTATAGCGGCCTCGATTGTTGAGATTCCAGGAAGCGAACAGGTCACCAAAGGTCATCACATCGTCGAAATCAGGTCCCCAGCCTGCGCCAACCATATCGAAATCGCCTGATGTCATTTTGGCGAGTCTTTGTTTAAAGGTCTGTATGTCAATTTTAATATCCAGGTCCAATTTATTTTTCAGCAGTCCCTGCAAGTACTCCGCCTGCTTTGCGGCTGTCGGGCTGTCACCGACCAGAAGCACCAATGGTGGAATATGAGCGATACCGAGCTGCAGCCCCGCCTGCGTGAGCAGTTTCCTGCCCAAGGCAGTATCGGGCGCCACCTTTTGCGCTGGGTATTCAACGCGGAATTTGTCTTCAGTACCGCTCAGCCAGACAGGAAAGAGGCTCTCTCCTCTTAGATTTCCTGGCGTTGCCAGCACTTTATTAACGAACTCATCAGCATTAAAAACAGCACTAATTGCCTGTCTGAGAGATAGATTGCTGGTGACCCGACCTGGCCGATGGTTATATTCAAGGAAAAACACAGAGCCAGTTGAGAAGCTGCGAATTCTAAATTTTCTGGTTAGCGCATCCTGGTAAGTTTCACCATCCAGGCGGGTAAAAATTATTTTGTCATCAATGAACAGATTCAGTCTGGCCCGGGTATCTGCCGTAATGTAATCGGCTTCGATCGCATTGAGTTTGATCTGATCCCTGTTCCAGTATAGAGGGTTTTTTTTCAGTTTCATGGATGCGCTGTGCACCCAGTCAGTCATCTTAAAAGGACCGTTGAAGATAAGGTCATCGGCATCGGCTGCATAGCGGTCCAGTCGGGATTTGTAAAACTTCTCCTGAATGGGGAAGTAGCTTACAAATGCGGTTAATTTGCTGAAATAGGCTGTGGGCCTTTCTAACTCGATTGTCAGAGTGAAATCATCGAGTGCCTGGACACCGAGTTGTTCTGGTGCCATTTTCCCCTGGTTGATGGCTTCCGCATTTTTGATGGCATATAGGATAAAGGCATATTCCGATGCGGTAGCCGGGTTCAGGGTGGTTCGCCAGGCAAAAACAAAATCATGAGCAGTGACCGTATCGCCATTGCTCCATCTGGCATCAGGCCTTAGCCAGAAGGTGGCTCTCTTATCGGTAATTTCCCATCGTTCAGCGACGCCCGGAACGAGGCGACCTCGCCGGTCATAGCGGGTAAGGCCTTCCATGATGTGACCCAGCACCATAACCGAGACCTGGTCTGTTGCTTTCATGCCGTTGAGTTGGGGTGGTTCCTGAGTCAGCGCCAGTTTGATGGTCTGGGTGTGGAAGTCGGTAGCATCCGCCTGGCACCATGAATTTTGCAGTAAAATCATGACTGCGAGAAAAATAGGCAAGGATGTATTCATCAGCGGGAAAACAAGTTAGCGAAAGTGGAATTCTAGCATGACCTGGCATGGTTTATTGTAAAGCGGTAGGGTCTTATTTATCTAACTGGCGAAACGCAGCAGATTAGCAACCACTCTTTCCAGGTGGGTGAGTGAATTACAAACATCGGTCTGATGACAGTTTGGCGCATATTTTTTCATTTCAGCATCGCCGACAATCCAGTTAGATCTGGGTTCAGGGTTCAACCAGATGACGCGGCGTGCTTTCTCGTACATTTCATGAAGAATTCCCGCCTTGGGGTCACCGTAATTGTTCCTGGCGTCGCCCAGAATAATCACCGTAGTCTTGTTATTGACGTCATCCATACAGTTTCGTTTGAAATCCATCAACATCTGACCATAGTCTGTTGAGCCATTACCATAATCTCGCATGGTTTTGGCCATGGCATCTTCTAGCTTACTGTTCTCAAATAATTGGGTGACTTCACCCAGGTCGGAAGAAAATGCGAATGAGCGCACTTTGGGAATGACCTCCGATAGACTGTATAAAAACATCAGTAGAAACCGAGAATAGTTGCTCACCGAACCGCTCACGTCGCAGATGCACATGACTTTAGGACGATCAACTTTGATCGCTTTCCATTGCAGATCAAAAAACATACCATCATATTGCATGTTCTTGCGCAGGGTTTTGCGAACATCGAGCTGGCCTCGTTTGAACGTCTTTCTGCGTTTGGAGTGGATGGCGACGAGCTTTTTAGCCATTTTGAATACAATTTCCTGCACGTCCTTGAAGTTTCGTTTCTCCAGATTACTCAGTTTTACCTTCTTGAGGAGTTCTTCCCGAAGCTGCTTTCCGGATTCGTCTGCATGAAGAAAAAATTGTTTTTCAACATAGTCCCTAACCTGATCACGCAGACGATCACGGCCCTGTTTGAGTTTTTTAGCTAGATTTCTCTCGGGTCGGCCGCCGTCACCCTGTAGCTGGGTGATTTCATCCTGGAGGGGTTTTAAGCCCATGGCATCCATTATCTTTCTGGTGTACAGCCCTTTTTGAGTGAACACAACGATTTGATTGACCTCAACCCTGCGCCCGGCCTCAGACAGGGATACCATCAGTTCTGTTCGATTGCCCGACATGAGTAACTGACCCAGCGGAGATGAAGGCGTAAGCTCTGTTGTCTGGTCATCATCTTCATCTTCTGCCTCGATTTCTCCAGAGCCTTGCCCGCCTCCCTGGCCTGAACCTTTACCGCCGGGTTGGCCGTTACCTGGATTACCCGGGCTTGAGTCATCGAAATCGGTATTGTCGTCCTGGTGATCGCCATCCTCTGCCCAGGGTTGGTTTGAGATGTTTTCAAAGGTAAAAAACTTTTCAAAACTTGTCTCGAAGAGTTCTTTTTCTTCCGGTGTTTTAGAAAGAATCATGGACAGCGAGTTTTTAAGCAGGGTCCGGTTCCGGTAACCTACCAGTTCCAGCGCCTCCATCGCGTCCAGGGTTTCCGCTGGTGACACCTGGATTTCAGCGGTCCGCAGAACCTTAACAAAATCAACCAGAGTGGTTTCCATTAAGCTTCCTTGGTGGCCTTATTGGTCAGCATCTGCACTTCGGCTTGCACGGTTTCAATATCTTCCTGAAATTTCAGAATTACATTGAGTGTTTGACGAACCAGATCAGCATCAAGGGATTCAGTATGTAGAAGAATCAATGTCTTTGCCCAGTCTATGGTTTCACTGATGGCAGGGACTTTTTTAAGATCCATTTCACGTAGTTCCTGGATAAACGAAACTAACTGCTTTCTCAGATTAGCAGGAATCTCTGGAACCCTGGCATGGACTATCTGTCCTTCAAGGTCTGCATCTGGAAATGGGATATACAGGTGCAAGCAGCGCCTCTTCAGCGCATCACTGATCTCCCGGGTATTGTTGCTGGTTAGGAATACCAGCGGCTTTCTATCCGGATCAGCTCGTACCGTGCCGATTTCAGGAATGGATATCTGGTAGTCGGATAGCAGTTCAAGCAGCAGGGATTCAAATTCGTGATCAGACTTGTCTACTTCATCAATCAGCAGAACGCAGCCTTCGGTTTCCTTGATCGCTTTGAGTAGCGGTCGAGGTTCGAGAAATTGTTCGGAAAAAAAGATGTCGCCAAATTCGTGAAGTTTTGTAACCGACTCACTCAACCCTCTTGCCCCTTCAAGGATCTCGCCTAGGGTCTCCTTGAGAACCTGCGTATAAAGTAATTGCTTGCCGTACTTCCATTCGTAGATAGCCTTGGATTCGTCTAGCCCCTCATAACACTGCAGACGGATACATTCGAGATCAAGCATTGCTGCAACCGATTTTGCCAGTTCTGTTTTACCGACGCCTGGTGGGCCTTCAATTAGAATCGGTTTGTCAAGATGGTAGGCCAGAAATACCGCAGTGGCGATCTGGGTATTCGAAATGTAGTTTAGCCCTTCCAGTCCCAGTCGAATTTTTTCGATACTTTCCAGCTTCTCGTCGTTTTCAATGCTCACCCGCAATTCCTTTTAATGATCGTTACCAGCCGCTGGTCTAGTGGCAAGCGGCAAGCCATTATGTAAAGCAATCAGAGGCTTGTACAGGATGAATGTATTTATCATTGCTTTCTATTGAGTTGAATAACACTTAATGATGAGGGTATTTCAGTGGAAATCAAACTGCTTAAGTCGAGAATACGCAGTTTCGATAGAGAAGACGGGGGTAAAAGCATATGGTAGCGTTAGTTACAAACAGCAGACAGGGTATAAACAGATGGTTAAGCTACTCATCACTCTAGCCTTTGCGGCCTGCATTTTCACTGCCCAGGCAATGGACGTCTATCCGTCTACCTATCAGCCGCCAGAGGCACCTGATCTATTGATTATCAATGCCAGTCTGTATGTGGGTGATGGTAGTGAAATTGAAAAGGGCTTTGTTCATGTCAGGCAGGGTCAGATCGTGGACGTTGGCGCAGGCAGTCCAGTCGATATTGAAAGCACATGGGTTATTGATGCCCAGGGGAAGTGGGTGACACCCGGTATCATCGACGTACATAGCCATTTAGGAAATTATCCATCGCCAAGTTACAGGGGAAGCAGTGATGGAAACGAGGCGACCTCGCCCGTGACTTCGGAAGTCTGGGCAGAACACAGTGTTTGGCCACAGGATCCCCAGTTTCCATTAGCGCTTGCAGGTGGTGTAACCACCCTGCAGGTATTGCCGGGCTCAGCTAATTTATTTGGTGGCAGAAGTGTCACCGTCAAAAATGTCTGGTCGAGAACGGTTCAGGGGATGAAATTTCCTGGCGCGCCGTACGGTTTAAAAATGGCCTGCGGAGAAAATCCGAAGAGAGTCTATGGTAGGAAAGGGTCAGCACCGTCGACCAGGATGGGTAATTTTGCTGGCTACCGCAAAGCCTGGATTGACGCGCTTGAATACCAGCAAAGCTGGGTGCGTTACCAACGAGATCTAACTAAGTTCGAGGATCAGAGGACAGCTTCTGATGATTCGTCTGATGAAGAAGGTAAAGACGATAAAGAAGAGCCCAGTCCACCCAAACGAAACCTGCAAATGGAAACCCTGGTGGGTGTTCTTGACGGTGACATTCTGGTTCACAATCATTGTTATCGTGCCGACGAAATGGCCCAGATAATTGATCTTTCAAAAGAATTCGGTTACCAGGTGACTGCGTTTCATCATGCAGTTGAGGCATACAAGATTACGGATCTGTTAGCTGAAAATAATATCTGTTCTGCCATGTGGGCCGATTGGTGGCAGTTTAAGCTGGAATCGTTTGATGGTATTCAGGAAAACATTCCCCTGGTCCATAGTGCCGGGGCCTGTGCGATCGTGCATTCGGATTCTGCGATCGGGATTCAGCGTTTGAACCAGGAGGCCGCTAAAGCGCTGGCAGCGGGGGCACGACTGGGATTGACCATATCACGAGCAGAGGCCATGACCTGGATTACCGGCAATGCTGCCAAGGCCCTGGGAATTGATCATAAAACGGGTACTTTGCACAATGGCAAGATGGCTGATCTGGTGATCTGGAGCCATGATCCGTTCAGTGTGTATGCGCGGGCGGAGAAGGTATTTATAGATGGTGTGCTTCGATTGGATATCGATAAAGGCCTGAAACCAGTGACTGATTTTGAACTAGGTTTACGAATACAGGATACCCAATCATGAAACGATTATTGATACTGCTTTGTCTGGTTGCCGGTTATGGTCACGGCTCACCTGTGCTGATCAAGAACGCAAAGCTGGCACAGCATGGCCTGGATAATGAGATGCTGGTTGATATTCTGGTGCAGGGCGATAGATTTGAAGCTGTACAGAAAGCTTCGTCGTTCGCTGATGATGTTTACCAGACGCTGGAAGTCATTGATGCTGAAGGTCGTTGGGTGACGCCAGGCTTTATTGACTCAGCGACGTCGATTGGCCTGGTGGATGTGCCAGGTTTAGGTGTCAGCAGTGACAATCAGGTAGAAGATTTTCCTCTGGGAGCCGGTTTCTCGGTGTCACTTGCGTTAAACCCAGATTCGTCACTGATTGCAATGGCACCGACTGACGGAATTACCCGTGGGGTTATTGTGCCCGCGCCCGGCAACAGCAACTATGCGGGCCAGAGTTCTGTGGTGGAGTTTTCCGGTCACGCAGAATTTGTCTTTTATACCGATAATGCAGTGCATCTCTATTTACGAGAACGGGACAGAAAATTTGCCGGTGGATCGAGAGCAGCCGCGCTCTACTCTGCCATGCTTGGGTTGCGCGAAAGCCAGCGCTATAGCCAAAATCGGCGAGCATTTGCTGCCAACAAGCTGCGACCGTTTAAATTAAGTGAAGCGGATTTAAAGGCACTCGCCAAGGTGGTTTCAGGACAGCTGGTTCTGGCAGTGCACGTTGACAGGGCTGCTGACATCAGGGCGGTATTAACTGCTCTTGCTGAATTTGAGGCCATCAGGCCTGTTCTGATGGGTGCCACTGAAGCCTGGAAACTGGCAGATGATTTAGCCGCCCGGGGTGTTCCTGTGGTGCTTAATGTTCTCGATAACACGCCGGATAATTTTGATAAATTGGGTGCTCGGTTGGACAACGCAGCGATCCTGTCAGCGGCAGCTGTGCGCATAGCCTTTATGTCCAGCACACCATTTTCTGAGTTTCGATCGCTGACCCAGGCTGCCGGTGTGGCTGTGGCAAATGGCCTGCCTTTTAAACGTGCTTTGCAGGCAATCACATCCAGCCCGGCCCAGATTTGGGGTCTTGATTCACTGGGTAGTATTGAAGCTGGTGGTATCGCTGATCTCGTGATCTGGGATGGCGATCCTCTGGAATTAATGTCGACGCCGGTTAAGACGATGATTAATGGCAACTGGGTTGAATCCAGGACACGTCAATCGTTACTTGCAAGGCGTTATCTTCGCCTGTCAAAAGGGCAGGTCCCTGATGGCAGCACTGCTGGGCTTGAGAAATGATAGAGCGATAACCACTGGCAGTCCTAAAAGATGAAGACAAGAGACAAGAGATAAGACATAAGAGATAAGACAGGAGAGAATCTATGGTTAATAGACTGATCGTCAGGATTTGCCTTGGCATGCTGTTGTTGAGTTGCAGCGTGGCCTACGCAGGTCAGTTGGAAGATGAAGCTCGTTCGGATTATGAGAAATACCTGGGGGAGCTATTCAGGTATTTTCATGCCAATCCGGAATTGTCTTTTGTCGAATTCAAAACCTCGGCGAGAATTGCCCGGGAGCTTGAGTCCATAGGTTTCGAAGTAACCGGTGGTGTGGGGACCACGGGTGTGGTGGCCATCCTGAGAAACGGGGACGGTCCGTTGGTGATGATGAGAGCGGATATGGATGGCTTACCGGTACAGGAACGCGCCAGCCTGCCCTATGCTTCGAAAGTGTTCCAGGAAAATTCAGAGGGCAAGGTTTTCCCGGTGATGCATGCCTGTGGACATGATGTGCATATGACTTCTCTGATCGGTACCGCCCGCAGGATGGTTGCCAGCAAAGTTACCTGGTCAGGCACGTTGATGCTGGTTGCCCAGCCGGCAGAAGAATGGAAGATTTCAGGCGCCAAGGCAATGCGAGAAGACCGCATCTGGGAACGGTTTGGCAAACCCGATTATGCCCTGGCTTTTCATGTGGCCGCAGATATTGAAGCGGGCAAACTGTTTGCGCCGCGTAATGCTGCCTATTCTGCGGTCGACTCACTTGATGTTATTGTGCCCGGCATCGGCGCTCATGGGGCCAGTCCTCATCGAGGTCGGGACCCGATTGTGATTGCCTCCCAGATTGTCCTGGCCTTGCAGACCCTGGTATCCCGAGAGTTGTCGCCCAGGGAACCTGGTGTGGTCACGGTGGGTGTTTTCAAGGCAGGCAATAAAAGGAACGTCATTGGTGAACTGGCCAGGCTGGAATTGACGGTTCGCTCAGACAATGAAAGTACCCGGGACAAACTGCTGGCGGGTATTGAACGAATTGCTGTGAATATCGGCCGAGCCGCTGATTTGCCCGAAGACCGGTTGCCTTATATTGAGATGAAAGGCGGAGTTCCGGTTACTGCCAACGATGAAGTCCTGGTTGATCGACTCACTTCCCGCTGGCGGCGCGAATTTGGCGAGGATATGCTGGCTCAGTATGAGCGGCAGGGTATGGGAGGGGAAGATTTTCCATTCTTCACCCAGGCACCTTATATACCCAGTGTTTACTTTAGTGTCGGTGGCACGCCCAAGGAAAATTTTGTGCGCGAGGCGCAGGGAGGTGTGGCCGTGCCGTCCCATCACTCGCCGCTGTTTGAAATAAGCCCGGAACCTGCAGTTGTATCAGGCGTTATGGCAACGGTCAGCGCGCTGCGCGAGTTAATGCCTGTGGATTAGAGCGAGGCAAGCGGGTTTTGCTTTGATATCGAATTTGCCCGCGTTTACTTTCTGACTAAACCCTGGGCCCTGTTGTGGGCTCTTTGCCTTCGATTTTCTTCTCCCATCTGTCTCAGGGTATCGCGCATTTCCGGCTTAATTTCCATAAAATGTTGCTTCCATGCGGAACTACTCTGCCATTGGAAAGGTGATTCAAGAATAGTGGCGGGTTCGCTTGCTTCGGCCAGCAATTGCAGTGCGTATTGCATTGTCTTGGTCTGCATCTGAAGGTCGAATGGCTTACCCACAGGATTGCCCAGGGGTAGATCGTTGTAAAGAACTCGGGGCGTGCCACAGCGTTCTAATATGTCCCATGCCGAACCGATTACGATAGTACTAATGCCGTTTTGTTCGAGTGTTCTGGCCGTCAAACTGATGGTCTGGTGACAGACTGGTCACAAGGGGATGAGGATGGCGACATCGACTTCATCCTGTATACAAGCCTTCACGATTGCCGGCGCATCCTTGTTTAAGGTGTTTGCCTGGCTGTATTCTGTGGGAACGAAATGATAATGGTCTGCCAGTGCGCCGATCGTTCCCTGGTCAACCATGTCCTTGAGAATTTCCATGGGGAAGTATGAGCCTCGGTCACGCGTGTGCGTTGTTGTTTTGTCCCAGGAAAGCTCGCTAGTGTCAAAGGCTGCCGGTGTGTCATCAAAGCGATAGCGCTTGGCAGTCCTGCTTGGTTTGGGTAATTCCGGTTCGGTTACCGCGGTTGTTACCAGAGTGACTACACAGTCTGCCAGTGGTTTCAGCAGGGGCTGGAAAGGTGTAGCAGTGTTCTCAGCCCAAGTATAGTCCTGCTCGAACCCCTGGGCTCGATAGTAATCTCGGGTCCGCTTGATATATTGAATTTTCATTTGTATAACCTTATCAAACCTTCCTGGGCACAGGAGGCGATGAGTTCGCCCTGTTGATTGTAGAAAGTGCCTCGGCTAAAGCCTCTTGCTCCGCCGGAGAATGGACTGTCCTGATAATATAGCAACCAACCGTCGACGGTAAAAGGTTTGTGAAACCACATGGCATGATCAAGACTGGCCACTTGGAAGTTGTCATTGTGCCAGCTGATGCCATGAGGGCGATAACTGGTATCAATCAGTGTCATGTCAGAGGCATAGGCTAACAGACATTGATTGAGCCTGATATCGGAGGGCATCCTGTCTACGGTTTTTATCCAGACCCTTTGGAAGGGTTCCTGCGGTTCAGCGCTAAATTCAACACTGTCGTCTATAAAGCGCATTTCAAGTGGTTTCGGTCGGCTGGCAATGGCTCTCTGATCTTCTGACATACTCTCCAGATGGGGCTGCATAAGTTCTGTTTCGCTGGGGCAGGTTTCAGGATTCGGCACGCAGGGCATGGCTGCCTGATGCTCGAGCCCCGTCTCGCAGACCTGGAAGGAGGCAGACATGCTGAAGATGGCGTGGCCTTTCTGGATGGCAACCACCCGCCGGGTGGTAAAACTACGGCCATCTCTGATGCGATCCACCTTGTAAAGAATTGGGATAGTGGTATCGCCTGGCCTGAGGAAGTAGCCGTGCAGGGAATGGGCGACGCGGTTAATATCGTCCACGGTTCGAGATGCGGCTACTAACGCCTGGCCAATGACCTGGCCGCCATAGACTCGCTGCCAGCCTTCAGTCGGACTTACACCGCGGAACAGATTGACTTCGATCTGCTCCAGGTCCAGTAATTCCAGCAATGCTTCAAGTTCAGGTTTCACGGCAACCCAAATCCAAACAGGGCAAGGCAGAGCCGGTCGTGATGCAGACCGGCAGTTCTGCTATTGCCGCTTTTTACCAGGAGGGTGCTGATCATCAATATTTGTACGTTTCAGACTTGAACGGGCCATCCTCTGGAACATTGATGTATTTAGCCTGAGCCTGGGTTAATCGGGTAATGGTTCCGCCGAATCCCTGCACCATGTAGGTCGCCACTTCTTCATCCAGCGATTTAGGCAGGACTTCAAGTGTGATTGGTTGCCGTTGTTGGGGATCATGGTCAGCCCAGGCTCTTGCAAATAGATGCATCTGCGCTAAAACCTGATTACCAAAAGAGCCGTCCATAATTCGTGACGGGTGACCGGTGGCGTTACCCAGATTGACCAGGCGGCCTTCAGACAACAGGATAATGTAGTCATCAGGTTCAGCACTGCGAAAAATTTTGTGTACCTGGGGCTTGACTTCCTGCCAGCGCCAGTTGTCTCGCATGAATTGAGTATCTATTTCAGTATCAAAATGGCCGATATTGCAAATGACAGCATTGCTGGCTACTGTTCTGAGCAGGTTCTGATCGCAGACATTCACATTTCCAGTACAGGTAACAATGAGGTCGGTGTTATTCATGAGACGCAGATCAATATCTTCGGCGTTGCCGGTATTTTTTCCTCCCGTGTAGGGTGACACCACTTCATACCCGTCCATACAGGCCTGCATGGCACAGATCGGATCCACTTCTACAACTCTGACAATCATGCCTTCCTGGCGCAGACTTTGTGCTGAGCCCTTGCCGACATCGCCGTAACCAATAACCAGTGCCTTCTTGCCGGCCATGAGCATATCGGTTGCTCGCTTGATGGCATCATTGAGGCTGTGCCGACAACCATACTTGTTATCGTTCTTGGATTTAGTCACTGAATCGTTGACATTAATAGCTGGGACTTTCAGTTCACCATTATCCAGCATCTCCTGCAGGCGATGAACTCCGGTAGTTGTTTCTTCGGTGATGCCATGTATTTTGTCGAGCATTTCAGGGAAACGACCGTGAACCATTTCGGTGAGGTCGCCGCCATCATCAAGAATCATGTTGGCCTGCCAAGGCTTACCGTCTTTTAGAATGGTTTGTTCAATACACCAGGAAAATTCTTCCTCGGTTTCACCTTTCCATGCATAGACAGGGATACCCCTGGCTGCGATAGCTGCAGCAGCATGATCCTGGGTTGAGAAGATGTTGCAGGATGACCATCTGACATCGGCACCCAGCTCGACCAGGGTTTCGATTAACACGGCCGTTTGAATGGTCATGTGTATACAACCAAGAATTCTAGCGCCGGCCAGGGGCTGTTCCTGCCGGTATTTTTCTCTCAGGGTGATGAGCGCAGGCATTTCTGCTTCGGCAAGTTCAATTTCTGCTCTACCGAATTCGGCCAGGTTGATATCAGCTACTTTGTAATCGGTCATTGTTAGTCTCTCTGTTGTTAGCCGGTTAAGGCGATAATGGGTGATTTCTGTTAGATGAACATGCAGGCGCTTAGGCTTTGTTAAATAGACGAAGTTGGAGTTGGAAGCCGTTTCGTAAACCCAGAAATGCAGACTGACCGCGACGCAATTTGGCATTTGCAGTCCAGTTATCCAGGTCCTGAGGTTCAAAACCCAGCCAAAGATCGCCACAGGTGGCTCTTGCCCAGTCCTGGTGATGTGGGCAGAGATCGATCAGCAGCAGTCGGCCATTAGCATTCAGCAGTTGTCCGGCAGTCTCTAGTGATGCAGCTGGCGACGGGAGATGATGCAATACCATATTCATGACGATCAGATCAGTTCGGGTTTCTGTGGGGAGTTCATCAATACTGGATTCCAGGTAGGTAATATTGTGGAGGTTGTGGCTTCGTGCAAAACAGCGGGTTTGTTCAAGCATGAGCGATGAATTGTCCACTGCCAGGATAGATTGAAATGAACTGCTCAGTTTTGCCAGTAGTGGGCTGCCGCCAGGACCAATTTCCATGACCCGGTTTGCTGCGGGTATCTGTTCGTTATCGATCAGGTTTTCAAGGCAGTCTGAGTAATTTGAATAGGCCGCGATCAGATCCTGGTTTTCTTGCAGCTTGTCAGCGTTGCGGGAGAAAAAATCCTGTGACTGACGTCCTCTGTCAGCGTAAACCTGGGTTTTGCGAATAAGAATGTCTGAATCAAGCTGGACTCGATCGATTGAATGGAAAAAGCTTTTCTTGAAGTCTGCCAGCGGTCCTCTGGTCGATAAAATTGCCCTTCGATAGAAAATCGAAGTACCTTCTTTCCTGGTTTCCAGCAGTTCAGCAGAGCTCAGGATTTTCAGGTGATGGCTCATACCCGATTGGGCTGTATCGAGAATACGGCAGAGCTCAAGAACGCCAAAAGAATCGTTCTTGAGTAATCTCAGGATATTTAATCTGAGGCTATCGGCTGCCGCCTTGCAGAAAGTCAGTAGAACTTCTGATGGCAGGTCTGAAGGGTTGTTCTCAGCGGGCATGAAATAGCTATATCAAAATTTTTCGATATAGTAATCATTGTCGCGAGGATAGCAAGTGATATCGAAAAATGTTGATACAAAAAGTTGTTGATACAAAAAGCTGTTGATATAAAAAGCTAAGTCAGCCTGTGATCATTCGATAGCAGTTCTTTTTGATATGGGCTCGCATCGGGTACAGTTGTCCTGCGGCAATAAAACTATTTAATAGCGGTGTTTAATAGCGGTGTTTATAAGACGAGGATCAAGCTCAGTCGCTAACTTTCATAAAAGAGGGTGCAGTCGGAAATGGCAATGATACGGCAAATCCAGGCTCGTTATGATGCGGAACAGGATCGTATTCTGCTGCGGGTCAGTCGTGATGACGACAAAGAGTTCAGGATTTGGTTGACCAGACGGTTTTTGTCGCTGATTCTCAAGGCGCTCAATCAACACCTGGAAATAGACCCGGATATCAGTTCGCAGACTTCTCCTTCCAGTAAGGAAGAGGTCAAGGCTTTCAAGCGAGAACAGGCCCTGGAACAGGCTGATTTTCAGCAACCCTTTGCTGATTCAGAAGAGAGTTATCCGCCAGAACAGGCCGTGCCAGTGGCTTTCAAGCTAAACTATTCTCTGCTTAAAGATGGCTTAATGCGCTTGCAATTATTGCCAAGACAGGGAGAGGGACTGGATTTTGTATTGACCAGTCAGATCAGTATTTCCTTGATTGAGATGCTGACTGCCGCTGGCGTGAAAGGTCAGTGGCAGTTGACTGCTATTTCCAGCCCATACACTGGGCAAGGGAAAGTTCAGATCAACTGATGGCGTCTGCCAGAGTTGTGGATTGATCCGGTTCAGTATTGATATAGCGAGGTAAGGTCACTTCCAGGCGAACGCCACTATCCTGGTTAAGATTAATTGCCTGGACGCTGCCTCGATGATGGTCTGCTATAACCCGGACAACATAAAGGCCGATACCAAAGTGCAATCGATTGTCCGGGTTCTTGTCTCTGGCAGTGACCATCGAATCAAACAGGCTGTCTTTAATTAATTCCGGAATAGGGTCTCCCTGGTTTTCAACAAAAAAGCTTATCGTCTGAGCACTTGCAGTTAGACCCAGTTTGACCGTTGTTTTGGGTAAAGCAAAATCGATGGCGTTGTCTACTAATTTGTCGAGAAGCTGCTCTATGCGGAAATCACAGATTTCAGCATAAGCGGGTAGATCTGCACCCTGGTATTCGAATTGCACCTTAGGGTGGACAACTTTACAGTTGGCGAGATAGTTTTTGATTAGATTATGGAGGTTGATAACCTCCATTTCCTCTCCTATCAGGGCCTCTTCGAGGCTGGCTGCATCGGCCAGGTTCTGAACGATCATACCAATTCTGTTGACGCCTCTTTTTGCACTATCCAGATATTTTGTTTTTGCCTTATCATCGGTTTGGCCTTCAAGGTTTTGCAGGGAGGTCGAGAGTGCATTTAACGGGTTATTTATCTCATGCCGGAGCGTTCTGGGCATATTCTCCAGGAACTGATTGTGTTGGTGTAACCGGGTCAACATTCCTGAAATGCTCCTGGCCAGATCTCCTATTTCGTCTCCTGAATCTGTCTCAGACGAGATTTTGTTGGTTCTCAGGCGGCCATAGATATCGATGGCGTTATTGGCTTCTGCACCCAGGCGTCTGATTCTGCCAGCCAGTCTGACAGAAAAACCGAGAATAATACTTGCAAATAAGATGACCGATATAATCGAGAAGTTGACGATGCGCTTGAGCGCATCGCGACGAACTTCAAGGATTCTGTTGGTGCTCTGCTTCAGAACGACGGCGCCAATCACGGCATTGTGATCAATGATTGGGTGAGCAGCTACTATCATTTCACCCTGATCATCTGAATATAGATGGTCGAAGCCAGGATTACCCTGTAAGGCCTCAGTGATTATGTTATCTTCCCGCGTATATTCCTGGTTTTGAAGACTCGCATCTATGATCTGATAGACAGGATTAAGGAGCCCGTTAACCAGGCGTTTGAGGAACGGCACCGAGCTGCCGGATTCGATATTTTGTAGTGTCTTGCTGGTATCGCGATAGCTGCCAACTTCAGCTCGAACCCTTTGCTGGGCATCGATAACCTGGATATTAGCGCCTGAATAACCCAGGCCCTCAATAATTCGCAGAACCTCAGGTGACTTAAGTAAAACCAGGCCAAAAGCTTCTCGTCCTGCCGATGGCAGGGTGCCCGTAATTGATTCAATTGACCTGGATTCCATGCTATCGACGTCGACCACAGCTAAACCAAAGTTCTTGGTTGAACCTAAAAGTTCCAACGGGATGCGAAACTCAACTGAATATCCATTGGCGGTTTTAGTGAGCACGCCAGGCACTTTATTTTCAGCTTCGCCCATAAGTGCATAGCGCCAGTTTTGCTCTACCGCATAAGCTGTGGTGACCCCCTCCTCGGTGGCTGTAATGACTAATTTCTGGATCTGGCCGTCTTTCCCGGTAAAGGTGACTCGAATATGATCTGACAGGTCCAGGCGAAGGATATTGCGATTTCTGAATATGATACTGTCATCGAGCACCTGAACAAATGCGTAGACCTGATCATTGTGTTCGCCGAGCACCAGGTAAAACTGGTTTACCAGCTGGGTTTGGTCGTCGGGCACTGTTCTGGTTCCGAAGCCCACGTTATAGTCGAGCACATCCTCCCAGTCAGTCCGCTTGCCGTCGATTCGAATTGGTTTTTCGAGCGGATGGGCATAGAGCCGTTCATAGCCATCCGGGCTTAGGGGTAACTCATTGAACAGGTCCGCTCTTCCGTTGAGTAAAGTCGAAATCCCTTCGGCGGTTAGCATTTGCGCGTTGGCCTGACTTTCAAACAGAAAATCTTCCATTTCGCTCAGATAGAGATAACTGAACCAGGGTATGACGACAAGTATGAAACTCATCAGGATGAACAATTTGGTACCGAGATTGGGGCCCTTGAAGGTGGTCGCTTTCATTTATTTATGCTGCTGACCCTCTCATGGCTGTGTGTACCAGCGGTAACCAAAACCGTATTCACTTTTTATGCAGGCGAACTCCGCATCGACGGCCTCAAACTTCTTTCTAATATTCCTCATATGGGTATTAATAGTATTGTTGGTAACAAGCGACTGCATAGTTGCGTTCATCAACGTATCGTAGGACACGGCATGGCCGGGCACCCTGACCAGTTTAGCCAGCATTCGAAACTCCGTTCCAGAGAGATTAATCGACTGGGATTTCCAGGATACCAGCAGTGCTTCCTGATCGATTGACATGTCACCCACCAGCTTGGCTTGATTTGATCCCTGTATGGTCAGGCTTCTGGCCTTGTGAATTCGAATGAGTGAGCTGATTTTCTCAGACAGGTAATCGAGTGAGATGGGTTTCGGCAGATAATCCCAGGCACCCAGCCTTAAACCGCTGATTTTGTCTATCTCGGCTATTCGTTCTGTTAGGAAAATGACAGGCAGATTCGGTGATCTGGCAAGCAGGTCACGGCAAAGTTCAAAGCCAGCATCGACTTCATCACCAAGAATAATGTCGAGAATGACCAGGTCGGGTAGTTCTTTATCAAATCCGGCCAGGGCTTCGGTTCTTGATGCAAATGCTCTGACCTCATAACCTTTTTTAGAGATGGCGTCGATATAGTTGTTTCGTTGATCCGGGTCGTCCTCAACAATGACGATGCGCTTAGCCATACCAGGTTCCTTATAAATTTAATTGCAGTCAATTGAGCTGCGATGATTGCTTACTTTATGCTTCTTTTTGCCTAATTTCAGGATCAGATGCAGAACATCTTGACCCTGTAACCAGATGAAAACAGAAAAAATTTATTCTTTCACTAGTTTTCCACCATTATTCAGCGATTCTTCACTGTGCCTGAGCGCTGATTCCCCTATTGTCCTGTAAAATAAGTCGTAGTTAATTTGGTAATAGCCTATGAAAGTTTTTGTTCCAGTGCCGAGTGAATCAATTTTGGCTGACGGTGAGGTGAAAGGCCAACTCGTGCCTTTCCATCCAGACTACCTGGCGCATCCCCTGTCTGTGAAGGAAGTCAGGAAACCCCTGGACTGGGTTGAAAAGACAGATTACACATCGGCTTGTCAATCGCTCCATCCGAGTCTCAGTAACACTTAGGCCTGTCGATTCTGAAGAAAATCATCGACCTGCTCTGCGAAGGGTATCGATGTCGCGGCACCTGGCTGGGTAACACTTAGGGCAGCGGCTGCACTTGCTCTAGTTAAAGCATACTGTGTCGATGCGCCTGCCTGAAGAGCCGCGAAGAAGTAACCAGTAAAAGTATCTCCCGCTCCTGTTGAGTCAACCATTTCTACATTGAACGCTGCTTGTTTGATTTCCGTTGTCGCGTCTTTGTACCATGAACCGTGTTCGCCCAGGGTCAGCAACACCCTGCAGTGGGGATACTGTTCAATCAGGCGATTCGGTACGTCTTCCAGATTGTCCGTTGCAGCCAGAGCCCGTCCCTCATGCTCATTGATAATAAAATAATCGATTAGGTCTAGAGGAAGATCAAAAACTTCCTGAGTCATGGGCGCTACATTGAAGCTAACCATCATACCTTTATCTTTGGCTGTACGTATTGCAGTTTCATTGCAACTTACTTCATTTTGTAATAACAGTAAGTCACCTGCAGCGCGGTTAGTAAAGAATTTGATGGTTTCACTGGCTTGAATTTCTCTGTTAGTGCCACCGTAAATGATGATGGCGTTGTCTCCACCGCTAGCTATTTGAATGACCGCGTGTCCTGTGTTGGTCTCACTGATCAGGAGTTGTTCGAGGTTCACCCCTGCGTCCAGCATCTGATCTCTTAACCCTATTCCGTCCTGACCGATTTTCCCTGCATGATGAACCCGGCCTTTTGCCCTGGCGATAGCAATTGACTGGTTAAGGCCTTTGCCGCCAGGAAACACAGCGTAATGTTTCCCTGGAAGTGTTTCACCTGCAGCGACGAAATAGGGGACTTGATAGACGTGATCAATACAACATGATCCAAAATTTAAGATTGTCTTCATTGTTTTGCTGCTTGCCGGCCAGTCGGGCATTTTACTACAGAATATAGCAGACCAGACTGTTTCTGGGCGAATCGGCTGATGACTGATGGGCTTGTCAGTGACTTCTGCCCGATACTCATTTGTTGTGTGCCGGCAGCAACAAACATCAGGATCGAATTCTGCGATTAAGGAGGATCAGTAACACAGCCGCAATGACCATAGTGGCGATATAGATCAGGGCAATCCAGATGAGACTGATGGCTGGCAGGATAGGTGCCATGAAAACGAGTATGTGGAAACTGAGGAATAAGATTGCTATATTGAAAAAAGCCAGTTCCTTGGCGATGGGCGTTGTTAGATTGGGGTCCAGGATTCTCAGCAGCAGTAGGCCGCTGCCGGTTGATCCACAGCAGCAACCGAAAGTAGTTAGGCCGCGTTCGATTCCCAGAGACTGCAACCTCGAGGCAAAACCAAAGCAGAGTAAAGCCGTTGCCAGGGTTATCACGATGCAGACCAGAGAAATTGGCACGATGAATTCCAGCAACACACTGAACTGGATGCTGATCAGCGTGGCGGCGACCATCAGGTCAACAGAAGACCCGGTAATTCTCTTCTGGGTTTCATTGTCTATGTATTGACCGTAGCCGAATCTGTCTATGAGGGATCTTAGAATGACGCAGATAATCAAACCATGGAAAAAGAATAGGTTGTGGCTGAAGATATTCTCGAAACCAGTATCTGCAACAAGAACCTGAGTATGCAGTAGCCATTGATCGGTGAGTAAGTAGGCGAAACCCAGTATGCCTAGATGGAAAACCAGGCTATCCACATTAGCGGGCTGGGTGATCTGCCTGCCGCTGATCGGCCCTTCGCCTTCTGGGAACAGGCCTTTTTCAAAATCTTCGCTCAGGTTGACCAGCGAATTTGAATGAAGCTGTTTTCGTATGGCCCATCGGGCAATTGGAATACCGAAAATAAACGCCATGATAAAACCGATTGAAGCGTAGATTAAGCCAAAATCCATAGCATGGCTGATGCCGTACTGGTTCTGCCAGAGGTCTCCCAGGGCAATCGCCTGCCCCGGGCCCTGGGTAAATCCATGCGTCACCATGATACCCAGAAATTCAGAGAGCGGGACATCGGCGCTTAAATTGTAAGCCTGGATAACCCCCAGGCCAAGGATTGCCTGCATGCCCAGGCTGATTACCCAGATCAGCGCCAGCCAGGAACCGCCCAGGAACACTGGCGCCTTGGATTGCTGAGTTTCTTTGCCTGTTAAAACCAATGACATAAAGCTTAAGGTGAAGAAATGAAAGGTGAATACAGTGAAATCCTCGGACGTGTAACCCAGCGTGAGATTGGAATTGACCAGGATGAAGCCGATGATACCGCCAATCAGACTGGCCGGGATCAGCGTTTTACCCAGGGCCTTAAATCGGGCGCGAATGATCGTGCCCATAAGAATAAAAGTGACCAGCAAGGCGAATATCAATATACCAGAGAAGGAGTCAGCCATAAATTTTCACGGTTTGTTAATAGATTGCGGACATAATGCCCTTAAACAGGGCTGGTGGGAAAGGCCAGGCCCACTAATATGTTGTAGGACATTCTTTTTTTGCGACGCACCCAGGGGTGGTTATGCCTGTGAGTGAATAGATGGATCCACAAGCTTGTGCAAGGGGTTGCTGGTGGCTTTTTTGGTCAAGCCCAGGTGAATACCCTGATCACGCACTGGCGCTGTTTATCAGGCATTCACAAAAGCTAGACGACAGCATGCTGAAGTAACCGCTCGAGGGCCTTTACGATCGGTTGGAAACACTTTTGCATAACCATTTTTGTAGCAGAACAGGCTAGGTTATTTTGATTCCTGGAGGGCTACATCGATTCAGAAGCGTATTTTTTTTGTAGCGGTATGGCAATCCCTGAAAACTCAACTGGATTCTGGAGGCGAGTGAGTATAAGATGCGGCGTTTTTGATGATTTCACTCCACAATACCAAAAATGAGCACTCGCTATGACTGACCTGAATCTCTACCGGAATATAGGCATCTTCGCCCACGTAGATGCTGGCAAAACGACAACTACCGAACGCATCTTGAATATTACCGGCAAGATACACAAGATTGGTGAAGTGCACGATGGTGCGGCGACAACTGATTTCATGGATCAGGAACAGGAGCGGGGGATTACAATTCAATCGGCCGCAACTACTACCTTCTGGAAAGATCATCGGTTGAACATTATCGATACACCTGGGCACGTTGATTTTACCATTGAAGTTTATCGATCTCTGAAAGTGCTTGATGGTGGTGTTGGCGTATTTTGTGGTTCAGGTGGTGTCGAACCACAGTCAGAAACTAATTGGCGATATGCCAATGAATCCGAAGTAGCTCGAATTATATTCGTCAATAAACTGGATCGCATGGGCGCTGATTTCTATAGGGTGGTTGAGCAGGTCAAGAAGGTCCTCGGGGCCACACCACTGGTGATGACGCTGCCCATTGGTACTGAAGAGAATTTTATCGGTGTGGTCGATGTGCTCAGTCAACAGGCTTTTGTATGGGACGAATCCGGTGATCCATTGAACTATGAGGTTCAGGGAATCCCTGCCGACCTGATTGACCTGGCGCAGGAATATCGGGAAAAGCTGATTGAATCTGTGATCGACCAGGATGAAGATCTGATGATGGCTTATCTCGATGAGGGACAAGAGCCCAGTGTAGAGGATCTCAAGCGCTGTATCAGGTCAGGCACAATTGCCTTGGATTTTTTCCCTACTTATTGCGGTTCGGCGTTTAAGAACAAGGGTGTGCAGATGATTCTGGACGCGATTGTTGACTATTTGCCTAATCCCACTGAAGTCGAGCCTCAACCGGAAGTGGATTTGGACGGCACCCCCACAGGTGAATTCGCGATCGTTGACCCGAGTAGACCAATGCGTTCACTGGCCTTTAAGATCATGGATGATCGATTTGGCGCGCTGACGTTTACGCGGATCTATACAGGATCAATCAAGAAAGGGGACACAGTACTCAACACTTTCACAGGTAAGACTGAAAGAATCGGGCGTATTGTTGAGATGCATGCAGATGAACGTATTGAGCTTGATCGTGCCCAAGCGGGTGATATTGTCGCGCTTATTGGTCTGAAGAACACGCAGACAGGACATACCCTGTGTGACCAGAAAGTCCCGGCGACACTCGAGCCAATGGTTTTCCCTGATCCGGTCATTTATATCGCTATTGCGCCCAAGGATAAGGGTGGTGCTGAGAAAATGGGCTTGGCGCTCTCCAAGATGATCCAGGAGGATCCTTCCTTCCAGATGGAAACGGACCAGGAATCTGGAGAAACGATCATTAAAGGTATGGGCGAATTACACCTTGATATTAAGGTCGACATTCTTAAACGGACCCATGGAGTTGAAGTGATTGTTGGTAAACCCCTGGTTGCCTATCGAGAATCCATCACGAAAATCATTGATGACAGCTACACGCATAAAAAGCAGACCGGAGGATCGGGTCAGTTTGCTAAGATCGATTACATTATCGAGCCAGCGGAATCAGGGTCTGGCTTCCTGTTTGAATCAAAAGTGACTGGCGGTAATGTTCCCAGAGAATTCTGGCCAGCCGTAGAAAAAGGTTTCAAGGTTTGTCTTGAAGAGGGACCGCTTGCTGGCTATCCCTGCCTCGATGTGAAAATGACGCTGGTGGATGGTGCCTTTCATGCTGTCGATTCGTCTGCGATGGCGTTTGAACTGGCTTCAAGAGCAGCTTACAGGCAGTCCATGGGCAAAGCGGGTCCACAGATCATGGAACCGATCATGAAAATTGATGTGTTTACACCGGAAGATCACGTTGGTGATGTTATTGGTGATCTTAATCGTCGGCGGGCAATGATCCAGGGCCAGGAGCCCCAGTCAACCGGCGTTCGCGTAAAAGCATCAGCGCCATTGTCCGAGATGTTTGGCTATATTGGAGATCTGAGAACGATGACATCAGGCCGGGGCCAGTTTTCCATGGAATTTAGTCACTATGATCCAACACCTCGTAGTGTGGCTGATGTGGTTATCAAGGAAGCGCAGGAGCGCCGCCAGGCTAAAGGATAGATTCCAGGGTATGTAAAAAGGCCGCATTAGCGGTCTTTTTTATGGCATTTTCTGATCCTGTGATCCAGCGTCGGGTTAGCTTCCTGTTAGCGCCGAAAGCTCAGGAAGTCTTCATTGACACAATTGTCCAACCGGTTACTACGCAGGTATTTGGCCGCAGTGGCGGCTGAAAAGCTTCTGATGTCATGCATGCTCTGCGGAGTAAAAAAAGCTGAATGAGGGGTAAGGATCAATCGATGCCGAAGCCAATCTTCATTCTCGTGCCAGGCTTTTATCAGTTTCTTATCTATATTGGCTGGTTCTTCAGGGAGGACATCGAGTCCAGCAGCGAGTATATGATCGTTTTTCAGGGCATCATAAAGGGCATCAATGTCCACCACAGGCCCTCTTGCAGTATTAATCAGAATAAGGCCCTGCTTTGCAGCGGCAAGCACATCGGTACTGATGAGGTCGTGAGTCTCTGAATTCAGGGGTATATGTAAGGTTACGATATCGCTTTGCGAGAATAATTCTTCAAGGCTATCGGCCCGCCTGATTCCCAATGCGATGTCGGCACCGTTTGGTTTATAGGGGTCAAAGAATACAACATCCATATCAAATGCCTTAAGTCGAAGCGCAGCAGCCGTACCGATGCGTCCCAGGCCGACAATACCCACGGTACAGTCAGACATTCTCTGTCCGAATGGGTTGAGCGCCGGACGCCAGTTCTGAACAGGTGAAGCTCTCAGCTCCTCATTATGAAAGGCGATACTTTTAGTCAGGGTCAGCATTAATGCCATGGCATGATCCGCGACCTCCCTTGTTCCGTAATTGGGGGTATTACAGACTGGAATACCCAGATTGCCCCAGGCTGCCAGGTCAATTTCGTCAAAGCCAACCGCAGGTTTTACAAAGATCCTGCATTTTTCCAGTCGATGCATGTATTCAGGGGGTATCTGTGGGCCGACTATGGCATCGCAGCTGGCCCACTGCTCGTCACTGACCTGGGCCGGGTGTTTCATGAAGTGAGCTGTTATATCGTCACCATTGAGCCCGGAAATTTCCGGTTTGTTATCATCCTGCCATCGAATCATTGGCCACAATACTTGAAACATAGACACCTCTGGATTGCATTTTCTGTTTTGGGTTTGTACGCTAAAAATAGCTTCTTTTAGCAGCCTCTAACTGCCACTCAATCTGCTTGCAGTTGAGCCGAAAGTCAATTATTTTCTTTGCCGCGAGAATGGGCGTGTCCTGCTGATTCCCCCCTCATTCAAGAGACAGGCTGTTCCTGTCCAGAGGAGAAAGTTTTATGTCAGGATCCAGGGAAGGGATGGCAGATAACAGCAATCTTGTATAGTCATGCCTGGGTGAGGTGAATATCTGTTCAACCGGGCCCGACTCTACTACCGAGCCGTGATACATGACCAGTGCCTGTTCACAGAAGTGATGCACAACATTAAGATCGTGAGCGACAAAGATATAAGTCAGGTTCATTTCCTGCTGCAGGTCAACCAGTAAATTAAGGACCTGCGCCTGCACGGATACATCCAGGGCAGAGACAGCCTCGTCGCAGATTACCAGGCTGGGGTTGAGTATTAATGCCCGGGCAATGCCGATACGCTGCCGCTGACCACCGGAAAAGGCGTGCGGGAACCGATGCAGTGTATCTGCTTCCAGACCTACTCGCTCAAGCATATGAATGACCATCTGGCGATGTTCCCGGTGTTGCTCGGGGCGGTGGATAACCAGTGGTTCAGAGACAATATCAGCTACCTTCATGCGCGGATTCAGGGAAGCAAAAGGATCCTGGAAAATCATCTGCATTTGCATTCTGAGCGGTATTAATGCTTTGTTGCTGAGTTGGCACAGGTCCACTGCGCCGGTATGACTCTGGAACACAGCTGACCCCGAAGCGGGATCGATGGCGCGTAAGATTGCCCTGACCAGGGTTGTTTTTCCGGAGCCAGATTCACCGACAATGCCCAGGCTTGAGCCTCGTTGGACAGAGAATGAGACGTTGTTGACCGCCGTAAATTCGCCGACTTGCCTGCTTAGCAGGCCTCGTTTCATCAATGGGAATTTCACCGAGAAATTGTTCACTTCGAGGATATTGTCGGTCATAGGTGGTATTCCTCGGGAATAAGGCTCACGGGCAGTGCAACCTGCCTGTCACCTTTAACCGGAATTAAAGAATAGCTTGGGTAATCGGTGGGGTCTGGCTTGTTGCTGACCGGTCTGAGGCGGTCCTGTTGCTTCATCCCCGGCACCGCTGCAATAAGATTCTGTGTATAGGGATGAATAGGGTCGTTTAATATCTGGCGCACGCTACCCGTTTCCAGAACTCGACCCTGATTCATTACCATAACCTGGTCGGCAATCTGGGCCACGACTGCTAGATCGTGAGTGATGAACAATAGGCTGATCTGAATGGTTTCCTTGAGTTCCTTGAGCAGCGCTAGAATTTCAGCCTGGATGGTGACATCAAGGGCAGTGGTGGGTTCATCGCAAATGAGGATCTGGGGTTTGCATACCAGTGCCATGGCGATCATGACCCGCTGCCGCATGCCCCCTGAAAACTCAAAAGGGTATTGTTGCATTCGTTGTGAAGCATCTGCTATGCCAACACGATCCAGCATCGCGCATGCCAGCTCAAAGGCTTCTGCTTTGGTAACGCTTTGATGGGTAAGGATGGCTTCCATGACCTGATTGCCAATGGTGTGGACCGGTGACAGGGCAGTCATGGGTTCCTGAAATATCATTGCCATGAGGCCCCCTCTAAGGTGGTACAGGGCATCGCTATTGTCGGCAAGCTGGAGAACGTCAAAGCTCTCCTGCTGCGCAGGTGTGCAGATAATCTGTCCAGAGGTAATTTTGCCGGGTGCCTGGATCAGCCGCATCATGGCATAGGCGGTGACCGATTTGCCGGAGCCCGATTCACCCACGATAGCGGTTGTTTGTGAACGTTTCATGTCGAGGCTGACATTATTGACGGCCAAATGTTCGCCGATTTCAGTTTTGAACATGACACTTAAGCCCCGTATAGACAAAATAGTGTCAATGCTCATGACTGGTGGCCTCCATAAGGATCTGCCGCATCCCTTAAGCCATCCCCCAGCAGGTTAAAAGCGATGACGACCAGAATAACGAAAATACCAGGTAGCAGAAGCCAGGGCGTCAACACGATAACCTGAAAATTCTGGGCTTGTTGCAGCAGAACGCCCCAACTGACCACGGGCGCTCTGAGCCCGACCCCCAGAAATGACAATGCCGTTTCCGCTAGAATCATGCCGGGAATTGCCAGCGTCGCCGTGGTAATGATGTGACTCATGAAAGAAGGTAACAGGTGCCGGGTGATGATCCTCAGCTGGCTGGCACCTAAGAGCCGAGCGGCAACCACAAAGTCTTCTTCTCTGAGTGCCAGGAATCGGCCTCTGACAACGCGGGCCAGACCAGTCCATTGGATGAATGACAGGATAACGATGATGCTGAAATAGACTCCCAGAGGTGACCAGTGCACAGGGACCGCAGCGGATAAGGCCATCCACAGGGGTAAGGTGGGAATACTCTGCAATACTTCGATTATTCGTTGGATAAGATTATCTATACGGCCGCCAACATAACCCGCTATACCACCAATCAAGACACCTAAAACCAGCGTTAGTGCTACGCCGATCAGGCCCAGGCTGAGTGATATTCGAGCGCCATAAATAATGCGGCTGAATATATCTCTACCGAGTTTATCTGTACCAAACAGGTGCAGGTATTGGCCGCTGGCAGTTGTTATGAAGTGGTGCTCAGCGCTGAACAGGTTCCAGAATTGGTATTTTTGGCCCTTCGCGAAAAAGTAGATCGAATGTGTCTGCTGCGGGTCCTGGGTGTATTCGCGTACCCAGGTCTCTGGGTTGATGGTTAGCGAGTAACCATAGACAAAAGGCCTGAAGTGGAAGTCACCTTGATTATCGATGAAATGAATCTCCTGAGGCGGGGCAAAAATAGCCTTGGGGTTTCGCCAGTTGGGTTCATAGGGTGCAAAAAATTCACAGAAAGCAGCTATGAAGTAGAGAAATATCAGAAAACCACCTGAGACCAGCGCCAGCTTGTGACGCTTAAAACGTAGCCAGGTCAGGCGCCTGGAGGACAGGTCCTTAAATAGCTCGGGATTAGCCATTGCTTTGCCTCCAGCTAGAATTATTCATAGCGGATTCTCGGGTCTACCACAGCGAGCAGAATATCGGAGAGCAGCATGCCTAGAACTGTGAGAATGCTGAGCAGCATCAGGAAACTGCCAGCGAGGAACATGTCCTGGCTCAATAATGCCTGTAACAACAAGGGTCCCGTGGTGGGCAGGTTGAGCACGATGGAAACAATGGCCTCGCCGGAAATCAGGGTTGGCAGGAGCCAGCCAATGGTGCTGATAAAGGGATTGATGGCGATTCGTACCGGGTACTTGAATATCAGTTTCAGTGGCCTGACCCCTTTGGCTCTGGCCGTGACCACATAGGGTTTGCTCAGCTCATCAAGCAGGTTAGCGCGCATGACTCTCATGATGCTTGCGGTGCCGGCAGTACCGAGCACGATCATGGGAATCCAGATGTGAGAGAGTAGATCCGCAGTTTTGCTCAAGGACCAGGGTGCCTCGGCATACTCTGGAGAAAACAGGCCGCCCACGCTAATTCCAAACCAGGTATAAGCGCAATACATAAGGATGAGCGCGAGCATGAAACTGGGAGTGGCCAGGCCCAGTAAGCCGATAACGGTAAACAGGTAGTCGCCAAAGCTGTATTGTTTTACTGCCGAGTAAATGCCGATTGGGATGGCCAGGGTCCAGGTAAATAGCAGACTTGCCACGGCGATGATAACGGTGTAGCCCAGACGTTCCCATATAAGGGTGTTAACGGGTTGTTCGTATTTGATTGAATAGCCCATGTCGCCCTGCATAAAATTGAATACCCAGTGGAAGTACTGTAGCGGTAGTGGCATATCCAGATTGTACTGAGCTCTAAGCGCCTCAATCTGCTCAGTTGAAACCTCCATACCCTGCTGCTGGAGCGCTGCAAGATTCGCGGAAATGATATCGCCTGGCGGAAGTTGAATCAGTACAAAAACAATCACAGAGATAATGATCAGGGTGGGTATCATGGCCAGCAGTCGTTTCAGGATATAGGTGGCCATCGTTTATTTCTCCAGATACCAGGTTGCAGGATGGTATGGCATGGTCCATCTGTTATCCCAGCCCCAGTAGCCCTGAACCGCAACATTTTTTAGGCGGTGGCCGACAACCACTGGCTGCGGCGCCAGGCCAACGGTGCCTATAGTCCACAGGTTCTCAGCTGTAGAACGCAGGATTTTTTTGCCCAGGGTAGTTACTCTCTGCGGGTCGGTTGATCGGGTTAATTCGTCCCACCAGGTTTGCAGCTGGATTATCTCGGCAGGGGGTCGCTCGCCTCTGAGTCCTTTGCTGAGATAGTAGGTTGCCCAATCGTTCCAATGCGACTCTTCCCAGCCAGTATGCATGGGTACATACCACATTGGCTGAAAGGGAAACAGAATATCGGTGGTTCTGTCTGCGTGCCAGACGGTCATCTGCATCAGGCCAGCAGTGGCACGACTGGTTTGCAGCGCTGGATCGACTTCCTTAAGTCTTATATCCAGGCCGACTTCTCGCCAGTAGGATGTAACCAGTTCCAAGGAGATATTCTTGGGCGTTTCAAAGTCAAGAAATTCAAGTGTTATGGTTAGCCTTTCCTCATTGCCATAATCCCGGAAGCCATCACCATCCCGGTCGATCAGGCCCATTTCGTCTAACCAGATCCCAGCCTGGGCCGGGTCATACTCAGTGTAGGCTGAAGCAAATACGGGTTCATAAAAGCGTGATGTAGGAATCACGGTGGGTTGCCTGGGCACCCCTTTGTTAAAGTAAATGATGCTGTTCATCTCATCTCTGTTGATGGCCACAGAGAGCGCTTTACGAAATCTAATGTCCTGGAAGACTGCTTTAAGGCGTTCATCCCGAATGTTCAAGTTGGGTTCTATAATGACATCGCTGCCATGGAGTCGTTTCCAGACATGGACTTTAATCCCAGCGGTTTTTTCACCGAGCTTGAATAATGGAAAATCCTGCGTTTTGAGTTCGAATGCGGCAAAATCCACCTGCCCGGTTGCCGCCTTGGCAGCCAGGACATCCTGGTTCTCGATGATGTCGGCATTAATTTTATCGATATAAGGTAATTGCTGCCCCTGCGGGTCAACCTTGGCGTAATAGGCATTGCGATTATAGAGCTTGCTGGTTGCTGTCCTCTTAATAAGCTGAAAGGGGCGTAGGGTAGGCATCAGTGGTGGTTGGTTCCGAGTCCAGAGACGGATAGCGTTGTAATAGGCCATCCAACTGATATAACCCTCTTGCCTGATTCTTTTAATGAGGGCCTCACGGTTGACGAAATCAGGGTGAAACTGGCGCATGTAATCGCTGGGGATGACGTAATAGTCACCCAGTTGAGCCATTAAGTTGATCAGCAGCGGGAAAGGTTCTTTGAAGTGATAGCTGAAGGTAAGGTCGTCTATTTTTTCAGTGCTTGAATCCAGCCAGCGTGGATCCAGCACGGGGGACAGCTCCGGGTTCAGCAGTTGATGGCGATGAAAAAAAATAAAATCGTCGGCATCCAGGGGCTCGCCATCTGACCACTTGATACCTGCCCTGAGTTTGAAGGTGATTGTTCGACCTTCATCGGTGAGTTCCCAGGTTTTGATAGTGTTGGGAAAAATATGAGCTGCCGTCGGGTCTATGCTCAGCGGGCTCTCGACCGGATTAAACATGTTCCAGTCGCTCTCAAATATTCTTGCTGTGCCGCCATAGGAGCCGATGGAATCGGCGGGTTCAAGCACCATCGGGTCCAGGGGAAGTCGCTCCGAAACCGGCGGTAGCTTGCCATTTTCTACCAAGGCAGCCAGCAGAGGAGGCTCCTTAAAATCAGTGATGTTGAGCTCGGATGCGGTTTTAGCGGGCTGTAGCCAACTGGCAGGCCAGGTGGCTGGGTCGATTTCTGCTGCCAGGCCCCGCGGGGGCAGGTTCAGAAGAGCAAGTACTAAAAGCCGAGCTGGGATAAGAGACGCTCGCAGGGCAAGGCGCTTATAAGGGTTTTGGGCAGGGTTTTCTGATGCCAACATAAACACGGTTTATTATTATTTTTCAGCCAGAAGTGAACTTAAATCTTATCTCAGGTTCGAACCCTGATATTAATATGGGATGGTAAGTTTCATCCAAGATCTTATCCTAGATCTCAGTGAATAGCTTATCCCAGTTCCTATTCTGGCAGTTAATCCCGATTTTGTTGATTTTAGCGTGGATGCTTTTGGCGCCTTTGATATCCCCCGGGTAAGCGCGGTAGCAAAAACGGGTGGCGCCCAGAGGCTACAGGGCCACCATTATGGTTAGTCCAGGAAATTGATTAATGAACTGGGAAACAAGGTTGTGGTTAAAAGGTAACCCAGAGACGAGGCTCCGGTACTGGATTAAAAGGCGTATCAACCAAACCCAGCAGGGTTAGATTGTTCATACTGGACCACGCCCTTTGGGCTATCGATTTCGAATCTGATAGCCAGCGGTCCTTGCTCCAGTTCAGCATATTCTGGAAAGGGCCTGGGAAATCTGGTGATGCTTGTATTCAAGGGTGCACTGACTACAAAATTTGTTAGCCTGCCAACGACAGGTGAGGTCTTTGAAGGGTGCTCGCTATCAAGCCAGTCTATAAAAAAGGGCATCACGCCGCCCTGATTGTGGCCAGCTATGGAACAGAGCTGCCATTCAAGCTTCAGGCCTGCAGGGGTCGTTCTCTGCATGGGTATGATACCTCTGGTGGTCAGTCCACTGGCTTCGGCGGCTTCGCTGAGCTGGGCAAGATTGTTGCTGCTGACTGCCCAGTGCAGCACAACAGGTCCTGAAAGAGCAGCAAATCGCTCACCCTGGCTACCGGCTCTATTGTTGAGCGGATCAGGCGCGATGAATTCCAGGTACTGACCTTCGGTGAATGCCACCAGGGCATTGCAGGTACCGCCACGGGTGTGCGAGCCACCGTCGGCAGGAACGATGCCGGTCTGGCTAAAAAAATTTGCTTTCGCGGCTGCCAGGTCGGGGACGGCAATAATGATATGGTCGAGTAAAGTCACTACCCGAACATACTGACTCGCTGATTCAATTGCAATATCAGTTAGGTCTCTGCCCGGGCCGAGGGTGGCATTCAGGGGCTGCCTAACGACTGGTATTGCTTATGCCAGCAATGGTGGTGCGGTGCAAGAGGCGATCAAAGCCATCGTAACCCCCGCTTGCTGAATGCAGCACCGAGCGGTTATCCCACATCAGCAGCATGTTGGCAGACCATTTTTGGACATATTGAAACTGTTCGCGGGTCTGCCACTGGTAAAGATCAGCAAGAAGCTGCTTAGCTTGTTCCTGCGGCATGTCCTGGACTGCAATGATGTAGCCCAAGATGCCGTATAGCGTTTCTTCCCCGGTTTCCGGATGCTGGCGGATAAAAGGGTGCGCCTGGGTCGCGTAGGCATCTTGGGAGTAGATGATTTTCATGCTGCGATCAGAATCTTTCTCGCGTTCACCGTAGACGCCATCGGGCGCATATCCGCCACGCGCACTGTGAATGGCCCATTTACCCTCGATTCTTGCGCGCAGTTCATGGGGCATTTCCTTGAGGGCTTTTTGTTGATTGATAAACAGTGTCTGCCCACCGACTGGCGGTATGGTTATACCGTATAGACAGGTCCCGGCTGGTGGCACCTTCTGGAAGCTCCAGTCGGTGTGCCATACCGCTGCAAAAACCGGCGCGGTCTCATCGGCATTTCGACAGATCGCGGCAATGTGATCATGGCCGGCAATGGGCTCAAAATAGGGATCATCGCCAAAATCGCCAAAATATCGGGTGAATGTTTCCAGGTCAGTATTGGACATGTGTTGATCAGGAAACGCTAGCACCTTGTGTTTCATCCAGGTATGACGGAGTTCAGCGATCGTTTTTTCCGATAGCCTGGCAGACAGATCCAATCCTGAAACTGTAGCCCCACAGGAGCCTGCCGATGCGGTTACCATAAAAGACATATCAGCTGTTCCATTTTTTGATTGATGAAAGACTACCAGCATCGCAGCTTCTCAGAAAGCGATAACCCTTGAGTTGTTCTGTATGCTGTTGAATGGACCCTGGACAGGGCGTTATGAGACCAGAGCAGGCCGGGTTGTGCGCTGCATGACTTAGGATATGCTCGAGGCTGGCTGGATAGGATGCGA
Source organism: Gammaproteobacteria bacterium (assembly GCA_012960535.1). Classification (GTDB taxonomy): domain Bacteria; phylum Pseudomonadota; class Gammaproteobacteria; order Pseudomonadales; family Azotimanducaceae; genus UBA9926. The sequence goes on from DUBB01000008.1 coordinate 144,134, forward strand.
AATGAAGGTGTGAATCTGATTCGCACTTGTCGTGTTGCGTTGGAATTTACGGCAAGCTTGCTCATAATGCACAACAGCCACGCGTATCAAGCGACTAGTAATGAGGGAGAAATAGGCAGATGAGCAAGGAATCCGAACCTTACGCGGGTATTCGAGTGATTGAGTTTGGCCAGTTTGTTGCTGTGCCGTTCTGTGGCCAGTTACTTGCCGAAGGTGGTGCGGAAGTCATCAAAGTAGAATCACCAGAAGGTGATCCAAATCGCCACATGGGGTCAATCGTTCCGATGGAATCGAGAATCTTCATTTCTCGTAATCGCGGCAAACGTTCGTTACCGCTGAAGCTAAGTGATCCCGGAGCGGCTAAAGTTATCGATGCTCTGGTCGCCAGTGCGGATGTTGTGCTCATGAATTTTCGTCCTGGCCTTGCCGCCGACCTTGGTCTGGAACCCGTAAAGCTTCAGGCAACCTATCCAGGACTGATCATTGGTGAAATAACGCCGTTTGGTAAAAACGGACCCGATGCAGATCTCGCCGGGATGGATATTGTGGTCCAGGCTCGCAGTGGATTGATGGCTGCCATGGGGCGCTTGATTGATGGCCGGCCGGCACCGGGAGAGCCTGTCATATCGGATTATATGGCGGCCATGTCGCTGGCTTTTGGCATCGCGTCGGCGCTCTTTCGCCGGCAGCGTACTGGCAAGGGCGGTATCGTTGATGTCAGCCTGATGCAGGCTGCCATGACCCTGGCGAACAACCAGTTAGTCCGCCAGGAAGATATGGATAGAGAAAAACATCAGGCGTCCATTAGCTTGTTACAGCAGCAGCGGATTGCTGGCGCAAGCTTTGAAGAACAGATGAATGCCATGCCATCAGCCAGGGTATATGCGCTTCGATCGATTTATTTTCGCACATTTGAAACTGCTGATAGCACCGTCGCTGTCGCAGCAGTGAGCCGAGGTTTGCAGGTCAGGTTCATGAAGACCCTGGGCCTGAATGACCAGGGCCTCCATGAAAAAGTTGATGAAGACTACGTCAGATCGTTGCAGGCAGAGGTAGAGGCTGTGCTGCGAGGTAAGTCGAGTGATAGTTGGTGTGATAGGTTTCAGCAGGCTGGCGTGCCGATATCCACCGTGAAGTTCCCCATCGAGCTTTTTGAAGATTCCCAGGCAGAGGCAAATAATATGTTCGAAATTGTTGAACACGCGTCTGCCGGACGACTGCGAGTACTGTCGCCACCGGTTAAGTTGGACAGAGAGGGGTTTAAAACTCGTCCACCAGTCGCTGCTTTTGGCAGTGAAACCCGCGTACTCCTTGCTGAGCTTGGTATGAGCGAGGCTGTCATAAGCGAGCTACTGGCGGCTGGAATCAGCCGTGAGCAGGACTAATTACCAGTGAATTCAGGTTCTCTTTTTTCTACGAAAGCAGCGATTCCTTCTTTGGCGTCCTGGCTGCTGCTACAGATATTCTGCGCGTAGGTTTCATATTCCAGCGCCTCACGCAGGGAACTATCCATGCTTTTATACAGGGCCCGTTTGGCCATGCGAATGGCAATAGGGGGCCCTGCAGCAAACGCAGCCGCCATGTCGAGCGTGGCAGTCATCAAATCCTCTGGATTAGTTAGTTGGGAGACAATACCCAGGCTCAGGGCTTCTTCAGCATCAATCATCTTGCCTGACCAGATGAGCTCGCAAGCCTTTGCCATACCAACCAGTCGAGGTAGGAAATAGGTGCCGCCCCAGTCGGGATGCAGACCACGGCGGGAAAAAGTCTGACCAAACCTTGCTTTGATTGAGGCAATTCTGATATCACAGGCCAGCGCAATATTCATGCCTGCACCTGCCGCGGCACCGTTGACGGCGGCGATCACAGGCTTGGTTGCATTGCGCATGGCGAGGACGGCTCGGTCTCTGACGGGTGCAATCTTTTCCTCTAATGGACTGGCAGACTTTGTCTTGTTAGCTGCATTCATGGCTTTGACATCGCCACCGGAACAGAAGCCCCGACCGGCGCCGGTTATAACAATGACCCGCACAGTATCGTCATTGTCTGCCAGGGTGACAGCATCATGGAGCCCCTCTCGCATGGATGGGGTCAGGGCATTGAGCGTTTCAGGCCGGTTAAGCGTGATGATCGCCACCTTGTCCTGCTGCTCGTATTCGATGTGTTCAGATTGCATCACGTGGACCTCCTTGGATAGGGTTTCTTATCATACGCTGCCCTGTGCCTGAGTAGCATTATTTAGTGGTTAGTTGTTTTGCAGGTGCTGGACTATGATAGGTCTTGTCAACGATTAGTCGGCTAGGAGCCAGTAAAGGAGAAGCAATGGAAAAACGGCGCATGGGTCGTCATGGCCTCGAAGTACCGGCGATTTGCCTCGGTACCATGACCTTTGGATTACAGGTAGATGAGGCCAATTCACGCACTATCCTGGATAAAGCGATCGATCATCAGCTGACTTTCCTGGATACTGCCGATGCCTATCCACTGGGTGGTACGCTCGATACGCTGGGAGAAACCGAGGCCATTATTGGCCGGTGGATGCACGATAAGGGCAATCGTGATGACCTGATTATAGCTACCAAGTGTTTTGCACCGACTCGCAGAGGCCCTAACAATCGAGGTTTATCACGACAACATATCATGGAGTCTATTAACAAGAGCCTAAAACGCCTGAAAACGGACTACGTGGATTTGTACCAGTCGCATGGCTTTGATCCGAACACCCCCATTGAAGAGACGCTTCGAGCCTTTGAGGACCTGGTTAGTTCAGGCAAGGTCAGATATCTGGGTTGTTCCAATTATCCTGCCTGGCGCCTCGGTGAGGCGCTGCGCGCTGCAGATCGGCTGGGTGTCACGGGTTATGTTTCCGTGCAGCCGCGTTACAACCTGCTGTATCGTGAAATTGAAACCGAATTACTGCCATTGTGCGTAGACCAGGGTATTGGAGTGATTGTTTATAATCCCCTGGCCGGCGGCTTTCTATCCGGTAAATACAGACCAGGCCAGGAACCACAAGCCGGCACGAGGTTCACTCTGGGCAGCGCCGCTGAACGATATCAGGCCCGGTACTGGCATGACTCGCAGTTCCAGGCAGTTGAAACCCTGAAAGCCGTGGTCGAAGGCCAGGGTCAGGATATGGTGTCAGTCGCTATAGCCTGGGTGTTGAATCAACCTGGTATCACCTCTGCATTGATCGGTGCGTCGAGCCCACAACAGCTGGATGCTAATCTGGCATCGGCGTCGGTTGTCTTTGATGATGAGTTGACCGCGGCTTGCGAAGCAGTCTGGTGGCAGCTACCAAGGCGACCCGTGCAGGCAGGTTATCGTTAGGATTGCGGTGCCTGCACGCTATGGTTTTTTCTAGGCTGGCTTGTGGGCTGCTGGTGAGAAAGACTTTTTGACCCGGGTGCTGAGGTGGTTCCCCGCAACGCTGGTGCCAGACTGGGGACTGGATTGCGCTGAACTTGCAGTCTGATCCGCCTGTTTCATTGCATGACCGGGTGGTTTACATTCAGTCAATGAAAACCTTTGGAGACAGTCCCATGCAGCCGCGAAAAGAAGGTCATCGTTATATCGAAACTATTTTGAAGTATTACCAGGGCTGTAATACCGCCGATGTAGACATAATGATGAGCACCTTTACTGACGATGTGGTGCACTATTTTGTCGATCACCGTGAGGTAAGAAGCGCTAGGGGCCTTGCTGATTACTGGGCCAGGGTCGGGCCTTTAACCCAGGCTAACTGGGCCCTTGATCATACGGTCATCCAGGAACCCGAAGCCGTTATCGAATGGAGTATGCGCTGGGTACCGAGACAGACCGGTAAGCCGGAGCTGTTGCGGGGCAGCGAGTGGTATCTCTTTGAAGGCGAGAAAATCAAGGAGATCCGGTCGTACCATGCCAACTTTTATCTGGCCTCCACCGGCAATGCCCAGTTGCATGATTTTGACTACGCGCTGCGAGGTTACCGGCAACTGTGAATGAAACCGATGGACGTGCCGGGTGATTCAGAGGGCTGGCCGGCCAGGCGGGCTGTACAAGCTATTCTCCGTTGAGATATAAAATTATCTGCTCCTTGGTAGACAAGGTAGACAAGGTAGACAAGGTAGACAAGGTAGACAAGGTAGGCAAGGTAGGCAAGGTAGGCAAGGTAGACAAGGTAGGCAAGGTAGACAAGGTAGCCAGGGTTAACAGACCCTGGATTGCCTCGGACAACCAGGGTGCAGGCCACTGATTTACGGTATCGGTAGCAGGCAACAGGTTAGATCTTGGAAGGTTAGGCCTTAAAAGCAATCAACGGTGGCACGACGGATAACAAGTGAGGGTGCGCCATGGCAGGAGCAGACGCTTGCGGGTTTTAGTAGCAGGGTCAACGGGTTACTTGGGGCGCTATGTCGTTTCAGAGCTTCATGCCCGTGGGCATGTTGTACGGGCGCTGGTTCGAGATCCAGCCAGATTAGGTCCTGTTCGTGGTTGCGTAACCGAGGTGTTTGTCGGTCAGGCGACCGAGGATGCCTCCCTCGAGGGTGTTGCCGACGGTGTCGACTGCATTATCTCCTGCCTGGGCAATCGAACTTTTAATCGCAAACCCACGGTCTGGGCAGTTGATCGGGATGCGAACCTGCACCTGGTTGCAAGAGCGCGGGCCGCAGCTATCTCTCGTTTCATCTTTGTTTCTGTTCTGGCAGGGCGGCAGACCCGTTCCCGGGTGCCGCAGATTGAGGCTCGGGAACAGGTTGTCGACGCGCTCTGCCAGGGGTCCGTGCCCTGGACCATCATCCGGCCCGCCGGATTTTTCAATGATATGGTTGAATTTCTTGATATGGCAGCAAAGGGCGCCGCCTGGCTAGTCGGCAAGGGGAATTCAAGATTCGCGCCCATTCACGGTGCTGACCTGGCGACCTACATCGTTGATCGCCTGGAGGATGATGCGGCAGTGTCTCGCGAGTTTCCAGTAGGCGGGCCAGAATTACTGAGCCAAAGAGAAATCGCCGAACTGGCATTTTCTGCCCTGAACCAATCATCGAGGATCTATGCAACCCCGGACTGGCTGGTGCCTATGCTGGCGAAACTGATCATCCCGTTTAATGTGAACCTGGGCAGCTTTCTGGCAATGCTGGCAGCAATGGCGGGTGAACAGGATGCTGCCGCAGTCAGAACCGGCGAGCGCTATCTGGCTGACTTCTACAGGGAACAGCTGCTATCTACTGATCGTCATCTGCGGGCCCAGCGCTGAGTGCTGGATTGCCGGGTTAGGTTGCAGATCCGAGTTAAAGGGGATGGGTTGGGTGTCGAAGTATCCGTTATCTTTTGGCTGGCCCTGTCATAACGGGATTGATTAAAACGCAAGCTGATTTATATTGGTTCCAAAGAAGCGTACTGTTGAGGGACTGGTCTTTACAAATCAGCTGTCAGGCCAGCCAACATTGACTGGAGCTTAATATGAGAATTATTGCGATTTTGTTTACGTTACTTTATTCACTTTCTGCCTGCGCTGAAGATGCCATCTTATTGGATCAAGGCCCTGACCTTCCACCGCCTATGTCGGCAGTACAATTCGATGAACTATTGAATCAGATATCAAACTGGGGCCGCTGGGGTAAGGAAGATCAGCTGGGAACGCTCAACCTGGTGACTAACGAAAAGCGCATCAACGCAGCCGGCCTGGTTCAGACAGGACAGGCAGTATCACTTTCGCTGCCCCTGAACAAAGTAAAAGACCTGGTTAATGAGTCCCCTTTTGTTCATGAGCCTTTTATCTTTCCAGCGGCATTTGGCATTCCTGAGGAAGCCCTGCCCCAGGCTGCAGGTGATAATTTCGCCGTTGCCTACCATGGTTTTGCGCATTCGCATCTGGACGCTGTGTCTCATTTTGCCTACAAGGATAAAATGTATAACGGCTATGGCTTTGAGCTGGGCGACGGTGGTTTTGCTAATCTTGGCATTGAAAATATTGCCGAAGCCGGCATTGTTACCCGAGGGGTTTTAGTCGATATGCCAGCTTTTCTTGGTGTGGATTACATGGAGCCAGGCACGGCGATAACCATTGACGACCTGCTAGCCTGGGAGAAGAAAGCTGGCGTTAGCATCGGCTCCGGTGATGCGCTGTTAATCAGAACAGGCCGCTGGAAGGCGGTTGAAGCGCTTGGGCAGTGGCATTTTGTCGAGAAAGCCGCTGGATTGCACGCCTCGGTGGCTGCTTTTCTCAAGCAAAGGGATGTTGCCGTGATTGGCTGTGACGGGGTATCAGATGTTATGCCCTCGGGCGTTGAAAATCGTTTTAATCCCGTGCATGAACTAGTGCTGATAGGGCTGGGTATGCCGCTGTTGGATAATTTAGATTTAAGAGCTGTGAGTAAATTATCTGCAGACACGGGTCGTGCTACATTCATGCTTGTGGCATCACCGCTCAAGGTTAATGGCGCCACAGGGTCGCCGCTGAATCCTATAGCGGTATTTTGAAACAACCCGGGAGCCCGTTGCATGAAACAAAATTGAGGACTGGCTTGATGTTTAGATTACTGACCGTGCTGCTGCTGGTTGGCTGCGCGACCAAGCAGGATCTTTTTTCCCCGGACGGGAGCAGGTTGCATACTGCAAATGATTTGTCGCTGGTGACCTGCGTATTTCATGCTAAAGCAGTAGGCCAGCGTGTTAATGATACTACTCGCTACGTTGGTGAGGGCTCAGTTACTGTTCGTAGAGCCCAGAGCGATTGTTTTGAACAGGAATTGAAAGGGAGCGATGATGAATAAGTATATCGTTATTATTGGTTGTGCCATGTCATGGCTGTTCTGGTCACTGTCCTGCTAAAAAGCATGGGCGTAAGTTCTGGTTTTGTTATAGGCGGAATTGTTGGTGGCCTCACAGGAGGACTAGGAGGCTGGTATATTAATAAAGAGTAAACTGGGAGGTCGATTTGCCTGCGCGGCGAACCTCAGCCCGCTTATACTTGCCGGTAGCCGATGACAGACGCGATCACCTGCACAATACCACTGGGAAAAGCAGTTGCCTCGATCACAGAAAAACCGGCGCTATCCAGCACTACCGAAAACTGATCAAGATTCCAGCTTCGTCGGTGCCAGATGCGTGTAACTGTTTCCAGACTGCCATCAGGTTGAATGCGCTGGTAACACAGCTCTATGGCAAGATTGCGCTGATCTTCACTGACCTCCAGCCCCGTCATGCCCACCCGCAGACGCACGCCGTCTACTTCGGTTTCTTTGAACTGCCCAATTGCTGACTGCAGAGCGGCGACGTTTGGAATATCAAGATCCACCAGCAACGCACTACCGGGTTCTAGATGCCTTTGAACGTTAGAGAGTAATTTGCAGAGATCTTCATCAGTTAACAGCAAAGTGATGCTACCGTTAGCGATGAAGATGCACCGATAAGTTCTGGCAAGATCAAAGTCTTGCATGGTTGCGTGATGCAACACCGGCACAACACCGGTCTCGGTTGCCGCAGTGCGACAAAGCGCAAGCATGTCAGTAGATGAGTCAAGACCTTCCACGGCAAGCCCGCAACCCAAAAGCTCAAGCATCGGTCGTCCGGAGCCACAACAGACCTCCAGAGCTGGCTCACCATGCCGGCGAACAAACTCGATATACGGCTCTGCGGCGCCGATACCACTAGCAAGGGGCTCATATAGCTCAGCAATTAGACCGGTGTAAAACTGTGCGGGATCCACATTATCGTCAGACATCGCTATCTAGGCTCCTGATGATTCAAGAAACGGTCACTATAATTGCCGAAAGCAAACATTCCGGTAGCGACGGGTGTTACAAGGCGGGCATTCCAGTAGACCTTTCCTTTGCCTTGAGTCCCGAGAAAGACTAGAAGATGCGATTCTAATCGCATCTAACCATTTGGTAATCAAGTAGGCTCATGTCGTTGCTTTCAGGTGCTCTCACGCCGTATAGAATCTTTGTTCTTGCTTCAATGCTGCCGAGAAGGGCATTACCAAGTTCAAGTGCTTCGCTCGCGGCATTGCGTGAATGTTCTGTTAGGTACTTGAGCGCCAATTGAGCTTGCCCGTTGTCGAATAGAGCGTCAGCTGTCTGCTCAACTTGTTTCTGCTCCTCGATCAACCGGATTTCAAATGCGGTAATTGCTTCGGTTACTTCGGGTAAAAATTTATCCGGGTGGTCGCAGGTAAAGTACATAAGACGCTTAAATGTACGTCCGGCGAATTCAGTCGCTTCCTGAATCTGCCAATCCTTGGTAACAAATCGAGTGGCCTCGCCCTTAGTCAGATAGCGGTGCCTGCCAAATTCGGCAGGGATGCTTTGAACACCCATTCGATACGGCACGAATGGCGTGGTTACTGATCCAGTTGCCGCAATCCACAGCGTTCGATTCTCTGGTCTAACGCCAGCGCGAAGCTGTGCCACCTGGCCATAGCCTGTCGTGTCCTTGGATATACGCGTGTCTCGCACCACGCTTAACATTTTTCTGAGGTCGATAGGCGCTGCCCGTCTCAGTTCCTGCTCCAATTCATCTCGAGGGTATCGAACGTAATCGGTACCGTACACTGCCGTCACATTGAAAGGCTCGTCAGCTTCCGGTTTGAACCAGCCTTGTTGCACCGCGAAGTCGATGAAGTTCTCAGATCCCATGTAGTCTGGATTGCCGTGGAAATCCAATGGGATGTTTCCTATGTCACCGGGATAAGACACGCGAACATCATCCGCACCGAGCCGTTCAGCAACCCACAGACCCTGCCCACCGGCGAAGTTCAGTAGCACCCACCCTTCATTTTCATCGGCAAACATGTGGGAATTACCACCATAGGTAGAGTAGCCGTGCTCATCAATGAGTTTTCCGATTATCTCGACCGCCTGCCGCGCTGACCTGGCGCGCTCCATCGCAATACGAGACAAGTCACTGTAACTAGGTCCTTTCTGAGGATTCGGCGTCATTGCTACAAGCTCGGGGCGTGAATCCGACCAAACATCTCTTCCAGCAACATTGTGCTCGTTTAATCCACCATTGGTTATGGGTGCCGGAAATCCCTCGTAGTCAGAATAATTCATTGTCAGATAACGGGATGTTTGCGTTGCTTGAGGAATTTCTATGAATTGCCCTGGCATATTGGCTGTTTCATCTACACCGACGCTGACAGTTGCCCCGGCCGAAAAACGTCGCGCTGGAACGATTTCAAGCCAATGGCTCGATACCTCATCACCGGATCCGCCAATCAAAACACTGCCGTCTGCCGTCAGGTTCTTGCCGATGTAAATTGCGTAACTTGCTTGCGCGTCAATCGATGAAATTGCGAGAAGCCCCAGAGTTGACGCCACAGTCGCGATAATGCGTGCCCGGTTTCCGATTTTCATTTGTACGTTCTTATCAAAGGAATAGTGAGAGCAAAGAATAAGATGAATATATCAGCATTCATATACCCTTCAAGTGTTCCTTCAGCGCCCGCTGCTTTTGTAAGTAATATCGCGAAGTCTTTTAGTGTAAAGCCAGAGACACCAACTGAACAGTTTGAGGGTATCTAACTAAGCACAGGTGCGTGAGTTCTTATCCTCAGATTTGCGGAACAGGTAGCGATCTATCTATGCAGGTCTGTGGGTTTCGGGCTCCTTCGGGTAGTAAATGATAACTTTCTGGGTAATGGCGAAGCGCGCGAGAGCGATATAAATTATTCAAATGGAAAATAATAGAGTAATATAATTGGTGGCCGGATCTCTGAGTATTGCCGGAAGAGCAATGCAAAATGAGGATATATAGCCCTTCTTTTATGGTAATCAGACAGGACAGAGATAATGAAAAGTATAATTTTGAAAACAATTCTTAGTTTTACCCTATTTGCGCTTGCGGCCTCTGCTAGTGCTGCTGAGGCGCGCGTCATCAATCTGTGGGAGTGTACAGTCAATGAGAGCAAGACTATGGATGACGTGCATGCTGCAAATGGTAAATGGGTAAAATACGTCAATGCGCAAATTGATGGGGGTGACATTCACAGTTATGTACTGACACCGATCGTTGGTATGGCCGATACATTCAAATACGTGGATTCTTTCCCAAGTCTCACTTCGTGGACTACTTTGGATGAAATTGACAACGATGAAATGAAAGCGATTGAAAAAGGACTTAACGAGGCCGCCAGCTGCGCGTCAAATACCTTGCATCGCTCGAAGGCCAGCTGATAGCCCAGATAATACAACGGCTGGGTTAAAACTCCAGGCTTTCCAATCTCAGGCAGTGGTTCGCCAGTAAACTGGTGATGAGGGGTGTTGACCTGTATGTGGTGAAAGCGCTGCTAGGATGCTCCAGCATCGAGATGACCGAGCGTTCCGCACACCTTGCAGCCAGTGGAGGAAGGAGGTTATAGCGAGCGCGAGGCTGGGTGTGTAGGTAAAGACTATGTATGCACGTCTGCCTGGCCCAGACAGCTGCGGGCAAGGTCAATGACTGTAATGGTTTAGAAGGCATCTGAGTATTTTAAAGGCTTCGAGAAGTTAAATTGGCACTATCTTCCGAATTGTCAGTTACATAGTGTTGATCATTCGGCGCGGCGACAGTGATGGAAATCTATCGATGCTAATTTGGCAATATCTAAATCGCTACGGATAAAATATGTTGTCGAGGAACTGAATCATGACTTTGAGTGCCGGCGGTGCATCTAGCTCGAAACTGGTCTGTAGCAACCGATTCGACCCAGAGTCTAAAAACGCATGGGATTTGTCTTGATACTCCCAGTACTGTACTGGCTGGCCGGCAGCTTCCAGGGCTTTCATGTAGGTCTTCACTGAGTCTGGTGATACTAAAGGATCGTTGCTGCCGACTGTGAGTAGTTGCGGTGGAAGTTGTCGCTCCGTTGCTTTTGGTATGGAATTTAATGCAGACAATGCCATATAGACAGCTGGGTCATCTTCGACGTTGAATTCATCGCCGAGAAAACCTCTGCCCATTGCGCCCTGAAACCACCATATTGGATTGGTCTTGTTTTCAAACCCATCGAGTGCCGCCTGGTAAAATTCATAGGGATAGCTGAGTATCGCTGCCTGTACTGCTAGCCCATTCCCCAAGCGTACATCCTCAGCGGACTGCGCTTCCGGCAAATAACTCGGCGTAAAATTTAATGACTTAGGTGAAAATGGTTCGGCGCTTAATCGCGTGCCACTATTAACGATCATCGCCGCCAAATGCCCTCCGGCACTGTCGCCGGTAACAGCGATTCGGGCAGGGTCACCGTCAAATTCTCTAATATGTTCCTTAACCCACAATACTGCGCCGAAGGCATCCTCAACGATTGCGTCCATGGTGGTCGAATTATTGTTGTCCGAAAGTAACCTGTAGTTGACGTTACAGATCACATAGTCCGAATTCGTCGCAAGATACGCAGCGGATTGATCCATGATCGACTTATTGTTCATTAGCCAACCTCCACCATGAAACATTACCACCACGGGATAAGAATCCTTGCCTGTCGAAGGCGTATAAATGTCCATGGTCAGGTCGAATTCATCTGGTGATGCCCAGAGGATGTCCGGAACCAGCGTGTAGCTGTTTGGATTGTTATTTTCTTTCAGCTCTGGCTGTTTTGAACAGGAAAATAAACAGCAGGCAATGACGAAGTATACGAGGGTTTTTAACGGTCTGATAGAAATGGTGCTCATGGGTGCCAGGTTCACGGAAAACACTACTATAGACGTACAGGTAACGAATATGGGTAATTCAGCAGGGCAGGGTAGATAAGTATCCTGGATCGCATTTTTCCCAGATTGCCAGAGTACCTTGATCAAGATTTTTTACATCAGAAAGACAGGGTGGCAGCTTGTAGGCAGAGGATGGACACTGACCTACTAGCCTGCAGGCTGTAGGGCGAGGCTGCCCGCGCTGCATCTACATCTACATCTGTACACATGACGCTGGCACCTTCTTCCGTCATTGGCAAGGCCGACGCCTTGCCAATGCCACTTCCTGCTCCGGTAATAAATGCCAGCTTGTCGGCCAGTCGTACCATTGTTCTGTTCTCAAGTCGCGCTGTGTTAATACAAAATATGCAAATAGGCGTTAGCTTACAACACCCACAGACCCCCAGTTGCACCGTCTAGCCAGGGTGTGACCGGCCTGAGACGGTCTGAACGGTAAAATACCCAGAGTGAGTACCGTGTTTTAAAGGTTCTACTCTTAGGGATGTAATGTATAAGGCTCTTTTTAGTGACCGAATTATTCATTCCTCAATTAATCAAGGCTCCTGAAGAGGATACTTTTGCCATCGGGGAAAGAGGCCGTTCAAAAAAACTATCTAAGACGGCTCAATGCGCCGTGCGGTCTGACTTCGCCTTAGCGTTTGCACCCTTGATCGATTTCGAACGCTTTCTGACAAAGCAGATAAACTTTTCGCTGAGGTCAGTAGCCAGCAGCAACATCGCTTCCACGCTGTGGATCGCGATACATCATCTATTCGTAGGTTAAGTAAAACTATTTAGTGACAAAGGTCACCGGTAAGTCATCTTTCGGCTTGGAAATGGGTGACTGCTGTACAGGCATCTCATAGCCTTCGGCCACCTGCCAGGTATAGGTTTTCAACATTTCGAACAACACCAATTTGATCTGCATGTTGGCGAAATGAAGTCCTATGCACATGTGGGCACCGCCACTAAAGGGCACCCAACTATAGTCATGCCTTTTATGCTCCGCTTTTGCTGGGCTGAAACGCGTTGGATCGAAGGTTTCAGGGTTGTCCCAGTATTCTGACATATAGTGCGTGTGAATCGGGTAGGTAATAACCAGCGCACCAGCAGGTATCAGATGGCCTTCATATTCGAATGCTGTATTGCTCATTTTTGGCAATGTAGACAGCGGAGGGTACATCCGCAGGGCCTCTTTGATGACCCAATCGATTTCAGTGGTGCTGCTCAGTGTTTCGGTTGTCAAATTCTCTAGATCGAGTGAGTTCATTTCGGCGACAAGCCTGTCCTGCCACTGCGGATTCTTGGCGAGTGAGTAAACCGTACTCGTTAGGGTGCTGGTGGTGGTGTCATGGGCAGCCATCATCAGGAAGATCATATGATCAACAATTTCCTGGTCGGTGTAGCCGGCGCCTTCTTCATCCTTTGCTTTACACAGTAGCGAGAACAGATCCTGACCGTCGCCATCGCGCCTCGTTGGAATCATTGGTAGGAAAAAATCACACATCGTTTCACGGGCCTTAATGCCACGCCACAGCAAGGTGCCAGGAAAAGCGAAAGGTATGCGCGGCATAGACGCCGCGACAGCTGTTTCGAACGCTGTGTTGATTTTATCGGCGTCGTCGCCGAGATTCATTCCGAGGAAAATACTGGCTGCAAGATCAAGGGTCATCTGCTTGAAGGTCGGGTAGACCAGCTTGTCGCCTTGAGAAGACCAGCCAGCAACCGCGGCTTTGACCTGCGGGATCATCTGACCGAGATACCCCTGCATGGCTTTGCTCTTAAAACCGGCCTGCATTAAGCGACGATGATAGCGATGATCGTCGCCATCACGCAGCATCAGTCCATTAGGAAAAATGCGTCCGATGATCATGTCCCAGGCCTTTTTGTTGGAGAAGGTCTGGTTTGGATTCAGCAAGCAGAGCTTGTGGGCATTTGCGCCAAACAAATGAACGATTCGCATCTTGCCTGCTTTTTGCATGACGACATTGCCATATTCGCGGCGCAGGTCTTGACCATGCTCCAAGGGATTGTTGTAGCTGCGTTTCATATAACGCATGGTTTTTAGCAACCCGGTTTGGATGGGCTCTATTGGTTTTGCGATGTTTGTCATTGCAGCGTTACCAAAAGACATCAGGAAGACCTGCCATCTTACGGTTATCGTGGGGCTTTATCATTAGATTTAATATGGCAGCGACAGCCTAAAGAGTTTTTCGAGTTAGCGGTCAAGCCGACATTGTTCCACGCTGATCGTTTTGCCAATGTTGGTTTTGTAGGGCAGGTGCTGGAACGAACCGAAGGCGCAAGGCTCTGTTCATATGGGAATGTTTCAGCCGAAATCAGAGAGTGGGCGTCGGATAACGGCTTTGAGAATGAATACCATGAACCAATCGAAGGTTTTCAACGGTAGCACTAAATAATCTAATCACTGTAAAAGTCCTCTTACCCTGTCTCCTAGTTGCACTGATATTTAGTTTGTCTGTGGCGATGATATTGAAAAAAGCCGTTTACCTAATGTTGTTTCTACCTACCCACCTGCCATTTCCGCCTGAGCAGCATCCCACCCCTAGATACCCTCAACTTCAGCAGACGGGGTTCCTGCTATTACAGGTGCTATTAATGTGGAAGGGTAAGGCGGGTATAACGCTATCGATGCTCGTCCGCGTGCGCAGGCTGTAGGAATGTACGACCCTTTGGGACACTTCGTGTAGTTTGAATTATTCGGAGGGTTCAT
>DUBB01000009.1:0-271 GCA_012960535.1 Gammaproteobacteria bacterium
GGTGAACCCCTGTTAATTATCCCGGGGGGCCAATTGTCGGGCCAGGTTCAAGCAGCTCCCAGTGCCTGGACCAATGTAGCGGACACTATCTAGGTAAAGTGGCGTACTTCTGACCCTTATTCGATCAATATATGGAGCGTCGGTATTGAGAGAAATCTCTATATTGGAACAGTAGAGGAAGGGACCACCTGGCGTGTCCGTCGTCAAACAAATGGAACAACTGAGCATCTCATTTAAGGAAGTGTTCTGCTCATCGGTTTTCATCTTGAGC
>DUBB01000009.1:344-8116 GCA_012960535.1 Gammaproteobacteria bacterium
TGTCTGTTTCTCAGTATTGATTCTCCGCGCTCAAAGTAGACGTCAGCCAGCTCCAGGTTATCCAGGCTTTCATGGTAACGCTGGTGGCCTTCGATTCATCTTTCGAACCCAAGCAGATAGTCTCGTTGAGTAGCTGTTACTATCTGACCACGGGTTATTCCAATGCTTCTAGTAATCTGTACAAAAAATGCCGCGACTGCAGACTTTGCAAGCAAGTCGTCGAGCGGCTTTAACATTGAAATAAGGAGCCGGAAATGAAAGTCGGCATGATGTTAGGGTTCGAAAAATCTATTAACACCATCACCAATATTGCCAGTGAAGCCGAGCGCGCAGGAATCCATTCACTCTACACGGTAGATGCTGGTCGTAGCGCTACAATCACAGCCGCAGCAGTGATAAATGTAACTCGTAGCGCAAAAGTAGGAACCTATATCGTCAACGCCTACGCAAGAGAGCCGTGGATGACCGGCATTGAGGCGCGGGATCTAAACGAGATCAGCGAAGGGCGTTTCGTGCTGGGTGTCGGCACAGGCAACCTCCACTTCAACGACCTATACATGGGCATCGACTCATCAAAACCGCTGGCAAAAATGCGCGACTTTATGGAAATTGTCAGCACCGTGGTTTCCAGCAAAGCCAGGGAGCCTGTTCGCTACCAGGGTAAGGCTCACCGGATTCGTTGGCGGGCGACATGGGAGCCCGCCACGGCAAGCCTGCCAGTTTACTTGTCTGCGTCAGGGCCAAAGATGGTGCACCTGGCAGGCGAGGTCTCTGATGGTGTGGGCGTTGGCATTATGTCTTCCGTTGAGTTTGTCCGCGATATTGTCAGGCCCAATGCACGACTTGGTGCAGAAGCCGCAGGGCGTAACCCGGATGCACTTGCTTTTCCGGTTGCCGCGACAGTGAGCATCAACAATGACGCTGAACTCGCCAGGGATGCCACTCGCGCCTCCATCTGTAAACTGTTCCACCCTATCCCTCACCCTTATTACGATTCACAGCTCCGTCAACTTGGGCACGAGGAGTTTGCAGACCAGGCGGCGCAACTTATGCCACAAGGACGTCTGCGCGAAGCCATGGCGCTTGTCCCCGACAACGTAATCGACACCATGACCATTACTGGCAGTGTAGACGAATGCGCCGCAAGAATCAGGGACTATGAGGGTATTGCTGACGAAGTGATACTGGCACGTACCGCACAGCGAGGCGAAGCAGCCGGAATGGCAGCTTATGAGAATCTGTTCGAACTCATTGATCAGGTAAGTGGCTAAAACTAACAGTTTCATGTTTGAATACACTGACAGCAAAATGACACAACATTGAGGGCAACATTATGAGCGAGGCAGTCTCAGCCATCAGTAGCATCCGCAGTCAGGTCACGGAAGCAGAATGGCAAGTTCGCCAGGACCTGGCAGCAGCCTATCG
Organism: Gammaproteobacteria bacterium; assembly: GCA_012960535.1. GTDB lineage: Bacteria > Pseudomonadota > Gammaproteobacteria > Pseudomonadales > Azotimanducaceae > UBA9926. Next base: position 1,770 of record DUBB01000009.1, read on the forward strand.
TATTATTGCTCACTACGGCTGGGATGACATGGTCTTTACACACCTGTCCGCGCGAGTGCCAGGCCCTGACGAGCATTTTCTGCTCAACCCATTTGGTTTTTTGTTCAATGAAGTCACCGCATCCAATCTCGTCAAGGTAGATCTCGACGGCAATATCATCCTCGACAATGGATACACCGTAAATGCCGCAGGCTTCACAATTCACAGCGCGGTGCACATGTCCCGGGAAGATGCCCACGCGGTGATGCATGTGCATACCGACAGTGGTGTTGCCGTCTCCAGTACAAAAGAAGGCTTCCTGCCTTTAAACCAGCACGCGATGTTTGTTTATCACGATCTGGCCTACCACGACTGGGAAGGTGTCGCCCTGAATCTTGACGAGCGTGAGCGATTGGTTGCCGACCTAGGCGATCGACACCTCATGATGTTACGCAACCATGGCACATTGGCACTTGGCAGAAGTGTAGCCAGTTGCTTCTTGCGCCTGTATTACCTGGAGCGAGCCTGTCAAATACAGGTAAATGCGCTCGCCGCGGGTTCGCCAAACTTACCCAACAAACAAGCCATTAACATGATGCAGAATACATTCAGCAACCCTGATGTCTGGGAAGGACTTGCCGCAAGCGCATGGCCCGCAATCCGCAGGCAGGCCGATCGGCTTGATCCTGGGTACGGTGACTGATGACTAACCTCGTTTAGGCAATGCCATTGAGTAACAAATACATTGAGGTGTCATGTTCTCATGAGGCGATTCACATAAACAAAGCCGATCACGATCGCCAGGCACAGCTCACCAGCGATCAGTTTTTTCGATAAAATACCCACGGTTGCCTCCCATCATTGCGGGGTCCTAAGCTATATATTGACCCCATTAGTGTCATTTTAGAAGCGAGGCACAGACCTTGTTAACGTTCACTGGTCCTGGAAGCGGTGAACCACCAGCTTAACCCGCAGCCAATCAGTCCGAGCAGTAGTGCCAACACCAGCCGGGGATCACCAAGGTAGTTGAAGGGATCAACGGGAAACGCGATGGTCTTTGCCATCGCCGCCACCTTAAACTCGTGACTGCCAGCAAAGGCCGGATTGGTACCAATTTCCAGCATATCCCGACGACTGCGGTAACGCACCCCGGCGCCGATACTCCAAGTCTCCATCCCCTCAGCGTTCATAATGTCCAACGCACGGGACACTGCCGGTCCCCGAAACACGGGATGGCTTGCTCGGGACAGCATGGCCGGGAGCATGTATTCCATGTACTTAGCAAGCACCTCGTCTGTCGTTTCACCCGGCTCGACGCCATCGATCTGCAAAGGTGTATCGTACATGTGAATAATATTGATCATCACAAAATCATCACCCGAGTCTTCCTCCATGAAGGCTCGAATGTTGGCGAGACCTTCGGCTGATGCATCCAGGTCTCGTACCTGGGACAATTCCAGATAATGCTCTATTTCGGCCTGGGTAAGCGGCCCCTTAAAGGAGGTATACCAGCTGAAAAAGGCAATGTAGATAACAGCGATGACGAGCCAGGTCCATTTTTTTGCGGTCATGTTCGTTCTCCCCTCTTCGTTGGTCTACAGGACATTTGTTCAAACTACAGCCCTGTAAACGGATGGTTTTATTATATATTGGCAATATTAGTGTCATCAGTCTAGACTGCTCGCCATTCTGGTTCGGGCAATACGGCAAAGGGGTCAACCATGGATTACCTGCGAACACCTGACGAGCGCTTTGACAATCTCGCGGATTACCCTTTTCAACCTCACTACCAGTCGGTTGCCGACGGCCAAAGCGGTAAGCTGCGCGTACACTACGTAGACGAAGGCGCCGGCACTGCCGGAACTATTCTCCTGATCCATGGTCAGCCGACTTGGTCCTACCTCTACCGTCATATGATTCCGCCGTTGGTCGAGACGGGTTATCGGGTCGTTGCGCCCGACCTCATCGGATTTGGTCGATCTGACAAGCCCGTCAGCATTGACGACTACACTTATGCCCGCCACGTCGCCTGGATGAGTGAATGGCTCAACGCGCTTAACCTGCGGGACACCATCTTGTTCTGCCAGGACTGGGGCGGTCTGATTGGGCTGCGCCTGGTCGCTGCATTTCCGCAGCGTTTTGCCGCAGTAGTGGTATCAAACACCGGGCTGCCAGCAGGCATGATTCCTGCGGAATTGAGCGAGCCTCTGAAAGAAGCCTACAAAACACTACCGGTAGTCAATACCACCGAGCTGGGCGAAAGGTTTCTGGATACCAGCGGCATACCGGGCTTCCTATATTGGCGAAAATTCTGTGCCGAAAGCCCTGACTTTGATGTCGGCATCCTGCTGCAGGAAATGGCGATGAACGAGTTACCCGGCGAGGTTGTCGACGGTTATCGGGCCCCTTTCCCCGACCAGTCATTCATGGCCGGTGCACGCAAGTTTCCGATGCTGGTGCCATTGTTCCCCAATGAAGACGAGGTTCTGGAGAACATTGCAGCCTGGGAGATGTTAAAGCAGTTTACGAAGCCGCTAATGACTGCCTTCGCCGACAGCGACCCTGTGACCGCCGGCGGCGATGCAAGGTTTCTCGAGGATGTGCCCGGCACTCAGGGAGTACCGCACCGAATCATAGAGAGCGCCGGTCATTTCGTGCAAGAAGATCAACCGCAGGCCTGTGTCAAAGCGCTGCTGGATATAGCAAAGCTGGCCTAGCGACCAATACGGGATCAACCTCAAACAACAGGCAGAGCATTTCGTTAATACTCGCCACAGTTTCTTTGTGGGTGAGACGCTGGTCATAACGCAGGTGGTACCAGGTTTCAAAACACATGGCGACTTCTGCTGCTGCCTGCCGGGATTCAGACAGCTTTTTCACTTCCGGGAACCAGTTCTCCAGATCCTGACGAAGTTCCCTGCGCTTGCGTGCCCAGTTCCTACGCAGCGTCTTCGATTGCCACATCTGTACCTGTGAAGAAAGAATAACGTACTTCACCATCTCATAGGCCTGGTCTCGCTGTTCTGTTGCTGCCCGGATGCGTTCTGCAAGCGGTCCTGTGCGATCGACGCCTACAAAAAACCGAGCATGCGCATCTGCCAGCTTCCAATCCATCTCGGCAAATAGCGCCTCCATGTCGTCGAAGTGACGAAACACAGTCCGCAACCCAACGCCGGCACGCCATGCAACCTGCTGTGCGGTCGGGACAAGATTACCCTCTTCCACCAGGCTGACAATGGCATCCAGAATGATCTGTCGGCTTCGCACACTGCGCTGAAGCCGGCCATCCGGACTACCATTCTTGGTGCTGCTTCTGCTACTCATGAACTTCAATTCCTGTGAGTTAAATCAAGCATAAACCAGGGTGCAGTGGTCGTGGATAAAAACAGAGCTGCCAACACATGGGACACGCAGGTGGCGATCCCCATCCTGATCACAAAGGGTCGCCGCCGAGCACCGCAGGGGTTTCGCAATGGGTCGTCAGAATGAACCGCTGATGTTTCTCGATCCGATTCGTGAGGGCCCCGGCAATTTCCGGTACCTGGGAGTTCGCCTCGAAGAACTTCAACATACCTTGGTTCTGCTGGGTCAGGGGCATGACCTCGGGTAGGGGTGGAAGCACGCTCATGCTGAGCGTAGCCCAGTAGATGTCAGCGGCGGTGAGCGCGTCGCCAACGAGATAACTCGATCCGCGCTGCTCCTGAGCCTCGAGGCGCCGATCGAGCACGGTGATAATCTCGGCGATCTTACCCGGGGCCGCGCCACTCGCCTCTGCACTGAACCCGTACTTTTGCCCCAACGGGCTGTCGACCAGAATTCTCATGTTCCAGACCAGGCCGTCCTCCGCGAGCACGATGGCGCACAGGCCGAAGAGCTCAGCACGGCGTTCGAAGTTATCGGGAATCAGAGTCGGGGTACCCGCAGCACCAATTCGTTCAGCCAATGCGAGCTGCTCTATCCAGACATTCCGGGGCCGCTCTTCATCGTGAAACATCGTCGGTAAGCTCGTCTGTGCCGTGAGTTCGTAGAGCTTTGCTTGCCGATCCTCTCCCGTGGCTTTGTCCACTCCCATGCGAGGATGCAGCACCCTGATCAGCGGCACGCCTTTCACAAAACAGATATTCTTGAGGGCTTCGGAATACATCGCGGGAATTCCAGGCACAAAAGTCACCCGGGTTCCAGCGGTCATCGCTGCCGCTTGATCGAGCGTAATGAACTCGGGAGATTCCATTTGTTCTGGCATGGCGCGCTCCTTTTCTGGCGTCGTTAGCTTTCGTTCGGGTAGTGGCAGATTCTCTGCGTACGAGTTTCGATACCATCTATGAAGGTGAATATCATCTCTTCGCCCCGCATTTCCCGGAATACGGTATCGAAGAGGTCGAATAATCTGAAGACCATGACCCCTTCATCGTCGAAGTGAATTGCGGTGTTAAAGTTGTTGCATACAGCGCCGACATCTCTGGCGCCGTTCTTCAAAGTGCCATCAACACGAAAGTCATGGATGATGCCAAACGCCGTCACCACCACCCGATTCCCGCATTGCTCTATACGTTCGAGATGCCCAACCCGACCTGAAACCCCAAGCCAGAGACCTCTCATGTCGACGACACCTTCTGCGAGGGGTTCGCTGCACGCCGACAAAATGGGCATCGGTACGGTTGTGTAGCGACACCCGGGGGTATACGCCTTGGGAATGTCATCAGCGGATTTCCCCGAACCGTCAAGCTCGGGCAGGTCACAATAGTTCACTGATCTGCCGTCTTGCCGAAATATCGCCGGATCGGTTGTATCGGGCGGCCTTGGCACCGCAAAGGCATAGACCAGGAGACCGCCAACCAGGACAGCCACGAAGCTGAGCAGCCATTTTGTAATACGTACGATCATTTTCAGTCCAAACCGCTCGCCACCGATCAGCGTGCGTGGTCTTCCGGGCACATGTGACCACGACCACTTATTATTGCACTGCTAGTGTCATATTACGACGGAGAAGATCAAAATCAAAGCTCATACACCAAAATATAAGCGCCTCAATAACCTGTATACCACACCAAGCATTATATATTGGCACTATTAGTGTTATATTTTTGCGACTTCGATTGATTTTTCCAGACTCAGTTGAGTAGTTGGCGGTGCTAACGCGGAAGCAAACTACTGAGAAAGGGCCGTGTAATTTTCGCAGGAAGTACAAATGACTATCAGCGCATCCCTACCCATCCTCCATGGTGCCAATATCTCCCCCTACGTCCGCAAGGTCCGGGCGGCGTTCGCCTACAAGGGCATCGAGCACAGAAACACCCAGCAGATGTCTCAGCTGGGAAAAATGACAGTACGTGAACTGGCAGCGGGGTAGAAGTGACGACACCGGCCCACAACCACACGGCTTACTTGGTAGGTAAGGGAACTGAATCATGCGCAAGCTCCTGATTGCAACGACCGTTCTACTCTCACTGCCCATCTTGCTGTTTTTGCTGGCGTGGCTCTATCCCAGGCCTGTCGATACCACCCCATCCTGGGTCTTTGATGGCGACGGCACAGAAATCAACTACTGCGAGTTGCCGGTACTTGATGGCTCGGGATTAATGGCAAAGGATATCCCCCAGGCTTTCACCCCGGGTTGCGGTTACACGGTGTTCCCACAACCCATTCTGAAGGGCTGTACCGAACCGTTGCCGGAAGGCGCACAGGACATTCGCGGTCTATGGCAGAGCATTGACCCGCTCATGCCGGATCACGTAGAGCGTGTTGAGCAGTGTGGTGATCGTGTCGTCGTCACGGCCCATGGTCTCATCCACGATCATTCGCCGGACATGCTGTCTAACGATGTCGCGCCCAGACAGATAGGTCCTTTCTTGTTTTGTCTGCGTACCTCTCAGGCTACCGCAACATGGCAAGACAATCAGCTGCACCAGAAGCTATTTGATGGTCCCACCGTCGTCAAACGCTACATCAAAGATGGGGTGTACAAGTGGGAGTATCCAGGCAACGGTACGATTGAAATGAAACGTGTCTGCAAACTGCCGGAACATGGAAAAACGTCACCGGACCGCAGCCATGCACTCTAGAAACCCAGCCGCTTAACTAGTTTTAGTTTAAGGATAAACGGTGCCATATGGGCTGACGATGTACACTGTTAGTCATCGATTATAAATGATTTATTCGCTTTAAAGCCTCAACATTATCCACTCTTGTACCACCACAATTAAAGGTTTAAAAGCGTTACAAACCATCAATAAGCGCAACCGGCGCTAAAGCCCCCGGGGTACGCAGAAGCCCATAGCCGCTTACCCCATACTCAGCCAAGTTCTCTATCAGGCGGTATTGCGTTTAATCATTTTTCGCTGTTCCAGTATTTGCGAACGTAACATTAC
>DUBB01000009.1:8197-94824 GCA_012960535.1 Gammaproteobacteria bacterium
TACTACTGACAGATGCTCAGCATCACCCTCAACGGCAACTGAGTTCATATCGACAAGGACGTACTCCCCTCCGTGGTCGCGTATCGTCTTAGTTACAAGGTCTCGATACTTTTCGAATCCTTCTACATTAGTGACTTTAAAGTTTCCTAGAAGATAAGCAGCCATGTGGCCTCCTGAATCGGCTTGTTGAATTAAAAGATTAACATTTAGAAAACATAAATCTAGAGGCTAGGTAGAAGCCCATAGCCCCCTCCCCTATATAAGCATGTCCTCTAACATTTTGAGCAGTTTTTGAACCGTAAAGTAGTGATAGTTCGTGAAATACCCTAAATTAGCCTAACCAGATCAATGATCCAGCTTTCTAGACGCTTCTGTGGAGTTCTCTGTGGTTGCAAAGCGTTCACAGGAACGATCTGACCCTCTCTCCGCCAGTTATACATGTAAATGAATAGTTTATGTTAATTCTGTCGCTAGCCGAATGCCGCAATCTCGAAATCCCCGCTCTTCTTAGCTCGGGAAGAGCCTTACTGAATTACCACTTCCTCTTTTCAAATTTCTCGCCTTTTTTCACCTTTGGAAAATAGAACTTATAAAGCGTAGTAGCATTATTATCGTCAGTAAACTACTTATAATTTCACGTTTTGCCATCGCGTAATCGTAAGATTTGTAGAATCCGGTAATAAATGAGATCTGTAAGCGTCAAGGTGTTACCGCCAACCGTGTTTACAAATTGGATCACTACCGTATCAATATCTTTGTGATAGCGGGCTATGCTGTAATAGCCTAGCACCCAGCCTGTGTGCTCATACTCATAAATTGACGAGTATATTGCCTGTTCTTTATCAGTAAGTAGTGTGCCATCATTTAAGGCTCTCAGAAAAATACCCACATCTTCAGCGGTTGCAAGATAACCTTGATCAAGTTCTTTAAAGTCGTCGTCGTACCCAACGTAATAGCCGCTCATAAGTTCTTCTAAATCAATATCATCCATGGAGAGAAAGGTCTGCTTCAGACCAAGTAGCACCAATATCTCATCTTCAATAAATTGTCTGCGATCATAGCCGAGCGTCTTAGCCATTATCTTGCCAAGTAGTAGGTAATTGGTATTGGAATAGTTATAATCACTACCTGGCTTGAAATCTGCTGGGGTATCTAAAACTAACTTTAAGTTACCATCACCGCCGATTGACCGCTCTGACCAAGAAAAATCATCATGATCTGTGTAATTTGGTATGCCGCTTCGGTGTTGTACCATCATGCGCAAAGTAATTTGCTCAGCATACTCGATGCGTCCCACGAGTGATGGCAAATAGTCTGCTAGTGTTTTATCCAGAGACAGACTGCCCCTCGCCACAAGTTTTGCTACTGCTGATGCATTATATAATTTTCCGATGCTGGCAATTTTGAAGAGTGCATTTGGGTGTGCGAGAATTTTTTTATCTCTATTGTGCCAGCCGCTGGCATAATACTCTGCTTTCTGCCCCCCCTTCTGGGCATAAACAATTATGCCATCTAAGCCCTGATTGACAGCATCATCAACCTGCTCTTGAACGGTCGAAGGGAGAGGTGCAAAATAATAAATCGCAGCCTCCCACGGCGCGAATGCATATATACTGGTGACTGTTACAATCGCTGCAACCACTCTCACTATTAGTTTTTTCATTTTCGCGCCATTATTAACAAAAACGTAGATGGGCCATAATTAGTGATGATGACTTCCCAAAGGACTGACCACTTACGCTTCAGGAAAGTAGCGTTGATTCGTGATCACGTTCTGAGTCCTGGTAATCCAGATAGAGGAAAGTGGTCATAATAATGGTCGCTAGAATAGAGGTTACAATCAGTATAAGAATGAAATCTTGCCATCCTCCTTCTTTGTTTGCCACGGCTCCACCAATGAAATCGAACATCATTGCGCCAAAATAAGCAAATGCATCGATTAACCCAACCAGTAGACCGCAGTGCTTGCCACCAAAGCTGATCGAAAAGACGCTCATTGGAATGTAATATGCCGGGGAGATCGCAAAACCAAAAATAAATATCAAAACGATGGTAGTGGTCAGTTCTAATACAGCGCCGAGATCATATACACCCAGTAGCCTCAAACTCAGAAGACACAATACAGCGGCCATTAAGCTGGCACACATCGTATAAACTATATTCTTTTTCGAAAGTTTATCGTAGATGAAGCCGCCACTGAAAACCGCAATCAGGCATCCCAATGGAAATGCCGAAGATGCCATGCCCGCTTGTGCCGGCATCAAGCTAAATGTTTCACTAAGGTATATAGGGATAAAGACTTGGAATTCGAACAGAACGGCCAGTGAAGAAACGCCAAGACAAATGAGCCAGAATCTGGGATTTTTTATAAAAATGTAGATAGCGGAACGTGTCTCGATTTCGCTTAGCGGGTGATTTTCTGACCCGCTCGCTAATGACTCAGATGTCTGTTCGGGTTCCTCCGCTAATTTGCCTGCGCCCTGCCAGGCACTTCTCAGATATCTTGGCAATATGATGGCTCCCAGAAACGCGAGCGCCCCAGCCATATAGAACAAGCCTCTCCAGGACATTAGAAGAAGCAAACTGCTGACCAATAGAGTCGTAGCTACAGAACTTATCCGAGAGCTTGTTGCGATAAAGCCCCATACACGACCATGCTTGGCTTGAACAAAACAAACTCGAATTATGTTTGCCATCGATGGCCAGCCGGCAGACTTGGCAAATACCGTGAGGAAATAAAGCGCAAAGAAAGCGATGTTGCTCGATAGCGTGCCGAACACAAATGTGGTGATAGCCGCGAGGAAAACAGCCCAGACAAATACCTTCCTCCCGCCAAGCTTGTCAGCGAGCACGCCGGTTGTGAGCTTTCCGGTTAAGTTGCCAGCCGTACCCCAACCAAGAATAGCTCCAAAAGTCGCGATATCAAGGGTGAGAACGGGGTCTGCTAACATTGCAGGTCCGGCGACACCGACTACCGTTCTACAAAGCATTAGCATGCCGTAACCTAAGCACATACTGATGACAATATGCATTTCCCAACGCATATCTGGCTTGTTTATGCTGTTCATGTGGTTATCTTTTGCACTAGTTAGCAGAAATTATTTCCTCTTTGAACTTCAGACGTTGATTTTCAATAACCGCTCTAAAGATATGAATCTCCATGTCCTCAGAGCCAAAATTTTTATAGTACATAAACATATTTGTATCGTTTGGAGTATCGGCACTTGATAGTGATCCACTCTTATATTGAGTGAATGAATGTTGGTGATACAGATCAGTGGATTTCAGCATTGATAATTGATGAGAATGACCACAGAAGATGTGTTCTATATTGTGCTCTATTACGAATTCGATAGTGATTCTAGAATTGAAAAGAGGGTCTGAATCCGTATCGAGGATGGGGTGGTGAATCAGAAGAATTATCCGATCATAATTCGCTTTACTAATTGTGCGAGAAACTGCTCTCAACATTTCTATATCTACAAATCCATTATCTTCATAGAGTTCACTGGAGTCGAGGCAAACTATAAGAACAGACACGCCATCAATCATGATTTTTTTTAGGAAGTTGACATCCGTCAAGTGTTCCATCACGCCATGGACATTACCATCAAGAAAAATATTATTCTTTCTGCAATTTTCACGATTTAGTGGACGAATGACTTCTATATCGTCGATATATTGACGAAAATAATCGACACTGCGCAGGTTCCGTTTATCATGATTTCCTGGGATCGAAATGATGTGTTGGCAATCAATCGATTTCAGAAAATGGCTTGCGGCTTCAAACTCATTCTCCAGAGCATCAGTCGTATTATCGCCAGTGTTTATTACAATATCAGCCGAATATCTGTTCAATCTCTCCAACAATAAATCATTGCTTCCTTGCCAATGACGAGGACCAAAATGCATATCTGAAATGTGTAGTAGATTCATTTTTACGTCGAGCTCATCCCGATTCCTTTGCAGCTGGATTGTGCCTGATAAGCAATACATAGGCGAATGTTAATTTGATCAAAACCCAGATGAGCGCTGATCTCCACTCCCATAGCGTGCGCCAAAAGACTGAAGTGGTCCCATTGCAATGATTGGCACCGGCGATGACATCTTGCGCATCCAGCATCCCATGCACGGCGCATGTAACGGCCTGTGATCAGAGCGCCCGTGGCCTGTGATGCAGGTGACGACAACGACGGCTATTCGGATGAACAGGAAGCCATAGATGGCACTGACCCTTTAAATCCGTTCTCCTGCAGCCAAGGCTGTTTTAGCTTTGATATTGATGCAGACGAGAAATTGGTGGCAGATGCCTTAACTGACGGATTACTTGTTATAAGGCATCTGTTCGGATTCTCAGGCATGCACTTATCGCTGATGCGACTTCCAGCGTCGCTACTCGCCAAGATACGACTGAGATAACCAGTTATCTCAACGATGCAGAAAGTGAGCTAGACATCGATGGGGACGGGGACGCCGGAGCACTGACCGGCGGCCTGATATTGATCCGCTATCTGTTTGGTTTCTCTGGCGATGCGTTAATTTCAGGGGCAGAGTCTGTGAATGCCGAGCGTACCACTGCAGAGCAGATAGCAGCCTATATCAGCGAGCGTATTCCAACCATTTGACTGCAGCTATAGCGCTATCTATGCACTTCTGTGTGGCTCAGGCACCTGTGGGCAGGATCAACAGCCCACTACAAGCTATTCGGAGTCGGTCGGTTAAGACTGATATCTCTGTAGGATGACTCACACGCTTAAACTGTCATATCACTGCTTGTGAAACCCGCATGAAGATCGCTTGCCTTCTCCTTAGTATCTACGCCGCCTTTGCCTTCGGGCATGGTGGTGGTCTAAATGGTCAAGGGGGACACTTCAATCGCTCTACCGGTGAATCTAACACCTGAATCTATGTGGCTCTATTCCTGTGGCCACCATAAGTCCACATAGTAGTTCCATATGCCATCATCTTTTCTCCAAACCACAAGGTAATCATCTATTGATCGAGTCAATTTGCCGCTTTCCTCATGCATTTGATAGCTTGCTTCTCCAGTCTCGTAAGCGAAGTTTCCCACAACTGTTACTGAAGTCGTTCTCAAATTCAAATTACTCAGGGATTTCATATCCTGTTGTAAAAAGGAGCGAAGATCATTCCGGTCTGTTATCGCTTCAGATCCTGGCGGGAGGACGATAAATCTCTCACCGAAAATCGAGGAGAGGCGTTCTACATCACCAGAGTTAAAGGCATCTGCCCATTGTTGATTCCGTGACTCAATCAAATCCGCAACCTTCCCGTCTGCAAGAACTGGGAATGTAAATGCCAATATCAGCACTCCAAATATAGTCTTCATACAGTTTCTTGTCTTAACAGAGAACAGAAAGTATAAAGCGAATTATTCCAATACGGCAAAACTAGCCACTCGACCCATTCCTGATATCTCATAGGGCGCTTAAAAGGGCGCTTAAAACAGCCGTCTTGCCCCTCTACAGAGCCTCTATAGATGAGATTGAAAGCGTCACAGGGCAGATTTCTTAAAGCATCTACCGGACGATATATAGGTAGAGCTTGAGGTTCAGATGGCGAGAACGATGTGGTAGGTGGTGACAACTGCTACAAGGTGGAATTGAGTTATCGAGCGTAGCTCTATTAATTTCTTTGCTTGCAAATCGACCACATGAACCCTAGATCATCTAGTCGCTGTTTACGCTTAGGGGTTAGTTGACCTGGTTTCCTTCTCTAAATAATAATCCATGCCCCGAATTTCAAGCCATTGATTTGGTGCGATATGGCTTATCTGCTGAAACTGTGACCTGCTTACTTAGTATCAGCCCTACTCCATACTCTATTTAATTCAACCTGAGAAAATATAGTGCGCCTAGTATTGATCCTGCTGACTGTCTTAGCAACCTTTGTTTCTGCCGAAGAGCCGAGGGCTGACCTATTGCCTATGAAAAAAGAACTGCCAGAATACCCTCAAGCTGCGCTTAATAAAGGGCTTCACGGCTGGGTAGTGTTAGAGTTCACAGTCAAGGCTGATGGCTGGGTGGTTGATGCGAAGGTTGCTAAAAACTGTGCAACTACGGGCAGGCTTTACTGTGAAAATGAACCAAATGATATCTTTGATAAATCCGCATTAGAGGCGGCTCAGTCCTTTGTTTATCAAGTGGATGAAGTAAGTTTTAGGGAAAGGCAATACGAGGGAATTCAGAACCTTGTTACCTATGAGTTGAGCGACACGCCAGTATTTAAAGGTGATAAGAAATTCTACTGCGGTCGCGAAGCTCAATTGTCAGCAATTGCCTTACATGGTTTTGGGCAACAACAATCTGAGCGATTGACAAAAAAGAAGCAAAAGGCGTGGCATAAGGAAAACGGATATCAGGGAGAATACAGTTATATCAAGGAAGCAAAGAAGCAACTTGCTAACTTCGCTCGAAAAAGTGGTGACCAACTGCGGAAAAACCTCTATAGGTCTAACGATACCCGTCTCCAAAAAAGCATGTCCGCGCTCACTTTCGAGCAGATAAAAGAATCCAGTAAAGAAGCTTGTTTGTTACGAGAGGCGACTTGACCCGCCTGCTACTCATAACCGTGATGGGATTTGTACTTCTGACCTCTGTTGATAGTGAGACACCAATACTGGGCATCAGTAGTGTCAGCTAGCGAGTGCAGCTGCGGGCAAGATCAGTAGTCCAATATAGACAATCCTGAAAATTTAGGTTAAGTCTGAAGTCTTTGCGCGATGTGGGCTAGAAAGGATCCCTGTTTACGTCTTTGTTGGTGTGGAGCAAGGTGTACTCATACCAATTTTATAAGACCAATATGAAACACCTACTAATGATACCTCTGATTGGGGTTTCGAAGGAGCAAAAGCCATGTTTGTAAAGTCTGTCATGTTCTACATATGTGTTATTACCGGTATCTGTGGCGCTTATTCCTCAAGTTATGCCAAGCACCCTATTAAACCCGCTTTGAAGCTCTACGTCTTCGATTGCGGCATGCTCACGTTCCCTACCGTTGATATGTTTTCAATCAATAATGACGAAACGGATGTCAGGGAACTGATCGTGCCCTGTTACATCATCGAACATGAGAAGGGCCGGTTGCTCTGGGATGGTGGCCTGCCATCGAGTATTGCAGATCACGAAGGTTATGATGAAGCCGGCCAGAGATTGGACAAAACCTTTGCCGAGCAGATCAAACCTTTGGGCCTGACCATGGCCTCCTTCGATTATGTTGCGTTCTCGCACATGCACTACGATCACGTCGGCGTTGCCAACGAGGTGACTGGCGCTACCCTGTTGATTCAAAAACCCGAGTACGAAGCCGCATTCGCCGACACGATCACCATCGAGTTTTTTCAACCCGAGTTGTACAACAACCTGAAGAACGAAAAAGTGCAGGTGATTGAAGGCGGCCATGACGTCTTTGGCGACGGCAGCGTCCAAATTGTATCTGCCTACGGTCACACTCCTGGCCACCAGGTCCTGTTCCTCGACCTGCCCAAATACGGACCATTGGTGCTATCGGGGGATCTCTATCATTTCCGAATCAGCCGCCGCGAAAAGCGTGTACCACAGTTTAATTTTGATGCCGCCCAGACCTTGAAAGCCATGGATAAAGTTGAGAAATTCGTCAAGGACAAGAAGGCAATATTCTGGATCGAGCATGACTTCGCCGGGTTTAAAGCGTTGAAAGTTGCGCCGGAGTTTTATGAATAGCGTATGCCATTTTTTTGGCTTCGAGCATTAGGATCATCGCAGTAACAAGGGCTTATTAGCCATGCTAATGAGACTACTGGCTCTCATAATATTATCGTTCTTGTTTGCTGGATGCGTGGTCTCAGCCACAGAAGAAGGTATAGCTGTTCGGGTGATAGATAAACAAAACGATTATATATGCAATTATGTTAGAGAAGTCACTGGGTATGGAACGGCGAGCGCTATGATTCAAATAAAAAATAGGGCCGCGAAAGCGGGAGCTAACGCTGTTCGGGTGAATTATGCCGATTACATAGCGAATGAAGCCGGCTCACCTATTGTGATTGCTGAAGCATTGAATTGCGAATTCGAGGACTGAATGCAAACTATTGTACGTCATCAGCCCTTTTCGGAGCACCTAACGGTCGCTGCTAACGGGAATCGCTGGCCTTCTTAATTTCCTGGGCGGCTCTTATGCCGGACAGGTACGCGCCGTGACAGGTGGCTTGGGCGCCAACGATGGTGGCTTCTCCAGCGAAGTAAAGCTTATCGTCAATAGGTCCTGCCAGTTCGACGCGTTGATTGGCATGGCCCGGTAGAGCGCAGGAATAGGAGCCCAGGGTTAGCGGCTCTGTTGCCCAGGCGGTGACGATGGAATTGTCGATATGGTTTCGAATGTCATTTCCGAACACATCAGTTAACTGGTTCAGGGCGAAATCCAGACCGGTTTGCTGGCCCTGTTTTTCCAGCCACACAGCAAATCGCCCACCAACAAAAATCGTCGCCGTGTTCAATCCCATGACATTGGCTTCAATCTCCGAGCCTTGCCCATTTTCATTCCAGGTATGATGAACCCCCAAATCGCCTGCAGCAAAAACATCACGGCTAAAATGAACGCCTATTTTATTCATTGTCTGGGTTGGGACTGCCGATATAGCCGCTTCTTTCCAAGCTGGCAAGCCGGGCTTAAACTGGATATGGTTAGCTGCCAAAATGCCCGTTGAAACCGTGACTAAAACACGCTGACTCCTGATGGTGCCCCTATTGGTTTCCACCTGCACGCCGCTTGAATTCCAATTAATGGATGTGACCTTGGTATTGAGTGAAACCGGAACTTGACCGCCCCATTTTTTTACCAGATTGCCATACCCGTTTAGTATTGAAAAATCATAACCATTAATGAAGTTGACCAAATCAGCCGCAGAGGTCTGGTCTATATCCGCCGCATTAGCGGTCGCCATGCCGATCATCAGTGGCGCAGCGTAAGGGCTGTCCAGGTCTACAAGGTCCGACACCGCTGAATCTTTGCCCTGCGCCTTTGATGCAATAATCCGTTCAGTACACTGCTGATCATACTGATTGCGCAGGGCCGATTGGTTTTCGTCCAGCATGATACCGTTGCAGTAGTTACGCACCTGGTCCACAGCAAACAAATCGCCCTTGTCTTTTTTCAGCACTATTCCCAAATTATCTGCTATAGGAACAAAAGGGTTTGTCTCGGCTTGATGGAGGTAACTGCAGCCAAGATCAAACCAGTTGTTCGGGGCGATTTCTTCGCTGTAGGCTCGCCCACCAATGCGGTGGGAAGCTTCGACCAGAGTGTAACTCAAACGCTGCCTGGTTAGTTCCTTGGCAGCTGACAGTCCAGCAGCACCGGCACCGATAATGATAACGTCTGGTTCTTCATTCATATGCCACGTTTACCTTTAACCAATGGAATACTCCGACCTAGGTCGCTGCCGCGCGCGCTGCATCCCGCCCGGAGATGCAGGCTCCATGAATGCTCGCATAGGCCGTGCTGGAGGTCGCTTCACCCGCGAAGTAAATGCGGTTGTCGATAGCCTGTGCAAGTATCGACCGCTGGTCCGCCGCGCCGGGTTGTGCACAACTATACGCGCCTTTGGCCCACTCGTCGCCGTTCCACGCCGAGACAATATGGTGTGTAGGGTATGGCACTGCTTTACTTCCCAGTACATCCCGAAGTTTCGCCAGGACAAACTCTACAGTGGCGCGCTGGCCCGACTTTTCCAACCATTCGGCAACGCGACCACCCATTACGATTTCAACGTAGTCGTTGCCGAAGGGCTGGTTTCTGAAGTGAATTGGGCCTTCCTTAGAAGTGTTAATCGTGAAATACGCGGGTAGCTCGTGCAGGACGGCCTTATCAAACATCAGCGCTACTCGAGTATGGCTGCCAAGGGGAAGTCCTTGGATTGCATCGAGCTTCCAATTGGGCAAAGCGGGTTTGAATTCTATCCCCTGCGAGGCCAGTACGCCGTTTGAAACGGTCAGGATGACTTTGTCAGCATGAATACGACCTTTAGCAGTATTCAGCTTGAGTCGTGAACCGGAGTAATCCACGCTGCGAACCGCTGTATTCAGCATGACCGGTACGCCCTGGCTATATCGAATCATGAGTGTGCCAAGTCCACTGGCGACAGCCAGATCATCTTCCTCGCGCACGAACGCCAATGCGTCCTCCGCCGAAGCCTGATCGACATCACGAGTATTGTCCTTTGCGTACAGCGCGTGAAAGTAGCCTGCCCAACGATTGTCATTATCAATGGCATCGTATACAGATATGTCCTGATGGCCCTTAATGGCCTGCGCCATCGCTTCAAACTGCTTGTCCCAATAGGCACCTAAGTCTCGCTCACTACCCTTTGGCAGCCATCCTCCATCCTCGAAATATCGGCCGGCCGTGTAATGTTTACCATCTTTTTCAAGTCGTAACCGGTACCGCTCGGCAAGACGCATCAGGGGGTTTTTAGACGGCTCCATGATCCAATGTGCGCCAAGATCGAATGGCATATTCGGGGCGAGAACTTCGGTGTAGGCTCTACCACCAATTCGATGTGAGGCTTCGAGCAGAATGAAGTTCTGTTCAAGCCGGCGTAACTCCTTGGCGGCAGTCAGACCCGCTGCGCCGGCTCCAACAATTACAATCTTCGTACCGGTCATAGTTCCAAGGCCAATTCAATTGGGTTTGCCTCTCGCCAGTATATTCGTTGCGATAGATGGTCGACAATAGAGAATTAAAGTGAGGGTGTCGCTAAAGCAGGCTGGCGTTTTAGAGATGGGTTTCCTTTTAATTTTTCTCTAATGATTACTCTGTGTTTCGGTGTGTGACCCGGTTTTAGATTGTTTGTTTGCTTGATTCATTGCTGGGTGGTAATTACGCCAAATCACCATCGCGGCAAGGATGCCGAGTGATATAAAGATGACCGCAGATGACAAGCTGAACCAGGCTTCTCCGGTTTGCCAATTCATAGAGCCATCCGCCAGAATTTCTCCCGTACCGCGTTGATAGGGCTTGATGTAATAATTTACCACCGCAAACGGCATGACACAGCCATATAAAATGAGCAGCACAGGGGCAATCATGGTCGTTCTTGTTTTCTTAGCTTCAATGTCTCCAGCCGGGGTGATGTGAAGCTCGTGCCGATAAGCGGCCTCCTGCTCCGACACGGTGCCCTTTCTTGAGATGATGCCTATGGTGATAAGGCTTATGACTGTGCCAATAATAGCCGGGTGAAGATAACTTGGCCAAGTAATATAGCCGACGTATTCAAGACCTGCTGGAATCACATTAAATACAAAGCCGCTTAACATACCCCAATAGGCTGCGGCCTCAGTTATGTGTTTACTCCATATACTCATGAGGCCAACCGGCCCCCAGGAGGAAGCATAGATGGTTCCTACGAACAGCATCAGCCAGAAGATATTGGGTGGAAAATAAAGGCTGGCGAGTAAGACAACAACGCCCACCATCATCATGATTACCCGTATTGATCGTAGATCTAGTGCCTTCTCTCTTTTCACCACATCATTGCTCGCACTGAACCCGACCAGAGAGAGAAAGGTGGAAGCCGATGATAACGCCGCTGCCATGATGCCAGCTAATACCAGGGCGCCTAAAAATTCTGGAACTAAGTTTTTAGCCGCCCAAACCAGTACAGTTTCAGAAGGCGTAATATCGGTCTTTACGAGATTGACGAGCCCGCCAAGGACGTAAATGGCGGTCTGCAAAAGGGCGACAATAATGAGTGCATACATCGCTGATCGTAGAACCACATGCTCATTCTTGGCCATCAAATGACGGCCTGCCTGCCAGGGGCCGACAATATAGACTGCGCTCCAGGCTATATCGATAACAAATGCCCATATAAGGTAATCCATCGGCGTTGCCCAATCGGTCCCCGGACCAACAATGCCGCTCCAGGAAGCGATGCCGGGCTTGCTTTCAAGTTGCGCCATATTCTCGATAGAGGATGCGATGCCGCCTAAGTCACTGACAATGTAATAGGCAAAAACAAGGGTCGCCCCGGTAAACAATAAGAACATCAAGGTATCGGTAAGGATCACACCCTTGGAACCCGAATACATCGTAAAGAAAGTATAACTAAGCCACACCACAATAAGACTGTAAAAATAAGTCAGATCCGTCAAATCGGCAAGAAGGATTGCTGCTCCTTGGGTGACAATAAGCAGATAGATGCTAATGGAGAGCATAATTATAATGCCCGAGGCTTGCCGTACCCGAAAACTGTTAAATCGTTGGCCAAAAAATTCAGCCACTGTGGTTGCCCTGCTGCGTCGCAGATAACGCCCAAAAAACAAAGCGCCGATGACGTATCCGGCGGCAGCCGTGCTCGGGAATAATACATAAGCACCCATTTGACCGTCATAGGTGAATCCTGCCTCACCCAGAAAGGCAACTGAGCTCATCACGCTCGCTACTAAGGTGCCGACGATAAGAATCGTCGGAGCGCGACGCCCGGCAACAAAATAGTCATCCAGGTTTTTGACGTTTTTCCCGGCGTAATTGCCAATAGCAATGAAAAGAACCAGGCTGATAACAATCGTGATAGTAAAAATGTCCATTCTCTTGCCTCCTATATACCGCCAGCAGTGAGTTAAGCGGTAACGAACCGCATTAGAAACCTTGTATATGGTCAGGCCATATGACAGCACCGGCTCTACATTCCATGGCGCGCTTCCCTGCTAACTGTCGATCCGCTCTATCCTGCCAATACCTGGGCTCTTACCTTCCTCGGATTCACCCCGATACGCCTTGACTGAACGGGAAACAAACCGATTTAGCGGATCAAAGGATACTGGTTAAGATATCGATCCCACTGAAAAACAGCAATAACCGCAAGATTAATTTCGACCTGGCATCCAGTTCTTCATAAGCCTTCTTTAGCTTCTCGATCTCTTCCTTTGCCTGATCTCCGCCTTCGTCAATCACCGCCTTGCTCTGGCTCATCGCGCCGACCAGGGCCGCACCGGCGGAAGAAAAGCCAAAGATTTTCAAGAAACGCCGTCTGTTATGCATCCTTTCTACTCCCTCGGGTATTTCTCCTAAACCTCTCTTTATGAATTCTTTTCAGTAACCACAACGCCACTGCTTTAATTGTGACTAACCTTTACGTTCTGGACATTAAATTTTTTTCGATAATGCTTTAGACAGAGTTTACTTCATGGTATCCAGAATCTTGACCAGGTCGGTAAATTCAGTCCGAGGATTAACAATAGCGAAACGTGTATTAGGCCTGCCTAGATGTGAACTCGGCACGACAAATGCCAGCTGGGATTCAAGCAATGCCTCGGACCATTGCTTGTACTGGGTTATATCCCAGCCCCTGCGTTCGAATACCACCACGGACAACACGGGTTGCCTCAACAATTGCAGATAATCCCTTTGTTCAATGACATCGGCAATCTGCCGAGCTAGATTGATACTCCGGGCGATGGCTTGTCGATAAACTGCGATGCCATGGGTTGCAAGCGAAAACCATAACGGCAGGCCTCTGACACGACGGGTGAGATTAAAGGCGTAGTCAGAAGGGTTCCACTCGCCATCTCCGTGAACCACGTCCAGGTAATCCGCCTGCTGGGTATGCGCCGACTTAGCATGCATCGGGTTGCGATAAACCAATGCGCAAGCGTCAAAAGGCGCAAATAACCACTTGTGAGGGTCGACAATGAATGAATCACAATTCTCGATCCCCTGATAAAGCGATTTGTGCTCCGTTGACAGGATGCCAGCCAGGCCATAGGCACCATCAACATGGAACCAGAGATTCTCTTTACCCGCAACGCCGGATAACTCGTCCATCCTGTCAACAATTCCAAAATTAGTGGTGCCGGCAGTCCCTACCAATGCAAAAGGGGTTAATCCCGACAACCGGGCCGCAGCAATGGCCTTATCAGCAGCGTTCGCTGTGAACTTTCCATCTGGAGTTGGCTCAGCGATGATCAGTTCAACGTCCATCACTCTCGCTGTAGCGGCCAGCGAAGAGTGCGCCTCAGCACTGCAGACAACAGCCCAGGGGCCGGTTCGACCACTGGCTTTAGCCCATTGCCTGGCGGAAACAAGTGCAGAGAGATTTCCCAGAGTACCACCCTGAACAAAAACTCCGCCAGCGCCGTCGGGTAAGCCACACTCCCGGGCCAAAAATTCCAGCACCTGATTTTCAGCAAAGATAGCGCCTGCACCTTCTTTCCAGGATCCGCCGTAAATAGAACTGGCAGAAACGACCAGATCAAACAGTGATGCTGCCTCAGTGGGGGCAGCAGGAATAAAGGAGAGGAAATTCGGGTGATCCGCTGAAACAGTGGCAGGTGCTAGAATATCGCGAAAAATCGCCAGCGCCTGCTGCCCACCGATACCAGCATCTGTGAGTGTTTGCCCCGTTAGTTCCTTTAGTGTTTCCAGTGACTCAGGACGATCCAGTGGCACTGGGTCATAATCCATACGCGCGACTGAATACTCTAAGACCGCCTGCCGCAGCGCTAACGTTTCCGCACTGATTCGGTGCATTATATCGCTCAACCTAACCTCCTATAACTGCTACAGACTCTGATCACCTATTACAATCGGGCTTAGCCAGGGCCGGTCTGGTCACATAGCCTTAGGCTAAACAGACCTATCTCTGATATGAAGCTACCTAAATAGCCTTTCCTTTATAGAGCACTACCTGAATAACCCTTCCTTTATATAGCACGTATATAGCACGACCTAAAAAACTCTGATTTTTATAACCGCTGATTCTCCGGGGAAGAAGCCCCATTCAGGATGATATCTCCGCTCTAGCTGTTTTATTAACCCTCGCCTATTTCTGCCAGCTTAGCTTTTAACGTCTGCAATGCCCGTCTATTGGCATTCCTGATATTATCCATCGATGGTGCCTGCTCGCTGATATCGCCAAGTTCAGCCAGCACTACGTGGACGTCATCATGCCCTTCGATTTGAGTCATATCCTTCAACCATCGATCTACATTAGGGAAGGGCGTAAAATCAAAGACATTGGTAAATTGCGGTTGAAGCTGGCCAATTTCAACATAAGCAGCCAGATCAGCCAGAGTCACATGTTCACCCACCAGGAATTGACGATCCTTCAGCCAGCCGGTATCCAGTACAGTAAGCGCCGCAGTCAGGTTTCGCCTGGCTGATTCCTGGACCATCGTCGGGATATCTAAATCCTTGCGGATCTTTGGCGCAACCAGACCCAGCGAGGCATCCCTGACATTGCGATGATGGTAATTCAAGTACCAGTCCACGCGAGCTCTTAGCCGGTAATCATCGGGATAAACATCAGTCCAGCCATTACTATTGGCCAGATAGGTCATAATGGCGTGGGCTTCTCCCAAGGTGAATCCAGTATCCGGTTCTTCCAGACAGGGAATGGTCCCGCCAGGGTTTTTCTCCAGATAGGCTGCACTGCGGCTACCATTGTCGCCTTTTGAGCCTGGATTGATGAGCACCATTTCAAAAGACATTCGTTTCAGGATAAGTAGCCACATGACGGCCCGCACAGGCTGTGAAAAAGGTACTCCATAAAGAATCGGATGGGTCATTGGAACTCCCTGGCTGTGAGTAGGTTTAGGAACCTAGATTGGATCATTATTCAATAACAGCCACAAGCTTCTCCAAAAGCCGCCCAGATTTCAATCTATTCAACCTTCTATCGGACGCTATTTCTATCGGAACCTATTTGACGACTATCCGGCCACTGCCAGCACCGCTAAGCCATTCGGCTTAACAAAAGGCTGAACAGGCATCAACTGTTCTAAATTCGACATCACTGGCTGCGCAGTGTTGCGCTCGATACAGCAACAACCCGACTATTATTATCGCTCCCAAACTAGCTTACCGGCATAAATCACCCCATTTATTGACTTAGATCATAAACAATCACTTCTGAAAGCCAATTTATTGTTGACTAGCCAAAGCGACATGTTTATTGTACGGGCTGCTACTCGATCTAGCTCTTTGAACTAGCGCGCACGGTCATTATTAGTTGCGCCTGCCTCAGGGAAATCGGCTATTGGGCAGCCCAAAAAATTATAGTCAAGACACGCTGTCAACTTAATAGTCAAGACGTGCTGAAGGAAATCTTTATGCCTGTTGCTGTTGTATTCATTCTATTAGTCATTGGTTCAATAATATTCCATTTCGCTAGCCCCTGGTGGTTTACGCCACTGGCCTCAAACTGGGGAACAATAGACGACACTATCAATATTACTTTCTGGGTAACCGGATTTGTATTTGTTGCCGTCAATCTGTTTATGGCCTATGCGGTGATACGTTTTCGCAATCGCAAAGACAGTAAACCCGCGAAATACGAACCAGAAAATCCAAAGCTTGAAATCTGGCTAACCGTTCTCACCGCTATCGGTGTTGCAGCGATGTTAGCGCCCGGCCTTTATGTCTGGAATGACTTTGTGCATGTCCCGGAAGAAGCCTGGGAGGTCGAGGCCGTCGGTGAACAATGGCGCTGGTCCTACAGGTTGCCAGGAGAAGATGGCATGCTGGGCACGGTTGATAACCATCGGGTCTCTGCAGCCAATCATTTCGGTATCAATCCAAACGACCCTAACGGCCAGGATGATTTACTGGTCACAAGCAACGTCTTACACATCCCGGTGGACAAACCGGTAAAATTTCTGCTCCGATCAAAAGACGTCCTTCATGACTTTGCTGTCGCTGAGTTTCGAGTAAAAATGGACCTCGTTCCCGGCCTGGTATCCTATATGTGGTTAACGCCAACCAAAACGGGAAGCTATGAAGTACTCTGTGAGGAACTCTGTGGCCTGGCTCACTTCACCATGCGCAGTCGCGTGGTAGTTGATACCCAGGAGGACTTTGATGCCTGGGAATCACAGCAGCGCACATTTGCCCAATCACAGCAGGTACGCGATCCTAACGCTATGATCGGCAGTGCCCTGTACGCCGTTTGTGCAACCTGCCATGGCGCGCAAGGCGAAGGCAACCTTGCATTAAATTCGCCTAAATTAAGCGGCCAATCAGACTGGTATATCAACCGTCAGCTACAAAATTTCAAACAAGGCTATCGCGGCGCGCACAAGGATGATTTATTCGGCGCACAGATGGCGCCCATGGCCGCTATCCTGGCCGATGACGCCGCCATAAGGGATGTCACAGCTTATATTGGCACCTTTGCCCACGGCGACAGCGATCAATCGATTACAGGTGATCTGGATCGCGGTAAGCAGCTTTTCACTACCTGTGGGACCTGTCACGGCAAGACAGGCCAAGGCAACTATGCGACCAATTCACCTCGTCTGAATGGGCAGGAAGATTGGTATATCAAACGCCAGTTAATTAACTTTAAAGAGGGTATTAGAGGGGCTCATCCCGGGGACCAGTTTGGACCTCAGATGGCCAGCATGTCTAGAATGCTGCGCAGTGACAATGACATGAACGATGTTATCGCCTATATCAACTCTCTATCAAACCAACCAGAAAATAAGATTGCAGCAATTACGCAGGGGGAACACTAATGGCCTACGTTGCACTAGCGGACAGGGAACCGGAATTATCCCATCCCCACTCTTTTATTACTAAATATATATGGAGCCAGGATCATAAAGTTATCGCCATCCAATATGGCCTGACCGCCATTGCAGTGGGTGTCGTTGCCCTTATTCTCTCGGTCATGATGCGTTTACAATTGGGCTTTCCGGATTCATTTTCACTAATCTCGCCCAGTGAGTATTACCAGTTCGTAACCATGCATGGCATGATTATGGTGATATACCTGCTGACAGCGCTGTTTCTTGGTGGCTTTGGCAACTATCTCATCCCGCTGATGGTGGGTGCCCGGGATATGGTTTTCCCCTACCTTAATATGCTGAGTTACTGGGTCTACCTCCTGTCGGTCATTATCCTCATGGCCAGCTTCTTTGTCACTGGCGGTCCTACTGGCGCAGGCTGGACCTTGTACCCGCCGCAGGCCATTATGTTTGGCACGCCCGGGGTAGAAGCCGGTATCGTTCTGATGCTGGCCTCCTTAGCAGTATTTATTGTCGCCTTCACTATGGGCGGCCTCAATTACGTAACAACGGTTCTACAGGCACGCACGCATGGCATGACATTGATGAGAATGCCACTGTCTGTGTGGGGTATATTTACAGCAACTGTTTTAGGCTTATTGGCCTTCCCCGCTCTGCTGGTCAGCGCCATCATGATGACCTTCGATCGACTCCTTGGCACCAGCTTCTTTATGCCTGCGATTGTCTCAATGGGTGAACAATCTGCCTACGATGGCGGCAGCCCGATTCTTTTCCAGCACCTGTTCTGGTTTTTTGGTCATCCTGAAGTCTATATCGTTGCATTACCTGCGTTTGGTATCGTTTCCGATTTGCTGAGCACCCATGCACGTAAGAACATCTTTGGCTATCGTATGATGGTATGGGCTATCGTTGGTATTGGCGGATTGAGCTTCATCGTCTGGGCGCACCATATGTACGTCAGTGGCATGAATCCTTATTTCGGTTTCTTTTTCGCAACCACGACACTCATTATCGCAATACCGACCGCAATCAAAGTCTACAACTGGGTACTTACGCTGTGGCAAGGTAACATTCATCTGACTGTCCCCATGCTGTTTGCGATTGGGTTCATTTTCACCTTTGTTCATGGCGGATTAACCGGCATTTTCCTGGGTAACGTGGTTGTTGACCTGCCGTTGTCAGATACGTATTTCGTCATTGCCCACTTTCACATGGTGATGGGTGTTTCACCCATCCTGGTCGTATTTGGTGCTATCTATCACTGGTATCCCAAAATGACTGGCAGGATGTACAACGAGCGTTTAGGTCAAACCCACTTCTGGATGACCTTTCTAGGCACTTACGCAATCTATCTACCCATGCATTATCTTGGTTTCCTGGGCGTACCCCGGCGTTATTTTGCATACGAAGGAATCGAGTTTATTCCTGAATCTGCTCAGGATTTAAATGCTGCGATAACCATTGCCGCGATATTTGTTGCATTCACCCAGATTATCTTCTTTGCCAATATGATCTGGAGTCTGTTCAAAGGCAAAAAAGCTGGATCCAACCCCTGGGGCAGTACATCATTAGAGTGGCAAACCCCTAACACACCACCGATTCACGGCAACTGGGGTGACGAATTACCTAAGGTCTACCGCTGGGCTTATGACTACAGCGTACCCGGTGCTGAGAAGGATTTTATTCCGCAGAACACGCCACCAAGTGACAAAGCGCCTGAGACAAATACATGATTGCAGTTCTCATTTTTATGACTGCTGCAGTCGCTATCAGCTACTGGTGGTTATGGAAGCAAAAAATCCTTGAGCAACCTTGGCTGACCGAGGGGACTGCTGTCGATAACCGCGACAGCACCAATCTTGCGGGCAAATCGGCAAAAAGTGGCCTGTTTGTATTCCTGGCGGTCGTCACCAGCATTTTTTCCCTGTTCATCAGCGCTTATTTCATGAGAATGAATCTCAACGACTGGTTACCCGTGGACGAGCCCAGATTACTCTGGGGTAACACCGGTGTATTGGCATTGGGCAGTATCGCTATTCACTGGACAGCAAGGGCAGCCAATAACGACTCAATAGCGACAGTGCGCTACGGATTGATCGCAACAGGCATATTCACTAGTCTGTTTATACTCGGCCAGTGGGTCGCCTGGCAGGAACTGGTTGACCAGGGCCATTACCTGCAATCAAACCCGGCAGCAACTTTTTTCTATCTATTCACTGGTCTGCACGGCATTCACTTGCTGGGCGGCCTGTGGGTATGGTTGAAAACCACCCTCAAGGTTCTGGCTGGTCAGAATGCCGAACAAACAATACTCAGCGTAGAGCTGTGCCGAAATTACTGGCATTACCTGCTGGTAGTTTGGCTTTGTTTGTTTGCATTACTTTTATCGACATAAACGCGGATTATAGTTATGGCTGAACAAGCATTATCAAACGAAAATATGGTAGCAGAAGGCTTCTCAGGTATCGCCCAGGATTGGTCTGACGAGAAACAGGCATTCCAGGTCCCCTGGGGTAAAGCCATGATGTGGATATTCCTGCTCAGCGATACTTTTATCTTCAGCTGTTTCCTGACCGGATATATGCATGTTCGCATGAACACCACCATTGCCTGGCCCAACCCCAGTGAAGTGTTTGCACTGACTGTATTCGGAGCCCATATACCGCTGATACTGATAGCCATTATGACCTTCATTTTGATCAGTAGCAGCGGCACCATGGCGATGGCAGTTAACTTCGGTTACCGAAAGAATCGGAAAGTGACCGCGGCGCTTATCGCTGCCACTGCGTTGTTCGGTCTATCCTTTGTTGGCATGCAGGCATTTGAGTGGTCAAAACTCATAGAAGAAGGTGTACGTCCCTGGGGAAATCCCATGGGTGCTGCTCAGTTTGGCTCAGCCTTTTTCATGATTACAGGTTTCCATGGCATGCACGTGTCCATTGGCGTTATCTACCTGAGCATAATCGCATTTAAAGTCTATCGTGGCGACTATGACAAGAAGGATAATTACGAAGCAGTGGAAATTGCAGGACTCTATTGGCACTTTGTAGACCTGGTCTGGGTCTTCATTTTTGCATTCTTTTATCTTTGGTGAGGTCTTTTTGATGTCAGAAAATACAAAATTACACCCAATCAGCATCTATTTAAAGATCTGGTTATTATTATTTGTCCTGAGCACCCTCTCCTACATGGTTGATTACTGGGGCTTCCAGGGATACTTGAGATGGACCCTGATACTCCTGTTTATGTTTCTAAAAGCCGGATTTATCATCGCAATCTTCATGCACATGACCTGGGAACGGTTGGCGCTTGCCTACGCGATTCTAGCACCACCCCTTGTCCTGTTGGTGCTCATCAGTTTGATGGCGATTGAAGCTGATTATATTTTTGCTGCTCGCAAACTGTTTTTCGGTGCCTAGCTACATTTGTTAACCGTGACAAGAACTCCTTGTCTCGGTTAGCGACTAAACTCCCCCTCCACCCCATTCTCCTGTTGACTAACACCAACGCCATTCTTTGTGGCAAACACTCATAAAAATACCATAATGATGTTAGCCTCTATCATTATCAGATATTACTGAAGATCATGCGTGGATAAAGCAGCCTCAGTCCAATGAACTTCTTCGAAGAAGTTCTCTCAAAAACCGACTTCGTTAGTCAGTTAAAACCAGAGAATGCAAGAAACCTTGCCCTGGCCGCGAGTATCTCGATGTGCCTGTCAATACATTGATTTTTTCGGAAGGTGATCAAGCCGACAACATGTATTTCATCGCCACAGGACTTATTCAGGTCTTCATGGGTAAGGACCGGGCGCAACCGCAAGAGTTAGCACGCCTTGCAGAAGGTGACTATTTTGGTGATCAGGGCTTTCTGGCAATGAACAAGGGTGTCCGAACTGCCAGCGTACAAACCCTGGAACCCACCCGAGAGCTGCTAGTATCAGGCAAAACATTTAAAAAAGTGATTGCGAAAAGCACCAAACTGAATACTCGGTTGGAATCCATAGGCAAAGAACAGCAGGAGATTCGAAAAAACACAAGAAACTACAACTGCTGAATCGCCTGGTACAATCACGAAGTTCTGTATCTTTAGGTCTGCCCAGGCTAAGCGGAAACTTCTCCAGTCTATGTCTTGCCGTAGATCCAGAAAGCAAAACCCTTCGTCTGGATGAAGTGGTGTCTGAATACAGAAATTCTGTATTGGTAGGAGATACCATCTCAGTCACCGCTAGTGTCAGTGGCACCCCACTAAGCTTTGATACCAGGGTACTGAAAATCAACAGACAGGAACGTAGGCCTTTATATGTTTGTTCTCTGCCAGATGAGCTGATCTATGGGCAGAACCGCGGCCACTTCAGACTGGTTCTTGGTATGGTCAGCAGAGCCGAAGCGACCATGAGCATTAATGATAAAAAACAGCGGGGGCCCATAATCGACATTTCCGAAGCCGGAGTTTGCTGCAGACTACCTGCGGCAACGCCCATCAAGAGAAGAGATGTCATAGAAGGCGTCAGGCTCAAGCTAAGTACAAGCACCACACTCACCCAGGAAGTCGAAATTCTTAATATTCACCCTGTGGTACATTCTCCAAATACCATTCAGATCGGCGCTCGCTTCAATGCAATTTCACCAGAAGATGTAAGCATGCTCAGGGACCACATAAAGGAAAGTGAACGGCGCCGGCTTCATAATATCAAGAACAGCCAGGATAGTGAGTAGGTTTTATCTGCCTCTGACACTTCACTTAATATGGCATAAGGTCTATTCGTATCCAAGGATACCCTGAGATTGGTATTAGGCTCACCAGCAGGTGGGTTAACCTACGACTCCTGCTACCAACTCTTGCTACCAACTACGGCTCCTAAATACAGCGTTTATATACGATGGACCCTTACAGGAAGCTGTGAATAGCCTCTGATAAAATTCGAAGAGACCCTCTCTGCATTACCTACAACTTCAATTGTATGGAACCGACGCATTATTTCCTCCCAAAGGACCCGCAGCTGCATTTCGGCCAGGCGGTTACCCATGCATCGGTGAATACCGTAGCCGAAACTCAAATGACGCCGCGGGTTTTCCCTGTCTATAATGAATTGCGTCGCGTCCTTTATGACCGATTCGTCTCGGTTTCCTGAGAGGTACCACATGACAACTTTATCCCCTTCCTTGATGGTCTGGCCGTGCAGTTCAACATCACGCTTTGCAATCCGCCGCATGTGTGTCAACGGCGTTTGCCAGCGGATAATCTCAGGTACCATACTATGAACCAAGGCAGGTGCCTGACGGAGTTTTTCATACTGCTCGGGAAACAAATTTAAAGCAAAGACACCGCCAGATATAGAGTTTCGGGTCGTATCATTACCTCCGATAATAAGCAGCAATAGATTCCCCAAGTACTCCATGGGCTCCAAACTATTCATTGTTGGATTATGCGCCATCAGGGTAATCAAATCGTTGTGCTCTTTCGGGTCCCAGTTTGCCCGCTCATTCCTGAGCTCGGTAAAATAGGCCAGGCATTCCATTAAGCCTTCGCGTCTTTCTTCATCGGGCAGGACGCCGCCTAGTGCTGTTGATGAAGTTGCCAGATCAGACCAGGCGGTTAGCTTGCGACGCTCATCAAATGGAAAATCAAAAATTGTTGCCAGCATCTGAGTGGTCAGCTCTATTGAGACTTTATCCACCCAGTTGAACTCCTCATTTTCCGGGAGCTGATCAAGAATCTGTATCACTCTCTGCCGAATAACGGCCTCAAGCTTGGCTAAATTCATTGGCGCAACGACACCCGTCACTGACTTGCGTTGCCCAGCGTGGACAGGCGGGTCCATGGAAATAAAATTAGGCGCTTCAAAATCCGGGCTTCGATTTCCAATGCTGACGCCACCCATGGACGAAAAATCTTGATGATTCTTGTCCACCGCCATGATGTCGTGAAATCGGGTGACCGACCAATAGGGGCCAAAATCACTTTCGGCACAATAATGAATGGGGGCTTCTTCTCGAAGCCGCTGAAAATAAGGCCAGCAGGTATCAGTTTTAAATAACTGGGCATCTGAAACATTTATTGCTTCAATAGGAATCTCGTAAGCATCCATCTGACTGGTTTCATCCATCAAATTAACCTCCAAAACCCTGGCTGTGAACTAAAAAAAAGACCTGGTTGTCCATGACCCCAGTAAACCGTTTAAAACCCTATTACTCATCACCATACTCAATTCAGATCATCCGACCCGGTTCGTCCTCAAGTCGCATCTGCAACTGCTCGAGAAGATGTCCCGGCGCTTCTGTTCCAACAATATAAGTTGTGGTAACCGTCACTTCACCTTCTGCATGCAGGCTTCCACGTGGAATCTCCAGCTTATCGCCGGGATTTAAGTCATGCCGAATCCCCTCTTCATCCAATAAGTAGGTCCCACCGGACATGACATAGCCCGTTATATCCAGATCATGCCAATGCAGCGGTAATTCAGGTGATTTTTCCGAGACATAAGTCGTCGGCCAATGCCCGGTTTCCTTTAAATCCTCCAGAACCTCCTCCCGCGTTGAGAAGAAGCTTTTATATATTTTGAAAGTCATGCCAACAGTTGATCACAACTTACCATGTTATAAAAGTAATTTAGCCATCAAGAATTTCCAATCGCCTGATCACCCTTCTTTTTGATATTAAAAGGGCCGCATTCGTATTATCCTAACTACCTTGAAATGAGTAAATTAATCCATCCAGTCGCTGACTTAGAATTAGGCGATATTCAGTCACCTACCCAACATAGAGTTAGCAACCTTACAAGGAACAGACAATGGCTACATACATCCCACCCACTATCAGCTGGGTGCGCAAGCAGGTCGAACTCTATGAAAGTAGCGAAGGCAAAAAAGGCACCACTTTACTAGACTCAGGTCTACCCTGCATTCTAGTCACCCATACCGGCAACAAGACCGGCGGCATCAGGAAAATCCCTTTGATGCGAGTTAAAGTCAATGATAATTACGTGTTAATCGGATCCATGGGCGGGCAACCCAGGAACCCCGTATGGGTCTACAATCTACGCGAGAATCCTAATGTTGAAATTCGCGATGCAACCAACGTTTATAATATGCAGGCACGGGAAGTGACCGACGATGCAGAGCGAGCCAGACTATGGAAAGCCAGCGCCGCAGCCTATCCTCCCTATAACGAATACCAGGCGAAAACCACCCGCAAAATTCCAGTGTTCCTGGCTGAACCCACCTAGTTCAGCGTGGTGGCTGGGGGGTGCCTGATGGGGAATATGGTTGGGAGCCCCTTTAACTTAACCGTTCCACGAAATGCTGAGTTCAGAGACGCTCCAGGGCCATCATCCGTTTCGGCATCATCAAAGCGGATGATCTAAAGGCTGTTGCCGGCAAGGCTCAGGCAAAATCCGCAGCGCTGTGCCTTTCCGCAACCCGCTCGGGTTCAGGTCCCCAGGACCTGTTGACGCGACGGCCGCGTGCTACTGCAGGGCGCTGCTCTATTTCTGATGCCCACCTGACAACATGGGTATAGCTCTGGACATCCAGAAATTCCGCCGCGCTATAAACATTGTGCAGAACCAGAGCGCCATACCAGGCATAATTTGCAATATCTGAGATGTTGTACTCATCTCCACACAGATAGCGTCGAATCGACAGATTCTGATTCAACACATCCAGTTGACGCTTTACTTCCATGGTAAAACGATTGATTGCATATTCGAATTTGTCCGGCGCATAACTGTAAAAATGACCAAAACCACCACCCAGATAAGGTGCACTGCCCATCTGCCAGAATAGCCAGGACAGGCACTCTGCCCGCTCTGAAGGCTCAATTGGAAACAATGCATTAAACTTCTCTGCCAGATACACAAGAATGGCGCCTGACTCAAAAACCCGAGTCGGCACAGACGTACTCCTGTCTAATAAAGCAGGAATTTTCGAATTCGGATT
This sequence comes from Gammaproteobacteria bacterium, assembly GCA_012960535.1. GTDB lineage: Bacteria > Pseudomonadota > Gammaproteobacteria > Pseudomonadales > Azotimanducaceae > UBA9926. The sequence continues at coordinate 33,657 of DUBB01000009.1, forward strand.
AATGGCCACAAAATCACTGCCGAACTGTTCTCCCTGCCCAATATTGATCAGGTAAGCATCGTATTCCGCACCTGCGTGTCCCAGTTCGAGCAGTTCCTCCAGCATGACTGTTACTTTCACCCCATTAGGTGTCGCCAGTGAATATAGCTGTAGGGGGTGTTTGCCTACTGGCAATTCTTTATCGTGAGTGGAACCTGCTACTGGACGATTGATGTTACTGAAACGACCACCACTCTCCTTATTCCAGGTCCACACCTCTGGGGGTGTGTAGCTTGAATCCTCAGTCATCGAAAAACCCGTATATCTACAAAGTAGTACGTGAGTATAGCGTCGATTTCATCTGGAAAGGGCACTTAAATGCCTTACCGGTTGAATTCAAACTTGGGACTATCATTGTCGAATACCCCGTAATTAAAACTGCTGTCAACGCAACTGGACTGATTATGTCACGCCAGTATTTCATCAATAACCAGAGCGGGAATCTTGGCCGCTTTAATATAAACTTAATTATCGCCTCCTAAAAATACGACTGACTCTTCAACGGGTGCACGGTCTGTCCGAGCACTATTGGCCGGAACAGAGGGGTCCTCATAGCCAAAGCTGATGCCGAATAGTACCTTTATCTCTGGTTGCAGGTTAAAAGTCTCTCGCACCAGACTGGGATAGTGACGCATAGTGCCTTGCGCACAGCTAGCTAATCCATATGCAGTCATGGCCAGCATCAACGTTTGTGCGTACATCCCCACATCCGCCGAAGACTGTACGCCGAAGTTTTCATCCATGCACAGAAATGCCACATGAGGTGCATCAAAAAGTTCAAAATTCCTGAGTCCTGCGGCACTTCTTGCGGTCTTATCTTCCCAGTCAATACCCATCGCACCATAAAGCACTTTTGCGCAGGCTCTGCGACGCCCGCGCCAGGGATCGTTCAATCGACCATCACTTTTATGATCTGGGTTCTCTCTCTCACCACTGTTAACCAGCCTTACAAACTCCTGCTGCAGATAATCTCGAACGGCACCGGACGCCACATAAACCTGCCACGGCTGCACATTGGTACCTGAAGGTGCCCAGCGGGCTAATTCGAAAACTGCGTCCATTACCTCTTGGGAGACAGCTTCAGGCAAAAAACCACGCACAGAATGCCGGTTCATAACGGCATCAATCAAAGAAATCTCGGACACAAATCACCATTTACTCAAAAATCGCGTCTACTATACCTCAATTAATCAAAAACCCTGCCTGATCTATTGTCGAAACATCATGTCAAAACATAAAGTACAGTAGGATGGCCCGGCAATGCTCATTTATTGTGTGCCCCGACAGATTTCCGCCATTTTCGATCCGCGACGCAGATATTCTAAAAAGATCTAGCCCAGAGGGACCAGTTTCACAAAATACCGGGGAGGAAAACCCGTCAGCAGTCTGATAACAAAACCCAGAGGCCTGGCCTTTTCGAGGTTATCATGTTCCTCTCCTGCGACCGGCACAACTTGATAAGCTTGTCGTTCACCGGCAACCGTAACCTGTGCCAGGGAAGACCGTAACACCTCACGATACCAAGCCCTTGGCCAGTGATTTGCCGCAACATAAAGAGCATCATTGTATTCTATCTTTGCAAGAACTCGGTCTTTTGACTGGCCTGCCTGATCAATGGTTGTAATGACTAAGGTACCTTCGTTCTGAGGCTGGTAGTGGCCCAGAAGAGACTCAAATACCACGACGATGGCCGCATAACAAACCAGCGCTCCGATTGCTATCTTAATCAGCTTCATAATGACTCCCCCGATGCTGTTGTTACCAAACAAGCGTTAATCGATTTCAATGTCAGACGTCTCACCTGGCTGAACCATCAATCTGGCAAGAACAACCAGCCACACGAACAATATAATCTCAATGGCTATAAACTCTGCTGCAAACTCCGCTTCATGGAGTAACCAGGCAGCAATTCTGTAAGCAGCAGCACTGAGCAACAGTGCTGCACTGGCGTAGAGTGAGCCAGGCTCAGTCCTGGCCACGCCATAAAAGACAAATCCGGCAGTACAGGCAAAAAAAGCACCCATATCACCGACCTGAGAACTGCGACCAATACCGTCTAAAAGTATCATGCCCAGTGATTCTACGGCCTGTTCTGGCTGAACTAAAAAACCTATGGCGCTCATTAGCATGAGTAATCCGGGTATCAGCAGCAAGCCCTTTATGACTAATTGTTTGTTCATAGGTAATGTCTTTCCTTTTACCAGCGAGGGTTTGATACCCTGGACTCATTCCAGAATGATAACGGCTCTTCTGGTCTGCCTCTATGGATATTAGTCTGTTCTTTCCAAAAACAATAATATAAATTCGTACAGGATTAATGGCAAAGTGCTGCTCTAAACGTCTTTTAATCCCTGTTGCCCTTCCTACTGACAGCTCATTATTATAACTATGTATTCCACCATCATCTGCATGGCCATCTATTAGTGCCTTAGTATTTGGAAACTCCGCCATTCAGGCAGCAATATCTTGTATATGAGGGTCAAATTCCATGGGGATTTCGATTGAATCTGAATCATAGTAGACGAATATTTCGATGGCTTCCATGACCGTGTCAGCTGCCAGATCGAAAGGATCATAGGGACAACAATCTGCGCTTGACTCGCCCGACCCGATTGAATCCATTAGACTGTTGAATCCGTCCAGCCAGGGCCACATTACAAAGGAAGTTAACATCAAATTCACTGATACCCAGTATTGGTGTATTCTCATTAAAACCTTCTTTGCAATTCAGCGTTCACTTAGAGTATTGCCAGATGTCCTTTACCAAAAGACAACTGACACCAGGTAGCCAGACAACAATGAAAATCAAGCATAGAAACCATCAGCTCAGTGAGATGAAATGTCCTGTAAACCGAAACGATGTGGATTTATTCAGCCCGGGCGCGCAGGAACACTGGTACGAAGCTTATCCAATTTTACATGAAACAGAGCCAGTGGTCAGAGTACCCGGCGAGGGGACGAGTTCGGCTACCGACGGATTTATCCTGACAAAATATGAAGACATTGCGATGGTGGTCAAGGACCCAGTGCGCTTTCCACCACGCATACACCAGGCCATCGACCTTTTAAAACAAACCGATAGCAATGACGATGCCTACCGGCAGGCAAATGCCATGCTGCTGTCCATGGTCTCCTTAAGGCCGGACAATGCGCTGTATCGCGCACACCGCCAGGAACTGACGGACCCCTGGGTAGGGCCGGGTGCAAGTCGGCACACAGAAATGATCAAAGACTGTATCCGGCGTCTGTTAGATGCCTGGGATCATCACAGTGAGGTCGAATTTATTTCGCAGTTTGCGCGACCACTACCGCAGATGGTCATGGCCAACGTGCTTGGGTTTCCTGAGTCAGATATACCTCAGCTGGCTGAATGGGGTGCAGCCCAGGTTACCGCCTTCGTCTATGGCAAAGGGCATCGAAATATCCTATCCACAAGGCAGGCGGAAAAACAATTGAAGCTGCTTGATGGTTTCAAGGAATACGTGCATGAAAAAGTACTGGAAAAACGACGCGCACCCGAAGACGACATGATCAGCTGGCTGACCCAGGCGCACTACAAGGCCTTGGACCGGAAACTGACCGACATCGAGGTCAACGGTATTGTCTATGCCATGGTCATTGGCGGACTTGAAACCACCCAGTATGCTATCGAGGAGCAAGCCCAGCTATTGTGTGAGCATCCCGGTTTATTCAATACTCTAAAACTGGACCGCAACCTGGTTAAAAATTTCGTTGAAGAAGGTATGCGATTGCGATCACCCACCCAGGGACTTTCTACACGGGTGACCCGCCAGGATGAAGAGTTTCAAGGTACCAAAGTACCCAAAGGATCCCTGCTGCACCTTCGTTATGGTGCGGGCAACGTAGACCCAGCAGAATGGACAGACCCCTACGAGCTCAACCTGAATCGAAAGGCAGTAACCCGGCACCTGGTATTTTCCGCCGGGCCCCGGGTCTGTCCGGGCGCGGGAATTTCCCGACTGGAACAGAATCTTGCCTGGCAGGCCCTGCTGGATTGCCTGGAACATATCAATTACGCCAAGGACAATACCTTTGAGCACCAGCCCGGCATCATGCTGGGTACGCTTTCGCTGAAACTGAACATCAAGAGGGCCTAAAACCAGCTTGACCGTTCTGCAATGGATCCAGGGCATCACATCAGCTTCAGGGCAAATGCCCTGGTAATGACAGTTAGCCGCCTCTGCTCAGACGATGCTGGCCAGGCCATCCAACACTGCATTGGGCTGTTCTGACAACATCGCATGACCGCACGGATTGAGATGGATAACGCGGCACTGAGGAATCAACTGCGCGACTTTCAATGCACTGGCCGGTGCTGTCATCTTATCCTGGGCCGCCACGAACATCAGGCTTTCTGAGGTTATCTGTGTTGCCAGTCGATCACCATCAGCAAATGCATTGCAGGCATTGAGATCAGCGAAATAAACATCCTCCGGAGTGCGTTCCAGCAAACGCTGGCCACTCATCATCATGCTGATTCCCGGGTTTTCATTTCCACCCATCTCTCCGAATGGGCTGTGGCTCCAGGTATTGGCCATGTCAAAGGCATCATGTTCATTGTCTCTGGCCGCATTCAGCAACACTTCGGTTACCGGCATGGGTGTTGAAGTGCCAAGAAGCGCTAATACCCGGGTTCGGCTGGCGTAACGTGCTGAAAAATTCAGGGCCACTAAAGAGCCCATGCTATGACCGACAATGGCAGCAGCATCAACATCCAGAACATCCAAAGCCGCACAGATCCAGTCTGCCATGGCATCAATACTCTTCAGCGGCGTACCGGCAGAGCGCCCATGCGCCGGCAAATCCAAAGCGAACACATTATAATGATGCCGGGCAAAATAACGCGACGGCATCACCCATACACTATGGTCATGACCTGCGCCATGTATGAAAACGACATTAGGCTGGCCTTGTATGATCTTGCCGTTGCCATTGCTGTAAAAAGTCTTCTGATCATTGACCTGGGTATACATGTCAAAGCCCTCGCTGAGAGGCACGCAGGCCCGATTTCAGATCTGCAACAATATCAGCAGCATCCTCAAGACCGATGGAAAGACGAATCAAGCCCTCTGAGATACCCGCCTTATCAAGGGCCGCTGAATCCATGCGGTGGTGCGTAGTACTGGCAGGATGAATCACCAGGGATTTGGCATCACCGACATTGGCCAGATGAGAAAACAGCTTCAGGTTCTCTATAAATTTAATCCCCGCCGTCCGGCCTCCGACTATATTAAAACTGAACACAGCCGTGCTGCCTTTTGGCAGTATCGCTTTAGCCAGTTCATGGTCTGGGTGCGCTTCCAGCATCGGGTGATTGACACTTTCCACCTGTTCCTGCTGTTCAAGAAACGCCACCACCACCTCGGTGTTTTCAATATGCCGCTGCATGCGCAGCGATAGTGTTTCGATCCCCTGCAGAATCTGAAACGCCGTATTGGGCGCCATACAGGCACCAAAATCACGTAATCCTTCCTTCCTGGCTCGGGTAATAAATGCAGCGGGACCGAACTCCTCGGCGAAATTAAGGTTATGGAAGCCGGCATAAGGTTCGCTCAGCGTGGGGAATTTTCCGGAACCCTGCCAATCAAAAGTGCCGCCGTCAACCAGCAGTCCACCGATGACAACACCATGACCTGACAGGAACTTGGTCGCCGAATGCATCACCAGGTCAGCGCCAAAATCAATGGGTCGGCACAAGTACGGTGTCGTAAAAGTGGCATCAACCAGTAACGGCAATCCAGCCTTATGGGCAATCTCTGCTACTTCAGGAATATTCAACACCTCCATGCCAGGATTACCCACCACTTCACTGAATACCAATCGGGTATTGGGCTGGATAGCACTGGCAAGTGCATCCAGATCGCGAGGATCAACAAAAGTAGTATCAATACCGAATCGACGCATCGTGTAATCCAGCAGATTGTGGGTTCCACCGTAAATACTTCTGGAGGCAACAATGTGCTCGCCGGCACTAACGATAGTTGCTATGGCAAGGTGCATAGCTGCCTGGCCACTGGCAGTGGCAATGGCGCCAACGCCATTATCCAGGGTAGCAATACGCTCTTCCAATACAGCATTGGTAGGATTTGACAGGCGTGAATAAACATGACCTGCGCGCTCTATGTTAAACAAACCCACGGCCGTGTCTGTATCCCTGAAAACGAAAGAAGCAGACTGGTAGATGGGCGTCGCCCTTGCGCCGGTAGTAGGGTCCGGTTTCTGGCCAGCGTGCAGCGCCAGAGAATCAAACTTCAAAGTGGGTGGTTTAGCCATCAGTACTCCCGCGGGTTGCTATAACTTCAATGGTATTCAAATTCTGGGGTCAGCGATACTGGAGATAGGAAACAAATGCGATTAAAGGCAAACGCTAATGGCACCGCCCTTACCAGAATCGATAAACAGCCCAGCAGAGGCAAACTGGGCGCCGTTAGAATCGATCAATAAATGCCTGGCCGTCAAGTTGCGACCGGATTAGCTCAGGCAACTGCAGATCCAGGTGATTAACGATGGACGGAACAATATCGACAATACCAGGGGTCTGCGAAAAGCGCCCATTCAAGTGACGGCTATTAGTCGATATCCAGGTGGTCCGCTCTCGCTGGGAATGGCCGCCATGATCCTTACCCGTCTGCCGGCTGCGGCCATGATCAGTGGTTACTATGATGAGCCAGTCCTCGGCCAGCAACTTCTGGCGTTGCTGTATTACCTTCCAGATTTCGCCAACCCAGGCATCAGTCAATTGCAGCGCGTCATCCTGCTGGCGACTGTCACCAAAGAAGTGGCCAATATCATCGGTATACTGAAAATAGACCCAGCTAAGATCCGGTCCCTTGTCACTTATATACTCAGCCGCAGAGGTGGCCACGTGTTCATCAATGGCCCGAATGTATAAAGAATCTGGGTCATGTGGGAAACGCGCCAGGTCATACTCCATGCCATCAACGTAATGATCGAGTTTGCGCCCGCCAGCAGCATGCAGGGTATCACCCAGCAAACGGGTTCTATTATATTCCCAGGTAGAAAACACCGCTGTCTGTAGCTTCTGATCAAAAGCTTTAGCGATTCGAAAAATATCCCAGTAGCGATAGTCCGGATGCCTGACTTCGTTATCCCAGACGTTATGTTTATTCGCCCAGGTACCCGTCAACAGGCTCTGATAGCCAACGGCTGATACCGTGGGGCTCTCGGTATCAGTGCCAATAGCGCCACCTACAAAAGCCCGGGTATAACCGCCCGCATTACTGATCAAATCAAGGTTCGGCGTATGAACGCGCTCCAGTACATCTGCTGGTATGCCATCGACAACAATAAAAACCGCTTTGCGCATGCCTTCCTCCAACCCTAAATCAACTGAATTATCGGCAGAGGCGACGCTCGATGCAAAGGCAGAACAGATCAGAACAGCGCTAACAGACCATTGCCCTGCTGCAACGTATAATTGCTTTATCCTCAACTAGCCTCCCATCTCGAGACTGCCTTGGGATACCAAAACCCTAAAATCCTGGGCGCTATGCAGTAACCATTGCAGCAGATATTCAGAAAAGGTCCGACGTACTACCAGCTTATATTGGTACTCAGCCGTACTGCAGGCTAGCAGGACATTGGCTTTAGCCAGGCCAATCTGGGCGCAATCACCATTGTTAAAACCACTCGGATGCAGATCCAAAGTACAGCCTTTAGCGAGAATATCTGCTGCCTGGGGCCCTTCAATTTCAAGTACGACAGCTGAACCGCTTAGGTCCGTGGCGGTTGCATGCAAGCCTTGAAAGACCTGCCTTAATTCACTGAGCAAGCCATAGGTGTTAACATCTTCTGTCAGCAGCAACCATTCTGTCGGCCCTAACCAGTATATCTGCTGCCGGCCATGTGCCACAAACCGATTCGCCTGCTTAGGTGGGACCAAGCCAGTTATATTGGCCACTGCATCACTAAGGCGCTGGCTTGCCAGGTCACCCCGTAAATTGATGTGGCCCAGACCGGTCAGTATTCGAATATCCAAATCAGCGCCAGCCTGCTCAGCCACCGACGCTTTGGTAATAAATTTTGAAAGGTAGCTGGGCATTAAATCAGACATTCTGACGCGCCCCTTTGGGGTCATAAAAAACACTGGAGGTTACTTCAACAGCAACATCAGGCCCCGACGATGCGCGAGCGAACACCCGATCTCCCAATCTGGCATGGCCATTGATCAGCAGCCCCAAAGCAATCGGCTGACCCAGGTTGGCGCTGTAATAGCTCGAGGTCACATGGCCAACCATCGGTACCGGTGAAGGAGCAGAAACATCATCAAGCAACTGACTGCCTTCGCTCAGGACACTCCTGCCATCGCAGGATAAAAGGCCCACCAACTGCTTGCGCTGCGACCCAACCATAACCGAGCGAGAAAGTGAGCGTTTGCCTATAAAATCCTTATCCCTGGATAACATCCAATTTAATTTCAGGTCGACTGGTGTCACCGATCCATCAGTGTCCTGGCCGACAATAACAAAGCCCTTTTCAGCACGCAGCACATGCATGGTCTCGGTCCCATAAGGTGTAATGTTAAAAGCCTGACCTGCCGTCATGATCTTATTCCACATGGCCAGGGCATAACGACTGTCGACATTAACCTCGTAGGCCAGCTCACCACTGAAGCTGACTCGAAACAACTGAACATCAATCCCGCCTAAAACAGCATCCTTTACCGTCATAAAAGGAAAATGAGAACGTGCCAGATCAATGCTGCAGCCCACCTTTTCCAGCACCTGCCTGCTGTCAGGTCCGGCAACGGCAATGGTTGAAAACTGATCGGTAAGGGAAGTTAAATGCACCTTGAGGTCTGGCCATTCGGTCTGTAACCATAATTCAAGCCAGGCCAGTACGGCTGCCGCGCCACCCGTGGTGGTGGTCAGGTAGTAATGATCTTCGGCCAGGCGGGCCATTACACCATCATCTTTTACCATGCCATCTTCACCGAGCATGATGCCGTAAGCACAGCGACCGATTTTCATGGTGTCTACATTATGGGTATAGATACGATTCAGAAACTCAGCCGCGTCGGCACCATGAACATCAATTTTCCCCAGCGTGGACGCATCCATAATGCCAACACCGGCACGCGTGGCCAGGCACTCCCTGGCAACTGCAGCATCAAGGTCCTCGGTTTTCTTGGGGAAATACCAGGGCCGTAACCATTGCCCCACTGTCTCAAAGGGTATGCCTGCCTGCTCATGCCAATCATGTATTGCCGTTGTCCTCACCGGCTCATACAGATCCATCACCGCCTCACCCGCCCCGACGGCAAAACTGGTAGGCGTATAAGCAGGTCTGAACGTCGTTGTGCCCACCTCGGCAATGGGTAACTGCAAACATTCGGCCAGTACCGCCATACCGTTGATATTGCCCAGCTTGCCTTGCTCTGTACCAAAACCCAGGGCCGTATAGCGTTTAACATGCTCGACGCTTTCAAATCCTTCTCGCACCGCCAGGCGAATATCGGCGACAGCCGTATCGTTCTGGAAATCTATGAATTGCTTGGGGCAGCGATCCGGGTCCTTCTCGGCCGGTACCCGCCACAGCGGCTGCAGCGTACTTTGCGGGGTTTCAGGCAATTGCGGTATTTCAACCTTTGCTGCAACCAGACCACATCTTTCTACCACCTGAAGTCCACCGGCGAGCCCATCGCTCAAGCAATCCGGCAGGCTCAACAGACCCCGTCCTGCACCGACAGACACATTTCCCTGACGACTTTCATCGGGAACAAAGCCCTGGCAACAATCATCCCAGCGAATGCTTCCGCCAGCCTGGGAATGCAGATGCACCGCCGGGCTCCACCCTCCTGACATCGCCAGCAGATTACATTCCAGGGTCCGGGTAACGATCGCGCGAGACTCTGGCTGGCCGTCCCAACTGGCTAACTTAACAGCCCTGATACGGCGACTTCCCTTTACGTCTGTCACAATATGGCCAGTCAAAACAGGGATATCAACTTTAGCCACCTGTTCCCGTAGTTCGCCTGCACCGGTTGCCCGACTATCGACGATCGCCACCACCTTGATGCCTTCCCTGTTCAGGTCGAGAGCAGTTTGGTAGGCACTATCATTATTGGTAAAAACCACAGCTCGTTCACCCGGCGCCACAGCAAAACGATTGATATAGCTCGAAACAGCTGACGCCAGCATTATTCCGGGTCGATCGTTATTACAGAAAACCAGTGGCCGTTCAAAGGCGCCTTGCGCCAGCACAACCTGTTTCGCTCTCACTCGCCACAGCCTTTCCCGGACGCCTTTTCGGTTGGCAGGATTCAGGTGATCTGTGCACCGTTCAGCAATGGTTACAAAATTATGATCGTGATATCCAAATACCGTACTTCGCGTTAGCAACCGCACATCGGCACTGGCGTTGAGTTCCTTAACAACGGCCTGCAACCAGATCTGCGCAGGTGTACCCTCTATGAGCTGATCGGTCGACAGTAAGCTGCCCCCAAATTCGTTCTGTTCATCGGCGATAATCACCCTGGCACCGCTGCGTGCCGCGACCAATGCTGACATCAAGCCGGCAGGACCCGCACCGGCAATGAGAATGTCGCAGTGTGCGTTCCTGTGTTCATAGCGATCCGGATCAAGCTGATCCGGGGCTTTACCAAAACCCGCGGCAGCACGTATAAACCCTTCATAGAAGCGCCATAAAAACCGGGGATACATAAAAGTCTTATAGTAGAAACCGGCTCCCAGAAGGCGACTGAAAATATTATTTGCGGCGGCAATATCAAAATTAACACTGGGCCAGCCTTTGGTTGACTGCGCTTCAAGGCCGTCGAACAGCGCGACCTGGGTGGCCCGGGCATTTGGCTGGGCATGACCGGCCCGGCCGATCTGCATTATGCCATTGGGTTCTTCCGCGCCAGCAGACACTATCCCTCGGGGCCGATGCAATTTAAAACTGCGCCCCACTAGATTCACCCCGTTGGCCAGCAATGCTGAAGCCAGGGTATCGCCAGCAAATCCCTGATAGGTTTTGCCATCAAAACTAAAATTTAGCGGTTGAGTTCTATCCACTCGCCCGCCTTTCTCCAATCGCCTAGTCTGCACTGCTGTCAACACCCTCTGTTTCTGGTTCTGAAGAAGTCGTAAACTTTGAACTGCCAGCGATCTCGTAGGTCAGGGTATTCCTTTCAACCACAAACCACTGCCGGCAGCCCTGGCTATGATTCCACAGTTCTCGATGCCAGCCTCGCGTATTCTTGCGCATGAACAGGTAATCGGCCCAGGCCTCATCACTGAGCGTTTGTGGCAATGCCGGTCGCCTAATATCAGCCTCACCACCACAGCTGAATTCAGTTTCTGCCCGGTCACCGCACCAAGGGCACTCAATCAGTAACATTTTGCCTAACTCCCGTTCATCTAATGAGCCACAGCAGCGGCACCATGCTCATCAATCAACGCACCACTGGCGAAACGTTCCAGATTAAAGGGTGCATTTAATTCATGTGCTTGATCATTGGCAATGGTATGTGCCAATACCCAACCAGAACCCGGTGTCGCCTTAAAACCACCCGTGCCCCAGCCACAATTAAAATAAAGCCCTTGAACCGGCGTGGCGCCGATAATCGGGCAGGCATCCGGGCTTACATCAACAATCCCGGCCCACATCCGTAACAGACGGACCCGGCTGAAAGCTGGGAACAGCTCAATAATGGCCTGCAGGGCATGTTCGATAGTCTGAAAACTACCGCGTTGGCCGTAGCCAACATACGAATCGATACCGGCACCGACGACCAACTCACCTTTATCCGACTGGCTGATGTAGCCGTGAACCGCATTGGACATCACCACCGTATCGAGCACCGGTTTTAACGGTTCGGAAACAAACGCCTGCAGCGGGTGACTCTCCAGCGGCAGTCGAAACCCAGCATAACCGGCAAGTACACTTGCATGTCCGGCTACCACAACAGCAACCTTATCTGCGGCAATATCACCCTGGCTCGTTTTTACCCCGCGAACCCGACCTCCCTGAATATCAAAACCGGTCACTTCACATTGCTGGATAATATCCACTCCCAGGGCATCAGCGGCGCGGGCAAACCCCCAGGCGACTGCATCATGTCTGGCAACGCCGCCTCTAGGCTGCAACGATGCGCCCAGTATCGGGTAACGTGCGGAAGCAGACGTATTCAGGCCAGGAATAGCTTTACCGAGCTGTTTGCTGCTGACGACCTGCGCATCGATGCCATTTAATCGATTCGATGCCACCCTGCGTTCAATATCACGCATATCCTGAAGAGAATGGCCGAGATTATAAACTCCTCGCTGGCTGAACATGACATTATAATTGAGCTCAGCACTGAGCCCTTCCCAAAGCTTCATGGACTTTTCATACATTAGGGAGGCTTCGGTCCACAGGTAGTTGGAACGTACAATTGTGGTATTGCGACCGGTATTACCACCGCCTATCCAGCCTTTTTCCAGAACCGCTACGTTATCATAGCCGTGTTCTTTGGCCAGATAGTAAGCCGTAGCAAGACCATGTCCACCACCACCGACGACAATGGCATCATAGTGGGCTTTAGGCTGTGGATTTCGCCATGCTCGCGGCCATTTCCTGTTGTATTGCAAGGCATTGGAAAGCAACGAAAAGGCAGAATAACGGCCGCTCACGATAATTTCAGCCTACTTATGACTTGCCTTATCATTCGCTGTGTCGCAGACGAAGATTTTCCGGATCATAGGGGCTTTCCCCGACCACCACTGCAGGGTAAAGCTTGCCCAGTATCTCTATAGTCATCTCGGTACCCAACTGCGCATAAGCCGGTTCAACCATACCCATAGCCAGCGATTGATTAACCCTAAAGCCAAAACCACCGCTGGTAGCTCGGCCAACCAACTGTCCCTGCCTGGTCAGGGCATTGTTACCCAGCGCATCAGCATCGACTACGTCTTTAACTGCCAGGGTCACGAGTTGACTTTTGAGTCCGGCCGACTGGCGCTCCAATAAGGCTTGTCTACCCAGGAAATCCCCTTTATCCAGATTAATAAAGCGATCCAGAACTGACTCAAAAGCCGAATATTCAATTGAAAGCTCGGTGCCTATCATGCGATAGGATTTCTCCAGTCGCATGGAATCCATGGCACGAATACCAAAGGGTTTCAGGCCAAGGTCAGCTCCTGCTTCAAACAGAGCATCAAATAACGTGTTCTGGTATTCAATGGAGTGATGCAGTTCCCAACCAAGCTCACCGACGAAATTAACCCGCAGGGCATTGACGGGTACACCGCCTGCCAGAATCTGCTGACCGGTCAACCAGCGAAACTGACTGTTAGAAAAATCAGCGCTGGAAACACGCTGCATTAAAGTCCGGGCTTTGGGACCCGAAACGACCAGAACACCCGTACTGGATGTTAGCTGGGTAAACTGTACTGAACCGTCTGTGGGTAACCTCTTACACAAATAATCGTGATCCAGGCGCTGCATAGCACCCGCTGAAACCAGGTAGAAGGAATTGGATGCCTCCCGCATGATAGTGAATTCTGAATGTACTCCACCGCGGCTATTCAGCGCATGACAAAGACCTATGCCACCTTTTTTTCTGGGTAATCTGTTGGCAACAAAATAATCCAGAAAGGCTTCGGCACCAGGCCCTGAGATTCGGCACTTGGCAAATGCAGTCATATCCAGCAGACCCACATTATGCGTTACATTATGGACTTCCTGTTTAATGGCATCGAACCATCGGGACCGCTTAAACGACCAGTGATCCTCAGCCGCTTCACCATCGGCAGCAAACCAATTCGCTCTTTCCCAGCCAAACTTCTGGCCAAACACCGCACCCATCGACTTTAACCGGTCATAACACGGTGCCGTTCGCAGCGGTCGAGCCGCCGGTCTCTCTTCATCAGGATAGTGAATAACGAAGACACTGGCATAGGCCTCTTCATTCTTTTCAATCAAATAATCTTTATTTGCATAATCACCAAACCTTCTCGGTTCAACGCCCAGCATGTCGATGGTCGGTTCTCCTTCAACGATCCATTCAGCCAGTTGCCAGCCAGCGCCGCCAGCGGCGGTAATTCCGAAGCTGTGACCTTCGCTTAACCAGTAATTTTCTCTATCCCATGCCGGTCCCACTATAGGATTACCATCGGGTGTATAGGCGATCGCTCCATTGTAAACCTGCTTGATGCCAACCTCTGCAAAAGCTGGCACCCGCGCCATCGCGGATTCTATATGGGGTGCCAGGCGGTCCAGGTCTTCCTGAAAGAGTTCATATTCCGCCCGCGGGTCAGGGCCATCCACATAACAGGCAGGCGCACCTTTTTCATAGGGACCCAGAATGAAACCGCCGTTCTCCTCGCGCAAGTACCAGGAGCCGTCTGATTCACGAAGAACGGCCAGTTCCGACTGTCCCCGGGAATGTCTGGCCTGCAATTCAGGATGAGGTTCGGTAACGATGTACTGGTGTTGAACCGGAATCACGGGAATATCCAAACCGACCATGGCACCCGTCTGCCTTGCATAATTCCCGGTGGCCGAGATAACGTGCTCACAACTGATGTCACCCTGGTCTGTGGTAACAATCCAATTATCCGAGAAGCCTCTTTCTATTGCCACAACCGAGGTGTTGCGATATATCGTTGCGTTCTTAGCCCTTGCCCCCTTAGCCAGGGCCTGAGTGAGATCGGCCGGCTGGATATAACCATCATCGGGGTGATAGATGCCGCCAACCAGGCCTTCCGGATTACATAAGGGCCAGAGTCGGTGAATTTCTGCTGGAGTCAGGAATTCCACATTAATGCCAATGGTGCGAGCCGTTGCAGCATATTGATAGTACTCGTCCATGCGGTCATCATTCATCGCCAGCCGCAGGTTACCCACCTGACTGAAACCGACATGCTGACCTGTTTCTGCTTCCAACTGCTGGTATAAGTTGACTGAATATTTATGAATCTGGCCAACGCTGTAGCTCATATTAAATAAAGGTAGTAACCCGGCAGCATGCCAGGTTGAACCCGACGTCAGCTCGGCTTTTTCCAGCAGCACAGCCTGCTCACCCCAACCTTTTTTGGCAAGGTGATACAAGGCACTGACACCAACTACACCGCCCCCTATGACAACTACTTTAGCCTGGGATTTTATTTTCACGTCTTCACCTCTACTGTCCTGATTATCGCTTCTGTCCTGCCAGGTCACGCTTTTAAACGATTAAACCATAGTCTCAGGCCACTGGCCTCCTGCGCCGTCGATTACCTCGACCGCTGCTATCTGCCAGCGCTGTTTTAGATGGCGGTCTGGTTATTACCGAAAACAGCTTAGGGAATTCATCGCGCTTATTAGGGAATGCCATGGCATCCACAAAATAGGCCTGAAAACTGGGCTCAATAGCGGTTTCTATCTTTTCTACTTCTCTTACCAGAGAGGCTATTTCTGTTCGCGCCGACAAGTCCAGTAAAGCAATCCGGGCGCCGGTGCCGGCTGCATTACCGGCCGATGACACTGCAGCAAGCTCACAATCAGGAATCAGTCCCAGAACCATGGCGTATTTAATATCAATATGGCTACCAAATGCGCCAGCAAGGCGAATCCGATCCACGCTATCGACGCCACCCCGGTCGAGAAGCAGCTTAACCCCTGCATAGAGTGCACCCTTGGCAAGCTGTATCTGACGAACATCATTCTGGGTCACGATTATTTTCTGGTCTCCGTCATCAAGCATGAACGACCAGGTTCTGCCATCGCTGAATACGCGCGAACTTTGCTTGCTGACAGCACCATCGACTACGCCGTCCTCGGTGATAATTCCACTGAGATACATCTCTGCAATTGCTTCTATGATGCCGGAACCGCAAATCCCAGTAATCCCAAAAGTAATGATGGATGCGGCAAAACCGGGTTCATCCGACCAGAGTTCTGAGCCAATAACACGAAACCGAACATCCAGTGTGATCGGATCAATTCTGACTCGCTCAATGGCCCCTGGCGCGGCGCGCTGGCCACAGCTTATCTGTGCTCCTTCAAATGCTGGGCCGGTGGGACTTGAACAAGCCAGTAACTTACCCTCGATCGCCAGAATGATTTCAGCATTGGTGCCAACATCCACCACCAGAGACACCCCCTCACTCTGCTGAGGCGCCTCGGCAAGCACCATAGCAGCCGCATCCGCGCCAACGTGCCCGGCGATACAGGGCAGCACATACACCTGCGCCCCCGGGTTAACCTCAAGGTCAAGATCTCTGGCAGCTAAATTAATGGCTTGATCAGTCACCAGTGCAAATGGCGCAGAGCCTAATTCCACTGGGCTCAGCCCTAGAAACAAATGATGCATAATGGGATTTGCAGCAATGCTTATCTCGACGATATCGATTTGATCGATGCCGGCCTCTATGGCCGCGGCGGCTATCAATTGATTAATACCGGTTCGAACCACCTGCGTCATCTCCTGGGCCCCTTCCGGGTGCATCAGCAGGTAGGAGACACGGCTCATTAAATCTTCGCCGAAGCGAATCTGTGGATTCATGATGCCACTTGTGGCGACAACTTCACCCGTGGTTAGGTGACACAGGTGGCCTGCGATCGTAGTCGAACCGATATCCAGTGCCACACCATAAATAGCCTCATGATAACCGGGCCAGATAGCAGTAATGAGGGAATTCTGACTGACTGCAACGGTAACCTTCCATTGCCCCTTCCGCAACGTTTGTTGTAATCGCACCAGTACCGATCGGTCACAGACCAGGTCCTGCAAACCCCATTCCATTGACAGCGCCTCATACAAGCGTTGCAGATCGCCATCCGGTTCTTCGAGATTCGCCGGTCTCACCTCGACAAAATACAGATGCGCCGGCGGGTCCAGGGTAATGTCTCGATGTTCAGCCGGTTTACGGACCACCTGGCGATGCATCTGGCTTTCTGGCGGCACATCGATCACCAGGTCTCCGGTCACCAGGGCCTGGCAGCTCAACCTTCGATTACCTTCCAGGGGATGACGTTTTTCACTGAACCTGGCCTCGACAGCACCCCGGGGAGAAAGATGGCTCGGCCGAGAGCTGATACCATGCTTGGCGAAATCACCTTCTGTACACAGAACCTGACAACGCCCACAAATGCCCCTGCCGCCGCATACCGAATCGACATCCACGCCCAGACTCCGGGCAGCATCCAACAGGCGGGTTCCCACCGGGAAATGACCGCGCCTCCCGGATGGTGTAAATACTATTTTTTTTTCGTCTTGTTTCAAACAGTCACCAAAACTCTAAACTTTCCCGGCTGAAATTTAAGGTCGCCTGCGACCTCTGCTGCGTCTGCCGCGATCCGCACGAACCGTTGTTGGATCACGATACTGGCGAATCCACCGCTCGCAGTTAGGGTCATGTCCCATCATCACGTCAGCGCCTAACACGGCCTGCATAACTTCCGGGTGTAATGGACTGGTAATCGCCGATGTCATGCCTGCAGCCATCGCCATGGTCAGGAAAGCAGAATTAACACCATTGCGATTAGGAAGTCCAAAACTGACATTGGAAGCGCCGCAGGTGGTATTTACCTGCAATTCATCGCGCAGGCGTCGAACCAGGTGCATCACCTGTAAACCTGCAGAATTAATGGCACCGATGGGCATCACTAAAGGATCCACTACGACATCACTTCTCGGAATGCCATGGTCCGCAGCCCTTTCAACTATTTTCTTAGCCACTTTAAAGCGTTCGTCGGGGTCTTCTGATATGCCGGTTTCATCATTGGAGATCGCCACAACCGCAGCGCCATACTTCGCGACCAGTGGCAACACGACCTCAAGACGCTCCTCTTCGCCAGTCACTGAATTGACCAGCGGTTTTCCCTGGTAAACCGACAGCCCTGCTTCAAGTGCTGCAACAATTGAAGAATCAATGGACAAAGGGACGTCTGTTATTGATTGAACCAACTGCACTACATCCCTGAGCATGGCAGGTTCATCTGCCAGCGGGATGCCGGCATTGACATCGAGCATATGGGCCCCTGCGGCAACCTGAGCCAGCGCATCAGCTTCCACTCGGCTATAATCGCCACGCTTCATTTCAGCTGCCAGCGCTTTTCTACCAGTCGGATTAATACGCTCCCCTATGACCACAAATGGAAGCCCGAAGCCCATTCGCACTTCTTTTGAGGACGAACTTAGAATCAGTTCCGTCATGTTGCTATTCCTCTATTTATGGAGTGAACAAAAAGAATATATTACTGCTTAACCTGACCTTTACCTTGAATCAGTTTGAGCAGGCGTTCATCGGTATATTCGGTCTCAAACCGGTCCGCATAGGTCTTCGCCAGGTTTTCGGCGCTGTCTTCGGTCTCTTCAAATGATGCTTGTCGACGCCACTCTGACAAATAGGCATCACTACTGCCCTTGCCCGCTCGCATGGCTGCCCGATCAACAGCCGCCTGAAATCGATGGCTTAACAACACTTTAGCTCTGATCCGACCACGCTGGACAATCACCTGGGAAGGGATATCACGCCAGTAAACGAACGTGCTTTTGACTCTCATCCACCCTCCCCAACTGTTCTTTCAATTCGATTTCAAGCAAGCCATATCCTGAATGAACCTGCACAAATTCGAGATCCAGTCTCTGCGCCGCCTTCTTTGCCTGCCTCAGCAGAGAACGGTCGTGAGTCTGGGATAAGTAAACCAGCTTATGGTATCCGGCAAAAAATGTGGGCTGCAATTCCGGATGCTGCTCAAGTTGCAACAGTTCAATAACAAGGTATTGAAAATGCCGAACAAGGAAATCGGTGAGATAAAACGTGCCTAATTCGGCCTCTTGTAATTCAGCAAACTCCCTGTGGCCTGCATAAAATTCATAGCAGTGCGCTCCAGGCAGGCGATGAATCTGCCCTTCTAACGACTCCTCAAGGAGCATGCGATCAAGCGCCCCACCGGTTCCACAATCAGCATAACCAATGAATATCTGCTGATAATGCGCGCGCTGGGCCCGAATTTTTTCTCTGAGGCGTTCTGTTATCTGTTCCGGTCTGTTATGCAGACTGGCGTCCATGCATTGTAGGTGCAGATGTTGCCAGTGATTCAGACGTTTGAGTGCCTGGATCTCATTAGCCAGTGCCCCACAGGCAATAACAAGGATTGGGCTAGGCACGGGAAGCTCGGCGATTGTGAAGCAGTAGCGGTGCCATCTGGGCAGCCTGCGCCGCATCTCGGCAGTAACCATCGGCGCCAACCGCCTGACCGAATTCTTCGTTCAATGGCGCGCCCCCTACCAGCACAACATAATCATCTCGAATATTCAGCCGAACCAATTCGTCAATCACCACTTTCATATAAGGCATCGTGGTGGTCAGCAAAGCCGACATACCCAGAATATCAGGATTGTGTTCTTCCAGTGCGGCCAGATAATCTTCCACGGAATTATTAATGCCAATATCAACGACCTCAAAACCCGCTCCTTCCATCATCATGCCGACCAGATTTTTGCCAATATCGTGAATATCACCTTTCACCGTACCAATAACCATCTTACCAATCGGTTCGACACCACTTTCCACCAGCAGAGGTTTTAAAATAGCCATGCCGCCTTTCATTGCATTGGCTGCAAGAAGCACCTCAGGTACAAACAAAATGCCATCCCTGAAATCAATTCCAACAATAGTCATACCAGCAACCAGGGCTTCATTGAGAACTTTCTCCGCACTCCAATTTCGTGCAAGTAATATCTCTGTGCCCTCCACTACCTCTTCTCTAAGGCCATCATAGAGATCATCGTGCATCTGCAGAGTGAGCTCTTCATCATCTAGCTCGGAAAGAATAATCTCTTCATCATCGTAATTTTCATCTGTCATGGCTCACTACCTTCTTCAATATAGCTTGTACAATTTTTTACCCTGCTAACCCAGCTACTATTCAATAGCTCCTGTCTTCAGACAGCGCTTTGCGCCTCACCATCAAATCTATTAATGCCTCATCAACGGCGGCGTCCAATGGTGGTGCTACATAACTGTCCAGCATCTTCCGGCAAATTGCATTTGCCCTGGCTCCTGCATCCTTGCCACCTTCCTGCTGCCACTGCTCGAAGCTATTATTATCGGCAATGGTAGATCGATAAAATGCTGTTTCGAAATTAGCCTGGGTATGACTGGCTCCCAGAAAGTGCGATCCCGGACCTACTTCATGAAGGGCATCTAGGGCCTGGCCAGTTTCAGACAAATCTACACCCTGCAACAGAACCTGCAGCATATTCGCCTGATCAACATCCATGATAAATTTCTCAAACCCCACTGTAAGCCCGCCCTCGAGCCAACCTGCTGTGTGCAGCATAAAGTTAACGCCGCACAGCGCGCCCGCCTGCAGCGTATTGGCCGATTCGTAGGCTGCCTGAGCATCCGCTATTTTCGAACCACAAAGGCTGCCGCCGGAGCGAAACGGCACGCCCAACCGGCGCGCCAGTGAAGCCGTGAGATACATGATCTTGCTGGGCTCTGGTGTGCCAAAAGTGGGCGCGCCCGATTGCATGGAGACTGCCGCTGCAAAGGTCCCAAATATAACCGGGGCGCCGGGTCTTACCAACTGGATATATGCCATACCCGCCAGGGCTTCCGCCAGTATCTGCGTTACCGTACCTGCCACGGTGACCGGCGACATGGCACCTGCGAGTATAAAAGGCGATATTATAGTAGCCTGATTATTACTGGCATAAACAGTCGCAGCACCGAGCATGGTGGCATCAAAAGTCAGGGGCGAATTAACGTTGATCAAACTGGTCAAGACCGTATGCGTCTGTATGAATTCCTTGCCAAAAACCAGTTCGACCATATCCACAGTATCTTGCGCTCTTTCAGCAGACGTCACTGATCCCATGAAGGGTTTATCGCTCAGTTTGATATGGCTGTAAACCATATCGAAGTGGCGTTTATTGACCGGCACATCTACGGGTTCGCAGACAGTACCGCCCGAGTGATGCAGGCCCGGGCTCATGTAGGTAAGCTTGACCAGGTCCTGAAAGTCGTTAAGGGTCGCATAGCGCCTTACGCCATCAAGACCTCTGACAAACGGTGAACCGTAGGCAGGCGCCAGAACGGTCCGATTGCCGCCAATAATGACATTGCGCTCCGGGTTTCTGGCGTGCTGGACATACTCTGCCGGCGCGGAATTCTGAATAATGGAACGGCACATGCCTGGCGGAAAGCGCACTCGATCGCCTTGAACATCGGCACCAGCTGCACTGAACAGATCCAGCGCTTGGGGAAAATCCTTGAAATCAAGGCCAATCTGTTCAAGCACCGTATCAGCATTTCGCTCGATTAACTCAAGGCCAGCCTCATCCAGCAATTCGTAATAGGGTATCTTGCGTTCGATAAACGGTATGATCTGCTCAATATTGGTTTGCCGGGATACCCGCCGTGCTTCCCGACCACCACTTCTTTTATTTAATCTGACGCTCATCTACGCTTCTACCCATTATTCCAAAATACCAGAAGTCAGGCCGCCCCGGCGGTCAGACACAAGCAAAAAACCCCTCTTTTCCGAGTCACCTGCGTCTTCCATAAAGGCTTAAGGTTATCTCATTCAATAACACTTATTTCGTGCACGGTAACCGATTTTTACGCGCGCATCCATCATTTTTTTATCATCTTTTTTAGAGCTGTTTTCTAGTCAATTTTCACAACCAAAAATTCCACCAGAAGCCCAATTTCAGGGGCTTCAGCAGAAGTTGGGCGGTTACTTATATTTACCTCAAAAGCCCTACCCGGGTTACAAGCTTGAGCGACTTAAACTGACTTGATCTGATATACCAGTGCAGTGCCGTGAAATTACATCGAATTTCTGATTCACTTCATGACCTGACAACCTTTAACTGTTAGCCTAAAGCGACCAGCTCATTTGCACTATTGTGACTGTCAAACCCGGGGCCGGTGCACCTGTAAACCAACCAATCCAGAGGTGATCTTCTATCGAAAACAAATCTAATGCTGCAGACACAGTTCCCGTCAATGATTTCGGTCATGTCATAGGTGAGGACAATATTAAAATCTACGGCCTGGATCTTCACAATCCTGTATTCGTTATATCCGCAGCGCTGACAATGATGCTGGTGGTCATAACCATCGCTCTGCCTGATACTTCCAGCCTTTTTTATCTGCAACTCAGGCAGTGGGTCACGACTCAATTCGATTCTTTCTTCCTGATCTCAGCTAACATTTTTGTCATCTTCTGTATCGCCATCGCCATCTCCCCCTATGGCAGGATTCGCCTAGGCGGAAACCAGGCCAGGCCCGCATACTCGTATGCTTCCTGGCTGGCAATGCTATTCGCCGCAGGAGTGGGTATCGGCCTTATGTTCTATGGCGTTCATGAACCCATCACTCACACATTGCATCCGCCGCTGAATATCGATGCCAAGGATGTAGAACTGGCCCGCGCCGCGGGGATGTCCGCCGCGATTTTTCATTGGGGCCTGCATGCCTGGGCGATTTACGCTGTCGTGGGTCTGGCGCTGGCATTTTTTACGTTTAATCGTAATATGCCCATGACCCTGCGGTCGGCCTTTTATCCCTTACTTGGCAAGGCTGTCTGGGGACCCTGCGGCCATCTCATCGATATTGTCGCTGTACTGGCAACGGTCTTTGGGTTGGCCACATCCCTGGGAATCGGATCTGAACAAATCGCTGCCGGGTTATCCTACCTTTTCAGTATCGATGCCAGTACCAGTACCAAGGTCATCCTCATTATCACCATTATCGCTATCGCCATAGTCTCGGTCATATCGGGTCTCGACAAGGGTGTGAAGCGGCTCAGTGAAGTCAATCTCGGCCTGGCATTCCTGTTACTGGTATTTGTCTTTGTGGCCGGGCCTAGCCTAACCATCCTGCTCAACCTGGGTACTGTGACGAGAGACTATCTTTATTACCTGCCCCAGCTCAGCCACTGGATTGGCCGCGAAGACAACCTGTTCCTGCATGGCTGGACAACCTTTTACTGGGCCTGGTGGATCTCCTGGTCTCCTTTTGTCGGCATGTTTATTGCCCGCATCAGTTTCGGTCGAAGTGTCCGCGAATTTGTCATCTGGGTACTCATCATTCCCACCCTCATCGGCCTTATATGGATGGCCACCCTGGGCGGTACAGCACTAGAACAGATGATCACCCTCGGTTATAGAGGGGTTGCCGACGCACCACCAGAGCTGGCACTGTTCAAAATGCTGGAGGGCCTGCCATTTACTAATTTCGTATCCACCCTCTGCGTTTTTCTTATTGCCCTGTTTTTCGTAACCTCAGCTGATTCTGGATCACTGGTAGTTGACACTTTAACGGCAGGTGGAAAAGTTGATGCGCCTATCAGGCAGCGAATATTCTGGTGCTCCACCACTGGATTAGTGGCAATAGCACTCATGCTCGGTGGCGGCATGGCATCCCTGCAGGCACTGACAACCGCCATAGGCCTGCCCTTTGGGCTACTACTGTTACTCATGTGCGTCAGCCTGCTGAAAGGATTCCAGCAGGAAAGTGCCTGACCACGGCTACCTATTGGATCGATCAATCACAGGTCAGGCTGCACCCGACGTCTGCGTCTGAGCTGGCACCGGTGTAGCCGATCTCCTGCATTATTCGTAGATTTCAGTGAGCGCCTGGTAAGTGGCCACCGACAGGTCATCCCTCAACCTCCAGGGGGATGAAAATAGCTGGATCATGGCAACCACAATCACATCCTCCTGCGGATCAAGCCAGTAGATTGTGCCGGCAACCCCACCCCAATCCAACTCCCCCTTAGATGACAGTACACCGCGACCAATGGGATCAATGTAAACACCTATACCAAGGCCATGGCCGCCACCCAAACCAAGACTACGGTCATGATCTGGGCCAATATTTGCCTCAGTAATAGTGGCAGGAAGATGATCCTGACTCATGTACTTCACCAGTTTGGGGCTTAATATTCGTTTACCGCCATGACTGCCACCCTTTCTTAACATTTCAAGAAAGCGTAAATAATCGGGTGCCGTTGAAATCAACCCCGCTCCCCCTGAATCAAAACCACTGACCCGGTACGGGCCGGCATCGGTAGCGGGATCCTCAACCAACTTCAATCCCTGGCTGGCTCCGTCCCAGCGATGGTTGGATGCCAAGCGGTGGCGTTTGCTGAGCGGTACAGCAAACTGGGTATCATGCATGCCAAGGGGTTCAAAAAGCCTGGTGCGGAGAAAGTCACCCAGGGACAGGCCGGTAATTCTCTCCACGACCACACCCAATACATCAGTGGCAAAACTATATTGCCAGGACTCGCCGGGATGATAGCTCAATGGCAACCGCGCCAGTCTTTCGATGAATTCAGCAGAACTGGTACTGGTTCCCGGATTAACCAGCTCGATAAATTCACCGACCGGGTGATCCGGAGCATAGCCGTAGCTTAATCCTGCCATATGGGTAAAGAGCTGATGAATGGTTATCGGACTTCTGGCGTTTACCAGCGCGCCATTTTCATAGACCTTCATGCCACTCAACTCAGGCACAAACTTTGTCACTGGGTCATCCAGGTGGAATTCGCCCTGCTCATACAATATCAACGCGCCAACAGCCGTCATGGCCTTGGTCATGGAGTAAATCCGAAATAACGTATCAATCTGCATGGGCGAATCATTATCCAACCCCAACTGACCCAGTATCGAGGACTGCACTGGCCGGCCATGCCTTGCTATCAGGGTAACAATGCCGCTGACTCTGTTCTCATCAATATAACGCTGCGCCAGCTGGTTGACTCTGGCCAGGCGCTGGCTTGACATACCTACTCGTTCTGGTTTTACCAGCTTCAAGTCTTCGGCAACGCCCGTCACTTGAACCATCACTAAGCCAACAATCCATAAAAGCCGAGCCAGTTTCTTTTTCGCAATCAACATCAGTTCTCTCACATTTAGCCATCATTGAGCATGTTACACTTAGCCTACAATTTTATAGAGCACCACTTTTGCTGCGAAAGTTTGCATTCATATTGATCCTGTCCGGTTTCACTTTAATGGTACAAGCAGGCGGAACCTTTCGCATCGCCCATGCCATGGAATACGGCGGCGCTGAAAACCTCAATCCCTACGATCCAAACAGGTTCAGCCCAACCATTTATTTTCTATACAGCCGCCTCGTCAGAGCCGACTCACAGGATACACCATCACCCGACCTGGCCACTCACTGGTCCAGTAATGACAGCGCCACGATCTGGCGGTTCAAACTGCGCAAGGGGGTAACATTCCACGATGGCTCTGCTTTTGACGCCGCTGACGTTGCCTATTCGCTGACTTATCTACTGGATCCCGAAATCGATTCACCACTAATCTCTACTCTTGGCATTATCAACAGCGTAGAGATCATTGATCAGTATACTATCGACATCCATCTGAAATCTGCTCATGCTGATTTCCCGGTGCTGCTCATGGACTATCGTGCCTGTATCATTCCACAGGGCATTGGCGAGGCCATTCGCGCCAAGGGAATTGGGACCGGTCCTTTCATAATATCAAAACTCGATCCTGAAGGAATCACTGAGCTGGTCGCCAACAAAGACTACTTCCTAGGCCCGCCGCAACTCGATGCCATAGAAGTCATAGCAATTATTGACAACAATGCGCAGATGCAGGCCTTCATGTCAGGCCAAATAGATCTGGTGCAACGGGTTAATCCCCGCCTGGAAGCATTATTTCGGGGCAATGATCGTTTTTCGGTACAAAAATTCGCTACCGGTGACAAGAACCTGATTGCCTTTCGAACCGATGTCGCCCCGTTCGATGACCACAGGGTCAGGAAGGCGATCAGAATCGCTATTGACAGACAGAAATTCATCAATACGGCTATCGGTCATGGTGGTGCAGTCGTCGCCTGTGACCATCCTGTCTGGCCAGGCGATCCTTATCTCTGGCCAGGTACCTGTGACCAGGACCAGGCACTGGCGCGGCGATTGTTAGCCGAGGCTGGGTATGCTGACGGCCTGGAATTCGACCTTTATACCTCGACACTATCTGCCAACGGTGTCAGCATGGCTGAAGTCTATCAGGAACAGCTGTCCGAGGTTAATGTCAAAGTAAATATCATCCTGGCCCCGGCGGATGGTTACTACGGTGATATCTGGATGAACAAGTCTGCCTGTGTTACCTACTGGGGACACAGACCTGCCGATCAATACCTTAATGAGCTGTACCGTTCAGGTGGCAGCTGGAACGATACTTTCTGGAATGTCCCGGAATATGATGCGCTGCTGGATCAGGCTAGATCCGAACTGGATTTTGACAAACGTCGCGCTGTTTACTGGCAGGCGCAGGAAATGCTATTTGAGAAAGGCGGCAGTTTCATGCCGTTTCATTATGTGAATATCCGAGTGATGAGCAGCAGAGTTAACGATCTCGAGCCGATCATGGAATTTGCCGTACCCTGGTACAAGGTCAGTAAAACCCCTTAAAACCCCTTAAAATAAAAAAACCAGGTCAACCCTGCGACCTTGAAAAACCGACTTCAACACCACCCATTTCGTCTTCGTTATCAACTATTTCTGCCGGAAATCCCGCTGCTGTAACCGACAGGCCGGTTGCTTGTTCAAGCCTGCGGATAATATTAGGCGACCACTCGCGCGGACCAAACCTCGTTTGACCATCCTTGAAGATCTCCAGTAACAGGGGTGACAAATCCAGGTCCACACCACTTCGATCGGCAATCTGCTGAAACAAACCCAGGTCTTTGAGAACGAGATCCATGGTGAAATTGATATTCCGGCTACCGTTCAGGATAACCTGCCCTTCAGTTTCGTGGACAAATGAATTGCCCGAGGAAATTCGAATGGCCTGATACGCCGTCGCCAGGTCTAATCCCGCAGCCTTGGACACGGTCAGTGCCTCGCAAACCGAAACCAGGTTCGCCGTAGCCAGGTAATTGGTGCACACCTTCAGCGTCGAAGCCGACCCCAAAGGGCCCGTATGCAAGATCTCCCTGCCCATGATGGACAGCAGTGGCAGCACCTGCTCAAACGTGGTCCTTTCACAGCCGGCTAAAATGGCGATATTACCCGTCTCGGCCCGATGACAGCCGCCGGATACCGGGCAATCTGCCGCTCTTCCACCGAGTTGCATGACGCTGGCACCTAACCGGCGAACCTCCGCCTCATCGGTTGTGCTCATCTCCAGCCATACTTTACCGGTAGAAAACCCTTGTAAAACCCCTTGTTCACCTTCCATCACGCTGGCACTGATACTGGGCGATGGCAAACAGGTAATCAGCACGTCCACCTTTTGAATCATTTCCACAGGCGCGTCAGCGCAGCCAGCCCCAGCATTGACGAATGGCCTGACCTTATCAGTATCGATGTCATGAACGATCAGATCCACATCGTTTCTCAACAGCGACTGCGCCAGTTTTGCGCCCACATTGCCTAACCCTATAAAACCTACTTTGATGAGCCTTCTCCCTTTTCTAATCACGCTAAATAGCTTTCATTGCCGTATTGTCACTCGCTTGGTACAAGCCTTCAATCAATCGCTGAGAAAATGGTGCACTCGCTTAGCTGCTATAACAACTCACTGGTACAATGACTTATTGCTGACATTTCAACCCCTTGGCAGTAAAACCCGGCCCTGGCAACACCCTTTATCTCGGTGCAGGCCCAGCGAAAACCGGATTAAAGTAGTATTATAGAATCCGCAAAATCATTTGAATCAGGGGTAATCCATGAACACCGTAAGCTTCTCAAAAATGTCAGATGGATCCGGCGCTGACTACAGGATGCTGGCTGAGTATGAGCGTGACCAGATCAACGCATTACCAGAAAATATTCTAAGCCAGTTGCGAACTCTTGAGACTAGCCTGCAAGGCTACAAAATTCATCGCCTGGAACACGCCTTGCAGGCTGCAACCCGGGCAGAGCGAGAGGGTATGGACATAGAATGGATTGTGGCTGCCCTGGTGCACGACATTGGTGATGGCCTGGCACCGTTAAACCACTCCCAGCTGGCTGCTGCCATCATCAGGCCGTACGTGCGAGCTGAAGTCACCTGGGTAGTAGAGATGCATGGCCTGTTCCAGATGATCTACTATGCTCATCACCTGGACCTGGACCCCAACGGTCGGGATCAGTATAAACAACACCCGTGGTACAACAGTTGCGTGCGTTTTTGCGAACGACTGGATCAGTGTTCTTTTGACCCTGCCTATGACAGCGAAACCCTGCAACACTTTGCCCCCCTGGTGCATGAGGTCTTTTCACGGGCCCCGTTTCAGCCAGCCATTGTTAACCCTGAATGACGCCCTCGAGCTAGCATCCAGAGACCGCTCATAATACTGAAGCAAGAAGTGACTGGGTATAAGCATGGTCAGGGTCTGAAAACACTCGGGACACGGGTCCTGATTCTCTAATCCTGCCTTGCTCCAGAACCACGACCTGATCCGCGAGGACGTCAACAACTGCAAGATCGTGGGATACAAACAGTATTGCCAGCTGACTTTCCTGACGTAACCGAAGCAGCAGTTTAATGATGGAAGCTTGTACAGAGACATCCAGGGCCGAGGTGATTTCATCACAGAGAATCAAATCCGGTTTAGCCACCAGGGCACGAGCAATGGCGATTCGCTGTTTCTCACCGCCTGATAACTGCCCTGGATAACGCGTGCGATACGCCAGGGGTAGATTAACCCGGGTCAGTATCTCATCTACCTGCTGCCTGATAGCCTCATCAGAACTGCCAAAATAAAGTTTAATAGGTCGAGCCAGAATTGCCTCAACGGTCTGACTTGGATTCAGCGAGGCATCCGGATTCTGAAATACCAGCTGGATCTTCTGCTGGCAATCAGCGTCTCTGCTGCCAACCGAATGACGCAGGTCAAACTGGTCATTCAGCATGAGGCTGCCAGCAAAAGGCTTCTGTAATCCGGCAATGGTTTTCAGCAAAGTGCTTTTGCCACTACCAGACTCGCCCACCAGACCCAGAATTTCTCCTCGCCTGATTTCAAACTCAATACCCTGGGTCACTAAACTCGGTTGACGACCTGTAAACCAGCGTGTCAGGGATGGCCGGTCATAACTCACACTCAAATCCTTAACTCGCAATACCACCCTGCTGAATTTCGTTGGCTTGTTAATCCGATCACTGCCTTCAACTGATTTCCAATCCAGCGCCTCACTGGCCAAATGGCATTTCACCTGTCTGGCCGACACTGTCGAGCTGTCTGGCTTGTGCTGCTGACAAACCGGTCGCGCATAGCTACAACGCTCAACAAAAACACACTGGTTATCAAAATTCCGCTGTCCGGGCTGAGGTTGCATGCCTTCCAGGCTCACCGGTAATCTATCCTGGTGCATTCTTGGAATACTATCCAGCAAGCCTTTGGTATAGGGGTGGGCGGGATTGTCGATAAGATCGTTTTTATCACCCAGCTCAACCAGTTCACCTGCATACATAATGGCAATTTTATTACAGACAGCGCTGATCACCCCGATATCATGGCTGACGTAGATCATGGCAGTTCGAGTCTCAGCGGTTATTTCCCGAAGCAGGTCAAGAACATGAACCTGGGTGGTCACATCCAGACCCGTGGTAGGCTCGTCTAGCAGCAGTAAATCGGGTTCGCCGGCCAATGCCATGGCAATAGCAATGCGCTGCTGCTGTCCGCCTGATAACTCGTGTGGATAACGCTTGAGTAGTTCCCCCGGATCGGGCAGTTGAACCCGATCCAGCAGACTGAAACAGCGCTGTCGCCACAACCCTGACGGTAAATCTGAATGCAGGCTTAAAGCCTCAAACAACTGATTTTCAATTTTCATTGTTGGTGTCAATGACTGTCCCGCATTCTGCGGGATCAAGGCCATTCGCCCACCTCGCAGTTTCTGCAGGTCCCCTGCTGGCATCACCCCGGGGTCTTCACCCATAAACTGTAGATCACCGCCCAAGCGGTGCAGGCCCGCTTTATAAAATCCCATAATGGCCAGCAACAACGTGCTTTTACCGCAGCCACTTTCGCCCACCAAACCCAGGGTTTCTCCTGCGGCGAGCGACAGATCCACCGAAGATATAACCGCAACCGACCGGCTCTGCGCATCGCTATAGCCAATGGATAAACCATTGATACTGAGTAACGAACCGCTCACAGCAGCACCCTGGTAGATCTATCAAGCCCTAGAGATTTAGCCAAAGCATCGGCTGTCAGGTTGATTCCAATGATAAGTGAGCTCAGCGCAATCATCGGCAGCAATACCGGCCAGGCAGCCAGAGCCATATAAATCCGTGCGCTGGCTATCATCAAACCCCAGTCAGGCGTGGGCGGTGTTACACCAAAGCCAAGAAACGACAGCGCACTGAAGGCCAATAGCATCCAGGACCAGCGCATAGCGGATTCCACTAACAGAACATCCCGGACATTAGGCAGTATCTCCCTGAACAGGATACTGAAAGTGCCTTCTCCTCGGGATTTTGCGGCTAATACATAATCCTTGACCACCACGTCAAGGGTTGCCGCTCGTGCCAATCTGACGAAGCCAATGCCATAGAAAAAGCCCAGTGTTAAAATCATAACAACAGGATCGTTGCCAAAAGTGGCGATCACCAAAAGCAAAAAAATCATAAATGGTATGGCCAGGAATATATCGATGCCGCGCATGATCACCTCGTCGGTTCGCCCCCCCTTATAGCCGGCCATAATTCC
Organism: Gammaproteobacteria bacterium; assembly: GCA_012960535.1. Classification (GTDB taxonomy): domain Bacteria; phylum Pseudomonadota; class Gammaproteobacteria; order Pseudomonadales; family Azotimanducaceae; genus UBA9926. The sequence goes on from DUBB01000009.1 coordinate 64,337, forward strand.
GCAAAAACCACCCCAGGTAAGCGCCAGGCAGGTGGCCAGCAAAGTGACCAGAATTGCCTGCCTTCCTCCCAGCATGGTGCGTGTGAGCACGTCCCTGCCCAGGGTATCAAGCCCCGCCCAATGCTGTAAGGAAGGGCCAATGTGATTGATGATTTCGGATTGGCTATCAAACTGGTATGGCACCAACCAGGGAGAAACCAGCGCAAGCAGAACATGGAACAGGACCATGCTCAGACCAAACCTTCCAGAACGGGAAGCCAGAATCCCGGTTAACAATGTATGCAGCGAATTCAACCTGTCCCTCGCTGGCTTCGCAGCCTTGGGTTGAGAAGTAACGTTACCAGGTCTGCAAACAGATTAAGACTGATATAGATCGATGCCATCAGCAGGGCTATAGCCTGTACCAATGCAAAGTCCCGGTCGGCAATTGCATTCACAGAGAGACGACCAATGCCCGGGTAATTGAAAACCACTTCAACGACCAGTACGCCGCCCATCAGCCAGGCGATATTCAGAGCAATCAGATTAATCGCTGGCAGCAGCGCATTGGGCAGAGCATGCTGTAGCACCAGCCGCCAGCGAGGAAGTCCTTTGAGACTGCCCATCAACACGAAATCTGAGGCGAGTATATTGATCATGCTGGTCCTGACCATGCGCATGATGTGAGCCACCATTACCAGCGTCAACGTTATCACTGGCAACACAATGTTAGACAGAACTTCGAGCACTGGCGCATCGGCTCGCATGATTACGATCCCCGGTAGCCAGCCAAGCCAGACCCCGAACACCGATATAAGCAATGTGCCCGTGATGAATTCTGGTACTGTCATACAGAAAATGGCAATACCGGATATCCATAAATCTGCTTGCCGGTCTCTATACAGAGCGGCAATTGCGCCAAGCAGAATTGCCAGCGGAATTCCCAGAACAGCGGCAGAAAGTCCTAAAATTACGGTGTTGCGAAAGCGCGACCCGATAATATCAGCAAGCGGCTTATCCCGCTTTATACTCTGACCGAGATCGCCTGCCATGAGTCCATCTGCCCATTTCAGGTATCTGACCGGCGCCGGACGATCAAGCTGATGCTTGCTTCGGCAATTGTCCAGTCGTTGTCCCTGGGCCATCTGACCCAGGAAAGCCTGGCAGGCATCACCGGGCAACAGTTCCACCGCAATAAACACCACCACAGAAACAGCCCAGAGGGTTATCAGGGCAAACAAAAACCGCCTGGCTATCAATAGCAGCAAAACAATCCTTACTGATTAAACGCTGTTAGCGCTCGGCTGAGCGCCTTAATATCGGCCGGTCCAATACCACAGCAACCGCCAATAATAGTTGCTCCAGCCACTGCTGCACGCAAACTCTGAGCCACGAAATAATCGGTGGTGACATCACTTCGACGCCCTGTCTCCAAAGCATTGTCCAGGGTCCAGCCTTCAGGAACCCGTCCCATACGGTTGGCATAACAGCCCAGCGGCTTATTGGTCAACTCAGCTAACTCAATCAGGCCGCTCTCGATGGTCTCCGGACAGGTACAATTCAGCATATAACCATCGACATCCAGATAAGCAATCTTATTAAACGCGTCGGCGAGACTCTCACCACTGCGTAATCCACTGCCAGGCGTTTCATGTAGCGTCCATGAAACGTACACCGGCTTGCCATTACCCCATCGTTTTGCCTGGCTGGCGGCAAGTTCTGCCTCCGCCGCTGAAGACATGGTCTCACAAATATACAGATCAACAAATGGCTGCAGCGCTTCGACCATATTCTGATAAACAGGCAGGGCAACCTCTTTTGCGGGCACCAAATCGGGTCGATAGCTTTCTGAAAGAGGTGGTATTGAACCTGCCACTAATACCTTGTCGCTGCCCGCGTCTACTGCCTGCCTTGCAAGCTTACCCGCCAGGCGGGTCAACCGAACATACTCTGTCTGCAGATTTTCTTTAGCCAGGTAGCTCGGGATGGTGGAATAGGTATTGGTAATGATCATGCGAGCGCCAGCCTCTATATACTCGCGATGCAAATCGACGACGATCTGGGGTTTTTCAATGAGCGCTCTGGCAGACCACAAGCCTTTGCCACTATTGCTGATGCGTTTCTGGATTTCACCCCCCATCCCGCCATCAAGAACCGTTATTGTCACACTTACCTCCGCATTGAGTGCCGTAATATACTATTGATTCCGCCTGTCCGGTAAAGCGGGTCTACTGCTGCCAGATACACAGACCGAAAGTGGCACCACCCGCCAGGCTCTGTTTTATCTCAGAGGGCGGCACCAGTTGATTAGAACCTGCTTTACAGACCAGTATCTGCGGGCCATAGCCCGCCATATCCAGCAAAACCTGATCCAGATGCCTGTATTGCACATCATGGCCTTCGCCTGGATACTGACGCAGAATCACCTTCGCCTTGGGATAACTGGTCTGCCATTGATCGTCTTCTTCTGTTTTCAGCAGGGCATCAGCCAGGCCTTTGTAGACGTAGAGGTCGGTTTCGACCTGTGAGGTGTCGATAACCCCCTGTTTACAATAAAGCAGCGTCTCATGATCCAGAGGCGTGGGGTCTGCGCCCTGGCCCCGTAAGTTATGCGCCCTGGCGGCTTCATCAAAAGCGGTGTCCTGGAATCCTTCTACGTGATGCATAGGACTGCTGCTAGGAAAGCCAAAAAACTGCATGGGATAAGCCAGTAAATCCCGATAAGCACTGATCGCCCCGCTAGCCTCACACCAGTCAGCTTGACCAATCAGCGGTGAGGTTGCAGCCATGTGTATGGATATAAGGCGGTCATTATTTCGCGAGGCGATTTTCGCTGTATAGGGCCCTCCACCCGAGATACCAAACAATATGAATTTATCAATCCCCAGGTGATCAAGCACCAGCTCAACATCCTCAGCATAACTGGACATATCCAGGGAAGGGTCATAGTCAGTCTGGCCAAACCCGTTGCGTTCAACCGTAATCATTCGGATGGCCAGCTGCTGGCGCAGGGTTCTTAAAAAATCAAGCAACCGAATGGCCCTGACTGACGTTCCCAGGCCACCTGTGAACACCACTGGCACCCCCTGGTCAACGCCATCATCAATATAGTGGATTCGTCGACCATCGGCATTTTCAAGCTGCTGGACGGTGGGACCCAGGGAATCGAATTGGCCTGGCATCTGATCTGCTACCGATGCCCCTTCAACCGAACTGACCAGCAGTAGCAATAATAATATTCCTGTACGTGCAATGATAATCATCTGTTTACCCAAAATATCCAAATTCTAAGTCAAGGCAACTTTATCATGGCAATGGCTCCCCTGGCGTGCTGTATTATAAGCCGTTATAGAAAAAGTTCTGCACACCGCATACAAACAAATCCACCTGAAGCCATCAGGTCAATTTATCCTGTGCTGTCACCCCAGCTGCAGACACGGCCGCAGACTAACCAGACCCCTGAACCTGAATCTGGATCAGAACCTGATGGCACTTATGGAAGCGCTCGCCTATCTGCACTAACAATAGAAAACAAATTAAAAAACAAATAAAAAAACAATGAAACACAACGTAAAAAAACTTGTCCAGGATGCATTTTTTCTTCCAATAATCACCCCTACTCGCGCATAATGCATCGAATTCAAACCGGGGGTTATTAACAGCGATGAAATTCTCAAGCAAACTGAAACAAGGTGAATTTGTTGTCACCACAGAACTGACGCCCCCTAAAGGTACTGACCTGACTGCTCTGCTGGCAACAGCAGCCTCACTCGAGAACCACGTCGACGCTTTCAATATCACAGATTCTCACAACGCCAGAATGAGCCTTTCTCCTTTAGCCGCGGCATCGGCCCTGGTGCAGGCCGGCCTGGATCCTATTCTGCAGATGACCACACGAGATCGTAATAGAATCGCCCTGCAATCTGACATGCTCGGTGCCGGCTGTCTGGGCGTGGAGAATCTGGTCTGCATGGGAGGTGATCCGCCTCACCTGGGTGATCATCCAGATGCCAAACCGGTGTTTGATTTCAGTACCCTGGAATTGCTCGATGCTGCCAGCAAACTAAACGCTGGCATCGACTCAACGGGCAATAAACTCAACAAAGCGCCTGTTTTCAACATCGGTGCGGTCGTCAACCCAGGCGCTGACAACCTTGACAAGGAAATCGACCGGCTGAAAGAAAAAATCGACAATGGCGCAACTTTTTTTCAGACCCAGGCGATCTTTGACATTAGTGCCTTTGAGCGTTTCTGTGATCGTGTTGCCAGCTTCGATTTACCTCTGATAGCAGGCATACTTCCCGTTAAGTCAGCTAAAATGGCTGCCTATATGAACAGCAATGTACCCGGCATTAGCGTGCCTGCAAGCATCATCAACAGAATCAACGAAAGCAAAAACGTCAAAGCAACAAGCACTGAAATCAGTGCCACCATTGTCGCCGACATCAAGCCATTTTGTTGCGGTGTGCATTTAATGGCCATCGGCTGGGAAGCGCTTATACCGGCAATACTGGAACAGGCCGCAGTGCGCTAACCTGAGCCATAACCGGGCACTTGATCTTAAAGCAGCGTAACGAGTACCCGTGTTACGCCACTAGAACAACGCGGCCGAACGGCAACAAAGTCTAGCCGCAGGCAAATCCTAACAGGCCTTGAAGTCAGTGTGCCTGAACAAGGCTGCGTTGGATGGCAGAGTGGGAAGCACATTCTCCTGGCATACTCCGAATCCAGTCCTGGATCAGGCTCAGACCTTCCTGGTGAACTAAGCCTCTACCCAGTTCGGGCATCATGACACCTGGGTCAAGGCTGGTCATGCGATAAGCCAAAATAGAGGCGCCCGGTTGCCCAGGTACCACCGAAAACTGATTCCCGCCAGTTCCTTGCCCGGCTGCTACCGGCGGTTTACACAACCCCCAGCGCAGCGGATCGGTGACCGACGCTTCAAGGAATAATCCGGAGGTATCGGCCGGGCCTGTTTTACTATGGCAATGTCCGCAATTGATATCCAGATAAGATCTGGCCCTGGTTTCCAGGGGCACGGAATCATCCTGCCAGTCCTGGTTTCTAGGGTAGCCAAGTGCCGCCTGATAAGCTGTCTCGCTGAGCCAACCCCGTAACTGCCACCGCGATAACTGATTGTCCGTTGATCCTGGATAGCGCCTGTTGACATGCCTGGCATGCGGACCAATAGGCTCAAGGCGTTTACTGGCGTGATCCAGAGCATGACAACCGGTGCACTGGTTCTGATTGGGTACGACGTAAACAAATGAATGTACCTGCCCATCAATTTGAAGCTCTACGGGCAGCAGGGTACCGGCGACGCGCAGGGTTGCATCCTTCTGATCTTTATCCCAGACATAAGGCAATGCATGCCAGCCGTCTGTGCGCCTTACCAACAATCGAGTTTCCACCAGAAACACTCGGTCAAGATCCAGTTCTGCCTTGTTTTCAGATACCCCATCGAAGTTTTCAGCAACCTTTACAAACCCATCCACGACACCGGCACTGGATTTCAACTTCGAGTAATAGAACGTTTTACTGATGATGGTACCGAAAGGAAACTGCATTTTCCCTTCTGCTGTCACTGCTACGCTATGCCCTTGCGGCAGCGTGATGGTGCGCAGTTTCTGCGCGTAATCAGTAAAAAGGCCGCTGGCCAGGAAATAGGGCTGAACATCATCCGCTGTCCGCAGCACTGAACGCTCTTGTAACAGGAGCCGCCAAGTCGACAGCTTAACGGGGTTTTGGTCAGCAAAAAATCGACTGCTAACCACCGATTGCTCGCTACAACCCAACTGCAGCAAGAGTATCAAACCGGTAAACCATCGCATGGCTGACTTAATCATCAATTCCCTCAAAGCCACTGATCGACTGAATTACAGGTCCAGAACAACCGCCTGAAGCGGCTCATGGGTACATTGATAGCGAGCTTGTTCCACGCTGGGGTTTGCATAAGCAGATGGACCATCAACGTTCAACAGCATGGTTTCTGGTTCGTTGGCGACACAAAAATTCTTCGCCGGGGGCAGGTATCCATCTACCGCGGTGTCAGGATTCAAAAACCCATCCCAGATGATATTGGGAAAATGCCCTTCTGGGCCGAACATGGCCACTTTCAAATCAGTCAGGGCCTGGGTACCAGGGGCAGTTCCACCACCAGAATAACGATTATCATGAATGAATATGTGCTCGGGATAGGGGTCAAAACCGCTGGCAGTCTCGCGCCTGGAATAATTCGTGGAAAATACGCTGGAGATTATGATATGGGCAGTATTATTATCGCGGATATCATTGTCAAAAATTTCAACATCGTCATTGGAATTTACGGATATGCCTGAGCCTGCTGGCAACCCTGCCACAGCACCGCCTGCTAAAGCGAAGTTGGCCGTATTATTAGCGATTACCTGATTCCTGAATATACGTGTTCGGGCGCCTTCCTGGGCAAGATTCGGCATATTAAAAACCAGGATACCGCCGGTGTTATGGGTCGCAATATTATCGAAAACATCGGCATCCTGGGTGTTCTCTATCTCAATACCGGCAACGTTGTATTCAGCTCGAGAATTCCTCACAATCACGTTTCGGGACTGGCCAACATAGATGCCAGCATCTGAGGCAGCAATTGCGACAACGCCATCGATCAAAGTGTTTTCAGTCTGCACCGGGTAGATACCGTAAGCGCCGTTAGCGGTGTCAGGCCCATTAGTCCATTCGGTACGTACTCTCCTGACGATGATATTCTTGCCTTCATTTATCTTCAGCGCATCGCCTTTCGCATCCTCAATAGCCAGGTCCTCTATAATAAAATCACTGGCCGTGACCAACAGACCTTCAGCGCCGGAGATTTGGCCCCTAAAGCTTAAAATGGTCTGATCCATACCTGCGCCACGAATGGTCACACCATCTACATTAAGCGAAAGGGATCGATTAAATTCAAAAGTTCCAGCTGGAATCGTTATCACATCGCCTCGCTGAGCGGTCAACAGAGACGTTTGTAACTGCGTCTGATAATCGCTAGCCTCAACAACCTCGACCGCCACGTTTTCAGCAGGTTGTTGTTCACTGCAGCCACTGAACCAGAAAACCAGCCCTAGCAAAAAAACACTTTTAATCATATTTAACTCCTCTGGGATCTAGCTCCGCTACGATAAAACTGCATCTTGCTACAGCCTTGCTGTAGGCACAGCAGCAACAAACCTGGCATGTTCCTGTTTAATCGATGATAATTGTTAAGACAGCAAAGCACCACAGTCCATGCGTTCTAACGCTGCCAGAGACCTGCTGAGAACGACTCTACCCAGTTCCTTGCCCCGCTCGTTACCCGAGTCTAGCGTTCCACAGATAGCGATCGGTGTAATCATGGTAATCATAAGATTGAGCCGGTAATCCTCCAGGCAGTGATCAAAACTATAACCCTTAACCCCATATTCCAGAAGCGTGTCATGGTAGGCACGCAGGTGCTGCATTTCCACATCAAGCTCAAGATCCTTACTGCAACTCTGCGAACAGAAATAGGCTATATCATGGGGACCATTGCCGCCGCTGGTGTTTTGCCAATCCACTCCAACAATGCTGACTTTGCCATTTACTACTGGCAGCAGCATGTTATCAACACGGAAATCTCCATGAACGATCGTTTGTGGCCCGCTCATGGCACGATCGAACAGGACAGCAAACTGCTCACCAATTTCTGTCACCACATCAGGCAGATTACCGCTAAAGCAATCGCCGAAATTGTTAAGGGTTGGCTCGATTCCAGGCTGATAGATAACCTGCTGCTTGAATTCGGTTAACTCAGGATTATTCTGGTACTTCAGCCAGGGATAATTTTCCGTCTTGCCCCAAAAGGTCCCGTGCATCTGCCCTGCCTGTCTGAATGCCAGTTCCAACAATTCATCTGAACAATCCTGTAATTGATCACCGGCCGCATCATCACCCAGATCTTCAAGAATCAGTAGGAAATCCTGCGTCTGGGCATCGATATCGGCAAACAGGCACCGCGGACTCGCGATCGGGTTCAGGCTTGCCAGGTGTCGGTAGTAGTTGATCTCATTAGCATAAAAATTCAGGTTCTTTGATATCTCAACGTTTTCGGTCTGGGCGATAACTTTGACGATGACGCTTTTCTGACTGCCACCGGACATCTGCAGCTTTGCTCGCCCTATGGAGGACATCAAACCGACCCCCTCTCCCAGGGGCTTAACTGACACCGAGGACACGGTTTCAGACAATTCATCCTTTAATAATTGATTAGCCAGATCAACGGTAAATTCTGAAGCATTCTGTAGGACAATCGCCATTTAATACCCTCGATGTTTTACAATAGTGGCCTAATAGTAACCCAACCATGGAATATTCTGAATGAACCCTTTATTTGAACGATTTAACCTGCAAGGTCAGGTCGCAGTGATAACCGGTGGCGGGCGCGGTATTGGTGAAGGTATCGCACTGGATTTTGCTCAAGCCGGTGCAAAGGTGGCGGTCGCCGCGAGGCGAACAGCAGAAATTGAAAGTGTTGCAGAAAAAGTCAGGTCAATAGGGGGGCAAGCCATTGCGGTTACCACCGATGTTACCGACAGCGAGGCCGTTGAGCGCCTGGCCGCAAAAACTATCGAGGCTTTTGGCAAGCTGACTACCTGGGTCAATAATGCAGGTGGTTCCGCTGCACGAATGCCGCTCACCGAACTTCCGAGAAGCGAGTGGGACAAGACCATCGACCTGAACCTGACGGCGGTTTATGTCGGCTGTATGACGGCTGTCGCGCATATGGAAAAGGGTTCAATTATCAATATCTCATCAGGCGCCGGATTCAGCCCCGTGCCCGGTAGCGCTCATTATGGCGCTGCAAAAGCAGCCGTTAATTCGTTAACCTGGACCCTCTCGGCAGAACTTGCTCCACACATTCGAGTTAACGCTGTTGCACCCGGTGCCATACCCACGGAAATTATGCTGAAAGCATTAAATAAAGATGAGACCCAGTTGGATGAATTATTAAGTGAGTGGAATATCCCATTGGGAAGGCTGGGTACGCCGGAAGATATTGGTTCAGCCTGCGTTTACCTTGCATCCGAAGCAGCCAGCTGGGTCAGTGGTGAAATCATCCGAGTCGGCGGCGGGGCAAAACCTCGCTGAGTAATCAAACTCTGCAAGCAACACAAAGGCGTTCGCCAATACCCCAGATGAGGCCAAAAACACCCTTGAATTATGTAACCAGTCCACCCATATGGCACCAATACAGGCCAACCCAGCCCCATTTCATGAGCGCGGTAACAGACCAGGGCAAGCCCTGGTTAGTGCAGCCAACCTGACAGTCTCAATCCGGAGTAGAAAATCATGACTGAATCTGAATCAAAATCAAAAAAAATCCTGACTGGCACGGAAGGCTTCAAAGTCATCGCCAAGGGCGTCTTTATCCTGCCTGCTCAGGGAAATGCACTGGCGGTGGAAACAGACGACGCCGTGATACTGATGGATTGTGGTGGTGGCGGTAGAATGTCCGCGAACATGATTAAGCTGCTCCGCGACCAGACCGACAAGGCGGTAACAGCCATCTGTTATTCGCACGGTCATCTCGGCTATAACGATGGTGCCAGCGATTGGCTCAATCACAATCAGGCCCGAGACGATGCAGCACCCCAGCTCATTGCCCACGTAAACTGTCAGCGTCGCTACCACAGGTATCGAGAGACCCTCGGTCTGCAGACCATTCTTGCGCAAATGCAGTTCCCCGGTTTACCCATCCGTTTCAATCTGGTGGACCCAAACCTGACCTTTGATGACCGAATCTGCCTACCAACCAGGGGCAGACGCATAGAACTCCTGCATGTCCCCTCTGAAACAGATGACTGTATTGCCATGTGGTTACCCGATGATGGGATCCTCTATGCAGGCGCGGCCTTTCCAGGGACAACCATACCCAATATCGGCACCCCCTTGCGCAGTCAGCGATTCACCCTGAGATGGGCAGAATCACTGGAGAAGATGGCTGCGCTAAAGCCAACTACACTGGTACAGGAATTCGGTCCGGTCATTACCGATCCTGCCGAAATACAAAAAAGATTAAGCAGAACAGCTTCCCTGCTGCGTTGGTTTCGTGACGAGGTCGTGACAAGGATGAATCTGGGCCTGTCAGAAGCTGAAATCCTGCAAGATATGAACTATCCGGATGATCTGCAGGAACTGGATTACCTTAAAGCGCGTTATGGCGCGCCGGAGTATATTGTGCGAGATCTGTATCGGCAGGAAAATGGCTGGTGGAGCAGGAACCCGACAGATCTGCATCCCGCTGATAGCGGTGCTGCAGGTGATGCTGTAATGCGGGCTGCCAGCGGATCCGAGAGCATCGCAGGGTATGCCGAGCACCTTGAAGCCACAGGTGAGACGCAACTGGCCCTGCATGTCATCGACCTGATTGCCAATGCCGGTACAGTCAATGACGAGGTGCTTGCTGCGAGAAAAATAAAGGCCCGACTGTGCCGAAAGAGAGCAAAAGAGGTCCGCCCCTATGTATCCAAAGCACTCTACAATTCCTCTGCAGATCTACTCGAAAAAGGTAGCATCTCCTGGGTAAAACAGCTTTAAAGCAGCATTACTCTACCAATACAACCCGGGTGCCCACATTACCACCGGCAAGAAGATCTACAAATGCCGCTGGCGCGGATTCAATGCCTTTTACTTCATCAACCATGCTGGTGAGCTGGCCAGAGTCTAGCCAACCGCTGATTTCCTTTCTGGCTGCTGCGTACAACGCCAGATAATCAAAAACAAGAAAGCCCTGCATCCGAATTCGCTTATTCACGAGCAGCCCTGGAATACCCTTCGGCCCGGGCTCAGGCGCATCAGTATCATATTGTGACACCACCCCACAACAGGCGATACGACCATTCACATTCAAGCGAAACAAGGCCGAACCCAGAACAAAGCCCCCCGTGTTGTCAAAGTAGACGTCGACCCCATTGGGCGTGGCCTCTTTCAGAGCACTTCGATAATCTCCCTGTTTATAATTCACCGCTGCATCAAAGCCGAGCTGATCGACCAATAGCTCACATTTGTGATCCTGACCGGCGATGCCAATGACCTGGCAACCCCTGATTTTGGCCATCTGGCCGACCAGATGGCCCACCGAACCCGCTGCTGCTGAAACCATTACTGTTTCACCCGCTTCAGGTTGACCGACCTTTAACAATCCAAAATAAGCCGTCAGGCCATTCACACCCAACGGTCCCAGATAATGGATTGCGTCGATCTCTGCTGGAATCTTCTGAAGTGCGTTGGCCGCATGCATCGAGTAACGCTGCCAGCCCGTTGAGCAGACAACTTTGTCGCCTGGGGCAAACCCCGCGTCTGATGATTCAACCACGATGCCAACGCCGGTACCGCCCATAACGATACCCGTGGTAGGTGCCCCTGCGTAGCTGGCGCTGCCCTGTAAACCGGCACGAGAACCTGCTGCCACCAAAAAGGCTTCTGTCCTGACCAGTATCTCACCCGGCCCGGGATGACCTATATCACTATCCTGAAGACGATAATGCTGCGCCGATAATTTACCCGTGGGCAATTGATCAATGATGATCTGCTGATTTTTCATTTTGACTCCATCATGACTGTCTGTATCTTCATATCCCGCCTGCCTTTGGCTAACGCGCCTTTCCTGAAAATAACATTCTCTAAATAGCACGCTCTAAATAATACTGTCTAGATAACATTGTCTAAATAGCATTGTCAAACCTGTCAATTACTGGGCCTGCCGGCGTGAACTTTACCTGCCAACTCGGTTACTATCAGTTTCTTAGATTAACAAAGGACACAAGCGTGTTTTACAAATTACCAACGTTATTATGGGGCAGTATAATTTTATTGGCCTGCGCGGCCTGTGATCCTGGCACTGAAACTAGTGAGAACTCCGGCAACAGTGTACTTGAAGCTGAACCTGCCTGGAATCTCGGCGCAATGGTGACTGCTGCGAATCCCCATGCCGTGGATGCCGCTATTGCTATCCTGGCCAAAGGAGGCAGTGCCATCGATGCAACTATTGCCGCCCATACCGTGTTGGGACTGGTAGAACCACAAAGTTCAGGCCTGGGCGGCGGTGCATTCATGCTCAGCTATGACCGCGCAGCTAACCAGCTTAACTTCATTGATGGCAGGGAGACTGCGCCTGCGCAAGCCACAATTGACATGTTTATGAAAGACAACGAGGTCATGGGTTATATCGAAGCCTGGCAGAGTGGCAAGGCTGTAGGCACCCCGGGTGCAGTGGCCCTGTATGCAACAGCACACCAGGCAGGGGGGAGTCTGCCCTGGCAGGCGCTCTTCGAAACTGCAATAGAGCTTGCCGAAAATGGTTTTCTGGTTTCACCAAGACTGGCCGGTTACCTCCCCAGAATGGCCCAACGAAGTAGGCTCGCCATCAACCCGGACACCGCGGCTTATTTTTATCCGGAAGGACAAGCCCTCCAGGCTGGTGACCTCTTAAAAAACCCGGCTTATGCTGAGACACTGAAGCGCATCGCCAGCGAAGGCCCGAAGGCATTTTATACCGGCAGTATAGCCCAGGCGATAGTCACTGCTGCCCAGGCTGAACCTAATGGTGGTTCGTTAAGCCTGGCGGACCTGGCCAATTACAGTACCGTTGACCGCCCCGTTACCTGTGGCCCATTCAGGCACCTTAAAATCTGCACGACTTCACCTCCTTCGTCAGGCGGCGCACAGATTATGATTGCTAATCTTTATGATCACCTGACCTCAGAAGACTCAAGCAGTGATGAAAAAGTCGCTGCCTTCGTCGATGCTCAACGACTGGCCTATGCTGATCGAGATCACTATTTTGGCGACCCAGACGAGGTTGCCATTCCACTGGAGGGTTTACTCAATCCAACCTATCTGGAGCATCGTGCCGGACAACGTTTTGCCCCCGATGCCTCGCCCATGCCCGGTGACCCCTCAGCGATCCTTGATGATCTTGCAATGATTCCACACTGGAGTGCGGACACCACCCAGGAAATGTCGGGAACCACCCACCTTTCTATTATCGATGCCGAGGGTAACGCGGTCTCGATGACCGCGACCATTGAAGGCGCATTTGGTTCACAGCGCTGGGCCGAAGGATTCCTGCTAAATAACGAGATGACCGATTTTGCCAAAGCGGTACCCGAAGACGGTACCAAGCTGGCTAATGCGGTTGCCCCTAACCGACGGCCCAGGTCATCCATGTCGCCGACCATGGTATTTGACCAGGAAAATAAACTGCACATGGTCACGGGATCACCCGGCGGGAACTCCATTCCAGCTTATGTAGCCAAGACCATCATCGCCGTACTGGACTGGGGGCTCAGTGCACAGCAAGCGGTGGACTACCCTAATATCATCGCTCGAGGGGATAAAGTTCGGGTAGAGGTAGCAACCCCCCAGGGTCAGGCCATTGCTGATGATCTCAACGCCAGGGGTTACATCGTGCAGGAGCGAGCCGGTGAAAACTCTGGCCTGCATGTTATTGTCGTATCATCAGACTACCTGGATGGTGCGGCAGATAAACGCAGGGAAGGTAAGGTCAGCGTTCTTGATGCATCACAAAAATAAAGCGAGAAAATTTTAAGCTAAATTCAAGGACTTCAGTATGCGCAGAGCCGCTATTGTTTCACCGATCAGAACTGGCGTTGGTCGCTTTCTCGGCAGCCTTCAGCCACTTAATGCCGAGGACCTAGCCGCAGCGGTCATTGCCGAATTAGTAACCCGAACCGGTATAGATCCAGACAGGATTGAAGATGTTGTTTTCGCCCAGGGTTATCCCAGTGGCGAGGCCCCCTGCATCGGCCGCTGGGCAGCCCTGGCTGCAAACTTACCGCTGCATGTCGCCGGCAGCCAGGTTGATCGACGCTGCGGCAGCGGCGTACAGGCCATCGCCAATGCAGCCATGATGGTTCAGACAGGTGCCGCAGATGTGGTGATAGCCGGTGGCGCGGAAAGTATGAGCAACGTCGAATATTACACGACGGCCATGCGCCAGGGCCAGCGCGGTGGACCGGTTACCCTGTACGACAGGCTCGAACGAGGTCGTGTTCGCTCGCAACCCGAGGCGCGATTCGGTCACATATCCGGCATGATCGAAACTGCAGAGAATCTGGCGACTGAGTATCAGATCAGTCGGCAGGATGCCGATAGCTACGCTGCCAGATCACAACAAAGAGCAGCAGAGGCCTGGCGGGATGGGAAATTCGACCAGGAAATCGTTCGTATTTCAGTACCTCAGCGCAAAACCGACCCCCTTGATTTTGCCGAAGATGAAGGTGTTCGAGGCGACACCTCCATCGATTCGCTAGCCAAACTCAAACCCCTTCTCGCAGACGGCATTGTTACCGCCGGTAACGCATCGCAGCAGAATGATGCTGCAGCAGCTTGTCTTATCGTTGCCGAGGACAAGCTCAGTGAACTTCAGTTAGAACCCAGTGCCTACTTTGTTGCCTGGGCTGCTTCAGGTTGCCACCCGGCCAGCATGGGTATTGGCCCGGTACCAGCCGTCAATAAACTCTTTGCCAGAACGGGTTTGAGTTGGCAGGATATCGATCTTGTCGAACTCAATGAGGCCTTTGCCTGCCAGGTACTGGCCGTACTCAAAGGCTGGGGCTGGAACGATCCTGACAAACTCAATGTAAACGGCTCCGGTATTTCACTGGGTCACCCCATAGGTGCAACTGGCGGACGCATATTAGCTACCATGCTGGCTGAACTGCACCGCCGGCAGGGCCGCTATGCGCTTGAAACCATGTGCATTGGCGGTGGCCAGGGTATTGCAGCCCTTTTTGAAAGAGCCGCATAGACGTGAAATTGCCAACTGACCAACAGAGTCGCAATCGCCCCGTCGCCCAGGCGCTTATGCAAGCCCTGCCTGAAGGTATGGTGTTATTTGATGACGACGTCACCTCCCGCTCGGCTGGAATCTGGCGAACCGATACGATTAATGCCCGAATCCTCATTCGTCCCAGAACCACGCAGCAGGTCAGTATTACGCTACGTATCTGTAACGATTTCCAGCAAAGCGTTGTGACCCATGGCGGCCTTACCGGTCTGGTTGAGAGTGCCATCACGACTAACCATGACGTTGTTCTTTCAATGGCATTAATGAACGAGATTGAAGCCGTACACCCCCTTGAAAGAACCATGACCGTGCAAGCAGGCTGCACCCTGCAGGCTATCCAGGAAGCAGCCGATAGCCAGGGATTGATGTTCCCTCTGGACCTGGGTTCCAGGGGTTCCTGTACCATCGGTGGCAATATAGCAACCAATGCAGGCGGTAACAGGGTCATTCGCTATGGTATGACCAGGGATATGATACTCGGGCTCGAAGCTGTGCTGGCAGACGGCACAGTAGTAAGCTCGATGAACCTGATGATCAAGAATAACGCTGGTTATGATCTCAAGCAGTACTTTATCGGCTCAGAAGGTACCTTGGGCGTGGTCACGCGGGCGGTCCTGCGATGTCGCGAACAGGTTACCGACAGCCCGACCTTCATCGTCGGTATCAATAGCTTCGACCAACTCAGCCAGTTTCTCAAACACATTGACCAGGCTTTCAGCGGTAACCTGTCTGCGTTTGAAGTTATGTGGAATAATTATTACCAACTGGTAACCACACCGCCCGCTTTAAATAAGGCGCCTTTATCCCCTGACTATGCATACTATGTGCTGGTGGAGGCCATGGGGGCAAGCCAGGAGCAAAGCCAGCTGGCTCTGGAACAGGCCCTTGAAAAAGAACTTATCGCCGATGCAGTTATTGCTCAGTCAGAAACCCAAAGGCTACAACTCTGGGGCTTACGCGATGATGTGGCCCAGGTATTTCAGTTCGCACCTGTGATTTTATTTGATGTCAGCCTGCGCATATCCCGTATGGAAGACTACGTGCAGACCGTTAACGCTAAACTTGCAGACAGCTTTGATCACTACCAGAATTTTACCCTGGGTCATATGGGAGACGGTAACCTGCACTTTGCCATTAGCGCCGGTGATGGCGATGCTCACGCAAGAAAGTTAATTGAGACAGCCGTCTACGAACCGCTCAGGGAAATTGCCGGCTCAGTTTCAGCCGAACACGGTGTCGGCCTGGAAAAGAAACCCTATCTGCATCTGGTCAGAAGTCAAACCGAGATTGATCTGATGCGAAGGATGAAAAGCAGCCTTGACCCCAACGGTATCCTCAATCCTGGCAAAATTTTCGATTAACTTTTTTGCCGAATTATTCTTTATCAGGTTATTTTTACACGTTATTGTTTACCAGATTATTCTTCACCACTCCTGAACAAAGCCTTAATTTCTCCAACAGATTTATCTATTAACCCAGGTAGTGCTACTGCAAAACTGCCCAGTACAACTATCGCATTTGAAGTCGCGCCATTTGTCGTAGCTTGTTCGAGTCTGGCGTTCAGGGCAATATTAACTTTGTCAACTTCTCCATAGATGTCGAGAAGACCTTTCAGGTCAGACTCTATTTCAAACCCCTGCTCGGCGCGAAACAGTTGCCGCACGGCATACATGGAAATGGTTCGATACATGGTTTCATCTTCATTTGCCAGTGGCAGGTGGAACCTGGCCATAGGCTTGAACACCTCTAACCGGGGACAACCGCTGATTGGCAGTATCAGCCCCATGAAAGAGCTGAATGCTCTTTGCGCAGTTACGGTCTGCTTGACAGTTCGGTCTGAAGTGATGACTTCAAGATCCACTTCCTCAAATGAATTCATGTTCTGGCTCCTGCCAACCAGGTCAACTAAAGCTGCGGCAGCTGGACAGGATCGAACAAAATCAACTTCTAAAGGGCAATTGGGACACTGGTGAACCTTAAGATCCGTCCAAGCCGGCAAATCATCGGGAACAGCATACTCCACTGTTTTCATCTCGTCATCAAAGCGGACCTGCAAAGTCTCATCAAACCCTGATGAAGTGGTCATGTGGTACTGAATTTCTCTCAAGGTAGCTCCTTATGGAAGGCTTCAGGGAACGCTTCACATTAAAGCCAGAAAATGTACATATTCAGCCGTGCAATTATCGGTCTAAAGCTATACATTGAAGACCTTAAGTCTATTTAAACACCTATGCTCGAGGTAGGTTTGAGCGACTCAAGTGACAACTGAATTCATCGTCCGGTGACCTGAAAGCATAGTGCCTTGACGATAACATATCATCATCATAATCAAAAAGAAGCAACTTATGCCAGATCCAGGAAACTACCCAGTATTAGATGCCAGAACCGTTTACCTGCATGGTTGCATTGGGCTACCGATGGCTGTTATCGGCTATCCACTGGCGATATGGATTCCAGCTCACTATGCCGGTGGCCTGGGCCTGAGCCTTGCCGCTGTGGGTACCATTCTCATGCTGGCTCGTTTTACAGATGTCATCACCGACCCGCTAATGGGAGAATTATCGGACCGCTGGCGTACCCGCTTTGGACGAAGAAAACCCTGGTTGATTGTCGGTGCTCCGTTGATGATGCTCGGCGTATACAAACTGTTTATGCCACCCGAGGGCATAGGCTTAATTTATTTTCTAGTCTGGTTGACGCTGTTCTTTCTGGGCAGCACCATCATCTCCCTGCCACACCGAGCCTGGGGAGCAGAACTTTCACCGGATTATCACCAGCGCAGCAGGGTGACTGCAGCGCGGGAACTGTATGTCCTTATAGGATTGATGGTGGCAGCCGCCGTGCCCATGGTAATAGAGGTATTAGCTGACCAAGGTGGCAGTGTCAGCCAGGTTTTCACCGCCTTATGGCATGATGCCACCAGCGCATTTAGCGGTGATATTACTGATAGTAAACCAGCAGATCGAGCCGCTTTGACCGGGCCAGTACTGGCAGGACTCGCCTGGGTCATTATCGGTGTCCTACCGGTCTGTGTATTTCTGGTGGTGACATTCGTAAAAGAACCGGCGAGCCTATGCGCCGGGTACTGATGATCGCGCTGCTGGTCATATTCGGAGAATCATTTCGAAATGCTGTATCACTGTTTTTTATCCGGGATATTGTTGGCATACCCACAATTGGCGCAGCTTACTTTTTCTATTTCATAGCCGGCCTGGCTGCCATACCCTTCTGGTTATGGCTTGGTAATGCCATTGGCAAACACAAAGCATTCTTATGCACCCTGATTACCGTGGCCATCGTCAGTGGCGGCAATTTCTTTCTCTCAAATGGGGACTACCTGCCCTTTTTCCTTATGTTTATCGTAAAAGGCTTCTGCTTCGGCGGCCTGCAGTTCCTCCCGGTTGCCATGCTGGCTGACGTCATTGACGTGGATACCGCACGCAGCGGCGCGAATCGTGCTGGAACCTATTTTGCCATTCTCGGTCTTACTGAAAAGCTGGCGATTGCCCTGGGTACAGGCATCTCCCTGAATGTGGTTGGCCTGTTAGGGTTTGATCCGTCCGGCGGTATTGCAGCCAGCACCGAAATGGGGGTATTAAGTCTGCGGATTGTTTACTGCGGCGGTCCAATTCTGTTCTATGGGCTGGCCCTGAAACTGATATGGTCCTATCCCCTGACACCTGCGCGGCAGGCCCGCCTGCGCCAGCGCATCGAAAGGCGAAACCAACGCCTGGCGGCGAAATCATGAGCAACCCAGTCAGACCTTTTACTTAAATGCACTGACTGAACATCAGCCGCAAGCCGATCGCTGGTTATTCCCCAGCCCCTGCCCGAGCTCAGACCAGAACGACTGCAGGCCCAGGTTCAGCGTATAACGATGCAACAATATCTGCCCGGCGAGCCTGCACCGCCCCCTGATTCACGTAACCTTTCTCGGTAATTTCGCCGTCACCCATGCTGGCCGGCTCAGCGAGCAGGGTAAATCGCTGCACTCGCTTCGAAGAACTGGGATTGAGCTGGTTATGCTGCGCTAATTTCTCCCTAACCTGAGCACGAATCAGATCACTGTTGATCATGTCCTCAAAGGTTAAAGACGCACTGTCACTATCCCCTATTGCCTGCGCACAGGCTGCAGGGTTTGGCCAGAACATAGCCGTTATGTAGGCTTCATTCAATCCGCAGATTACGACATCTCTAACCCAGGGAGAGCAGGCAGCAATCAATTCTGCTCGCAGTGTACCCGCCGAAACCCAGGTTCCTGACTGCAATTTGAATTGTTCGGCAACCCGGCCTGCAAAGCACAGGCCTTTTTCCGGCTTGCTGGCATCAAGGAATGACACCGCATCACCCATCTTAAAGAAACCTTCGGCATCAAACGCTTCTGAGGTTTTTTCTGGATCATTAATATAACCCGGTGTCACGCCCTTTGACCGGACTCTGATTTCAAAACGGTCCGCCATGGGGATGAGCTTGAACTCAGCCCCCGGCATGGGCAAGCCCACCACAGTCTGGTTATCACAAGCCCAGTAACGGGAAAGCCCGCAGGCGACCTCGGTGGACATAAGGGCTGTGGACATGGGCATGGGCTGGCCCTGGTATCGGACGACTAACGCCTGTATTCGCTCAAACAGACTCACCGGCATGGCCGCTGAACCATATGCCATACTGGTTATACTCGAAAAAAACACGCGGGCCAGCTCAGCATCCTTTTCCAGCGCATCTACCAGCATAGACCAGCCCAGCGGTGCGCCGGCATAGGAAGTGGGCTTAACCTGGGCAAGATTTTCAAGGGTTTTATGATGCTCTCCCGGAACCGGTTTACCGTCATCCAAGTAAATGCAGCCGCCCGTTGCGATTATCGAGGCAATCCGCATGACACCCGCACCAACGTGACTCCACGGCATCCAGTCAAGATATCGCGATGGTTCAAGGGCATCATCCTCGCGCAGACCCTGTCTTGAAGCCAGCATCTGACAGATCATGCCGTGATTATGGATCACGCCCTTGGGCATACCGGTCGAGCCCGACGTAAATATATAGCGTGCTACCGTATCGTGATCAATTGATGCCATGGCCTGTTCAACATCAGCGGTAACCGGTGTTGAAACCAGCGCCTCGAAGGGTGTCGCATCTAAGGGGCAATGCTGCCCTATATAAACAAGCGAGCTCTCCGCTATGGCAGTAGCAGCAAGCGCCGGCCAGACATCTGTAAAATTGTCAGCAAATATCATTCCTGGCTGGGTCTTTTCAAAAACAGCGCGTAATTTGGAGTAGGCTGCCGGGATTGAGGTATAAGCTGTACTCACCGGAACATAGGGAATTGCGGCAAGTAATGCACCCCAGGTCATCAGGAAATGCTGGATAGAGGCGCCAGTCAAAATCATCAACGGTGCTTTGTCATTGCCCCGTTTATGCAATAGCCACTGTGCTACTGACTGAGCCTGGCGCATGGCGCTGCCATAAGACAATCGCTGCCATTGACCACCCATGGATTTTTCAGCTATCAGCAAAGCATCAGGAACCTCACGGGCCTTGCTTAAAAAGACATGCGCCAGATTCCGTGGCAGAACGCCTGTCGGGTAGGGACTGGTTAAAATCAGGCTTTTGTCCTCTCGCTCAACGACTTTAACTCGAGGCTCAATCGCTGTTGTCATTTATCGCTCCCTTTTCAATCTACAATGACCAAGGTGCTCAACGGCCACCCAACCTGAATAAAAAGCCATTGTACTCACCCCTTTACCCAGGCGGCAATTAACCTAATCTCATAATGCCTTTAGCCGCAGGCGCTTGTTAGCCGCAGATTCTTTATAGCCGCAGGTTCTTTATAGCCGCAGGCGCTTGTTAGCCGCAGGCGCTTTGGCCGCGGATTCTTTATAGCCGCAGGCGCTTTGGCCGCAGGCGCTTGTCAGCCGCAGGCGCTTGTCTATGTAACCAACTTCCACTTCAATCAGCGCGGCCGAGTGCCTGTTGTAACGGCCTGATGGGAGGTTGGCCTAGATTAGATGCCTTATTGCTGCTGTGCCAGCAGAGATCGAGCTAAAGCTTTAATCCTGGCATCAACCTGCAAGGACGCTGGCATCGATTCTATCAGTGCCAGTGCCTGGCTAGTGCGACCCAATTTCTGAAGTGCCAGCAGTCTGACAAACGCGTAATCGGGATTTAATGGATCAAGTTTACTGGCCATCTGCAGTTGTTTAACGGCGCCCAGGTAGTCCTCTTGCCTGATCAGCATTAATGCCTTGCTATACAGCAAAGGGCCAGCATCATTGATATTTTTTATACCTGAATCCAGTGTCTCCAAGACTTTTTCCTCATCGCCAGTGAGCCGGTAAATATCAGCAAGATTCAGGTAAATTCCAATAAAGAACGGATCAATATCCAGGGCTTTAAGCAATTGCTTTATAGCCTGAGAAGTATCACCAAGCTGCAGAGCCTGCGCACTGAGCATCAGCCGCCCCTCCCCTCGCCAGGCACTCTGGGCCAGTGACAGGTCCAGTTCTTTCAGGGCATGAACGGCAGAACCAGGCGGTTTTGCCTTCTTTATAGCGGATCCCATAGCGCGCGCAGCAGCCACCCGAATCGCGCGCCTGGCATCATCCAATAAAGGTGCCAGCATCGTTAGTTTAAGAGGGGCTGGTATATAAGCGGCCTGTTGAACCGCGGCAAGCCTTAGCAGATCCGAGCTGGAGGTAAGCGCAGCAGCCAGTAGATCCGGCCTTCTGGCAATCACCTGCGAGCTAACCATGCCCAGGGCGCTGGCCTGCTCGATAGCATTAAGCTCAGCATCCTGGGCCAGTTTAAAGCCCAGCAGCGGGTCAACCTGATGCCCGGACCTTAACGCATTCAGCATTAAACGACCGGAAATCAGCGGTCCATCGGTTTCATCTAGGGCAGTTGAACCTTTATGGCTTTTCATCCATTGCTGCCACCGGTCTTCATGACAATCCTGGCAAAGATCAGTGGAGCCGATAAGTTGATGTACCGCCGAGTCTGGCTTGGCAAACCGGTGATCCCGCCTGAAATCAACGCCCATGTATGTTTTACCTGGCATATGACAGGTAACACACTGCGCTGCAGGACTACCCTGCTCATGTCGATGATGCGCTTCCAGATCATAGACCTGGGGATTATGACACTGCAGACACAGACCGTTACCGGAAACCTTCAACTGATTACTATGGGCATCATGACAATCAAGGCAGCTCACGCCTGCAGCATACATTTTACTTTGCTGAAATGAACCGTATACATAGACCTCTTCGGCTATCTGGCCATCGCTCTGATAGAAGGGTGGTTGAATCCATTCCGGCATAAAATGATCAAGAAACAGCTCCCCCGGCACAAAGCGATCGGTCAGCGGCGCGCGAAGACTGTGACAGGAAAAACAGGTATCCATGGCTGGCCTATGGTTGCCGGCCTGGCCGACCCAGTGGGCCACTTTCTCAGCAGGCGATCTCTGCCAGCCAGCCCCTGGACTCGACGTTGCTCTGGTAGTTATCGCCGTTTCGTGCTGCTCAGGTAAGGTATGACAGGACAGACAGCCCACATTCAATTCCGAAAACTGAGTGGCAAACCTGTCTCGCTCGACATCATAATGTCGCACCAGTCCCGATGAATGACAATCAGCACACATGCCATTCCAATTCTGCAAGGGTTGCTGCCAGTTGAATCTTGCAAAACGAGCTTCACCTCTAGCTTCTTCCATGTGAAACCAGTGTTGCCCGCCCTGGTCCTGATCCCGGCTGTCCCAGGCAAAAGGGACCACCTGCAGGCGGTCTTCTCCCTTGGCGATCAAGTACTGCTGCAAAGGATAATATCCGAAGGTATAACGAATAGCATAAATGCCGGTGTCGCCCTGCTCGGTCAATTCGACAAAGTAGGTTTCATCCTGTTCAAAAAAACGAGCCGTTAATCCTTCATAACTGACGACTTCACCATCGAAGCTCGCGCCAACATGCGCCTGGTCAGCTACCTGCATCGACCTCGCATGATCCGACATCTGCCAGAGCGCAACCTGCTCGGCGTGACATCCGGCACAATCGGTATCAGCCGCCAACGGCAACATCAGGAAAACATTAATTAACGTGAATACCCATATGAACTGAAACAAAGTCACAACCACACCGCCGGCAAACCTCTGGGTTGATTTAAATTATAGAGTACCCCGACTCGACTGTCTCAGTAACTTGCCTGCGGGCTGTGGGGCAATGGTAAATGTGCCAGATGTTGTCAGGCGGAACCCTTGTTCAGGCGATAGCAAAAGGATGCCAATTGCTATCAAGAGGCGCATACTGGGATCATACCCATCCCATACAAAGGCGAATCCATGCCAATCCAATTGCGTCAGATCGCACTGGTTGCTGAAAAACTCGAACCTGTTATTCAGGATCTAACCGAAATTCTCGGCATTGAACGCTGTTATGTCGATCCCGGCGTGGGGTTTTTTGGCCTTGAAAACACGCTGATGCCGATAGGCAGAAATTTCCTGGAAGTCGTTGCGCCGGTCAAGAAACATACCGCCGCTGGCCGCTATCTTCAAAGACGCAAGGGGGATGGTGGTTACATGGTCATAACCCAGGCCGATAGCCGCGCCACCCAGGCAGCTGCCATACAGCGGGCTTTAGACTCAGGCATTCGAATCGCTCATGAAACTGTTAGAGAAGACTGGCACCTGTGCCAGCTCCACCCGGGAGACCTGAAAGCGGCCTTCCTGGAGATCGAGTCAGATCAGTTTAATGACTTTAATGGTTACTGGATGCCGGTGGGGGGTACCGGCTGGGAGGACAAGGTCAATCAAACCCGCACCATCGATATCACCGGTGTGGAATTGCAGTGTGAAAACCCTGCTGCGCTGGCCAGTACCTGGGGTCACATTGTCGACGCTGATCCAATCACAACAGAAGCAGGCGCATCGGTGGCGTTGAACAACGTGACCTTGCAGTTTGTCGCCATTGAAGACGGTCGCGGCCCAGGACTGTCCGGTCTGCATATTGATGTTCGCGAACCCAAGAAGCTACTGGAAGCCGCCAAGCAGAGGAACTGCTATATCACGGATAACCTGGTTTCCATCTGCGGTATCCGCTGGTATCTCTAGCCTGCCATCAGGCAACAAATTTGCTGTTAACACGATGCACCAACACCAACAAACCAGCTAGGCTGACCCGGTTTATCCGGAAAACCGATTAACCGGTGGCATAAAGCCCTGCGCCGAGCTAACCCTTCGGTTGATCCAGATATTCACTCAACCCATAACCCACTCGGCCATCATCGAGAGTGTATTCTGTCATGCCCTCGCCAACGTGCGTGTTCTCACCGCTGCGGCGGTTTCGCAGTGGGATATAACCCATTACCCGACCTTTAAGCTGCCGCTGAGTCCCGTCCTGCATCTCTATATCTGCCGTCAAGCGGCTATGATATCGACTGTCTGGAAGATACTCGGTCGACAACCGAGCGGATTTCATGGCTACCAGTTCCGATCCCTGTTGAAAAAGACCTCTACCCACGCCTTCGCCATTAGTTGTTATCACCATACCCAGGTCATCGCCAAAATTACCTGTAATCCATCGATAGGACGGTGTTGCCTGCCAGAATCTTGGCCCCCAGGAATGATCGCGCATGCCCCAGCCACTGAAACTGACAGGGTCTTCATCGCCCAGGGTGAGGTTGCCGGTTATGCTCATATGCTGCTCAGTATGTGAACGGGCAAACTCGTTACCGTCATCCACCTTACCGACGTGGCCATAGAGCGGCCCGACTGCCGAATGGACCAGATCGATCGTGATCGGCTTTCTGGGGTTTGATTTGAATGCCTTACCGGGGTCTTGCATGTCCATTGGCCTGGCCATGAACAGAGGCTGCCCTGTATAAAGCGTGCGAATTCGCTCGCCGGGTTCCTGGACGTCGATAAGCAGTCCGCCGGCATTCCAGCTTTTGTTATCAGAAATATCAGGCTTGGCGTAATTAAAATACGCAGACCCATCCGGGTTCCATACAATGACGGTAACTTCTGCATAACCCTCGTTGGCGCGATTACCAATCCTGACGAAGCCACCCCTGTTCTGCTGCCGGTCGAAGAAATTGAAATACACAGACTCGTTGAAATTCGGTTCAGGCCCGAGTTCGTGAGTGTAATCATCTTCTGCCCGGATGTTGCCAATGATCTTAGCCATGCGCTGCCTATATTATTCACCTTATGATTCTAAGACTATCACAACTCATAAAACCTATTGCAGTACTTGGCTTCTGGTCAATAATCGGGTAGAACACTCCTCGTAACAACAACGATAGGATGGCGCAATGGCTGCAGCAGATCGAAAGGACACAACCGAGCAGGCGGAATTTCGGGAACAGTGCCAGAAATGGCTAAAAGCAAACCATCCGGGCAGGCCCCCGGTACAATTACCCCAGGGCGCACTTGAGCTCAGCGATCCTGCTGCTTTGCAATGGCTGCAGCAATGGCAAAAATCAGCTTACGATGCTGGCCTTATAGGCTGCGACTACCCCCTCGACGTGGGAGGAGGTGGAAAAGAAAACTGCCAGAGCATAGCCAATCAGGAAATGCAGAAAGCCAAAACGCCTTATCTACCCAATATTATCGGTATGGGTATGGCTGCGCCTACCATCTTTTTTCATTGTCAGGATGAGGTAAAAGCAGAACTGTTACCGAAACTGTTATCCGGTGAAGAAATATGGTGCCAGGGATTCAGCGAGCCCGGCGCCGGTTCTGACCTTGCCAATCAACAGACTTTTGCCGAGAAAGATGGTGACAACTGGGTTATCAATGGTCATAAAGTGTGGACATCGCTCGCCCACTTTGCTGACTGGATGATTCTGCTTTGCCGCACCGATAAGTCGGACAAATATAATGGCCTGTCTTATTTTGCGGTTCCCATCAAGGCAGCGCTGGGTAAAGGCGTTACCGTGCAACCGTTGATCAAAATGACCGGTCAAACCGGTTTCAACGAAGTACTGTTCGACAACCTGGTCATTTCAGACCGTTACCGGATGGACGATGTAGGCGCAGGCTGGAAAGTCGCTATGACGACCCTGGCGCATGAACGTGGTGCCGGATCACTGGTCACGCCTGCCTCAGGCGGTATGGCAATCGAAGAAGAAAGCGGCGTATCAGCAGGTAACATTGGCTCGCTTATCAGTCTGGCTAAACAACAGCATCGAGGCTCTGGACGAGCCGCAGACGATGCCTCGCTTCGTGATGAAATCATGAAACTCATGATAAGACAGGAGGCGCTGCGCCAGAACAGTCGCAGGGCGGGCGTGCCAGAGCTCACTGATCACCCCATGCGCATCCCCTTGCAGGGTAAGTTAGTTGGCACTGAGCTTAATCAGGATATTGCTGAGACGGCCTACAGAATAGAAGGTGCTGCCAGCACGCTGTATGTCAATGATCCGAACGCGCCTGCGGCCGGTCAATGGCCGCTGGCCTACATGAACAGCTTCGGGGTCACCATTGCCGCCGGCGCTAACGAAGTCCAACGAAACATCCTGGGTGAGCGTGTGCTCGGCCTAGCCAAGTCAAAATAGGAGGATCACATGGCAGTAGAACCCAAAAATTTTGGATTCGGGGAAGATGAAACCATGCTCCGAGACTCCGCCCGTAAATTTATGTCAGACCATTGTTCTACAGACAAACTCCACTCTCTGGTCGCCTCCGATTACCAGATTGACAGAGACAATCTATGCCTGTGGGACCAGGGCCTGTGGCAGCAGATTGTGGAACTGGGCTGGCCTGCTGTTTGCGTACCCGAAGCCAATGGGGGTATTGGCATGCCCCTGGTAGCCGCTGTCGCGCTGGCTGAAGAAATCGGTAAAGCAGGGTTTCCCTCGCCCCTGCTCGGTATATTCAATTCGACTTTTGTTTTAAGGGCGTGTGATTCTGCTGCAGCCCACCAGGCACTGGCCAGTATCGCCGGTGGTAAAACCATGACTCTGGCAATAACTAACGCGGCAGGCTCATGGCACAGCGATCATACCGACGTTGAAGTCAATAAAGACGGTTCGCTAACCGGTGGCGCTTATTTTGTTCAGGATGCCCGCAAGTGCGAACAGTTTCTAGTCAGCGCTCGCGGCGATAAGGGTGTAGGGCTTTACCTGGTTGACGCTTCAGCATCTGGACTGACGCTCATACCCGATAGCATTGTCGACCTGACACGCGACCAGGCGCATCTCAGTTTTAGTGATGTCGCTGCTGTTGAAGTGGCCAGCCCAGGCAAGGGTAGCAATGCAATCGCTAACGCTATCCCGGCCATTTTATGTATTGTCTCCGCCGATATGGTCGGCGCAGGCGAATGGCTGCTCCAGACCACCGTTGAATACGCTAAAACCCGCATTCAGTTCGACCACCCTCTGGGATTCTTTCAGGCAGTCAAGCACCCGCTGGTGAATGTCATGCTGCAAATCGATAATGCAAAATCCCTGACCTATCATGCTGCCAGTGCGTTCGATCATGTTCCCGAAAATGCCGAGCGAAGCGCACGCATGGCTAAGTCAGAGGCCAGTGACATGGCCGTATTCTCATCCAGTCGTGCCGTCCAGTTTCATGGCGGTATTGGTTTCACATGGGAATGTTATGTTCACTTGTTTTTCAAACGACAAATGCATAATCAGGTCATGTATGGCGATGCCAAATATCAACGAGCACACCTTGCCAATAGCATTATGGGACCGGCTAACTAAGCCCGATTCAATGCCTTCCGGGCAGCGATGACCGGCCCTGCCAGTTTACCTGCCTTTAAAAACCGGCGGCTGTTTGTTCACGAAAGCCTGGCTGGCTGCTTTATGATCCTCGGTCATGAAGCACCGCATCATGTGCATGGCTTCCCGGTCGAAAACATCTGCCAGGGTGCCGCTCTGCGCCAGGTTCAGGTTCTTTTTCATATAACCTAAGGCCACCGTCGGTAACCCGGCAAGATAGCTTGCGTAGGCACTGGCCTGTGCCTCGAAGGTTTCCGCAGGCGCCACTTTAGTCACCAGGCCCATATTATAGGCTTCCTGGCCGGTGATAATATCAGCCGTAAAATAGAGTTCCCGGGCTTTAGCCGCGCCAACCAGGGAAGGTAGAAAGTAGGAACCACCATAATCACCGGATGCACCAATCTTGGAAAATGCAGTGGTGATCTTAGCGGTATCCAGAGCAAAGCGAAGATCACAAGCCAGGGCCAGGGACAACCCTGCTCCAGCCGCAGGCCCCGGGATGACTGCCAGGGTCGGCTTGGGCATTTCATGTAGCCAGCGCGATAATTCCATGCCTCGACGCAGATTATGAACGCGCTCCTCCAAGGACGTCACCGCTGAGCTCTGATTGCCATCATCGGGGCTCGAAGCAAAACCCTTTACATCCCCGCCAGCGCAAAAAGCACCTCCGGCGCCTGTCAGCACAACCAGCCTGACACTGGCATCTGCAGCCACTCTTGGAATCGCCTCGTTCAGTTTGTCCATCATCGGTCCGCTCATCGCGTTACGCGCTTCTGGTCGATTCATGGTCAGTGTGCAGATCCCTGCATCGTGAGTTTCTATCAGGTGGTCTGGCATTGAGCACTCCTTTCAGCTTTGTTATGACATAATCCAGAGCATACACTGCTCACTAAGCCGAAGGGAAACCAAACAAAAGCAGACCAATGAATGCCCCTGATTTCAAAATTGTCGCCCCGCGTTTATTCGACGCTGCTGTGGCTGCCTTTGCAGTAACCGATCAGCATGAATTTCTGGAAAGCAGATACCTGGACAGTAATGGCAAGATAATTGCCAAAGTCGTTCGCCATGAAAACGAAGAAGGTGAACTTTTAGCTGAGGCTGATCTGATGATATCTACAGATCTGGGAAAAAGACCACCTTAGCCACATCCCGGCACATAAAATCGTCGCTACCGTTGCTCCCTTCCGGGCCTGGCGGAGTTCACCACTATTTATTGCGGGAGGACCAAGGTGGAGAAACAAGTATAAAACAATTGGCGGCGCTTGGCACTAGACTCCGGCACAAAGCAATGCCCTCTAAAAATTCTAGGGCCAACGCTGCATTAATTCCCCAGGTACCACAGGGTGCACCGGTTTCAACCTGCCTTCAATTTCACCAAGATAGAGAAAACCCACTATCTGCTCATTTTCAAGCAGACCCAGACCTGATTTTACGGTCTCATCGTAGGCCATTGCGCCGGTTCGCCACATGGCGCCATAGCCCAGTGCAAAAATTGCCTGGGAAATGTTCTGCAAGGCAATCCCTGCGCTCAGCAACTGCTCTATCTCGGGTACTTTCACATGCTCGGTCAGGCTGGCTATGCCCACAACAATAAACGGAGCCCGCAATGGCTTACGCCTTATTTTGTCAAGTTCAGCCTGGGTCGATTCCGGCTCCCGGCGAGTCAGGGCAGCAACGAAGAGATCGCCCAGCGCTGTCAGACCTTCACCGGAGATGACCAGGCAACGAAACGGTTTGAGCTGGGCATGATCCGGTGCCCTGGCGGCAGCGGCTTCCAGTCCAGACATTATCTCATCTGGAATATCGCCGCTTAATCGAGGCGATGAAACCCGTTGCGTTATCCACTCTACCGGATCCATGTGCTTCCTCCTGTGGGCTGCTTCACGACTGGTGTGACTCTGCCTATTGCAGCGTCCTGTTAGTTCTGACTCCTTAACCAGGCGCCTTCTGCCGCTGGCATCAATTATGCCAGATCCAAAAATATCCTGCGCCTATGGCGGCAGACATTGGTACACTTAACAGGCCATCTACCCATTCAACAGAACGGCACCCCAGCATGATACATGACCATCGACCTTTCCTGATTAAGCAAATCTACCACCGAATTGAACACTGGTACGCTCGCCAGTTCATCCAACCGCAACTCGCCGACCTGGGCCAGGGCTATCATATGATGAAACCCTGGAACATTGATGTTCATGGAAGCGAAATTCGCATTGGCAGGCACGTTCATATCGTCACGGCAAAGGATCGGCGAGTGTCGCTGTCAACCTGGCAATTTCAAGATCTGCAGGGACACATCAATATAGGCGATCATGTCCTATTGTGCCCCGGCGTACGCCTCGACTCGGCCTCACAGATAGCCATCGGAGACAATTGTATGCTTGCTGCAGGTAGTTATGTTACCGATGCTGACTGGCATGATCTTTACGACAGAACTCGCGTCATTGGCACCACCCGCCCCGTCACCCTGGCAGATAATGTCTGGATAGGGGATGGCAGCATTATCTGTAAAGGCGTCAGTATCGGCGAAAACAGTGTTGTTGGCGCGGGTTCAGTGGTCGCAGGAGATATACCAGAGAACGTTATCGCCGCAGGAAATCCGGCAAAGGTCCTGCGAGAACTTGACCCGGCAAAAGAACTGGTAACACGGCAGGAAATATTTCGTGACCCCGAGGCGCTTCAGCGCCGCAACGAGCAGATCGATCGTTATGCCCTGCATAGTAATTCCCTGTCAGGCTGGTTTAGATCTGCCTTATTTCCCAGAAGAGGTGACTGAACACGCAGCAAAGACCAACCGGTAAAAATAAATCAAGGTCGGAATCAGGTTGATAAGCCAACCCGAAGGCCTGTCCGTCACTGGGGACTACTGCCGATACCTGCGACGCGAGCCAACTCCCTAAAACTTATCTAACGATAAAAATCACTGTCGATAAATTTATTG
>DUBB01000009.1:94834-153661 GCA_012960535.1 Gammaproteobacteria bacterium
ACCGATCCATCGATGAGAATTAATGTCTACCCCGCCTCGACGGGTAAATTCAGCGGCAACCACCAACTTAGCTGGCGCACAACGGTGCATGATATCCAGGAAAATTCTCTCCGATACCTGTTCGGCAAATTCTTCATGTTCCCGATAGGACAATAGATACTGAAGCAATCGTTTTTTATCTATTTCATGACCCGCATAGCCTATGAGTATCCTTGCATAATCGGGTTGACCCGTAATTGGGCACAGCGACCTGAACAGATCTGTATAGAGGGTCTGTTCGACTTTGCTGGTGCCCAGCTTTGCTAACTGCCCAGGTTCATAACTGAACGACGGCATCTCGATATCCAGTTCATCCAGGCACTGGATGGCAGGATCAACGCCACCAACCAGGCTACCTTCGAAGGGGATAATCACAACCGGTACCGGCGCCTGCGCCGCCGCCGACAGGTCAGCTTCCAATCTCGCTAAAACGTCCGCTTCTGAATCAAAAAAAGTACCGCTGAAAGACCCCAGGTATAGCTTCACCGATTTAGACTCCAGCAGCATGGGAGAAGTTGCTGGCACCTCAAACTGAATGATGCCAATGACCGGTTTACCCGATGAGGATAACCAGGAGAATTCATAGCCATTCCATACTTCCCGGCCTGAGAACGGCAGGTCACCGCTTTCCTTGATGCCGATTTTTTCACGTTGCAACTGACGGCTTATAGGATACAAAAGCGCCGGTGTATACTGATTGGTGTAGCTCGTCGAACCGGAGCCTAAACTAAGTTCTGCCATATTCTCTGACCTCCTGCAAACTCAGCGATTTGATTGGATTACGATGACCTTGTCAACGTCCACAGTAAACAATAAGCCGCTATTGGGATTATTTCCCAGGCTGGCAAAGATAGGAACCTATTTGTCGCCTGGTAGAGATAAACTACGCTACTACCCGTAATCACACTGGCAGTTAACTTAAAATGCTTTATGCTTAGCAACTCGATAAGACCACAGATACTCCCAAACCAAACCTGAGCGAAAGACCGTTACCCATGAAACGAGCTATAATATTTACCCTTCTTACACTGTACCTTAGCTGCTCCAACGGTGTATTTGCGAATCAACTGGAAGAAATTGTGGTTACGGCAGAACGGGCCGAACAGACTTTATCTGAACTCAGTACCAATATATCCATTATCGACAGAGAGAATCTTGTCAGAACAGACCACACCCACTTAAACGAGGTGCTGTTCAGGGTTTCTGGCGCCTGGATCAGCCGCGGCAATGGCCAGGAGCATCTGACCTCAATTCGTTCGCCAGTGCTAACCGGTGCTGGTGGTTGTGGTGCCTTCCTGATGTCTCAGGACTCCATCCCGCTTCGAGCCACGGGCTTTTGCAATGTCAACGAACTGTTTGAATCGCACAGCGAGATAGCCGAACGTATTGAGGTAATTAAAGGCCCGGGAACAGCCCTGCATGGTTCTAATGCCATGCATGGTCTGGTCAACATTATCACACCGTCGATGACGGATCCGGGATCCAGCAGTCAATTTGAAACCGGCGTGCATGGTTACAGTCGCGTAAAACATCAACAGCAGAACAGAAACTGGCGCGTCGATGCCAGTGCAACTCGAGATGGCGGTTATAAAGACGATTCCGGTTTTGGTCAGCAGAAACTAACCGCCAAGATAAGCAACTCAATTGCTGACTTTGATGTGCTGACCAGTATCTCACTGAGTAACCTGAACCAGGAAACCTCTGGCTTCATCAAGGGCGATGATGCTTATGCCAATGAAGCCGTAAAAAAATCTAACCCAAATCCGGAAGCGTTCCGAGATGCTCGATCCGCCCGCCTGTACAGTCGCTGGAGCAAAGTTGGTGACGCCGGTACAAGCCTGACGGTTACGCCGTACCTGCGATGGACCGACATGACATTTTTGCAACACTATCTGCCGGGTCAGTCCATGGAAGAAAATGGCCATAGCAGTATCGGCGTGCAAACCTCCTGGAAACCCAGCCTAAATTGGTTGCTGGGCGCCGATTTTGAAAGAACTGACGGTTTCCTCAAGCAAACCCAGGCCGAGGCCACGCAGTCCGGCAGTGCCTTCCTGGTCGCCACCATCCCGGCAGGCAAACACTATGATTACCAGGTGACAGCTACGGTCGCAGCCGTTTTTGGCCAGTATCGCTGGGATCTGTCCAATCGATCCTCCTTTATTTTCGGTGCACGAGCCGAAACTGTCAGCTACGACTACGAAAACCAGATGATCTCTGGTCGAACCATGGACGATGGCACTCCCTGCGGCTTTGGCGGCTGTCGCTTCAATCGTCCTGAGAGTCGCAGCGATTCATTTTCCAATGTGTCCCCTAAACTGGGCTTCACCCACGATATCAACGATGAGCACCAACTCTATACCCAGATAGGCAAGGGTTTCAGGGCACCCCAAGCCACCGAACTGTACCGACTGCAGAATTCGCAAAGCGTGTCCGCCATCGACGCCGAGGAAATTGACAGTATTGAAATAGGCCTGCGCGGCGGACCCGAAACAATCAGTTACGATCTCTCCTGGTATCGCCTGAACAAGGACAATTTCATTTTCCTGGATACTAACCGGGCCAATGTTGATAACGGCCAGACTGCCCATACTGGTATTGACCTGCGTCTGCATTGGCAAATCAATGACCAGGCCAGCCTGGCAGCCGCCTGGACTCACGCAAAGCATACATATGAAAACAACCCTGCACTATCGAGCGCTAACTTAGCGGGTAATGATATCGACACTGCGCCACGAAATATGGGGTCCCTGCAATTTAACTGGCTACCCACGGACCACTTATCCGGCGAACTGGAATGGCTGTATTTAAGCCGCTACTATACCAATCCGGAAAACACGGTGACATATCCCGGCCACAATCTGGTTAATCTGCGCCTGCAGTATGAATTCGGCAGCAAATTGCTGGCTTTTTTAAGAATAACAAACCTTACCGACACAGATTATGCGGAAAGAGCCGATTTTGCTTTCGGCAGTGAACGCTATTTTGTAGGTGAACCACTGGGAGCCTATTTCGGTATCCGGCTCACTCGATAACCAGCATCTCAATAATAACCCCTCACGGCTGAGGAGATTAGAGCGTCGAGGCAAATAAACAGGAGTTCAAATGAAAGCACGTGCCGCTGTGGCGTGGCAGCCAAACAAACCACTCACAATTGAAGAGATTGAGGTCAGCGGCCCGAAGGCCGGTGAAGTACTGGTACAGATGGTTGCAACCGGCGTCTGTCACACCGATGCCTTTACCCTGTCCGGTGCTGATCCGGAAGGTTTGTTTCCCACTGTACTGGGCCATGAAGGCGGCGGTATCGTTGTTGAAATCGGCAAAGGTGTCACTTCGGTGAAGCCAGGTGATCATGTGATACCCCTTTACACAGCCGAATGTGGTCAGTGTAAATTCTGTACATCTGGTAAAACCAATCTATGTTCATCGGTGAGAACCACCCAGGGCCAGGGCGTCATGCCTGATGGAACCAGCCGATTCAGTTGCAACGGGCAATCACTGTACCACTACATGGGCACATCCACTTTCAGCGAATACTCAATCATCGCCGAAGTCTCTCTCGCTAAAATAAGCCAGGCAGCGCCCCTGGACAAGGTCTGCCTGCTGGGCTGTGGTGTTACCACCGGCATTGGCGCTGTACTCAATACAGCGAAAGTAAGTGCCGGCGACACAGTCGCTATTTTCGGATTGGGTGGTATCGGACTCAGCGTGGTTCAAGGTGCCGTCATGGCTAAAGCCGGCAGAATTATTGCAGTTGATACCAATCCAAGCAAATTTGAAATGGCTAAGTTGTTAGGGGCCACTGATTTCGTCAACCCCGGCGATTACAGCGATCCCATCCAGGACGTTCTGGTCGATATGACCGATGGTGGCGTAGACTACTCTTTTGAGTGCGTCGGTAACGTAAACCTCATGCGGGCAGCGCTGGAGTGTTGTCACAAGGGCTGGGGCGAATCTATTATAATTGGCGTTGCCGGAGCAGGTCAGGAAATAAGCACCCGGCCTTTTCAACTGGTCACAGGCCGCGTCTGGCGCGGCACTGCCTTTGGCGGCGTAAAAGGACGAAGCCAGCTACCAGGCATGGTAGACCAGTATATGAACGGGGAAATCAAGCTCGATGAATTTATCACCTATACGCTACCACTTGATGGCATAAACCAAGCCTTTGACTATATGCACGAGGGTAAAAGTATTCGCAGTGTAATCATCTATTAGTAAAAAAATGCCCCTGCGCGAGGTATTCGGCTAATCCGGCGCAAACGGGCTTGACGGTTGCCTCCAAGATCAATATTATTCGCGCCGTCAGTTGTGTTAAGTCCCCTTCGTCTAGAGGCCTAGGACTCCAGGTTTTCATCCTGGCAACGGGGGTTCGAAACCCCCAGGGGACGCCATCACCAAAAAATGGACGAAATTCTTGAGCACAGGTTCAAGTCATCCTGATCAGGTGATAATATCTAACTGCAAAAGCGGGAATAGCTCAGTTGGTAGAGCGGTACCTTGCCAAGGTACAGGTCGCCAGTTCGAACCTGGTTTCCCGCTCCAATAAGGCAAAAACGGCGCACCTTTCAGGGTGTGCCGTTTTTTTTTGCTTGTTAAAATTTTTTGCTCGTAAAACCGTGTTGGACACTTACTCGCCACCTCTCGTAAAAACCATGCTTCAATCACTTAGAAAATACGGTGGTTTTGAGTTAAAAGCATTATGGTCAACCTATAGATCCCTTATGGGCAAAAGCAGGTTTGAGTCATGCCAAAGCTTATTTATCCGGAACAGGACGAGCCGCAACTCACAAAGAAATCCGGATCAACTAAAGGGATAAAGGGACTTAGCACCAAACAATTTTCGTTTTAGCGGCTTTACCGGCGCCAGCCCTATAACAGCCCAGCGGATTCCCCATCCAGACGAGCGCCCCCTGCCAATCGATAAAATTCTCGACCGACCTGGCGATGCTGGGTCGCCGCATTAATGTCCCTGAAATGCTTCTGCATGGAGCAGTGTCCCTGTAATGCCGCGCCCCCGGCCGCACTGTAAAGCATTGCTACAGCCTGTGCACACATCTGCGTTGCTTGCACTGCAGCGAGTCGTAATTGGCGTTTATCTTCTATCAAGACATCTGTTCCGCAGATAATTTTTTTCCACATTTCTCCAGTACTGCCCCAGAGTACATGCCTTGCACTACCCACCAGCGCCTCTGCTTGGCCGAACTCGAACTGAACTATTAAATTGCCAGTTTTGCTAGATTTACCTGTTTTTCCATTAGCAGAGACCAGCACCTGAAAATCATCCAAGGCGCGCCTTGCAATTCCCAGTGGTACTGATGCCACCGCCGCAGCGAAATAACTCAAGGCCGGGAATCTATAGAGCGGTGTATCGATCATCCTCGAGGTTCCATCCAGAATCATCCACCGTCCTTCCGGGACAAATACCTCGGTCACCTCAAAGTCACCACTACCTGTCCCACGCAAACCCGATGGATCCCAATTATCGTGTAATAAAACCTCTTCCCGCTTGAAAAAAATCAAGTGCACCGCTGGCTGCCCATTGGCTAACCTGACAATTTCACCATTATCCTCCACCAAGGTCCCACCCGCGATCCAGTCGGCATGGTAGGCTCCCGACCCCCAGGCCCAGCGACCTGAAACGATGATGCCGCCATCAACCTTTTGACCTCTGCCAGTGGGGGCCGCCGCTGCAGCAGTAATAGGGCAACTAGCCATTTCACCCTCACCCTCACCCTGGTGACTATACACCTGCCGCGCCCACCGCTCAGGCATCGCCGCGCCCAGATGCGCGGTTTTGGAATAGATCATCGCACTCCAGCCAATGGCACTGTCTGCATAGGACAGTTGTTCGATCACCTTTAAATTATCCAGAACATCGAGTTCTGCCCCGCCATAGATCGCGGGAATCGTCATGGCCAGAAGCCCCCTGGATCGCATCAGGTCAATTGCCCGTTTATTAACGCGACAATTGACTTCTGCATCTGCATTAACGGCCTCAAGTTCATTACTGAGCTCAAGGGCAATATCGAGTTCTAGTGCATTATTGTCATTAAATTCCAAGCCAACACCTGATTTAGCAAAAATGGAGCGTTGATCATAGATCAAACAAATATATAAAAACAACCTGATTACGTTGTTTTTGTTGATTTCAATGAACTAGCCATTACAATGAACCAAAACCTGAAGAAGCTAAGACAACCCATGTCAGATGCACCAACCCAAGTAGAAGAAAACAGCTTTCTATCGCGGGCGCGATATCCAAAGGGAAAAAGAAGCCTGCAAGCCATCCTTGATGCAACTTACGAGATAGTCGTCTCAGAGGGTCTTGCTGGAGCATCGCAGGAAGCAATCGCGAGGCGCGCAAACGTAACCCAAAGTGCAGTACGCCACTACTTCCCTACCAAGGAAGAACTCCTACTTGCTTTTTTTTCAGTCGGCGTTGAGCGACTTCAGGCGATAATCGATAAAAAAATAGCCAAAGAATATTCTGACCCCAAAACCAAATTAGTAGCGATCGCCGCGACGCATCTGGATTGGATCAGCAAAACCCAAGACATGTACTACTTCGAATCCTCAGCTTTCTGGGGAAGAAATCCGGGTTTCCAGAACCTGCGGGGAAACTGGTCCCAGGGACTGGTCAAACAGTATTATAAATTGATCGGTGAAATCCAACCCAACTGGTCGCACCAGGCGTGCGAGGCTGCAAGCTTTCAGGTTTTAACGCTGACCCTCGGCAGTTGGACAACAATTGGTAGCACCAGACCCGTACATCGCCGCCACAGTACCAGAACACTTAAAGCAATGGTTCTTGAAGGAATCAACAAGATAATTTCAAATACTGCACCTTAAAAATGAAAGCTCCAAAAATGCAAAAACTCAAGATTAAAAAGCTCAGTGGGTCGTTAGGGGCGAGCATTTCGGATTTCAGCCTGAGTAAGCTGAGCACTGCTGATTTTGAGCAGATAGCAAACGCACTGTGGGAGCATCAGGTCCTCGTTTTTAAGTGCCAGTCCTTGCCAATCGACGACCATATCGCCCTGGGCCAAAAATTCGGTACGCTGCATACGCACCCAGTAGCTAAGGGTGTTGAGGGTCATCCCGAAGTGTTGTGGCTAAACAATCGCGGTAAAAAGAAAAATGTCACTCAAGTCTGGCATTCGGATGTCAGCTGTGAGGAGAATCCACCCTCTATCTCCATCCTACAGGCCATTCAAGTGCCTGCCTTTGGTGGGGATACCATGTGGGCTAACCAGTATGAGGCGCTGGAGCAATTGTCCCCGGCTATGAGAGAAATGCTATTGCCACTTTCCGCCGTCCACAATAGTTATAACCTCGAATCTATACATCCTGTTATCCGCACCCACCCACAAACCGGTCGCAAAGCACTCTATGTGAACGGTGGTTTCACTAAACACTTTGAAGGCATGAGCGTTGCGGAAAGCAAGCCCCTGCTGAAATATCTGATAGCGCATGCCTCCAGACCCGACCTGACCATGCGTCATAGCTGGTCAGCTGGAGATATTGTCATGTGGGATAACCGTTGCGTGATGCACTATGCTGTACATGACTACGCAGATTTAGACCGTGAAATGCATCGCGTTACAGTTCAAGGAGAGCGCCCCGTATGAGTATCATAGATGATCAAGACCGAATTGCCGACATCCCGTTAGAACAAATCGACGTCAGTCAGCCCGAGCTTTTTCAAAACGATACCGTTGGCATTTACTTTAAACGCCTACGACAGGAAGCCCCCGTCCACTATTGCCCGAGCAGTCGCTACGGCCCTTTCTGGTCGGTAACTCGTTTTGACGACATCATGTCGGTGGACAAAAACCATCAGGATTTCTCCTCGCAGAAACGGGGTATACAGATTATCGATTTTGAAGCAGGAATCGAGCGCGTTAACTTTATCAACATGGACCCGCCGCTGCATGACGAAAGACGCAAAATTATCACGCCCATGGTCGCACCTGCTAATCTTGCCAACCTTCAAGATACTATTCGCCAGCGAGTCATAAACATACTCGATAGCCTGCCTCGTAACGAAACTTTTGACTGGGTTGACAGCGTTTCCATCGAACTAACCACTCAGATGCTGGCAACATTATTCGACTTCCCCTTTGAGCAGCGGCGCAAGCTGACCTGGTGGTCTGAAGTGGGCACTATGGACCTTTCCTCAGGAGGGCCC
The DNA here is from genome assembly GCA_012960535.1 of Gammaproteobacteria bacterium. Lineage (GTDB taxonomy): Bacteria > Pseudomonadota > Gammaproteobacteria > Pseudomonadales > Azotimanducaceae > UBA9926. Next base: position 103,059 of record DUBB01000009.1, read on the forward strand.
ATTGATACCGAGACCAAACGACTGGCCGAATTAAAGGATTGTCTGGACACTTTCACCGGTCTGCTTCAAGAGCGTGCCAAAAAACCAGTCAAAAATGATCTCATTTCGATGATGGCTCATTCGGAAATGATTAACATGGATGCCCAGGAATTCATGGGAACCTTAATTCTGCTGATTATTGGCGGTAACGATACCACCCGGAATTCCATATCGGGCGGACTGCTGGCCCTTAATCAGCATCCAGATGAAATGCGGAAATTAAGGGCTAACCCTGCATTAGTTGCACAATTGGTACCAGAGATTATTCGCTGGCAAACACCGCTTACCGGCATGCGCAGAACCACCACCCGGCCGGTCAAACTAGGTGGTCAGGAAATCCCTGAAGGAGAGAAGGTAATGATGTGGTATTTCTCGGGTAACCGGGATGAATCCGTCATCCCCGAAGCTGACCGTTTTATTATTGATCGAGCCAGGCCTCGGCATCATCTCTCGTTTGGATTTGGCATTCATCGCTGCGTTGGCAATCGCCTGGCAGAATTACAACTGCGCATCCTGTGGGAAGAAATTCTGTCAAGAGACTTACAGATCGAGGTAGTAGGAACGCCAGAACGAACCTACTCCAATGCCGTACGTGGCTTTACTAAAATGCCAGTTCGTATCAACGCTTAAACTCAAACCGACTCGAAGCCCAATTGACTGGCCAGGATTGCCGCTAGGCCAACCTACCCTTCTTGCTTAGCGCTCACGGATTTAAAGCAATTCCTCAGCAAAAAACTGTAATGTATCCAGGTCCGATGCACCCACATTAAGCTGCGTTACCGGCGAGTCTTTCCAGCCCTGCAGGCGCTCTCGAATACGCGCTTTAGGGCCACAAAGCGCAATTTCATCAACCAACTGATCGGGCACAGCCGCAAAGGCCTCATCGCGCTTACCCGACATGAACAGGTTCTGTATTTCATCCGCCGCATCGGCAAAGCCCATTCGGCCAACATGATCCTTATGCACATTAAAAGTTTTAGCGCCCATGCCGCCGACATAAAAACCAACATTCTGTTTAATCGCCGCTCTGGCTTTATCAACATCATCGTTAATCACGACGGGTACTGCTGCTGCGATTTCAAAGTCAGCAGATTTAATTTTCATGGCGTCCGCGTACTGCTCATGCATCCGGTAGGGCGATAAAAACATGGGGATCCAGCCATCACAGATCTCAGCTGACATGGCGACATTTTTGGGCCCTTCAGCACCGAGATAAACAGGAATATGATCACGCAGCGGGTGCTGCATCAATTTCAAAGGCTTACCCAGTCCAGTGCCCCCATCCAGCGGCAGCTGATAGTGTTTACCGTCAAAAGATACCGGCTCCTGCCTTGCAATGATCTTGCGAAATATCTGCATCCACTCCCGGGTCCGCGCCAGTGGTTTTGGGTAAGCCTGCCCATACCAGCCCTCGACAACCTGGGGGCCGGACACACCAATGCCCAGAATCAACCGACCATTGGACAGGTAATCCATAGCAACGGCATGCATGGCTGCACTGGCCGGGCTACGCGCAGAAATCTGCATAATGGAGGTTCCCAGATTGATCCGGGAGGTATGTGCACCAATCCAGGCCAGCGGCGTGAAACAATCCATGCCGTATATCTCAGGGCACCAGATCGTATCGTAGCCGAGATTTTCTGCTGCCTGGGCAAGCTCAATGATTCGCTCACCACCAGGGGCCCCCATGGGGCCAACGCCCAGTCCTAATTTCATCGTTTTTCTCCTGCTCTATTTTTCCAGAATAGTTAATCCATACAATCAAAGTGTAACTAAGAAATCATGAATGTCGAGCGCGTGGCCATCAGATGCTTTACTTTACCTCACACAGTCAGCACCAGGGCAGCTATTCAACCTGCAGCACAGCACATTGACCGTACCACCTCGCTGAGCCAGGTCAATCACCAGCGTTAGACCAACCCTATCCGCGCCGATAGTAATAACTTCAGCGGTAGCCTTGATTAGCAGACGCCTTACTGTGCTTTGGTTGCTTGCATGGATCGATATTCAGATCTTGACTGGCAGGCCATCGTAGCGGTGCCAACCTGGCATATTCTGCAGCTTGAGCGATGCAGGGTCCCCGGCTAGTTGCAGGTTGGGAAACCGCTGTAACAGATTCAATATACCAAACCTGGCTTCTGCTCGAGCCAGATGCGCACCCAGACAAAAGTGGGTGCCATGGCCGAAGCCTAAATGACGATTTGGCGTGCGACCAATATCGAAAATCTGAGGATTGTCGAACGCCCTGGGATCATGATTCGCGGCGCCAAAAAGCGGCATGATCGGCTTACCCTTGGGAATCGTTACCCCGTGCAACTGAATGTCTTCAGCAGCGTATCCCGGCTTAGTAGATTGCACCGGTCCTCTGTGCCGGAGGATTTCCTCAACAGCCGAATTAATAAGTTCGGGATTATCTCGCAGGCGCAGTAACTGCTCTGGGTTTTCCAGCAACGTCAAAACACCATTGGTAATCAGATGCACTGTGGTTTCATAGCCGCCAACAATGAGCAGGAAGACCATGGCTACAATTTCATCTTCGGTCAAACGATCACCCTCCGCATCAGCCTCGATCAGGCCAGTGAGAATGTCATCACCCGGATTATCACGTTTTTTCCGGATCAGCTCACGCACAAATCGCACCGTATCCGGCATATCCCAGAACAGGGTACGGAGTATGCGCCAACCACCAAAACCTTTGGTCAGGATGCTGAACATCTCTTTAAACTGAGGAATCGCCTCCCGGGAAAGCCCCATCATATCGGCGATCATACGCATTGGGATGGCCAGGGCGTAATTACTCTGCAGGTCAAATTCTTTTTTTAAGGAGAGCCCGTCCAGTAATTCGTTCGAATACTGATCTATTTTGGTTTCCAGCACTTCAATCGCCTGGGGCCTGAAGGCACGCCGGACCAGTTCACGCAGACGCCGGTGATTCGGATCATCCTCTACAATCATACTTTCAGCTATTGGTTTGATGGCCTTCGGCATGGGAAACGGAAACCGACTGCCACCGGTAATAGTCGATCGATTGCGCAGCACGCGAGGATCTTTGAGAATTGCCGTGCAATCTTCATAACGCGCTATGGTGAACACCTTGATGATACTCACCTTCGCTTGATGAACCGGAAGGTCCTCTCGAATCTGTTCGTAAAATGCGAACTTATTGCTATTAAATTCATCAGAATTCAGGTTAAACGGTTTGGACTTATCAATCATGAGCTAGCTCCATTTCCATTTGTGCCACTTATTTCAATCTTGCCATCATTGAGTGTACTGGGACTGCCGCAAACCGGCAACACGCTGCGATTGCTGACACCTTCATAACCCGCTTTTGGTTGCGTACCTTGCGCCCTTGCATGACAGAAGCAACGCTTCACAATCCTACTTAAGCCAGCGTGACCATCGGCTTTGTCATTCAATTTAAACAAAACTGGACCAGGTACAAATGCTCCAGGGTGACTAATTTTTTCGTTTATATTCAGACAGGCAACAGAATATGAAGGTTTCCCTTACTTACCCGGGGTTCCTTAGGTAGACTCGCCTATAACTGTATTGGAGAAGTTTTATGAAATATGTATTGTTCATCCTATTGCTGCTGACTAGCCCGGCTTATGCAGATGATGGACCTGATTGCTCAAGCATTAAAGACAGAAACGACCGGTTAGCCTGCTTTGATCGTCTGTTTCCCATTGCCCCGGAAAACCCTAAGCAGCAAGCACCATCGACTGACGGCCCGCAGACAACACAAACTGCAGCACCGGTTACCCCCGCTCAGCAGTCAGCGACTCCAGAAAAACCGCCAATTTCCAGCAGTGAAGGCGTGCCGGTCACCGCACAGTCGCCAAGCGCACCAGCCGTGACCAAGGCCCCTGCTGTTGCCAAGACCGATAAAAAGAAGAAGCCATCCTTTACCAAAAACCTATTGCGTAAGACCAAGCGCATGTTTGACCGAGAAACCGTAGAAATTACTGCAACGATTAAAGAAGTGATCGATAAGGACCGGAAGAAAATGGTATTCCTGCTGGATAATGACCAGATCTGGCTGCAGACTTCACCCCGTAACCTACCGATTCGACAAGATGATAAGGTGACTATCAAGAGTGGTTTCATCGGTGGCTACATTCTAAGAAATGAAAAAGGCACCTCAACCCGGGTTGAAAGAATCAGATAAATTGCCTGGGCAAATAGCAGGTCCACAGACAGCAACCCAGTTTGGTTAGGCCCAACAACAGAAACCCAGCCTATGCTGGATTTCTGTTACCAGATTCTAAAAAATGAAGGAGGTGTTTCAACCCAGGTTGAACGAATCGGATAAATTGCCTTGGCAAATAGCGGCTCGCTAACAGCCCGGTGATTCATGTCCTGAGTAAGACAAAAGGCAAAAAAAACCCAGCCTAAGCTGGGTTTTTTATTTCCTTAGCAATTACTAACCAGGATTATAAGCTACCACCGAAGCGGACAAAATACATCATGCCACGACCATCATGCATGGTTCCGTCATAGCCGGTAACATTTGCAATATAGGGCGCTTCCTCATCAAAAACGTTCATAATACCCACCGACACAGCACTATCAGACAGGTACTTCGCTTCACCAAAGTTATAGGTGTACTGAACATCGACCGTGGTCATACTTTCTATCACCGTATCGCCAGTAAGCTTCGCGTTTACATGTGGATTCCCTGCCATTGAGGCGACCGCACCAAAAAAGTATCGGGTACCAAAAGGAACATCGCTTTCAATCTCATCTACATGCTTGGCAATCATAAATGCCCGATGCGGCCCCATATTCCACGACAGTGTTGCATTGACTTTGAATTCAGGCAATGGTCGAGCAACTGGATTGGTACTGTTATAGCTACCAACGCCATCATAGGTGGTAGCGCCGACCTGGACCTCATACTCCTTAATCCAAGCAGCCTGTAGACCAATTCTCCAGCTACCGGCGTCAGTATCAAAACTGTAGGATGAATTAAGATCCATGCCACTGATATTGGCACCATTAGCATTGGCAAATTCGGGCAAAATGCGCAGTAGAATTGCTTGCGCGTTTCTGATGACCTGAGCCGGATTACCTGCCCCTGCATTCATCGCAGCAACATAATCAGCGCCGGGGTTAGCCGCTATATAAGCATCCAGACCTGCAATGTCGTCCCGCAACAAGTTTGAAGAGGATTCACGGGTAATAATGTCTGTATATTCGTAGTCATAGTAGTCCAAATCGATCTGGAACCCTTCCATCAAACCATCTTGAGGCACCCATGAAACGCCGATGTTCACGTTATCTGCACTTTCAGGTGTCAACTCAGGATTACCCACGGACAGTGATGGCTTGTAAGTGGTTCCACTCCAGTCTGCCTGGTTTGCTACCGTCGTAATGGTTCCGAATGATTGCTGCAATGAAGGAACCCTGAACGAACTACCCGCTGAGGCGCGCAAGGACAATGAATCAGACGGTCTCCATAAAACAGTAATCTTTGGATCTGTTGTATCGACACCTATTTCATCAAAATCCTCGTACCGAACCGCAATATTGATATCCAGCGAATCCCCTACCGGTATGCCAATCTCACCAAATATGGCTGTGGTTGTCAGACCACCGTTCCAGTCATTGGCGCCATACACGAAGTCCAAATTATTGGTATTGGTCGCGGCGTCTAATAATACCGACCCGGTATCTCGACGACGTTGGAAGCCAATCGCCAGACCTACAGGCCCGGATGCAGTTTCAAAAAGATTCCCTGACAGAATTACATCAATCACACGCTGACGAAAATCTGTATCAGAAGTCACCCTTCCCAGAAGCCACTGATACAGTTCAACGGGATTCACCAACGTCAGGTCATCCTGACCCAGGTTGCCATCACGATCAAACATCGTATTACCAAAAACGTTGAAGAAATAACAGCCTCCAGCAGCGAACTGGCCTCCTGAAGCAGCATAAGCGGCATTACCTTCACCCGGCGTACCGGTGAGTGGATCACACTCAGGGCCGCCCAGGCCGTTTATCGCCATGTGCATATTTCCGGATAAAGTATCCTGAACCTGGGTGACTGCTGAATTGTGCTGACTCGCAGTATAGGACGTGTCTATTGTCCAATCTCTGTCGGCGAGCTTGAACTCGGAGAGCGCACCTAATACAAAACGCTGGTCCGACCGGCTAGAATTCGTAAAGGTATGAACAGGACGATATTGCTCGCCAAACCTGTCCGCCGTGAACTGGGTACCACCAATCATACGAGTGAGGTTTGCATATCGAATAGGTTCGATGCCACGACGAAAAGCGTCTTCTATGCTGCCTGGGTTCTGCGCCGTAGCGATGTTCCCGTCTGCATCGATATATTCCACTTCAAACGGAACAGTGAGTGCCGGCGCATTAGGGTTCAGGGAGTTCAACCTGTCAAACTCTGAATAGTTTGCTGCAAACTGAAAATACATTTCTACGTTTTCCGTGAAATCATAGTGGCCATCGACATGCATTTTTCTAAGCGACTCTTCGGCCTGGATAGAAAAGAATGAACCATAGTCATAGACACAGCGATTAAACAGATTCCCCAGCGCTCCGCCCCTTTCCAAGGCCGCAGCATCTTCACAGTTGACATCTGCCTGGCCATAGGAAAGGCCCATAGCATCTCGCGGCGGATTTGCATTACCCACCACTTCTCCGGGATTCAGGCCGTGAGCTGCCCAGATCACGGGATCTCCTATAGGTAACAATCGGCCAGGTTGTCCTGTTGACGATAAGGTGGTTCCACCATAACGTTGGTAATTATCATCAATATTGATCTCGTCCCGGTTCAGGTTTGATGCCGACACGACAATGCCGCCTCGGTCGCCCTGAACACCCCATAACACGCCGACCTGATGAGCATCTCCCTCACCGCTTAGCCTGTCCGTTGTGAACTGGTAGGACATATCAAACCCTTCGAAATTCTTCTTAGTGATAAAGTTAACCACGCCGGCAATCGCATCAGAGCCATAAAGCGCTGAGGCTCCATCTTTAACAATTTCTATACGTTCAAGGGCAATATTGGGAATCAAGCCATTAACGTTGACCGATGCGTTGCCCCTGCCATTATACCAGGATGCCACCTGCCGTTTACCATTGACCAATGGCAATGTTGCACCATGACCAAGGTTCCGCAAATTAATTGAGTTACGCCCATCCGCGCCTTCTCCCTGGAAGGTCGCCGCGCGCGATTGACTGCCCGATGACCAAGGCATGGCTTGGACAATCTCCGACACATCACTTGCGCCAAGATCTTCAATATCCGCTGCAGTCACCACCGATAATGGCGACGGCGAATCTGAAGCATCTCGCTTAAGATAACTACCTGTGACCACCACTTCTTCCAAGGCCTCGTCTTCAGCAAAAGCTGCAGGAAGGCCTATCATCATCACAGATGCAATTAATAAAGTTTTCATTTGATTATTCAAAGCTTACTCCTTGGTAAATTTAACAAAACTCGTTAACCAACTATTTTTTTTTATTATAGGGTGAACGAATTGTTCTGCCTAAAAGGACATCTTGCTTTGGACTCGGAATATTCCCCAAACCAACTGCGATGTGCATGGCTTCCCCAAACGCACCATCCCCTTAAAACCCCCTCTGACTACACCACTTGCCACTGCAGTTAGCCCACTTGCCAGCTAACAAACCGCCAACAATTCAGTTCATATACTAGACTGCGGTCCTCAGTTGTCAAGCAATCAAGAAATTTTTTGTCGGCAGGCCTCATCTGCTGAATCAACTGGGAACCCTTCACCAAACAGCGTATTGGATCCCTGACCGGGTAAAAATTTCTGTGCCAGCAACAAAACGATGGCTCCCCTGTACTGCGCAAGCGCATTTTTTCAATCTCAGCCATCATTTTATCTGTTGTGTCGGTCCCGCTTAATTAAACGCGCATCAGATTGCGAGTACGACCACAGCCAATGGTTAGCCAAACCGGTGCGTTAAATCGGCTCAAGGACGATCTCAGCCCAGCACGTCATCTACCGCTGCCAAGAGGGTTTCCACCATCTGGTCTATTTCATTTTCAGAAATAATAAAAGGTGGCCCCATACAGACCACATCCCTGACATCACCGGTTCCGCCACCATAATAAAATACGCCTCTTTCCATACCCCTGCCTACCACTTTGTTAGTGACCGCATCGTCAATGGGATAGGGCGTTAAATCATCTCTGTCACGAACAATCTCAATTGCCGCCAGCAAGCCTCGACCGCGCACTTCGGCAACATGCGGGTGGTTAGAGAAGGCATTATTAAGGCTTGCCTGTAGATATTTACCCAATGTTGCTACCCGGTTCACATGGTCTTCCTCAACCATTATCTGCAAGACTTCGGCTGCAGCAGCACAGGCAGCCGGATGAGCTCCAAAGGTATTAAACATGACCGGGAATCCTGCATTTTGAATAGCGGCGCCGATTTTTTCGGTAGCAAAGACGCCGCCCAAGGGTGCATAACCGCCTGCCAGGCCCTTACCGCTAACCAGGATGTCGGGCTGCACCGGCCAGTGCTGAAAACCGAACTTTTCCCCGGTTCGACCGAAACCGGTCATCACCTCATCAAGAATGAGAACGACACCATACTCATCACAGATTTCACGCGCGCGCGGCCAGTAGTCATCCGGTGGTACGATTGCACCGCCGGATGAACCGGTAATCGGCTCAGCCAGAAAAGCGGCAATCGTATCTGGACCTTCCTGTTCAATCAACAGTCTCAACTGGTCAGCGTAGAACGCACCTGTGTCCTCATGATGTGCTCCCAGCGGGCAACGCAAAGGGTACGGCGCCGCCACTTCAAGATAGCCAGGTAAGGCACTTTCAAGGCCTTTTTTCCTGGCTGGATGGCCACTGATGGACGCTGTCGCTAAAGTCGTGCCGTGATAACTGATTGACCTGCCGATTATTCGGGTACGGCCACTTTCACCGATCGCCTGTTGATATTGCAGCGCCATTTTCATGGCAGCTTCATTGGCTTCGGTTCCACCCGAGGTGACATGGACACGGGTCAAATAGTCAGGCAACCAGTGCTGCTGCAACACCTTGAGCATGGCCTCTCGCGAGGGTGTTAGCCAGGGCGGCACAACATAGCTGTAATCCAGGGTGGCTCGAGCCACGGCATCAGCGACACGCTGTCGACCATGGCCAATATTAACCACAATAGCACCGCCAGCGGCGTCCATAATCCGTCTACCGCTGGCATCATAAAGGTAGATGCCATCAGCACGTTCAATATAGGTGTTTTTACCGGTAACGAAAGGCCAGCCGAGGTCACTCATTTTACTCATCTCCATCTATGCTCTCGCAAATGCCCACCACCGCCTAAGCGCCTGCAGATTCACTTTCAGCACGACGGCACCCAACTGCCATGGAAGCCGAACGGAACACGCTGAGGCAGCTTGATTTCTGCTACTGCGCCTGCGGCCATGTCCTGGGCATTAACAATCAGCAGACTGCTTTTATTGTCCCGACGATCAAAAACGTAAGACAACAGATAGCCCTGGTCCTCACTTTCAGCCTGCTCTACCGGTACGAATACAGGCTCTGCACCCATTTTATCGGCGCCAAGCTCATGAACCTCAGAACTGTTCTGCGTGAAATCGTATTTGATGATTGAGCTGAACTCCGGCTTCACCGAGCTTTTACCAAGGCCCAGAGCGTAACCAAAGCGGTGCTCCCGACCTTCCAGACTAGGATGAATACGCGGAAACTCGGCCGGTCTATCATCAAGCTGTTGCTCAGCCGCTGTACCTTTTGAGATATCCAGCTGCCAGCGGGTTAATAATGGCGGCGATTCGGTAAAAGGCCCATTCCAGTCCTGATCAAAAATTCTCTGGTAGCGCATGGCGTCAAACACCACGTTACCCGCTGCATCCTCAAAGGCATTGAACGGATGAAAAATAAAGCAGGGGTCGATATCAAACCACTTGATCTCTGCTGAGGTATTTTTCCGGTTGAGTAGGCCAATTCTCGCCTGATGCTTATCGTTCCAGGCCATGGGGAAATAGCCGCGCACAAGCCGAACCCAGTTGAAGGTGATAGACAGATCAAGAATCAACACGTAGTTTTCGGTAATGGCGCAGTCATGCACCATGGGCCTGCCGGGCAGATCGATGACCTGGGTCTGCCTGACCCGGTCATCCTTACCGACAACAATGTGCTGCAAACAATAACCTCTGGCAAAATCGTAACAGATGCCATGCAGCTCGCCGGTGGCCGCATCCAGCTTGCTATGGGCGGTAAATCCCCTCTTCAAGGTTCCCTGAAATGGCGCATCACTGAGCGAGCCGAGTTCTGCATCAATCTCAACCGGCACGCCGCCTGATTCAACGATGGCGTAGATCTTACCGGCATGCGAGATGACATGCGTGTTGGGGCTGTTGCCATTGGCAGAGACCGACCTGTTTCGATACCACAGCGCATTGCCTGAATCCAGGCGAACACCATGCAACATGCCCTGTCCGGAAAACCAGTGGTACTTTGCCGGTTTAGGACTGTTCATGGGATTGGGACCATTACGAACAAACAGGCCTGACAGGTCCTGCGGGATCTGACCGATAACTTCCAGGTTAGTTTCGTCGATCTGTTCCGTGACCGGCGCATAATTTTCCTGCAGGTACGGGTTTTCTTTCTTCTTTTTATTGCGCAGCATTGCTCCTCCTTACCCGTTTAACCCGTTTAACCCGTTTAACCCGTTTAACCCGTTTAACCCGTTTTCAATTATGCCTATGGGCACGATCATCGGCGCAGGCACTCTTTAATTACTGGACCCTGAATCTGTCCTGGCCAAACCATGCCACAGCCTGAATGCCGTTAGTAGTACTGCCGAAAAATAAACTTCAGGTCCCGCTAAGGACTATCAAGCTGGCCATCCTGATTGTACTACCAGCCGAGTCGACTGGAAAACTGGATTTTGCCTTGACCACCTGAGTTAGCGTAACCTACGCAGAAACCAGACTACAATGAAAGGGAGATTGATTCAGTGAATTTTGAGGAAGTGGTCCAGAGCAGGCGCAGCATCCGGGGTTACAAACCCGACCCGGTGCCAAAGGAAATCATCGAAGAGGTCGTATCGCTGGCCCTAAGGGTACCGTCCTCCATGAACACTCAGCCCTGGCACTTGTTCGTGGTTACTGGCGAACCACTGGAAAAAATAAGGAAAGGCAATACTGAACGCAACCTGGCCGGGGTCAAGCCGTCCAGAGAGATACGCGCTCATGGTGCTTATGAGGGCGTGCACCGGCAAAGGCAGATTGAAATAGCCGTACAGTTATTCGAAGCCATGGGTATTGAGCGGCATGATGCCGAACGGCGCCAGGACTGGGTGCTGCGTGGTTTCAGGCAGTTTGATGCGCCATTGTGCATCGTCGTCACCTACGACAAGCAACTCGAAGACGGTGATATTGCTCAGTTTGATTGCGGCGCTATCGTCACCGGCCTGGTTCAGGCTGCCTGGTCCCGGGGTCTGGGTGCTGTGGTCAACAGCCAGGGCATCATGCAGTCGCCGGTGGTACGTGAGCATGCCGGGATCCCGGATGACCAGGTGATCATGATCTGCGTCGCCATGGGCTACCCGGATGAAGAATTTCCTGCCAATGCTGTGGTATCGAGGCGTCGCCCCGTGCAGGAAGTCGCCTCTTTCGTCGGGTTCAACGACGCCTAGAGCCTTCAGACAACCTCAGCTGTATCGCGCTTCACCCAGGGTACGGGTATCCCCGGACAGAACCTCATCCAGGCTGGCCTTCAAGTCTGCCAGGTAGACATCGGTCACCTCAAGGTGAAACGGCGACAGCATCAGATGCAGCGCCTTTGGCTCGGTTGTCAGGCTGGTAATCCAACCCCGCTTGAACATGCGCCGGTAAACCGCAAACACATCAACATCTGGATGAGCCAGGGTAGTAATGCCAAGCAGGGGTTCACCCAGCACGGTAAAACCCAGCTTGGCTGCACCTGCCTCTATCAGTTCACGGGCCTGGGTGACCTGGCCCTGTTTGTGTCGATAGCCCTCGACGCCCAGATAATTCATCACCGCCCAGGCCGCCGAGATAGCACCGCCAGGGCGTGTGCCGGCTAAGGTAGGCGTAATCATGCGGCCACTGGGCCAGTCCTTGCAGTCAAAGATCATATGCTGCTGTAGTGCCTCGTTTCGAAACAGCACCGTGGAGGCCCCTTTGGCGCAGTAACCATACTTGTGCAGATCGGCCGACATGGATTGGACACCGGCAACAGAAAAGTCAAAGTCGGCTATATCCGTCCCACTCATGCGCACAAACGGCGCGATATAACCACCCACACAGGCATCCACATGAAGCCACAGGTCTTTTTCTTCGGCTAATTGACCCAGTTCAATGATCGGGTCAATCAGCCCATAGGGGAAACTCGGCGCCGAACCCACCAGCATCACGGTATTGTCATCAATGGCCGCTGACATGGCTGCAATATCGGCCAACAGATCATCACCCACGGGAATCCGCCGCAACTCCAGCGACATCATCATGCAGGCCTTGTCAAAAGCCGGGTGAGCGGAGTAAGGGATAACCAGATTTGGCTGGCCCGAGATGGTTTTACTGGCAAAGGCATAATCCCGGGCGGCTTTCACCGCCATGGTAATCGAATCTGTGCCGCCAGAGGTAATATTGCCCGTGGATCCTTCAGGGCCGTGCAGCAACCAAAGGCCCATGTCGACCACATCGCGCTCCATCTGCATGAGTGACGGAAACGCCGCCGGGCCCAGGCCGTTTTCGGACATATACAGTGTGTAAGCTTCCTTCTGAACGCGAGCGACGTCTTCACCAGCGTTGAAAATATAAACGGCGGTCTTGCCTTCCCGCCATTTGGCGTCACCCTGGCCCCGGGCAATCATATCCGGCTGCAAGGTGTTCCAGGGTGTCCCTTTCGCTGGCATGGGTAGTGGCATAGTCATTCCCGCATGGATGCTTACCCGGATCATAACCTGCAAAGGTGCCACGGGACCAGATAACGGCTGCCGGGCACCGGCCTTAGCAAGGCTGCCAGCGCCGCTACACCCGGGTCAGACTGGAAGGCCCGATTGCAGAGACTCGAAAAAACAGGGTTTAATGGGGCACTTAACATCAAGGCTGTGCGGCGGATTAAAGCTGCCACTTACCTTAACCTGGCAATGGAGCCCATATGATGAATACCCACTCTTTCCCCGGACTAAAGCGTCTGTTACTGATGTCACTGCTGGCCGGCTATGCCTGCCTGGCCCAGAGTGAATACTCGCGCAGCTACATGGATGCGCAGCCCATGGCCAGTGTGTCTACCGATGGCGTCAAGATTGCCTATCGAGTGATTGGCCCTGTGGATGCCGAGACGGCTGTTTTAGTGATGGGCCTGGGCGCCTCACACACGCTCTGGGGGGACGACTTTGTTCTCGGCATCATCGCTGCTGGCTACCGAGTCGTGCTGATTGACAATAGAGACACCGGTAATTCCATTAAATACCCCGCGGAGGATAACCCCGTGCTCTGGTGGCAGCTGCTGAAATATCAGATTGGACTGGGGGTCTCAACCACCTACCAACTCGGCGATATGGCCGGGGACGTGATTAACGTCATGGATGCGCTGGAGATTGACAAAGCGCATGTGATTGGCGCCTCCATGGGCGGCATGATCGCCCAGATCATTGCTGCCGAGTTCCCGCAGCGAAGCCAGACCCTGGTGTCTATCATGTCAACCACCGGCGCCGAGCATCTGCCTCAGCCAGGCAGGCAATCAACCGATGCCATTCGTGATATGGCCGATGCAGATAGCGATGATACAACCGCCAAACGCACCGAATTCATGAAAAAAATGGGCTTTCACCCTGAGGCGATTCCCCGGCAGATGATGGCCATACTAAAGGCCGGTGACCGTTCTGAATCCATTAAAACCATTACCACACCGACCCTGGTCATCCACGGCCGGGATGATCAGTTACTGTCAGCCGAGCACGGCCAGCATACGGCAGAACTGATCCGCGATTCTAAACTGGTGATCTATGAGGGTATGGGTCATAACCTGCCGGAAGCCGTTCTACCTGGGATCCTGGGTGAAATCGGCGATCACCTGGCTGCCCATCCAATAGCGCAGCCCTGACTGCCTGCGGCAGTTTACATTCCGCCTAGCTCACAGCCCCGGCGCGCCAGGATTGGCCTGAGTTCGCGGTAAGCCGCCGGTGTCAGGCTGAGCGGAATTCTCGGATAGAGATGGTGCACGATGTGATACTGCATGCCCATGGACCACAGGTTACCCAACGCGCTCTTAAATGCCCGGGTATCGCCATAGCGATCCTGATTCTTGCCCGGGTGATGCGGTGCCCAGCTCAGGTAGTACTGAATATAGGTAAGCCCAATCTGCCTGGGCAGCCACCACAGCAGCACGGCTTCGATAGCATGGCCACTCCAGGCCAGGGCGAACAGCACCGCCAAATAGATCAGCTGCAATACCAGGGCATCAATCAGCATATGTGATTTACCCGCCCGCTCGAGCGCATCGGCGTAGGCTGCATTACTGGTCGAGCCCGGCTGCCGGTTCATCAGGCTGCGCCAGAAAAAATCTTTATTGGATGCCGCATGGACCGAATAATCCGGGTCAAGACCAGCATCATTGGTATGCGCATGATGCTCAAGATGGGTGTGCTTGAGCACCCGGTAAGGTGTGCCCAGAGGGATGGGTGACAATTGCCCCACCAGTTCGTTTAACCAGCGCAGGCGGCTCCCCTGCCGGCCAATAATATTGTGCTGCGCCTCATGCGAGGGCAGGTAACACAGCATCACATTCAACACAGCAACCGGAAAGGCCAGCCACAACGGCATGAAACCAAGCAGCACGAGCGGAAACAGTGACAGCCAGACCAACAGGTTCAGCAGCCCCCAGACGACTGCACCCCAGGGAACAATACGCATGTACTTGCCGGCGATACGTCGCTCCAGGGCATCGAGTTCATCCTCACTGAGGCTATCAAAGTCGATACTACTCATGGTTTGACCCATACCCAGCTACCACGCAGATGGGCAATGAGCCCGAGCTGAGCGCCGATGAACAAACCCACCCAAATGTCAGGAACTCCCACCACGGAAAAGCCGGCAAAAGCCATTATCTGGGCTATGAGCGGCGCCAGCAGGCCGATGCCGAAGGCGATGGGTGAGAATAGGAAACCGATGATTTTCATGATTTTAACTCGCTATATTTTCGGGCGTCAATTTTAACATCCGTGAAATTACGCCCGGATTCGCCTAGGGTAAACAAAATCCCTGCTTCTTAAACAGGCTCAATTTATAGAGGCTCAATGCCACCAGAATACCATCAGCTTCTCAACTCTAAACTGCTCAAAAATCTGCTGATGGCAGCATTGGTCTGCTTCGGTGCTTCCTGCTGAACCCAGTGACCCATATCAGGGATGATGGTCACATCCCTGAGATCGGTCATGACCGGTTTCATCATCGATGTTAGCGCTTCCTGGCTGGCACCCGCTATGACCACGTCAGCAGATCCAGATATAAAGGCCGAAGGAATCTGTATTACCGGGTCCAGGTCAGCAGTTAAATCCCAGTTAGTATCAAAATTGCGGTAATAGTTAACGCCACCCCGAAAACCGCTTCGCGTGAATTCACTCACGTAGTAATCAAGATCGGCCTCGGTGAGCCAGTCAGGTTGTTCCAGCGGCGCACCGAGACGATCGATCCAACCGCCAGCAGCGCGTTTTGGATCAGTCACCACTGCTGGCGCGCGTGGCGTATCAGGGGAAGCATACAGGCGTGACAATACGCCCCTGGGATCACTGTCATACTCAGCCTCGGCCACGCCACCGGTCTCGTTGTGGTAAAGGATATAGAAGAAATTATCACCCATGGCGGCTTTGAAACTTTCCAGAGGTGCGACCTTGGCCCGACCGCCATAGGGCACGCTCATGCCGATGACGCCATTGAAACGATCAGGATGAAACAGCGCTGCATGCCAGACCACCATGGAGCCCCAGTCGTGACCGATGATGGTGGCTTTCGATTCTGCGAAGTGATCAACAATACCCACCACATCTGCGGCAAGTTTATCGATG
This sequence comes from Gammaproteobacteria bacterium, assembly GCA_012960535.1. GTDB lineage: Bacteria > Pseudomonadota > Gammaproteobacteria > Pseudomonadales > Azotimanducaceae > UBA9926. The sequence goes on from DUBB01000009.1 coordinate 119,162, forward strand.
CGGTACTCAGCTGGGTCTGCGGGCGCGCTGGAGTCACCATAGCCTCTCATATCAGGTGCAACGGCGTGGTAACCCTGCTCTGCCAGCGCTGATAGCTGATGCCGCCAGGAATACCAGGATTCAGGCCAGCCATGGATTAATAAAACCAGTGGACCTTCGCCTGCTTCGGCAAGGCGCATGCTAATGCCGTTAGTCTGAATGTGACTGAACTTAATATCGCTCATGCTACAGATTCCATGAAGTAAACCACCATGCTAACAAAGTGCTCCGGCACAGAACATATCAATTTAACTTTGTTAACTTTAGTGCCAGCGACTGCAGCTAGCGGGACTACCATGGCACCACCTAACGCAGCAGATACCTTAAGATGGTCCGTCCTTAATAGCCCACACCAGCCAGGTCTCAAGCGTGAGCCACGAAAACTGTCAGGACAGGTAGCTAGGGCGACCCACAACTGCTGCCTTCATATAAGCCGATATCATCCAAATAGACTTTACTGAGCGACTGCGCCAGGTCAAAAGCCACCCGCGAGGTCAGGTCCGTCCCGGGTACAGTCCAGGAGTGACTGAACTGCTGGTATGACGTCGTCAGGCTGACCGTTGTCTGGCCACCACTGAGGCTCTGATACTGATCTGCACCGGTATCAAGATAGGCGGTCATGGTCCGCGGCGCATCGGCCCGGGCCCGGTAGCACAGCGTATATTGCTGATCCTGCACCAATCTCACCAGATGATTAAGCTGCACCCGCCAGGGCTGGTCGGTCGAGACAGTGGTGATGTCGGCTTCTACTCTGGCATCGACAAAATTGACCTGGCCGTTCAACTGGACCGAATCCCAGTTGCCATCACCGTCAGAAAAATCGCCGCCACTGCCGATGATATTACCTGGGCGCGCCGGAATAGGTGCTAGATCTGAGAAAAACATCGTGTCATTACTATACTTGCCGTTAGGATTCTGTACCTGCAGAAAATGCATGCCGCCGATGTCGGGGGCCTGATCCAGTTGTACAACCACAATCTCATCCTGGCAGTTGGGCATTGCGCCGCTCTGACAGCGAATCCCGGCTGCTGCCAGACGACCATTAACGATAACCTGGGCCCCTTCGAGCACGTGCCGGCCATTCATCGTTAGCGTCAGGTCCTCCGCCAGGTGAGCAATATTAATCACCCCGGACTGCTGCTGGATCTCGCCCAGCGGCCAAAGCCCTGGCTGTGGATAGGCATAACCGATGTTTCTGCCGCTCCAGCCAGTTAGCGTTACTACTAACTCCCCGGAGCCAACTGCCTCAAGCAATTCAACCCTGCTGAAGCGTCTGGCCGCCTCAGCCACATCCTGGTAGATCTCGTCTCGATACACCAATGAGACAGACTGGCTACTGGCCAGCAGCCTGCCTTCGCCGCGTAGCATAATACCCGCCTCAAGCGCAGCTTGTTCGAGTGCATTCATAATCAGCATGCTTTCATCGCGGCTGACCGTTTCTGGTGTCAGGGTTACCTGCCTGGCAAAAGACCCCGAATAACCCATGCTGCCTTCCACCACCATCTGCCAGACTTGATCGGTGGCACCCGCCAGTTTCCACATATTCTCTTCCGGAAAATGATCCGGCATATTAACGATATTCATAAGGTCAATGACATTGATCCGACCCTGCGGCAGGATCATCCAGCGATCGTAGGCACCGCGCCAGGTGGGTGCATCCATACCGGTTCCCGGCGTATTAGTACTGACCAGAAACGGCATTCGATGGCAGTTCCCGCAGGTTTTTTCCAGGTTAAATTCCAGGAAGCCGGCTTCTGCTTTTGCGCTGAGTTTATTGTCAAAAGGCCGCTCTGGTGCCGGCGGAAACGGAAAACTCAGGATAAACTGGCTCATTGCATCCCGATCCTCTGCATCAAGCCTGCCCGGTTTGCTTTCGTTATTTTCAGGGCAGTTATCCTGGTCGCACATGGTTGCAGCCAGGCCCGCATCAACCAGAAACCGGGCACAGGTTTCTTGCTTACCCAGCTCACAGTTAGGCAGGACATCACCATTGATATTAGCGGTATTGTTTCCGCCAAACGGGTCACCCGGTATACCGTCCCAGTGATAAGGCTCGCTATCTCTTAAGCCCCTGACCGGCATGGTCAGACGCGGCGGAATCTGGGTACAGCCATCGACATCGCATATGGGTGTTTTCAGCACCCACAGTAACTGGTCGGTATGACCATCCGGGTGGCAACTGGCGCAGGAAAACGTACCAGTCGAGGAGGCACTGGCGGAATTAAATGCCTTTCTGCCCTGTTTGAGCATGGCTTCAGTGGGATCCTCCAGGGCAATGGTGTTTTCCAGTTGCGGTGCGTCTAATGCAGACAGATCAATCACGCTCACAGAATTGCCCACTGCATTGAAAACCCAGGCCTTTGTTGCAACGCCCTGCTCGCCTGCCTGCAGCGCCACACCCCTTGGCACACTGCCAACAGTTACCTGCCCGAGGAGATCACCGCTAGTGGCATCTACCGTGAATAACTTATCCGAACCTGCAGCGGTGGCGACCAGTGTTTTATTGTCAGCACTGATCTGAATACCGTAGGGGGTTGCCAGAGCCAAACCAAAGTCAGGATTTTCAGGCGGCAGGGGTTCCAGATCATAAAAGATTGCATCGGTGCAGCCACTGTCTGGACAGTCTACCCGGGTAATCTGGTTAAGAAACGCCCGGTTCTGCATTTCACCCAGGCCATGCTTTAAGGTACCGGACCGCCCATTGGCGGTATTGCGGGCATCGGCCTGGGCAATGAAAACGCGATCATTGTCGTCCACTGTCAGGTCATACAAAAGCGTTCCCAGCCCCTCTTTGATCTCTACCAGTTCATCTGTCTGGGTGTCGAAGATAAACAGATCACGATCTGGCAGATCAGGGTTCTTGACGATATCAGCATCGTAATTCAGGGAAAGCACATTATTGTTGGTGAAGGCATGTTCAACGGCATCATAGGTACAGATATCACCATCGATCTTCCCGGCAAGGCAGCCCGATAACTGACTCTGATTATTGGACTCAAAAGGGATCACATAAAGCCGATCATTCTTCACCAGAATCGATCGAGGGTCCTGGGCTGCGATGGGCAGACGTCCAGTAACCTGGTAACTGGCCACATCAACAATGGCTATTTCATTGGCTGGGCCCAGCGCGACATAAGCCTTTTGATTGTCCGCAAAAGCGATACCCACAGGTTCATTGAAGCGGCTTGAGAAGGTCTCCAAGTCAAGATCCTGCACGGTCGCGATCACCTCATGGAAAGTTGCGCTGGCCGCATCGGTGTCGACCACGCTGACTGTGTCAGACACATGGTTACTGACCCACACCTGCAGGCCATCAGGGCGCACAGCAATAGCCACCGGATCCACGCCAGCTCTGATCCGAGCAACCAGCTGCTGACTATTAATATCAATGACATCCAGTGTATCGTCCGGGGTATTGACCACATAGACCCTATCGCCATTGATGGCAATGGCCTTGCCATGGGGGCTCAGAAAAGTGGGGTGGCCTATTACAGCGGCGACATTAAAAGTATCGCTCAGATCGGCAATGCCGTCACCATCGTCATCATCATCAGCACTCATCCCCAGCGCACTGCAGGCCGCATCGCAGGTGTCCGGTCGGCCATCACCGTCGGTATCAAGGCGCCCATCCAGCGATATCAGTTGCCAGGCATCCTCTATATCCAGTACGCCATCACCATCGTCATCAAAATCGGTATTATTGCCCCAGCCATCAGCATCGGTATCAAAGATCTCTCCACTATCCAGCGGAAAAGCATCGAAAGCATCGGCCGAACCATCCTGGTCTGAATCCTGATAGGTCCGTATATACTGGCTTATCTCGGCCGCAGTCTGCCTGACGGCACCATTTGAGTCGGTGCCCTGGAGCAGTGCATCACCTTCAAACCCAAAAAGGTGACGCATAAACAGTAATCCATCGACGAGCGCCAGCGAGCTACCATCACCATCAATATCGAGGAATTCCTCGTTTTCTTCCAGAAAGGCTGAAATCTCGGAACTGGTTGGTCTGCCTGCCAAATCGGTCAGAACACCCTCAACCAGCGATGCTTGCCTGAAGCCAAACAGATAGCGAATCAGCAGCAAACCATCGGTCAAAGGCTTAATCTGCCCATCATCATCCACATCGAATCGAAAACAATCTGCGCAGGGGGTATTCAACTCCGACTCTTCTGAATAAGCCTGGGCTGTGCGTGACTGGATTCGCTCCGGGCCAGGATGATCTGTCAATTCCGGATCTGCCGCTAGCAGGCCCTGTGAGGATTGCAGTCCATCACTTGCGTTTGCTTTGTTTGACCCAGCGGACATGAGTTCGACTGGTGGTATAGCAGTGGCCAGCAATGACTGGGGATTCGATGGCCTGGGTTCGCTGCAGGCCACCAGAATAGTAGCCGGGACTAGCAGTATCCATTGGTAATATTTCATATTGAAATTTCCCACTGCAACTGTGAGCGATCTTTAACTCAAGTAAGCGCGTTTATTCTGTATTATGCAAACAATACCCGATAATTTGCCCGTCCTTAACCTAAATTTAATCGTTTAAAGGTATCTGCTGCTTTTTACTTTTTTATAAAGAAGTTCTGATAAAGAAGAAAGTTAACACCATTATCACTGATTTATTTCTCACCCTTATGCCTTCAATTAACCTAACAAGAGCTTTGAAGTACTCCATAAATAATCTAATAAACATCTGAAAAAAAATTCGGGAAAAACCCTGAAGAGTGATTTACACTTTGCCTGAATTTCTGTTCCTGATAGGCATCTGCAACAGCATGCCCTGCCGCCCTGAGCTAGTATTCTTAATAGATTGACGCTAGGCTTCAAGTACTCGTTCCTGCTGGAAATACTTATGCCTTACGCACCGGATAATCGCGCTTTTTATGATGCTGACAGCCACATCATGGAACTCCCTGATTTCCTAAAAAAATATGCTGACCCGAAGATTCGAGACGACATACCTGAGGTCAGTTACAGCGCTTCCCTGGTTACCGATGAAGAAGTTGCCATCATCATGAACCAGGGTGGCGTGCACAGCGAAGAACATATTCAAGAGCAGGTTGCACTGGGCGATAAGCTTATAGAGAGCTCGAAGGAAATACAGGCGCTGGGCGCCTTCAATGCGGCGGACAGAACCACAGCGGTAAATCTGCTGGGATTCAAGAAACAACTGGTGTTCGCAACTCATAGCGTCGCGTTTCCTTTTCACCCGAGCCAGAAAAAACCCATTCACCTGCGCTATGGTGCAACCCGAGCCCACAATCGCCATATGACCGATTTCTGTGCCGACGATGATCGCCTCATGGGTGTGGGTATTATCCCGCTGGATAATCCTGAGCAGGCCATGGTCGAACTCGAATTCGCCTTGAAATCAGGATTGCAGGCGATCTGGGTACCGCACCGGACAGCGGGTGATAAATCACCAGGGCATATTGACCTCGAGCCTTTCTGGGCGCTGCTGGCTGAATCCGGGACGCCTTTTTTACTGCATGTTGGTGGTGCGCCGCTGCAAGCCCTGAAAGCCTGGAGCAACAATGGCCGAGCTGCGGTTCGCGATTGGATGGGAGGCGGGGAAAATGTGCGCACTAAGGATGCTGCGCTCATGCACCAGCCACCGGAAACCTTTATCTCCATGCTGGTGCTTGACGGCGTTTTTGACCGGCACCCGAATCTCAGGGGCGCCGCTGTGGAATTGGGCGCAGGCTGGGTACCAGAGATGCTGCAACGACTTGACTGGGTAACCCATATTTATGGACGCGTCGACGAATCCGTTCGCTTTGATCGCAAACCCTCGGAACAGCTGTCAGCGCAGATGGGGTTTACCCCTTTCCCCCACGAAGATGTCGCAGGCCTGATCCGACAATCTAATGAGGACCTGTACCTGTTTTCAAGCGACTACCCGCATGTAGAAGGTGGCAGAAATCCCATTGGCAGATTTGAAGCCTCGCTGAGTGGCCAAAGTGATCAGCTAAAAGATCAGTTCTACAGTGAAAACTTCCTGCGCATCTGGCCCGAAGCAAGGGTTAACTGAAGCCATCCCATGATTGATCAAACAGCAGGGCCTAATTAACCTTCCCCGCAGCATCGGGAGTCAATCGCTCCCTGCCCAGATCTATGCTCTAAATCTATGCCCAAAACCTATGCACAAAATCTATGCACAAAATCTATGCACAAAATCTATGCACAAAATCTATGCACTGAGCAATCCCTGACTCGGCACACTACAGCGGCTATTTAACCGGCGACAGCTGTACCAGAATGCCATTAGCCGACTTAGGGTGGATGAATACCTGTGGCCCACCCACGCCAATCAACTGAACGCCTTTACTCTGCAGGTCCTCTACGGTGGCATCAAGGTCATCAATTTCCATGGCCAGGGTATGCAGACCCTCGCCTCGGGAGGCCACGGCCCTGCCTACGGCGGACTCATCATTCAGGGGTGCAACAATTTCAATGAAGCCGCCATTAGCCAAGGGAAAAAATGCCTGTTTGATACCCAGGGCTTCGGACTCTGCCGTGCGTTCCAGGTCCAGGCCCAGTTTGTCCCGCCAGGTCTGTACCGCCTCCTCAAAATCCTTCACCCGGATAACAACGTGATCTACACCATTCATCGCCATATCTATAATTCCTTATTCTCATGATCCATGACTGTTCTCTGTCGCTGCAGCAGCGGACAGTACAATGCTGGCCACTATAGCTCGAACTGCAATTTAGATACAAATACCCTACACGATCAGCCAGGCTGCTGTTTACCCAATCAGCAATTCGGGTCGCTCTTTTTTGATGTACGGACGCAATACAGCCAGAGATTCGTTCAATGCCGTTATGGCAGCGTCAACATCGGCTTCAATCATCGCCGTACTGGTACAGTACATAAGCCTGCTCGCAGACATGACCCCTCGAGTCAACATGGCCAGGTGTAACAACCTCGTCATATGGCCTGCAGCCATCATGCCCTGCATCGCATCTCGGGCATCATGGGCAGGCTGATCCAGAAAATGAAGATTGGTCAGAGAACCTGCACCCATGGCCCGCCCGCGAATTCCCGATTGCTCAAAAGCATGGTTAAATCCGTGGCGCAGTCGACTCGCCAGTTTATTAATGCGATCGGTGTCTTCCTGCTGCAGGCAACGCATGGCTGCAAGGCCTGCGGCCATGGTGAGTGCATTACCTGAAAATGTGCTGGCATGCATGACCGGTCGAGGCGCTTCCGGGCTGAATAACTGCATCAGGTCCGCTCTTCCGCCCACCGCACCCACCGGTAATCCACCCCCGATGATCTTACCCAGGCACGTTAAATCAGGATGGATACCATGTACTTCCTGCATACCACCCATACTATTGCGAAGGGTGATTACCTCATCAAAGATCAGCACCACACCGTGTTGTTCGGTCTTATCCCGCAGTACCGTGAGAAAGTCCAGGGTTGCTGGAATCATTCCCATCGAGCCCAGTATAGGCTCAACAATGACTGCCGCCAGATTGTTTGCATGCTTATCGATCAACGCCCCGGCTAAATCAGGCTGATTGTAAGGACAGACCACCGTATCGCGCAGGACGCTGTCCGGAAAACTGTTATCCACTGCAAGCGAATGAGGTGCCGACAGATCGCCACGCTCATTCGGTATGGGTACCAGTGAGACCTCAGCTAATTCATAGCTGCCATGATAGCCACCTTCCATTTTCATGATTTTCTGTCGACCCGTAGCCGCTCGGGCGCAACGAATCGCCATAGTGGTACCTTCAGTGCCTGAACTGGTGAAGCGCATCAGGTCAATACCGGGTACCCGGCTGGTGATCAGCTCGGCTAATTCCAGCTGATGATCACTGGGTGCTGCATAGGCTGATCCCAGAGCAACTTGCGTCTGCACTGCGGCAACAATATCGGGATGAGCATGACCGTGCACAAGTGACGTGAAATTGTTCATGAAATCGAGAATCTGATGACCATCTGCATCGGTAACCGTGCAGCCCTGCGCCCCTACAATAGATAAAGGGTATGGCAGATAATGGGCGCTTGCCCGGGTGTCACCACCGGGGAAAACCTTTTTCGCTCGATCTGCCAACTCGGCAGAAGCGGGGCTGAAGGCCCGGTATTCAGATTCCAGTGGATGTACTTGGCCGTTCATTTGCACTCTCCTGATTAGTTACGCTCAACCCGGGTCAGCCTGCTGATCACCCGGATGAGATTTAAACCACTGATTCATCCTGATTAACATATCCTTCCATTGACTGGGCGTCCTGCCAACATGAGAACCACCTGGGTAGCGCACAAATTCCACTTCTCTACTAAGGAATTTCAACGCCATATAATATTGCATCGATTGGCCGATAGGACAACGCAGGTCACCTTCAAAGTGCTGTAATTGCACGGGTGTTGTCACCTGATCCACATAAGACAATGCCGATCGGTAACGATATTCTTCTGGTTGTTGCTGAGGGGTCCCACCCAGCGATTCCACAGAAAAATGTGGCTCATCATCCGTTCCGAAATTGCTGATCTGATCGGTGACCGGCGCACCAATAACTGCGGCATTAAATCGCTGCGTATGACCAACAATCCAGGCTGCCATGATGCCGCCATAGGAATAACCCTCGACATACAATTTCCTGTCGTTGACAAGGCCCAGGTGTATGAGCTCATCGACTCCGGCCATAATATCCAGATAATCACCACCGCCCCAATCCTGGACACAGCCTTTCATAAAAGCCTGCCCGTAAGAGACACTTCCTCTAGGATTCGGCAGCATGACAATATAACCAAGGGCCGACTGAATCTGGTACATAAGCGGGTTATCCAGGGCGGGATGCATACCGTGCGGGCCGCCATGAATAGTTAACCAGAGCGGATACCGGTTCCCCTCATGGTAATCAGCTGGCAGAATGATGAACATTTCCAGTTCGGTATGATCAGCAGCGCGATAAGTTATCGCTTTAACCTGAGCCAAGGGTACTCTGGTACTCAGCGCCGTATTTACATCACTGATCTGTTTTAGCCCCTTGCCTGACTGCAATGGCTTTATCCAGACCTCCGGAAGTTCGCTGGCCCACTGCCTTACCAGGGCTATCGAGTCCCCGGAAACTGATATACCCGTCACCTGAAAATCGCCGTCGATCCACCGAGTCAGTTGTTTTGATCTCAGCGACAATTTATGAACGGGAGTGCGTCCCCTCACTGCCGCCAGGAAATACACCATTTTGCCATCGTCGCTGGTTTCCAGAGGAGAACCGCGCAAGGACAAATGGCTTGGCGTAATAGCCTGGCTATCCAGCAAAATGTCGAGTTTTGGCGGTGCAGCCAGAGACACGCACAGAATCTGTCTGTGCCTGGAGGAATAGCCACCCTCATGGCTACCCAGATAAACAATGTGACTGCTATCCAGGCAGCGCGGATGGGCTGCTTCACCTTCCTCAGGAGTTAACCGCCGGCAACGCAGACCTCGCAAGCGAACCTGCCATAGCGCCGAGGTCCTGAACTGGTTCCATCTGCCAGGCGAGCGATTGCACACAAACACCAGCGACAATGAATCTTTGGTCCAACAAAAATCTTGATCATGCCAATCACCAAAGGTTACCTGTCGATGTTCCTGACCCTGGCAATCCGTGACAAAAAGATGTCGCCTGCCTGAGCCAATCAAGCCAGTGCCGTCTGCCTGAAAATAAATATCACGAATCACTGCAGGCGCATTCTTTTCGGCCTGAGTCGGATTATCACCAGCTTCTGCATCCACCAGCCTCGCATAGGCCAGGGACTCACCATCCGGGGACCAGCGGGGAGACTGGGGCGACTGACCTGCTTCAGTAAGCTGTATTTTGGCTTGATCGCCGTCGATGCCGCAGACAAAGATGGCGGTCCCTTTTCCATGGTTAGCCAGATAAGCTACTTTCTTGGAATCAGGAGAGAATGCAGGTGCAAATGCTTTGCTTCCGCTTGTCAACAATCTCGCCGGGCCGCCACTGGCAGGCCTGATCCAGATCCGGTGGTTGGCCCTGTCCATCACTTCATCAAGGACAACTTCCACCCAGACAATCTGCTTGCCATCGGGTGAAATCAAGGGGCCATCTACCAGTCTGATGTCGTTAAAGTCATCGGCTGTCAGTCTCATCGATTCAACGCGCTCCGCTTTGTTGCTGTAATACCAACACTATCGCATCCAGCATTGAGGCATGGTCTTCTCCGGTATGATTTACCGTACTGGCAATGGATAAATTCCACTGGGGCACCCAGGCCATATCGGATCCCCAGAAACCACTGTGGCCAATCAGGGTAACCGATCCTGACTGCCGGCAATAGAGACCACAACCGTAGGTACTGCCATCAGCCCTGGTTGCACCGGTAAGCATGTCTGCAAGGGTCTTTTGCCCGGAAAATAATTGATTCGTAAACAGGCCTCGCATAAACCTGGCCAGATCGGAAGTCGTTGACACATGCCCACCCGCAGCCCAGTCGGCACTGCCGTGAATCTGCAGTCCGTCATAACTACCCGCATAGGTATGGGACAAAGTCGATCGCGGGGACTCATAGCCTTCCAGCCAGGTATCTGACATGTTAAGCGGAGTCAGGATATAGCGGCGGACCAGATCACCCCAGGCTAAGCCTGTGACCCGTTCAATCAGCAGACCCAGAGCAACATAACCCGTGTCCGAATAAAGATAGCTGTCGCCGGGTTTACTCTGGCTATGACCATGAGTAAAAGCCCAGTCCAGAGTCTGCTGTGGAGGCCGAAAAACACGCGGCGTTTTCATCAATTTATCAGACCAGGCTCGAGACATGGCAAAATCCCACAGGCCCGATTGATGGGTCAGCAGATGTCGTATCGAAACATCAGAGGTCACCGCATCTGCAAACATGGGCATGGCTGAGAGATCAATAAAATCACTGACTGACGCATCAAGACCAATGTGCCCCTGTTCCGCCAACTGCATGGCAAGGACAGCCGTAAAGGTTTTGCTCATACTGGCGATGCGAAATCCATCGAACTCGGTCAATGGGCGCTGGGTTGTTCTTGAAAATACACCATTGGCAGCATGATACAGAGGTGGTCGTGAACCGCTGCCTATTTCGATGATAGTTCCAGGAGCACCTTGCGCTAGAAGGGTATTCTGAAACTGCTGTAGTTTTTTCCGCATGAGTCTGATTCATCAACGTAGGATTCAACCATACTGCGAACTGTAAGTGATGACTAGCAGCGCAGAACATATGACCCGTAATCACGGATAACCCTTTACCAAGGGCAGGGTAAGGCCGAGACAACCGCATTTGACCTGAGTTACCTTCAATGTTGTAGTAAACAAATCTAGGTGGAGATTCTTTGTGATGGGTGACCCAAGCTGGGCCTGGCCTGTGTTCTTAATCTGGACTGGTCTGGCTTGTATCTGTTTTGCCATCTTGATGTTCGTGCGTGCGCCCTATGGACGACACCAGCAAGCTGGCTGGGGGCCTACGCTGCCCGCCAGGACAGCCTGGGTTCTCATGGAAGGCTGTTCTCTCATGGTCATGACGGGATTATTCTTTGCCAGTCATGCTCCCGGCACATTGGCACTTACCGGCTTCAGTCTGTGGCTATTTCACTATGGCTACCGTAGTTTTATTTATCCCGTTCGAGCACAGATAACCCATAAAACCATGCCCTTGCTGGTCGCTCTACTGGCCATTACGTTTAATATTGTCAATGCAACATTTAATGGCCTGGCGCTGTTTTTCTGGCAGCCAGGTGAAGCTGCCACACTGAATCTGGGCCTGACAAGCCTGGCTGGGTTATTCCTTTTCGGTATGGGATTTAGTATTCATCTGCATTCAGATCAGGTATTGAGAGAACTGAGAAGCAGCACTTCATCACCTTCCACCGAATACCAGATCCCCAACAAAGGCTTGCATCGATGGGTGTCCAGCCCGAACTATCTTGGTGAATTAATCCAATGGCTTGGTTTTGCTCTGCTGATCAACAACCTGGCGGCATGGTCATTTTTTATCTGGACCGGGGCCAACCTGATCCCCAGGGCGATCGCCAACAGGGCCTGGTATAAAACGACTTTTACGGATTATCCCGGTCACCGGACAGCCCTGATTCCTTTCCTATTCTGATTCCCTGATTTGACCATGGCACGGCACAATAGACGCTTTAGGAATGACTACCCGGACGGCTGGCGAAAAATCCACTGCCGGTTTACTATCCCGATGTGATCGCCAGAGCAATACATTGAACCCCTCCATATCAACAGACGTTCTTATCGTCGGTGGCGGCGTCATCGGCCTGACCATTGCCCATCGACTGCAGCAAACAAACCGCTCCGTGATGCTTATAGACCCTGCCGAGCCTGGTAGTGGCGCCTCCTGGGGCAACGCAGGAACCATCGCCGACTATGCCATCATGCCAGTTGCCTCCCCGGCAGTATTGAGAAACCTGCCTGCTCTACTGTTTAACCGAAACAGTCCACTGAGTATTCGTAAAGCGGCCATTTTATCCCTGGCACCCTGGTTATTGCGCTTCCTGCGGCAGGCGCTACCTGCGGCAACCCAGCGCAACATGCAGGTGCTGGCTAATATCCTGGCTGACGCGGGGCAGCGCTGGCAGGAACTGGCCGAGCATATCCAGGGACAGGCCCTGCTGAAAGCCAATGGCTGCCTGTATGTCTATGATGACCAGAGAAGTTTTGAACTCGGCTGGCAGGATATCAGCCACCGGCAGTCATTTGGCATTGACGCGGAGATGCTGACGCCCCAGCAACTCGCCAGCCTGGAACCGCAATTACCACCGGTTGAAGGCGGTGCTGCCTTTTTTCCGAAGGCCCTGTACATCAACGACCCTGGACAATTCCTAACGCTGCTGTTTAAGCAACTCACCGATCAAGGACTGCATTTTCAGCAGACATCGGTTATCGGCTTGTCCCGTCACAAGTCTGGCATTGAAGCGACCCTCAGCGGGGGTAACCGCGTTTCAGCTGGGCAGGTGGTTATTGCCGCAGGCGCCTACTCTCGCGGTCTTGCCCGGATGGCCGGCGATCGAATTCCGCTGCAGACCGAGCGAGGCTACCACCTTGAGTTTGATCTCGACCAACCCCTGCTGGGCAGACCGGTCAGCGCCAGCAGCAGGGGATTTTACATGACACCCATGCAAGGCCGGCTGCGTGTTGCCGGCACCGTCGAGTTGGGTGGACTAAACCCCAAGGCCTCCCGCCATCGCCTCGATAAACTGCAACATGGCATCAACTATTATTTCCCCCATCTGAAGCAGGCTAATCGCAGCTGGTTGGGCTTTAGGCCCTCTATACCCGATAGCCGGCCCGTGATCTCAGCTTCTAAATATGGCAACGACATTGTTTATGCCTTTGGTCACGGGCATATCGGTATGACCCTGGCACCGATCACTGCCGAACTGGTTTATGCGCTTCTCACATCAACCACGCCGCCCATTGACCTTAACGACTATTCTGCAGGACGATTCTAAACAGTGTGAATACTGCCTCTGTCCATGCTGTGGTTTGACGTGATGAGTTAAGGACCTGAATTGATACGAAATCCTGATGCTATGATTGAAACGACAGGCAAACAATCTGGAAACCCAACATGAATATCAAGCAGCTATTTGACATTGAGCACCCGATTCTGCAGGCACCCATGGCGGGTGCCTCCACTCCGGATCTGGTCGCTAACGTCAGTGAAGCAGGCGGCTTAGGCGGTCTCGGTGCAGCAGCAATGCCACCAGATTATCTACGTAAACAGATTCAGGCCATAAAGCAGCGAACCAGCGCCGCGTTTAACGTCAACCTTTTTTCTCCTGCCAGCGAAATATTTGATCCAGAAGCGCAGCCAGGTGAGCAATTTAGCGCTTTGCTGGCAGGCTATCACCAGGAATTTGAACTGGCTGAAGTGCCTGTGCCGGGTAACCTGTTCGGGCCAGCGGAACAACAACTGCAGGTGTTGCTCGATGAGCGAGTACCGGTCATCAGCTTTCACTTTGGTGCTGAACCTGAACACGTTGATGCTATTCATGACGCCGGGCTAAAAGTAATCTGCTCAGCAACCAACACTACGGAAGCGAAGATTCTGGAAAGCATCGGTGTGGATGCTGTCATAGCACAGGGTAGCGAAGCTGGCGGCCATCGCGGGACGTTTATAGGCAGTTATCAGGATTCGCTCATTGGTACCCTGGCGCTGGTACCGCAGATTGTCGATGCAGTGAGTATCCCGGTGATTGCAGCCGGCGGCATTATGGATGCAAGAGGTATCGTTGCTTGTCGAGCCCTGGGTGCACAGGCCGTACAGCTAGGTACCGCTTTTCTTGGTTGCCCCGAAACTGGCATCCCTGACGTATGGCGGCAGGCCTTGCTTGCATCACAAGCAGGGCAAACAACAGTAACCACTGCAATGTCCGGTAAACCGGCCCGCGGTATTCGTAACCGCTATATCACAGAGGTAGAAAATCTCGACGAACCCCTGCTGCCCTATCCCCTGCAATACGCGGTTTCAGGGGCCTTACGCAAACAGGCGACACAGACTGGTAACCCAGAATTCATGGCCATGTGGTCAGGCCAGGGCGTGGGCCTGATCAATCCATCTAGTGCCAGCAAACTCATGCAAGAGCTGATAACAGGTTCAGCAGAGCTCCGGGCAAAACTTGCATTAGCAGACTAAGGAAAATTCAGGCCAGCCTCGCTCAATTTCAATAGCTAATACCCACTTCAGTCACTGGAGGCCAGGGGCCCCTTTGACATAGCCCCGGGTTCACGCAACGCCGGGGTGCTAAGCTAACTGCTTCATTGAACTGCATCGGGCTGAGCCATTCACTGACCAAACAGAAATGGCCCAGTGCATCTGGCCTCGGCTTGGACGTTACAAACGCCACCGAACAAGGCAGTTTACTAGCATCCCAAACCAGATTTATCGAAATGCGGACACGATCTCCTGCTCAAATGCCTGCAATAAAGCGGTATCGCCAGAAGGTATGCCGCCGAACATCACTTCCGCCACACCAGCTTCAGCAAATTCGCCAATGCGATCAATAATATACTGTCTTGAACCGGCCACTGTACCTGGGCCCAGGCCCTTTACCGCGCGTTCTATCAGGCCTTTATCCTCGGTTAGGTAGCAGGGTATGAGCAGGGTCTTTCTGATCTCTGCTGGGTCCCTGCCACAGGCATCGCAGTGACGTTCCAGGATGGTCAGCTTGTGCTTGAAATATTCCAGTGCCATGCCACCGCCAGCCCAGCCATCCAGGTTCATGACATCACCGTACCGCGCTAGCGTTCGCAAGGTTCGTTTCTCGCCGGTGCCACCAATCATAATGGGTATCGGCGCATCATAAGAGCCTGGTGATAACCGAGCCTGCTTCAGGGTATAAAAGCTGCCTTCATGATCGACAGGGTCTTTATCATGAATCAATCGGCGAATCAGTTGACAGGCCTCTTCGAACCGGTCCTGGCGTTCCTTCATGGGCGGGAAGTCCCATCCATAAGCGGCATGTTCCCGCTGATACCAGCCCGCGCCCAACGCCAGGGTAAACCGACCGCTACTCAATGTATCAATGGTACCGGCAATCTTGGCGACATGGGCTGGGTTACGATAGGTATTACCGAGCACCAGGTTACCCAGGCGCAACTTCTGCGTCATTCCGGCAACTGCTGAAATGGCAGCCAAGCCCTCAAACGCGGTCATCGCTTCCTGCTCTGGGTTAGCCCCCGGCGGGATATAATGGTCGGCAAACCAGACACTATCCCAGTCTCCTGAATCCATGGCCAGTACCGATGCAGCAACATCCTGCCAGGTGGTACGGTACACATTTACTTGTACGCCGAAATCCATACTCCCTCCTTCATTGGGGTGATCATTCTCGGGTTAACCAATTATTTATCACAACTGCACTCACAGGGCGCCTTATTCAAATCCAGATAGATACCCCAGCCGAATAAGCCACTCAGGCAAAGGCAAGAGAAAATAACGCCAAGGCCTACAATCTGTAGTTGTCTGGTTTTCTGTACTGTTTCATGTTCAACATCAAAAGACATCAGTTTGCTCTCCCATTTGTTTGCAACTCAACGAATCGCGCGTAGGGCCCGCCAGAGGCCAGTAATTCCCGGTGACTGCCATACTCAATGATCCGGCCATCTTCCAGATAATAAATACGATCGGCGGAACGGATAGTCGCCAGTCGATGCGCAACCAGAATGATTAAATGATCTCCCCTTATTTGGCCCAGACTGCGAACCAGGCTTCGCTCGGTCTCTGGATCCAGGGCGGCTGTTGGCTCGTCCAGAATAATAATCGGCTTGTCCGAGACAAGGGCTCTGGCGATGGCAATTCGCTGTTTCTGGCCGACGGATAATTTACCACCGCTACGACCCACCCTGGTGTCATAGCCTTGAGGCAGATCCTCGATGAAACTTGCGGCATTGGCAATTTCAGCCGCGCGGCGCACCTCGGCATCAGTCGCTGAGGCCCTGCCCATGCGGATATTGTCGCTGATACTTACATCAAACAGGCTTGCTTCCTGAAACACAAATGCGACCTGCCGCCTGAGTGCTGATAGCATTTGCCTGTCGAGCACCTGACCATCTACAAGGTATTCACCCGAACCTGGTTCGATCAGTCCTGGGATCAGGTAAGCAAGCGTAGTCTTGCCCGCGCCAGTGGGACCAACCAATGCGATGGTCTGACCCATCTCAGCATGAAACTCAATATCCCGCAGCGCCTGGGTTCCGTCCGGGTAATGGTAGTTAAGTCGTTTTAAGTCAAGGCTACTTTCAAAACGAAAGGGCTGATCTGCATCGCCTTGTTCTTCCTCCAGAATCTCCCTGGGTGAATCAAGGATGCTGAACACTCGGTCCATGCCAGTCACATTTTCCTGTAGATCGAGCCATAGCTTGCCGAGATAAGCCGACGATGCGGCTATAGCCCCAAAATAGCCATAAATAACGAACCAGTCACCCGGGGCAAACTTGCCGGCAATGAAAGAGGGGGCCAAAAAGTAAAAGACGACAAACAGCATGGCGTTGCCGACAAAAGCAGCTGTAAAAGATCCTAGTATTCTCACCACGGTCAACTGTCTGAAACGCCTATAGGACTCAGCACTGGCGGTTTCAAAGTGCGCTTCCTGCTGGTTCGACATACCCAGCCCCTGGACCGCCAGAACATTGACCAGGCTTTCCTCAATGAGCGCCGTCGTTCTTGCGCCTGCTTCTCTCGCATAACTTCCATACTCGCGAACCAGGCCTGCAAAATATAGCACCATTACAAAGTTGAGCGGTGCGATCGCCAGGGCGCACCAGACAACCACTGGCTCGCTTCGGAACACCAGATACATCATGAATATAGTCACTGTCAGATTAACGGCGCTGGTCGCAGGGCCCACCCAGATATTAAAAATAATATTAGATATCGATGGCGTGTCGTACATGGCACGATAAACCACATCGCCAACAGACCGACTCGAGTACTGCACCAGGGACTGGCCCTGGAAATGGTGGAACAATTCACTGCGCAGCTGATGATTCAGTTTATGAGCGATGCGAATATGCCAGAGGGCTTCAAACAGGCCAAAGAAGCCACTGACCAGGGAATGCATACTATTGGCCTGGTTCTCTGACCTTGTTGCTGAATCCTCTCCCTCGGCAAGTCCAGCGGTCGCACTGTCTCTTTGTGCTCCATCGGTGCCATAGGCACCCACCAGCAAAACCATTAGGAGGAAGATACCGCCAAGCAGGAAAGTGATCTGCAGGGGCTCCCGGCCATCCAGCAGCTCGACCAGCGGTAGGAAGAAAAACGGCAGAACCGTTGAACTACTGCTCTCAACCTGGCCCAGAACCACATAATCTACAATCAGTTTTGCCGGCCAGGGCAGGAATAAAATCCAGAATATGCTGGTCATCTGGGTCGCCGCTTTAACTGCTAACTCAAATTTATACTGAAACGAATACACCATCGCCCGGGCAATCACCTTGAGCGCCCGGGCACTATCGATCTGCTCATGATTGGTATCAACTTCAGACACGGTTACACCTCATCCAGTTCAGCAGCTACAAAACGGCTGAACGGCCCGGAGCTGTCAGCGAGTTCCTGGTAAGTGCCCTGCTCCTGCACCTGACCCGATTTCAGATAGACAATCTGATCTGCCTGACGAACCGTTGAAAGCCGATGCGTTATCAGGAAAATGGTCCTATCTGCCAATTGAGTTTTGATATTCTCTAAAATCCGGTGTTCAGTCACCACATCAAGTGAAGCGGTGGGTTCGTCCAGTATCAGCACAGGAGTCTTTTTTAACAATGCTCTGGCCATTACTATCCGCTGCCGCTGACCGGAAGATAATCTGGCTGCTTTTTCACCCAGATCTGTTTGGTAACCCCGGGGAAGCTTCTCTATGAATTGCGTCGCTTCGACCACCTGAGCAGCCCAGAAGACTTCATTTTCCGTTGCTGATGGCCGAGCATAGCGAATATTTTCCATGACCGTGGTCGAGAAAAGTATATTTTCCTGAGTGGCAAGCGTGATATTTTCACGAACGGAATTCTTGGTGAATTTTCGTATATCCATACCATCGATAAGTATTTCACCCTGGTCTATCTCGAAAAGGCGTAACAGCAAAAACATTAAACTGGATTTGCCTGAACCAGTCGGGCCGACCAAAGCGGTGATCTGACCCGCCGGAGCCTTGAAACTCACGCCTTGAAATAAGGCCCTCTCAGGATAGCTGAAATGAACATCACGAAACTCAACCTCTTTAACAACTCGCTCCAGGGGCAATGCGTCGGGCAGGTCCTGAACGGCCGGCTTCAGGTCAAGCACCTGGTAAGCCCGATTCAACCCCATTGCCATATCTTGAGCCCGCCCCCACAGGGTGAATAAATCCTCCACACTACCGCCTGCCTGTTTTGCCCGAGCCCGGGCCTGATCCTGACCACCTAGGTTCCAGATAGCAAAACCAAAACCCAACAACAGATCCCGCAGAAAAGTCTCAGCTCCCTGATAGGCCAGATAGGCAGCCCCCAACTCCACCACAATCAGTGGTATTGCTGTACAGCAGAATATGTAAAACCCATAGAATAAAAGCGTAACCCTGGCATCATGCGATGCCGAAAAGGCATCTGCCGAAGCCGTTTCAAACGCGCCCTGACGGTTGCCTTCCAGACTATTGACCTTGACGGTTCTGATACCCTCGATACTCTCCTGAATATTCGCTGTTAAGTCAGCGCTGGCGGTTCTCGCCTGCTTAAACTGCCGCCTCAGTGTCGGTGACAACCGCTTAGCTACCCAGAGCATGGGTAGCCAGCTGAACAGCAATATCGTACCCAACAGTGGGCTGAATGCCGTCACCACAAGAATACCCAGTAAAAAACGAATGACTCTTAAAAAGGGATCTATCATCAGAGTCTGTAATATCTGGGTAACCATGGCACTATCCTGAAGCAGCCGGTAGATACCATCCCCTGTTTTTGCATTGTTATGGAAGTTCATAGACAGTAACTGCATCTGGCTCATAATATGAACTCTTAGCGCTTGATTAACGTTTTGCATGATCCAGACACGGTAATAAGCAATAACATGAGCCCCCGCAGTGCCGACGCCAGTGGCGATGATGGCCAGAACCAACACCGGCATAATCAACGCATTACGCTGCTGGGTAGAAATTGCCTCAACCAGAACCCACTGCTGCGGGTCCAGAAATAAAAGCCTCGCAGAGATGGCTGCAACAGGCTGATCAAGGACAACATTATTGTAGATCAGTCCAAAAATGATGAAGCCCGAGCCGGTATCCCATACAAAAAGAAAAATGACTGCGATGACATAGACGCTGGCATGCCAGCGCATTGGCTGAATATACGGCCAGGCCCTTATAAATAATCCGATGATATCCTTGAAGCGTATGGCTTCGGCCTGGATCTCACCATACTGCTCTGCTGGGGAAGTTATCGAACTCGCTTGAGTCATACTACAGCACTTCCTGTGCCTAAAATGACGCATATCTTCATCGAAATAACGGCTCAAGCCATAAACTGACTGGGCACAAAGTCTGACCAATCCTGATAGGCTTGCAGGTACGGGCCAGAAACAATTCAATATACAGGGTTTCATTCCAGAATATACAGGCTAGACCCATGAATCAATCTAAACTCATAGATGCAGACGGAGCCCAACTCAATGTTGCTATAGACGGTAGCGACAAAGGTAAATGCGTCCTGCTATGGCATGGTGCCGCCTGTACCCTGAAAATGTGGGATCACATCGTCTCGCGTCTTAACAAGGATTATCGGTTTGTTCGTTTTGATATCAGGGGTGTCGGCGCAAGCGTTCCATCCCAAGGTAACGGCCAATACACCTTTGAGCAATATGCCCGTGATGCTGCCACCATCCTTGATAGCCTGGGTATAGACCAGTGTCATATCTGGTCTATGGCATGGGGCTCCAGAGCAGCACTGGCATTCTGCTCGCTGTACCCAGACCGAGTCCGATCAGCGGCACTATATGATGCCAGTATTGGTCGCGCCGATGTGGTCGCGCAGAAGCTAGGCCATCAGCAGGCTTTGGCCCTCCAGGCTGAAGCAGGCATCCAGGCGTTCAAACTTCCCGAAGGCTGGAACCACCATCAAAACGATGAAACCATGCGACTGGCCATGTCCGCTGCGGCATTATTTGACCTGCCTTCTGCAGCAAAAAAACTGCTCATACCCATCCTGGTTGCCACAGGGGATCACGATCCTAATCTCAATTCAAGCCGGGAACTGGTAACAACCGTCGCCAGTGCCCGACTTGAAGTCATGAACAATGTGGGTCACGGCTCAGTGCTGCAAAGACCCGACCTGACGGCAACCATTTTCACCGAATTCCAGAATTCCCTGGATTGAGCCAGGTGCTCAATAACAATTGTTTGAGTAAATGCAGCCAATGACCCATCGTTCCGCTACCCGTCGTTCTGCTACCCATCGTTCTGTTAAAGACAAAACAATTATTATCACCGGCGCTGCCAGTGGCCTGGGACGAACCTGGGCTCTCGCCTTTGCCGAAGAGGGCGCCGATGTGGTCGCCGCAGATATCAACGAAAAGGATCTTGCAACCCTGCCGGCACAGGGTATACGTCACATTACCACTGACGTAACAAGCACCGAGCAACTTCAGCAGATGATCGAGTTTGCGGTTTCGCCTCATCAGCGTATAGACATCCTTTTTAATAATGCAGGGACTGCCTTTGGCCACACCCTGGAATCGGCTGCTAACGGGCTTTTCGAAAAACATATCGCCATTCACTTGTTTGCCTGCGCCAATGCCATGCGCTTGGTGATCCCCATCATGCGGTCTCAAGGATACGGCCGCATAATCAATACAATATCAAGGAATGCGGAATTCAGCATGCCAACCACATCGGCCTATGCAGCTGCAAAGGCAGCCATGTGGGCTACCTCCAGAGTGACCGCTGCGGAAGTCAGTGATCAGGATATCCTGGTGAATATGCTCATACCCGGGCCGACTAACACGGCAATCTGGGGTCGGGAAATGACCCATTTGCAACACCCTGATGCCACCATAGCTACCGCAAGAATGCTTGCCACCCTACCGGCAGACGGTCCTTCCGGCAGAGTTTTCTGGGATGAAAAAGAATATGACCTGTTTAACCCGGACAACAAGCCAGGTGATCGCTAGGAAGCCAGGTAACCGCCGTCGACCGGGATCGAAGTACCGGTTATGAAACCCGCGTCATCGGACATCAGAAAGGCGATAGTCGCGCCATATTCATCTTTGCTTTTGCCCTGCCTGGGTAGTGCCAGCCAGGGTTTCCCCCTGGGTAAAGTGGCCTCCGGTGTGGTCGCATGTTCGCGATCCTGCCGCGCATGCACAGCAAGCTTTGAATCTGCAACCCCGCCTGGTTGAATGGCATTGGCTCTTATCCCATAACTGCCATAATCCACTGCTATCTGCTTAGCCAGGCCAATGACGCCGTGCTTTGACACCGTGTAGGACGCCGCGGCTCCTCCTGCACCAACCACTGAGCCGGCAATAGAAGACGTGACCACAAAAGAGCCGCCACCTGCTTGCATCATGGCCGGCAGAGCGTACTTGGCACACAGGAAAGGACCGGTTAAGTTCACGCCCAGTACAAACTGCCAGTCTTCCAGGGTAGTTTCATGAATCCAGCCTCGCCCTGCTGTGCCCGCATTAGCCACCATGCCCCACAGGCCACCAAATTCAGCCACCGATCGCGTCACCATCAGCGCCACATCGGCTTCCCTGGAAACGTCGCAGTCAATAGCCAGAGCAGAACCTCCGGCAGAGGTAATCTGATCGGCTACCTGTTCTGCCAGCGGCGCTCTTATATCAGCAACCACCACATTGGCACCTTCTTCACCCAGCCGTAGGCAAGCGCCCTTGCCGATGCCACTGCCGCCGCCAGTAACAATGACAGTCCTAGCCGTGAGTCTTCTGGTCATCTCAACGTTGTCCTTATTTTTTACGCATTTTTTATTCGCGCTCTTTTGCGAGGTCTTTAAGCAGTCTTAAGCGCGCAGCCTCAGCCTAAGCCGCATTCAATGAGCCTGACCCTTAAATTTAATTGCATCAACCGGTGCTGCCAGGCCTCGTCTAAGGATAAGCCGCTGGCGCTACAAATCCACCCATCTGCTGGGTGATCTGTCTGGCAAACTCAATAGTGCGATGATCACGATAAGGGGCACTGATGGCCTGCAGGCCGATTGGCAGACCTGTTTTAGACAAACCCGTGGGGAAGACGGTACTGGGCAGATAAGAATTGGTGACCAGGCCCGACCAGAACAACTGGGTAAAATAGGGTTGATCCAGATTATCCACAGTAATTGTACGCCCTTCAAAACTACTATGATCATGGGGAAAGGCAGCAGTTGCCATTTGCGGGCAAATAACGATATCCCAGTCCTCGAAAAAGAGACGCCAGGCATTGCGCAGCTTTTCTCTCGAAAAATTGGTTCTAATCCAGTCGCGATGAGACAACACTGCAGATCTTGCTGACACGGCATCTTCTGAGAAATCCTCCGGGTCAAGGGCATCCACTCTAGCCTGGATTTTCTTGACCTGATCAGCCGGCAGGTTGGCAGACATCACCGAATTGAGCAAGGTACGGTAATTCAGATTGTTTTCAATTCCAGTAAAATCAGGTCGCGCCGTGCTGGATACTGCAGCACCCATGTCACTGAGGATCCTACCAACCTGATCGGCGCGATCAGCTATCTCCTTTGATACCGGCGCCATTTCATCATTGCCCCAGATAGCTACCCGCAGATCTTTTAGTTCAGTAAAATCAGCTGGAGGTAATTTCAACTGCCAGCCCATAGCCTCCCTGTCTGCCGGGCCTGCCATAATATCCAGAGCCAGGTGCAGATCTTCAGCACTTCGTGCCAACGGTCCGCACACAGCCAGGTCCGCTTCTGGAACACCTTCAACCAATTCATGGCCCTGCATGGGTATGACACCGTAGGTTGGCTTATGACCATACACACCACAGAAGTGCGCAGGGTTCCTGATCGAACCACCAATATCCGAACCCGCCTCGAGACCCGAAAAGCCCGCTGCCAAAGCAGCGGCACTACCTCCGGATGAGCCACCTGGCGTCAATTCAGTGTTCCAGGGATTACCTGTAGTCCCATAGACAGGGTTGTAGCTCTGAAAATCTGCCAGCTCCACGGGCACATTGGTTTTCCCAAGAAAATGAGCCCCGGCTGCTTTAAAGCGCCGTACAGCCAGGCCATCCGCTTTCGCTACATTATTTCTAAAAGCTTCCAGCCCCCAGGAAGAAGGCGTTCCTTTAATGACATAGGACTCCTTGATGGTCATGGGCACACCGTGCAGTGGTCCTAGAGAATCTCCCTTTGCCAGCCTGGTATCGGCAGTTTCTGCTGCGGCCAGCGCTTCTTCAAAAATTCGCACCACGACAGCATTGATGGCGCCGTCATAGCGTTCAATACGGTCAATGTACAGTCGGGTTAACTCAACTGAACTGATTTGTTTTGACTGGATGATTCCGGCTAATTCAATGGCCGATAAAAATGCGACGTCTGTCATGGTTTCCTCTCTATTTTGTTTACAGAAGTAGTCCTTGTGACCCACTTTCACAACCGTATAGATCAATTCCTTACGCAGTGCTCGATGCTGATAACCGATACAGATAACAGTCGGTCAGCGCGCCCCTATCTGCCTACCGGCGCTCGGCGGCCTGCTATACCTATACAGCTAGCTAGATAGATAGATCTTTTAAATTGTAATCCTTAATGACCGTAGCAATGTTTTCCTCGGTAAAACGGTAGTCATTCTCGAGTCCTGTAAAAGGGCGATAACAATAGGCTTTTTCTTCAGGATAACGCTTGCTCCGCGCATCGATAGCAACAGCAATGACCGCTGAACGTTCAAGAATACGCTGTTCGTCATACACTTCTGAAGCAGCCTGGCTCAGAGAACCGCTTTGACCTAACACGGAGGAGCGACGATGAAAGCCGAAAGTGAGCGAGACCCGCTGGTCAGGCGATGTATTGGCAAACGAAGCATGCAGCATCTGCCGGTTGACAACCGTTACGTCGCCGGGCTGGCAAATCAGCGGAACCGCACCCGGCAGCTGTTCGGAACCACCGTTTTCATGAACCAGGCTCTTGATGTCCAGCTTGCCCGATCGATGTGAAGCGGGGATGACCCACAGACAGTTTCGCGAAGTGCAGGGATAAAGCTGAACCTGGAAATTAAAACCGTGAATACCCTCGTCCCAATAGCTGGCATCCCAGTGAGTAACCCCATCCTGATGCCAGGATACTGACCCACCAAGATAGGGTAGCTTTACAAAGATTGCATCATTGTAGGGCACAAAGTCATCGCCATTGATCGCTGCAGCAATAGCCAGCAGGTCCGGATGGCCGTAAAGTTCAAGCCCTGATGACATCGTCTGGCACATACCACTCATTAAATGAACAACCTGCGCTGGCGAGCCCTTTTGCGGCTGAGGTTGAGCCATCTTTGTCGGATGACGACCATTGAGTATGCTGGTTCCACCCCATGGGTCTGAAAGAGGTTTAATGAAATGATAGACCGGTACGGCGAATTCTGTACCAAAGGCAGGCCTGCCCTTGGCATCAAGTGGTTCTCCCCGGCCCGAAGGTGCTCGGTCGAGCAGCGTTGCGATATCCTGCTGTAAGCTCGCGATTTCATCCGGCGCAACAAGCCCTTCAAAAATATAACAACCGTGCTTGGCGTAGACTTCGAGAATATCCGAGTGCAGGCGGCCATCCGGGCCATATCTTACCGGCCCTCTGATATCCAGGGTATGTAAACGCGCCTCTCCCTGAACACTATAATCCGTTAGCCCGTCAGCATGCGAGCGCATACTCAGTTCATTTTCTGAAGCACCACTGGGCCGAGTCGTTAGAGGCATATCAACCCCTTCATATACTGATAAATAATAGCATCACAGATTCTTTCAGGTCTATTTCCTGAGTCGTCCAGAGCGGGTCTAAATATCAAAGATTGTTTCCTTGGCAACCACCCGACGGGGACTCAATTTAGTATCTGCAAATTTGGCCACATCCTCTGCAATGATCCGTTCACCTTCTTTGCTTGCAAAAAACCGAGTACGAAGATCCTGCTCTGATTCAAAGCCGCATAAGGCAAAGCCATCCCAGGCAGGCCCACTGAATCGATGCAGGACACTCAGTTGGGCATAATTGCTCATTGCCAGGTGGATAGAAAGTGCTAAGGGAGTATGGCCATCCCGCCAATGCCGATCGGCCGCGTCATGTCCCATGCTGGCATTTGCAACCAGGCTAAACACGCCTACTACCCCGGGTTGCGGGCCCAATGGGTTTAACAGATCTCGAGTCTTCATTACCCGTCTGTCCACCAGATAGCCACCGACATCACTCGCTGTCAAAAGCGAATTCAGGTTGGGATTGGTTGTACAAAGCAGCGCAGCAAAAGGGATATGCAGATCCCGGTCATTAACATCTTCATAAAGGCGGCCACCATAGTTCTCAGCAGCGTTCTCTGCCGTTTCTTTGTTGCTGAATGCGAGACAAAATTCCAGGGCCATAGTCAGCATGCTAACGTAGCCTGGAAAAAACCTCTAGGAATAAATCTATGTTCTCGTTAGCGCGGCTTAGCCTGCGCCGGCAGGCCAAGTATTCTGCATTGGACTACTATCAACTTACTCCACCCTAAAAAGCCGTAACCAAGCCTAAACCTAAATAAGCTTGCATTAGATCGAATAAATGACCTCTTGCCCCAGGTAATAAAGGCACACGCTGCCATCAAGGCCGAAGCACTTAACGCAGCCACTGGTCGCACACTAGTGGCATCTGCTAACCTGACAGCATTTAACGCGCTAGCAGGGGTATGAAATCCAGAGCCTGGCGCGGACAATCACTACAGAGAATTAACAGAATGAAAATACTCCTCCTTTGCGCCATGGTAAGTCTGCTGCTTCAAGCGTGTGATCAGACTAACCCGGATACCCTCAGGAACCTTAAACAGGGGTCTGCCCTGGGTTCAGATGAAGGTGCTAGCTTTAACTGGAAAGGCATCCCATTCGCCCAACCGCCAACTGGAGAACTACGCTGGCTGGCACCCCGGAAAGCCAGCCCCTGGCAGGAAACACTCAGCGCGAGGAAATTCAGAGAGGCCTGTTTTCAGCCAGGCGGTATGTTCGGTGCATCCGAACAGGAATGGACTGGTTCTGAAGACTGCCTGTATCTTAATGTCTGGTCTCCTGCATTTACCCCGGAGGAGGCCAACACCCGGAAATTACCCGTGATGATGTGGGTCCATGGAGGCGCCAATGTCATTGGTTCGGCTGAAACCTACGACCCAAGGCAACTGGTGGAAAAACACCAGGTTATTGTTGTTACCGTGCAATACCGAATGTCTTCACTCGGTTGGTTTCGGCATCCTGCATTCAGGCAACAGGGAACGTCATTGGCCGACCAGTCCGGTAATTACGGTACCCTGGATACCATCATGGCACTCACCTGGATTCAGGAAAATATCGCTAACTTCGGCGGCGATGCCAATAACGTGACCCTATTCGGTGAATCAGCAGGCGGGCACAATGTCATAGCGCTGTTTGCCTCACCGCTGGCATCAGGGCTATTCCATAAAGTCATTATGCAAAGCGGTATTGTTTCCGTACCCGACCTTTCACAGTCGGAAAGTTATTATCCGCAAAGCAACATCTCCGGCGCAATCAGCAGTCGAGAAGTCATCAACCACCTTCTGGTAGAGGATGGTCAGGCAAATGACCGGGAAACGGCAATCGCAGTTCAGGAGGCCATGTCCATGGCCGAGATCGCGCACTATGCCAGGAGCAAGTCACCTACTGAACTGCTTACCGCAGAACGCCTGGCCAGCCCACGAAAAGGGGGCATGACCCGGGCATTTCCTGATGGTTACGTCATTCGCCACGATGGCATAACGGCTTCTTTCGTCGACTCCGAGGCGGCCCGAACACCGCTCATCCTTGGCACAAACAGGGATGAGTCAAAGCTGTTCAATGCCATGAGTCCGAGACTGGTAAAATGGGGTGAAGCTGGCGGCTTGTATTCTTTTATCGGTCGCATGCCTCTGGAGATTCTCAGACCAGATTACTACGACGCCACCAGTGACTATGGATCAGGATTCTGGAAACTCAGGGCTGCTGATCGTCCAGCCAGCCAGTTAGTCAGATCAGGCCATACTGACACTTATGTATATCGCTTTGACTGGGATGAACTACCTGAAATCAATGACGTCGACTACGCCAGGTTAATTGGCGCAGCGCATGCAATGGAACTGCTTTTTGTATTTGGAACGGCGCTGGACAACACCCTGATAAAACAACTGGTGGTGCGGGATTCCTATCCTGAAGCACAGATATTGTCAGACCAAATGCAATCCTATTGGGCTGAGTTCGCCTATACTGGCGACCCGGGTAGGGGCCGTTCGGGCGACTTACCGGCCTGGCAGAGCTGGTCCAATGAACCCGGGGCTGATAAATCCATGATCCTGGATTCTGCCAATGACCAGGGCTTGGGAATGTCCCCTGTTGCCTATAGCGAAACGCTTTTGCTGGACCGATTGGCCGCTGATAGCCGGTTGAACCCAAGAGAGCGATGCGAGACGCTATTCGCATTGTCCTACGGTGATGGTGATGACCTGTCAGAAGAAGGCTGGAACAATTTCTCGAATGGCGAATGCAGCAGGCTCGATTACAGCACGCTTATTGAACAGCTAGATGAACGACCGGTCGATAGCGAAAGCTAATTCTGGTCAGCTCACGCAGGTTGCCGGCCCCCCCGGCACATTCAAAAAGAAACAGGAACCAGGGTCTTAGACATCACCGTCAGGGCCCCATATCCTGGTCAAAGGACTGCCAGAAGAAATTTTCCTTGTTAGGCATCTTCACCAGGGGTAACGAAGATTCGTTGACAACCATGGATTCATCTACGATACCATTTAGAAAAAGCAGATAAGCCGTAATAGCATAAACCTGATCATCGCTGAGACTACCTGGAAAATGATAGGGCATAGCGCGTCTGACATAATCGAACACGGTTGTTGCATAAGGCCAGTAGCTACCCAGGGTCATAACGGGCTGCGGGCCGGAAATGCTACCGACACCACCGGCTAATTGATCATGTAAACCATTCTTGCCAGCAACGCCATGGCAGGAAACACAATGCACGGCATACAGGGGTTTGCCCAGGACGGCACTGCCGCTACCCCTGGGCAACCCCTGACCATTGGGTAATATCGCAGTATCCAGGGGCGTTAATTCAGACTCCAGCAAGGTTCGACCTAATTCGGGTGTGGTCGCCGCCATCCCGGCTGAGCCTATAAAAAACAGCCCTATCAGGCTTATTACGAAAATACGCTTATACATAGACATTCCTCACAGCACCGCTGGCGTCGACCTGCCAGGCCTGAATGCCGTTGTAATGATAAAAACTGCCTGGGGCCCTGCCCTGCATAACGACAGCTCTCGTTGGCTGGACCTGGCCTGCCTCATCGGTTGCCCGGGATAACAATACCGCGGGCGCTCCCTGCCAGCGCCAGGCTGCTCGAAACCGCGACAGGCTCTTCGGCATTGGCTCGGCATCAAGATGCGCCTCCGCCCAGGTCCTACCAGCATCAGTGGAGACTTCAACGCGTTTGATACGACCGGCTCCACTCCAGGCAATTCCTGAAATCTGATAAAGCCCTTTGGCTGCTAAATCAAGACCGGGTGAAGGGCTGGTAATCAGGGATTTAACGCCCATTTCAAAGGTGAATAACTCAGCCCTACCGTCTTCTCCCCGATCGGAATATTTAGACGTCTCATCCTTGGTCATAGCGGGTTGATCGGTCACCTGCAGCGTTTTCAGCCATTTGACCGAAGCATTACCTTCCCAGCCCGGTAGGAACAGGCGCATCGGATAACCATTGCCGGGCCTCAGACGCTCACCATTTTGGTACAGCGCAACAATAGCATCGTCGTAAATTTTTGAAAGCGGGATACTTCGACTCATGCCGGCCGCATCTGCGCCGCTGGCTATTAGCCATTTGCCAGACGGCTTAACACCGGCTTCTTCCAGTAATAAAGCCAGTGGCACGCCAGACCACTCACTGCCTGAAACCAGGCCGTGCAGCACCGAACAGCTGGCATCAACAGGAGAAGGCGCGATCAGGGCACCACTGTTACCCGAACATTCCAGGAACTGGATGCTTGATACCAGCGGATAACGACACAGACCTGCCGCCGAAAAAGATAAGGGCCGCTGCACCTCGCCAAAAACAGCCAGCCGATGTTGTTCAGGGTCAATCTCAGGAATACCACTGTGATGCCTTTCAAAATGAAGTCTACTCGGTGTGATAATACCTTCAAGATGTTCCAAAGGGCTTCGTGATGCACCCGAACCGGTCGTGCCAGGTCTCGATACAGGCAGTCTTTTTACGTGGTTTTCATATCTGGAGGGTACTCCTGCCTCAGACATGCCCTTGCCAGGCGCTTTCATCCAGGTCGGTCTATTTTCAGCAGAACTTTGCGCCGTTAATAGCGCCGTCCCAGCCAGCGCACCGGCCTTAAGAAAGAATCTCCGGTGTA
This sequence comes from Gammaproteobacteria bacterium, assembly GCA_012960535.1. Lineage (GTDB taxonomy): Bacteria > Pseudomonadota > Gammaproteobacteria > Pseudomonadales > Azotimanducaceae > UBA9926. The sequence continues at coordinate 149,242 of DUBB01000009.1, forward strand.
ACAGTCCATTATCGGCAGCCGCCATAGAATCAGTCTGCTGTTTTGACATAATAGTTTCCTTTACAGTCATTAACTGGTTTATACATCATTAGTCTTCAACCTGGAGAGTCTTGTCAAGCCTCACCATCACAAGCTACACCCGGGACAATATTACTGGCATCACGCTCTTTACCCCCGGCTACTGCACACGGCCGGCGATGATCTGAGCCATCTTGCTGATCACCGCAGCTTTCCAGCGGGGCCGTTTGGCGGCCTTACCAGGCAAGGTCTTCTATTCTGGCCTCCGTTAGCACCTTATTTTCCCTGCACAAACACATTGCTGTCCAGCTGGCTGCGTCCAGGGAATCATACTTAACGCTGAGAGAGTCATCCCAAAAGATAGGCCGACGAAAATAAATGTCCAGATTAAACGAAACAGGCGCGAACCGTCTCCACAATGCCGATGACAGGAAATGGACGCCCATTCCCCCACCAATGATGGGAGCGCGAAAGCCAGCACTATTGGCTGCTTTCATCTCGTAATGGATGCTGTTACCTTCCTGGCTATAGGCCTTTACTGCAGCCGGGGTCAACTTATAATCTTCCTCATGACTTAACGCTGACAGATCCTCAATAACTGGCGAGGGTCGCTGCCCGGCGCCTTTCAGGCCGGCCTTGCCAGGACGGGGTTTCAGAGACCGCCTTGGCGCTGAAATTGCGCGGCGACCGTCTTCACCTTCAAACCAGACTTCAGTATCGATAGCCAGGCCTCTGGGAACTTCGGTCACGGCCTTAATGTAGCCTTTACCGGTGAGTTCTTCTCCCAGTTTAACCCGTCTATGCTGGATCAGGCGCTGCAACATATTGACATTACCCTGGGCACTGATGCCACTATTGATACCGACGTGAATACCCGCGCCGATATAAAAAGCAGCATCCACAAAACCATTAAATACAGACCCGTCTATGCCGCAGGCAGCGAGTTTCCTATCCTGATCCTCCCGACTAAGGAGATAAGTTTCCGGCTCAAAGGTTAAACCGGGCCTGGGCTCCTGCCAGGGGCTGTCTAAATCCGACACGTCGATTACCCGTTCCAAAACTGTAACGAAAATTGACCCTATCGAATTTCAGGCGACTAGTCCAATGGTCACCGTACCAATTAACCGGCGGTAACGCGCCGCCAAACAGCCTGGCGCGGCTGGCAAGCAGGCAGGCCGTGGCGCCCGGGATGCTTAACCCTAATGGAGATGCTATAGTTAATACTGTCTGGCAACCCTTCCTGGTAATCAACACGGCTAAGCGGAATTTACCCCTTGGATCACTCTGATTGGCGGCGATGTAATTTTAACCACTTCGGTATAACGACCAAGTGGCGTTGAAAGGCCAATACTAAACACAAACTTCGGATTGAAGGGGATCAGCATGTCTAGCCAAGCACACAGTATAAGCAAGACCGGCAATGCTCATCTGGATAAACGGGTTTTTTTTATATCTCTGCTTACCGTGCTGCTGGTAAGTATTCTAATGACCTCGTTCCCGGAAATCGCCGCTGACTATGCCCAGAGATCCATGAAATGGATTACTCGCCACTTCGGCTGGTTTTATCTCCTGGCCGGCACGATGCCGCTAATCTTCTGCGGCTGGCTTGCTTTCGGGCGCTATGGCCAAATCAAGTTTGGCGAACTGGAAGAAGCACCCGAGTACTCGACAATCAGTTGGGTTGGTATGATGTTTACCGCCAGCATGGGTGCCAGCCTGATAGCCTGGGGTTTTGCAGAACCCATTTTCTATATTGAAACGCCACCGCTGGGTATTCTGCCCAATAGCACAGAGGCATTTGAGTGGGCCCACGTTTATCCGATTTTCCATTGGGGGTTCACACCCTGGGCAATTTATTGTCTACCCACCATTCCCATCGCCTACATGCTGTTTATTCACAAAACCGCCAGCCTCAAAATCAGCGATTCCTGCGAAGCCCTGTTACCAAACAAAAAACATTCACTTTCATGGACAATACTGGATATTTTTGTCGTCCTCGGGGTCGTTGGCGGGGTAGCCACATCTCTGGGCTTCGGTGTGCCTTTAGTTACTTCTCTGGCGGTCAAACTACTGGGTGTTGAAGACAATCTGACCACTAATATCTGGGTCATTGTTACCTGGACTGCTTTATTTGGGACCAGCGCTTATCTGGGTCTGAAAAGGGGTATAAAATTACTGGCTGATATCAATATAGGACTGATGTTTCTGGTAATGGCTTTCATTCTGATTGCTGGCCCGACGCTCTACCTGCTGGATATAACCACCAATAGTATCGGCCTTTTCTTCAGCAATTTCCTGCGCATGACCTTCTGGACAGACCCCATCGAGAAAGGAGGCTTTCCAGAAGCCTGGACCATCTTTTACTGGGCCTGGTGGATTGCCTATGCGCCGATGATGGGTTTGTTTTTTGCTCGTATTTCACGCGGACGTACCATAAGAAATGTTGTCCTTGGAATTATAGGATTCGGTAGCCTTGGCACTTTCTTATTTCTGAGCCTGGCGGGTGGCTATGTGCTGTATCTGCAGGGAAACGGACTCCTCGATGCCGCTGAAATAATGCGCACGCAAGGTATGGCGCCACTGGTCGCAGAAGTTATTGGCCAGTTGCCCTCGCCAACCCTGATTCTGACTATTATTACTGTTTTGTCGGTCATATTTTATGCAACTACTTTTGATTCTGCCGCCTACATTCTGGCTAGCATCTGTACCAGAGAACTGCCTAGTCATGAAGAACCTGGTCGACTGAATCGAGTCGCCTGGGCTTTAGGTCTGGGTACAATGGCTATAGGCTTAATGGCCGCAGGTGGCTTTGAAACCGTTAAAGCAATGACCGTGGTATCATCACTACCCATCATCCCGGTCGTATTTATGATGTGCTACACCCTGGTCAGTTGGTTGCACAAAGATTTTCCCGAGTTATCCTCGCTGCCCGTCATCGTTAAACAGAGCTCACCCAGGGGCTGATACCTTTTTTCCGCCAGGGTGGGATAAACAAGAAGCCTCACTGTAAGGTTCAGACTCGTACGATAATCAAGACTCTGATTACTACTGCCAATTAATATCGGCAAGTTCGAGTTGGCTGGGCATCTGTTCTGATTGATAACCCCAGCAGACACGGCCTGTTTTATCCTGAGCGCAGCTGTGATTGCCACCCACAGCCAATTGCCTGGGCTCTAAAAGTTCCGGCACATTAGTCTGCCCTTCAATATTCCTGCCCCAGCAGGTAACGCCGGAATCATCAAGCGCGCAGCTATGGGTGTAGCCAACACTGACATCAATGGGGCGTACAGCTCTTACATTGCTGGCTTGCTGATACTGATTGTCACCCCAGCAGACAACACCCGTATCATCTAATGCACAGGAATGATTACCCAGACCGCTGCTGATAAACCTTGGATTTTCCAGTGGTGGTATCTCTGTCTGCCCATGGCTGTTGGCACCCCAGCAAACCACATCCTCATCAGCTAATGCACAGCTGTGCAGCCCCCCTTGCTAATCTGGACCGTATTGTCTATCTCGGCCGGAGAAGATTCTCCAAAATCATTGGCTCCCCAGCAGCTAAGGCCATTCGAATCAATAGAACAGGAGAATCCATTACCCGCAGTCACCGCAGCAGGGCCTGAACAAGCCCATAACATTAACGCTGCACACAACAGGGCAGAGATCTTGGCAGTGATGTTATCCATATTGGGCGCCGCCACAGAGTGAAATTTTACTTTTTGATGGCTTACTCAAAATACAGACATACACGGATGAAACACCCTAAAAAAGCACTGATTAGGTTAAATTACCAAAATTTAATGAATTATTATTTATGTAATTTTAATATTAAATTTATATTAATATTAAAGATATCATCGACTGAATTACAACCGTAGGAGGCGACCACCAAAAATCTATTGACTGTGTTAGCAACAACGTTCTCAGACCTTGGGTCAGGCAAACCCAATCAGCTCTTGCTGGACTTGTTTTGCAGAATTACTCTATAGTGATGGGCTCTATGCTACTGCAGTTCAAACGACCTGATCTAAAGCATCTTGCCAAGGCCTGCTGAGAAAAAACAACTATGCCTATCAAACTCAAGCCCCAAAAAAACATCTCTGGCAACGCCAAAATAGCCGATCAGGGATTTGGTCGAATCTCGGTAAGTGGTAGTCAGCAGTTTAACGCGAAGAATGAGGCAGAGGCAGAACAGGCCTATCAATTTTTTGCGCACAATGGCTTTGTTGTTCTCAAGAACTGCCTGGATCACAGCGAAATCAATGAACTCAACGCATTCTTTGATCGCACCCAGCGTGAAAGGCCCGAAGCCTGGGGCGCGTCCGCTGATAAACGCAAACCGCATCATCGGGATCAGGGCCTCATTTTCAGTCAACCACTGCTGGATTACCCAGAACTCGAT
>DUBB01000010.1 GCA_012960535.1 Gammaproteobacteria bacterium
CGGTGTAGTTGTTGACCGGATTCAACATAACATCCGACTGCAACTGAGTGGTGCCTGACTCACAAAATTCGAGAACGGTCTTGATGATATTGAGTTCTTCAGTGCTGGTGTTCATTCTTTTGCGCTCTGCAGATCTTACAGAGCAATTCTAACATGTCCACGATCTGAACGTCGTCTGCCCATGCTTTGAGCATAGTTACCTTAAATCGCATTTTCCCAAAAATGCAAAAGTAACCGCATGAGGTGCTTTCCGCCACGGCTCAAGACAATCTGCCCAAGCCTGCTTGTTTGGTCGGATCAGGACTGACTTCCTACTGGCCAGAACTGCCCGACTTCGGCGCTTAACCATCGAGTTAACACACTGTTCACCTCTGCTGGCTTTTCCTGTGCCATCCAGTGGCCCGAATAAATCACCGCTTCGGTGAGCTTGTCGCACTCTTTGCGCATGGGTTCTGCTAGCGTCGAGTTGATGGTCTCGCAGGTGTAATCGTACTGCGCAGCAATAAACAGCACTGGCATGGCCAGGCGCCCCCCATTGACAGCAGAGCCCGCATATTCAGCGTTACCAGAGTGATTCATGTAGTAAGAGTCCGGCCCAAACCAGCTGTTACGTGCCAGAGACTCTGCGTAAACGGCGATGTCTTCTTCGGTAACGACATCGGTATCCAGTGGCATTTCGGGCGCGCTTTGTGCATCACCAAACCAGCCGTGATTAATGCGCGTGAAAGCGGTGGCACTTGGCAGGCCAAAGCCAGCGGGATTGCCTTTACGAAATAACAACTGCACAACGTTCTTGCTGTTGGCTTCAAACTGTCTGGTGGCAATCGCAAAGTTCTCTTCGTAGAAGCGCATGTACTCCCACTGTCCTGCCGGAAATGTCTGCTGCGGGTATATTGTTCGGTCAACATGGGCCAGGCAATAATCGAGCCCTCGCTCCAGACTGGCGTATGGCACGCACAGGCTTGCCACGGCAATGCAGCGGTCAGGGTGGTGGCTCGCCAGGTTCCATACGCTGGGACTGCCCCAGTCATGCCCCACCCAAACTGCGGGCCTGCCACCCAGCGCATCCTGCAGGTCGCAAAGATCGCCGACGACTTTTTCCTGAGCATAGTCGCTGTGTTTTCTGTATACGCTCGAATTGCCGTAGCCGCGCATGTCAGGCGCTACTGCCCGAAACCCAAGTGCGCCAAAGACCGGTAACTGGTGTCTCCAGCTGCGTGAAAGCTCCGGCCAACCATGCACAAAAAATATGAGTGGCCCGGTTTCGGGACCGCATGCGAGGAAATGACATTGATGGCTACCCAGTTGCAAGGTATGACTTTCGATGGCCGCAAAATGAGCTACAGGCTGGCTGGTTTGGTGAACTCGCATAGCTTTTACCTTATTTGCAGTAGCAACGCTAAAGCGTTACAGGCGGATAGAACGGACACACTCCATAGTCTATAGAACAGTGAGGTTTTGCAATTACTGATGTTCATTCAAATTGGAGGCTCTGTGAATCGGTGTTGTTTCGGATTGACATTGACGTTCATGCAATCGATCTGCGTGATTAAAAGGAATAGAATTAGCTGAAAACGACTTGATTTAATGATAGGGTTGATCAAACTGAAACTAATTTAGTTCTCACAATACTGCAACTAATAATAGAAGCCTGCCAGTTTAAGGCTTCTATTATTAGTTGCGGGAACGATTTTTGTTACTGTTTATTAATAATAAAGTGTTTTTCAGCACTCTTAAATTTTTTTGGGGAGAGGCATATGTTTCGCAAGACAAAACTAAATCGTGCAGTTGTATCAGTGATCGCAGCTGGTTTCGCTGCGACAGGCGCAAATCTGGTGGCAGCTCAGGATATCGAAGAAGTCATCGTAACTGCGACAAAAACGTCAGCCAGCACACAGGACATTCCAGTTACCGTTACTGCTTTAACGTCAGAGAAGCTTGACCAGCTCGGTATTTCGAATTTTGAAGATTACCTTATCCAACTGCCTGGTGTAACAGCTGGCGGCAGCGGCCCAGGTCAAAATACAATTTATATTCGTGGTGTAGCTTCTACCACGCCAGCTATTTCTATTGCCGGTGTTGCAGGTTTAGCGCCCAACGTTGCGTTCTATCTTGATGAGCAACCGTTGGCACAACCTGGCCGTAACCTTGACGTTTATGCAGCTGATTTAAATCGCGTTGAGGTGCTGGCTGGACCACAGGGCACGCTGTTCGGGGCTAGTTCTCAGGCAGGTACTGTTCGTTTAATTACCAACAAACCTGATCCTTCTGGCGCTTACGGAAAGTTGAAAGCTGGCTTATCTCAAACTGATTCGAGCTCAAACAGTTTTAATTTCGAAGCCATGTACAACTTGCCAATCAGTGACAATATCACCCTGCGCGGCGTTGTTTACAGTGACGACAAGGGCGGTTATATCGATAACGTCCATGGTACCAGGACAGTAGAAGAAAGTGCCCGTTTCCGCGTTGAAGGATTCATGCGTACCAACGGCGTCGCTGTGAGTTCTGCTCGTGCTGGCTTCCAATCTGGTGGTGCTCTAACAGACTCTGATGGTAACGGCTATGTTGAACTGCCTAATGTAAATTTCATTGCAGCCGACAACAGTGATCTCGTAGAAGAAGATTTCAACCAGTCTAAATATACCGGTGTACGATTGAGTGCGCTGATCGGCTTAGGTGATGATTGGGATCTTTTACTCTCACATACCACCCAAAACCTTGAAGCAGACGGCGTTTTCTTTGCCGATCCCGATTTAGGCGACCTTCAGATTCAAAGCTACGTTGATGACTCGTTAGAAGATGAGTTTGATAACACCAGCTGGACCCTGACCGGTCGTATTGCTGGCTTAGATGTGGTTTATACCGGCGCCTACACAGAGCGAACGGCTGACCAAGTTATTGGTTACTCCGATTATATGTTTGTCGGTCAGTATCTGCCTTACTACATATGTGATTACTCAGTAACTTATGGGGATCAGACAGGCACCTGTTATGAGCCTAATATGTCTGCGCCTAGCCACACAGAAACAGAGGTATCGACGCATGAGATCCGTATCACAACGGATCAAACCAAATCGGTGCGTCTGACTGCTGGTGTATTTCTCAGTGATACTACGCTTCAGGAGCGAGTTAGCTTTACTTATCCTGGTAGCATAAAAGCTCAGGGCTGGGGTGGCGCGGGCTCGGGTCCTGGTTTCGCAGACCCTAACTATTCCTATAGCGATGGATACCTGTCAACCAATGACCCTTACGCTCCAGGTGAGATCTTCCGTAACGATATTCAGCGAACTGATGAGCAAATGGGTGTGTTCGGCGAGTTGAGCTACGACTTTAGCGACCAACTGTCAGTAACCTTAGGGGCTCGTTACTACGATATCGAAATTGACTTTGATGGCAGTGCTGCAGGCTCGTTCTACAACTTCTGTGGTAGCGCGAACACAGGTTGCGTGGATGCACAGGTTTTTGGCACTAATATTGCGACTCTCTACGGTGGAGACAACCCTACCTCAGGTATCGATAATGCCACAGCCGATGGAACAATCTTTAAGGTAAGCGCATCTTTTACGCCAACCGACGACCTGTTGCTCTATGCAACAATTTCTGAAGGTTTCCGAGCTGGTTTCTTAAATCGCCCCGGTGGCTACACCAGTCAAGACGGTCTTTACACGGTCCCTTATCAATTCGGCACGGACGACATGATGAACTTTGAGTTTGGTTGGAAAGCTGACATCATGGACGGGCGCATGCGCTTCAATGGTAGTGTGTTCAGCGCTCAGATTGATGGTTTGCAAACGACTATCTTTGACCCAAGTATTGCCAACTTGTTCTTCTCTGATAACGCTGCAAACGCTGAAGTTACCGGCCTGGAAGCTAATCTGATTTGGGTACCAGAAGGCGTTGAAGGCTTAACCATCAGCGCTGGTTTGTCGATTCTGGATACCGAGATAACTGATACGCTAACAACGTCTAAAGATGTTGTGGCAGGTGACTCGTTAGCTTTCGCTCCTGAGACTCAGTTTAATATGCAAGCCCGTTACGAGTGGCAGACAGGCGGTGGTTTGACAGCCCACTTTATGCCGCATATTGCGCACTCCGCTGCTTCTTACAGTGATATCATTCGAATCAACCGTGATCGCATATCGGATTGGACCATGTTGGGTCTGACTGCGGGAGTGACCGGTGATAGCTGGGGGGTAGAGCTTTATATTGACAACCTCACAGATGAGCGAGCTGAGTTAGCACGTAACTACATCAATGATAGACAACGTGTTTCTTACGCAAGACCTCGCACGATGGGACTTCGTATGATCTACGATTTCTAAACAGCCTAAAGTAGTTAAAAAACGACAATAAAATGCCCCTTTCGAGGGGCATTGTTTTTTACGGAGAAATAATTTGGTCGATAAAGTACCATCAGCTGACAGGCTTAGCGAAACGTTAATAAAAGATATTAAGCTGCTGTTGCAGTCGGGCGATTTTACCAAAGCCGAATCTCAGCTATTGGATCTAGTTGCTTCAGAGCCAGACCACGAAGAAGTACTCTATATGCTGGCTGTAAGTCAGCGCTACCTGAAAAAACACCCCCTGGCTTTGCAGACCCTTGATAAGTTAAAGAGACTCATACCCGATCATAGTCGTGCTTATCAAGAAACCGGCCATGTTTATCGAGCCATGAATAATTCCAACGCAGCGCTGAATGCCTATAGCAGGGCTGTGCAAATCAACCCGGCTCTAGAAGCCAGCTTTAAAGCTCAAATCGAGATTCTTTCAGCTACGGGCAGAGCGGCGGTTACTGGGCAGTTAAAGCAACAGTTGCAGACTCTGCAAGCACTACCAAAGCCGCTCATCGCAGTCACTGACCTCTTATCTCAGGGCAAACTGGTTAAAGCTGAACAACTGTGCAAAGCGTTCATGCAAAAAGTCCCTCGTCACATTGAAGGTATGCGCCTGTTGGCTGATATAGGGAGTCGCTTGGGTGTTTTAGAAGATGCAGAATTTTTGTTAGAAAGTGCTATCGAGTTTTCACCAGAAAATATTCAGGTGCGAATCGATTATATTCAGGTACTTAGAAAGCGGCAAAAAAATGAATCAGCCCTTGCCCAGGCAAAAATCCTGTTGGCAAAAGACCGGAACAACCCACAGTTTCAATCTGTTTTTGCGGTTGAGTCTATGCAGTCAGGTGACTATGACACAGCTTTAGAGACTTTTGATTCTATTTTAGCAACCTTACCTGAAGACCCCGTAACACTAACTTCTCGTGGCCACGCGTTAAAAACACGCGGACGAACTGACGAGGCTATTGATTCATACCGTCGCGCGATCAAGAAATATTCTGCGCATGGTGAGGCATACTATTCGCTGGCTAATCTAAAGCTGTTTAGTTTTAGTGAAGCAGAGCTCCATGCGATGGAACTGCAGGAGAAAAACCTCGGTATATCCCACATGAGCCGCGTGTATCTGAATTTTGCCCTAGGTAAGGCTTACGAAGATAAGGGGCTTTTTGACAGATCTTTTGAGCACTATGAGCGCGGAAACGCTTTCAAAAAAGCCCAAAGTCGATACAAGTCCAGCGAACTCACTGATGAGTTTAATGCCCAGGCCGATGTTTTTGATGATGCGTTTGTAGCCGTCCATGCAGATACAGGCCACGATGCGCCAGATCCAATTTTCATAGTGGGTCTGCCAAGATCCGGGTCTACTTTGTTAGAGCAAATTCTGGCCTCACACAGCCAGGTTGATGGCACCATGGAATTACCTAACATGCTTGCTCTGGCGCAAAAATTACGCAGAGGCGAGCGGATGAGTGCTACCAACCACTATCCAGCGGTACTGAAAACACTGGAGCCTGATAAGTTTGCTGAATTTGGCAAGACATTTATCAAAGAAACACGTATTCATCGAAGCACCGCTCCATTTTTTATTGATAAGATGCCGAATAACTTTAGGCATATTGGATTAATCAATTTGATGCTACCCAATGCCAAGATTATCGATGCTCGCAGGCATCCAATGGGCTGTTGTTTTAGTGGATTTAAGCAGCTGTTCGCTGAAGGTCAAGAGTTTACCTACGGCCTTGAAGAGGTCGGAACCTATTACAAAGATTATGTTGAGCTGATGGATCACTGGGATAAAGTCTTGCCGGGCAAGGTATTGCGCGTTCAATATGAGGAGGTTGTTGCAGATCTCGATACCCAGGTGAGACGCATACTTGATTACTGCGGGCTTGACTTTGAAGAGAGCTGTATTAGCTTCTATGAAAATGAGCGCTCAGTGCGAACCCCAAGTTCAGAGCAGGTTCGCCAGCCGATCTATCAAAGTGGTGTCGAACAGTGGAAGAATTTTGAGGCCAACCTAAACCCCTTAAAAAAGGCGCTTGGTCCTGTATTGGATCGTTATCCCGTTTAACTAGTCCGTTTAACTAGTCCGTTTAACTAGGGCTGTTTTCACTTTTTCACAATTAGACAGAAGCCTTTCATCCAGTAGACTTGTCAGGATCCGACCCCAAAGATGCCCCATTCGGGTACTTCTGCAACCTTTAAAAAATGCGATTTATAGTGCCTAGCCTCTGATATTTTTCCCAGGGGTAAATTTTCCTCTATATCCAGGCCAACAGGGTGAGGGAGTGGCAAGCGGTGGCTCGACATCGCGGATGTTTACATCTGTTGCGGAAGCACTGAGATTGTTAAATATTCATGCAGAGGTCTACAATTTGGTCGGTTTGCGGGGTCACTTAGCTTCAGCTTGAACCCACCGCTATTTTAGATTACATTTTCCCTCGCCTTGGAAAAATACAGCAATGCGGCAACATCTATTGGCTGCTGGTTATACGCTTAAATTATACGCTTAAAGAGATGACTGGTACTGGCGCTGCTGCGTTTGACATTAACTGTAAAACGCTTTACGATCCGCGCCCTCAAGTGCCTTCATCGTATGAAATAGCGTGCTTGTTACACCCGTCTCAAGCACCCAGGATATACTTTGATTACCACCGCAAATATCACCATGCAATTTGGCGCTGCGCCCTTATTTGAAAATATCTCGGCCCAGTTCGGCCATGGTAACCGCTACGGGCTGATTGGCGCCAATGGCTGTGGCAAATCAACCTTTATGAAGATCCTCAGCGGTGAACTAGCCCCCAGCTCGGGCAACATTTCGATTAGCCCGGGTACCAAGGTTGGTACCTTAAGCCAGGATCAATTCGCCTTTGAGCAGTACAGTGTGGTGGATGCTGTGATAATGGGTGACGCTAACCTTTGGAACATCAAAAAGGAGCGTGAGCGAATCTACGGGCTGGCAGAAATGAGCGAAGCCGACGGCATGAAAGTCGCAGACCTTGAGATCGAATACGCGGAACTCGACGGATACACGGCCCAAAGCAGGGCTGGTGATATTCTACTTCAGGCTGGCATAGAGGAAAGCTTACACAATGGGCCAATGAGCCAGGTCGCACCTGGCTGGAAATTGCGAGTCCTATTAGCCCAGGCATTGTTTTCCAATCCAGATATTCTACTACTCGACGAACCTACCAACAATCTGGACATCCACAGTATTAGCTGGTTGACAACGGTATTAAACCAACGTAGATGCACCATGATTGTCATTTCTCACGATCGCCACTTTCTCAACTCTGTTTGCACTCATATGGCAGATATTGACTACGGCGAATTGCGAATTTATCCGGGCAACTATGAAAGATTTATTGAAGCATCATCCCTGGTCCGAAAAAAACTATTAACCGAGAATTCAAAAAAGAGCGCTGAAATTGAGGAGCTGCAAGGATTCGTGAATCGTTTCTCCGCTAATGCTTCCAAAGCAAAGCAAGCGACTTCTCGTGCTAAGAAACTCGACAAAATTCAGCTCGACGAAGTCAAACCGTCAAGCCGTGTAAGCCCCTATATTACTTTCAAGCAAGACAAGCAACTACACCGCCAAGCACTTGTATTGGAAGATTTAGCGCACGGTTTCGATGACGGCTTGTTGTTTTCCAATGGCAATATGATTCTGGAAGCAGGCGCGAGGTTGGCAGTCATTGGCGAGAATGGGGTTGGTAAAACAACTTACCTGCGCTGCTTAATGAATGAAATCAATGCCAATGCCGGCAAAGTGAAGTGGGCAGAAAATGCGACCGTCGCCTATTGCCCCCAAGATAGCACTGAAGATTTTGATTCAGATCTTACTTTGTTTGAGTGGATGGCACAGTGGCGTAAACCTGGACAGGACGACCTGATGATCCGAGGCATGCTCGGTCGTTTGCTGTTCACTGCAGATGATGCCAACAAGAAAGCAAGGGTTTGCTCCGGTGGAGAGAAAAATCGACTGTTGTTTGGCAAACTTATGTTATCCGATGCCAATGTATTAATCCTGGACGAACCGACTAACCATATGGATATGGAAGCGATTGACGCGCTCAACCAGGCATTGATGCAATACGATGGTACCTTGATTTTTGTCAGTCATGACCGGGAGTTTGTTTCAACGCTTGCCACGCGTGTGGTGGAGATTAAGGACCGAGAAGTCGTGGACTTTCAAGGCACCTATGACGAATACCTGGCAAAAACAGAGCCGCAAAGCAAGGCAGCTTAAACCGCCAGTGGATGGAGGTTTTGTCGACAACTTAACGACTTGATAAAAGCTTGATAGGTGAGTATTGCTGGATCAATAAATCAATGCCGTCAACAATGTGAAACTAACAAACCCGGGCAAAGATTACCGGTTACAATGCACCATCCAGAAACACCGCCTCGAGATTCACAATACTGATAGATTCAACTTCTATATGGCACAGGTTTCGCGGCAAATAACAAACTTGGCTTGCTTACCGGGCGCTAACGAATCAACTGCACTTTGTTGTCCAAGCTGGCAAGCGCTTCCCCGAACGGTACCCTGGGCAATTCGGGTGCGAACCATTTTTCGCCAGAGCGATCATCAAATTCAAGCTGTAGCAGACTCATTTCAATGCCAGCGAACCCATTGGCAAAACGATAGCAAGACATCGTGGTTACTTCACTCGGATAGGCCACATTAGCACCACGCTCACCCCGCCTTTTTTTTCAGGCTATGAACGATTAATTTCCTCCTGCCTGTCCTGTTAAACCAAGATATCCTTGATGTTAATACATTGACAATAGTGCAAATAGGCGGGTTATACTTCATAGGTTCTTAATTCCACGGGCGCCAAAATGTACCAATATCATCACAACCCTGATTGCGGCCTGATTAGCGTCAGGCACTTTGATGATTTCGTGGGTGCAGAAAGCACCACGGCTCTTGTAACAATAAATAGATTTATCAGAAAACGAAAGGCTTGCTCTCAAATATAAAGTCATCGATTTTAGGAAGGTCTGATCAGCAACCTTATGTGATACTGATCTTGCCCTACATAGTCTCTTGCACGAAAAAATATTGCCGATTCCTGCGGATTTAAAGCTATATCGACTCTACGACGAAGCAAATCCAGTGACTCCAACCCTATTGGAAAGACTCGATCGCACCCAAAACATAACCGAACAGACAGTACACTTGAGTACCCAAAACGGGAATTTTATTAGTGAGCAAGAACTACTGAATCACCTCAACCTGCCTGAGCACATTAAGCCATTTGATGACGATCTCGATTGGCAAACGCCCAATATAGATCAAGCTCTCCCTTCTGGCGAATAATTGACAAAGGAAACTAGCTGGCCTTACAAAGGCTTAGCTCGATGGAAAGTAATTGGCGAGCCGGACTTGATCAGCTAGTGTGTTTTAATCGTCACTGCATTATCATGCATCCATTATTAAATCCCTGAAAATCAAGTAAAGTAACCATAAAAAGCATCTGAGAGGAGATTTATGGGCCCCTTAAACGGAATTAAAGTCATAGAACTTCAAGGCATTGGACCTGGCCCCTTCTGCGGTATGATGCTGGCAGACATGGGCGCAGAGATAATCCGGATCGATAGATCTACCGCTGCAGGAAAACCAGCCAACCCAACCGACATTCTTGCACGTGGGCGACGCAGCATTGCCATTGATTTGAAGTCAAGCACGGGTGTAGAGACGGTATTAAAGCTTGTTGAGACGGCTGACATTCTAATTGAAGGGTTTAGGCCCGGCGTCACCGAAAGACTCGGCCTTGGCCCAGACATTTGTCATGAGCGCAACGATCAGTTGATTTATGGCCGAATGACTGGCTGGGGACAGACAGGACCCATGGCAAAAGTTGCGGGACATGACATCAACTACATTTCACTTTCTGGGGCTTTACATGCAATCGGTCGGAAGAACGACAGGCCCGTACCGCCTCTCAATCTCGTTGGCGATTTTGGCGGTGGCGGCATGTTGCTCGCCTTTGGTATCGTTTCCGCTTTACATGAGAGGACTAAGAGCGGCAAGGGCCAAGTCATCGACGCTGCAATGACCGAAGGTTCAGCTTTACTGATGAACGCCGTTTTCGGCCTCATGAACAATGGTAGCTGGACGCCTACTCGGGGCGAAAACTTCCTTGATGGAGGCGCACATTTTTATAATACTTACGAAACAAGTGACGGTAAATTCGTGTCAGTGGGCTCAATAGAACCGCAATTCTATACCCTGCTACTCGAGAAATCGGGCCTGGTTAATAGCGAAGACCTGCCGACCCAGCATTCCCGCGAAGACTGGCCGGACATGCAGGCGCGGTTACGAAAAATTTTCATGCAACGCACACGAGATGAATGGGACGCTATCATGTTGGGCACTGATATCTGCTATGCACCCATTCTGGATTTTGAGGAAGCCCGCAACCATCCTCACAATATTGAAAGACAATCTTTTGTTTCCAGAGATGGTATTCACCAAGCTGCGCCAGCACCTAAATTCTCAAGAACACAACCGCAACTGCCCGACGCAAGTGTCGCCCCTGGCACTGATAGCCGCGACCTTCTGGTGGAAGCTGGTTTCTCAACTGATGCTATAGATCAATTAATTGAGTCTGGTGCAGTTGTACAAGTCTGATAAACCATCAGACCCTGTTGCAAGCAGATGACTAACTCATTTTGGCATATAGTGCTACAGAACTGAGCCGGGACATTTGGCAACAAGACCGCCTCCGCCCGCAAGGCAGTGGAACCTGTGACAGCTCGCATGCACTCTGAAAATGCCAAGCTTAACACCATAGTATAGAATCTACTGAGCTAACCTGGTCTCAGCAGCTCAAAAGGGTCTTTATTATTGATGGGGAGCACCTTCGGATGGGCCTTTATATGAAAACCTTTACCGTCTTATGGATGACTTTATCCTTTAATGGCTGTAGTCACTAAGTGCAAACCAATAACAGCAATTACCCTACTTGATTGTTCTTCGGACAATGTGGCTTATCTTTCTGCTGGCCCAATCAGGTTAGATCCATCTAGAATAAGGCATATTTGTTATTATCCGTGTTAGACAGACAACAGGAATTAACGTGAAAGAAGTTACCCAACTAGAAACAGAAGTTCAGGAATATTACGGAGAAGAGCTACAGAGTAGCGACGATCTGAAGACCAATGTCTGCTGCAGCGTCGGCAGTCACCCTGCTCACATCAAGGATGCCCTGATCAACATTCACGATGAAGTCATCACTCGCTACTACGGCTGCGGCTTGACTATCCCTACTCTGGTGAAGGACCTTCGAGTTCTTGACCTCGGCAGTGGAGCCGGACGCGACTGCTATCTTCTTTCCCAGCTTGTGGGTGAACAGGGTTCGGTCGTGGGCATCGATATGACTGACCAGCAACTGGCCGTAGCTAATGCTCACATCGATTGGCACCGGGAAAAATTTTCTTACACTGAACCTAATGTCCGCTTTGTTAAGGGCAATATTCAGGATCTCGCTGCCGCCGGTCTGGCAAGCGAAGATTTCGACCTTATCATTTCCAATTGCGTGGTTAATCTGGCTGCCGACAAGAAGGCAGTTCTCAGCGAAGCACATAGGGTGCTTAGAGAAGGTGGCGAATTTTACTTCTCGGATGTTTATTGCGACCGCCGTATTCCGCAACATCTGGTTAATGATAAGGAATTGTATGGAGAGTGCCTTAGCGGCGCTCTCTATTGGAATGACTTTTCAAATCTTGCCAAGGAAGTAGGGTTCACTGATCCACGAATCGTAGAGTCTCGTCGGCTCACAATTGAGAACACCGCTGTTCAGGAGAAAACCGAGGGCTATCGCTTCTATTCGGTGTCCTATAGATTATTCAAACTTCCGGAATTAGAGGCAGCCTGCGAGGATTATGGCCAGGCGGTTAAGTATCTTGGCGGGCTAGAAGAACAGCCTTTGCAATTCACACTCGACGATCATCATGTTTTCGAAAAGGGGAAAGTTATGCCGGTCTGCGGCAATACCTGGTTTATGTTGGCCAACACTCGCTATCGTTCCTTTTTCGAGTTCTATGGCAACTTCGAAAACCATTACGGAATTTTTGAAGGCTGTGGGACGGCAATACCCTACGATGACAATGTGGACACTGCCGACGATCAGGGCTGCTGTTAAAACCAATATCCTTATCTTCAATGGATCAACCAGTAAGCGGTGTAACTTACACAACCTGGGACTAACTTCGATCATTAAGTGATCCCTGAGCAAAGGCATCTGCGACGAGATCCGAAACCGCAATCTCTGATTCCGGCGAATGCCATTGCGCTATCCAGATGGGTCGGGCAAACGAATCGCCCCAAGCCAGGTGTCGGAGAATTCAGGAGGGGGTATCTACCTTAACCTGGTAGGGGTATGAGACATCCATAAGAACAGACTGACTACTCAGTTACTCTGACACCTGTTTTTCTGGGTTGCCATTACCAATTATTTTAACCGGGATGGTTTAATTAGCGTTTACTACCGTGTTCAGGTTCCACGGTTTATACTTCACAGCGATTATCAATACAGTCGCCCTTAACAGGCGTCCTTAACAGGCGTCCTTAACAGGCGTCCTTAACAGTCGCCCTTAACAGTCGCCCTTAAAGGACATACCATGCTTAATCCACAGTCAGCGCAATCCGTTATTGATCACGGGATTTCATTGGGGGCCGACTTTGCAGAACTTTTTGTAGAACAAAGCCAGAGCAATATCATCAGCACCCTGAGCAATCAGGTTCAATCGGTAGAATCTGGCATAGATTTTGGTATTGGTATCCGCCTGGTGTATGGCAGCAAAGTGCTTTACGGATATACCAACAAGCCCGAAGCAGACGAATTGAAGCGTATTATGTCAGAGCTGGCCGCTAAGGACCTGCGAGCGCCAGGAATCTCATCAACAAGCTTTGATTACCGGCAAATCGAAGATTTGCACTCAGCGCAGCGCACCCTGTCCATAGACTCTGAAGTGGAAAGTAAGGTCGCCTTTTTAATGGCGGCAGATGCCGCGGCCCGAGCAGAAGGTAATATGATCTCTCAGACCCGGGGCACCTGTAGACAGAAACAACAGAACATCGAGTTATTCAATAGCGAGGGTCTGCATACTGCGGACACGCGTAACTATATACGAACTGGCCTAACATCGATTGCCTCGGATGGGTCCGATCAAGCAACCGGATCATGGAGTGATGGTGGTTTACTTGGCTGGGAACTGCAGGATGACATCAGCGCAGAAAAAACAGGCTCAGAAGCCTCCCGGCAGGCACTGGTTAATCTCGGTGCCAGGCCCTGCCCATCGGGTCGGATGCCAGTCATCATAGGCAACGGCTTTGGCGGGGTTATCTTCCATGAAGCCTGTGGCCATTTGCTGGAAACCACCTCGGTTGCAAAAAAAGCGTCAGTCTTTCACGACCAGATGGGACAGATGATCGCTAACCCGCGCGTTAATGCCGTTGACGACGGCCTTCTGCTGAAACAGTGGGGCTCAATCAACATCGACGATGAGGGTCTGGACACTCAACGCACCCAGTTGATTAAAGACGGCCAACTCACCAGTTTCCTGGTCGACAGAATCGGGGCTGAGCAAACCGGGTTTTCGGCCACAGGATCTGGCCGTCGTGAATCTTACAAATTTGCGCCTGCATCAAGAATGAGAAACACCTTTATTGAACCTGGCGATGCCGAATTGGACGATATGATCGCATCCATTGATAAGGGCATTTATGCATCCCACATGGGAGGGGGCTCGGTTCAGCCCGGTACTGGCGAATTTAATTTTGCAGTCACGGAAGGCTATTATATTGAGCATGGCAAGATTAAATATCCGGTTAAAGCAGCAACATTGATCAGCACTGGACCCGCAGTTTTAAAGGAAATCTCCATGGTGGGTAAGGACTTTTCCCTGGCCTGTGGCATGTGTGGTTCGGTCTCCGGTTCAGTTCCGACCAGCGTCGGTCAGGCTACCTTAAAAGTAGATGACATTCTGGTCGGAGGAAACGCCTGATGAGTATTGAAAACCAGGCTCAGCAGGTAATTGATCTCGTTAGCGCAGCCGGCGCTATGGGTGATTTGATCATTGATCAGGGCGAGTCTTTGTCGTTAAAGGCAAGCGAAGGGGAACTTGAAGAATATAAAGTTAGCTCGAGTCAGATCCTGGGTCTCAGAGTCATAAAAGACGGTAAAGTCGGAACCGCCTATAGTGAGGCAGTGGACAAAAACGCGCTGAACTCATTAGTAGACCAGGCGCTCACCAACGCGAGTTTTACGGTCACTGAAGCACATGAAAGAATCCAACTCAATGACAACCGCTTAAAAACTGATGATGCCGTTCTCTGCCCTGCAGAGGATGTCGAAATTGAGCACAAGATTAAATTTTGTCTGGATATGGAACGTGATCTTGTTGCTAAGCCAAAGGTTAAGAATGTCCCCTATAACAGTGTGCAGGATATTACTGGCCAGCGTCATGTCTTTTCCAGTGCCGGGTTAAATGCCAGTTCTAAAAGCCGGATGTGTGTTGCTTATGCCTACGCGCTGATTGAAGATGGCGACAAAAATGCCATGCAAGGTGCGGGGCAGGCCAGCAGGCTCTTTGCTGACCTCAATGTCAATGATCTCGTTGAAAGAGCCTATAGCAATACGATTGATATACTTGATGGTAGTCCGGTAGCAAGTGGACATTATGATGTTATCTTCGATGAAGAAATGCAGGCATCACTATTCCAGGTGTTTTCGATGATGTTTTCCGGGAAGTCCGCCAAGGATGGCGTGAACCCCATGCGTGAAAAACTGGGTCATGCTATCGCCGATCCTCGCCTTAATATCATTGACCAGCCTTTGAACAGCCAGGGCTTTGGTTATAGCCTCTTCGATGCAGAAGGTATTGCGACTCATGCCACACCGTTAATCGTTGATGGCGTGCTAAATACGTTAATTCATAACAGCGCGACAGCTTCATTTTTTGACGTTGTAACCACCGGACATGCATCACGCAGCCCAAAGTCAACGATGGGTGTTGGTTTGCACCAGATTGAAATCAGTGCCGGTGATGCAACATCGGTTGATCTTCTTTGCAGCGAGTATCTGTTGCTGACCGATATGACTGGCCTGCACTCTGGTGCTAATGCCATATCGGGTGATTTCAGCTTTGGAGCATCCGGTTATCTTTGTCAGGATGGCGAACGGGTCCGACCTGTACGGGGCATTACCGTCGCCGGCAACTTTTATGAAATGCTTAGAAAGATTGCGCTCATTGGTAAAGATCAATATTGGAACTGGGAGAAATCAGCCCTGATGCCCCAAGTCAGGTTCGCTGATATTGCTATTTCTGGCTAGGCTGTGGTGATAACTAAAGGCAATCCAGATACCCAGAGGTTGCCATCACAGATAACGCAAAAAGAGACCAAAGCGCCTCCGTGCCTCTGCTCATCTTTGGTAGACTTAGTCACCACCCCGTAAATGACACGCTCAACCGACTGTAGTCCGCATTCATATAAATCGGGGGAATCAACGGACTGAAATTGTTAATTGAGGGGAACCCAGGTGCGTGCAGCCGCCATCAAGCACATCAATTTAGCCGTCGCGGGAACTGGATATACTGTCTCAACTGGTTGCTCTAAGCACATTTACTGGACACAATGATCAAACTAATGCCGCCTTTCCTGACAAAGTCGACCCGAATGTATTAGCGGAATCTATTGGTAGATTCTATTGGTAGATTCTATTGGTAAATTTTATTGGTATTAGAAAAGTACTGTTGCATCGGTATAGCCACTGCCAGCATGTGGGCTGCGATACATTGAATACCCTGCATCATCTCTGTAAAAGCCAATCTGGATTGAACAGAGACGTTCTGAGACGCTCCAAGAAAGCCAGCCTATACGGTGGACAGATCTAATCTCGTGAGGACTTCAAATGATTACTGGCCGATGTGAATGTGGAAACGTGCAATACCAAATCGACGGTGAAATAACGGATTACAGTCATTGCCACTGTAGCCAGTGTCGGCGAATGCATGGTGCTGCATTTGCAAGCTTCGCAGGCGTGGTTCGCAGGCAATTCAAGTATCGATCAGGTGAATCTGATCTGACTGTTTACAACTCTTCCAAGTCACATAAGCGAGTTTTCTGTCGTGTGTGTGGTTCTAACATACGGGTTGATTTGAGCGATTATCCGGATGAATTGTATATTGCAATGGGGACAATGAATGACAACCCCAAGTTACCGCCCGGATATCATATTTATGTAGGGTCAAAAGCGCCCTGGTTTGAAATCACTGATAATCTGCCTCGTTATCACGAAGAGCCACAAGATGACTGATGTAAACGCTATGAAGTAAGCATTTGAGAAAATGATTACAGGAGTAGAGGCATGGAAAATACCGCATCCCACGGGAGGTGCGAGGGGCCAGAGTAAAGTGCCAGAATAAAACAGGTCCAACGTGCATCTCTCTTAGCTTCTTATTACAGGCTTATGGATTCCGCTTTACTCTGACCCCATCGCTGCTTTTACTCTCTGTGATACTCATAATATTAATGAGAGCCCGGAAAGGAAATTCGAAATGACTATCGAGATTGAGACTCGCGGTGAGAAGACCGAGCAGGGGTGGCGTGGGAGAGCTGCGACAGCTTGTGTGTCAGATGACAGTACCGGCGGGTAGACACCTTTACGTCGATCCCGCGCCTGAAGGTATGCTGCCGTTCACAATAACCCTTGACCCACAATCTAATTTGGTTACTCAAGGGCTCATCCAGCCGACGAGTGAAACGCACACAGTGACAGGCACGATGAGATGATTCAGGTGCACGGTGGGCGGATTGAACTGAGATTACCAATCACTGCAAATAAACCAATTAATCCCGAAACTGGATCAGCAACACTGGATCTGACGGGCGAGGTCCGTTGGCAGACCTGTGACGGTTTGGTCTGTGATGTTCCTCGACGTCTTCGATTTATATTCAGTGTGCCCGTAGAAGGCCCTGTCGCGAACGGATTTATGACTAAACCTGGGAACGCCAGAATCCGAGAAATGAATGACATGAAACATTTCAGAAAAATGTCGTCCCGGAGACAAAACTAGTTGCCCGTTAATGGCAGCAGAATCAATTGCATGGACCAGAAAGTCGACGTTCTGGCAACTGCTCATCTAATCTGCTAACTGAACAAACCCTGCCATCCGTACGATCAGCAGCTAATAAAAATTTATCTTTCTGCCTAACAGAAATTTTCATTATCCAAGCTGTTAACGATCGCGATTATAAGTCCTCACCGGCGGTAACTGCGCGCCTGACAAGTCTTCAGGGACACGCTTTTCTAACCTGACTTTGTGGGTCAGGGTACCGATTCCATCGATACTGGCGGTGATCGTCTCGCCATCAACCAGGTAACCGGAGCCTGATGCTCGCTCGACCCGCCCAGCCCCTGTTCCGCCGGATGTTCCGCTCTGTAACACATCCCCTGGGAAGACGGTTATGAGCGATGACGCGTACTCGATTAATTCGGGTATGTTATGGATCATGTCTCCAGCTCTGGCATCCTGAACGGTCACACCATCGATGACCAGCGTCTGATGCAACCGCTTCATGGGATCGCCATAAAACTCTTTTGGAACTATCCAGGGGCCTTGCGGCGCGAAGGTGTCATGGCCTTTGCCAACAAACCAGTCTATACCGGAATCGAAACCACCTGGCGGACGCCCACCCCGGTCGGAAATATCCATAGCCACCATGTAACCGAACACGTGGTCGTAGGCACGACTCGCGGAGATATATTTGCCTGAACGGCCGAACACGATGGCCATTTCAACTTCCCACTCAATGCGATCACGACCAAAAGGCATGATGATATCGTCCCCATCGCCAATAACCGCGCCGCGGGTTGGTTTGAGAAAAAGATAGGGGACACCCCGGTTTTCACGACGCTCTTTAGTACGTGCCGCCAACGCTTCAGCGCTGCAACCCTCGCATGCATGCGTGTAGAAGTTAACGGCTGCGTTCATTATTTTACTCGGGTACTGAATGGGTGCCAGGATGTCTACCGAAGCCAAGGGATGCACAAAGCTCGGCCGATTATCGCGATTCAGTAAATTCTCGTGCATAAGCCAGTTTACGATTTCATAGGCCCTGAACTTCAAACCGTATTCATACTGAGCTATAAAGCCAAGCATATCCCCAGGCATACTGATACGACTGTAGTGCGGCATCAATTCAATGGCTTGGTTTGCAGCTGCTAAATCAACAATCAGTTGATCGTTACGCATAACCAGGCCCACCCTTGGCGCATGATTGATCGAAAAGGTGCCAACCTTAAATGGCTCAACTGACACCAGGTCTCCGGCTAACAGAACTGGGCACACCGGAAACACCAACACCGCGATCAGCGCCAAAGCGAACAGGTTTTTAGTGATCATTTCTCCCTCCTATGCAGTTCTGAATTGTTGGAAAAGGCTGACTAGCAATACTAAGCCAATCCCATAAGCTTGCAACAAAATTAGACTGGCTCTTTAGGGGAGCGAGTCGCCTGGGCCGCGATGATGGCGTCGAGTCAGTCATTCGTTTCATCACCCAGAGTTTTCTGTCGCCGAAAGCAGGGGTATTCCAGAGTCAGCAGACGTAATCCGATTGCAGTACATTATAACTCGACTATAATTACCCCTCCTATAGCATCCAGCCTTCGTTAAGGGCACGACATTGACCATACGTTACGGCATTATTGGCACAGGCATGATGGGCTGCGAGCACATCCGCAACCTCGTCGCCATGGACGACGTGGATATCACCGCAGTGGCAGATCCCAATGAGAAGCCTCGAAGATGGGCGTCGAAAGTCTGTGGTGATCGTTTCTCTCCGCGTATTCATAAGAATTACCAGG
Organism: Gammaproteobacteria bacterium; assembly: GCA_012960535.1. Classification (GTDB taxonomy): domain Bacteria; phylum Pseudomonadota; class Gammaproteobacteria; order Pseudomonadales; family Azotimanducaceae; genus UBA9926. Next base: position 19,214 of record DUBB01000010.1, read on the forward strand.
ATATCCTGGATGCAGATGACGTTGATGCCATTGTCATTGCTTCACCCAACTTTACCCATATAGACGTCATGCGGGATGTCTTCAAGACCGACAAGCATGTCATGCTGGAAAAACCCATGTGCACGACACTAGCTGATGCCCACGAAGTTAATGCGTCAGCAAAGACGCATAAGGGGATCGTCTGGCTTGGCCTCGAATATCGCTATATGGCACCGATTAGTGCCTTACTTGAACACCTGCCAGCCGTTGGCGAAATCAAGATGTGCGCCATACGCGAGCATCGATTTCCCTTCCTCAAGAAAGTCGAAAACTGGAACCGTTTCAATCGAAATACGGGCGGTACACTGGTCGAGAAGTGTTGCCACTTCTTTGACCTGATGAACCAGGTAGTACCCGGTGAGCCGATCCGTGTGCTGGCATCTGGTGGGCAGTCCGTGAACCACCTGGATGAAGCCTACGACGGTGAAGTCCCGGATATCCTCGACAATGCCTATGTCATCATTGAGTACGACAGTGGCGCTAGAGCCATGCTGGATCTGTGCATGTTTGCGGAGGGCTCACGTCACGAACAGCAGCTCACGATCACCGGTGACATTGGCAAGCTGGAAACAACCGTACCGGGTAATGATCTCTATATCAGCAAGCGGGACGGTAGGACCTGTGAAACAGTGCCTATAACGCTGGACCCCAAAGTCAAGGAGGTCGGCTTGCACCATGGTGCGAGTTTCCTCGAACACCTTGGCTTCACCGAGGCCATTCGCACAGGAAAACCCCCGGCGGTGACCACAGAAGACGGTCTCCTGTCCGTTGTTATTGGACTTGCCGGGCAAAAGTCCATAGCCACTGGCCTGCCAGTCGATATCAGAACATTCGCTCAAGCATACGACCAATAGGAAAACGCATGTCATTCGAATCAATCAAGACTATCCCTCGCATCGGCTTCGGGCTATGGAAAATCAATGGCGAAATCTGCGAAGCCAGCGTCTTTGAGGCACTAAGGGCTGGCTACCGACATCTTGATTCTGCGTGTGACTATGGCAATGAAGTCGCGGTCGGTAACGGCATCCAGCGGGCTATCGCAGAGGGCATTTGCACGCGGGACGAACTCTGGATCACCTCCAAGCTGTGGAATACCTATCACCAGGAGGAGCATGTCCCGCTCGCACTCGATCGTACGCTTAACGATCTGCAACTGGATTATCTTGATCTCTACCTTGTTCACTTTCCCATTGCCCTTGAGTTTGTGCCATTCGAGAAACGTTACCCGCCGGAGTGGATCCACGATCCTGACAATGCGGCAGCGAGCATGAAACCAGCCAGAGTACCGCTCGGCGAAACCTGGCGTGCTATGGAAGCGCTGAAGACTAGCGGCAAGGCAACACACATTGGCGTATGCAATTACTCATCAGCTCTAATGCACGATTTAATGAATTCCTGCACAATGCCGCCTGAACTGCTGCAGATCGAATCGCACCCTTATCTCACCCAAGAGCGACTGATCCGCCTAGCAAAACAGTACGGGCTGGAGGTGACAGCGTTCTCGCCATTAGGATCACTTTCCTACGTCGAGCTGGATATGGCGACCCAGAACGATTCCCTCCTCGACCTGCCTCTGCTGCAGGACATTGCAGTTCGGCTTGGCTGTACGCCTGCTCAGGTTGTGTTGTGCTGGGGCATTCAGCGCGGGACTTGCGTGGTCACTAAGAGTATCAATCCAGCCCGCATGGCAGAAAATCTCGCGGCAGCTGAACTTAAGCTCTCGCAGGACGACATGACAGCCATCTCTGCCTTGAACCGAAATCGACGCTTCAATGATCCTGGCGACTTCTGCGAAGACGCGTTCAATACTTTCCATCCGATCTATGACTGACTGGCATTTCCCTATTGTGGTAGAAAACCACACCGGCCTTAAAGATATGGCTGGCGTGCTGACCTGGCTATCCACCGAGTCCAATGGGTTCAAAAACCAACTGGCAACAAGCGGCGCAGTATTGTTTCGAGGATTTCCCGTGAAAACAGCTGAAGACTTCGATGCCTTCGCTTCGGCGTTCGGCTATGGCGATTTCTCTTACCAGGAGTCTCTGTCAAATGCGGTTCGCATTAATCATACGGCCAGGGTATTTAGCGCCAATGAAGCGCCCCCAGACATCGAAATTTTCCTACATCATGAGATGGCACAAACCCCCATCTCTCCAGAGAAAATATTCTTTTGTTGCCTCAGCGCCGCAGAAAAAGGGGGTGCGACACCGGTCTGCCGATCCGATCTTTTATATGCCACATTCAAGGAGAGATACCCTGACTGGGCAAGGCTGTTCGCCTCACTCGGACTGAAATACATGATGCAAATGCCAGCAGGGGCCGACCTGACATCCGGACAAGGGCGCAGCTGGCGTAGCACGCTCAGTGTTGAAACCGTGTCCGAAGCAGAGCAAAGGCTGGCAACACTCGGCTACACCTGGCAATGGCAGGAAGATGAGTCACTGGTGACCAGAACCCCAGTACTGCAGGCTGTTAAAGCTCTCCCAGATGGCAGCGAATCTTTTTACAACCAGCTTATCGCGGCACACCTGGGCTGGAAGTCTACCGGCAGCGGGAAGTCAGATATGCTCACCTTTGGTAATGGTGATGCGATCCCAGAAGCGTCACTGACAGCACTGGCTAGCATCGCCGCTGAGTTTACGGTCCCTGTTATGTGGCAGAACAGCGACGTTGCCCTGGTCGATAACCATCGTGTCATGCATGGCCGATATCCCTACAGCGGCTCGCGCAAACGAGCAGTTATAGTCTGTCTCGCGCGCGAGCAATGAACCACTGCAGACATGAACCCTCCTATCGAACAAGCTGCTCCAGAGCCGCATTTATGCCAATCCCGCCAGCCCGGTTGCTAACTTACCTTGCAACCCAGTCGGCAGGTGATACCAGCATTAAGCAGGTCCCGGTCTAGCCAGGCAGGAAACAAAGATTGGCCAATTGAAATCAGCCCGGATTGCCTCTATCGTAACTGTTCTAAGTTTGAGTTCGGCTCTGAAAAGGTAACCACAATATGTTTAAAAAATGGCAATCAATCACCCTTTGGAAACGAGTCCTGATTGGTCTTTTCGCGGGACTCGCGATCGGCTTGGCCATGCGCTATGGCCTGGGAGTTGAACGGGCCACACACATAGCAGATGTCGGCTTTAAACCATTTGGTGATGCCTTTGTCCGATTGATCAAGATGCTGATCATCCCACTGATTTCGACCACATTAGTGGTGGGGGTCACTGCCATGGGGGACCCAAAAAAACTGGGAACCCTCGGCACAAGAACGATTGCAATGTATCTCGCCACAACCTTTTTTGCGGTCAGCCTGGGTTTAACCATGGGTTCGATCATCAGGCCAGGTGATGGCATCAATTATGAGTCGGCTGCTGCCTCAGCGGTGGATAGCGTCAAAGGGAAAATTGAAACGGCTGATGCGGCCGGTGGCATTGTCGATCGCCTATTGGAAATCATTCCTACCAATCCGGTAGAAGCCTGGGCAAATGGTGCGGTTCTACCAACAATCTTTTTCGCCATCCTGATCGGCATCGGGATTCTTGTGACGGGCCGCCCTGCGGATCCTATCAAGAATTTTTTCGAAGCCGCGGCCCAGGTTATCATGCGGGTCACAATATTGGTCATGGAACTGGCCCCATACGGCGTTCTCGCATTGATGACTTGGGTCATGGCGACGCAAGGCCTTGAAGTCGTCCTCAACATGGGCAAACTGGCGATTGCGCTGTATCTGTCCTGTGGCATTCAGATTGGCTTCGTGTACGGTTTCTTGATCATCGTATGCCTGCTGAAATTACCCCTCAAGCAATACCTCCGAGGCATTGCCGATGCTCAGGGTATCGCCTTCTCCACCGCCTCCTCCAATGCCACCTTACCGGTAACGATCTCCTGCGCTGAAAACAATCTAGGCGTGGACAAATCTGTAGCTGGATCCGTTTTACCGCTGGGTGCCACCATCAATATGGACGGAACGGCAATTTATCTGGGATTGGTTGCGCTATTTGCAGCTCAAGCAGGTGGCATTGAACTGACTGCCATGCATTATGTGATGGTTGCGATAACCGCGACACTGGTTTCGATCGGAGCAGCCGGAATCCCCTCTGCGGGTCTATTACTGGCCGCAACGGTTCTCGAAGTGATTGGCGTAACTGCGGAACAATCTCTGTTGGTTATTGCCTTCATCTTTCCGTTTGACCGATTGCTCGACATGATGCGAACCTTAACCAATATTTCTGGCGATGTAGCCGTTGCCTGTGCAGTAGCCAAGTGGGATGACAATCTGGATGAGGATGTGTTTCGACGGGAAGCACAAGTTTAACACGGGGCGCTAGTCCAGTAATCGAAGAACTAGTGATTCAGGTCAGTGCCACTATGCTCTCCAGACATCTCCTCTGTGTACAGATACCGCCATGCTGCATCGACATGAAAAGGCAGTACGTCAAATTTCTGTTACCCAATGATTCTATGCTCTGCTGGCACACTGTCCGGCAACACCAAAAACTGTAAAACCATACCTCGATACGGCCTGCCTCACCTCTAAAATGGGGATAAATCAGCGCAGGCTTCGCAACGGTGAATCCAGCGACTTTTCTGTGACAGCTTGGTATTGTTAAGTCAGGTACGTCATGAAGACAAATATCACTGCCACACCTGTCAGGATAGAAACCGTGCCAATACTCCACCAGCGCAACCATTGGGCAGGACGGTCTGCCTCGGGGACCTGTGATGAAAACATAGCCTTGTGATTAAGGAAAGAAAATACCGGAGCCGCAACAAAACCCATGGAGGTTACCCACGCGATGAAAGTGCCAAAATCATCGAGGAGCATAAACAGGACCATCAGCACTAGCAGTAATTCCACACCAATAAAGACCAGGTAGAGATTGCTGGAAGTTCTAATACGTGTTTCCTCGGGTTTGGGAAATATCTCCATCAGTGCTGCGGCAGATGACCTGGGCAACAAATCCACAAGTGTCAGCAGTGTAGAAAACATGACCGTGATGGCTGCCAGGGCAATTAACGGATAAATCCAACTGCCGATGGTGGAAGTAAAAAGATTAATCAATTGGTCTGCAAATGCAGCGCCGCGACTTTCCACTGCAACATCATTGATATACATGACCAGCGTGCCCAGTACAACAAAGCAGACTGCAGTAAAGATTGCGGTCGCGTAGCCCACGTGAAAATCGAAGGTCGCTTCCTGGGTGGTGACGGGTCGCTGTAAACGAATGGCCTTGGCCTTGACCCATAACGACAGGCCAACTGACCCCGCCGTACCGGTTGGCATCCAGCCAGCAACAGCAATCAGGAATAGGATGGTCGGGGTATCAAACGTCAGGTTTGCCGAGAGACTGGCACCGCCTGTATCAATACTGCCGATAGCAATCACCGCGGCCACGACCGTGCCAGCGGTAAAAAGAATAACCAGTATGCGGGTAATATCTTCCAATACGGAATATCGCCCCAGCGCCAGAATGATCATACATATCATCACCAGACCCAGTTCCAGGCCAATGCCCATTTCAATGCCAAAGACGCTGCGGATGATTGCTGCCGTGGTCACCGAGACGCCAGAAATGGCAAAGGTATATTCAAACAACTGCATGAAAAAAAGCAGTACCACAACCCATTTCCCCATGCGGCTGTAACCTTCCACCAGGGTTTCTCCGGTTGCGGCAGCGTAGTTAGCACCAAACAAAAAGGTAGGGTATTTAATCAGGCAGACCACGACGACATAGGCTGCCATAGCAAGGCCATATGTCGCCCCGGCCGTTGTTGATGACACCAGGTGCGATACGCCGACTGCCGCAGCAGCATAGAGCAGACCTGGGCCCAGTTTTTCCTGAACAGCTTTAAACATATCGTCCCCTCCTGGCTATGCTGTTGCTTTCAATTTATCTGTCTTGATCAATCGTACGCCATAATCAGCCGGTCCGCTTGTTTACTATCAGTACGCTGATATCTTGACCGCCGGCACAAGCCGCACTGTGTAAAAGCCGCCGGCAACCTGTTCACCCGCCTTCTGAGTAACCAGCCTGAGACAGACGCTTACGCAATTACAGGCAGTATAATGTGAGACGGGTGTTTTCGGCTATGGTGAATGGTTTGCAGCGCTTCAAGGGGTGTTGACCTGTTTGCCAATGGTAACCCGGTGTGGGCATGGCCATCATAATGAGTGAAATCGCTACTGGAAATCTCAAGATGCCATCGATGACTTTTCGTTAAAGCATAGCTTGTTGCCAAGGCTCGTTGTCAAGGCTTGTTACCAAGGCTTGTTGCCAAGAACAAAATAGTGCCCCGGTCCAGATTCAGAAAATCCAGTATCGTTTCCATCAGGTAATGATCAAAGAAAACGACAAACTGACCCCAGCCATGAGCAAAAACCTCTGTTTTGGAGCCGAAATCAGCATAGCATCACAGTGCAGGTCGATGCCGAACTCATAACCTCAGAGCGCCAGCATAAAATGGTTATGACGCTTCGAAGGAAGACTATCAGACAACCAGGCAAGTCGGCCGACTCTCTTCCTAAAACGACAGGCCAACTGCGAGTCTTACTGCAGCATGCAATGGTTCCAGGGAATCCCCTGATTAACGAGCTGAGATCTGCCAGATCCCTTGGCAAAACGCCATTGCTTACCAATACAACGCCTATGGATTTTCGGGGCTTTTTCAAGTTCAATATGGAAGATGCAGTTCATGGCAAAGAAGAAAGTAAAACATGCTACACAAGTCTATCTGCAACTAAAATAAAGAGTAATTGAAATGATCTCTACCACTACTGACGGCGTTAAGCTGAGTCACCATGCCCTACGCTCTGGCATATTAGCGCTACTACTATTCCTCAGTTACTCGAGCGTTTTCACTGTCGATAACGCCAAAGCCAGCTCGTCCGAGGCCGCAGCCGCGCTTTTTCAGGACAAGTGGTGGCGTTCAATCCGAAAAGACATGTGGCAATGGGAAGGTGCTGACTGGGCCGTGATCAGCACAGCCCTTGAGCGTATTGAGAATGCCAGCGGTGTTAGACGATACGGCGACAAGGTCGATACCATTGTAAAATATGGTCCCGGAAACTGGATTTACGAGTGGAACCAAATTGCTGAAACTGCATACAAGCAGGGCCTGGAATTCGAGCAGGAAGGTGACCAGGCTGCTGCTCGAAAATATTTCTTAGAAGCTGCCATTTATTATACCCAGGCCAGCTACCCTCACTTTAGAGATTCGCATTCCAAGGCCGCACTCTCACGGGCCTTCGAAATGTATAGACGAGCGGGTCGTTATTTCGAGATGCCCCTAGAAGAATGGAAACTGGAAGTAGACGGCGTTGGATTCAGCGCGTTTATACACCTCCCACAGGTTTCCTCATCTGATTCCCTTGCAGTCATCATGAAAACTGGGGGCATGGATGTCCTGAGCACAGAATATTACCCGCTCTCAGAAACAATCAACCACGCCGGCGCTGTGATGATTGCCTATGACTCTCCAGGCACTGGCAATGACGGCATTGTTGATAGGGAATACGATAAACATCACGTGGCTGTGCTAAAACGGATTTTGAAAGACCCTCGTTTTGATTCAGACCGAATCGGTGTCTGGTCAGAAAGCCTTGCCGGCCTTACAGCGGTGAAACTAGCCATTGGTGACTACAGAGAATCAGTAGCAGCGGCGGTCAATAGCTGCGGTCCCATGCATGCACTTTATGCAATGGAAATAACCGGTGGAGTGCCAGAAGGATATGACGTACATAAGCTGGTTGACTCCTATCGGAGCGGAGATCTCTCGCCCGATCAAATTTCAAAATTTAACCAGGCCATGCTGAACCCAGCACTAAAGGCAATGCTAATAGACTTTCAGGGTGAAACATTTACCGATAGGGTTCGTTCTAACCCAGAAAATGTCCTGGATTTGCTATCCAAGAGCTTACCTATTTCACTGGTTGAACAGGGTCGTCTGAGTAAAAAGAATATTACCAACACACCAATCCTGACGATCAATACACATTCAGACCCACTGGTACCTCAGGTAGAAAGCCAGATGGCGACAGATGTATCTGTCCAGGGTCGATTAATGATTTATAGTGACTATGGTGGCCACTGCGTTTCCAGATCTGAAATCCCAGTGATCATGGAGTGGTTAGCCTATCATCTGAAACTGGATTCGCTGGGAAATCTGGTGGAATCTAATCGAGAGGAATAAAACACCTTCCAGATTCATAACATCATGGCGGCCTGACAGTAACAATTAAACCGATGTGGGCGCAGGAAACAAACGTCTTACTTCATCCAGGTCAGAGTATCATCAGCCAACCAGAGCTGTTGCTATCTGAAAGAATGGCCGAGTGGCCCTTAAAAGGTTAGATAACCATAATTTACTCAATCGATATTGTATCCTTCTTATACTTCCCTATAGTCAATAGTAACGACTAGAGCAAAAACTTTTGAGGAACTGAAGTGGATTTACCTGTTACAGATCAATGGTTCATCCGAGAACGTATCGACAGCCGTATTACCCTGCTTACTGAGCCCCACGTGCACCCCTTTCTACGCTGTAATATCTGGCATGTTCGGGGACGCGACCGAGATCTACTGATTGACACAGGCATGGGCATTAGCAGCCTGAGCCGCGCCGCCAGAGATTTATTTGGCAATCAGCTGACGGTCGTTATCACCCACACCCACATAGATCATTCTGGTGGTGCTTATGAGTTTGATGGTTGCCTGGTACATAAACTCGAAGAAGAGAGCCTTCGTCTCGCCAGGGATTACATCCCACTACAGACAGAATCCTGGCCCCAAGACGTCAGAGCCATGATGGAGGAGGATGGACCCGCTGGAGAATGGGTCATCACCGCGCGTCCAGCACTAGATTTCCTGCCTGAAAAGTTTGAACTGAGAAAAGCCTCTCCAGCCCCGGCTATTGAAGAAGGGCACATTATTGATTTAGGTGATCGAGTATTTGAGGTTCTTCACCTACCTGGGCACTCACCTGGCAGCATTGGATTATGGGAATCAGACACTGGTACTTTCTTCTCTGGAGATGCAGTCTACGATTCACAATTACTAGATGAACTGCCAGGTAGTGACAAAGCTATCTACCGGAAAACCATGGAGCGTTTTCTCGACCTACCGGTATCGGTTGTTCATGGTGGGCATGTCGGTAGTTTTGGCCGAGCCCGCCTGAGAGAGATTGCGCGCGCCTATCTCGATGGACGCAAACTGAACCAGAACACATGACAGAACCTGCTAAGGATATAGAGAAGGTTGACGTAGTCATCGTAGGTGCTGGGTTTTCCGGCCTCGCCGCTGCCAGAAAATTACACAAAGCTGGGAAGGCCGTAATCGTCCTGGAGGCGCGAGACCGGGTTGGTGGACGAATCTGGGATCCGCAACTCCCTGATGGCCGAACCGTCCTGCTTGGCGGTCAATGGATAGCCGAAGAGCAAACACGCATGTGGTCTCTGGGTGATGAATTTGGATTAACTCGCTTTACCACAGTGCGAGAGGGGAACCTGCTGTTTTATAACGGCGAGACTTATCTAGAGAGCCCGCCCCTGTCGGGTGACAATGAAAAATCAAAACTCGACGAGGTCATTGAAGAATTTGAAAACATGGCGAAAACGGTACCTCTGGAAGCACCCTGGCTGACCCCAAACGCCAACGAATGGGATTCTCTAACGCTATATAGCTGGCTTGCCCAACGGGTCGATAATGCGCTATTAGAGCAAATGACCATTACCATAATGGGTTACATGTCAATGCCCGCGGATTTATCGCTACTGCACGCACTCTTTTACACGCGCGCTAATGGTGGTTTCGCAAGCCTCTTCGCGATGGGCAACGAAAATGCACATGACACTCACGTCTTTGAAGAAGGTGCACAACGCATCACCGAAGGAATTGCTAAGGAATTAGGTGATCGCTTACGACTTGATAGCCCGGTATTCACAATCAGCCAGCGGCAAGCCGGTGTTACCGTCAGTGGTTCAAATTTTACTGTTCAGGCTGACCAGGTCATCGTTGCCATGCCACCAACATTAAGTGGCTGTATTCACTACGACCCTGCCATGCCTTCAACAAGAAATATGCTCACCCAACGGACCCACATGGCCGGCAGAGACCTGAAATTTATCCTGATGTATGAGAAACCTTTCTGGCGGGAACAGGGTCTTTCAGGAACCCTAAGCAATGACCAGGGCCCCGTCAACATTGCCCTTGATTCCACGCCTGACCACGAACGATGGGCGGTTCTTGCTGGTTTTGTTAATGATCGAGCAAAGGGTCGAGATCTGATAGACCTACCCGATGCTGGACGCGAACAAGGTATCGTCAACGCTCTGACTGAGGCCTTTGGTGAGCAGATTCGAACCTATGTAAGTTATCACGAACACGACTGGGCGGCCGATGACTGGAGCCGTGGTTGTGTTACCGTATTTGCACCTGCCGCATGGACTTCGTACGGCCAGGCCCTGCGTGAACCGGTGGGCAATATACACTGGGCGGGTACAGAGACGTCAATTGAATACCCAGGCCAGATGGAAGGTGCAGTTCGCGCCGGTGAAAGAGCCGCTGAAGAAATACTCTCGATCACCAAGAAGCCCTGACTATGCCCAACAAACAAGAAATACGCTGGATGATTGGCGCTCTGGCCGGCATCAACCTTGGCAATATAGCCATCTTCACCGCGCCTATTTACATCGGCAGTTTGATGGATAGCTTCGGCTTTACCGAAAATCAGACGGGCCTCATCAGCACACTGGAAATAGGTGCCGTTGCAGTCACCTGTTTACTGCTCTCACGTTGGCTCGGAAGCTTTTCTCTTCAAAAGTTAGCCATGACCGGAGCCATAGCAACCTTAATCATCAATGTAATTACGATTTCACTGAATGATTATGTCTCAATCCTGCTCAGCCGTACGCTCGCCGGTGTGGGTGCCGGATTGTGCCTGGCAGCAACCAGCGCGTTGTTAAGCCGAATGAAAGACCCCGATCAAATCGTTGGCATTATGCTCGCTGTCAACACCGTGATAATGGTCATTGTCATCGGCGTGCTCGGTTATGTAAAAGCAGCATGGCAATTTCCCGGCATAATGGCGGTATTCGCAATCAATGTGATCGTGTTCCTTCCCCTGCTGCTGCTTCTACCTTCTCAACCATTGAAGCACAGCCGGGCCAATAGACGTGAACCATCAGCGCCGGACCATCGCCTCGGGCTTGGTATTCTGGGGGTCAGTTTATTATTCCTTTTCTGTACTGTTGAAGGTGGTGTCTGGGCTTTCGCTGAACGAAGTGGCAGCAATCTTGGTATAGCAGATGGTGACATTGGCCTGCTTCTGGCAACTGCCCAGGTAGCAGGTCTGGCTGGCGCCATCATTGCTGCGGTATGGGGTTCAAAAATACCGCGGTTATACCCGATAGTGATTGGCTCTGGCTTAATGGGGCTTGCCGGTTTATTTATTTACCAGACTGATTCACAACTCGTTTATGGCCTATTCTTGGGCGCCTTCAGCTTCGGCTTTTTTATAGCCTTCCCTTATATGATTGGTGCTTGCGCCCGCCTGGATGCCGATGGCCGCTGGGCAGCCAGGGCTAACGGTATTAACCTGTTAGGAGGCGCCATAGCGCCTATCATTGCTGCCCTCATTATCACCTCATCTGACTACCAGGCACTGGGAACCTTCTGTTTTTGTCTTGCCGGATTCTGCATGGTGTTAGCTGTCATATTTAATCGAGAATTAAACAAGGCCAACATCAATGATGAATTGGGCCCTCCGGGGAAGCCGATCTCAATTCCACAGTCTAAATTCGGAACCTAGCATCGAAGACTTACCATTTTATAAAACCGCACATAACCGATTACTCTGCCAGGTGATTAATCAGCCAAATTCTTCCTTCATAAAAGGATTCGATAATGCAACACACGCTAAGCGACCATCTCTCCAGCGAGGAGCTCAAAAATATTCGTAATCCCATCGAAAGCGCGCTGACCCTACCTGCAAGCGCTTTTTTAGACGATGCATTCTATAAGCTTGAGGTCGAGCAAATTTACAAGAAAAACTGGATAGCAGCACTTTTTGATTTTGACGTCATCAACCCAGGCGATCTCCTTCCCTTTACCGTATGCGAGATTCCTCTACTGGCGGTCAGAAGTAACGATGATGAACTGCGAATATTTCACAACATCTGCCCCTACGATGGTTGCCTGGCTGTCATTGACCCCATCAGCGGGAGTTCAGAGATTGTCACACCCTATCATGGCTGGACATATGATCTTGAAGGCAAACTGAGTAAGACGCCCTATTGGGATGGTAGCCGAGAAGGTAACCTTGACGCGTTGGCGGGAAAGGAAGTTGACCTTATCCCCGTGGTGACTGCGACATTTATGAACACGGTTTTTATCCACTTATCTGACCCCCAGATACCCTTTGAAGACTATATTGCGCCCATTCGCCGAGAGATGAGCGAGTATGACCTTAAAAGCAGCCAAGCAGGATCGGATGAACATGGTAATCCCTACGTGAAAGCAGCACCCATCCATGCAAACTGGAAAACAGTTTTCGAAAATGCCTGCATCAACGTACTACACGAGAGTTTTGTGCATACACTTTATGATGCCTCCCCCGAAGTGCCTCGAATAAAGGAAGATGGCGTCCCCAGCTTTAGAAATATAACCGACCAGAAATTCATGGCACTCAGTTATGATCGACTCGACTTTCAGGAAACCTACCCTCCCCTGGATGTGCCACATCTGGGAAAAGACCCGAACCACGAGCCAGACAAAGAAACCTTTGGTACGCTCTACCCTAACTTCTACCTATCAGCATCATCACAATTTATTGAGGTGGGGTATGTCTTACCGAACGGCCCAGGTGAGTCTTTACAACGGGTTATTTACCATTACCAAAAAGACGTTGCTGTTTCCGAAGAAGCGAAAACTGACCGACAAGCGGTTGCTGACGGATTTTATGGTGCATTTCTGGAAGATGGTCGCATCTGTGAAGCAATTCAAAAGGCCAGGCACTCACCTGTTTACCGGCAGAAATTTTACGCCCCCTTCTGGGACAAGATGCATCACTATTTTACTAATCTGATTGTGGATGACCTGACCGCAGATTAGTCCCGCGCAATTTTCAAGGTGGGGATGGTACCCGACTGTTGGAATAAGTGGATTGTCTTGACTTGGATGGATCAGTTAAATCCGCTTATAACCTGATCAGATAGCTAAATGGCATAGACCCGTCTATGCACAAGCGATTAATGATAATAACGGTGGTCATTACATTGTCAGAACCAGAACGGTACAAGAAAAACAGAAAGTAATCCTGAAGAAGACACTCGACTTTCCGGGTTTGGCACTGTTGAATAGCTTTACAGCGATTTTCACAGGCGTTAATCAAATCGGAATAGGCCAAAACAATAGCTATCTGCCACCCTGGCCAGCGTCGACTATTAACCTTCAACAACTGGATAAATCCACCTAACCATGCCAACACTTCCTACCAACATCGTTCTAATCGGCATGCCCGGTGCTGGCAAAAGTACACTGGGCGTTATTCTGGCAAAGCGGACTTCGCGGGCCTTTGTAGATACTGACCTGTTAATACAAAATACACAGAACAAAACCCTGCAAAATATTATTAACAATAAAGGCTACATCGCCCTGCGAAAAATCGAAGAAGATGTCCTTCTGAATCTTGATACCCAAAACACCGTCATTGCCACCGGTGGCAGCGCGGTGTACAGCACCAGTGCAATGGAGCACTTGAAAAAGAACGGCAAACTTATTTTTCTGGATGTGAGTTTACCTGTACTGCGAAGGCGAATCGGCGATTTCAGTGAACGTGGTATCGCCATGGACACGCACCAGAGTTTCTCCGATCTTTTTGAAGAGCGCTCTGCTCTTTACCACCAGTTTGCCGATGTAAGAATTGACTGTGCGGAATACTCACAGGAAGAAATCTGTGTGGAAATCATCAGCCGAATCTCTTAATGCCAAGGCGTTTCACCTACCCGCTGGTAAAACAGCGATTACTGGGCATCCAGAACTATAGTCAAGGCTTGACTTCTATTCCGGGTTCGCGCTGACAGACAAGCCCAGGGCCATCGATGACTGACGATCTCATATCGTTATCACGCTTCATTGCTCCGTATAATAAAGGTGTGACATCATGCTGATAGAATACTGAAACCTAATACCTGGGAATTAACACAAGATGACTGAAATTGGCATTTCAAAAAGCGGCGATAATCGCAATGCTGGCGTAAAAAGAACCAGTGAATTCAATAGCTATGGTCGCTGGTTTCAGCTATTGCAGATATTCTCGTGCAGCCTCCTGATGACTTCCTCAGTTTATGCTGAAGACGTTATCAGTAGCTGTTCAGGCGCTGAAACAGACGTTAGCCGGCTCTTTCTGCAACAAGTATCGGCGCATAGTGCGATGATCAAATGGCGAGGTGATACACCCGTTGTCTGTTTTGGAACCCAGCCAGGAAAACTCGACAGATCGGCGAGAAGCGAGTTTATTGATGGCCACCACCAAGTCACTCTTGCCGGCCTGGAGGCAGACACACATTATTATTACTCTATCGGCGGGGCTACCAGCAGCGGCCCAGGACGGCATTTTCGCACGGCCCCTGAATCAGGGCAGTTGCCGGCCGATGGCAATATCCACATCTGGTTACTGGGCGATTCCGGAACGGCGACAGAAGCCCAGGGCGGGCACAAGACTCATGCTGGAGAAGCGGTTGATGTCATGAATGGTTATCTAAAATATAACGATCAACAAGCTGCCGGTGAACCGTTGGACCTCATCCTTCTGCTAGGCGATAACGCCTATTTAGAGGGTACCGATGAGCAATGGCAGGGAGCCTATTTTGATATTTATGCCGACCTCATAAAAACAACAGCGACCTGGCCAACGATTGGTAATCATGAAATGGGTGGTGGGCCCCTCGATATCTGTATATTCAGAAGACTGCCGCAATGCGAGAAGGGTCCGCTGATCAGCCATTTTGGCGGAATCAGTCGATCTGCCAACCCAGACAGCTACGACAGCGACGGTGATGGTCCTGATCCGGGCGGTCTGCCGTACCTGAAAATCTTTTCCCTACCCAGCAAAGCAGAGCAAGGCGGAGTAGCCAGTGGTACAGAACAGTATTATTCATTTGACTATGGCAACGTTCACACGGTCAGCCTGGATTCTCAGCTTTCCAATCGTGATCCGGTGCAGCGGTCGGCAATGCGGGACTGGTTAATTGACGATTTAAGCAGCAATACGCTGGATTGGACTTTGGTCATTTTTCATCACCCACCGTATTCTAAGGGCCAGAACCATGATTCTGATATCGAGCAGAATGAAATTGACATGCGGGAAACATTTGCACCCGTTTTTGAAGATCATGGAGTCGATGTGGTTTACAGTGGCCATGCCCATTCCTATGAACGGTCGTGGTACCTGAACGGGCATTACGGCTCTTCTGAAACCTTCATGGCAAAGGCACATGCTGAGCTAGATGGCCAGGGGAACCCCTCCATGGGCCAGGGCACTGATGTTTATCAGCAGATCAGTTCCGCCACTGCAGCCGATGACAAAGCCGTCTATACAGTGGCTGGCAGCGCTGGAAAAGCGGACCAAGAAAACCCCTGTTCACCTGGTAGATCGATGGGCTGCAGCCTGCCTAACTGGCTCAGTCACCCGGCCCATAGATCATTTCCGACGGGCCAAACTGGCTATCACTCCCATGGCCTTTCGCTCAAGGGATCGGTAGTAATCGATGCCAGCAGAACATCACTGACATCACGGTTTATAAGTGAAAATGGCCAGGTTCTGGATCATTTCATCATTACCCGAGAACTCTGAGCCCAACCATGCTGTTTTTTCATAAACTGGCCGTTTTCACTATCAGCTTGCTGACCTCGGTGAGTTCAGCTCACCCTGGCAGCGCCAGCCAGTTTGAGCGCATCAATCACTTGATTGAGCAAAACCCACAATCCCAGCCGCTCATGATTAAGAGAGCATCGCTCTATATTCAGAAAGGAGATACAAAAAAAGCACGGCAGGATCTGGGCCATGCAGCGTCCCTTGGAGATCCGGTCGAGACTGCTTTTGAGATGGGCAAGCTTCAATCCAGGAATGATGAATTTAAGCAGGCAATCGCGTCTTTCGAACGTTACCTCAAACGATACCCTGGTCACGCCTTAGCCTTTCTGTATAGCGCAAAAGCAGCATGGGCTATTGGCGAATTAGATCTGGCAATGGATAACTTCAACGCTTATTTCAGGCATGCTAGCAATCCCCATCCTGGTGAATACCTTGCCGCGGCAGGAGTATTACTTGAAAAATGGCCTCAGGATTTCGCCCCAGCCCTGCAGTTATTGGATGGGGCCATGCAAAGACTGGGTTCTGTTCCGCAATTGCAGCGCTATGCTACCGAACTTGAACTCAAAAGACGTAATTATTCGGGTGCGATTGAGCGTTGGCGCTCAGTTGAAACAGCCCTCAGTAGCAGCCCGCAATGGAAGCTTGACGCTGCTCGGATTTATATTATGGCAGGAGAACCGACACAGGCGCTGGAATTATTGAATCAAGTGAAGGTTCAACTCCAGGGATTAAAGCCGACGCCTGCGCGAATAGAAAATGCCTTGAAACTCAGGGAACTAGAATTGGTTATCAACCCTACCCTGTAAAAAAGCGGGTAAGCCATTATAGCGATTATTCTGATGCTGCCCTGCGCCGGCCCCAAGTTGCCTGGCTTACTACAATAAATCCATCACGGTATCTGCCAGAGCAAGTCACCAGATTGTTGTAGCTTCCCGGAATAAACAAGGCTTGGCTCCCCGCGTTTGTTCAAAAAGCTGCCTTTTCAGTTCACGCAACGAGCGGATTCCACCTCTATGAGGCGATTCTAGATCCTGGTCAATTCGCAAAATTCCAACGAATATCATTGTGCCTTGGGAACTATTGCATAAAGAAGGTGGTCTTGTGTGTAATGGCTTTCAAACCTCGCCCCCTCACCCGACAGTATCTGCTCCCTTAGGGTAGTCAGTCCGTTGAATCAGGCACATCACAAGGCTCGCCCATGCGGTATACATTTAATCGGATAATCGCTCTCAGCTGCTTCATCGCGCTGGCACCGGGTTGTGTTATTAGCAATAACTCAAGCGTATCAATCGACGACTATACTCACGTAGAAGGCACACCCATCTATATCCTTAGTAATCCCCCACTCGACTCTCAGGCTCTCAAAAAAGACATTCTCAGCTGCATTGATAAAACCGATACAAAAGTAAAGATTACTAACAGGATCTTAAAAACAACGGGTGGTCTGACCGCCGCAACGGGTATCGCTGCGCTTGTATCAATCACAGCGACCGGCGGCTTTCTGGCACCATTATTCATTCCAGCCTATGCAACACTAGCAGCCGTTGGCGGAGGGCTTTATCTTTCTGCCAGCGCCACAGAACAATTCAGAGAATATACCGGTCTGGAGAAGTGTCTTGAAAAACAAGGCTATGAGGTCGTTTTCATTACCACGGCAATAAAACCACAGCAAAAATAGATTAATAAGTCTCGGTTTCTGCCGGCGCCAAAGGCACTTAACATGCACATGGCACTTCGTCAGCGGAAACCTTGGCAACCGCCTTGTGAGAGATCAGGCTCACCCCAGTGCTGATAAATACGTCCAGCTACCAAACTTCAGTTGCCAACTGGTACCATCTGAACTGCAAACTAGGCGTAAACAACAGGCAATAAAGAAGCCCTTATGACTGACAAAACCTTTGAAAAAGACGGCTTAACCTTCCGCGACCTCGATCATGACGGTGTACTTGCACCTTTTGAAGACCACCGCAACAGCATTGCCGAGCGTGTCAGTGACCTGAAACAGCGAATGACCCTGGCCGAAAAAATTGGCCTCATGATGCATGGAACAGCGCGGTCTCAAGGACCGCTCGGCTCACTGGGTATAGGTGACAGCTACGATGAAGAACCGATTAGAGATCAGTTACTGGCTAAATCAATCAACCATTTAATCACCCGGTTAAATGTGGCGCCCGGTGACTTTGCGATACAGAACAACCGCATTCAGGCAATTGCTGCCCAGGCACGACTAGGCATTCCAGTGACCATCAGTACCGACCCAAGACATCACTTCCAACACGTCACTGGCGCAAGCAGTCGGGCGCTGGGATTTTCTCAATGGCCGGAAACGACTGGATTGGCTGCCACAAGGGACGCTTCTATAACTCGTGAATTTGCTGGAATTGCAAGAACAGAATACCGCGCGGTGGGAATCCATATGGCCTTGTCACCCCAGGCCGATATTGCAACTGAACCGCGATGGTCACGGATCTCAGGCACATTTGGCGAATATCCTCAGCTAGCACGAACGATGACTGAAGCCTATGTCGAGGGTATGCAGAACAGCACCACAGGGCTCAATAGTGAAAGTGTTGCCGCCGTTGTTAAACACTGGGTGGGCTATGGTGCGGCGCCAGACGGGTTCGATGGTCACAATGACTACGGCCAATTTTCAGCCGTAACAGATGAGAGTCTGGATTATCATATCGAACCCTTTGTGGGTGCCTTCGGGGCACATGTGGCCGGTGTCATGCCAAGTTATACAATTACGCATCGCCTCACCTCTAATGGAACGCCCATTGAAGCTGTCGCCGCTGGCTTCAGCCATTACCTGCTCGAAACCCTGCTACGAGATCAAATGGGTTTCAACGGATTTATTCTTTCCGACTGGGCCATCTATCGTGATGCAACACCCGCAACCAGAAATCCAAAGAAGATGCAAACACCCGATGACATCGCCATGCCCTGGGGAGTGACGGCTTTAACTCGAATCGAGCGCATAGCCAAAAGTATCAATGCGGGGGTGGATCAACTGGGAGGCGAAGAAGACGTCGATGCACTGGCCAGCGCGGTCGCATCCGGCCTTGTACCCGTTGAGCGCATTGACCAAGCAGTGGCAAGATTACTCAGAATCAAATTTGAACTGGGCCTGTTCGATGCGCCTTTTGTCGATGCAGCACGAGCAACTGCCATTGTTAATTGTTCCAAACATCAGCGACTGGCGCTCAATGCCCAACGTACAGCCCTGGTTTGCCTGAAAAAACACGCGGCCGTTGACCCCTTGGCACTGGCATTCTGCAACCTGGATTCTTCTGAAGGCTTCTCTGAGGAAACCACTCTGGTTATCAGAATTACATCACCCCATGAATTACTTCATCCCAATCACTTCTTCGGCTCGATGCAACACGAGGGTTCACTAGAGTATAACAACCAGAGCACCGAGCTTGAAAAAATCCGCTATTTAGCTAGATCCAACCCGGTCATTCTTGTCATCCAGATGGTGAGGCCTTGCGTTATCAATAACCTGTTACCGCTGGCAGCAGGCATTTATGTGGATCTCGGCATTTCTGATGAAGTCATTCTGGAGGCCATCACTGGGCAATTCCAAGCCCAGGGGGAATTGCCTTTTCAACTGCCGGATTCAATGCAATCCGTGGTTGCAGCGCGCTCTGATATTCCCGGGCCATCTCTGCCGGAATAAAAATTCCAAAGCAGCCAAAAGGCCAAAAAGCCGGCTTTGCCAGGCATTGCTAACCAGCTTATGCTGCCACTTAACCCTGACACGATTCTTGAATTTGCTGCCGGGTTAAAAATACCCGATTCTCGAATTCCACCTGTAAACAGCTCTCTAACTGACAAATTTCCGCCGCATTCACCTTCCTGGTCTGCCTTCCCTGGCACTCTGGCTTCGTGCAACCTATTCGAGCTGGAAGCCCCGGTAATTGTCTGCTGCAACTTCGTTACATCTTTCTCGATACGCGGGAGAACCACCGGCATAAAGCAGGAATCTGCGCTTGCGTTTATGGGCCAGATTCTTGTTTATACCCATAAACCAGGAGTCCACCTTGGCAAACAGCATTTTTTCTGCTGTTTCCAGGACGTGCTCGGTCCATTCTTCTTCTGCTGCTTCGCTGGCAACAACCTTGACCAGGTTTTGATCACGCATAAACAAAATCAGATCAGTGACCCAGTCTACATTCTGTTCTATACAACGCGGAATATTACAAAATGTTGCAGCATTATGGGGCCCGACCAGCGTTAACATATTAGGAAAGCCCGCACTCTGCAGTCCTAAGTAAGTTTTCGGCCCATCGGACCACTTATCTTTGAGTCGTCGGCCGCCTTCGCCCCGAATATCGATCTTATCGAATGACCCGGTAACAGCATCAAAACCCGTGGCATAGATTATAATATCGAACTCGTATTCGCCTGACTCGGTTAAAATACCGAGTGGCGTAATAGACCTGATAGGCTCTTCGTTGAGGTCAACCAGTTTCACGTTATCCTGGTTATAGACTTCGTAATAATTCGTCTCCATGGGTATGCGCCGGGTACCAAATCCATGATTAATTGGGATAAGCTGCTCTGCAATCTCGGGGTCAGTGACTCGTTCTCGGATTTTCCGCGCCATAAATTCATTCATGGTGTCATTGGCTCGCTTATCCACTAGAACGTCTCGAAAGTTACCCATCCATATACCAAACCCCGGTTCCGCGTATAGCTTTTCGTAGAATGCTTGCCGCTCTTCCGAGGTCACGTCAAATGCAGACCTGGGATCAGCCTTGTGTAGAAAGGCGCCATGGGTTTCGGAACATCTCTTAAAAATTTCTGGATAGCTTGCTTTAATTTTCTTCTGGGTTGGTTCGTCAATCGCTGAATTACCCAGTGGCGCACAATAGTTAGGCGAACGCTGGAACACAGTCAAATGACCCACCGTTTTGGCGACTTCCTGTATAACCTGCACTCCTGTGGCACCCGTGCCGATGATCCCAACTCGCTTATGGCGGAAATCTACTGGCTCATGTGGCCAGTTACCCGTGTGGTAAGCTTCACCCTTGTAGCTGTCAAGTCCTTCAATATTCGGCAGAGTGGGCGCCGATATGGGCCCTATTGCGGTTATCAGAAACCGCGCGCTGCTGGTATGACCTTTGTCCGAAGTAACCAACCAGAGATTCTCAGCTTTTTCATAGCTTGCAGATTTGATTGGTGATTCAAAAACGATGTCTTTTCTTAAATCAAACTTATCGGCAACGTAATTTAAGTAGCGCAGGGTCTCAGGCTGGGCTGAAAAATGCTCCTGCCATTCCCACTCCTGCAGTAATTCCTCGGAGAACGAATAGCCATAGCTGTAACTTTCAGAATCGAATCGTGCTCCAGGATAGCGATTCCAATACCAGGTACCGCCAACGTCTTTGCCAGTTTCAAAGACCCGAACAGTCAGCCCCAGTTTCCGCAATCGATAAAGCTGGTACATGCCAGAGATACCGGCTCCGATAATAATAACGTCAAATTGTGATCCAATTTCCTGGTCTGAGGTTCTATCCTGCATAGCTAATGTGCCAATCACCCTCTGTTAAGTTAAAGAAAAGCAAAAGCCATGGGACCATTTAACCAGTTGTTGGTTATTAACAGGTCTCCTATAGCGGATCCTTGCTGATACCTGAACTGTTCACGCCTTAGGTATCAATTAAAACCCTGTTAGTAAAACCCTGTTAAGAAAGGCAGTGGATAACCGCAATCAGCGCCTATTACCATTTCACGATAGGCATGGGTAGCACAAACCACCTTCCTCCAAGCGTGCCATTGTATTGTCTAGCGCGCCTGCTTGTTCATCTGGGCCTGCGCGCGGTCACTTTGATCTCTGCACGGGTACCCGGTATAACGAGCTCTGTAATTCCAATCCAGGTGGATGCTGGGTAGGGCTCTTTGATGAATTCATCCTTGACCCTGGCCATCGTTGCCGCATTCTTCTGCAGATCGACCACATAGAGCGTGCTGTCAATGATGTCCTCATAGCCTACACCCGCCGCCAGCAGGGTCTCACCCAACGACTGCCAGGCATCTCGAAATTCATCTTCCAGCGACTCGCCTCTGCCTACAACTCCGGAAAAGAAAATAAGATCACCATGACTTACCGCAGGAGCGAAATGCCAGCTCTCGTAGGTCTTGCGGGCAGATTCGGGAACGATAACTTCTATTGGCATAATGATGCCTCCTTTACTTGCTCTGATTACTTGCTCTGATTACTTGCTCTGATTACTTGCTCTGATAAATTTCCTGGCCCGCTAAATAGGTAGCGGTAACCGTTCGATCCGCAATCGATCGACCAACAGGATCAGTTATTCGCTGATCGAGAATGACAAAATCTGCCCACTTGCCTACTGAGATACTGCCTATTTCATCAGCCCATGATGTCATATCTGCCGCGGCCTGGGTATAGCCGTAGAGCGCTTCATCAAAGGTCAAGGTGTTGTCCTGGTCCCAGGGGCGGACAACACCATTCATGCGGGTTTGACGATGCAGGGTGTCACCCATCTGAATGAGGGGATTAAATGGCGAAGTCGACCAGTCAGAACCTAGTACCAGGTGATTACCATTATCAAGCATCTGCCGCCACGCATAGGCATATTGCAGGCGTTCAGGGCCGATACGGTCGATAACGTAGTCACCCACACAACAGGTTGCGTGGTGGGGTTGCATGGATGCTGCTATACCCAGTTGGCCAAACCGCTTTATGTCCGCGTCAGTTACCAGCTCTACGTGCTCGATCCGGTCCATAAGCGCATCTGCAGCACGTGGCGATGCTGCAAAGGCGTCCAATACCCATGAAACTCCTCGATCACCAATGGCATGTACGGCGACGGGCCAGCCGGCATCATGTGCGGTGGCGACCATATGGTCGAGGTGATCCTTGCTGATAAACGGTGCTGGTGACGCCGTTGGCCGGTCAGCATAAGGCGCATGCATTAATGCCGTATGGGTTGATAACACGCCGTCAATCATCATCTTTACGTAACCAACTTCCAGCAAAGGGCCCATGTCAGCAACTTGCTCGTCGTGTGCAACGATATTACGCACTCGCTCTCTTTCAGCTGCCATGGAATCTAGCTGGCCTGCCAGGTCATCAGTCGGCGTCACGAAAGTGCCTGCCCAAATCCGCAGGGTAAGATTTCCTTCGCTGAGCACCGTCAGGAACGCATCCATATTGCCACTCATATCATGCGCCCCGGTGAGTCCAAACCGGTTGCCCATTCGAACTGCGGCCCTAGCGCCAGTGACCGCATCACGGGCAGCGGCGAGACCAGGGGCATCGTCAAACAATCTTGCCGCACCCTCCAAGAAGATCCCTGTCTGTTCGCCGCTGACCTTATTAACCAGAATTTCACCACCCGCTGGCACACGACTGCCTGGCGTGATGCCAGCAAGCCTAATAGCCAGACTACTAGCCCACTGGGTGTGGCCATCGATGTCGGTCAGCAGTGTTGGATTTTCCGGCGCCACCGCATCAAGCATCTCCTTTGACGGCAGCACACCATCACCCAGCATGTGATTCCAACGGCCGCCTAGAATCCAAGCGCCACGAGGCAGAGCCTCTGCCCTGGCACCAATAATGCTAAGCCATTCCTGTTTGTCTGCGATGTCGGTCAGGTCCACACCGGTAGCAAGGCTGGCTCCGCTAATCATATGGCTATGCCCATCTATCAAGCCCGGAATAATGGTAACGCCCGCGGCATCAATGATCTGTGTTGTTTCTGATGCCAGCGCACTAATTTCTGCGGACGACCCGATCGCTGTGAACTTCCCGGCACTAACGGCAAATGCTTCTGCCCTGGGCAGGGTTGAATCAACCGTACGAACGTCCGCATTAACCACGATCAGGCCAGGTGCCTGGTCACGTTCGCTAGCACAACCGCTTAAAAGCAAAACCAGCCATGCAGCAGAAAAAATTTTCAAGTAAAGCACATAGCAGGTTGAATTCCCTCGACCGAATTTAAGTTGCCTATTAAGCGCCGGCAGTCTAATGGTGATGGCTTGCCTTACCAATCTACTATTCCGACCAATTTCTCACCCAGGCGCGTTAATTCGGCCCGACCGCCCGGTTCCGGAATATCCTGACCAGGAACCTTTTGGTTGATGGCCCACGCCGGCGGCATATTGTTCTGCCATTCGTAAATGCGCTGCTGCCTTTCTTTTTCCAGTGAAACAGCCGGTTGCATGGTCACATATTGCACAAAGCGATGGAGCGATGAAGCATTCTGCAAGCTGGTATGCGGCATCAGTCGATTAAAGACCACCAGGCTACCTGCCTTTCCGGCAAAGACCTCCAGATCACTCTGGTCTACTTTTGGAAACCTTCGGTCAGCACTATCAGCGTGTACTTTAAGATAATCAGGCAGGTTCTGAAAAATAGAAGGTACACAACAAAATGCACCCTGATTGACATCTGTATCCGTTAAATACACCAGGCCCTGAAAGCTCGCACCTGTAAACTGCCACGGATCACAGTCCCAGTGCAGCGGTTCTCTTCGCCATGCCCGAGTGACGGGTGAAACCGGTGGTTTGTATGAAACACGATCCATGCTCACCCAGAGCGCATGCTGTTGATACAGGTTGGCGAATACCTGGTAAACCGCCGGATGCTGGCGAACATCCCACAGTGCCTGGGCATGATGCAATGGCACTATGCCATGACCTGCAAACCTGGACTGGTACCAGGTGTTTGGATCATTCAATTCAACACCTGTATAAGAAAGTATAGCCTCAGTCACTTTACTGGTAAGCGACTCAGGAACTATATCGGGCACGACCAGAACACCCGTGGTTTTGAATTGCTGTATCTGCGTTTCTGATAGCATAAAATAAGCTGCTCATTACCCTGAAAAGAACCATTGAATACTGGCACAATTGCCGGATAGCATGGAATTGAAAAAAACCGTTGCCGTGGAGATAGATTTGACCATCGATCAATTACGGAGTCAAAACCCATCTGTGCCTGAGCTTAAGGCGACTTTTGAACGCCTACCCACACGCGCCGCCGCCTCTGGGAAAGCGAAGACAGCTATTATCAAGGCCGTCATGCGGATACAGATCGCGCTCAAAACGGCAAAAGCGCTGATCGACTATAGCAATGTGGCTATCGAAATGTGGCTATCGAAATGCTAAGGCGATCTGAACAATTGCTCGCAGCTAAAACAATGGCAATGAAAAATTGATGCTCTGCTCGGTCACATCGAGACCAGCACACTCGCCTCATACCATGCCGCGTATCGAGCCCTGAACCTATGCCAATTGAGACTATTCTTGTATTCGATCAAGGTACAACTCGTTGCAAAATCTGTTTGCTGAATCTTCGCGGTGAATGTATTGGCCTGGAAACTATCAGAAATAGCGAATACAGGCGTAACTCAGTTAGCTGGCAGTCTGCACAGGAATGGTGGCACGGTGCGACTGGTGCCACAAAAAAACTGCTATCCAGACTAGATATGACAAGCCAACGGGTGGTTGCCCTATCTGTTTCCGGGCGAGCGGGTGCAGGTGTTTTCCTGGACAACGTCGGTGAAGTTATTGTTGACCCTTGGCTGGATCAAAGGCACCACCCAGAACTTATGGAAATTAAAGATCAGTTCCCTGATCTTGCCCTGTATGCCGCAACCCTACTCTCCAAGCTGTTGTGGTTGCGTCGGAACGATGCGCATTTATTTCAACGAATAGCGCATGCAATGTACGCGAAAGACTTCCTGGCCTTTCGGTTAACAGGAAATGCAGTCACCGATCCAAGCTCCGGCCCAGATGGATTAGCCTGGCCGGCACAGACATTGAGAAACCTGGATATTGCACCTGATCTACTACCAAGACCTGAGCTTCCCTGGGGATTAGCCGGTTACTTAACCGAACACGCTGCCTCGGAACTGGGTTTGTCCCCTGGCTTACCCGTTGCCGTAGGTGCTCACGATGGCGTCTGTGCAAATGTCGGCGCCGGCGTGATTGCAAAAGGTGAGATCGCGCTGACTCTGGGTACCCACGGTGTGAGCCGCACTATCATCGAAGCGCAACCCGCAGAGGGGGTAACACGTTTTTATTGTTATCCAACCGGAAGGCATGTCATTGGTGCCAACGCATTGATGGCAGGAAGAAGTTTAGAGTGGTTTCTTGATCAGTCGCCGGATGCCGGGCGCGACCGAAACAAACTGTTCCACGAATATGACGATTTTGTATTAAAGGCTGAACCCGGTGCAGGCGGAGCGAGTTTCTATCCCTATCTGGATGGCCAGATATCCCCCACATTAGACCGAAAGGCTCGCGCAAGCTTTCATGGCCTAACCACCCAAACAACCCAGAAACAGATGTATCAGGCGGTGCTTGAAGGCGCCAGCTTCGCCATCGCTGAATCATTCTTACAATTATCTGGCTGGATACCCCAGGTATCACGCGTATCTGTGACCGGCAGTGGTGCGAAGAGTAAGCCCTGGGTGCAATTGCTGGCAAATCTGATCAACCAGCCTCTGGAAACAACTGATGGTGTTTCGGAAAGTCGTGGCGCGGCGATTTTCGCGGCAGTTTTAATCGGTAAATATCCAACTATAGAAAAAGCGATAGTTCATATGGTGCGAACGAAACAGACTTTCAATCCTGATAATGAGCTGTCCGGAATTTATCAACAACTGTTTAAACAATGGCGTGTCCATCGTGAAAGGCTTCGCGCCGGGCGCTAGGCATACTGCTACAAAAAGCCACGGTCTGTTTTCAGGGCCCCATTTCCAAAATCATAGCCTCAGCGAGAGTAGCCCGGCTTTTCTCTTTGCTGCGGGTAGTGCTTTAATAGCAATAACATCGGTAATGGAACCAGACCTGTGAAAAGCACCTTAATCAAACACGGTCTCGTTTATGCAGTTGAAGCACATCAGTTTCAGCCCATGGACGTACTGATCGAAGATAAGCAAATAGTCGCGATCGAGCGTCACATCAAAGCTGAAACTGACAGCACCATCGATGCCAGCTCTTTGCATATCGCGCCAGGGTTTATCGATCTTCATTGTCATATTTTTAATCATCCACTTTTCAAGAACGGGCGCCTGCCCGCAGATAGAATCGGCGTCAATCAAGGCGTCGCCTGCCTGTTAGACACAGGCAGCGCTGGCCCGACAACGATCGATGCGTTCAAGGAATTTGTAATTGACACACAGTCCACAGCAACTTATGCGTTATGTAATATCGGTTCGCCTGGCCAGCCGGGAATTACAGGTGGTCACGCGGCAACGCCAGAACTTATTTCCCTGAGTGGAACAGTAGACGCAATTGAGAGAAATCCTGACTGGATTTTAGGTGTAAAGGTTTTAGCCTCCTCAACCCATACCGGTCTAATGGGGCTTGAAGCGGTGAAGATCGGCAGGAAAGCTGCCGAGATTGCCGGGACTCCACTGATGGTGCACATTGGCAACGCGCCACCGCTGGTGGATGATGTTTTAGATTTGCTGCGCCCGGGCGACATTGTCACGCACGCCTACCATGGTAAAACGGGGGGTGTACTGGGATATAACGATCTGGTTATCCCACAATTCCGGGCTGCAGTAGAACGTGGTGTGATTGTCGACATCGCTCATGGCCGCTCGTCATTTTCATACCAAACCTGCGCCAAGGCATTGGATCAAGGTATGCCGGTTCACACCATCAGTAGTGATTTACACGGTGGTAACATCAACCGCTACGTTGTCTCACTGGCCCGGACAATGAGCAAATTCCGCACGCTTGGATTAAGCCTTGAAGACGTTATTCAGGCGGTAACGGTTAACCCTGCAAAAGCGGTTGGCCTGGACAAAAAAGGCTTTGGCCAACTCAATGTTGGTGGGCCTGCTAACCTGACGTTGTTTGCCGAAACTGACAGG
Organism: Gammaproteobacteria bacterium; assembly: GCA_012960535.1. GTDB lineage: Bacteria > Pseudomonadota > Gammaproteobacteria > Pseudomonadales > Azotimanducaceae > UBA9926. The sequence goes on from DUBB01000010.1 coordinate 46,981, forward strand.
GCAGTTGAAATGGAGGATGCTGAAGGGGAAATCCGTATTTCGCAGAACTGGATTGAACCCAAAATGGTTTTTATCGATGGCGTCTGTTTTGAGACCACAGAGGTGCTGTAAATGCGTGTTTCCCCGTTCGTAATTAATGCTGCTGGCAAGTTAACTGCCCTGGGTGGTTCTGCCCAATCAGAACAGGTAGCTCAGGTACAGTTTGAAGCAGCAAGCCAACACGTTGATTTAGCCTTACTACGTAGTCAGGTTTCAGAGCAGATTGCCGGTATAACAGGTGCGCAAGCCGCCTGCATCACGTCGGGGGCCGCAGCCGGAATCGCAATATCCGTTGCCGCGTTAATTACCGGTGATCACTTGCATCGTATCCAGCAACTTCCCCAGACCGATGAAACCCATCAGGTGATTCTGCAAGCCGGCCACGCCATTAATTTTGGAGCCCCAGTGGAACAGATGATTCGCCTGGGCGGTGGTAAACCTCGGATATTAGGCAGCGCCAGTCAGGTCCACGAGCAACTGCTGCTGGACTGCCTTGCTAACGAGCAGTTCACCGCGCTTTTATATGTGAAGTCTCATCACTGTGTGCAAACCAACCAGATCAGCCTTGAACGCTGCGTTGAGATCTGCCATCGCCATGAGGTTCCGGTTATTGTTGACGCTGCAGCAGAAGAAGACCTGAGCTCTTTCCTGAATGCAGGTGCTGACCTGGTAATCTACTCGGGTGGAAAGGCCTTTTGCGGTCCCACCAGTGGTTTCATTGTTGGCAACACAGATTTAATCTCATTCTGTGAGCTTCAGTCGCAAGGTATTTCCCGCACCATGAAGGTCGGCAAGGATACTATCTCTGGATTAGGCGCGGCTCTTAACGAATATGTCGCCGCTGACAATGATGCCAGGCTAGGTTCCTTCCAGGCCAGAAATACCCTTCTGATGGCCGCCCTCTCCAATACATCGATGCTTCACGCAAGGCTTCAGGCAGATGAAGCCGGCCGGCCCTTCAGCCGGGTTGCTGTTTCACTAAAGCAGGGTGACAGAAAGCTCGGTGATAAACAGCTCGGTGATAAACAGCACGGTGATATCACGGCTCTGGTGCATTTTCTAAAATCTGGTTCACCCAGCATTCGCACTCGAAATCATCACTTGAACGAAGGTTACCTGCTAATTGACCCTCGAGAGCTTAGCGAATCACAAGTTGCCCTGATTGCCAAACGTCTGCTCCAGTTCGATCAGCAACTGACCTAATTGCAGACCTAGCAGACAGACTGGTTCATCCCGTTTTGCTGGTCAATGGTTACCATGGTAAGCCAACAGCGCCATTCAAACTGCTGGTTGAGAGCAGTTCCGCCAAGGCCGTCTTAGGCCCCACACGGGCAAAAGGCGCTAAGCACCGTCTACCTCAAGATTATCGTGGGTAATCCTGGGCACCGTCTTTGATTATAAGTGCATCTGCTGCAGGGTTGATGTTGCCAGCCAGCTCGACTGATCAGCAAGATCCATTACTACATCAAAATGATTTCGATTGTTTATCTCCCGGAATTCAACCGGTACGCCGATGCCTTCGAGTTTTTCCCTGTACTCATTGGACTGGCGCTTAAATTCACTGGTTTCGTTACTGCCATAGGCCATAATCACCGGCGATAGGGCACTTGGCTCAAGGTGCATGGGACTATTTGCGTGAGCCTCTTGCTGGTCCATATGAAGTTCACTATTAACGTAACTCAAGCGCACGGGTTCTAGATCAAAAATACCGCTAACCGCACAGACACCTTTAATAATATCGTGTGGTAGCGCCCGTTTATGCCAGTTGGTTGTATAAAGCATCATTGCCAGGTGCGCCCCAGCTGAGCTGCCAGAAATATGTATCCTGTCCCTGTCGATGCCAAGATCATCGGCATTCAAATACAGCCATTCAACCGCGCAGCGGCACTCTTCGACAATATCCGTCAGCCGCCGTTGCGGCGCAAGCGAGTAACCCAGTACTGCAAGGGCGCATTCCCTTCGCTGAAAGGTGGGAGCCGAGAAACAAGCATAGTCTTTACTGAGTTCCTGCCAATAGCCGCCGTGAATATAGAGGTTGACGGCGGCAGAGGTCGTTTCCGGAAGAAACACGTCCATTCGCTGGGATGCAAGCGGGCCATACGCCAACTCCAGGGCCGCAGAACCGTTCAACACAGCAGCTTGCTTTGCGGCCTGACTCAGCTGCAGGTAATCATCAATGTACACCATGAGATCATCGACACAGCTACTTGGGCTGTATTCACGATCCAGTGCTTCCTGGTTGAATGATCTGTAGACACGCGCCACTCGAATACTCCCGTCAATCGGCATCTCCAGCAGGAATCAACCCAGATACCGGTAGATACCGCTTCCCTGCAGGCCAATCTACTACGGCTCAAGCCTGGTGATGATACAGCCACTGGCATCAGCCATCACTGCCGGTCATGTCCTGGTTAAAACCCACGCAGCTAGTGATCGAAGTGTCGATTCGTCGAACTGTATTTCAAATCAAGTTGGGGGTCAATGATGACATTATTTTCGCGTTCATATTGCTGCCAAAGTGCTTCCAGCTCACGCTGCTTGGCATTATGCGCTTGACTAACATCGTTTTGCTCCGCTCGATCAGATCCGAGATTATACAATTGCCAATCGCCGATCCCGTAGGGTGGCTCCTGCCAGATCAGCTTCCAATCTCCTTTTCGCACAGACCGTCGATTGAATAACTCAACTGCAGAAACATGATCCTTGGGATGCACGGCTTGTTCAACGCCGGTGAGTAGTGGTACCAGCGACTGACCCTGTGGTGCAAACTTACCCGCAAGCGCTACTGTCTCCACCTCTGCCAGTTCCAGCAGCGTTGGCACAATATCGAGCACCGAAACATACCCCCGATAAATCCCCTCCTGCTGTGCAAACCTGGGATGGCTAACAAAAGCTGGTGAAAGCACGCCGCCCTGGTTGACATTTCCCTTGAAACCAAGGAAAGGAGTCATGCTGACCTGGGCCCAACGCGGACCATATCCAATGTGGGAACTTGCCTGGCCCATATTTTCGACACTATTGTCAAAATTCGCATCAATCCATTGATCGTTGCCGGGAACGATATGGTAGACGTCGTTTCCTTCTGCGCCGTTATCTGACATGAATATGACCACGGTGTTCGACAGCGCATCAACGCCTGCTAAATAGTCAATGAGTCTACCAATATGGAAGTCCAGCGCCTCAACCATGCCCGCATAGACCTGCATTCGACGACTTTCCTTTACCTGGGTAGGCTGGCCCAACTCGCTCCACGCCGGCCACAATGTCGAATCAGCCAGTTCCACTTCCGCCTCGATAAGGCCAAGCTCCTTGATACGAGAGAATCTTTGTTTACGGATTGAATCGTAGCCGCCGTCATAGACGCCCTTATATCGCTCGATAAACTTTTCTGGTGCCTGCAATGGCCAATGCGGCGCATGATAGGACGCAAACGCAAAGAACGGCTGATTCGGTGCCCGCTGGTGATGGCCAGAAAGAAACTCAATCAACTTGTCAGTGAAATAAGCGCTAGAATAGTAGTTGTCGGGCAAGGTTACCAATTCACCATTCTGACGATAGCCAACCTTCGAGACCACATTGGTATCTCCACCAATATAGATAGCACGATTATCATTAAAGTGATTACCACCGCCCGGCAACACAAAGGTGTCCTTGAAGCCTCTCGACTCCGGGCCAGTTTCAACGGAATGACCCAGATGCCACTTGCCTGCCATCATCGTCCTGTAGCCAGCGTCGCTGAGCAATCGGGCAACTGACACGACCCGATCGTTGAGAAAACCTTCATATCCTGGCTTGCCTTTTTGATTTGGGCCAAGCTCTTCCGCCATATTACCCAGACCTGACAGATGATTGTCCACACCCGACAGCAGCATAGCGCGAGTCGGTGAGCAAGTCGGTGCTGTATTGAAATCGGTTAGCCGCAAACCGGCAAAAGCGAGTTCATCAAGATTGGGAGTCGATATCTCTCCACCGAAGGCACCCAGATCCGACCAGCCCAAGTCATCCACCAGAATAAGCAGGACGTTAGGACGCTCGTTCGCCGGTGGCGCAAGGCGTGCGCTTGGGTCGGCAGAAGGGCCGCATGCACTGACTGTTATCAGAACCCAGACTGAGATGAACAATAACCTGAGTCGGTGGCCACGGGGCAGGGGCTGCTTCATGGGATAATAACCCGTTGGATGATGAGACGAGGCCCGGCTACAGCCTGGATATGTTGTCATACAACCCGTCCCCCATAAGCTCTAGTATATTTATTACTTTCACCATTAATGAATAATAGTCCAAAACATACTCTAATATCGTATAAAACAAGTTGATACACCATTATTAATTCAATAATATTGAATTTATTCTGTAAATAAGAAATTCTGGCTCACCTAACCGGTGAACAGGCTAGATTTCTAAACAGTCTCGGAGGTCCCGAATTAGGCAGGCGAGCCGAAGTTCCTGCCGGCGCTGGTCGAGCATTGCAGACAGACCCAGGGACAGTGACGAATCAAGGGATGAATTAGATGGACGTAAAGAACTATATCAGTGATGGTGTTGAAACGTTCGAGGCTGTAATCAACGGTGAGCGTATTCAGTGGGACAGCGGCCTGACTTATGCCAAACATATTCAAACCAAAGAACTGCTCAGCACACAGATACCTGTTTCCGATAAACCAGATGAACTGCTGTTCATCATCATGCACCAGACCATGGAGTTGTGGATAAAACTCTGCCTGCACGAGGCCAAAATTGCGCTAAAGGCGATTCAAGACGACCGGTTGCCAAACGCCTTCAAAACATTTGACCGGATAGCCGCGATCCAGCGTCACATGATTCACTCTTGGGAAGTTCTGGCCACGCTCACGCCCCATGATTTCCTGACGTTTCGAGGGTATCTGCGCAAGGCATCCGGTTTCCAATCCTATCAGTATCGCGAACTAGAGTTCGTGCTCGGCAACAGAGATGCGGACCTGATCGTTGTCCACAAGGACGATGAGGTGGTTTTTAACCAGCTCAACCTAGCACTTGAAACGCCGTCTCTTTATGACGAAGTTCTCCGATTGTTGCATCGCCGCGGCTTCAAAGTGCCCGAGGATTTACTGGAACGCGATTGGCGGCAAAAGTATGAGCCTAATGATCAAGTCGAGGACCAGTGGAAAGTAATTTACGAGAATGTGGATAAAAACTGGGAACTCTACACGCTTGCAGAAAAACTCACGGCGCTGGAATACTACTTCCACGAGTGGCGCTTTAAGCACATGAAAACCGTGTCCCGGGTGATCGGTTACAAGAAAGGTACCGGTGGCTCATCAGGCGTGTCCTATCTTTCTAAGGCACTGGAACTTAGCTTCTTTCCGGAATTGTGGTCCATGAGAACACGACTGGATGAGCCCTATACCGCCGATGATGCAGGCAATCCTGGTCTCGACAGCCGTTACCCAACGGATGAGTAATGACGCCATGACAGCTTTTTCAAGAAACGACCTTGAGCAGCGTGATCAAAACGATCCACTAGCGGACCTGCGTGAAGAATTCTACCTGCCGCCAGACTTGCTTTATCTGGACGGTAATTCACTCGGTGTAATGCCACACCGTACCAGGCAACGGGCAATGGACGTAATAACTCAAGAGTGGGGAACCAAACTCATCCATTCCTGGGTCGACCATGATTGGCTGCAAGCTCCAGTCCGGGTTGGGGATAAAATCGCCGCGTTGATCGGGGTGAAACCAGGCGAGGTCATTGTTGCGGATTCGACATCAATCAACCTTTTCAAAGTGCTGGTCGCAGCGCTGCAGGCCAACGTTGGTCGACAGGTGATTCTGTCCGAGGCGGGCAACTTTCCAACGGACCTCTATATCATGCAGGGATTGAGTGCTTTCGCTGCTGAAAAGGTCTCACTGAAAACGGTCGAACCAGACCAAATCACTGATCATTTATCCAATGACATCGCTGTGCTTTTACTCACCCAGGCGCACTATAAAACAGGGCAGATCCAGGACATGAAAAAGATCACTCGACAGGCCCATGAAGCAGGCGTTCTGGTAGTCTGGGACTTGAGCCACAGCACAGGGTCTATTCCAGTCGATGTCAATAAATGCGACGTCGATTTTGCCGTTGGCTGTGGCTACAAATTCCTTAACGGTGGTCCAGGAGCGCCGGCTTACCTGTTCGTCGCGGCCCGGCATCAGACTACTGGCTTGCCAATCCTATCAGGCTGGATCGGACATAAAGATCCGTTCGGATTCTCAGACAAATATGTCCCGGCGGCCAACATCAATCGTTTCCAGTGTGGCACACCATCGGTTCTTGCCATTTCAATCCTAGAATGTGGGGTTGACTTATTTGGGCGTACAGAGATAACCAAGCTTCGTGATAAATCTATTGCGCTTAGCTCACTCTTCATAGATCTGATGGACCAGCACTGTAATCATTTGGGTTTCGAACTGGTCAGCCCGCGCAAGTCAGCAGATCGTGGTGGCCACGTATCATATGCTCACAAACACGGCTACGGCATCATGCAGGCCCTTAAGCAACGAGGTGTTATTGGCGACTTCAGGACGCCGGACATCATGCGCTTCGGAATCACGCCAATGTATCTGCGCTACCAGGACATCTTCGACGTTGTTGACATCATTGGTGATGTGATGGCCGGCAACGAGTGGAACAAAGCCGAATACAAGGTGCAGCCGTCTTGGTCATAACTAAAAACAACAATAATACAGACCGGAGCAGCAGGTGATCCGATGAACAAACTTCCATCATTTCGAGCAGCCGCAGTACAGACCGCACCCGTGTTCCTGAATGTGAACGCTACCGTTAACAAGGCCTGTAGCCTTATCCAGGAGGCCAGCGCCAACGGCGCGGAACTGGTCGCCTTCCCCGAGGTTTTTGTTTGCGCTTATCCGTATTGGAGTTGGATTATCAGCCCGATCGAAGGCAGTGAGTGGTTTCAGCGCCTGTACGAAAACAGTATTGAGATAATGGGCCCGGAAGTCCAGAGACTGTTAGATGCAGCGAAGAAACATTCGATAAACGTTGTAATTGGTATTAATGAACGTGATCCCATCCGGACCGGAACCCTGTTTAACACCAACCTTATTATTTCGTCGGAAGGTGCATTACTCGGATGCCACCGAAAGCTCGTGCCCACCTGGGCTGAGAAACTGGTGTGGAGTGGTGGCGATGGATCATCGCTTAACGTCTACGATACCAGTGTAGGACCGCTGGGTACCCTCGCATGCGGTGAGAACACGAACCCACTGGCACGATTCGCCTTGTTATCACAAGGCGAATTGATACACGTCGCAAATTACATTTCACTGCCCGTCGCGCCAAAAGACTACAACATGGCCGAGGCAATAAAATTACGTGGTTCTGCACATTCTTTTGAAGGCAAGGTGTTTACTCTCATATCCTGTTCCACGATATCAGAGGAGATCATTAACACGATGGAGCGTGCCACCCCGAACGCACGCGAACTGCTGTCACGAGGAAACAGCGCCTTCAGCGGCATTATGGGACCCGACGGAAACACGGTAGGCGATGGGCTTATCGACGATGAAGGCATCGTCTACGCCGACATAGACCTTAACCTCTGTATCCAGCCAAAACAAATGCATGACATCCTGGGGCACTACAATCGTTTCGATGTCTTTGATCTGAGAGTGAACAGGACTGCCCTACAACCCGTGAGCTTCGTGTCTCACCAAGGCAGTAACGATGATAACGACTCAACAGACCAATCCTCGTCTGACAGCAGCCGAAAACAGCCTATGAGGTTTAAACCATGAGTAACGATACCAAACCATCAACCTATGCTGTCGATGCACGGGACGACGTGCTTGGCCGTGCCAGAGTCATCGATAATGATGAACTACTGTCATTCTACAAGGAACTGGAAGCCCACTCTGCCAATGCCTTCTGGAGACGGGCTAATGAGATCGAGCCCTGGGAGCCTGAGACCCGGTATTCACCTACTATCTGGCGTTATAAGGAAATGCGACCACTGGTGGTCAAGTCTTCAGAACTGGTTAAGCCCGAAGAAGCAGGCAGGCGAGTGATAGTATTGGTCAATGACTCTGACCCGGGCAGACAGAACTCTGCCGCCGTAGGCTGGTTGTTCAGTGGCCTGCAAATCATGCTTCCAGGGGAGATCACGCCCGCGCATCGGCATACCGCTTCTGCACAACGATTCATCATGGAAGGCGGAGGCGCCTATACCGTCGTCGACGGCCACCAGATCGAATTAGGCCAGTATGACTACGTCCTGACACCGGGCAAATGCTGGCATGATCACGGCGTGTTTGACCACGGCCAGGTCTCAATATGGCAGGATGGACTGGATATCCCGCTGATGAACTCGCTGGAAACGAATTTCTACGAAGTTTATCCCGAGAATATCCAGAAACCTGCGTTCACGACCAATGATCTGCCCTTGGTCTATGGCAATGCCGGCTTGCTACCCAACACCGGACAAACGTGGGATAAACCCTATTCACCCATGATGATCTATCGTTGGAAAGAGACCCAGGATGCATTGTTTAACCTGGCAAAATGCGAACCAGGTTCGCCCTACGACGGTCAGATCGTCAAATTCTCAAATCCTCTAACCGGTGGATGGGCAATGCAGACCATGGGTGCGCAGATGCAGATGCTAGCACCCGGACAGCATTGCAAAGCACACCGGCACACTGGCAACGTCATGTATAACTGTGCCGGCGGCGAGGGTTATTCTGTCATCGGCGGCAAACGTTTCGACTGGCAGGAGCACGATATTTTTTGCGTCCCCTCCTGGGTATGGCACGAACACGTCAATCTCTCGAGCAGTGAACAAGCGTTTCTGTTCACATTCAATGATTTCCCGGTCATGCAAGCATTGGGTGTATTCATCGAAGAGGCGCTGCAAACTAACAACGGTCACCAGGCGCTCAAGCCGTGACCGAATCACTCCTATAACCAACGCGGATACCAAATATGAAACTCGTTACCTATCGATTAAATGAAGATGCCGCCCGGCTAGGTGTGATCACCGATCAACTCATTATTGATATAGAAAAACTCGGTGAGCGCACCCAGGTTCCTTTCCCCAACACAATGCTTGAGTTCATTGACCAGGGGCCCGTGGCGGTCGAGGTGTTGACCGATCTGCTCGGCGATGTTGATCGTCGCCACCTGGTAGGCACATCCGTACCGCTTGCCAATGCCCGACTACTCGCGCCGATCCCAAGGCCGAGAAAGAACATCTTCGGTATCGGACTCAATTACACTGAGCATGTAGCGGAGTCCGCTCGAGCCCTGGATACGTCAGAAGAGCTGCCTACCCAACCCGTGATATTCACCAAACCACCCACTGCTGTTATCGCCAACGGCGATCCAATCCTGCATAACAAGGACATTACCCAGCAGTTGGACTGGGAAGCGGAATTAGCTGTGGTTATCGGCACCAGGGCCTATCGAGTCTCCAAACAAGATGCACCATCGCACGTGTTTGGCTACACGGTGATCAATGACATCAGCGCGCGCGATTGCAGACGCAGCGGTCAATGGGTGGTCTCCAAGGGGCAGTACACTTTTGCACCGATGGGGCCCTGTATCGTGACAACAGCCGAAATCCCAAATCCTCAGAATCTTCGTATCACGTGTTCCGTGAATGGGGTTGAGAAGCAAAATTCGACCACTGAATTCATGTTATTCAATATCAACGAGCTGATCGAGGATATCAGTCAGGGGATGATCCTGGAGCCTGGAGACATCATTGCCACCGGTACGCCCGCCGGCGTCGGCGCTGGCCGCGACCCCCAGGAATTCATGTGGCCGGGGGATGTCGTTGAAACCACCGTGGAAGGCATTGGCACGTTACGAAACCCCATCGTCGCAGCCTGAAAATGAAAACAGCCACGATTATTTATTCATCTGTTAACAGAACTGGTCCGTTCCTACCTTGTTTCGGTAACGCAATGGAAACGCAGACCCCGATCTCGACGCGGCCACGGGCAATGAATTTACCTAGAGGTTTTTGCTTTTCGTTGCAGCGATATGCAGATGGGGTCGTCTGCGCTCCCAGAAGACCGGGCTGGCAAGCATCGCGAAAGCGACAACACGATGGAAGCCCTTATAGCAGCGCCTACCGCCTGTCAGGACAGAAAAAGGTCGCTCTGGACGGGATAACCCGGTGAACAGCACTTTGGCCGACAGTGAGCACTCGCTAAGCACTAAGAAAGCATTAAGTAATAACAAGGTCGACGGGAAACGACGAGCCTATGAAATTTGACAACAAGCCAACAAAGGCAGTACCCCTTAAAAATGGTGTGCAATCCATACTGGTGGGCTACTCGATTCTTGACGTGATGGCAGCCTCGAACAGAGAGCTGATGTTAAAGGAAATCTCTGAAGTAACTGGCTTGTCACCGAGCAAAGTTCATTCGTACCTGGTGAGCTTCTGCTCGATCGGGATGACAGCGCAAAATGCAATTACCGGCGGCTACCAGCTCGGCTCGCTAACACTCAAACTCGGCCTGAGTTATTTAGAAGCCCATGATGTCTTTTCTTTTGCAAAACCGATTATGGTGGAGCTCGCTGACCAAATAGGACAGACCGCGTTTCTCGGTGTCTGGGGCAATCGAGGCCCAACCATTTTAAATCGTGTCGATGGTGCCAATAGTCAGGCAATTTTTGACCTGCGAATAGGCAGTGTCCTGCCGGTAATAAATTCCGCCCTGGGCCGAAACTTTGCAGCACATCTCCCGTTCAGTATCGTCGAGCCTTATCTCATCAGGGAACTTGAACACAGCAGCCCAACCAGCTTACCCCGTGATTTCCAAGGACAGGCGACCATGGCCAATGTGAAAGCCCTGCTCAGAGACGTTGTCGATAGCGGTATCAGTCGATGCCGAGGCGGTCTTCTTTCTGACTTTACTGCCATATCGGCGCCCGTATTCGATCACTCCCGGAGCATTATCTGCGCGATCACAGTCATGGGACCCATCGAACGCCTGGACGATGACCTCGCCGGCCAACCCGTTAAACGACTCAAAGCGGCTTGCCGCAGGATCTCAGAGAGTTGCGGATACGGTCCGTCTAACGAGCGTATCGAGGCAGGCTCGTGAGCACAGCACGAGGGCAGTTTTCATCACGAACCGGATTTGTACTCGCCGCGGCGGGTTCAGCGGTGGGTTTAGGTAATGTCTGGGGCTTTCCAACCCAGGTGGTCAGTAACGGTGGCGGCGCTTTTGTTATTGTTTACGTCGTGCTTGCCTTCGGACTTGCATATCCTGCGCTGATGGCTGAGCTGATCATTGGCCGGTTTGCCGGCGCCAATGTGGTTACCGCCCTGCACAAGTTACAAGCCGATGGTGCAGGCAGAAAGTTTGCTTATGTTATCGGTATTGCCTCGATCATTGTTGCAAGCCTGATTCTGAGCTTCTATGCCATCGTTGCCGGCTGGTTACTGGCTTTCCTCGCCGCCGCAGTCCTCGACCTGTTTGCGGCATCGGCACCCTGGCTGGTCGATGACAGTATCTTGAGGAACCTGATATTCACAGGACTGTTTTATTTCCTCACGGTTGTCATCGTCGCCTTTGGTGTCGAAGCAGGCATCGAGCGATCATCTAAGATTCTGATGCCACTGTTTCTCGTATTGCTGATTGCCATGACCGCTCATGTCCTGACACTACCGGGTGCCAGCGATGGTCTTGCAATCTACCTGGTACCCGATTTTTCGCGCCTGACCGACCCTGGCCTGATTATTTCAGCGCTGGGTCAAGCGTTCTTTTCTCTTTCCCTTGGCGTGGGTGCAATGTTGATCTATGGCTCGTATCTAAGCCGTGATGAAAATTTACCCAGCGTTGGCGCGCTGGTCACTTTGTTCGATAGTAGTATTGCTATCCTCGCGGGATTACTGATCGTACCCGCAATTGCAGTAGCCCAACACAAAGGCCTGAGCGTATTCGCCGCAGACGGCAGCATGATTGCCGGCCCGGATATCGCATTTGTCGTTTTCCCGCCACTGTTTGAATCGATGGGCGCAGTTGGCTTACTGGTAGGACTCGCATTCTTTGCCCTCATGTCCATTACTGCGCTGACTTCATCGATATCAATGCTGGAAGTGCCGGTATCGCTGCTTATCGAGAAAACGTCGGTTTCCAGGCCAGCGGCAGCGATATTCGCAGGATTTATGGTGTTCCTCGTTTCGGCAGCAATCATTGGTCAGTTTGACCCGCTATTTGACTTTGTTATCACATTGACGACCCAATACAGTGTGCCCTTGATCAGCCTGTTTTTCTGTATTTTCGTCACCTGGCTGTGGAGCCGAAATTCCGCTCTACAAGAAATCCAGCAAGGTTTCCCCGATGCTGAGTCGTCCTTGTTCTGGAAAATCTGGCCATGGTATGCGAAATTCCTGTGTCCCTTGTTGATTGTCGCTGTATTCATTCAATCCGTTTTCCACTAAATCACCCTGTCGTAGGTGCCGATTAACGGCAAACAAGCGTTAAGTGCCAACCTGACCCTGGCTTCATCGTCTACTTATCGATATTGGCCTATCCTCATGGCTACAGATTTTTCTGGTCACGAACATTTTCACAATGGCTACGCGCAGCCGGCGATCCCACTGCTCAAACCCCTCAGGCGCTTGCTCCGTTGCAACTATACAACCCGCCCGGAATAAGGCTTCGGTCAACAATGGCGCCGCGCCGCATTTGTTCGATTCGCTCCGGTACAATTCAATACAAGCTGAAGTCAGCGTCTAACCCACCAAGCTAACGCTCAGCGACAATCAGCCCTGTTTTCAGCGTTTATCTAGCACTCTTGTACTGAAAAGAAACGGCAAAATGGCGATACCAACAGCAGCTAATGTGTTTCAATGAGCTCTATATACAACCCAAAACAACAGGGAATGCGTTATGGCATCCAATTACAATAGTGCTACCGAACATACCAGACTTAAAAATTCTCAAGCTTCGGTGCCCCAGGACGCTGGCGACTTTGAAAGGGCTTCGAGAGGATTTATTGCCCATCACCCAACGGGAATAATCAAGGATCGCAATGGCAGAGCGATCATTAATGTGAACGACTATGAATTCCTCGACCCTAGCAACAAAGCACCGGATACGGTACATCCGAGCCTGTGGCGACACGCTCAACTGAACCATCATCACGGCTTGTTTCAGGTAATGGAAGGTGTCTGGCAAGTGCGTGGGTACGATATTTCAAATATCACATTCATCCGCGGTGACCAGGGCTGGTTAGTAATCGATCCACTGACAACAGAAGCAACAGCACGTGCCAGCTATGAACTTATTACAGACCAGCTGGGCCATCGACCCATAAAAGCAGTCATCTACACCCACTCTCATGCCGATCACTTTGGCGGTGTCTGGGGAGTGACCTCCCAGGACGAAGTTGACCAAGGTAAATGCGTGATAGTCGCACCAGAGCACTTCCTCAGGGAGGTTGTGAGTGAAAACGTCATCGCCGGGCCCGCCATGGGTCGCAGAGCACTCTTTCAATTCGGTCAATTGCTGCCTGCGCATCCCTGCGCTCACGTCGACTGTGGCCTGGGAACAAGCGTTCCCTATTCGCCACCGGGACTAATAGCCCCCACCCATGACATCACCACAACAGGCGAAGAAATGATTCTTGACGGTATCAGGATCATCTTTCAACTCACACCGGAAACCGAAGCGCCGGCCGAGATGAATTTCTTTTTTCCTGACTTAAAGGCGTTATGCATGGCTGAAAACTGCAATCACACCATGCACAATTTGATACCCATTCGAGGCGCGCTGGTTCGCAATGCGCTGAACTGGTCGAAATATATCAACGAAGCTATTGACTTATTCGGTTCTGAAACAGAATTAATGTTTACCTCACATCACTGGCCTCGCTGGGGAAACGAAGATGTCAGGGGTTTTCTCTCCAACCAGCGAGATCTTTACAAGTGGATGCATGACCAATCAATGCGATATGCCAATCACGGCTATGTCCCAACTGAAATTGCGGAGACTCTGCAACTACCAGAAGAGTTCCTGGCCAATGATCACACTCGTGGATACTACGGAGACCTGGTTCACAATGCCAAGGCGGTATACCAACGTTACCTCAGTTGGTATGACGGGAACCCGTCTAATCTGCACAGGCATCCTCCCGTAGAAGCCGGCAAACGATACGTTGATCTCGCTGGGGGAGCAGAAGCGCTCCTGGCCAATGCCCGCCAGGCTTATGAAAAGGGCGATTATCGCTGGGTCACAGAAGTGGTTAATCACCTTGTATTTGCTGACCCCGATAATCAGACAGCCCGGGACCTACAAGCTGATGCCCTGGAGCAACTGGGATATCAAGCCGAGTCATCCACCTTTCGAAATGCCTATTTAAATGGCGCCCAGGAGCTGCGCCAGGGCCCGCCAGCGCTTGGTGGAGGACCTATCAGAGCTAAAGGCCTACTCAATGCGATGACCGTTGAACAGGTCTTTGACACTATTTCCATTCGATTAAAGTCCGAAACGGTCGCTGGATTGACGATTGCCATCAACTGGACATTTACAGACATCGATGAAACCTGGCGAATGTGTCTATCTAACCGAACACTTTCATATATCAAAGGATCAGCGGATCCCCAGGCAGCGGTATCCCTGTCATTAACCCGAACGGGACTTATCGACATCGTTACCCAGTCGACAACCCTTCCGGACGAACTGCAAAACGGAAACCTGAAAATATCTGGAGATATCGAATCACTCGCCAGCATATTCGGCAATCTGGATACTTTTACCGTAGGCTTCAATGTTGTAGAACCCTGACCTTGATGCTCTGTGCAGGGAAAAGTGATGCCCGGAGGTGAAAGCCGAGAAGCGCCAGTGGCTTACCCACTGGCCTGCAACGATGTCTTGACATCGAGTAATCAAACCTGCGAGCCTTGAGTACTTAGCCAATGTTCCGTTTGACCTCTGATGCAGTCTTCTCACAAAGCCTCCAAACGTTCTTTCATCAAGATGCAGGGATTGCAGAATCACTTCGTGATTGTCGATGCTCGTGAGAAACCTTATCATCCTGCGAAGAACGACGTAATCCGAATCTGCGATGGCTACATCGGAATCGGTGCGGATCAACTGGTAGTCATAGAACCATCCGAGTTTGCTGATGCATTTATGCGTCTCTATAACGTCGATGGACAGGAAGCCCAGGCCTGCGGTAACGCCACCCGCTGCGTTGCCGGTCTGCTAATGGAAACCACCGGGAAATCATCCATAACACTTGAAACCGTGGCCGGTCTGCTACACTGTGAGCGCACTGGGTCCATGCACATCCGATGCGACCTAGGCCAGATCCAACGGCATCGCGATGCCGATCTGCTGGCCTCAATCTCTGAAGGCCCACTCAACAATGGCTTTGCAGTCGATCTCGGTAATCCACATATTGTATTTTTTGTTGCAGACCCACAGACAATCCAATTAAAGCGTCTGGCTCCGAAGATCCAACAGAATCGCTACTTTCCAGAAAGCGTCAATGTGGGTGTGGCCAGCATTACTTCCCGCACCGGACTCACCTTGAAGGTCTATGAACGGGGCGCTGGACTCACCATGGCCTGCGGCAGCGGCGCCAGTGCCGCGGTCTTCGCTGCGCAGACTCAGTTGCTGCTCCAGCGCAAGGCGCCCTGCACCGTAAAAATGCCCGGTGGATCGGTCGAAATTGAAATCAGCGAAGATCAAAGAGCCATTATGACGGGACCCTTCGCTTACTGCTTCGAAGGAACACTGCCGTGAAAAACCAGATAAAGCTGTTAGCCCTGGGCTTCTGCTTTTGCCTGCCAGGGTGTAATTCAACGCCCACATCAGAAATAGATGCGATCTTTGCGGACTACAGCGGTAACAGGCCTGGTGCAGCAGTACTTGTTATAAAAGGGTCAAAGCCAATCCTGAAGCGAACTTACGGACAGGCAAATATTGAATCAAAGACTGCAATTAACGATCAGACTAATTTCCGCCTGGCCTCTATCAGCAAACATTTCACTGCACTGGCAATCCTGATGCTGGTAGATGAAGGCAAGATTCATCTCAATTCAACACTCTCCGAGATCTTCATGGATTTCCCAGCCTATGGCGAGCACATTAGAATCGTACACTTGCTGCAGCATCGCTCTGGGTTACTTGACTACGAAGGCCTTGTAGCCACGGACGCTAAACATCAGGTGCATGATAAAGACGTCTTGCAGTTGATGCGGCAACAGACCGGAACTTACTTCCCGCCGGGGACCGCTTATCGATATAGTAATTCTGCTTATGCAGTCCTGGCAATGATCGTGGAACAGGTCTCCGGCAATCCCTTCCATGAGTTTCTCAAGCTACGAATCTTTCAAGTCAGCGGACTGGACCGAACGCTTGCCTACATCGATGGAGTAAACACCGTCGCTGAGCGTGCCTTCGGCTATACCGTTGCCAACGGTGAAGTAAGATCCAGCGATCAATCCCTTTACAGCGCGGTACTCGGTGATGGCGGTGTGTATTCCTCCCTTGCAGATCTCAGCCATTGGCACAACGTCAATTATGGTGCCGATCTGATCTCTGCGAACCTCATGCGCAGGGCGCTGACCCCCCAGTTAGAAAACTATGGCTTTGGATGGCGGATCGATACCTACCAGGGACATCGAAGGTATCATCACAGCGGCAGTACCAGCGGCTTTCGCAACTATATTGCCCGTTTCCCCGATGAGCAGCTGACCATCATAGTGCTGACCAACCGGGCCGAACCCGACGTGCAACCGCTGGCACAGGCTGTTTTGGATCTTTATCTTAAATCCAGAGACTAAGCAGTATAAACCCGACAGCTGCTAAACCACCGGCCGTGAGCGCATACGGCAATTGCGTTCTTACATGATCAATGTGGTCCGTTGCTGAGGCCATCGAGGCCACCACTGTGGTGTCGCTAATCGGCGAAGCATGATCACCAAAGATGCCCCCCGAAATAGCAGCTGCGAGCAGCAAAGGTACCGACAGATCGAGCGTGGTTGCAATTGGGATTGCGATTGGGATCATGATCGCAAAAGTCCCCCAGCTCGACCCCACTGAGAACGCAATAAACCCCGCAACCAGAAAAACAAGCGGCGCCAGCAGGATCTGCGGCACACTGGAACTCGCGATTCCCGCCAGATAAGGTCCGGTGCCGACAAGTTTGGCGACATCGCCGAGGGTCAGCGCCAGCAATAAAATCATTGCAATCGGCAAAAGGTTTCCTGCCCCCTTCATGAAAACCTGCATCAATTGATTGAGGTTGGCGGTTCTGGTTGCAAACAGCATTATCCAGGCAGTAACAATGCCTGCGATTACAGCCCAAAGAATCGCGACCGAACCTGAACCTTTAATCAGATCCCCTTCTCCCGTTATCAACAACCCTATGGGCATCATAATCAGCATTGCCAGGACCGGGGCCACCATATAGCTCGCCGAAGGAACTTGCTCAGTTTCATCGCTGCGTACAGCATCAAACTCGGCGACTTCAACCAGGGGTGTTGTACCAGGCCAAACGAGCTCGCCGGCCTGGGTTCTGAGCTCTGCAGCCTGCATCTGAGGAAAATTCAAATTTTTCCAGGCCACCAATGCTGACAGTAAAATCGCCAGAATCGCGTACAGGTTAAGGGGTATGGAGGCCATAAATACTTCCAACGGGTTATCAATTCCCACACCTCCTATCAAGCCAATAATCACAGCGCCCCATGCATTGAGCGGAATCAGCACGCAAACTGGCGCTGATGTTGAGTCAATCAGGTAAGCAAGCTTTTCCCTTGACACACGATAGCGATCAAACAACGGTCGGCAGACCGCACCGGCAATTAACAAGGTGATATTTGACTCAATGAATATAATGATGCCAATAAACCAGGCCAGGCACTGAGCCCGGAATCCCGTGTGCACCCAGCGGCGCGTTTCAAGATAGCGCACAAATCCCCGGACGCCGCCAGAGTATTCTATGGTCGCGATCAGCGATCCTATCAGCAGCGTAAATACCAGCACCCTGGCATCTCCTGGGTCGGTAAATACCTGGATCACAGCATCGATGCTGGCGGCGAGTCCCGTTAGCGGGTTCCATCCGCTTAACAGTGTAAAGCCCATCCAGATGCCTGCAAACAGCGACAGGATGACCTGTTTACTCCAGATCGCCAGCACTATGGCAAGGATAGGCGGGAGTATCGAATACCAGCTTGGCTCCATCATCCTGTTTCCTTAAAATTACCCAACATCAGGTTCAGCATCATTAAGGCTTACTCAAAGCTGTAATTCAAGTCTGCGCCGGTGACGGCCAAACCGGCTCACGGAACAGCCACTCTGGCTTGACCAAGCCAGTGCCTGAAGCCGCCCGCAGCAGCCTATAGAAAAAACGGTGTTTCATGTGGCCCGCACCGCTCGCTACCAACGACCCTGAACAATTACCGTTCTTTTTTAACTCGGCCGGCAATATAAAGAATCGATCGGGTGAGCGAGCACAAATTGAACAAGCAATATCCGTTATCAGACTACGCAGGTCAATTAGACCCCGTTCAAATCCAGAGCAACGGCATGCCCAGCATCTCAAGTTCAGCATTCTTGTAGCGGCATGGGTAACCGGGCTGGATGAACCCAGTAGGGGTGAACCACTGATCTTTGCCAGTTACCTTAGCCAGCAGCGCTGGCGATAGCAGGGTTAACCATAGCCCGGCAAATCAAAGTCGATCACCCGCCGATTCCCATAACGAAGATGAGCGCCACTGCCAAAGGCACCGGCCAGCGCACCAGAAACCACCACACCCTGAAGACAGGCTCGGATTTCAGACCCAGTTCATCCTGGCTGGACTCCCGGCTTATCACCCAGCCAGCAAACACCGCTATCAACAGCCCACCCAGTGGCAGCAGGATCTGATTTGAAAAATAGTCCGCGACGTCATTCAGCGGCTTACCAAAAAGCTGCCAGTCAGACAGTACCGTGTATCCCAGCACACTGACCACGCTCAACAGTATATTAGCGCCTACGATGGTCACCGTGGCCTTATGACGTGTGAAGCCATGTAACTCCTCCAGCCAGGATACCAGCGACTCCAGCATGCCGACCATCGAAGTAAACGCGGCCACCGACAGCAGCAGGAAAAACAGTCCAGCAAAAAAATAACCACCCGGCATCTGAGCGAACGCTACCGGCAGGGTCTGGAAAATCAAGCCCGTCCCGGCAGCTGGGTCCAGGCCATTGTTGAATACCGCAGGGAAGATCACCAGGCCCGCCAGCAGGGCTACCAACGTGTCTGCTGTGACGATAATGACCGCTGAAGACACGATACGAGCGTCCTTTGGAAGGTAGGAGCCATAGGCCATCATGGCCGCCATGCCAACTCCAATGGAGAAAAAGGCCTGGCCCAGGGCGGCGAGAAGCACGCTGGCAGTGATCTTACTGAGATCAAATTTAAACAACCAGATCAACGCCTCAATGAAGCCGCCAGCAAACATGTTAAAGACCACTAGCAACAGCAATAACCCAAACAAGAGTGGCATCAACAGCGTAACCGCCCGCTCGATACCGTTCTTGACCCCTGCATAGAGAATGAAACCGCAGATCACCAGGCTGAGTGTAGTCCAGAACAGCATACCCGCAGTATCACTGATCACCGCATCATACTCCGCCGCGGCGGCGGTGACATCGACGCCTGCAAATCCAGTGGTTATCGCCTTGAACAGATACCACAGAACCCAACCACAGATCACCGCATAGGTCACCTGGACCATGAAGGCGGCCAGCTGGTTCATATATCCAACGCCAATCCATTTAGGGGAACGCTGTTCCTGGTCTGCAACCCGCTTCATGGAGCCGGCGGCACCAGCCTGACCGCGGCGACCGATCATGATCTCTGCAATCACAATCGGCAGGCCAATCACGAACGCGCAAATCAGATACACCAATACGAACGCGGCACCCCCATTTTCACCGGCGACGTAGGGAAAGCGCCAGATATTACCCAGTCCGACAGCAAAACCTACCGACGCCATCAGAAAACCAAACCGGGATGACCAGTGCGCATGTTCATGCACGGCTTCTCGAACTTTCAATCGAACCTCATCTGTTAAGTTGTTAAATCGGATTATGATTTAACAACCTGACCGTTTATTAAATCAAGTTATTTATAAAGGGCGTGGCTGCATAGGTCACCGAATTCACTCACGGAGCCGACCTGTCCACCACCGGTCGACCGCGAACAAACCCAGCCCAAGAGCGCTTAGAATTCTTCTTCAGATCCTCCCTGGCCCGCCATTAAGGTGACCGCCCAGGCGACCAACGCGGTCGTCTGTCTCGATCGTCATCAGGCGACACTCAGGCGAAATACCTGCGCGCGGCTGGTTAACTTGGACCGGTATTAACAATCGATAACAGAAAGCTTAGAATTGATAAGCTGGCTCAAGTTACATTAGAATTCCAGTCTTAAATTCAGGATACAACGAATGTCAGACAAACACTCAATGAGCGGCGGAGAAGCCATGATCCGGGCTGCCCAGGCTAACGGCATCAGTTGTATTTTCGGCATACCCGGTGCGCAGATCTATCCAATGTTCGATGCTATGTACCGCTTAGAAATAGAAACGATCGTCACAAAACATGAACAGGGTGCGGCCTATATGGCATATGGCTATGCAAAAGCAACTGGAAACCCAGGTGCTTTCGCTGTTGTGCCAGGGCCTGGCGTACTCAATACCACCGCAGCACTATGCACTGCTATGGGTGCAAACGCACCCGTGCTCTGCCTGACGGGTCAGGTTCCTTCTTCATACCTTGGACAAGGCCGAGGTCACCTGCACGAGCTGAAGGATCAGGCGGGGACACTCAGGACAATAATCAAAGATGCCTACCATATTAGCGAACCAGCTCAAACAAGTTCGACCATTAATGAGGCATTCAAAACCCTGTTAGGCAACAGACCTGGACCCGTTTCGGTTGAGATGTGCTGGGATACAATGGCACAGGTTTATAATGACATTACTATCCTGCCCGGCAATGAATTCATTGATCAGCCACCGCTGGATGACGACCAGATTACCCTCGCGGCAAAGGCACTTGCCGAGGCTAACAACCCCATGATCATGTGCGGCGCTGGTGCGCAACACGCCAGTGAAGAAGTACTGGCTCTGGCCGAACTCCTGCAGGCCCCGGTCACAGCATTTCGGAGCGGCCGCGGTGTAGTCTCAGAGGATCATGCACTAGGCGTGTCATCGGTTGCAGCACGAGCACTATTTGATGAAGTTGATGTTCTGGTCGGCATCGGTTCGAGGCTTGAGATGATTTACATGCGATGGAACAGCATGCAACTTTATGAAAAGTCGCCCCAGGGTGGGCCGACCCTGATACGCATTGACATTGATGAAAAAGAGATGGAAAGGCTGGTCCCGGACATTCCAGTGGTAGGTGACGCCGCAACTGCGTGCACAGCGCTTTACAATGCCCTGTCAAACAAGGTCAAGCCCAACCCCGACCGGGCTTCTCTAATTGCTGCAGCAAAAGTTAAAACACGTCAGGTCATCGACAAGATCCAACCTCAGATGGCTTACCTGGATGTGATCCGTGAAGTACTGCCTCGCGATGGTTTCCTTGTGCCCGAAGTATCGCAAATGGGATTCACATCCTATTACGGTATCCCTATTTATGAGCCCAGAACCTATGTTACAGAGGGGTTTCAGGGCACGCTGGGCTTCGGATTTCAGACCGCTTTGGGCGTCAAAGTCGCCTGCCCGGATAAGGCAGTTATCGCTGTCACCGGCGACGGCGGTCTGATGTTCGGCATACAGGAACTGGCCACTGCGGTGAGCCACAATATCGGCGTTATCACGTTGGTTTTCAACAACCAGGGATTTGCCAATATCCGCCGGGATCAGACCAATGCCTATGCAGGTCGACTCATCGGCGCTGACTTTGATAACCCGGATTTTGTGAAACTGGCAGAATCATTCGGTGCTCGAGGCTACCTTTGTGATAGCCCTCAAACACTGAGACCCATACTCGAAAAGGCCCTTCTTGAAGACAAGCCTGCGCTGATCGAAATCAAACAAACCAGAGGTAGTGAAGTATCGCCATGGGAATTCATCATGTTAAAAGAGAATCCTTTTACTCAGTAACATCATCTGCGCAGTCATATGCCGGACCAGCCACCACCGTTAAGCGCGAGATAAGATCAACAGCGCACCTTATAGAGGATCCACCAGCATATCAGTTTTAACATCATGGTATGGATGCCGCTATCGCATCATGCCTCAATGTCTCCTTATTAAGACAGGCGAGCAGTCCTATCTGCTCCACCCAGGAGCAGAATCCTGTTTCCACAAGCAGCACATAAAAATACAATGAAGTGTGCCGAGCTTAGCTATTCCAGGTCATTACTTTTAATGCCAGATAAGGCGTGACACTTAACAAAAGCGTGCCGTTTCGATACTGCATGACGGCCTTCAGGTAGACTAATTTAATCTCGTCGCTTGAGACCTCGAATAGATCTACCGCAAAATTTCGCAGTATTCTGCCCCTGATAAACAAGCCAAATATGAGCGCAATGTTAATTACGGAACACCAGCCAAAGAACGTGGTGAGCATGGTAATGTCAACCATGGCAATTTTCTCCCTTGTTGTTTCAAGCTTCTATTGAGTGACCTTTCACACAATCTTTTTCCTCGTCAAAAGGCTAACTGCTTGCCTCAATTCAGCAGCTTAGTTGAGTTCTGTTACTCATCCAATTTCTTCTTATTCTGGTCAGTGACTTGATCATATATCAATCAGCGATAATGATCGCTGACCCATACAAGCCTTAAGCCAGACCCGACCGAACCACGAAAGGCTTCGAAAACCCGTTTGACCCCTGTTACCCGGGTATTTCCAAGTCGCTACAACACTGGCGCAGCTATCGTCTCCTGAGGACACACCTATCTTAAGGCTGAAGCTGCGTAGCTTAAGTGAAACACAAACCTGGTAGGCAATTACGCCCAGGTTGCAACATCAACAAAACCTGAATTGTAGATCCAAATGGGACACTCAATTACTCTGTAACAAGCCCGCTATTGGCCTAATGGGGATCCTGGGTACTGGCCCGGGCAAAGGTCTCGCTAGGCCCATATGAATGAAGTGACTGTCCCTTTTTTAATAACCTGTCCTGCGCGGGGCTCCTACCTAGGCATTAGCGGCCTTCTCTCTCCTGATGTTCAATTCTATAAGAATTTCCTCGTGCCGTTCTCGCGTCAGCTTATAATGACTGTAACACCAGAGCGATATAACGGCGAAGGCGGCTACAATCGGCCCATATAGCAGACCAAGATTAATCAGGGTGTCTGCCGGGATATCTGCAGCAGTCTTGATATCTGCACCTCGGGGCCAATCAATAACATCCAACCCGATTCCACCAATAAAATTCCCAAAACCTGAAGTAGCCTTGCTGGAAAAGGCGATGGCGCCAAAAAAGATGCCTTCCTGCCTGACCCCCGACTGATACTCGTGTTCGTCGGTAATATCGGCCATCATCGATCCAAATGAGATAAACGCCTGCTGAAGAATAAGTCCCTGCGCGAACTTCATAATAACCAGGGTATAGGCCAGAACAGCAGTACCGTTTTCCGGAAACCATTCCAGCAGCCTGAACACCACAGGAATAAGCTGAAACACGGCCCAGGCACCTGTCCCCAGCAGGACACCAAAGAGTTTGCTGGTGAACCGGTGCAGTGGTGCGGTCAGAAACACGCCCAGCAGCAATCCGACAATGGATGCAACCTGAAGAAGCAGCATCTGCTCCCCCGAGAACTCCCAGAAATACTGCAGCATGTAAAGGTCCAGGGCTCCATTTACGCCTGCCATAATAAAGACAATCAGCACACCGAAGAATAACCAGCGAAACGAGGTATTGCTGAATGCCTCTCTGACATCACGGGTCATCTGCAGGAAAGGATTGAGCTTTGGTCTTTCAAGCGGCTGAGACAGGTGGGGGATTTCTTTCTGCGTGCCCCAGGCTGACCACCAGATGGTGATCACCATCATCACACCCAGGACTAGCGCATAGGGCGAATAGTTTTCCGCAGCCAGTCTTCCGCCGTTGTCGTCAGCAAAGAAATAACCCAGCCCGACAATTGCAGCCATGGCACCACCTGATGTGCCAAAAAACTGGCGGAAGGCAACAATTCGAGTGCGTTCCTGATAGTTCTCTGTCATTTCAGCACCCAGCGCCAGGTGCGGTACGTGGTACAGGGTCATGGCACCCCGGGTAAGCACTGCGAACACCGTCAGCCAGGCGAACAGGCCCCATTCGCTAATATCTTCCGGCGGGGAAAACAAGCCGTAAAAAGCAAGCGCTAAGGGTACTGCAGAGGCATACATGAAGGGGTGCCTGCGGCCAAGTTTTGATCTGAAATTATCAGATAAAGAGCCCGCCAGGGGGTCAGTCAGTGCATCGAACATCAATGCAATAAAAAGCGCGCCTCCCGCCAGGGTGCCGGAAAGCCCCAGTACCTGGTTATAGTAGAAAAGAATGAAAAGACCGAAGCCGGTGTTTTTAAGCCCCTCGGCGAACTGGCCTATACCAAAGGCAAGCTTGCTGGAAAAAGGTACCAGCCGGTCGTTAGTTGATTCTTGCAAGCTAATTCCTCTAATAAAAATTGCTTTGTGTCATGTTGCTTAAGCCCACATTTCCTGTGTGCTGTGCCATTAAGCCATTGATTCAATGCCAGGCATGATCTCTGCTTAAGATCTTTGCCTTGTTCGTATTCCAATCACCCGTCCATTCGGTCAGAGCAAAATGGTGCGATGGCTCGTTGGTCGTGTTATCGATTTGCGCTTACCTGCGCCTTAACCGAGAGCGGGTGTATACCCTGATTTCTACAATGTGCTGATCACCCGACCCCTAGTGCGAACTAGGATAGCAGGCCATACAAACCTTGTCAGATCGGATGCGTACCTGCCTGAATCGTTGCCCTGCGCACCAACCAGGTTTCAGTAGGTCTGCCGTATTAGTATCAGCGATTTACCCAAAACGCATACATCCGGTTGATACCAGGCGTTACCTGATCAATGCAATTCTGAGATGCCTGGATTCTATATAAACGCCTGCCAGAATTAGACTCAGAAACCAGAATACGTTAGCATCGCCCATCCATGTCGCCTAACTCAACTCAAAATTTTTCAGCCAGATTTGCTCATTTTGTGCTAAAGCATCATTGGCCTATTATTGCTGTGGCGTTACTCGTCTCAGCTGTCTCTGGCTTTGGTCTTCAGTTCATCACCATATCAACAGAACCCAGGGATAACTTCGGTCCGGACAATCCTCAACTAATCGCTTTTGAAGATCTCGAAGAAAATTTCTCTCGTGTTGAAAACATTTTTATCGCTA
Organism: Gammaproteobacteria bacterium; assembly: GCA_012960535.1. Classification (GTDB taxonomy): domain Bacteria; phylum Pseudomonadota; class Gammaproteobacteria; order Pseudomonadales; family Azotimanducaceae; genus UBA9926. Next base: position 72,366 of record DUBB01000010.1, read on the forward strand.
TTGCACCGGATGACGGCAATGTCTTTACACCACGCGTGCTGGGCATCATCGAAGAGATCACCGAGGAGGCCTGGCGGACGCCTTATGTCAACAGGGTTGACTCACTAACCAATTACCAGCACACCTATGCAGATGGTGATGACCTGATCGTTGAAAACCTGGTTGAATTCCCTGATTCACTTTCTGCAGAAGAACTGAAGGCAAAGCGGGCCATCGCGATCAGTGAACCGCTGGTGGTCAATCGCCTGATATCGAGCGATGGCCGAGTTGCGGGTATGAACCTTGATTTTGGCTTCAATAATGCCGGGGGAGATGTCCAAGAAAAGGCGGCCGATTGGGTAAAAAATAAAAAAGCACAGATCATGGCTCGGTATCCCGATATCAAGATGTATACGACCGGTTCCGTCATGATATCTGCCTCATTTACGGAGACCGCGCAGAAAGACCTAACAACTCAGACTCCGTTGATGTACCTGTTCATTTTTATATTAATCGGCGTACTGCTACGGTCTTATGTCGGCGTGCTCAGTGTGTTTATGGTGACCATGCTCAGTATAATCTCAGCAATCGGCCTGTTTGGCTGGGCGGACAAGATTATTTCTACCATGTCATCCACCACACCGGTCATTATCCTAACGGTGGTGGTCGCACATAGTATTCATATCCTTGTCAGCTACTATCAGGGTATTCGCGAAGGCCGTGAAAAATACCAGGCAATGCATGAAGCCCTGGACATTAACCTGCAACCCGTGATTCTCACAAGCCTGAGTACTGCTATCGGTTTTCTCAGCCTCAATGTGCTCGCCGATGTGCCGCCCATACAGGATGTCGGCAACATGGTCACGGTAGGCGTCCTGTTCGGGCTTATCTATTCCCTGACGCTACTTCCTGCGCTGATATACGTTCTGCCCAACGGGGTAAAGCCAAGACCATCCCGTACGGTCGCGTCGATGAATCGATTTGCAGACTCGGTGATCAAGCATCGTACCCGTCTGCTAATCTTCAGTAGCGTAACTGCAATTGTGTTAATGTCACTGGCACCTCTCAATATCATCAGTGATCGATTTTCGAAATACTTTAAAGAGCACCACCAGTTTCGCATCGACACGGACTTTCTCGACGAATCGCTGGGCGGGCTTTATCTTATTGAGTACTCCCTTGATACGGGAATCGAGCAAGGCGTATCAAACCCAGACTATCTGAATCGGATCGAAGACTTTGCAAACTGGTACCGCGAGCAGCCAGAGGTAAAGCACGTCAGTACTTACACTGATATCGTCAAACGATTGAACAAGAACCTTCACGGCGATGATCCTGACTTCTATAGCCTGCCAGGTAGCCAGGACCTCGCGGCCCAGTATTTGTTGCTGTATGAACTTTCACTACCGTTCGGACTGGACCTGACTAATCAGCTGAACTTTGACAAATCCTCGTCACGCATGCGTGTGTCATTTGCCAGCATGGAGACACCCCAGTTTATCGATGTACAGGAGCGCGCTAAAAACTGGCTACAACAACATTCACCGGAATTTGTTCAGGAAGGCTCGAGCCTGTCCATGATGTTCACCCACATTGGTATTCGAAGCATGAAGGGAAGCATCAAGGGAGCAATGATTGCCCTGGTGCTGATCAGTATTGTACTCATTCTATCGCTCAAATCCGTACGAATGGGGTTGATCTCGATCGTACCTAACTTACTGCCTGGTATGGCAGGCTTCGGCATCTGGTATTTCATTGAAGGCAGGGTGGGCATGTCGACTTCGATGGTGCTGGGTATAACCATGGGGATTGTGGTCGATGATACGGTGCACTTCCTCAGCAAGTACCTACGTGCAAGGCGAGACCGTGGCTTATCAGTTGAGGATGGCATCCGCTACGCGTTCAGCACCGTTGGAGTTGCCCTGTGGGTGACAACACTGGTACTCGTGGTTGGTTTCCTGATTCTTTCCACGTCGGACCTGGCTATTAACGGTGATACAGGGCTGCTGGTGGCAATTGTGATCGCGATCGCGCTCGCCTTTGACTTCATACTACTGCCACCCCTGCTGATGTTACTCGATAGAGAAAAACAAGGACCCCACCAGGCCTCAGCAACAACTAATCCTATCGACCCACCAGCGCAGATCCACACAAACTCGTCATGAGTATTGCATTCACTTTAGTAAAAGGAGTTACATTAATGATAAGAAAGAACAATGTATTAAGCCTTTGTCTGGTCTGTATCGTTTTTGCAACCATGGCATCTGCCGAAACCGCGGACGAAAAAGGTTTGGCTATCGCCATAGAAGCTGACCTGAGAGATCAGGGCTGGATCGACAGCAAGGTAGAAATGCAGATGATTCTGCGCAATGCCAAAGGTAACGAAAGTAAAAGACAATTGCGCCTGAGGTCCCTCGAAGTTCCCGAGGACGGCGATAAGAGTCTGACCATTTTTGACACACCCCGTGACATTAAAGGGACCGGTCTACTCACCTTTTCGCACAAGCAGGGCGACGATGACCAATGGCTCAATCTGCCCGCGCTAAAGCGTGTTAAAAGAATTGCTTCAAAGAACAAATCCGGCCCATTTGTCGGTAGTGAGTTTGCATTTGAAGACCTTTCCAGTCAGGAAGTCGAAAAATATACCTACCAGTGGCTCAGAGATGAAAACTATGAAGGGCAGGATGCTTATGTCATTGAACGTCGACCCATTGATCGCAACTCTGGTTATACAAGACAGGAAGTATGGATTGATAAAGATCACTACCGACTCTTAAAGGTAGATTATTACGACCGTAAGCAAAGCCTTCTGAAAACACTCAAATCAAGCGGGTTTAAACTTTATCTCGGCAAAATCTGGCGCCCGGCAAAAATGTCCATGTACAATCACCAGTCCCGGAAAAGCACTGACCTCCTCTGGCGAGAGTACAGATTCAACACAGGCTTAACCGAAAAGGATTTCACCCGAAATAGCCTGCAACGAGCCCGCTAACGCTGTGCGCCTACTGCTGTTTTATGCCCTGCTACTGATTCACTGCTCGACCAGTGCTGACGAACTGATGTACTGGTCAGCTGGCAGCTACTCAAATCAGGATAGCGCCCACCGTGAAGCAGCACGTATCGCTGATACAATCCATGCAGAAACCCGGGTTCAAGCTGCACTTACCAAAGCGGGACTAATTCACCGCGTGTTGGTCAGTGCTTCGCGACCGAATATTAAATCAGCTCTTGAAAGCATCGACATTAAAGGTGCCTGGCGGGTGAGAATTAAAACTTCGGCGCAATCAGCTGTGGCCAATTCGCAGCTGACAGAAATGCCAGATGATGAAGCTCAGCATGCCCAACCGGGCCAGCTCGAGGTACTAGGGTACCCAGTAGATAACGGTGTATCTGACAGAGCAAGCTCGCTAACAGCCACAAACACAATGACTGCCAAGTCGTCTTACAATCCGGCAAGCCTAAACGGTGCAAGCCCCGATTTTTTTTTCGGACCGTCTACGCAGAATAAAGGGCGCTGGCGATCAGATATCAGCTTCGAGCACAGGACTTTTCAAAACCCTGGGCTGGTTAATACAGAACAAAACCACGCCTCGGTCAGTCTGCAGAGTGAGTACTATCGTACCTGGAACGACGGCAACGACATATTTGCATTTGTTCCCTTCCTGCGTTTCGATGCCCAGGACAAACGGCGCAGTCATGCTGATATCCGTGAGCTAACCTGGGTACATGTTGCAGACAGTTACGAGCTTCGCTCGGGTATCCGCAAGGTATTCTGGGGAGTGACCGAGTCACAGCACCTGGTGGATGTCATCAACCAAACAGATACTGTTGAAAACCCCGATGGTGAAGAAAAACTGGGCCAGCCAATGGTTAACCTGTCCTGGCTTCGTAATTGGGGCGTAATCGATATCTACTGGCTAACGGGTTTTCGCGAACGAAACTTTTCAGGCAGGCAGGGCAGGCCAGGGTTTCCTTTCCAAATCGAGACTCACGAAGCAGTTTATGAATCCAGCGCAGGACAATACCGCAGCGATTTTGCCATCCGCTGGGTACATAATATCGGCAACCTGGAATTCGGCCTTTCTCATTTTTCTGGGACCAGCCGGGAGCCCACGCTTGTTCCACGCTTCACGCTTGAAAATGGTATACCTGAATCGGTAGTGTTAATTCCCCACTACGACATCATTGAGCAAACAGCTATTGACAGCCAGTACTTTCTCGGCGACTGGGCCTTCAAGCTTGAAGCCATTAGCCGTGGTGGCCAGGGTAGTCGATATGAGGCAGCGACCGTAGGATTCGAGAAGACGTTTGTCGGTATTGCCGGCAGCAGAGGTGACCTTGGCTTAATAGCAGAGTATTTATACGACGATCGAGGCGCTTCGGGCCCTGCCCTGGGACAGAACGATATCGCGCTTGGGGTTCGTTATGCCTTCAACGATGCATCAGCAACAACGGCTTTACTGGTCACCTTGATCGATCGTGAATCTCACGAGTATCTGACAACATTAGAAGCCAGCAGCCGTCTTGGTGAGCGGCTGAGAATCACCATTGAAGCATCCTTGTTCGGTAATACGCGCAGTGTCCCCCCGGGGCTGCTGGGTTTTCTTGAGGTGCTGTCTGACCCTCATGCAGACCTTGCCTTTCTTCGGGATGAAGATTTCATCAAGCTGGAACTTATCTGGTATCTGTAGCAACCCCTTTGCTGGCCAGGTGTGCCCTAGGCCAAACCGCCTAACAAGAACTCACTGCTCTGTTAACAAGCTGACATCTTCAGCCTTTTTCATGAGCGCTACAATCCTGGCCATGCTGCTGATCCAACTTCTCCACAACTATTTTAGGCTGAGAACGCGCAGCAGATATTCCGTTAAGTCAGTGACCCATGGCTTTCTACCGGATTACAGACCGGGACCCAGCTAAACAAAACCATACAGTCGTGCCGCATTATCACAGACAATTTTCTTCTTCTGGCCGGGCGGCAAATGGCCCAGCTCATTATCGATAAATTCCTGAGAATCGGGCCAGATACCATCTGGATGTGGAAAATCGGACCCCCACATGATGTTGTCTTCTCCCAGTTCGGCTAATAACTTAATGCCCACCTTATCGCTCTGGTAGGTTGCTTTACACTGACCTCGCCAATATTCGGAGGGTTTCATCTTCAATGTGAGGTCTTTGAACTGATCCTCCCACTCCAGATCCATGTGCTCAAGCAAATACGGGATCCAGCCGATGCCACTTTCACCTATGACAATGTTGATATCAGTATAGGCTTCAAGCACGCCACCATAGATAAGTTCCATGATGATACGAGACATCTGCATCTGAAAACCTGTGATGAATACTGCAAATGCCTGACGCCTTTGCAGCGGCGCCATCTTCTGGAAGTCTGGCGGTCTGCCACCGATGGTATGAAAGTGTACCGGCAATTTTACGTCGTTCAAGGCTTGCCACAACGGTGTCCACGACGGATCGAAAACAGGCTTCATATCCAGGGTATTGGCGACTTCAACACCCCGCACCTGGCCTCGCTCGGCCACTCGATAAATCTCTTTGACTGCGGCATCGATGTCATGGTTAGGGATGCAGGCAAGACCGGCGAATCGCTCAGGATAGGTTGCGCAGAAATCTGCAAGCCACTCGTTGTATATCCTCATAACCTCGGTTGCAGCATCGCCATCATTCAGGCGCCCTGCAGCACCCAGGATACCGTAAAGCACTTCGGCCTGGACGCCATCACGCTCCTGATCCTGAATACGAAGTTCCGGGACAGTCAAACGGCGTATACCCTTCTTGCCATCTTCATAAAGACCGGTTGCGGCCATTGCATCTGATCGATGGATCTGTCCAGGAACGTACTCACGACCCGCCGATCCCATGCCGTTCTGCAGGCCAAACACGGCACCCTGCTGGCTGACCCATAGCGGACCTTTGTCACTTTCCTTCACGTAAGGCATTCGATTCACCAGTTTCCCGCTGGCTTGAGACGTAAATAGATCTTCAGGCAACCAGATCAGGTCAATATGGCAATCTGCCGAGATGACGTTATATTCCATTTTTGCCACTTCCTGTGATCATGAACAAAGATAATGTACTTTTAAATTACCGCAGGGGTCAAACATATCCCCGATATACACCTATTATCCCTGGGATTAGTGTCTCGGGGTCAGTATTCCTGGCACCTGACTCTGTTCCCAGTTTTACTCTGGCACTTTACTCTGGGCCGGTGCTGCTGAGCCGATGCTACCCGGCCAGACAATGGCATCTTCATTAATGTGAAGGCTTCCTGTTTTTGGGTTAACAAAACCAACGGATACAAAATTCACTGTTTCCCCGTCAGCCTTGTAACCCTGGTTATTAAAAATCTGCACGGCCATACCAGCCCTATCATTGCTGCCAGGTGACAATGAAACCTGACCAGAGATGCCTGAGAAATCCATGTGCCGTAAATATTTCATTACAGTCTCGCGATTCACGACCTGGCTATCGTTCTTAATGGACCTGATGGCATGGGCCACCGCCATTATGTGGTCATAACTTAACGCACTGGTTATAAAGGTGCTTGAAGCGGTATCAATCGATTTATTCAGTCGTGTCTCCAAAACCTTCTTGAAAAGCGTTAATTTTTCTGAAGCAGGAAGCATAGCTGCAGGCGCAAAATAACCCAGGCTGCCATAGACCACTTCCGGGCTTTCATCGGACAAAATCATCTCAGCGGCGTAAAAGGTGAACCCAGGTTTATTGAGTCCATGATCGTATAACGATTGAAAAAGCCTTACCGTATCCGGGGTGGGCGTGGTAATGAAGATGTGTTTGATTCCCGCATCTTTAACATCCCCCATGTAGCGCCTTAACTTATCTTGATGCGTATCTCTGGCAAACGAATATTCTTTAACAATCTTGATTTTATGGCGACTAGCATGATCATGTATTACCTTACTGGCGCCGAGGCCCCAGGCATCGGTGGTAAAAAAATAAGCGATTTCCTCGACGCCAAAATGGGCCGCCAGATCGATTAAATACCCTTCATTGGTTTCACTCGGGTTGACAACCCTCACAAACCAGGGAAACCGCTGAGGTGAGGACAGGGTGGACGCATTGGCACCATAAGAGATGACAGGAACCCGATATTTTTCTGCTACTTCCGCTATTTCAACAGCTGGGCCACTGCAGGCCGCTCCAGTCAATGCAATGATATTCTTTCGCATCAAGGTTTCAGCCATTAATCCGGCATTGTCCGGCCAGCAATGATAATCAATGATATTTTCTGGACGCATCCGAAGAACATCATTGCCTAACATTTTTGAATTGTTAATATCGTCTATAGCAAGTCGGGCCCCTTGTAGCGCGAAGTCGCCCCAATTAGCATAGCGACCATCACGATAATGGTAGGTATACATTCCACCAAGGTCATAGACCTGTGCGGGTGCAGCCAAAGGAACCAGTAAAAGGGCCAGTAAAATAAAAAAGGCCAAAGCTGGCAGAGCAATCACAGATTGTGAAACTGCAGATATGACGCCTGCTGGGGCAGGCCTGGTGAAAAAATACCGTTTCATAGACCTCTGGTTTTCTCTGGTGGTCATGCCGCAATCAACCTGCTACTTATCCTGAGTATGACTTATAACACGTTCAAACCATACCGGTCCTGCCAGGGTTGTTCGGATCCGTCAAGCCCAGATGTTGAACTGTAATGGGTACTTAAATTATGCACTATCGGTAAAAAAACAGCGTCTGGAAGGTCATGTCTCAGCGCCGCCCGATATGGGGAATTCACCTGTACACAATTGTAACTGTGCTTTCTGCTAAGGGACGGATATAGTCGCAGGTCAACAGCTAATTTCGAACCTGTCTATGAGAAGCTTAATACTGTTACTGCTGACCGCACTGATGTCATGTGATTCGGCCAGGCCTACATCCTGGTCAGCTACTGCCATTACTGACGTGACCGTCATAGATGCGATCAATGGAGTACGCCACAATCAGACTGTGACTTTCTCCGGAGACGAAATTACCGCTATTGAGCCTACTGCAATAAACCCTGCTAACCACCATATCATCGATGGAACGGGTAAGTTCCTGATTCCGGGGTTGTGGGATTTCCATGTTCACCTGACCTATGAACCTGAACTGACCGCACTAATGCCTCGACTGTTTTTGTCCTACGGAATTACCAGTGTACGAGATACCGGAGGATTGCTGCGGGACATCGTCCCAGTGGTGCAGAAAATGCAGAAACCAGGGGCCATAGCGCCAAGAGTGTTTTTTGCAGGTCCGTTACTCGACGGCTCAGATGTTGTCTATGACGGGAAATCACGACCGGAAATAGGTGTTCAAAATGCCACCAAGCAGCAAGCAAAAACCACCATCGAAGCACTCAAGGCAGCTGGTGCCAGTTTCATCAAGATATACGAATTGGTTTCTGAAGAAATATTTTTTGAGATGGTTTCGGTCGCTCGAGCCCTTGATATGCCAATTGATTCGCACGTGCCATTATCAATGCTCGCGTCAATTGCGGGTCCGCAAGTGGATTCAATCGAACATCTGCGCAATATTGAACTTGATTGTGCAACTAACGCCGATGAGCTTCACAGGCAGCGCTTACTGGCCCTCAAAAACCCACAGGGACGGCCTGGATATGAAGTGAGATCCGCGTTACACAAAGCACAGCGATTACCCGCAATTACGGCCTATGACGAAGACCGGTGCACCCAGGTGCTGGCCAAACTCACAAAAACCCTGCAGGTGCCCACCCTCAGGTTGAATGCCCTGCAGAAATACCCCCCTTTCAGCCGAGACGACTGGCAGCAGGCGCTCAGTAGAATCCCCGATGACATGTCACAACGATGGCAGGCAATCGCAGACACACTGGAGAAAGCAGAACAAAGCGATACGCGTTTTGCAGAATGGAGTCTATTCCTGACCGGTAAAATGCATCAACAAGGTGTGCCAATAGGGGCGGGCACAGATACACCTATCCGTCTTTCAGTACCTGGCTATTCTCTACATTCTGAACTGGAGATGTTAGTACTGGCTGGCCTTACACCGCTTCAGGCAATTGCTGCAGCGACTATCGAACCCGCCAGGTACTTTTCCATTGACCACGGGATGGGTCAGATAGCCAAAGGTATGAAAGCTGATCTGGTGCTGCTGGAACAGGATCCACTCAAAAATATCAAACATACCAAAGCCATAGCACTGGTGGTGAGTAAAGGCACGGTGATGACACCAGAGGAGATTCTTAGTTCTGCTGACCGCCAGTGATGGCCTCGACGGTAGCTTCGATACAGCAAATACTCCACTGCCAGTAAGCCTATCCGAGCCTGTGTACTATGTCTGTGTACTAAATCTATGTACTAAGTCTACGTACTAAGTCTATGTACTAAGTCTATGTACTAAGTCTAAGTACTAAATTTATGTACTAAGCCTGTGAAAGAGGCCTTTGGAAAATAATTCTTCGCTGAGCACTACGATCGACGTTAACGCCGCTATCTCCTGGCAATTACACATAAATCTGGCAGGCAGCCCCAGCCTGATCAGCAGCATCTGAACAGCTTCAAGGGCCCGTTTTCTATCAACACAAGCTTCTCCTCAAATCATCATTCACTCGCCAGTTCTTGCTCTAGTTGATGCAACACTTCATAGCAGGGTAGAACCTGGGCAATACTTGAATTCGGTTCCCGGCCTGCACTGATCGCCGCAAAAAACTCTCGGTCCTGTAATTCAATGCCATTCACTGAAACATCGACTTTGGTCACATCCACAGCCTCTTCGTCACCTGTGACCAGGTCATCGTATCGCGCAATATAAGTACCCTTGTCACAAATGTACCGGAAGAACGTACCCAACGGCCCTTCATTATTAAAAGACAGCGACAACGTGCAAATAGAACCATTAACGGCTTTTAGCTGGATGGACATATCCATCGCAATTCCCAACAGCGGGTGAATCGGCCCCTGAACCGCATGGGCCTGCACCACCTTGCTGCCAACCTGATACTGAAACAGGTCGACAGTATGCGCTGCATGATGCCAAAGCAGGTGGTCGGTCCAGGATCGCGGTTCACCTGCAGCGTTAATGTTCTTGCGTCTGAAGAAGTAGGTCTGCACATCCAGTTGTTGAATAGCCAGTTCGCCAGCCGAGATTCGCTTGTGCAGGTATTGATGTGACGGATTAAATCGCCTGGTGTGACCTACCATGCAAACAAGACGGCTATCACGTTGTGCCTCCATAACGCTTAAAGCGTCGCGCCAATTATCTGCAAGAGGTATTTCTACCTGGACATGAATGCCAGCCTGCATACACTTGATCGCCTGCGCCGCATGCATCTGCGTTGGCGTACACAGAATCGCTGCGTTAAGCCCTGGTAGCTTCAAGGCCTCATCAAAGTCTGTAAAAACATCTGCAATACCATATTTATCGGCAATCTCCTGAGTCTGCTCTCGACGCCGTCCGATAAGCCCAACAACCTCGACACCTTCTATATTTCTAATGCCATCGAGATGCTTTTTGCCGAAGGCTCCTGCCCCTGCAACTATTACTTTCATGTCGCTATCGCTCCTTTCTACTAACGGTTTTCCAGTATCAGATGACCAACCGCTGTATTAGACGCGGGCACATGATAAAAACGATGCTTTAGTGCCACCGATTCATTCAGTGCACCTCGCATAATCAACCACATGATGAGTTCAACACCCTCTGACCCGGCAAATCTTAAATAATCGACGTGTGGCATCTCGGCAAGATCAGCGGGATGGGAAACAATTTTGTCTAAAAACTGGCGATCGAATTCACTGTTAATGAAGCCAGCTCTCGGTCCCTGTAATTGGTGGCTCATGCCCCCGGTGCCCCATACCTGAACATCCAGATCCTCATCAAAGGATTCAACCGCACGCCGCAATGCCTGACCGAGCTGGAAACAGCGTCTACCGCTTGGAGGTGGATATAACACCACGTTAACAGCAATAGGAATGACCTTAAACGGCCATTCCTCGGGTTGACCACACATCAATGACAAGGGTACGGTCAGGCCATGATCTACTGCCAGATCCCGCACCATGGTGATATCAAAGTCATCCTGAATAACCGATTGGATAATATGAGACGCCAGTACCGGATGGCCTACCACCTTGGGAACGGGTCGAGCACCCCAACCCTCATCAGCGGGATCAAACGAATCACCACAGGCAATTGCAAATGTTGGCACCAGGTTAGCATCAAACGCGGTAGCATGATCGTTATAGACAAGCAGCACCACATCAGGGTTTTGATCAACCAGCCACTGCTTGGAGTAATCAAATCCTGAAAATATTTTCTGCCAGTAGGGTTCCGTCTGTTTTTGGTTATCGAGAGCAGCCCCGATAGCAGGCACATGTGATGAGGCTACACCAGCGCTAATTCTTGCCATTTTGGTTTGCCTCCCCGGAATAACAATTCCCCTCTGGAGGTCTACCACCTGCGAGCATCATCTGCAGATAATCCTGTTCGGACATTCCCGTCATTATTGAAGCAGCATGTTGAAAGCTCAGTCCATCACATGAAAATATCTTTGCCAGATAATAGATGTTGCCACCAGAGGCAATCATCGCATTGTAATCACGGCATAGTACTGCCTGTTTTTGATCCTGGGACATTGGCCACTGTTCAAGATAAGCAGCCTCATGCTTTTTAAACTGACCTCTGTTGTCCTGCTTCAGTAAAGACATACAGAATTGATTGAGATGATGGCCTTTGCGTGCCATATCAGCATCAAAAATAGTAGTCCCTGGAATATCAGTGTAGGGCTTGTGCAAAGGCATCAGTTATCATCCTCATCACTGAAATACAGGCGCATTGGGTTTTCGACTAATAGCTTGCGCCGAAGCTCAACGGTTGTCGCCACTTTGGGGATAAAATCCACAAGTTTTCCATCGTCCGGCATATGGCTTTTCATATTGGGATGCGGCCAATCCGTTCCCCAAAGCACTCGATCCGGAAATTCATTAATCACTTTTTTTGCAAATGGAATCACGTCCTGATAGCCATGCGGACCTGTCATTGACAGACGCTCAGGGCAACTGACTTTTGACCAAAAATTTTCATTGTCTCTGAGAAGGGATAGAAATAACTCGAATTGAGGGTCTTCTACACCCTTTGCAATATCGGGTCGGCCCATGTGATCAACAATAATGGTGGTGGGAAGCGATTCAAAAAAATGATACAGCTCTGCGAGTTCCTGAGCTTCAAAATAAATCACAATATGCCAGCCCAGTTCCTTAATTCTTGCAGCAATTCGAGTCAAATCATCGAACGGCAAAGCATCTATCAGGCGTCTTACAAAATTAAAACGGACACCACGCACGCCCGCTGAGTCCAGGGCTTCAAGTTCTGAGTCCGATATGTCGACTGAAACACTGGCAACGCCTCGCGCCATACCATTGGCAGACAACAGGGCATCTACCAGCGCACTGTTATCGTTGCCGTGGCAGGTGGCCTGAACAATGACATTTCGCGAAATGCCCAAAAAATCTCGCAGCTGCCAAAGCTGCTGCTTGGAAGCATCGCAGGGCGTATACTTTCTGGTTTTAGCAAATGGGAACTGTTGCCCGGGACCAAACACATGACAGTGGGCATCTACCGCACCGTCAGGCAGACTGAACCGGGGTTTTGATGGGGCTTGATGCCAATGCAACCAATCTGCATCAGGCGTAAATGAATTCATAGCCCTCTGCCTTTGAGTAGCCAATCCATACGCGGGTAAACCCGTCTGGCATTACCTTCAAATACCTTATATTGACTGGTATCGCTTAAATCAAGAGCATCAATGTAACGCTTGGTGTCATCAAAGTACTGGCCTGTCTGGGAATCAATGCCCCTGACGGCACCAACCATCTCTGAACCAAAAAGAATGTTGTCAATATCAATGACTTCAAACAGTAAATCGATACCTGGTTGATGATAGACGCAGGTGTCGAAGAATACGTTGGTCATCACGTGCTCAGTCAACGGGGGGCGTTTTAGCATATCCACAAGACCCCGGTATCGCCCCCAATGATAAGGGACTGCCCCACCCCCATGCGGTATGATGAATCTAAGATCCGGGAAATCCTTAAACAAATCACCCTGGATAAACTGCATGAACGCTGTCGTATCTGCATTGATGTAATGCGCGCCCGTGGCATGGAAATTGGGATTACACGAACTGGAAACGTGGATCATGGCAGGGACATCCAGTTCAACCATTTTTTCGAAGAAAGGATACCAGGATCGATCCGTCAACGGCGCTGCCGTCCAATACCCGCCAGAGGGATCGGGGTTTAAGTTACATCCGACAAAACCCAGTTGCAAAACGCAGCGCTCCAGTTCTCTTATGGATTGTTGTATGGATGTTCCTAGGGATTGCGGCAGTTGGCATACGCCGATGAAAGATTCCGGATAAAGGTCGACCACCCGCTTTATAAGATCATTACAAGCGCGCGACCACTGCTGAGCGAGAGCATCATCACCAATGTGATGCGCCATGGCGGAAGCCCTCGGCGAAAACAGAGTCATATCTGCGCCTCTCTCAGCCAGCAATTTCAACTGATTCTGCTCAATACTCTGTCTAATCAGGTCATCGCTAATGTAGGGGATCTCAGGTAACACCAGGCCCTTATCATAAGCCGCGATCTGAGCCTCACGGAATTGCTGGTGGGGTTCTGGAGCGGTTGTATAATGGCCATGGCAGTCAATAATCATTGTATTTTCTTTCTGGTTAGTTGGCTTTGATGGCAACTGGATTGCCCTCAGGAATCATCACTTCGCCTCTCATTAACAACCTTGCAGTTCTTAACAGAGCTGCCCGTTGTACAGTAACCACCCCGCTGGCAGAAAACTTCAATTGCATTTCCACTGAAAAGGAACCCGACGGATGTTCAACTGCATACTCCCTGACAGATTCGGCATTGGACAGACTGCCACTCACCATCGCGTAGGCCAGCGTATCCGGGATCAAACAGGCGGTAGCGACACTGACAGAACCAAGTACGCCAATGGCCTCATGAACTCGATGTGGAATGAAGGTACGCGTATTGATCAAGCCACCATTTTTCGCGGGTGAGATAAGACACATCTTGGGTACCGTTTTCGCTTTCACATCTCCAAGGTTCATGCGCTGGCCCACCTTCAAGCGGATGTTCTCCAGTCTGGACTTTAGCGTCTGATCTGACTCGAGCTGCTCAGGCGTCTCATAACCCGACAAGCCAAAATCAACCGCCCTCATCAACACCACCGGCATACCATTATCAATACAGGTGACATCAACACCTTCCAGGTTTTCCATTGCCTGACCGGTCGGCAGTAGCGCTCCGCAGCTGGACCCTTCTATGTCTGTGAACTCAATACTGACAGGAGCAGCGGCACCCGGGACACCATCTATCCGTGTCGTTCCTGAGTAACGTACCGCATTACCGGGAGTTTGGACTCGGGCAACTGCCTGAGCACCCGTATTATCAAGATAGATTCGAACATCGGTGCTGTCTCCGCTCGTTTCAACCAGGCCCTGTTCAATGGCAAAAGGACCTACTCCCGCAAGAATGTTGCCGCAGTTCTGATTCGTACTGACTTCAGGCTTTTCAAGCGCTACCTGTAAGAACAGATAATCGACATCCACATCTGGTTTTTCTGATTTTCGAACCACAGCAACCTTGCTGGTGAGCGGATGGGCCCCACCCAGGCCATCTATTTGCCTCTCATCGGGAGAACCCATAGCTGCAAGGAGCACCGCATTGCGTTCCCGTTCGTCTAGCGGCAGGTCCTGCTCCAGGAAAAATAATCCTTTTGAGGTGCCCCCTCTATACAGTGAACAGGGTATGGCTTGCTGAGTCGTCATTCTTCCTCCGCATTAAAACTGACATACTCAATTCCCTGCTGCTTTAACCGCTCACGCATCTTGTAGATATCCAAACCTAATTCCCCCTGTGCCAATCGACGGCGGACAGCCAGTTCATTTTCCATGCGACGCTTCATTTTTACAGCGACTTCATCACCCAAGGCTCGCGGTACTACCACTACCCCATCGTCATCAGCGATCACAATATCTCCTGGGTTGACCAGCTGACCAGCGCAGACTATAGCAACGTTAACATTGCCCAGCGTCTCCTTAACTGTTCCCTGTGCAAATACGGTCTTTGACCACACCGGAAACCTCATTTCAGTCAAGCCAGCGATATCTCGCACTCCTGCATCAATGACAAGCCCGCGAACACCTCTTGAGATAAGGGAAGTAGCCAGGAGGTCCCCGAAATAGCCATCATCACAGGGGCTCGTTGGCGCGACCACTAATACATCTCCAGGCTGGCACTGTTCTACCGCCACGTGAAGCATCCAGTTATCGCCGGGTGTAACCTCGCAGGTAACCGCCGGCCCGGCTATCCTGGCCGGACGAAAGATCGGCTTCATGTAGGCTGCCAGCAAACCCTTTCGACCCTGCGCCTCATGAACGGTAGCCACCTCGGCATCTTGAAACTTTGCCATAGTCTCTTTTTTCGGGCGGGGTATATCAGTGACGCAGGTTGCCATAATTTAAACCTCTATTTAATGAACTAGATTCGAAAATCAGAGATCAGCCTTTTTAAAATGAATTACTCAAAACCCGTCCCTCACCCGGACTGGGCTCAAACCCTTTGATATTGAGCTGCTGTTCCACCCCTCTCTGCACCTTAATCATGGTTCATGATGGTGACCACTTATCTTCAACAAAGCAAAGATTAGCTTACCCATTCAATCGCCATTAGCCAGAGCCGGCTGACCTGAAAGGTCAGTCATATGAGCCTGATAGCCACACTACTGGCTAAGCGCTGCAACACCGTACCCGCAAATCAACGACCTGTGCAGCAAATCTCCTCAATAGGGCAAGCCTACATAACTTTCGGCAAAAGACATGCGAGCGGCCTGAGATGTCGCCAGGTATTCAAATTCAGCTTCGCGAATTCTGTTGCTAAATGCACTGCCATCTTCATAAAAATCATGTAGCAATCGCGTCATTGACCAGGAAAATCGACTGGCCTTCCATACCCGGTCCAGCGCCCTCTGCGAATAATTATCCAACCCTTCAGTCGCTTTATTCTGATAAAACTCAGATAGCGCCTGCGACAGATAGCGCACATCAGAAACCGCCAGATTCAAACCCTTGGCACCCGTGGGTGGAACAATGTGTGCCGCATCACCCGCCAGGAACAGTGAGTTCCAGCGCATGGGCTCGCACACGAAACTTCGTAACGGTGCTATTGATTTCTCGATTGAAGGCCCTGTAATTAAATTCCGAGCAGCCTCTGACGGCAAGCGCGTATTCAGCTCGCTCCAGAACCGGTCATCCGGCCAATGATCGACCCGCGCGTCAAGCGGGACCTGGATATAGTACCTGCTTCTTGTTTTTGATCGCATTGAACACAGGGCAAAACCGCGCTGATGATAAGCGTAGATGAGCTCCTCGGACACGGGTGGCGTTTCCGATAGGACACCTAACCATGCAAAAGGGAAACTGGACTGATATTCACGTTTTACCTTGCTGGGTATGGCCGCTCGGCTCACGCCATGGTAACCATCACAGCCAATCACAAAATCACAATCAAGCGTCTTGGCCTGCCCATCGTGATGGAATTGGATTTTTGGCCTTTCAGTATCAATACCGGCCAAGGTGACATCCGTAGCCTTGTGCAAAATACGGCCTCCGGTTTTCTCACGCGCCTGGTAAAGATCCCGGGTGACCTCAGTTTGCCCGTAAATCGTCATCTTCGAGCCAGTAAGCTCAAAAAAATCAATTCGGCAGTTTCTACCCTTATAAACAAGCTCAACCCCATCATGCTCCAGCCCGTTTTTATTCAGGCTGGCAGCCACCCCAGCCTGCTGGAGCATTTGCACTGTTCCCCGCTCTAACAGGCCGGCGCGAATTCTGCCCAGAACATGTTCTCGAGAATGCTTTTCCAGGACCACACTCTCGATTCCATTGACATACAGTAATTGGGACAACAGTAACCCTGCGGGCCCGCCGCCGATAATTCCTACTTGTGTCTTCATTATGGATTCGCCATCTCACTCTGGGAACAATGTCTGCTCGCTGTACAACAGCAACCCCGCCAGCACATACCAAATAGGCTTATTTTAACCATGCCACGTGTTGCTATTTATTTCACTCACAAAAACACGCCACCGGACGGGTTATCAGCACAGTGTTAGGCAACGCAAAACCGTACCTTTTATACACCTATATGACTTCAATACAAATCACTCAAGGCCGGATAGAAAAGACAGGCCCGTTATAAACAGCCTGTTATAAAGCGCCATTAATGGCAGAACCACGGCAATTTAAAGCCCGCCAAGGCTCACCTCCAAACACCAGCAATGTCCTTGAAGGGCCTATGCATTGCGCACAAGGATCCTCAACCGGCCGTACCCTAAGAATAGAATGGAAAGCGGCTCGCCCTATGACATCGCTTACAGGCGATAACAATGTAATGTACGCATGGGCCATCGAAAAAACGAGCTCAATGGCCCATATCCTGATTTTCAATTACGGCCAGCCAGAATCCAAGGGGCGCTCCGAAGTAGGCGAACAACCTGACCTCATGTCGAGCCAGCAAATGATTTTGCCCCGGTTATGGCGTAATAATTCATACATTTACACTATCGCTGAAAGGCTCTGGCCTTCAAAAAAACAAGCACAATTGCGGCCACTACAGAACCAAAGGCCATAAACGTTGCAACAAGTGAGAGCCCGTAACCCGCTGTAAATAATATGCCAGCGATGATAGGACTGGCGGCAGCGCCACCACGGCCAAGGCCTATGGAAAACCCGGTTCCACTTGCTCTCAGGTTATCTGGATAGTGATCAGCAAAAAGTGCATACAAGCCAACGACACCGCCATTAATAAAAAAACCTGCAATACACGCTACTGCCGATAGCTGGTCTAACTCTGAATACCCTTTGCCAAATACATAGATCATTATGGAAGACATGACCAGCGCAACAAACATCAGGTTTCGAGTTGCAAAGCGACTGGACAGCAGGCCAAACAGAATTGAACCCGTCAGCATACCCAAATTTGCCCAGACCAAGACTCCGCCCGCCGATGAGGCTGAATAGCCCATATCTACCACAATTTTTGGCGTCCATTTGAGCAGAAAATAAAGCGTCATAATATGCATAAAGTAGGCTACTGTAAGCACAATCGTGGTTCGCAACATCGCAGGCTTAAACAGTTCGAGAAGGGACGTTTTAGGCTTCTCAGTAACATCAGGCAAAGCAGCAATAGGTTCTTTGCCCATTTTTTTCAAGCTGGAATTAATTCTAACCAGCGAATCGGTGCCGCGCTGAATGGTATGGTAAGCCACAGATTCAGGAACCAGAAACCAGACTAAAGGGAAAAAAGAAATCGTGGCGATTGCCCCAAATTCAAAAATGGCGCGCCAGCTGTCGTGTGCTAGCAGGCCGGAAGCGATCGTTCCACCAATAACCACGCCGAGGGGATAACCGCCTGCCATCAGCATCACACACAGACTGCGGTGCCTACGATTTGAAAATTCAGCGACCATGGCGTTGGTGGTAGCCAACATACCGCCTATAGCGAGCCCAGTGTAAAAACGATGAACCGACAACTCGTTTACCGACTGGGCGCCACTGGCAAAATACATCCCCATTGCCATTACGGCTAAACAAAAGAGAATAATGGGCCGGCGGCCAATTTTATCGGCAACGTTTCCGAGAATAACCGAACCCACCGCCATGCCCATTAATTCCATGGAGAGTACAACGCCTAAGACTGCACGATTGATCTCAAACTCCTGGGCAATCCCAGGTGATGCAAAGGCGATTGATAAAACATCGAATCCATCAAGAGCATTGAGCAAGATGCACATCATTACAACGATTATCTGCATCCACGCCATCGGCGAATTATCAATTAAACTACCGGGATTGTTGTTCATATTAAGATGTCATTCTCTGTCTAAGATCGGTAACAAGGCTAGCTTTCTCAGGCCGACCTAGAAACGAAGATTATCTTTCGATTCAAAGTTAAGCAATACGGCGCCTGTAATTCAGCTGATAGCGACTACCTGGGGGCGATTAAGTGATTATTGTTCAAATGCATGATTCATCGCTGCGGTCTTCAGCGACTCTCGCCTATACGCGGGCAGCTATGCAAAATCCAGAAAAGCTCTATGCAGAACCCCCACCCAGCGCCAATCGCAAGCGCGACAATAAGGGCTGCTCGTAAAAAACAGGCAGGAAAGCCAATTGGATCCTGGCGCTTCGCCCGGATCAGGTCGTATCGACCCGGGCTTCCTCTGAAACAGCCTGCTCGACACTAATCCACTGAATACAGTTCCTGCCCGCGGATTTCGCCTGGTAAAGCCCCTTATCAGCTGTGTTAACGACCGTTCGCAGATTCAACTCCAACGAGGGCATGGCTGTGGTTAGCCCACGCTGATGGTCACCACAGGCGCTGTGGGTGAGCTGCTATGCGAAATATTAAGCAACTCCACCGCCCTTCGGCAGGATTCAGTGATTTCCATGGCACCCACTTGTGTGCAGTCTGGTAATACCAGTAAGAATTCCTCGCCACCATATCGAGCTACAAAATCCGAATCGCGGCGCAGCGCATCCCGCAGCGCTATTGTTACTTGGATCAAACACTGGTCACCGGACTGATGTCCATAGGTGTCATTGAAGTTTTTGAAATGGTCAACATCAAACAGCGCAACGGTCAGAGGGAGTGTGGGGTAGATTGCTCGGCGCCACTCGACTTCAAGGACGCGTTCCAGCTCCCGACGGTTTGGAATTCCGGTCAACGAATCCAGGCGGACTGTCTTCTGAAGGTGATCCCGGCGTGTCTTGTTGGTCAAATGCACGCGCACTCGCGCATGGATCAACTGCGTATCAGCAGTGGTCTGGAAGTAACCGGCAGACCCACTTCGAAGAAATTCCAATTCCCGTGTCGGATCAGCATTCTGGTCAACGACCATAATAGGAATATCCGCCGCAAGCGGTGCCTTCCGGAGCTGATTGCAGGGGGATAAAGCATCGTCGTCCTGAGTTGAAGGCAGCAGTAGAAGGTCAGGCCGAAGGCCATTTTCTACCCGCTTCAGAGCCCAGGAAATATCCGCAGCCGCCAGCGAATCACTTCGGGTTGAAGCGCATCAATGAGATGCCAGATCGCTGTTGGATTGCCCATAACCAGGACCACGAGGCCAGGCACAAGCTCGCACACACCACTGGGTTCCCCTGCCGGTTCGCGTCCTGCCAGAAATCATTCTATATCCCTAGGGGCGCTTAATCCGATCAGACTGCGACTGTCCGATGCAGTCATGATAGGGATCCGCCGATCAGGATCCGCTGCCTGCCACTGACTCTGGAATGCAGTCAATTGGGCTTTCCCGTTCGAAGCGATCTGAGGCATATCAATGCCCAGTTCTGCCAGCAGGTTCGCGATAACCTCATCATTAGAAATATCCAGCCCTTCTGCCCAAAGTGCCTCAAAAACACGAGCGCGGAATTGCTGCGCCGGCAAAACATTTTGGTTTAACAGCGCTATCAGGATCAAATTAGCTGGGCCTGAATCAGGCCGTCGTTGCGGCATGGAGATTGCGACCTCAGGCTCCCTGTGCCGCACTGTAAATACCTCCGAGGCCAGCTGCGCCATGTCCTCCACATTAGCCAGGTTCATCTCGTTGGGAACATGCTGTATAGGTCGCCACTCGATGTCCTGACAGTCTTTGTATAGATGCAAACGCTCCTCAAGCGCATAACAAAAAGGAAAATTAAAATCACCAAAACCTGAAAGAACATCATAGTAAGGTCATGTCTTTTTTCCTATTGTTAAAATCCAGCTACTGCCCATAGGGAGACCTTATTCTCGTTCAGCACCTATCATCCAGACAAATAACCATGAATATCCGAACTAGATAAACTAATATATCCAATGGCATTTTATAAAGACCGGACATGCAAATCATTTTTCATCTTCAATCGTTGACTTGACACCCATATGGAGAGCTAATGGAGCGTATCCTTGGCTGCCAAATCAGATATCTGGGCAGGACAGAAGAAAGAACCCTATTCTTGCCTTACCGCCAACAGCAGGTGATCCATGAACAGCAAACAAACTGCCGCCTTCACTGAAGAACATGACATTGCCGTACCCTACATGCAGAGACTGCGCGACTATTATCTTGCTCTGGGTTACTCAAACCCCTATCGCTGGGCTCAATACGCCGATGTTCCGTTTACGCCTTTAGGTATCACCCTGGATCAAGCCAGGGTAGCCCTGATCACAACGGCTGCTCCTTTTAAGGAAGGCGCAGGCGATCAAGGTGCTGGTGCAGTCTACAATGCTAAGGCAAAATTCTACAAAACCTACAGCCAATCAACCTCAAACCCGGGTTTCCTTGGAATCTCACACCTGGGTTACGATAGAAAATACTCTACCGCCGCTGACCTCAATTCTTTTTTCCCGCTTAACGCCCTGACGGCGGCGGCCCAGCAGGGTCGTATCAAGGCGGTTGCAGCACGGTTCTATGGCACGCCAACCAATAGAAGCCAAGTCACCACTATTGAACAGGATTGCGTTGATCTACTGGCCCTGCTTACAGAGGATGAGGTCGATCTAGCTATTCTTACTGCCAACTGACCTGTCTGCCACCAGACCGTGAGTCTGACAGCCAGGTATCTCGAGGCCCATGGTATCCCAACGGTTATCCTAGGCAGTGCCAAGGATATCGTTGAGCATTGCGGGGTCCCGCGATTCGTCTTCAGCGATTTTCCGCTCGGCAACTCGGCAGGCAAACCAGATGATCTTGACTCCCAGACAGCGACACTGGAACTCGCCTTCAGAATGTTAGAAACAGCGCCGGCGCCACGCACCACTATCCAGTCGCCGCAGCGCTGGTCCGCCAGTTCAGATTGGAAGCTGGACTTCCAGAATGTAGATCGCATAGCCGATGCCGAGATAAAAAAAAGACGGGTCGAATTTGACAAGATCAAGGCAATCGGTCAGAAAGTGAGAGACCAGGCGCTGAGTAATCAAACCAAGAACTAGCGCCGCAACGCTAGGGCTGCTTGAACCGTGTGTCAGCTATGAGAAGGGCAACACTGTAATTCGCCACGACCAGGATAATCAGCTCTTTCTGGCAATTGGGCAGGTACCGATCAGTAGCTGGTATTGCCCCCTAGGGCAATGTTCGGGTTGACCCAATCTTGCCAGGTGCTACCTGATCCACTGCAAAGAACCTATCAATTGCATAAAAGCCGCGCCACTATCAGGCCGCTCAGAATGATTTCATAAATCTGCAGGCGATGCCCTTACAGACATCTCGCTGTGCTAGAGTGCGTGCTAGAGTTTAACGATTTATGAAGTTTAATGAGCAATATTTCCACTTCAGCGTTGTTTCCACCCCGCTACAGAAACTATGCCCTTGGAGTTCTATTCCTGGGATACGTGGTTAATTTTATTGATCGTTCGATCCTGGCAATCCTGCTGGAACCCATCAAGCATGACCTGAGCCTCTCTGATTCAGAACTCGGGCTGTTGGGAGGACTGGCATTTGCCCTGTTTTACGCAACCCTGGGCATTCCCATTGCAGCGCTTGCTGATCGCTGGTCTCGGGTAAAGGTACTTGCCATCTCGATGATAATCTGGAGTGCCATGACCGCCCTGTGTGGTATGGCATCTAACTTCATTACATTACTCATAGCAAGGATTGGTGTCGGCGTTGGCGAGGCTGGAGCCAGCCCACCCTCGCACTCACTGATATCCGATTACTTCCCCATCGAATCGCGGGCCACCGCCTTATCTATTTACGCGCTTGGCATCCCATTTGGGTCCATGGTTGGAAACTTCGTTGGTGGCTGGGGCGCCGAAGAACTCGGCTGGCGTACGACTTTTTTCCTGGTCGGCATTCCAGGGATTCTGGTAGCGTTTTTAATCCTTGCAACGCTAAAAGAACCGCCCAGGGGACTTTCAGAAAAACGCGAAATTAAAGCAGACAGTACTGCGCCCCCGACAATGAAGGACGTATTTAAATTTCTCTGGACCAAAAAATCATTCCGCCACATCGGCTTTGCTGCGGGCCTACATGCTTTTGTGGGTTACGGGGCAGGCACCTGGAACGCACCCTTTTTAATCAGAAGTCATGAAATGCCCATTACCGAAGTCGGTAGCTGGTTAGCTATTATCTCTGGCATCGGTGCTATCGGAACTTTTGCTGGCGGTTATCTCGGTGATAAAATCTCTGATAGAACGGGTGATCGCCGCTGGTATCTCTGGGTCTGCGGCATATCCACTCTGATCATGGTGCCTTTCCAGCTGACTGCTTACCTGTACGACGAACTGTGGGCAGTTATCCCATCACTATTCGTGGTATCGATTCTCGGCGGCATGTATCTTGGCCCCTCTTTTGCTATGACGCAGGGGTTGGTCACACTCAGGATGCGGGCGGTAGCATCGGCCATTTTATTGTTCATGCTGAACATTATTGGCATGGGACTGGGGCCCTATTTTGTAGGTATTGCCAGCGACCTGCTAGCACCCAATTTTGCCATTCACTCGCTACGCTACGCCCTGTGCATGGCAGTACTGGCGAATTTATGGGCAGCGTCCCATTATTTTCTTGGCGCGCGGACGCTGCGCGAAGACCTTGGCGATACCGAAGCTTTATTGAAGCAATCAGCTTGACCGAATGCATTCGCTGCAAACAAAACCTGGTAACCCCAAGCCATCACACCACCGACAAAGGCCATCAAGTTTATCTTCGCCCGCGCGCTGCAAGATACCGAGCTATCATCACACCTACTGAACTGAAGGCATAGGCGATGATAGGTAGATAATGTACTCGAGGTTAGATGTAAACCTTTCTCTGCGCTTTTTTATGTTCAAAAATGAGCCAAAAAAACATTTGATCTGCAAGATGGAGATCTAAATTCGCTGCTTTTTATTTCCCTGATGCATAATGGCCTAAGGTACAGGTATACTCAGGAATTGTTCTCAATCTCAAATCTAAATTGAAAAAAGCATCAATAAGGAATTAAATATGCAGTGCCCAAAATGTAAAGGGGTAATGGAAGAAGCGACTTACGGACGTAATATGACCATCGATCGATGTGTCGAATGCAGGGGAATCTGGTTTGATACGGGAGAAGCAGAAAAATTAAAAGGCAAATGGATGTCCGATTTTCTAGACTCTGGCGATGTTAAAACGGGAAAGGTTAATAACAAGATAACTGATATTAACTGCCCCCGATGTAGCGTTGAGATGACTCATGTTAAAGATATGGAGCAACCGCATATTGGTTATGAGATCTGCGAAGAACACGGTATGTATTTTGATGCAGGCGAGTTTACCGACTACAAATACGAAACCATTGTCGAAAAAATACTGAAGCTCATACCAAGAAATCAGACCTAGGCCAGCGGAACTGGAGGATAACCTATTTAACGGTTATCCCCGGATTGAAAGATGGTAAGGCTAAGTTGCACTACCTAGCAGCCAATCATATCTAAACCCTCATAGCCTGGTCACTGAAGGCTCAGTAACGTTTCTTTGTGTTATGCCGACTTGAGCAGCCCATAACCATTGCTGCAATAAAAGGGAGACTACACCATCGTCGGATTTTTGTTCGCCCATGATAGCAGGGCATAATCTCGTACCAGAGACCGTCCAGGCCAGGCCCCGCTATTTTTCACACTCTGGCTGAAACGCGATACGGCTCTCGCAAATAAATATAAACCATGACCAGAACACTGTAACCCAGTAATAGTAACCAGCCGGTGTTGCCAATGAAATCCCATGAAGAGTAGATGCCGTAACCGTAAATGACCACGGCGGTAAGGGGTAGGAGTCTGGTTAGCAGCACTGGCAATCTGAACGGTGCCAGACGATAAGCTTCAGGATTGCGTTTAGCTAGATTATAAAGAGCAACCACTGGAAACAATCCAAAAATGGCACCCACTGCATTTCCGAGAATGGCCACGTAAGTCAATGTCATACCTGTCAGGATAGGTAGCATGCCAACTGCAAAAAATACCGTGAGGAAAATATATGGGGTTCCAAATCGATTTACGACTGCCAACCTGGCCGGTAACCAGCCATCTTCTGTGGCCATATACAGGCCGCGAGTACACCAGGCAAAGATGGCATTAAGTGAAGTCACTAGCGATATCATGATGCCACCTGCAATAAAAGCAATGTAAACACCAGGAGAAAAGATAATCTTAGCTGTTACAGCCAGATTCCTGCCTGCAAGCTGGTCAAGCGGCAGCACGCCAGTGGCCACCACCGCAATAAGAATGTAAAGCAGGCTGACAACCAGCAAAGAGATGCCCATCACCAGGGGAATCATCCTGCCAGGATTCTCCATTTCATCCCCGAACTCAGATATAAACTCGGAGCCAATCAGGCTGAGACGCAGCAAAAATGCTGCAGCGAAAAAACCACCAAAACCGTTTGGCATGACTGTGGGCAACTGCCTATAAGGCGCATAATCCTGAACGTGTGTAAGACCAAGCGCAATGTACACAGCCAATGCTGCGAGCAGACCCAAAACCATCACGCTCTGAAATCGTGCGGCGGTTTTAATCCCAAGTAAATTAGCGATAAAGCAAAGCAGCATGATGGTTGCAGCAACCAAAGTCATATTCAGCCCAGGCACCAATGCGTCGCCATATTCTGCGAAGCCGATCGCATAACTTGACAGTATCACCTGCCCTGCCAGCAGCAGCGCCAGATAGAAAAAAGAAATCTTGCTGCCCAGGAGATCTCGCACGTAGGTATAATTGCCACCCGTGCTGGGAATAGCCGAACCCAGGGCAGCGATACATATGGTGGGAATGGCAACAATCCCTAACGCCAGTAAAAAGGCCCAGGGGGCTCCATGGCCAGTCATGCCAATGCTGACCCCAGTTAAAACAACAACACCAGTGCCGATAATCTGGCCTAATGAAATACTCATCAGGTCCCAAAACTTCAACACCTTGCCTTCAACTGGTTGGTTCATTGTAAAGCCCGCAGGGTTTCTTTTATTTCATAGCACTGAAACTGACGGCAACAGTTAGATCAATCCAGCAATATTACCTTATCTGCTGTATCGCCTGATCCAGATCAGCAATCAGGTCTTCGATATTTTCTATACCAACAGAAAGCCGCACTGTATTGTCCGCAATACCGGCTTTTTCCCTTTCTTCTCTGGGTGTCGCACTATGCGTCATGCTGGCAGGATGCTGAATCAGACTATCCACGTTACCCAGGCTCACGGCAAGCGTTGGAATGGTCACAGCATTGGTAAATATCATACTATTTTCTAAACCACCGCTAACCTTAAATGACACCATGCCGCCGAATCCATTGATCATCTGCCGCTTTGCCAGATCATGATAAGGATTATCAGGTAGACCAGGATAGAACACCGCTTCGATCTGAGCTTGCTCCTGCAACCAGGTGGCCACCGCCAGGGCATTGTCAGCGTGCTTCTGCATCCGCACTTCAAAGGTTTTTAAGCCAACATTTATCAGCGACGTATCTGTAGGGCTTGGCGCGACCCCCAGCATTTTATAGGTCAGACCAACGCCATTACCACCGGGGGCCATATAATCAAGGTGGGTGCTAACGATGGCACCACCGATAACCTGGCCATGACCGCTGATATACTTTGAGGTGGAATGTAGAACTACATCACAACCGAAGGTTAGCGGGCGCTGGTGGTAGGGTGTGGCGAAGGTATTATCAACCATAACCCAGATATCCTGTGCATGCGCGATCGTTACAAGATGTGCCAGATCCACAATTTCAATATTCGGGTTTGAAGGTGTTTCGAGAAAAATCATTCTTGCATCAGTATTTTCAGAAATTACCCGGGTAAGGCTTTCTGGCCTGACATCAGTGAACCAGACCACCTCTATGCCAAGACGGGGAGCGAGCTCATACCACCACTTGAAGCTATTACCATACAAGCCGCGTTGCACAATGGCCTTGTCGCCACTGCCAATTTTTGCCAGCACCGCCGCCGAGGTCGCGGCCATACCTGAAGAGGTTACCTTTCCTGACACAAGTTCAGACGGATCAATATCAGGCTGTGATCGAATCAGATCGATACCTTCCATATAAGCGATCTTGTTTGCCAGATGATCCATATTCGGGTTGTGGGTTCGTGTATAGGCATAACCCTTTTTCTTGCCAGCAAATACATCACCTGCCTCTTGCACCGTGTCAAAGCCAAAGGTTGAAGTCTGATAAATAGGCATGAGATGGGCGTGTTTGTCATGACTGCCCTCTCCCACGTGGTTAACGATGGTACCCATACCATGTTCTGGCTTTACTTTTTTCCCCGTCATGCTGGTTTCCTGCAAATGATTAATGGGCTGCGCGATTAGACTAGCAACAACGCGTTATAACAGAACTGGCGGTACGCATTGTGTATCCGTTGTCTGCCGAAGAACATCCAGCATCAGGCTGACCATGTTTGATCTCACTTGACTGATGTTACCGCCAACCAGCGTGATCTTCTCTTCCAGGCCTGCCGCGAGATTGATGGGCAGAGCAACAGCCGCGAAACTCATGCCAAGCTCAGCTGCAAGGTAAACCTCAGGGCAGCAGGTCATCCCCACGACGTGTCCACCTAACTGGTGATACATCCTGATTTCTGCCGGAGACTCAAATCGCGGACCATTGGTCGCCACATAAGTTGCACCGTCATGAACCTTGACGTCATGCTTAGCACCCAGTTGCAACATGCACTCACTCATAACCGAGCAGAATGGCTGGCTCATTTCAACGTGGCCTACACTTTCGTCAATTTGGTCAAAGAAAGTAAAATTCCGGCCGTGGGTAAAGTCAAGAAAATCTCTAAGCACAGCAAGTTCAGACACAGGATAATCAGCTGAAATAGACCCTACCGCGTAGGTAGACAGGATGCGCTGCACCCCGAGATCCTTCATTGCCCTGATATTGGCACGATAGTTTATCTTATGCGGCGGCGTAGAATGATCCGTGCCGTGCCGGGTTAGAAAAATAATATCTTCATGTTCACCTTTGCCGACATAAATCTGTGCTATTCCATATTGGTTTTCGACCTGCTTCGCGTCAACTTCAACGCCTTCAAGACTATAGATTCCAGTACCACCAATAACTGCGGCAGGCATAATGATTCCTTCTAGTTAATTACCATTTTTGTAAACCAGACAAATCGTAAGGGCTAACAATGCCCTGCAGAGTAACAACGCCGGAAACATATTCTGGCGGCGTGATGTCAAAGGCAGGATAGCAGGCCTGTACAATATCAATCGTCGTAGCAGTCCCTAAGGCAAGCTTTACCTCTGCCGGATCTCTTTGTTCTATCACGATATCATCTCGGCTTTTCTTGCGCTCATCCCGGCCCCAGGCAAATGCAAAAAAAGGTATATCATGGGCACGAGCGGCAATAGCGTTCTGATAGGTGCCAATTTTGTTTACGACATGGCCGTCTAGGGTGATTAGATCTGCTGCGGTAATGTACTTCTGGATTTTCTGCTCCGACATGAAATGTGCAGGCATGTTGTCCGTAATCAGATTGACCTTAATGCCCATCTCCCGTATGGCTGGCGCCGTGAGTTTTGCACCCTGAAAATAAGGCCTGGTTTCCGGGCTATAGACCGTAATATCTTTACCATCTCTGGCTGCAAAAGCGAGCGACAGTATAAAACCGGCCTCGCCGAAACAGTGGGTAAGGATACCCTCTCCATCTTTGATCTGATCTGCCATAGCCCTGGCTCGCAGGGTGTAGTCATCAAAAATGTCCAGAAGCATCGCCGTTATGCCCCCAGCGACGGCTTTATCCACATCGTCACCTTTAGTCACAGCCTCTTCGGCGATAAAGATAATCTGATCCAGGCGCTGTTTCATCGCCGTATTGGTCGGACGAGTGCTTACTAATGCCGCTCGGGCCTGGCCAAGCGCCTTGAGCAATGCTGCGCGCCGCTTTATGCTGGCGCTAAGCGCCGCTTTATGTCTGCACGTCAGCAATCGCAATGCATTGACTGCAGCAAGCCAGGGTCCACTGCCCTGGGTAACCATATCCTGAATCGCTCTGGCTACATCGTCAATATTATCGCAGCTGACAAATGACTGCTCGAAAGGATATTTGCGCCGGTCGCCAATGAGTACCTTACCCGATTCAAAACGGGCAATATTCTCTGGCTTTAATATGAAGGGCAGAAGTTTGTAAGTACCTTCCTGTTCAGCAGGAGAGGGTTGAATTGATGGTGTAAGTCTTTGGCTATCCATGAACAACATGCCTGCTAAAATATCACCCTATAAGCGCCAGTCAACGGCTCGGCGCCAATAGCATTGGTCCATTCAACCGAAGCAGTTGGAATCACCGACATTCTTAACCTTGACGCTGTTCAGGTGCTATCTGTTTCGTTTTGGATCTATCAACCTGAACAGTACAATAGCACTTCTGGTAGGTGTCCACTACCATCCGAGAATCTTCCAAATCGCCGTTATTCCCCTGGGAGTCTCTAGACTATGCGATGAACTGCCGCATAACAGCGGTAAAGCGTAAGTAACCAATATCAATAGGCTATATAATCTTTCACCTATTAATGGCTATTCGATCAACCCAAAGAAAAACCTGAGCCACACGGTAATTTCTCGTCTCCTGGATGGCGGATTCCCTGTCCGAATGAACACAGGGATAAGCAGGGTTAGATTCGAAAAGACTTTATAGCCACCGACATCTGAGAATCGAGTACTAAATGATTATGAAATTTCTGATACCCCTCAGCATCATTGCTGCAGGAATAGGTATCTACGCTTTTTTGCAAGCCGTTAAACCAGAACCCCCGACCAAACAGGATAAGCCGAGAGCGATCAGCGTATTTGTAGAACCCGTTCGCAAATTCAATTTACCACCGAAGATATTTGCTCAGGGGGAAGTTAAAGCTAGAACAGAAGTCGATGTGGTGGCTCAGGTGGCAGGCAGGGTTACACTCATTTCAGAAGAATTTGTTGCTGGCGGCAGGGTTCGCCCAGGCGAATCGTTAATAAGCATTGATGAAACCGATTATCAATACGCCGTATTGCAAGGCGAAGCCAGCGTAGCTGAAGCCAAAGTGTGGGTCCAAAAAGCCAAAGCAGATGCAGACGTTGCAAAACACCAACTTCGACAGGTTCACAAACCATCAGAATTAGCCCTCAAAAAACCTCAACTGGATCAAGTCCTTGCACAACTTAAAGCTGCCACTGCTGAACTCGAAAAGGCGAGAACCAATTTTTCGCGAACCCGGGTAACGATGCCTTTTAACGGTCGAGTTATTAACAGAAATGTATCGATAGGGCAGTATGTAACGCCGGGAACGGTCCTAGGCAGAGTTTTCGGCATTGATAAGGTTGAGATCCGACTAGCCTTCAGTGATGTCCAACTTGCTTCCCTTGGATTGCCCATTGGTTATGTTGCACAGACTGGACAGGGACTGCCTGTCATCCTCAGTGCTCGAATTGCAGGACAAAAGCACACCTGGCATGGCAGGTTAAACCGGCTTGATGCCGCAATCAATCGTGCGACCAGGACACTATATGGGTTGGTCGAAGTAAAGGAGCCCTATGGTGCGGGTGCATCAATCCTGGGGATGCCGCTGGCGATAGGACTTTTCGTCGATGCTGAAATCTCTGGTCGGGAAATACAAGATGCATTGGTTATTCCACGTCAAGGCCTAAGGGCGGGAAACCAGGTTCATGTAGTCAATAGTCTTGGCAAACTTGAGATTAGAAACGTCAAAGTATCATATAGCTCGGACACTGAGGCGGCAATTTCCCGAGGATTAATGATAGGAGATCAGGTAGTGATTTCATCTCTTCGCAATCCAATTCAAGGGATGACACTTGAGGCCATGCCGGTTCAGCACCAATCAACAGCCCTTAATGCAAAAAAAATTGATTCTGAGCTTGATAAAAAATCCACTCAAATCATAAAAGGCTGAATAGTGCGTCCTCTGATAGCGTGGTGGGCAGAAAATCCTGTAGCAGCAAATCTCCTGATGATTGGCATCCTGCTATCAGGCTTGCTTGGCTTTCAGAATGTGGAAAGAGAAGCTTTTCCGCTCTTCAAAGATAACAGTGTCGAAGTCAACATCTCCTGGCCTGGTGCTGCACCGCAGGAAATCGAAGAGCAGGTTCTTTTTCGCGCTGAAGATGCCTTGCAAGGCATCGACGGAATAAAACGTATTTATTCCTTTGCCGAGGAGGGGTTTGGCAGGGTCGAGGTAGTGACTCATGCGATGGATGATATCTCTCGAATCGTTGATGAAGTTAAAAGTGCCATAGATTCCATTAATGGCTTTCCAAGAGATATTGATAAGCCGCAGATTCGTAGGCAGATATACCGGGATGAAATCGTTCGAATCGCCTTACACGGAAACCTTACCGAGAGACAGTTAAACGATTTAGCTGAAGATCTGCGCAGCGAAGTAGCCGCCTTGCCTTATGTTTCCATCGTAGAACTGTTTGGAATTCGCCAAAAAGAGGTCGCTATCGAACTATCAGAGCAAGCGATGCGCCGATACAGCGTGACTTTCTCCGAGGTTGCTGCTGCTATTCGCAGCAGTTCCATCAATCTTTCATCAGGCAGAGTTCGAACCAACGCGGGCGATGTGTTGCTCCGGGCAAGAAACATGGCTGAATCGGAAGCAGATTTTGGTGCGATCATCATCAGACAATTGGCTGATGGTGGTGCTGTCAGAGTAGGAGATGTCGCACGTATTGTCGATGGTTTTGAAGACGAAGAAATTTATGCCTCAATAAATGGTCAACCTTCAGTGTTAATTCAGGTACTTGCAATGGAAAACATGCAAGTGGTGAAAACGTCAGAAGAAATCAAGCGATGGATGGCACGGCGACAAGAGACCCTACCTGCTGGTGTCAATTTAACTCTCTGGTTTGATTCAGCTGACATTTACAAAAGTCGCATGAGTACCATTGGAGAATCAGCCATTCTAGGACTTTTTCTAGTCTTTGTGGTTCTACTGCTTTCTTTGCGCGCGCACATTGCACTCTGGGTAACCGCTGGAATTGCTGTTGCTTTCCTGGGGGCCTTTGCCTTCTTACCAGCCAACGACGTATCGCTGAATATTTTTTCCACCTTTGCATTTCTTCTGGTTCTGGGCATCGTTGTTGACGATGCCATCGTCGTTGGAGAAAGCATCCATCAGCACTCTAACAACCTTGGGGGAGGACTCAAAGCTGCGATTGAAGGCGCTAACGCTGTTAGCAAACCCGTTGTGTATGCGGTACTAACAACAATAATTGCCTTTTCTCCCTGGTTCTTTCTATCAAGTACAGATGCCCAGGTTGCACGACAGTTTTCTATCGTCATCACGCTTGCTCTAACAGTTTCACTGATTGAAACCTTTCTGATTCTACCTTCACACCTCAGGAATCTACAAAATAAAGCTGCAACTAATATATTCTCTAAATGGCGACAAAAAATAGAACTGGGAATCATCGACTTTGCTAATAATCGTTACCGCAGAACCGTTCTGTTATGTGCTCAGCATCGATATGTCACTGTTGCCGTTTTCATAGCATGCTTTATCGTCAGCCTGGGCTTATTCAATAACGGTTGGGTCAAGTTTAACTTTATGCCCGAAGTCGAAAACGAAAGTATTTATCTGAACGTTGAGTTACCCGCTGGAACTCATTATGACCGTGCCCTCGAGGTACTCAATCAGTTGCAACGCGCTGAGCTCGAACTAATTCGCGAAGTTGAAGAAGCCGCGCTACTCAATGAAGGGTCCGGCAAGATCATTGACGGTTGGTACACACGATCCAGAAGAGACAGCGTTATTGCAATTATAAAACTGGCGCCACCTGAGTTAAGAGACCTCACTGCAAAACAGGCAGCTACCAGGTTAAGGCAACTGGTGGGTGATGTGCCGGATGCGGATAATATAGAAATTAATTATAACCTAATGAATAACGGGCCGCGCCTGAGTTACATTCTCAAACATCGGAATATGGACCTGCTTCGAGAGGCCAGCTTAAAACTGCAAACTAAATTACACACTTTCGAGGGTACTTATTTTGTAAGAGACAACCTCAAAGGGCGTATAGATGAATTACACCTCAGCCTGGTCCCAGGCGCGGAAACGCTTGGCATTAAGCTATCTGATGTTTCCAAACAGGTAAGGCAGGCCTTCTATGGAGAAGAGGTACAAAGGCTCTCTCGACTAGATGGCGACATAAAAGTCATGATTCGTTATCCCAGAGCAGACCGAAACAGCCTCGAGAGTCTGAAGAATTTCAGGGTCAGAACTCAAGATGGAAGAGAGTTGCCTCTGCTATCAGTAGTTAACATCGAGTCAACCAAAGGCGTACAACGCATCCAGAGGCGCGATAAATCAAGAATGGTTCGGGTCAGTGCCGAAGTTGCCGAAGAACTGGCACACGATATTGATACACAACTGAACGATCATTTTCTGCCAGAACTGCAGAAACTATATCCAGAGTTGGTGGTGGGTCGAAGCGGCCAGCTGGAAGGCGAAGCGAATTTTTTTAACGAATTAAAAGCTCTCTATGCTATCGCTTTTTTTGCTATGTATGCCTTAATAGCGGTAGCCTTTAAATCTTATTTTTTACCATTGCTAGTCATGACAGCGATACCATTTGGCTTCATGGGTGCTGTCTATGGACACCTCATGTTTGGTGTCCCCATGGCTTTATTTTCTTATTTCGGCATTGGTGCCGCAGCCGGCGTGGTAGTAAATGACAATCTAGTACTGGTTGATTACATAGGCAAGTTGAGGGACCAGGGTTCTGGTCCTATTGAGGCAATAAGCGCAGCAACCATATCTCGATTCAGACCCATTGTCTTGACTTCATTGACTACTTTTGTCGGCCTGATGCCAATTATGGCCGAGCGCTCGACCGATGCTCAATTTCTAAAACCCGCAGTACTTTCGCTCGCTTTTGGCGTTGTTTTCGCACTCTTTGTCACCCTGTTTATGGTTCCAGCACTTTATCTCATTGGTGAGGATATCAGACAAAAAGTAGCCAGGCTTGGGCTTCTCAGTCCATGGAAATCCCTGCCTGCCAAACTAAAAACATAGGATGAGGCAGCGTTTTCTAGTGCCCAGTATGGCTTCTTCATAAGACCTTTTCATAAAACAGCATAGCGCAAGAATCTCAATGCAAGAGATATTGGACAGGCCTCTCCCTCGCCAATTACAATATGCTTGGACTGCAGTGGGTGCCCTGCTAAATAAAGTAAACGCTGCCTATCCAGACTTTATGGAATGCACCACCTGCCATATTGGATTACAGCACCAGTTGGCAACATTGATGGCCATTCGGGATGGATATCTCAGTGAGCCCTGGCCATCCTGGACCGCCATCGGAATCCTAGAACTCAACATTGAAGGTGCACAATTTGAAATCAGGGTCACAGCACGATTATGCCAATAAAAATAGGCACTTCAAGTGCCTGACCTGAGTACGATGTTATCAATGACTGGCTATAAAGCTGGCAGAGCGACTATCGCTACATATTGAGCGACTCGAAAGGCACGTCCTTCTTCTACAGCTGACGCTTAGCTGGGATGCCTTCGAAGCATCGTAAACAGATAAACAGTGCGAATGATTCTGGGGAGGTAGCGTGTAGCAAGGCAGAAATCCAAAACTAAACGGATCTGACCTTAACGCGGGGCTTACAATATCGCGTCAGGCCTTAAACTGTTCCGCTATTACCCCAGTCGAGTTGCATTGGGAGTACGAGGCAACGGCTGTCTGGCAAGCATGGCAAGAAGCACCGATGCAGCACTTGCTCATCAAATACACGCTGATCTATAAACTCGTCGCCAGCGTCTAAACATTCTTGTAAAAATGAATTTTTTGCTATTCAATGGTTATCAGCCTATAACAAGAAGTGCTTTCTAGGAGCCGTCAATGTCAGTTGTACCTGCTCTTATTCTTTACTATTTCCCTCGGGCCTGTTCGCTGGCTGTGCACATTGCACTGGAGGAGTCCGGGCTGGATTATGAGCGCCGCATAGTGCATCTGCCCAGCAAACAGAATCATTCGCCCGCTTATCTGGCCACCAATCCAAATGGTGCCGTTCCTGCGCTAAGCATCGGTCAACAGACACTAACCGAAACCCATGCCATTCTCACCTATGTGGGTGACCAGGTTCCCGAGGGGAAACTATTGCCTCTCCCAGGAGACCTGCTTCGTTACCGCGCCCATGAGTGGATGAATTTCCTATCCAGCAGTGTACACACCTACGTGCGTTCAATTTTTCGCTCGACGGTATACGCAGGTGAGGATAACGCGACCTGCCTGGCTGTGAATGCCCAGGGCGTAAAGAACCTGGCCAAAGCTACAGCCATTATTGAGAGGCGGCTGGGTGACCAGACATGGGCACTTGGAGACGCGTTCTCGGTTGCCGACGCCTACTTATTTGTAATGTATCTATGGACTACCGACGAGCGAGTATCATCAGTACCCGAACGATCCCGCTGGGATGCGCTGGCGAAACGGGTGTGGCAGCGTCCAGCGGTGCAACGCGTTGTTGCAATTGAACGGCAGGACCGCAATTATGAGATTCCCTGGGAGTGAGGACAGTATGAGGAAATCTTTTCTATGAGCCTCTACTATGTACAAAAGCTGCTTTATAAACTAAACCGAGACCCTACCCTCAAGCAGCGTTTCGATTCAGATCAAAATACCGTTCTGGATGAGTATTCTCTGTCGGAAGAGGAGATTTCAGCACTAAAAAAACCTGATATCGGCCTGCTCTATGTGCTCGGTGTTAACGGCCAGTTACTGATGCACTATGCAACCATGAACGGTTACAGCTGGCCGGAATATATTCAGGCCATGCGTGACGGTGTAGAACATTTTGGTCCAGTTCGTAAAGGGCTTTATGCGATGATTGATGGCAAGGGAGCCACCTAAGGATAAATTATGAGTCTGGTGTACGCTGGTACCTGCTGTCACTCACCCGGCATCACGTCCCGAGGCGAGTTGGCCGACCCGGAGATAAGGCAACAGCTGCTCAAAGC
Source organism: Gammaproteobacteria bacterium (assembly GCA_012960535.1). Classification (GTDB taxonomy): domain Bacteria; phylum Pseudomonadota; class Gammaproteobacteria; order Pseudomonadales; family Azotimanducaceae; genus UBA9926. The sequence continues at coordinate 108,374 of DUBB01000010.1, forward strand.
TTTTGATCGGCAACGCCAGGCAATTGAAGACGCAGATACACAGGCTATTGTAATGGTATCCTCGGAGCACTTCGCCAACTTTTTTATGGATAACATGCCAACCTATGCAATCGGTATGGCCGATGAATATGAGGGTCCCATTGAAGACCCTGAATGGCTTAAGATTCCCCGCACTCGAATACCCGCAAACCCAGGCTTATCACTACGAATTATCAAACAGGTCCTGCAAAGCGTTGACGTCAGTTACGCCCAGGAATGGAAATTTGATCATGGTATGGTGGTTCCCCTTCACTTTCTGACGCCCGATTACAAGATTCCCATCATCCCCGTTAACATTAACTGCCAGAACCCACCCTTCAGCCCGCTGAGCCGAACCTGGGAGCTGGGCAAAGCACTGCGCAAGGCAATCGATATTGCGCCTGAGAGAATTGCTCTGATTGGCACAGGCGGCACCTCTCACTGGCCCTGCACACCAGACTCCGGGAAAATCAATGAAAGCTGGGATAACGAAATGATTAACCACCTCATCAATAAGCGTAAAGAGCCTCTTTTAGCTTATACAGATGAAGCGATTTATCAGCAAGCTGGACCTGGGGGATACGAAGTTCGCACATCGATTTGTATTGCTGCTGCCACCGAAGAGCAGACTGGAGAAATCTGGTTCTTCGCTCCCATACCGATTTTCGCCACGACCTGCTGCATTACCACGCTTTATCAAATAGAGTAAAAAGCCTGAACTGTTTCAGATTCTCCCTGCTTTTTACCCAAATCGATATCACCTAGGCAGTATGCGATCAGACCACCTTCATAGGTGCAGACAAAGCTCTCTTCTACTTAGGTGTGAATATACGTAGAAACACATCATCATCGTTAAACATTAAATGTTTGAGCGCTCCAGCGGCATGCACTAGCGTTACCACAATGACGGTCAAGCCACTGTAGCCATGCACGCTTGCACATATTTCATGGAGAACGGGGTGCCTATCAAAAGGGCCCGGTATGCCAATCCAGCCAAATACCCCGATTTCATAACCGTCGGACCAGACCACTAGCGGACCGGTCAGCAGTAGCACTGCAATTGCAAGTAACAGCACGGAGTGAGCCAACTTCGCGACCTTGTGATCCAGATCACTTTGATTGTCTAGCCTTGGATGCCTGCTTTTTATACGCCAGCCTATCCTTAACCACAGAAATACATACGCACTGGCAGCAATAGAAATGTGCAGACTGATCTGCTGTCGCTGTTCCTGCTGGGTATCCAGTATTGAAGCAGAGTCAGCAATGAACCAAAGTGTCAGGACAATGCCTGTAGTTAACCAGTGCAGCATGATAGAAACCCAGCCATAACTGCTTGGGCTATCTTTGAATTGCAAATCTATCTCCCTGGTTGCTGGCCGCAGGATATCACTGATTGACAACGCCTGGGTTAAATATCAGGTGGCAGCCCTCGCAGGGAGGGTAGAGCTCATAGCCCGCATCGAGAAGTCTGTCGATGTTTTTGTCGCGCGCTGCCTCAAGAGAATCTCTTGCCGCCTTATCCAAGGCATTGGAAAAAACCTGCCAGTTAGGGTCCTTGACCCATCTGTTATCGTCAGGGCCCGTACCGCCTAGATCCATCAGATATCTGGCTGCAATGGTTCTGATAGCCGCATCCTCAAGTACCTGCCATTCCTCTTCGGTCTGAGGGTCGTCTGCCGCCCATAGCGTGTCTGATGCCGGGACTATAATGGACTCCATCACTTCCTTAATGGTCAGGGCGGCATGAGAATTCGCTTCAGATCTGGCGCTAGCAGAGGCGACTAGAACCAGTCCAATCGCTAGAATCCTTACAAATAACCATAGATGAAACATAACTTATATCTCTCCAGTAACATTACTTGGTGGATGCCAGGATGGTCTAAATCTGGGGCCCTATGTCAATATACTCATGACTATCAAAGTTCCCACTGATCTGCACTCTGATGTTTATAGGTCGGGTTTCCAGATTCAAAAAGTACCAGCCATGATCACCACCGAAGGGGGTATGGAACTGACCTGATTCTCCCGTGCCTTCCTGTGTTTCCAGATACCTGACAACTATTTCCTCTTCACCTTCGTCTCCCATAACTAGCGTGTGGCCGTGAAGGTCAGCGTAAACCAGATCGGTACCACTATGCCAAAGGTAAGACAGCTCGGCATTTGCCTGCATTTTTAACTTGAATTCACCCTGCCCATAGGGCTCAAGTACCAAATCCACATCGACAAACTTAAGCGGTGGCTGGTGATGAATATGCAGTGGACTGGGGCCCCCTATTGCGTTCTCTCCGGTCTCAGAGTTAACACCTTCTACCACAGCCTGGTGTGAAAGTCCGCTGATTCCCAGGACTGAGCCTACACCCGTCGGATCTATGTCAAATTCTGCTGGCAGTATAATCGTTAGCAGTAACGTTATAGCTACGAGCGCTGCTACACCCGTATTTCTGATCAACTTATCTTTAGAGACGCGAACATTTTCATTAGACATATTAATTATCCTTGCAGTATCAGGTAACCGGTTAGCTGATACCCTACCAGGACAAAGCCGGCCATCATTAATAGTGTATTAGCCAGGATCGTATTACGTTGAAACTGATTACTTCTTCTCAACAGGCCAAACACCATAATTAGAAAAGTCAGCGCAACCAGTTGTCCCAGTTCCACTCCCACGTTAAAAGAGATCATATTGGTTATAAGACCATCCTGGGAGATTTTCAAATCCTGCAACTTAGTCGCCAGGCCAAGGCCATGGACCAGCCCAAACAGAAAAACAGCAACCCGCGTATCCAACCATGAATCAAAATAGGCACGAAAGCCGCCCAGGTTTTCAAATGCCTTATAAACAACCGACAACCCGATTATTGAATCCACCAGATAAGGATTGACATGCCAGCCTGCCAGCACCCCCCATAACAGGGTAATGCTATGCCCCAGGGCGAACAGGCTGACAAACACAGCTACGTCACGAATCCGGAACAGGAAGAAAATAACACCCGCCAGATATAGCAGGTGATCAAAACCCGTCACCATGTGTTTAGCGCCAAGATAGATATAGGGTATGACTTGAGCGCCACTGCTCTGTTCTAAAAATGCCTGATCACCACCGCCAATTTTATGCGCCGACACATTCAACGCAAATAGCAGGGAGAATGAAAGCAGTGTTACTGCTACCAATAGACCGTTAATTTTACCCTGGCGTCTGATCATGTACTTTATTGACCTTATCCCGTGCCAACATAGGGAATCATTCGACCACAGATTAGCACGCTGAACCACAATACCAGGGATGTTGAAGCAATGACCTTAGCAAGGGCAGGCGGCGTGTTGGGATCTAGCCAGGTATACATTTTCCTATCGACCTTTAAATAGAACCAGAGGACATTAAGACCTGCCAGGAGAATCAATGCAAACTTGACTTGGAAGCCAATGTTTATGGCATAACGACCTGGGTCCCCAAAGAAAAACAGTATGCCAGAAGTAAGATTAATACCGAATCCAATGACCACAATGATTAACAGTTTATGAGTGGCTCTTGCCGGTATCTGAGTTAAAAAACCCATATACCGTAAATCGATAAGCAGAAGGCCACCCAATAGTAGCGTAAGCCCCGTAAAGTGCAGTATTTCCAGTATCACCCAGGTCCAGTTCCAGCTCAACACCCACTCATTTAAGGGTGTTGCGACAGCCCAATCAACCAGTACTTGTAACATTATTCTGCTCCCTTTATTGACAGCAATTAATCTATATAGGCTATTAATCTACCAGCGATGATTGCTGTAACCCACAGAGCAAGTGACACCAGCGCCAGAACCTTTGCTCGACCCGGAATTGCACCTCCCGAGTCCCAATACTGACCCTGTTGCTTGATCAAACTCTGAATAAACGCTGCGTTAACTAAAGCGAAAATGATGGCGGTGATTTTTATCAGGAACGCGATATGGGTCGCAAAAAACGTTGCCTGAGAGATAAACAACGAAATTCCTGATATGAGATTGATCAAAAACCCTGACCATGCCAGCTTGAGCAAAGAGCTCAGACCGACAATGGGGATATCCGAAAAGAACCCGAGCAGGCGCATATTCAATACAAACAGAATACCCACTATTATTGCCAATCCTACAGAGTGGGAGGTCAGCAGAATCGGATAACCCCAGGCCGATGTGCCCACCCAATCAGCAAAGGCACTGTATTCAAGCCATTCTAAAAAAGCCATAAGTCTATCCTGCTTTAATTATCGTTGGATGCGGTTTTTTTCTCATGCTGTTCCCCACAATTTAATACAAGCAGGCATGGTCATGATGACGCCAAATCTATTCTGCTTTGCATGACCGGAGCAGCCTCCCGTGTAGACAAGGGTCAATGTAACTGACTCACCTGATTTAATAAAACATTAAATTATTATATGATCATTCAATTTAATTGATACGTGTTAAGCACTTATTATAGAGATGATAGCCTCGCCTGGATGGAACTACGACACCTAAAATATTTTGTTGCGGTTGCAGAAACCAAGAGTTTAAGCAATGCCATCAAGCGCCTGCACATCGCTCAACCTGCGCTAAGCCATAGCATCAAGAACCTGGAAGAAGAGCTCGATACAGCGCTATTCATCAGAAGCCGCAAAGGCATGGAGCTTACAGGCACAGGAGAGTCGTTTCTGATCAGCGCCAAATCGATCCTCAATGAAGTCGCCAGGGCCAAAGAATCTGTAAAAGAAGCCGAACAAAATCCGAGCGGATCAGTATCCATTATTATTGTACCCAGCGTCAGTAGCGTTCTGTCGGTTCCTCTATTTCGAGAAGTAAAAAAGCACTATCCCAACATCGTGCTAAGGATCGATGAATCCACAACGCTGGATATTCGCCAGTCATTTGATACCGGTGCGCTTGATCTACTAGTTTACTTCACTGCCGACGGGGTCGAAAACATAGAGATAGAACCCCTGTTACGAGAAGAACTCTATCTCGCTAGTCAATACAATCAGGATCATCAATTACCCAAGGAAATTGAATTTTCGCAGCTGAGCGGCTATCCACTGATGTTTCCTCAGGTTTCACAACATGTTGATAGAACCATCGCTGATACTGCAAAAAAACTCGGCGTAAGGGTAGACGTTCATCCGAGCACCGTCGCCATATCAACTCTCATCAAGCTAGTAAGAGCAGGCGTAACCTGTGGTGTTGTACCCTGGTCGCTGATTTACGAATCCGTCAACAATGGCGAGCTGAATGCTGCAAAAATAGTTAACCCTTCTGTACAGCGAACCATCAACCTGATCAGTCCGACAAATCGTCACCGAAGCAATGCTACCATCGTAGTGATGAACCTAATTCGCCAGATTACCAGACAACTTCACGCCAAGCGTGTCTGGAGAGGGCAGTTACTTGTCGACTGATCTTTCCTGATCTGAGTTAAGCCAAAGCAGCACTAACAAGTTCGTTGAATACCAGGCCTGATTAACTGACCAGCAAACATCGCATGCTGATACTACCCTTGTAGAAGGTAGCATTGTGCCAGCTCAAAGCATCACTCTGGCTGGCAACACCAAGTACATACAGCAAAGGCAGAAAATGTTCATTGGTAGGATGAGCCAAGCTGGCCAGTTGTCCCAGTGATTGGTAGTTGGCGACATCGGCAAAATTCCCTTGCAGTACCTTCCTGGCGATAATGTGATCGAATTCCTCTGCCCAGTCGAATGCTGCTGCTTCCTGTTTACGCAGGCGCAAATTATGTACCAGATTCCCACTACCCAAAATGAGTACCCCACGATGCCTTAACGCCGATATTTCTCTTGCTAAACTCAGGTGCTGCACCGGCGATAGATCAGCATTGATACTTAACTGAACAACGGGAATGTCGGCTTCGGGGTACATATGCACCAGAACACTCCAGGTGCCGTGGTCAAGGCCCCAGTCTACTGTGGTACCGATTCCCTGCTGAAGACCCTCGGACAGCATTTCCTGCTTAAATCCTGGAAACCCTTTCACTGGATATTTAACGTCATAGAGCGCCTCTGGAAAACCATACATATCATAAATAATTTGCTGCTGCGGATTGCTCGTTAGAAAGCTACCATTTCTTGATTGCCAGTGCGCCGAGATTGCCAGGATAGCCGTCGGTCTGGTCACCTTGCTGGCAAGTGACCTCCAGGCGAGGGTGTGCTGGTTCTCGGCAATCGCGTTCAATGGCGAACCGTGTCCGATAAAAAGCGCTGGCATGCGCTCGGTCTTTTCTAAGCCACTGGCAATAGTTGAATCGATCAGGGTTGATAAACTCAAAATTGATGTTGCGCGAAGGAACTCTCTTCTTTTAATTAGCATTGGTAGAATTTATCAGCCAGGTAACGAGAGGTTATCCGTGTAAATACAAGTAGCTTCCTTTACGTCGGATCTCAGAACACGATCACGAAACTTGATATGTTTCCATTCACCAATCCAGTGATCAGGATCGGTCATGATAAGTTCCATGACTAGCGTGTTGCTATCGTTAATCATGCGATAGCGTTCGATAATTTTCAGTTTCTTGCCGGATTTTATGCCGGCTTGTATCAAGTGGTTTTCATCGGTAAAACCCGTCGTTTCAACGACCAGCGTATCTCCCTGCCAATAGCCCAATGATTCACCACCCCAATTTCGATCCAGATTGCTCTGCGCAAGCCTGGCCCGACCATCTAGGTAGATTACACGGTATTCATTACTTAACCGCGAGATCATAAAAACAGCCGTTGGGTACTGCAACATCATTAACGAGCCGTAGCGGGTCATTATCCGCGGCATACCTGCTGGATAACATTGCGTAGCAGGATCACCAAAACGAACACCAGTAATGGCTTTTTCTTTATATAGGTTGTAATAAGCTTCCGCTTCTGGTGTGAGTTGCGGCGTGGGTTTGAATTCATAAGAGCCGTAATTAGCCCGGAGCTCATCTTCGCCGCGATACTGCCATACCCCCGTCATATCAAATGCGGCTGACGCTCTTGCCCTAGCCAGATTTTCAGGATCGAGTGCACCTGCTGAAGTGCCTGTGGCAGCATCATCCCCGGCAGATTGTCCTTTTGAAACAATAGGCAACTGGCTCGGTCGCGTTTTCTTTTCGCGCACCTGCCAGGTCTCGCCCACGGGTGGCGGCACATATTTGACAAGGCTAGGTGCCACCTGGCGCGCTCGGTCCTGCTTCTTATATTTTTCTTCTACCTGTGAGCTATCCATTGAATAGGAGGAACCATCCGACGCCACCAGGCCCTGTAACAGGCCGCCAGGTTTGCCTGATTTCAGAGGGCGCATTTTGACCGTTATCAGATCGCCCTTGTTAACGGAATCCCGATTAAATCCCATTGCCGTCAAAGCAGCTACACTTTGACCTTCTATTTTCCAGAGCTCGGGTTTTCCATCAGACCCTTTCACTTCCATATTAATAATCAGATGCGGATTGCGATAGATAAACCGGGTGACAGTGCCGGTCCTCTCAACGGATGCCTTCCGATCAAAAACAGTAGCACCATGGTGCGCAGCTGCGCTGCTTACAACTAAATATACAACGGCTGCTAAAAGACCTTTTGTTAATTTCACTGGGCACTCCTGTTGTATTGCCAGCGAACTTCGTCGCCGAATTTGCTTTGGGTGATGGGATGTAATCTCACTTTAACAGTGCTTTTCCTACTCTCCCGTTAGGTACATTTTTGCACTTTCAGTCGTGCAAGCCGCCGTTACCAACTCCCTGTCAGCGAGCTTTCTTACCTTATGCATGATGGTTACAGGCTCGGTAAGATAGACCGGATCAGTGACAAGCATTTCAATTGTAATAGCCAGACCATCCTTGGATAAAGACAGACGTTCCACCAGGTGTTTCTGATCACTTGAATCGACCCCCGTGTAGGTACCCCAGCGATCTGCAATAAAATTATCAGTCTCAATAACCAGTTCTTCACCCTCGAACCATGCAACAGAGTGACCCTGCACTGAAGGCGCCCCTGCCAAGTGGTTTTTATCAAAGTAGATCGTACGCGGAATATTTCTCCCCTCGTAGATGATCGTCATGGTGTTATCACTGTTGCGGATAATCTTCATGGGATAGGGCAGGATGGTCGCTTTGGGCGGCCCGGGATTGATGCAATCAGTTAGCGGCGTCTGGCTGCCATCAAACTTGGCAATATTTTCCTTTGCCAAGGCTGTAAATGGCCAGTCATCCTGCGGTAAATAACGCTTGGGAACACTCAGGTGCCTGGACCACAGACCTGAAAAATCTCTGGATGGTATTACAGCCTCAGGGTGCAACTTCAGAGTCAATCTGGTGCCATCAGATTTTTCCAGCCAATTCAAACCTGAGTAGTACCGGCTCGGATTTTTATCACTTGCGCCACTCCAGGTTACAACATCACCTTTCTTCAATGACCTCCTGGTCCAGCCCCTCTCCAACATACCAGGCGGATGTATCATCTCAATACTGTAGCGAACAATCTTGCCCTGCGGGTTGGGCGCATCTACCTTGATATACACATGAGGCATGCTCCAACCATACTTAACGACGGTACCCTTGTTAACTAGGATGTTTTCTCTATCGAGATTAGCGTGCGAATGGTGGGCGTATGCACTGTCGAACCGCACCAGAAGCATTAAGAAGAAAACGACAGTAAGGACCTTGATATTTCGCGTACCATAAAAGACAGGTTTTGCCAAAAAGCTCATTGGGAACTCCTTGAGTTAGTATTACCGTTAGGACTCAGCAATAGTATAGAGAAGTTGAGGCTAACATTGTTGGTTTTTGTCCACAGACAACTTTTACTGTGGCGCGTGTATGTGTCCTTTTTTACTTGTCTGGCCAATCTGGCAAGCTTTGTTGCCACGCTAACTAATAAACAACTTATATGAGATAGTGCATTTAATAAAATATTAATTATTTATATGATACTTCAATATTTTTAATGGATTGAGCCATCTCCGAGCAGATCATTCAAGTTTGAACAGGAAGCCAAAACTTATATGTTAATCACATAATAAGGAAAAGTGTTAAATAATAAGTCCGCTGTAGCGGTTAAATACTCACAAAACTGAACGGAGGCTCCATGCCCACAGCGCTTGTCTGCTCTTCTCATAGCCCCCTGTTGTATTGTTTCGACAAAGCACCACTTGAATGGGATACTATTCAAGCTGGATTTCAAGCAAGCCGAAAGTTTGTTGAAGATTATGATCCCGAGCTCGTCTTCATCTTCGGCTGTGATCACTTCAACGGTTTCTTTCTTAATAACATGCCTGCTTTCTGCATAGGCCTGGCTGCCAATGCGGCGGCCGATATCGGTGGTTTCACCGGTAAGGTTGATGTGCCGCAGGATATTGCTGTGGCCGCCGTTGAACACCTGCGATCTAATGACCTTGACCCTGCTGTTTCTTATCAAATGATCATCGATCACGGTTTCTCACAGACACTTCAGGTAATGACCGGCGGCCTTGATGCAATACCCACTGTCCCCATTTTTATTAACTGTATTACCAAACCCTTTGTACCTTTTAGCCGGACCATGCTACTGGGTGAGATGTTAGGTCAGTTTGCCAATAACCTGGACAAACGCGTTCTCTTTCTGGCATCAGGGGGCATGTCGCATCATCCCACCCGCTATTACCCGCCTTTTGGGGAAGGCGAGACGCAAGTCATTGCATGGCAGCTTTCAGGCGGCAAGGACCCGCGATCCATGACATCTGAGCAGTGGCTAGAGCGACTGGACACCATGCATCATGAGGGGGCCCGCATGATTACCCGTGGCGAACGTACTGCCAAGGACATGCGCTTAAATGAGGTAAGTGATCGTCGATTCCTGGATGTTCTACTAAAGGGAAATTTAAAAGAGTACCGGAACTGGGACCAAGACCTTCTCGTACAAGCCGGGGGTATTGGTTCAATGGAATTACAGACATGGATAGCGGCTACAGCTGCCCATTTAACCTGTGGCGGAGACACGCCGTCATTGGATGTATACTCCGTTGCACCGGAAATCGGCATTGCCTGTGGCATTATTCATGGATGAGACCTGCGTTCTACCAATTGCGCTAACCCTTTAAATTCGAGGCAGATTAACAAGGGTAGGCGTATATTCTGGCGAAGATGCTTTATGCGCAAATATTTCTTATGATGATGGCAGGCTAGCAAGCGTTAATAGGGAGGGGAGTAAAAACCTGAAATCACTACACCCATCTAAGATCGGTAAAATGTGTTTGCCAGGATCCACTTTCTTCTAATTTACGTCTGAATAACTTATCACCCGAAACGAAGTGCCAACACAGACAGGGACACGAACAATGGCAAATAAGCGAACAAATACACCAGCGGATAAGGGTAACCGAATTAGCCGAAGGGGATTTATCGGCGCGAGTGTTGTCGGTGGTGCCACAACGGTACTGGCCCCGGCAGCATTAGCTGGCAGTACCGGAATATCGGATAAGAACCAACCGAAATCGACGCCGCCCAGTGAGCAAAAAATGGAGCGGGAAGTGGGTAGCTCCGTACCGCCTAAACCGGTCCAGAGTGTAAGGCGAGCTGCTTCAGACTTAATGGTTCAGGTGTTAAAGGACCTTGAAATCGAGTATGTAGCACTCAATCCAGGATCCAGTTTTGAAGGTTTACAGGAATCACTGATTAACTACGGTGACAAGCCGAACAGCATGCCAGAAGTCATATCTGCCTTGCACGAAGGATCGGCGGTCGATATGGCCCATGGCTATGGACGCTCGGAAGGCAAACCGATGTGCGCGCTGATACAGGGAACGGTTGGTCTTCAGAATGGATCAATGGCTATTTATCAGGCCTTCCATGGACAGACGCCCTTGATTGTTCTGGCTGGCAATGATGAACACAACTTTCTGAAAGTGCATACTGGTGAAGACATTGCAGCACTGGTACGGCCCTTTACCAAATGGGATGCACAACCCGAAACACTTGAACAGACACTGCTGGCACTGCAGGAAGCGTATCGACAGACTATCACCCCACCGTGCGCACCCGTCCTGGTGGTTCTAAACTCAGAAATTCAGAAACAGGAAGCAGGTGATCTTCAGGTTCCCATATATAGCCCGCCCAAAATCAGTGGTATCAGTCAGCAACAGGCAGATTCGATTGCCCAGAACCTGATACTGGCGAATAACCCACGCATCTCTGTTGGTCGGCTACGTACGCCGGAAGGCATTAACAGCGCAGTAGAACTGGCCGAGCTGGTAGCAGCGTCGGTGCAAACATCGGCAACAACAGGGCCTATGAGCTTCCCCCAGCGACATCCCCTGGTGGGCCCGGGATCCAACAACAGTTACGACTATCATCTGGGACTCGAAAAAGCCGCCGCACAGGTATCAATAACGGGTCCCGACCTGAAATCGCTAATTGAACGAGATGTTGCTGGTGTCCGGTTTGGATGGAAGGAGGATCCAACGCTGAGGCGGGGGCCAAAACCGGAAACCTTGATAAGCGCTGATGCAGAAGCGAGCATCCCCTTGATTGTTAGTGCAGTTAAAGAACAGCTCAAAGCCAGCATCAGGAAATCCATAGCTGAAAGGTTGCAGGCGAGCACTAAAGAAAACCATGTTTTCAGAATGAAATCCCTGCGCCAGGCGATCGAGAAGAAAAGGCCCGGCTGGAATGACACGCCAGTGAGCCTGGCTCGTATGTATGCTGAGCTATGGCCTTTGATCAAGGATCTGGATTGGTGCCTGGCCTCGCCTACCCATTTCAGCGGACGTCATCATCGAGAACTCTGGGATCATGATAAGCCTTACAGCTACCTGGGCCAGTTCCCTGCAGCTGCACTGGGTTATGGCCTGGGGTCATCAACCGGCGCCGCTCTAGCCGCCAGAGACAGGGATCGGATCGTGATTAATATTCAAGCCGACGGCGATTTTAACTATATGCCGGGGTCAATCTGGAGTGCAGCCCATCACAAGTTACCGATGCTAATCATCATGCACAACAATCGCGCCTGGCACATGGAGCTGATGTATGTTCAATACATGGCAGGTGTCCGAGGTCGGGGAACAGACAGGGCCCACATTGGTACAACCTTCAGGGATCCTTATATCAACTTCGCAAAGATAGCCGAGGGCTATGGGATGAAAAGCGAAGGACCAATAAGTGACCCGAAGCAGATGGTTGCTGCTCTAAAACGGGGTATCGATGCCGTCAGAAACGGTGAGCCTTACCTCATCGATGTCCTAACACAGCCTAGGTAAACCCTATGATCAAAATACTAATTTCGACCCTATTGATTTCCGTGGTGAGCTCTCTTGCATCAACTGTATTGAAAGCGGCCCCGGCCACACCGGCAATGATCAGTGGAAATGCAGATAAGGGCGAGGCGCTTTATTACAACCATGGCTGTTACGCCTGTCATGGCTATAACGGCATCGGTAAACACAATCTCGCCAATGACGTCAGTGGCATCATGATGAGCGAAGCGGTCTATCTTATTTTCCTGCGGGCTCGTAGCGAACTCAATCCGCCTTTGCCTACCCAGCGGATGCCGCACTATCCAGAAAGCAGTCTGTCAGATCAGGAAGCGCTGGATATTTACGCCTATATAAGAACCTTTAAGGACACGCCGCCAGAGGCGGAGTCGAACGCAACAATGCGGGCAATTATCAATTCCGCACAATCCCAGGCGCCGCAGTAACTGATTAGTAAAAAACTTACCTGGAATCTAGCGAGCTTCATCGAGCTTTATCTCTGGTGGTGACTTGATGCAGTCCGCCGGGTGTTCGAAATCGGCTTGCCGTGATCAGGCTACTACCCATCGGCAGCGCTTACATCGCCAATATTAATCGCAGGCCGAAGATCATAGAGATAACACACGGCTACCGCGCCAGCGCTAAAATGTCGATCTAATCAGCTATTGGCATTATCTGACGCGCAACTGGTAAGCCAGTATTCCACCGACCATCATAGGTATCGCGAAGGTCAGGAAGTTGGTAGTAATCGAGATTCCGGCAGCAATCATGTAACCTGCCACTCCCGGGCCGATTACTGCCCCCAATCGTCCCAATCCAATCGCCCAGCCAACACCGGTACTGCGGATCTCGATAGGGTAGATTTTGGCTGCGACAGCATACAGGCCCGTGTATCCACCTTGAAGACTGATGCCAATCACGAAAATAAGCGTCATTAATATGGCTTGACTGGCCTGGAATGATGCCGCAGCAGCGAATACCCACATCAGTGCCGCAGCAGTAACTGCAAAGATGCTGATCAGCGTGGATAGCGACCACCTGGATGCTAGCCACCCCAAGGTGAAGATTCCAAGGACGCCACCGAAATTAAATAGCGTGAAAGCCAGGTTACCCGCCTCCGCGGGGTAACCGAGATCTATGATGAGTTTGGGTATCCAACTCATCAGAAAGTAGAGTGTGCTGATGCAAAGGAAAAAGGTGGCCCATAAAATCAGGGTAGAACGCTTCAGCTCCGGGGTCAGTAGCGACAACATTTTCTGCAGGATACCCTGGCGGTCAGCTTCGACGACTCCGTCTGACTGATTGATTAAAGGCATCTCGGTTAAAGGCTGAACCGAAAACCTGGCTAACACCCTGTTGACCTTCTTCAATGCCCCTTCGGGTTGTTTTTTACACAGAAACTGGAGTGATTCCGGAACCAGCAGGAATGCAACGACCGCGAGACCAATGGTTATCGTGCCACCAACTGCAAACATGCCCCGCCAGCCAAATTCAGGCACAATGCTGCTGGCAACAAGCCCCGTCATCATAGCACCCAGGGGATAGCCAGACGTTACCGCAGTCACTGATAACGCTCGAAATCGTTCAGGACTGTACTCGGAGGCGAGTGTAGCAACACTGGCAAGCATGGCGCCAGCACCAAGACCGCTGACAAATCTGAGGAAGATCAGCATCGGCAACGAATTTACCAGTGCAGTCAGTATTACCGTCGAACCCACTAACAACAATGTGATGATAATCATGGTTCGCCTGCCGATGATGTCAGACAGAGTTGCAAGAAACATGGCGCCCATCATCATGCCGGCAAGCGAGAAACTGAAAACGAGACCTAGCTTGTCAGCAGTCAACTGCATGTCTTCACCGATCTGGTGAGCCGTCACAGCCATGGCGGTAATATCGAAACCATCAACCATATTGAAGATAAGACAGAGCGCGACAATCATGATCTGTTGTGCAGAAAAATTACCACGATCGATGAACTCACTGATACTGAGGGGGGCTGTGGTCATTATGTTTCATCCCATTTAGCGTAAAGTTTTAAAGGACCCCTGAAGGTGATATTCGGGGCAAACGAAAAGTCCTGGTTATCAACCAGGCGAAGGCTGGGAACACGCGTCACCAGCGCTTCAATTGCAATCTGTGCTTCCAGACGAGCGAGTCGCGCGCCCAAACAGAAATGGATGCCATAACCGAAAGCAATATGCTTACTGGCGTTAACGCGATCAATATTAAATTCAGCAGGCGCTGAGAACAGCGCCGGGTCACGGTTGGCCGAACCCAGACTGATAAAGATTCGAGTTCCCTTGGGAATGTCAACGCCACCAAGACGGGTATCCTGAGTCGCAACACGACGCCAGCTTATCTGAGGAGAATCAAAGCGAAGCACTTCTTCCAGCATACCGGGTATGAGTGACAAATCATTGCAACAGGCTTCCCACCTGTCACGCCTGGGCAGAACATTCTGCAGGGTCAGACCGATAAAGTTGCTGACGATTTCGTGACCGGCAAAAGACAGACCATAGATAATGGATTCGACTTCACGGTAGGTTAGTTCTTGCGGATTTTCTTTGTGTGCAGCGAGCAACTCAGAGGCAAGATCATCCGCTGGCTGTAAATTTCTACTGGCAACAAAGTCCCGGCAATAGCGCCAGTACCTGAGCATATTCTCAGCAATCTCTACCTGTTCTTCATCTGTGGGCTTACCCCAGGTAAAGATCAATCGATTCGAAGTCCAGTAGATCAGCTTCTCATCATCAGCTTCAGGAAAGCCAATAAACCGGAATATGACCTGCCCGGGCAACGGGTGTGTAAAAGACGAAATAAATTCGGCTGGACCGCCTTGATCAAGAATCTGGGTCAGTAATCTATCGGTGGTTTCCCGAATATAGGGTTCAAGCAGTTTCATACGCCGCGCATTAAAGCCGTCGCGCGTGTACTTACGAATTCGGGTATGCTCTGGCTGCTGGCTATTAGACATCACAGCCTGAGGGTTATAGTCGTCTGCGGACAGGATTGCCTTTGCCCTTTCGCAGACCGGGAAAACAGGGTCCTGGACATTTTCTGATGAGAAGACCTCATGGTTCTTCAGCACTTCCATCACATTGTCCATTCCTGTGACAACAAGATATCCCAGTTGCTCCGCGAAAAAAATAGGCCTTTCGGCACTCAATTGTTCCAGTTGCGGATAGGGGTTGTTCAGATAATCCGGATCAAAGGGCGAAAATGCGCTATCGACAGGGCAGCCAGTAGGCTGGGCAGACGGTGGGATACTGATTTTATGATAGGCATCCGATTTTTTATGACTCATTGGGCCTCCCAGGTAATTTGGATATTGTGCTCGCCTTGCTCACTTTGAAGTAGCTTTTCCAGGTTTAGGTCGTTCTGTATCGGTTTATTTTCAACGGGTATTAACCGCCTGGTCTTCATCAATTTTCTCAATTAATTCATCCAGCAGTTCATAAAGCAGTTCCAGTTTACCGTATCCAAATTTTTCCGTGATGAGGTTATAACGTTCCACGGATGCGGGGGCAATTTTCTTAAATAGCTTTTCACCAGCCAGGGTCAGTGAAATCACAGATCGTCGATTATCAGCCTCCGAGTGGCTTCGTGTGACCAGTATACGCTTTTCCAGATTCCGGATAATCCGGGACAGACTTGGCATCAACAGAAAGCAGCGGTCACCTAGTTCAGTAATATCAAGACCTTGTTCCTCATTCAGTGCGCGTATTACCCGCCACTGCTGGGAAGAAAGGTCATTTTCACGCAAAGACGGAATGAATTTCTTCATCACAGCCTCCCGTGCTCGAAGCAGCGCCATGGGAAGAGAACGGCTAAAGCCGCGTAGCTCTTTGCCGGCGGTAGCCACCATCAGACAACCTCGTCAATCACTTCATTAGATAAGACACCCACGCCTTGAACTTCCACCTCAACAATATCTCCAGCTTTCAAATAAATGGGTGGATCAAACCTGGCTCCAGCACCATTGGGGGTTCCCGTGGCAATGATATCCCCTGGCTTGAGATTGAAGAACTGCGACATATAGGCGATCTGGTATTTTATCGGGAACATCATGTTGGCAGTGGTATCATTCTGCCGCTGTTCACCATTGACCCGGGTTTTAACGCGCATATCCTCAAAGATAGACGCGTCAAATTCATCAGCACTGACCATCCAGGGGCCTATACTGCCAGAGTGATAGAAGTTCTTTCCCTGGGTTACATTGAACTTCGAGTGCCGCAGCCAATCTCGGATAGTGCCTTCATTCATGATGGTTAACCCGGCAATGTGGTCATAAGCATCGTCTTCAGAAATACGATGGCCCTGTTTGCCAATAATTACCGCAATCTCGCCCTCATAGTCCAGTTGCTCAGATTCAGGCGGTCGCAGCAGATAGTCAGTGTGCGCTGTCAGTGAATCGGGCGTTCGCATAAACAGGCTGGGGAACTTAGGTGCTTCAGACCCATCTTTGTACTCGGCATTACGATTTGCATAGTTAACGCCGATACAGGCGATTTTTTCCGGACCGGCTATAGGCGGCAGATAACTTATGTCGGCAGTGGCGATATCGGGCGTCAAACCAGCTGCCAGGGTCTTTGCTTCATCGAGGCGATCAGTGACCAGGGCCTGCTTAAAGTCGCAGCCCATCCGGCCGCCCAGGTCTATGACTCCATTACTGTTAATCATGCCCCACGACGAACTATCGGCCGTCTTGAAAGAAAGAAATCGCATAGTCTGCCTCAATCATAATGTTTAACCTGTTATATATATTACACAAAAAACTCGGCGTATAACTAGCCTTTAGTCGATTTTATTATTAACATGTTATGTAAATTGACCAAACAGGAGCAATCCATGACGGGCTATGAAGACAATCTTACAAAGGCGCAAGATTACCTTCGTCGATTCCGTGAGAACGTGACTGGCCATTTTATTGATGGTCAGTTTGAGGTGCCATCCGAGGCACAGACTTTCGAAAACCTGACCCCTGCCGACAACACCTCGCTGGGCGATATAGTTGCCGGCAGCGAGCAGGATATAGATCGGGCCTGCGAGGCTGCTCAGGCAGCGTTTGCCGAATGGCGCGATGTGCCCGGAGCAACCCGCAAGAAACTGCTCAATCATTTTGCCGACATGATTGTCGAACGCGCCGAAGAAATTGCCCTGGTTGAATCCATGGACTGCGGCCAGCCGATTCGGTTTATGAAACAGGCTGCATTACGAGGCGCTGACAACTTCCGATTTTTCGCCGACAAGGCGCCAGAAGCCGTTAATGGCCAGGCTCTCTACCAGGAGGCGCACACCAACTATACCATGCGCTCACCGGTGGGCCCGGTGGGTATCATTACGCCCTGGAATACGCCCTTCATGTTGTCAACCTGGAAAATCGCACCGGCACTGGCTGCGGGATGTACTGTTGTACACAAACCAGCTGAAATGGCGCCACTCACAGCCATGCTACTGGCTGAGGTTGCCAAAGATGCCGGTATTCCTGATGGTGTCTGGAATACCGTTAACGGTTTTGGTGAAACAGCGGGCAAACGACTCACACAACATCCTGCTATCAGGGCAGTCGCGCTGGTGGGGGAAAGTGCCACCGGGTCACACATTATGCGGCAAAGCGCTGATACCCTGAAACGCCTGCATTTTGAACTAGGCGGCAAGAATCCTGTGATCGTCTTTGATGATGCTGATCTTGATCGAGCCCTGGATGCCGTTGTTTTCATGCTCTACAGCCTGAACGGTCAGCGTTGTACTTCCAGTTCAAGGCTACTCGTCCAAAGTGGCATTAAAGCGGAGTTCATGGCAGCGCTGGAACAGCGTGTGAACAATCTGAGGGTTGGTCATCCGCTGGACCCAGACACAGAGGTGGGTCCTGTAGTCAGTCAGGAGCATTTCCAGAAAGTGATGAGCTACATGGATATCGCCAGAGAGGATGGTGCCTCGATTGCCGTAGGTGGCAAAGCCAGGGAAGACCTGGGTGCTGGCAACTATATCTGCCCTACCTTATTCAGCGATGCTGATAATTCGATGCGTATTGCCAGAGAAGAAATTTTCGGCCCGGTGCTTACCACCATGTCATTCGATTCGGAAGCCGAAGCAGTTCAACTGGCAAACGACACACCCTATGGCCTTGCAGGATACGTCTGGACGAGGGATGTGGGCCGTACCATGCGTCTGGCTAAAAGCCTGGAAGCTGGTATGCTCTGGTTCAACTCAGAAAACAATAGAAACCTGCCATCCCCATTTGGTGGTATGAAGGCCAGCGGTATGGGTCGAGACGGCGGTGATTTCAGCTTTGATTTCTATATGGAAACGAAGAACGTGTGCGTCGCCCATGATCTTCACAATGTGCCAGTACTGGGTCGTTAAGGAGGCTGATCATGGGTAAGCTTGTCTACGCCGCAAAAATAACCCACGTGCCCTCGATGTACTTATCCGAACTGGATGGACCGCACAAGGGTTGCCGAGAACACGCTATCGAGGGACACCATCAGATCTCAAAGCGGTGTCGAGAACTTGGCGTCGACACCATCGTTGTGTTCGATTCACACTGGTTGGTGAACTCGGGTTATCACATTAATAATGCGGCCCATTTCAAGGGGATTTATACCAGCAATGAGTTGCCCCACTTTATCAAAAACCTACCTTATGAATATGATGGTAATCCGGAGCTCGGCCACCTGATAGCCGAAGCCGTCACAAAAGCCGGGGTTCACACCCGGGCCCACGATGATACCAGCCTCAATCTGGAATACGGCACGCTGGTGCCCATGCGCTACATGAACGAGGACAAGCGGTTCAAGGTCGTTTCCATCGCAGCCCTGCTCACTGTCCATGACCTTGAGGACAGCGCTACATTAGGCCAGGCACTGCGTTCCGCCATTGAAGAGAAATATGACGGCAAAGTAGCCATATTCGCCTCAGGCTCCCTCTCCCACCGCTTTGCACAGAACGGCATGGCCGATGATTTCCTGCACAAGGTCTGGTCACCATTTCTGGAAGAATTTGACCAGCGGGTTATCGAAATGTGGGAAAATGGCGAGTGGCAGCGTTTTACCGATTTGTTACCCGAGTATGCGGACAAATGCCACGGCGAGGGCTTTATGCACGATACCGCCATGCTGCTGGGAGCCCTAGGCTGGAATCAGTACAAAGCCAAAGCGAAAGTAATCAGTCCTTATTTCGGGAGTTCCGGTACCGGCCAGATTAACGTCGAATTCCCGGTACTTTAGTCATGGCACATTTTATATACGAATACTCAGCAAACCTTTCAGAACAATTACTAGACCTGCCCGGCCTGATGCAAAAAATGCATGAGCATGCGGCAGAAACCGACCTGTTCCCGCTGGCGGGCATGAGAAGCAGAGCAATGAAGTGCGAGCATTTCCGGGTTGCCGATGGAGATCCAGCAAAAGGGTTTATTAATCTCAGCATGAAAATCGGCCGTGGGCGGGACCAAAAAACGCGTATGCAGGCAGGCGAAATGTTCTGGCAACTTATGCTCGACCACCTGGCTCCTTTAATGGCACAGCAGGCAGTGACCGTATCCTTTGAAATGCGCGAACTCGAACAGCAGGTTAAGTTCAATCACAGGAATTTTTAGCATGCTAAGCAAACAGCAGATTGCAGATGCGGCGGACCAACTTTATCAGGCGGAAAAAGAGCGCCAGCAGATAAGAGCATTGACCCTGTCTTTCGACATGGATATGGAAGACGCCTATGCAGTCCAGAAAGGCTGGGTTGATCGCAAGTTAGCCGATGGTGAAAAAGTAATCGGTTATAAAATTGGCCTTACCTCACGCACCATGCAGCTTGCCATGAACATCAACACGCCGGATTATGGTGTTCTTACCGATGCCATGCAATTTGCCAGTGGGTCTGATATTACAGCCGCCGACTTTCTTGATCCGAGAATCGAATGCGAGTTTGCCTTTATTTTGAAAAAGCCTTTATCAGGGGAGAACGTATCCCTTGAACAGGTTATGGATGCGACTGCTTATGTTCAACCCGCACTGGAGCTGATTTCCGCACGAAGTCTTCGCGTTGACCCCGAAACCGGTTATACCCGAAACGTCTATGACACGATTGCGGACAATGCTGCCAATGCGGGTATTATCTGCGGTGGCAAGAAAATGGCACCGGAAGATATTGACCTGAAATGGGCGGGCGCAGCCCTGTTCCTGAATGACGACATTGAAGACACGGGTCTCGGGGCAGCTGTCATGGGTCATCCCGGCCATGGCATCCGATGGGTCTGCAGGCGCTTTGCACCACACGGTATCGGTCTTGAACCCGGACAAGTTATCCTGTCAGGTTCTTTTACTCGACCTATCGCTGTTAAGGCAGAAGACCGCGTTTTCGCAGACTATGGAGAGTACGGCTCTATCCAACTGAATTTTGTGTAATTCTGACCTCATAAAGCAATCTACTGAATCAGCCTGGGCCTGCCTTCTAGCACGGTTGTTGACAGCATCCGAAATACTTATTATGGGACCAGGTGACCGATAGACTGCCGCAGGTCATGTGGCATATTGGAGGAATTATGTTGTTCAGACTCAGCTGCCTTACCGTCTTACTGCTGTTCAATGCAAGTAGCTCAGCGCATCATTCGAGAGCCGCGGTTGACCTCAACAAAAAGGCGAAGGTTGTCGGCACAGTCGACTCAATTACCTGGAGAAATCCACATATATTTATCAGTGTTTCCGGCATGGATACGCAGGGCAAATTCGGAATATGGGTTCTCGAGGGGCACTCTATATCGGGTATGTTGAACCACGGCTGGAAAAAGGATTCTATTCAAGCAGGAGACAAGGTAACCGCCGTTTTCAGCCCAAACCGAAAAGAGCATATAAAAAATGGCCTGATAGACCAATTCACACGAGAGGATGGCCAGAGCTTCTACCCGTTCAGGTCAATACCAGCTGCGCCTAGTGGAAATTCTAAGCCCAGTTCTCCTATCCAACCTTCCACAGACTTTTCCGGCAATTGGAGTTATCAGCGATCACTGCTAAGCGTCCTGGTCAGCGGTGCGCCGGACTATAGTCGTTATGCTTTATCTTCGAAGGGGAAAGCTATGCTGGAAAGCTTTGACCCTTCAGTAGATCCTGATTTGAAATGCGAGAGTCGCGGGCTTCCTACCCTGGCACTGTACGTTTATGGCTATCGCTGGACGCGATACGCGGATCGTATAGAAATTGAAAAAGAACAGGCAATTATCGATGCGGAGCATCGAACAATCTACCTGGATGCCGACACGGCTCGTGCCAACAAACCCGGTATTCTGGGAATGTCCCTCGGTCATTTTGAAGAAGACGGTCAATTACTGGTGGTAGAAACAACCAACTTCTTGCCAACGACCTGGGGCATTGCCGAAGGTATTGATTCCAGCAGTGAAAAGCGCGTGGTAGAACGTTATCGCTTAACCAATGGTGGCCTGCGCATGCAACTGTCGATATTAGTTGAGGATCCAGTTTATCTCGACCGCCCATTTCAACTGTACGGCGTCTACGACAAGGGGAGAGATCGGGACTTTGTTCACTCGCCCTGCGATCTTGACGTTGCCCGGGAGCATCTCAAGTACGAATAACACCCGTAGAGAGGCCGCCCATAACAATGGGCTTATCTCTCATCAATCGCCTATCCTCCGACTGCAGGCAGCCAGTGGAACTACCGGATCACCGCGAATCCAGAACCAGACGCCTATCAGCTGACAGCCGGTGACGCATCAGGCTATCCAGGCAACGCTTCTTATGCAGTTCTGAATAGGGGGGTATCGCCATATTTAACTGAGCCAAGCAATCTTTGATCCCGCGCTATATCAACCCACCCACAAAATAGTTTCACTCACCATTAGCCCTGCAAATGAACCAAGCATTGAACCAATAACAGACATAATAATCGCGATCGGCACCAGATTTTTGTCATAGGCGGCGGCAACCACCGTAGCCGATGAAGCGCTACCAATATTGGCAATGGAAGCAATACAACAAATATAGAGATTAACTCTGAGCAGTCGACCGATAAGCAGGACCACCGCGCCATGAATAGCCAGAATCATGAAACCTGCAAGAATATAGGCAGGTGCCTGGAAAATCGCACTTAAATTAACTTCAGCACCAATCAGAGCAACAATAAAATACAGCATGATACTGGATATCTCATGACTACCAGGTAATTTCCCCAGTAGGGTCGGCGCGACAAACATACCGGCCAGAGATGAAACGATAATGGCCCAAACCATGGGATTTAGAAGTCCTCTCGCCGCTATCAAGTCACCCAGAGTGTGCGAGACAGCAGCCACCCCCAGGGACAAGCCCAGCATCAGCATAAGCGCCTGAAAGTCAGGGTGTCCTGTATTTCCGGTATTTTTGAGTTCTTCAAGCACCCTGTCTAAACCCACATTATCCGCCTTCAGAAGGAGGTTGAAGCGGGATTTAAACGGTTTCAGGGCAATCATCACGACCAGCCAGGCTGAATAGCAAAGCGCGCCCATTAAAAGCGTATAGGCCATAGCTGAATCACTGACCCGTAAGGCCTCTTTGACCGCAACAAAATTCTGTGTTCCGCCAGTCCATCCCGCAGCCATAACACCAAACGTCAACGGTGTTTCCTCTCCCAGGAACCCGCCCATAATCTGCTGAACTATGATAAAAGCGAGCATGACCGATGCAGTTGAGCCGAGTAATAGTGTGATCAGCCTTGCCCCTAGTTTACGGATGATCCTAAGGTCAAATTTAACCGACATCAGGAAAAGCATCGCGGGTATCAGGCTATCTCTGATCTGAGCGCGAGCACTGCGAACTTCGGCCGTCATCTCCCAGAAACCCAGTGTATACAGGGCCATTGATCCAAACATCACCAGTACCACACTCGGGAACCAGCGAAAGAAGCGCCCAGGATACTGCTGTTCGATCCAGACCAGAACGCCGCACAGGCAACCAATACAGGCGATAAAAGCAAATCCCGTTGTTATCATTTTAGCTTCTCCTGCAGGCCACGGCTGGACCATCCCTGCTTTACGCCAATACACTTCCGGCGTGCCTTATAAATCGCCTACCTGCACGAATTCAGTCAAACCCATTGCCATCTCCTGAGCCTGTCTTTCCTATATAAAGTGCCCTGCAGGGAGATACGTTCTCAACCGTTATTGAGTAAAGCCTTTTATAAAAAATCTTTCAATCAGCAGGTTGTCACACAAAAGCCCACCTGAACCAATGAATCTCATTTGTTTCCTTGATCTGCTAAAGCAATCCCGAAGCCATCTTTGCTGTTTTATTCGATGTACCACTAGCTTATCCAGTACAGGACGTTTTTAGGCAGTGTTGGCCTCGCGATCAGCATTGCCTAGGCGTCCCGGGCAGGGTCACTAAACGGAACAACTCTGTGGACATAGCTCACTTGGCAATTCCGATCATGCTTAGGTCTCACCATCCTGTTCCTTTCTACCCCGCTGGCGATCCGCAAAAGCTGCACCACCTCGTTTGAAAGAACCGGATGCATCGAGCAGTTGATTAAGATGCATACCGACGGTCAGCGAATGATCAAGTGGCATGGTTTCCGCCGCGCGATAGGTCTCCAGCGTCTGCCGAACCGCAGTCGCATTGAGCCCAATGATATGGTCTACAAATTCCGCCAGCACCACCTTGAGGCCATCACTACCGTCGGCCAACCGATTGATCAAACCATTAGCAAACAACCTCTCGGCCGATACCAGTTCCCCGAACATGGCAAGCTCCAGGCCAATGCGCGGACCAGCCAACCGCGCCAATATCGGCGTACAGACGGCAGCAGGGAACCCATTTTGCATTTCCAGGGCACCGAATTGGGCGCTTCGCTCCGCTATAACAAAATCACATCCCATGGCCAGGGTAAACCCACCAGCAACCGCAAATCCCTCCACAGCAGCAACGCTTGGGAAGCGTAACCGCCTTAGCAGTCGAAACACCTCAGTCCAGGCAGCATGCTGATTCAGGGCCTGATCCTGCTTTAAGGATCCAGCCTCCTTTAGGTCTCGACCTGCGCTGAAACTGCCGCCGTTACCACAGATTACTGCAACACGTACGCTTGCATCACCCTCAAATGCATGTAAGGCATCCGCTATAGCAACCATGGCGGCACTATCAAGGGCGTTGCGCTGCTGCGGCCTGTCTATGGTAATGGTTGCCACACCGCGCTCATTAATGCTTGAGCGAATCATTGCTGTTCTCCTTAGGACTCATTGTTGAAGCTCATTGTGGAAGCTTATTCCTGAAACTCTCTGGTACAGGTTCAGTTGAGTTTATGCTCCAGCGGGGTAACGGGGCAAACATGCGTTCATGTTGATACCCCTCAAGCAGTTTATTGTAACCAAACAACAGCTGATCCGGGCAAAGGCTCAGGCAATGCTCGCGTAGATTTCCATCCATAAAGCAATGGCTAGTGCTTGCAGGTGAGGGCCTCATGGATCTCATCAACCAACTTGGTTGGCGTAACAGAACGAAGCAAATCAAGCCCACAGTGCGCAAGCACAGGGCCTTCACCAGAAAATAAGTGCAGTCCAGCTCAAACCAAATAGCCATTAGTAACGGCACCGACAAATATCGGGCGTGTCTGACCGCTTCTTCTTTCTGGAATGACCGAAGTTCCTGGCTTAATTCCAGGTAATGCATTGCAGGCAGGTCTTTTTATTACGGTACTTGCGCTCAGGGTCCGTTTATTGCGAGAGTAACCCTTGATTTACTTAACGACCAATACAGAGGTTTTTATCAGCCCAGCCACCCCATATCCGAATAGGAAATACGCCTGGTTTGTTGTTTTCGTACTCATCCTGGCTTCACTCATCGCCTTTATTGACCGACAGGTAGTGGCCATTGTGGTCGGCCCGATGCAGGAAGACCTTGGTGTCGGTGATACCGAAATAGGCTGGCTGTACGGTGTGTTTGCACTATTCTATGCTGTGGCTGCTCTGCCAATAGCGACCCTCGCCGATATGAAAAGCCGGAAAACAATCATTGCGGTTGGCATCGCCCTTTGGTCACTACTAACCATTGCTTGTGGGCTGGCCCGTAACTACTGGCAGATTTTCTTCGCCCGGATGGGTGTAGGAATCGGTGAGGCAACCCTTAACCCTTCGACAACATCACTTATTGGCGATTTCTTTCCCCGAAAAGACGTGCCCCTGGCGCTTAGTATCTTCCAGATTGGACCCATTGTCGGCACGGGCATTGCCTTTATCATTGGTGGCATGGTGCTAGAAATCGTGCAGCAGGCAGAACCGTTAACGCTGCCTCTGATAGGCGCTTTAAAGCCCTGGCAGCAGACCTTTGTTTACGTTGGCGCGCCCGGCATTTTGCTGGCGGGCCTGTTCCTGTTTATTCGCGAACCCGTACGGCGAGTCTCAAACGAACCAGAGATAGCTCAGACTGGCACTGGCCAACTCATCCATTTCTATCGAACCAACGCCAGCACTCTGCTTTGGCATCATCTCGGATTTGTCTCCCTAATACTCACCGGTTACGCTTTCGTGTTCTGGAGTGTCACGTTTTTTGTTCGAATACATGGTGTACCCGCAGCTGAAGCATCTCAGATTTTCGGATGGATCTTTGTAATCTTCGGACCAATGGGCCCACTCATAGTTGCCTATATTGCTGCAGAGCTCAAGCGACGCGGTCATCATGATGCCAATATCACTGCCGGGATGATAGGCGGTATTGCCACGATCCCCTGCGTTCTGCTCATCCAGATTGCGCCATCAGCAACCTGGGCCTATATCCTGTACGCGCCGGCGCTGTTAGCCGTTAACTCGCCTTTTGGTATTGCCGCCGGCGCGCTGCCAGTGATAACACCACCGCACCTTCGCGCCCGGGTTGCAGCCGTTTATATGTTCGCCGGTGCTGTGGGCATGATGTTTGGTCCACCACTTGCCGGCGCCTTCAATGAATACCTGTTCCCAGGTGCCGAGGGCGTGCGCTATTCAATGATCATCATGACCTGTTGCTTCGGCTTTCTTGGGGTGCTATTTCTTTGGTTTGCACGCAAGCCCTACGCTGCCTCCATACAAAGTGCAGATGCTTGGAGCGAGGATTAACGCCTCATCGGAAAACCCCTAGGCCGGTAATTTTCAGTTAAGCGACCCCGTTACCTACCTTAATGTCTTTAACTCCTGCAGTATTTCCTTATGACGCGCCCGGCTGATCCCATAGAAACTAATGCAGGCAATGGCCATTGCGGTCAGGATGATAACTGCGGGACCCAAAGCCCAGCCAAACCGGACAACCGCGTCAGCGGACACCATTGATGGGGCTGCACCTTTTGGAATGCCCGCGAAATCGATGATAAGGCCTGCAAAGATGGCACCGGAACCGCCAATAGCCTTACCGGCAAATGAGGCAGCAGCGTAATAAATGCCTTCCTGTCTTCTACCGTGACGTCTTTCGTGTTCGTCAGTTATGTCTGCAATCATTGACGCGCCAAGCGTCACAGCGACGCCAAGACCCACCCCGGAGATTGCCCCGCTTATGATGTAGAGCGGGGCAATCAGGGGGTCTTGATTCGAGGGCAACAGATCCAGCAGGCGCAAAATGATAACGTAAGAGGTAAATACGGCATACCAGCAATGGCCAGCAATATAGAGGTGCTTTTTCTCTTTGATGAATTTAGACAAGGGGCTGGTCAGCATGGCGCCACTAACGACACCCACGACCCCACCGGTAAAAAGAAAAGTCATCTGCGTGGCTGAAAGTTCAAAAAAATAAGTCCCCGTATAGATAATAAGCGCTTGAACCATGCCCTGGCTCATGCCGGCAATAATCGAAGCCGAGACCAGTGACGCAAAAGAAGGAATCTTAAAAGCACGGGTCATATCCCTGACCATCAGTACCGGCGAGAAAATATCATCAGGCCCGGGTTGTGGCAATTTAGTTATCTGACTATGTGTGCCCAGCGCCGATGCCCAGACGCCAAACACCATAATGAAAAACCCGGCCAGAGCAAAAGGTGGATAAGCATCTGGATTCAGCTGGCCGTTTTCGAATTCCGGCGTTGCCGCAAAAAACACAACCGGACCGCCAATGAGTACCGCGAACATCCCCACCAACTGGAGCACCATGCGAATAGACGACAGCAGAGTCCGCTCATCGTAGTCATTGGTTAATTCGGCGCCCATGGACATATGCGGCACCGAATAAAAGGTCATGAAGGTGCGTGTCAAAATAGAAAATATCGTCAACCACCAGAACAGGCCCATTTCCTCCAGGCCGGTAGGTGGCGCAAATAGCAGATAGAAGGAGCCAGCAAAGGGAACCGCGGCCAGATACATGTACGGATGTCTTCGGCCCCATCTAGACCGAGTCGCATCAGACAGGGAGCCAACCAATGGGTCACTAATCGCGTCTATGAGCAGGGCAATAAAAATAGCCGCACCAGAGAGTGTCCCTGACAAACCAAGAACCTGATTGTAATAGAACAGCAAAAAGAAGCCGAAGGCAGCTGACTTTATCCCTTCAGGTAATTGACCCACACCGAATGCCAGTCTTATACGCCATGAAACCTGTTTCATGCTGTTAAGTAAACCATAACCCGTTGCCTCAGAGAATCGATTATTACCTCGTGCCCGCCAACCCATGTCATAGGCAGGCTGGTTCAATGATATCCTGCCAAAATGGACTGTTCGCTGTCCCGCGGGTTGTAAAAATAGGTACACTGTCGGTTAGTATCAGACGCTGGTTAGCAGTCGCTGAGTATCAAAAAGAGGAATTCACTTGTTAGAAAGCTATGTTGTGCTGGACCTGACCGATGAACGCGGCGAGATCGGTCCCATGTTGCTGGGCGACCTGGGCGCAGATGTGATACGCATCGAAGCAACCCAGGGTTCAGATGCCCGACGCTGCGAGCCTTTTATGACCAATGCAGCTGAGGACATGAAGAGCCTGCAGTTCATCGCATTCAACCGAAACAAGCGATCTATCGTACTGGATCCAGCAACTGCCAATGATAAAGCTGACCTGGAGGAACTCATTGGTCGAGCGGATTTTATCTTTGTCTCTGCGCCCGGATCAGAACTCGATAAATTCGGTATGGGCTTTGACGAGGCCCGTTCTATTAATCCACGCATTATTTATGTCAGCGTGTCAGCGTTCGGAATCGACGGCCCGCATGCCAACTTAATCAGTAATGATCTGGTCATAGCTGCAATGGCAGGACCTGTTTCACTGCAGGGTATACCGGAGCGAGCACCGCTAAGAGTCTCGACTCCCCAGGTCTGGCGGCACACCGGTGTTGAAGCTGCCGCGGGCGCCCTGGTGGCTCATCAAAGGATGCTCAAAGATGGTGATGCGCAATTTGTCGATGTATCGGCGCAATGCAGCATGACCTGGACCATGCTCAACGGGATGGATGCCTACGCTATTCAGGGATTTGATTTTGAACGATCTGGTTCCTATATGAGTAACATGACCAATC
The DNA here is from genome assembly GCA_012960535.1 of Gammaproteobacteria bacterium. GTDB lineage: Bacteria > Pseudomonadota > Gammaproteobacteria > Pseudomonadales > Azotimanducaceae > UBA9926. The sequence continues at coordinate 137,026 of DUBB01000010.1, forward strand.
CTGTTGAGCTGGTACACCCAACCTCAGATGGATTTATCGTTGCCTTGCCCATGTCCAAAGTGATCCTGGGATGCCTGCCCTGGATGATTGAAGACGGCGTCATCGACGACAGTTATCGGCATATCAACTGGACTGAATACGATCAGAACATTCGAAACCCCAACGCCCAGCCGCTAAACTTAAAGCAGGGTATAAAAATCTGCCAGGATTTTTTTATCAAACATACCAAACAGGAACTCTACCAGTTTGGCCTCGAACAGGGCATTACACTCACTCCGGTTAACACGCTCAGGGAGTTACTTGCCCTGCAGCACCTTGACGTAAGAGACTATTGGTTGACCGAGAAACTACCTAATGGTCATACCGTGCGCAGTGCCGGACTCTGGTGTAAGCCATCGTCATCACCTCTATCGGTGCGTTACCCAGCACCAGAACTGAATCAGCACGAGGTTGAAATTCGCCAATGGCTGCAGCAACCAGCTGAACCAAAACACTATCCGGTTGTTAAAGACAGCACGAACCTGCCATTTAATGGAATTAAGGTGGCAGACTTTTCATGGGTCGGAGTAGGCCCTATTTCAGCCAAATATCTTGCTGACCATGGCGCCTCCGTGGTCAGAGTAGAATCAGAAAGCAGGCCTGATGTACTGCGTGGTGGTGTTCCCTTTGCCGGAGAACCCGATATTAACCATTCCCAGTTTTTCGGTAATTTCAACACCTCAAAGCGAAGCCTCACCCTTGATATGAAGTCCGCCGATGCCATCAAAATTGCCAAGAAACTTATCGTCGATTCAGATGTCATGATAGAGAGCTTTGCCCCAGGTGCAATTGGTCGTATGGGGCTTGGTTATGAGCAGGTACAAAAACTCAATCCAGAAATCATCATGATCAGCACCTGCCTCATGGGTCAGACCGGGCCCGCAGCTCAGCTTGCTGGTTATGGTTACCATGCTGCCGCCCTGGCAGGTTTTTATGAGGTAACCGGCTGGCCAGATAAAAAGCCCAGTGGCCCGTGGGTTGCCTATACCGATACCATTGCGCCAAGATTCATCTCGGTGCTGCTCGCTGCAGCGCTGGATTATCGGCGCCGAACGGGTCGCGGTTGTTTCATTGATGTAGCCCAGATTGAAACCTCACTACACTTTCTGGCGCCGGAGCTACTGGATTTCCAGGTCAATGATGTGTCCGCTTCAAGGCTCGGCAATCGCTCCAGGCATGCGGCGCCACAGGGTTGTTATCTCTGCGCAGGAGACGACCGGTGGTGTGCCATCGCTGTCGACAACGATGTACAGTGGCAAGCACTCTGCAAAGAGATTGATTTTGCTCATAAAGCGACTGCAACCCTGCAGGACCGGCTCGATCAACACGATGAAATTGATGCTGTAATCACCCAATGGACACAGTCTCGTTCTGCGAAAACAGTAATGCAAAGCTTGCAAAGCGCAGGGGTTCCAGCCGGAATCGTGCAACGAAGTAGTGACCTGCTGGCGGACAAGCAATACGGTCACCGTGGGTTCTATCAGTACCTAGATCACGAAGCCATGGGTCACATACCTTATGCCGGTCACCAATACAAAATCAGGGGTTATGACAATGGTCCCAGAGGACCTGCGCCCATGCTGGGTCAACACAGCTTTGAAGTGTTAGCAGAATTAGGCCTGACCGACGAGGAAATTGCTCAGGCCTATGCAACTGGCGTTATCAACTGATTGAGCCCGCATTGCCCCAGACAGGCAGCAGGCCTTGCTAGTCACCCGAGCATCAGGCGCGCGTTAAGGTCTGATCGTCCCGCAGAGCATCAAGCTGATTCTGCACACCTTTCGCCCAACGGGGATGGGTCAGTATCCAGAACTTGTTTTCAGCAATCGCCAGGGCGACTAACTCGCCTACTTCATTGGGATCCATCCCCTGTTCCAGGCCAGCCTGAATATTACGCGCCATTTTGCCTGCCTTCTCACCATCCGCTTTTGGTTTAGCTTTGCCAGGACGAAATCCAACAGAATTCCGGCTGATATTGGTGTTTATCGGGCCAGGACAGAGAACCGATGCCGTGATCGGGCTTTTTTTAGACCGAAGCTCACGTTCGGTGGCAGCCATTAGCGCAACCACACCGTGCTTGGCTACATTATAAGCACCCATCATCTGACTGGAGATCAAGCCTGCCATGGAGGATGTGGCATTGATGTGCCCTTCCCCTGCTTCCTCTATCAGCGGCAGAAATACTTTAACTCCATAGATGGGTCCCCACAGATCCACATCAATGATCCATTTCCAGTCAGCCAGTTTCATTCTTCGAGCAGATGTTGGAATTCCAACGCCCGCGTTATTGCACGCTACATGAATGTTACCAAAGGTCTTAATCGCCTTGTCCGCCAACGCCTCAACTTCATCTAACTTCGATACATCGCAGCGCCGCCCGACCGCTCTTATACCAGCCTCACTAAATTCTGACACAGTCCGGGCGAGCGCGGCCTCATCAAGATCCGCCAGCACCAGGTTCATACCCCGTGCAGCAAATGCCCGTGCCATGCCCAGGCCAATCCCACTTGCTGCCCCCGTTATCACTGCAACACGGTCAGAAAATTCCTGCATATAACTCCCCTTAAAAGCTTCTTTTAAAATCGAATGGCATTCCTGACTGCAAATACCTGCTGTGCACAAGCCGCTACCTTTGCATCGAGATCGTGCGCCTCCAGCAAATAGCGTCACGCCTCGATCGTCTGCTAAATCGCTTCTTCACTCAATAGGAAAAGCCACAGCCCTGAATGTCAGGCATTCAATACTGCACCAATGGCTTTCGGACAGCAAATAACGGAAAATACCGCTCCCAACAAATGCAGACGCCAGCGAACAAGCAGAGCCACAGTGACTGAGAGTGATGGCACTGGCACTAAATACTGAAAATATTAAATGAAGTCATAGTTCATGGGGGCATAGTGGATCTTACAAACCAGCAACAACAGAATAAGCAGGTACTGTCGCAACTGGAGAGCGATGGCTTTTCACTGGTGCATCGGCTGTGCGAGCCCGCTTTAACTGAGCATTTATTAAAGGTGTCTCGCGAGATCGAAGCCGACATAAAAAAAAGCCTGGGTACAAAAAAGATCGGTATTGGCAGCCGTGCCGGCTATCGGGAGATCGTGCAGCGCTCGCCGGGTCGATGGGATATCCCCATTACATCCGACCAGTTTGCAATTGATCACCAGCAGATGCCCTGGTGGACCTTCATCACTGATATTCTGGGACAGGATGCCGAACACGCATTCAGTGGTGTGGTATCTTCTGAGCCTGTTAGCCCGGAACAACACTGGCACATAGATTCACCTCACGAGGCTACCGAGCACCTTCCAGCACACGCTATTAATGTGCTCATTGCACTAACTGACCTACCTCTGGTTATGGGCCCTACCGAGCTTGCACGCGGCTCGCACGTGCTGAGTAATCACCTGGCCAACCCAACGCTGGTATCGGACCAACTGGTATACCAGCATGCAGGAACTTCACCTGTTCTGCTGGTAAACGGGGCCTGCGAGGCAGAGCCAGAATACTGCTCAAGTGCCATGAGTGCGGGCTCGGGCCTGATATTTGACGATCGAATTCTGCACCGTGGAATGGCTAACCTATCTGCTAATACCAGACATGTAGCCTACTTTTCATACAGGCGGAAAGGCTACCTTCCCTATACACATTTCGAGTCACCAAGATCCATATTTGATAGCTAGACCAGAAAGCACCCAATTTCTGTTCTGCTGACCGGGCGCCCTGCGCAGGAGGATGAGGAAATATCTATGCTATCGGCTCAAACCCCGCCAACCTGATACCCTCCGAACAAACGCTAAAGTCGGAATTCAGTTAGGCGTGCTCCAATTCGGAACCTGAGGTCTCTGATAGCAACAACACTGAGACTAGTGTCAGTACCGATACAAATGCGATGTACAACGAGATATAGACAGTACCAAACTCACTCCACAAGGCTGTTGCTATAATGGGTGCAAAGGCACCACCAAAGATAGCGCCAAGCTGATAACCCAGCGAAGCCCCTGAGTATCGAACCCGGGTACTAAAAAGCTCGGTAAGTAGCGCAGCCTGAGGCCCATACATCAGACCTACAAAGATCTGTCCTCCGCAGGCTGCTAGCAGCACCCAGACGAACTCGCCCGTATCGATCAAAGGAAAAAACGCAAATGCCCAGCAGCCGCCCAATATGGCGCCTAACATATAAATTCCACGTCTGCCGTGCCGATCAGAATACGACGCAGCCAGAAATAGCACCGGGATCTGAACCAGCGAAGCAATCAGCACCACGGTTAACATCATGTCTCTTGAAAGGCCCAGCCCGGCGGAGTTTGTGCCATAAGCCACAACAAAAACGACCAATATGTAGAAGGTGGCCTGCACGGCCAGAAAAGCGCCTGCGGCCAGTACAATTTCTCTGGGCTGCAACCGAATCACCTCAAGGATAGGAGAGCGTTTCACCGGCGCGTTAACAGCATGGTCACCTTCATGATCATGCTCGGTTCGCTCAGCTTGAATCTCCTGGAGGGCTCGAAAAGCAGGCGTATCTTCCAGGCTTAACTGCACATAGAGACTCAGCGCAATAAGCGCGATACTTAAAATAAAAGGAATTCGCCAGCCCCAGCTGATAAAGGCCTCATCAGAAAGCGAGCCGCCGACCACCAGGAAGGCAACATTGGCCAAGACCAGGCCCAGCGGCGCACCCGCCTGGGCAAAAGCGCCATAAAAGCCTCTTTTATCTGGCGGGGCGTTTTCTGTCACCAGTAACATGGCACCACCCCACTGACCTCCCACGGCCAGTCCCTGAACAAATCTTAGCAGCGTTAACAAAAGCGGCGCTGCTATGCCAATGGTGCTATAGGTTGGTAGAAAACCAACCATTGTTGTAGCAACGCCCATCATCAGCAACGCGGTAACCAGGGCTGTTTTCCTTCCAAACAAATCACCATAGTGACCAAATATTGCACCGCCGATGGGTCGCGCAATGAAACCAACAGCAAAAGTGCCAAAAGCAGCAATGAGGGCAACTAGGGGCGGTAAATCTTCTGGAAAAAATACCTTGGGGAAAACCAGCGCGGCTGCCGTACCATAGATAAAAAAATCGTACCACTCAATACTGGTACCAGCCAAGGAGGTCGCAGCAACTCTGCGCATTGCACTTTCTTTCGAATTTACAGCCATTAACCCCATTCCCCGTACAGCAACCATTGTTATATGACACTACAAGGGGAAAGTCACTATTTCACATGCCTTGCGCAGACTACCCCGAACTAAACTGCTGCTAGAACCTCAACCGGGAAGACCATCAAACGGGCCAACAGCTAACCCTGTGCCGGAGACTTGTAGCGCAAGGATAATGGGTTAGCAGCTTTGGTCTTTCCAGTGAGCCGGGTCCTTTAGTTCAGAATCAATTGGTTATCATGACTTCGGGCAAGGTCGGCCCACGAGCTTGGCTCGACTCGAGGTCCTCTTGCCCGTCACGCTCAGCGTTATTGCTCCTGCCTATAATAAACTTCGCAATCCAGCGCCCAGGAATGATGATACTCTCGGATACCGCCAAAATCTGACAGCACTTTGGCAAACCAGGGCTGTGTTCTCGCGTCGAGCGCGTTACCTAGACGCTCGGCAGATTTGGCAGACATGGACACCATGACCATACCAGACCACTTGCCCGTATCTGCCACAAAAGCCTGCAGAACAATATCTCCAAAGCCATTGTTTTTCATTTCAGCCATCAGCTTGTCTAAAGCACTCAAATAACCCGGGACATCACTGGTCTTCACTACCACGTTCCAGAGATAACTTTTCGACCACAATTCAGCCCCTTCACGAACCATACGCCAGTTATCCCAATAGCGTATGGTTCTATCGACTTCCATCTTTGCCACCTCTGCCACGGTTACCGGATTCACGGGGCTCACTTTCCAGGCGGTGGTCTGCGAATCGAAGAAGCTCCACAGAAAAACATCACCCATAACCTCTGCGCCTGCTCGAGGCACACAAAGACCCATCGCCATAGCGTTATTGCTTTTAGCAATGACGGGAGAACTGTTTCGAGCCCAGTTAGCATACCCCATGGGATCCTGAGTATTCACCGTAATCAGGTTCATAACCGGTTCCGCCCGGCTGACCGTTGCAATGCCCATTACCAACAACGAACAAAGTCCTAAAACTGCTTTATTTGATAGCTTCACAGATGATCTCCAAAAATGAAAATTCGACTTCTAACTACAGCACTATCAAATTAACCATGCAATGATAGTTCGATTCTGGTATTCAAGTGACATAGCAGTCAACGCATTTCCATCAGCACAGGATTAACGACTAGTCAGTTGATTTGTTGGGAGAGACTACGACAGGTTGATTTTATTTTTTTATCACCACCGGAGCCTGCATCATGGTCTACAACACGACCTCAAATAACATGCCCGAACGGCCAGATAGAACCAACCACGCATTGGTCTGCAAACTCAAAATAGAACCTGGCCTGTGACTGCATTAACGCAATGCATTCCAGCACTTTACTCCGCTACCATCACACCTTACTCTGACACTTTGTTCGAACTCAGGATTTAAATCATTGAATAAATTCATTGTTACTGTCTTTCTGTTTACTCTGTCTACAGCGCTGGTAAGCGCAAATGCATCGATACTGTTAACCAATGCAAAGATTATTGATGGCTCGGGTTCGCCTGCTATCATGGGCTCAGTCCGAATTAAAGGGGAGCGGATAACAGGCGTTGGCGATCTTAAAGAAACCAGCGGTGAACAGATCATCGATGTTGGCGGACTTACTCTCGCACCCGGCTTTATTGATACACATAGCCATCACGATTACGGCCTTGACACAAACAGAGACGCACTTCCATTGCTTTCCCAGGGTATTACCACAATCGTGGTCGGGCAAGATGGCGGTCATTCGTTTCCACTGGAAAAATTCTTTAGCCAATATGAAGACAAACCGGCAAGTGTCAACATGGCCTCCTATGTGGGTCATAACACACTCAGACATCGGGTAATGGGCGAAGATTTCAAGCGACTGGCAACAGAAGACGAACTCTCACAGATGCGCGAACTCTTGCGCCAGGAGCTTTCCGCTGGTGCACTTGGATTGTCCACAGGACTTGAATACGAACCCGGCCTTCATTCTGATGCGATGGAAATTATTGCCCTGGCCCAAGACACCGCTGACGCAGGCGGTCGCTACATCTCGCACATCAGGAGCGAGGACCGTTTTTTCTGGGATGCTATCGATGAAATTATCTCAATTGGAAGTGTTACCGGCATGCCTGTTCAAATATCTCACCTTAAACTGGCGGCAAAGGCTTCCTGGGGTAAAACAGCACGATTGCTGAGCCGTCTTGATGAGGCACGCTCACAAGGCGTACGCATCACAGCTGACATCTATCCATACGAATACTGGGAATCAACCATCTGGGTGCTCCTGCCCGATCGAGATGCCAATGATCTAAAAGAGATTCAATTCGTCCTGGACGAATTAACACCAGCGGACGGTATTATTTTCACTCATTATCAACCTGAGCCCGCCTTTGTAGGCAGAAGCGTTAAAGAGATCGCAGAATTGAAAGGCCTGAGTGAAGCCCAGACTGTCTCTTACCTGATGAAAGAGTCGGCCGCCTGGAGCAAAGATCATGACGGCCAGAGCGCAGAGAGCATTATGGGCCGCTCCATGCGCGATAAGGATATTGCCGCATTGCTTACCTGGCCTCATATCAACCTGTGCACGGATGGCAGTTATACGGGTCATCCACGCGGCTTTGGCGCTTTCCCCCGGGTATTTTCAAAATTTGCCAGACAGATGAAGGTTCTGGATGTTGAAGCAGTCGTTCAACGTATGACTTCGAATGCAGCAAAAAATATGGGGTTTACCCAAAGAGGCGATATCAGGGTAGGTGCTTTTGCCGATCTGGTCTTGTTCGATCCAGACAGCATCCGTGATAGGGCTTCACTAAAGCATCCGCAGGCGCTGTCTCAGGGTGTTGTCAAAGTCTGGGTATCCGGCACACTCGCATTCGACAAAGGCTCAGCCACTAAAGCAAGACCCGGCCGCATACTGCGTCGAGGCAAGTAAATCGGTGTCAACAAGTAGAGACCGCAGGAAAAGGTATGCCCCTGCCACAACATCTTCGAGAGCAGTTGAAACGGGGTGTAACCTCATGGCAAGAAGCCAGGCAAAGCGATGCTAGATCGGCCACTGCACGCAGCCCTCAGATCATCCTATCCCTGAGCGCATGCCACTTCATGAGCCAGTTCAAGCCCAGAGGATAGCCCCAGTAATAAAAAGGTGCGGTAAAAGGCAGCTCATCAAAGGCTGTCTGTGAATCTGCCCTACCGAGCATTTTACCGGCCAGCCGGGTACCGAGATAAACGCTGCGAACAACGCCGGAGCCGCAATAGCCCATGGCATAGTGAATCCCATCGAGCGTACCCGTGTGCGGCGCATGATCAAATGTATAGGCCACCGTACCCGCCCAGCAATGGCTGAAGGGTACCGGTTCAAGTTCAGGATAAATTCGTGTATAGGTTTTTCTGATAGCAGCGGCAATTTGATCGTACTGGTCCAGCGGCCCCTGTGTTCGACTGCCTAGCAGCAGACGTTTTCCATCGGGCGTCCTGCGGTAGTAAACAACCAGCCGACGCGTGTCACCGTGCATTCGTCGGCGCGGCGACAGGCGCTCTATCAGATCTGTATCAAGTTCTTCCGTCACAGCGATGGCAGAGCGAATGGGAATAATACGTCTTCTGAATTTTCTGAATGCATAGGGTGTGTAACCGTTGGTCGCGACAACAATCTCTTTTGCTCTTAGCGATCCGCTGGCGGTTCTGACTTCGTATCCATCTTTTTCCCGGTTCCATCCCTGGACAGGCGTATTGCTGATGATCAACCCACCACTGTCTGCTACTTTCCGGCACAGGGCATCTACCAGCTTGGCAGGATTCAGGCCGCCGTCCTGATGATAAACAACGCCGCCTCGGTACAGGTCAGAACCCACTTCCTGATGCTGCTCACTATACGGCACAACATCTGCTTTAAAGCCCGGGATTTTCTTCAGGTCTTCGACTTCAGCGGTTAGCACCCGGAAGTCCTTGTCCGACATGGCACCGCGGAACCGACCGCTCATTTGTAGGTCACATTCAATTGTTTCAGTGGCGAGGAAGGAACGGAAAAAATCGATAGCTCGCAGGCCTTCCGCCAATATATCTTTAGCCCGCTTATCACCGTACTTAGCTGTTAACCCTCGCAACCCAAGCTTGTGCATACTCGGCCCTATCATACCGCCATTTCTGCTGGAACAACCCGAACCCGGCTCCCCGGCGTCAATTACGGCGACGCTTCTCCCGCCTCTAGCCAGGGCGAGTGCTGTTGACAGCCCAGTGAACCCAGCACCGATGATAGCCACATCAACGAAGGCCGGTTTTTCAGCATAGGCAGGCGGCGGCATTGACCGGTGATCATTCCAGTAGGCATAGGTTTTCATCGAATTACTCCTGGCAAACAGGTTAATGATTTAATAAGCATACGATGAATTACCCTGCTGTGTCTGGGTATCCACTCCGCTTTCTGGTATGAGATGAATGGTCATTACCGGGACATGGCAAGCATAAACCACCCTATTTCTCTTTCTCCAAAGGACTAACACGCCAGCCCACTCCCTGCAAAACCACAGCGGCACCTGATCTGAGAACTTCGAGCTTGCACTTCACCAAAGCCATACAGGTGTGGACGACTGCGCCAACTATTCTGGCATGCCCTGGCTTCATCTAACCAGAATCGAACTATCAATGCCTTTCCTGGCAGCACATGTTAATTTCAGAAAGATACTAAAAAAGGAGCTTCCCATGAACCCCACCAAACTATTCTGTACCGCCTGTACCCTATTTATTTCCTTAACGCTTGCAGCTGATCAGCATCAAAATGAAACCCCAGCACTGACCAGTCCGTTCTCGACCCAGATACAACTGTGTAATCTCAATCCAGGAAAGACCCTGGCCGACTACGATAAAATTATCCAAAAATATTTCAAATGGTCAGAAAAACACGACGTCGAGGTCACCTTTGTAAGACAGACACCTCTGTTTTCCCATGCCGATGCCAACAATCCTGGCTACGATTTTGTCGAATATCTCTACTCTGATTATGAAACCTCTGGTAACGGCTGGGATAAATGGCTGGGAACTCCCGATGGCCAGAAACTGGCGGCTGCCTGGCAGGATACGGCTGTCTGCCACGTAAAAATGGGCAGCCTCTATATGCAGTACCGGGACCCTGCAATCTACACGGATAATGACAGAATCGTCACCCAGAACTGGTGCACACGTAACGAAGGCGTTTCGCCTGATCAGCTGATTGCCAAGCATCAGCAGATTGCCGAAGCCTACCCGGAGGGCATATCTAACATTGCCTGGGGCATTCTTTTCCCCCAGATTGGCGGTGCGCACGCCCCAGGCGCTTTCGCGCACGTCAATGTCTACCCGGATGTGGCGGCCCTGATGGTTCGCCAGGCCTGGTACAACAATGATGAAGGCTGGCGTGCAGTACGAGATTACAATGTATCGTATGCTTCCTGCCGGGGCGATTCTGCCTTTGTTGAACAGGTCTTGCATCGACCTGGGTCATAACCTCACAGTAGCGGCGGCCGAGATATCTCAGCCGTCGCCCTAAAATGACTACTTGGACAAAGTCAGGGTAGGATAGCAGGGACTTCTGGTAACCCCAGGAAACAGACCTGCTGTCGGTTACAAATGTTCTGGCTCTCCACCGCTAGCGTCGCAATCTTATCCAGAATCGACTGGCGCCGGCGGCCTAGTCGTTATTATCAGCAGAATACTAATCGTCATGGCAGCCATAGCGACCCACCAGATGGGTACAAAAGATCCTGTGGAATCACGCACCCATCCTGCAATAGGCGCGCCTAATATCGCAAACAACAGGGTGATCGGCATGGCCAATCCCCGTACCGAGCCGATATGCTCTGACCCAAAATAAGCTGGCCAGATAGCATTCTGTAGAATAATTACACTGGCGGCGCCAAGGCCAAACGACGCTGTGGCAAAAAAGAGTTCTATTCTGGTGTTGGTATAAATGGTGAGCATTAGCATCGCGATGGCAAAAGAATAACCAATTGCAGTGAGATAGCGAATCGGATATCGATCAATGAGCATTCCTACCGGGATGGCAACGCTGGCACTAATAAGTGCCTCGAGTGAAAATGCGGCAGCAATCCATTCAGTGGTAATTCCCTGGTCTATGAAATGAGGTACTCTGAACACCGCCACGGTACTGATAGTAAACATTAATATTCCGAAACTGATTGAGATCTTCCAGAATGCTGCAGTTCTGACCGCCTCTGATCGTGTCCATTGATGCGGCTTATTGGTGTGCATTTCATTAGCCGCCGTTTCGAAAACGTCGGGGTGTTTAGGTTCTAGAGGCGCCGGTCGCAGAAGAAGCGCTGCCAGGAACAACAGGCAGGCACCGCTGATGCCAAACGCCTGCCATGCAAACCGCCATCCAAAGTCAGCTATCACATACTGCGTTAGCGGTGTAAAAAAGAAGATCCCCAAGGGCATCCCAAGGAAAATGATCGACATTGCACGACCCCGGTTTACCTTGAACCACTTGGCAACGACCACGGAACCGTAAAGATCCCCACCGGCACCCTGAAGGCCGATCAAGCCAAGCACCCCAACCATCAATATAAGCTGCCAATGGGTTTCAACCGCGCTAAGTGAAAACACAACAACACCAGCAATAACGCTGACCACCAGTAATATGGGTCTTGCTCCAAAGCGATCAATACCACGGCCTAATAACGGGCTGGAAAAAGCAAAAGCAAGCTGCCGGGCCGACATGGCCAAACCAAAATAGAACAGCGGTATACCCAGTTCCGCATGCATCACAGGAATAAAAAAACTGATAATAGGCCCGGCCAGCAATACCGTCATCGCGGAGACCAGGATCAGAGCAAAAAGAATGATATTTTGATACCGCATGAAAGGCCTTTGCCAGTTGCCCTGACCTAAGCACCGGTCGAGAGCGTTGAAAGAATTTCAAAAATACCCTTGAGGTCAAGTTACAGGCCGCTGATTCCCGTGGGAATTGGGTTTCTACCAGCGAAGCAATCAGAGCGGAGCAATAGCACACAAACCCCTCTTATTCCTTCTTATCCTGACTTATCCTGACTTATCCTAAAAAGGGGCTAATACTCGACTGGCCCGTTCTGATCCACGACAAACCTGAACACTGCCTTAAAACTAAGCAGGCTTCGCTGCGCTGTTTTCTGCCTCTTCTATAAGGCGCTGCAGATTCTGCAATGCCTTCAAGCCAAGCGCCTGCTGCTCCCTGTCTGGTGGTGGTGGTTTTATTCCAGCCTGGCTAAACCCGTCCAAACGAGAATCTGCCAGCCATCTGCTGATGTCTGGATCAGCAGCCCAAAACGCCCCGTTTTTTGCATTTCCTAATGATGTTCTCAAGTAATCGATTTCAGTATCAGGGTGAGGCACCGGTGTGCAAATCTCGTTTTTGTCACTCTCATCTGATTTTGCAACCTCAATATGCGCTATGAAAGCGGCACTGAAGACTTGCTGACAGGTGCGTACTGACTGCAATGTAATCTGGTTGCCATTAAATACGGGCCGTGCAGGCCGGTTGGCAAGCCCGTCTGCTGTACAGTCAATTAATACACTATCCTTGCCAATATCAATGCTGCCCTGTTCCAGACTGATTTTTCCGGAAGCCACCGAGGTCACTCGGCCTTTACGGATTACCTGTTGAATTCGCCTTAACTGCTCAAGCTCTAACTCAGTTACCGTAGCGCAGCGGTACATACTCGGACAACGAGCCGGGTCAACGCGCATAAGCTGGCCGGCACTTTCTAACGTCTGAAACAATTCCTCCAGGTTCCTGGCGTTAGCGAATGCGAGCATTTGATGGGCAAAACCAGTTGCAGTGCGTTCACTGAGCTTAAATGGTTGAATAAATTCACGATTAAGCAGCCAGGAATCACGCGGCATTATCCAGCGGATCTGCTTTGAATCAATCCCGTTTGCCAATAGCCACAAACAGGCATCCATGCCAGTTTTACCCGCGCCGATGATGACATGATCTCTGCCCGGGCTGGCCAGATCCGATAGCGCATTTACTGGCGCCATGGTGATACCTTCTGCGACAGGAAATTCAGCGGGATGCGTTGAAGGGACCTGCACCTTCATATAAGTTGCATCGACGATTTTTTTCACATTAATATCGACTACCCGCCCTGTCACGGTAGACACCACAGAACCGTCAGGGGTCCATTCAGTATTTGGCAGAAACTGAATTCGACCGCTCGGCAGGAGCTGTTCTGCCAGGACCAGCTGGTAATATCGACACACTTCGCTACTCGTGGCTAATTCGTAAAGCCCTTTATTCAATCCGACAGTTTCAATTCGGTTCTGCCCCAGGGGTAGGGAATTAACACCATAAAACGCCGAAGGCTGATGCAGTCTTACAAACGGGTAAGCCGTATTCCAGTGCCCGCCAGGCCGGTCTCGGCGATCAATTATAATGACAGATGCTTTGCTTTCCTGAACCAGGACGTCAGCAAAAGCCATTCCCATAGCGCCGGCACCTACAATTAGATAATCTGCCATTAAAGTCATATCATGAAACAATACTGAATGTGAGCGGCAAGCATATGCTATTCCAGCCTGCTGCGAAATAGTCCACAACGTTAAGCGCCGCGAGACAATAAATCACCTTGACCATCTCATAGGCTGAATCATAGGCCGAATAAAGAATTCAGCAGAGCGACTGCTGTTGTCCTTCAACGCGCCATACCCTGATAATGCTGGCCGGCTATTAGCTCACCAGGTGGGTCACACGCGGCCTTGTAACAAAAAATACTATTTTTCCGGACAGGCATATGCCAGTGTACGGGTGGATGAAGCAGCATATACCCACAGTTTAGGTGCTTATCAGATCAGAACGACCTGCCCTGAAAATAGAGAAAGAGCGACAGAGAGACAGCGAGACAGAGAGACAGAGAGACAAGGAAAATTACCCGATGAACCGCAAAATTTATGGCCTGCTAGTCGTTTTATTGGTCACTGTGTCGCCTGCGCTGGCAGAGCCAGTCTCGCTAAAACTACCGCCAATCATGTTAGCGGGTGTTGAATCCCAACTGAACGTTGCAGGACTCGCAGATGAACAATACAGCGTTGCTTTGAATGGCCAGACTATAGCGACCATCAACAAGAGCTCCGAGCTCGAACCCATATCGTTACTAGCGCCGCAAACTGGCGAGGCCGTGATAACCCTGATCCAGGGTGACCAGATAATTGCCCGAGGGTCGGTCCCAGTCATTCCTGCCTGGGTATCGTTAGTGCCGCCACTGGTCGCAATCCTGCTCTCTTTCCTTTTGAGATCAGTCATCCCATCACTGTTTGCCGGTTTATTAATCGGTGCCTGGGCAATCAACGGATTAACCTGGCAGGGTGCTGTTACTGGTTTATTTGATACCATGACGATCTACGTTCTCAACGCCATGGTTGATCCGGATCACGGCGCAATTATTTTATTCAGCCTTCTCATTGGTGGCATGGTGGGTATCGTGTCTCGCAATGGCGGTATGCTTGGCATTGTTAATCAGGTTTTACCCTTTGCGCGTAGTCCTCGACGAGGCCAGACCATCATCGCTGTTCTCGGGCTGGGAATATTTTTCGATGATTACGCCAATACCATGATTGTTGGCAACGCCACCCGGCCTGTCAGCGACAACTTGAAAATATCCCGTGAAAAACTGGCTTACCTGGTGGATTCCACTGCCGCGCCGGTGGCAACAATTGCTGTAATCACCACCTGGATCGGGTTTCAGGTCGGCCTGATCGAAGAAGCCATCAATGGTATAGACGGTATACAGCAGAGTGCATACGTTCTGTTCTTACAATCCATCCCATTCAGTTTTTATCCCTTCCTGGCGATTTTTTTCGTGTTCCTCGTGGTTCTATCGGGTAGGGACTTCGGCCCCATGTATAAAGCTGAGGTGCGCGCTCGCAGCACAGGGGCGGTTACACGAAGCGATGCCAAAAAAAGTAACGACCGGCAGATGGACGATTTTGAAGAAAAGCAAGACATACCCTGCCGTGCCGTTAATGCGCTGATCCCAATTGGCTGCCTTATCGCTGGCGTCATTGGCGGTATGTATATCAGCGGTGAAGGCGAATCCCTGCAAGACATTGTTGGCAGCGCCAATGCCTATGTGGTGTTAATCTGGGCGTCACTGCTGGCCTGTATCGCCGCATTCATGCTGACCTTAAGCCAAGGACTGCTGACCTTAAATGAGACCGTTGAAGCCTGGGTTATTGGTGCGCGGTTTATGCTGACAGGTATTGTGTTGCTGGTGATGGCCTGGGCAGTGGCGGACGTAACCAATATTCTACAAACGGCATCCTATCTGATTTCCCTGCTCGGCGATTCGCTGTCTCCGCAGATGTTGCCGACTTTCATATTCTTACTTGCCGCCGCCGCGGGCTTTGCCTCCGGATCAAGCTGGGGTGTGATGGCCATACTCATGCCTTTGGTCATCCCGCTGTGCTGGGCGGTACTGGAGATTAACGGCATGGCCGATTCCGAACACCTGCACATCTTATATTCTTCCATCGCCTGTGTGCTGTGCGGAGCAGTATGGGCTGATCACTGTTCACCGCTTTCAGACACAACCGTGCTGTCCTCTCTTGCTACCGGCTGTGATCACATGGATCACGTAACCACCCAATTACCCTATGCATCGCTGACTGGATGCGTTGCCATGCTGATCTGCACATTGCCTGGCGGGTATGGCCTGCCATGGTGGCTGTTATTACCAGGCGGAGCACTGATGCTGTTCATGGTGCACCGATTGCTGGCGCGACCGACGGATAGCTTTACACAGGCAACCGTTCGATCACACTGAATTACCCTGATCGAGCAGCGCCTTCGGGTGTGCTTCTCGGAGCAGCAACATTATGACTGGCCGTGACTGAAGACACCCTAAAATCGAAGCACCCCATTAGCCTTTATGGCAATCTGCAGTCCGGTTATGCCATTGCCTCCGGATACAGTTTTCTTCCAGCAGACGTTGCTTCACCTTACTCTGACCGGGAGCACTGAAATTCCCATTTTTCTCTCAGCGTTATAGATAACTTATCCGCTGCCCGATCACAAAATTCATGGCAAGCCTTTGTGAATAGCAGGCACATTAATCAACTCTCTTTAGGCCTATACCAGGCTTAACAGGCTTTTATCCTGCATCCGCTCATGGGCGCTTCCCTCCTCAACGAGTCTTTCAATTTTATATCAAAGGGATTATTGTTATACAGTCGCAAGATTATCTCACCCTTAAATTAACAATAAGAAAAGGCCTCAAGATGAAACAGATCAGATTATTCATAATTTTTGCGTTCCTGATAAGCGGCTGCGCCCAGGAGGAAGAAACAGCAGTGGCAGACGCAGCCAATGAAAGCGAACCTGTATTGGTCGAAGCCAGTGCACCTGCCGAACCCGATGCCTACTACGAGTATCT